>CAZIWV010000030.1:0-56109 GCA_964543145.1 uncultured Pseudomonas sp.
ATGTTCGGCAGCGACGCGTAGCGCGGTTCGTTCAGGCGCAGGTCGGTGGTCACGATCGCCGGCAGGTTCAACGCAACGGTCTGCAGACCGCCGTCGATTTCGCGGGTGACGTTAACCTTGTCGCCAGCCACTTCAACCTTGGAGGCGAAGGTGCCCTGCGCGTAGCCGGTCAGGGCAGCGAGCATTTGGCCGGTTTGGTTGTTGTCGCTGTCGATGGCTTGTTTGCCGAGAATGACCAGCTGAGGCTGCTCTTTATCAACAAGCGCTTTCAGCAGTTTGGCCACAGCGAGCGAGTTCAGCTCGTCTGCTGACTCAACCAGAATGGCGCGATCAGCGCCCAGAGCCAGCGCAGTGCGCAGTTGCTCTTGAGCAGTGTTCGGGCCGATGGAAACCACGACGATCTCGGTAGCCACGCCTTTTTCTTTCAGGCGGACGGCTTCTTCCACAGCGATTTCGCAGAAGGGATTCATCGACATTTTGACGTTGGCGAGATCAACGCCGGAGTTGTCCGCTTTGACGCGAACTTTGACGTTGTAATCAACCACGCGCTTGATCGCTACGAGGACTTTCATAAAGGCTCCAGTTGGAAAAATCAGGGTTTGCCGAGCTGCTCGATAACGCCTTGGGCTTTGAGCTGCGCCAGGCGTTCATCGTCCAAACCCAGCTCGCGCTTGAGCACTTCATCGGTGTGCTCGCCCAGCATCGGCGCCGGGCGTAGGTATTCGACCGGGGTGCCTGACAACTTGATCGGGCTGCCCACGGTGACGAAGTCGGCCTTTAGCGGATGCGGAATGTTCACCAGCATGTTGCGGGCGAGCACCTGCGGTTCATCCAGGGCCTGGGCGATGCTGTTGATGGCGCCGACCGGCACGCCCTGCGGGTGAATGCGCCCTACCCACTCGTCCGCACTGCCGCCGAGAAAATGCTTGGCCAGAATGGCGACGATTGCTTCGCGGTTGCTGACACGGTCGGCGTTGCGGGCAAAGCGTGGGTCTTTCGGCAGATCGGGCAAGCCAATGGCGTTGCACAGCGCGACAAACTGCGAGTCGTTGCCGCAGGCGATGATGAAGTCGCGGTCGCTGGCGCGGAACACTTGGTAGGGCACGATGTTGGCGTGGGCGTTGCCGTAGCGGCCTGGGGGTTTGCCAGAGGCCAGGTAGTTTTGGCTTTGGTTGCACAGGGTGGCGACCTGTACGTCGAGCAAGGACATGTCGATATGCTGGCCAAGGCCGGTCTTTTCCCGGCTGAGCAAGGCGGCTTGGATGGCAACGGTGGAGTACAGGCCGGTCATCAGGTCGGCAAACGCCACACCGACTTTTTGCGGGCCGCCACCGGGCAAGTCGTCGCGCTCACCGGTGATGCTCATCAGGCCGCCCATGCCTTGAATGATGAAGTCATAACCGGGCTCTGCAGCACGCGGGCCGGTCTGGCCAAAACCGGTCACCGAGCAGTACACCAGGCGCGGATTGATGGCGGCGAGGCTGGCGTAGTCCAGGCCGTACTTGGCCAGGGAGCCGGCCTTGTAGTTTTCGATCAGCACGTCGCAGCTGGTGGCCAGGGCGCGGATCATTTCTTGCCCTTCGGCGCTGGCGATATTCAGCGCCACCGACAGTTTGCCGCGGTTGGTTGATTGGTAGTACGACGCCTCGCCGGAGGACTCGGTGTTCTGTCCTTTCATCCAGGGCGGGCCCCAGCCACGGGTGTCATCGCCCGCGCCGGGGCGTTCAATCTTGATCACTTCGGCACCCAGGTCGGCCAGGGTTTGGCCGCACCAGGGGCCGGCTAACACGCGGCTTAGATCCAGCACGCGAAATCCAGTCAAAGCACCCATTTCAATTCACCTTTGCTTGCGTGCGTTTACACACGTTCGATGACCATCGCCAGGCCTTGGCCGACGCCGATGCACAAGCTGACCACGGCGTAGCGTTTGCCGCTTTGTTGCAAAGCGCGCGCGGTGCTCAGGGCCAGTCGCGCGCCAGAAGCGCCCAGTGGGTGGCCCACGGCGATGGCGCCACCGTTGGGGTTTACCCGTGGGTCGTCGAAGGCAACGTTGAGGCCCTTCAGGCAACCCAGCACCTGACTGGCGAAGGCTTCGTTGATTTCGATGATGTCCATGTCCGCCAAGGTCAATTCGGCGCGCGCCAGGGCTTTGTTAATCGCCTCCACTGGGCCGACGCCCATGATTCGCGGGGCAACGCCGGCGGCTGCGGCAGATAGAATGCGCGCCATCGGCACCAGGCCGTGGCGCTGGCCAGCGGCGGCTGAACCAATCAACAACGCCGCGGCGCCGTCGTTAACTCCAGAGGCGTTGCCGGCAGTGACCACGCCACCGTCGGACAGCGGCTTGAGGCGCGCCAACGCGGCCAGGTCCGATTGCGGACGCGGGTGTTCGTCGTGCTCCACCACGTTGGGCGGCGTTTTACGCCCGGTGGGCACGCTCACGGCGAGCAGTTCGTCCTGGAAGAAACCTGTACTGCGCGCGGCTTCGTAGCGGGCTTGAGAGTTGGCGGCAAAGGTGTCGGCTTGCTCGCGGGTAATGCCGTATTCCTGGGCTACGTTGTCGCCGGTCTGCGGCATGCTGTCGTTGCCAAACTCGGCGACGATTTTCGGGTTGGGAAAACGGGCGCCGATGGTGCTGTCGAACACCGTCAGCTCGCGGCTATAGGCGGCTTCGGCTTTGGCCATGACGAAGGGCGCGCGGGACATGCTTTCCACGCCGCCAGCCACAAACAGCTCGCCTTCTTTGCACGTCACGGCACGGGCCGCATCAATCACCGCGGCCAGGCCACTGGCGCACAGGCGGTTTACGGTTTGCCCGGGGACGGTCACTGGCAAGCCAGCGAGCAGCGCGGCGTGGCGCGCGATATTGCGGCTGTCCTCGCCGGCCTGGTTGGTGTTGCCGAGAATCACGTCTTCAATCGCTTCGCCGGGGATGGCGTGGCGGGCCAGCAGTTCGCGAATAACGTGGGCCACCAGGTCGTCCGGACGTACCGGTGCCAAGGCGCCACCGTGGCGGCCAAAGGGGGTGCGCAGACCCGCGAAGATATAGGCGTCGAGCATGGAGAAATCCTGGCGTTGTCGATCAGTTAAGGGAAGGTTCGAGATGGCGCAGCGACAGGCCTAGCGTGGCGCGACGGCGCAACCAGGGGCCGGGGCGATAACGCGGGTCGCCGGTGAGCTGCGTCATGCGCTCGAGTACGGTGTGCAAGCGTTTAGGGCCGACACTGTCGCCCCATGCCAACGGCCCCTGCGGATAACCCAGACCACGGCGTACGCCTTCGTCCAGGTCATCAACGCTGGCGATGCCCTGCTGGACGATGTCGCCGGCGAGGTTGACGATCATCGCCAGCACCCGTTGGGCGACAAACCCGACGCTGTCATTGATCACACTCACGCCTACGCCATCGCTGGCCAGCAGAGCGTGGGCGGCGTCGCGCATATCGCTGCGGGTGGCGGGGTTGAGCATCAGCGTGCGGTAGCGCTCGGTGTCCAGCAGCGGGTCGATGCACACGGTGCGGGCGGCGTCAGTGCCAAACAGGCCAACGGCGCTGGTGGCGTCCAGCCCGTATGGTGCCAACAGGCACAGCGCTTCGGCGCTGGGCTGGGCGCCCTCTTCCACCTGGGCGCCCAGTTGTTGCAGCAGTTCGCTAAAGCGAGTGTGGTCTGCTTTGTTCTCGGTACCCAGCCATACCGGTGGCAGGCTGGTTACGCTCGGCACAGGTTGTGGCGCGGGCGGATCAATCATCTTGCCGTCGGCATAGCGGTAGAAGCCGCGGCCCACTTTGCGGCCGACATAACCGGCGTCCAGCATTTGCCGGGTTAGCGCTGCCGGTCGATAACGCGGTTCTTGGTAAAACTGGTTGTAGATCGACTCGATCACCGGGTGGGAAACGTCCAGCGCCGTCAGGTCAAACAACTCCAACGGGCCCATGCGAAAGCCCAGGCCTTCACGCAGGATTCGGTCTATTTCGGCCGGTTCGGCAACGCTTTCCTTAAGGATTTGCAGGGCTTCGGTGCTGTAGGCACGGCCGGCGTGGTTGATGATAAAACCGGGGGTGTCTTTGGCGCGGATGCCGCGATGACCCATGCGCGTAGCCAGGGCTTGCAGGCAGTCGCCCACTTGCGGGTCGGTGGCCAGGCCATCGATGACCTCGACCACTTTCATCAGTGGCACCGGGTTGAAGAAGTGAAAGCCTGCCACGCGCTGCGGCACACGGCAGTGGCGAGCGATGGTAGTGACCGACAACGACGAGGTATTGGTGGCCAGAATGCAGTCATCGGCCACCACGGCTTCGAGCTCGGCGAGCAACGCTTGTTTGGCGTCGAGGCGTTCGATAATGGCTTCCACCACGAGGTCGACGTCGCCCAGCTCGGCAAGGGCGGTGGCGACCTGCACGCGGTCGATAGTCGCTTGCGCATCGGCGGCGGCAATCTTGCCCTTCTCTACCAGCTTATCCAGCGTGCCTTTCAACATGTCACGCGCGGCTTGCGCGGCGCCGTCACGGTTGTCGAATAGCATGACCCGCACGCCTGCCTGCGCGGCGATCTGTGCAATGCCGGTGCCCATGATGCCGGCGCCGACTACGGCCATCTGCTTAATGGTGCGTGTCATGGTCACTCTCCCGAGAAGATCGCTTTGCGTTTTTCCAGAAAGGCTTGCGCGCCCTCTTTCTGGTCGCGCGAACCGAACAGCAGTTGGAACGCTTTGCGCTCCAACACCAGGGCGCTTTCCAGCGGCAAGTCGGCGCCGGCCAGCATCACTTCTTTGATTTGCGCGACTGCCAGCGGTGGCAACGCGGCGATTTCGGCCGCCAGCTCCAGCGCTCGGGTGATGGTCTGCTCGTCTTCCACCACTTCGCTGAGCATGCCCATGGCCAAGGCTTGCTGGGCGGACACCAGGCAACCGGTCAATGCGATGCGCATGGCCTGGAATTTACCCACCGCGCGAATCAGCCGCTGGGTGCCGCCCGCCCCCGGCATCAGGCCGAGCTTTACTTCGGGCTGACCAAAGCGCGCCGAGGCGCCGGCGACGATGATGTCGCAGTGCATAGCCAGCTCGCAGCCGCCACCTAGGGCAAAACCGTTGACCGCCGCGATAACCGGCTTAGGGCAGCGCGAGATGGCTTCCCATAGCAGCTCGGTGTGGCGCAGGTACATTTCGATGGCGCTGGCTTGGGCGAACTCGCGGATGTCCGCCCCCGCTACAAAGCACTTCTTACCGCCAGTCAACACGATGGCGCGCACCTGCGGGTTACGGGCCACGGCACGGAAGTGTTCCGCCAGTTGTTCGCGCACAGCGCCATTAAGGGCGTTCTTTGCTTCTGGCCGGTCGATGCGCACAACGGCGACACCGTCTTGGCGAATATCCAGATGCACTACAGATTCAGGTTGCTGACTCATACCCACCTCTAAAAGTGTTTCGCTATACGAAACTGCATTCCGTATTTACGAATTATCATAGAGACGGCCTGGTTTTTATGTAAACCAAAAATCCAAACTATTTAATTAACGTGTTTATTTACAGCTACTTACGAAACATAAAAACAGAGTTTCAATTTCAAATCCACCTGATCTATAATTTCGCTAGACGAAACACGGTTTTATTTTCTTGCATTTGCCGAAAGTGGGGTTCTACCATGGCTCGCAACAAAGCGGATCAGCAAAACGCTGAGAGCAGCACCGGAGCGGATGAAATCGGCTTACTGAAGATGGGCATGCTCGACCCGGCCACAGCGCTCGGCGAGGACGAAGCCGGCGGCCAGTTTGTGACTGCGCTGGCTCGCGGCCTGGAGCTGATGCGCTGCTTTACCCCGCGTGACAACGTGCTGGGTAACCAGGATTTGGCGCGCATGACGGGGCTGCCGAAACCGACCGTCACGCGCTTGACCAACACCCTGATGCGCCTGGGCTGCCTCAAGCGTGAAGTGCACTCGGGCAAGTACCAACTGGATGTCGGCGTGTTGGGATTTGGCTACGCCATGCTGACCAACCTGTCGATTCGCTCGGTGGCCCATCCGCTGATGGAAGAACTGGCCAATCACGCGCAAGCCGCCGTGGCGATGGCCGCCCGGGACCGTTTGCAGATGGTTTATCTGGATGTGGTGCAAGGCCAAGGCAACACCACGATGCGCCGGCAGATCGGCAGTTACCTGCCCCTGGCGCAAAGCTCGGCCGGCCGTGCGTGCCTGGCAGCGATGCCGGAAAGCGAGCGGGAGTTTCTGCTCGACCACATTCGCCAGCGCGATGCGGACCAATGGCCTGCCATTCGCAAAGGCCTGGACCGCGCGTTTCGCGATTACACCGATTACGGCTTTTGCCTGTCGATCGGCGAATGGCACCGCGACGTCAACTCCGTTGCTGTGCCGCTGTTACACCCGCAGTTCGGGTTACTGACCTTCAACTGCGGTGGCCCGAGCTTTCAACTGCCCCGGGACACGCTTGCAGACGACATCGGGCCTCGCCTGATCAACATGGTTAACAACATTGGCGCCGCTGCCCGCTAACGGTTCAGGGGTCGGCGCCCCTTACGAAATCGGCCCACGTGGTGGGCCACAGGAGCGCATATGATCCGTGATACCGAAACCCTGCAGATTCTGGTGGACTCGCTTCGCCAGTTCGTCAACGAAGTGCTGATTCCCCGTGAAAACGAGGTAGCCGAAACCGACGCGATTCCTGCCGATATCGTCGATCAGATGCGCGACATGGGCCTGTTTGGTTTAACCATTCCCGAGGAATACGGCGGCCTGGGCGTGACCATGGAAGAAGAGGTGAATATCGCCTTTGAACTGGGTCGTACCTCGCCGGCGTTTCGCTCCTACATCGGCACCAACAACGGCATTGGCTCTATCGGCATCTTGCTCGACGGCAGCGAACAACAACGCCAGCACTACCTGCCCATACTGGCCAGCGGCGAGCTGCTCAGCTCCTTCTGCCTGACGGAGCCAGACGCCGGCTCCGATGCCGGCTCGTTAAAAACCACCGCCGTGCGCGACGGTGATTTTTACGTTCTGAACGGCACCAAACGCTTTATCACCAACGCTCCCGAAGCCGGCATCTACACCGTCATGGCGCGCACCAACCCGGCCATCAAAGGTTCTGGCGGCATCAGCGCTTTTATTGTTGAGCGCGGCACCCCTGGCGTTGTACTGGGCAAAGCCGACCACAAAATGGGCCACAAAGGCGCCCACACCTGCGACGTGATTTTCGACAACGCCCGCGTGCCCGCCAGCCAACTCATCGGCGGCGTAGAAGGCGTTGGTTTTAAAACGGCGATGAAAGTCTTGGACAAAGGCCGTCTACACATCGCGGCCCTCAGCGTTGGCGCCGCCGAACGTATGCTCGACGACGCCCTGCACTACGCCCTGGACCGCAAGCAGTTCGGCCAACCCATCGCCGAATTCCAGCTTATTCAAGCCATGCTCGCCGACAGCAAAGCCGAAATTTACGCGGCCAAGTGCATGGTGCTGGACGCAGCGCGCAAGCGTGACGACGGCAACAATGTCAGCACCGAAGCCTCCTGCGCGAAGATGTTTGCCACCGAAATGTGCGGCCGCGTGGCAGACCGTTGCGTGCAGATTCATGGCGGTGCGGGCTACGTCAGCGAGTACGCCATTGAGCGCTTCTACCGTGATGTGCGGTTGTTCCGCATCTATGAAGGCACCACGCAGATTCAGCAGGTGGTGATTGCAAGGAATATGATTCGGGAGGCGCAGCGTTAACCATCAGAAGGTCCTTGCTTTGGGGCTTGGCGTCCATCCCCAACAGCGCGGGCGCGCCTGCCTGTTCACGGGATGGCGCTGTGGTGCTCAAGGCATTAACCGCGCTGCTAGAAAATCGACAAACACCTTTATCTTTGGCAATGGCTGGCGGCTAGAAGGCCACAAAATGCTGAGGGTGCGGCGGTCTTGAATGTAGCTGTCCAACAACGGCACCAAGCGTTTTTCTTCGATCGCCAGGGCGACGATAAAGTCCGGCAAACAGGCAATACCCTGCCCGGCTTCGGCCATGGCCAGTAACGGGTCGATGGCATTGGTGACGGCGGTTTGCGGCAGGTCCAGGTGTATCTGTTTGCCATCGGCGTACAGCGGCCAGGAGTCCAACTTGCCGCTGGAGGGGTAGCGGTAGTGCAGGCAGGCGTGGGCGCTTAAGTCCTCGGGGGTCTTGGGCACACGGCGCGCTTTCAAGTACTCCGGCGCGGCCACCAGGCGGTGGCTGAAGCCGTTGAGCCTGCGCATCATCAGCCGTGAGTCCTGCACTTCACCAATACGCATCACGGCGTCAAAGCCTTCTTCGATGACATTCACCAGGCGATCGCTAAAGTCCAGCTCCAACTCGACGGCAGGATAGGTCTGCTGAAAGGCGATCAGGTGCGGCATTAAGCGCATGCCCAACTGCGGCAGGCTGATGCGTAGTTTGCCTTGAGGGTTGCCCGCGGCCTGGGTCAGTTCACGCTCGGCCACTTCCAGCTCAGCAAAGATGCGGTGACAGCGCTCGAGAAACAATGCGCCTTCGGCTGTAAGGGTGATCGCCCGAGTTGAGCGATGAAACAGCCGGACTCCCAACCGTTCTTCCAACTTGGTGATCGCTTTGCCAATCGCCGATGACGACACCTCTAATCGCCGCCCTGCTTCGGTAAAACTTCGCCCATCGGCCGCATGCACAAACGCCGACAACGCGCCCAGTTGATCCATTTTTGCACTCACCATTACATCCTTACATTCCGCAATGTTTGGAATTCTAGCTTATTTTTCTTTCGTGCTCGGCCCCCTATAGTCGCTGGCATCCTGACTGGGGCCTCGTTTGCCCTGCGTCTCTCGTTTGTGTCGAGGTATCCATGACCTATCCCGAACTCCCTAAAGAGCTGGCCGAGCACCGCGGCTTTGCCCGCGTGTTTCAACCCGGGCATCTGACCTTTGGCTTTATCGCACCGCTGGAAAGTTACCCCGATAGCCCCGGCCCAACCCTGGCCAATCATGCCGACATGGCTCGCACGGTTGACCAGGCCGGTTTCTCGGCCATCTGGCTGCGCGACGTGCCGTTCTACGACCCAAATTTTGGTGACGTCGGCCAGGTGATCGACCCCATGGTGTATGCCGGCTACCTCGCCGCCGTCACCGAAAAAATCGCCATCGGCACAGCCGGCATCGTGCTGCCGCTGCGCGATCCGTTGATCGTTGCCAAGCAGGCGGCGAGCGTCGATCAACTGCTGAGTGGGCGTTTTATTCTGGGCCTGGCCACGGGCGACCGGCCGGTGGAATACCCGGCCTTTGGTGCGGATTTCGATAACCGCGCCGACCGTTTCCGTGATGCGCTGGCGGTGGTTCGTGCCGCCACAGAGCGCGCCTGGCCGGTGCATGGTTCCGCTTATTACGGCGAACTGACTGGCAACCTGGACCTGGTGCCCAAACCTGTGGCGCCGCGCCTGCCGACCATTGTGGTGGGCATGGCCGGCCAGAGCATGGAGTGGATCGCAGAAAACACCGACGGTGTGCTGTGGTACTTCACCGACCCGGCAAAAATTCCCGACATGATCAACCGTTGGCAAGCCGCCAGCCGTGGCCAACCGTTCAAACCCTACGGTTACGGCACCTTTTTCGACCTGGCGGCCGACCCCAACCTGCCCCTGCAAACCGGCCGCGTGCTGCGCGCCGGACGTAACACCCTGATCGACCTATGGCGCCGCCAGCAAGACCAAGGCGTCAATCATGTGGCCCTGAACTTCAAGCCCCAACAACGCCCCGCTGCCGAAGTGATCGACGAGATGGGCGAATACATCCTGCCGCACTTCCCGAGCCTGGAGCCGGCCCTGGCCACCTCTTCTGCGCCACGGAGCCGCTGATATGCAACTTGCTGCGCACGCCATGGATTTTATTTTCCAAACCAAGCTCGGCACCTACCCGTTAGCGGTGCAATGCGAAATGCTCGCCGAACTGGGTTATCAGGGCATCACCGTCTCGTCCTGGAGCAATGAGCTCAATAACTTGCCCGAGGTAAAGGCCCAATGGGGCCTCGATGTCGGCGGTGTCTATGCCATCTACCGCCAGGGCCTTGAGGTGTGGCTGACTAACCTGTTCGAGACCATCGAAGGTTGCAACACCATCGAACTGGCGTTGCATTCCGGCGACAAGGTGCAGGAACAGGACGTGCGCATGCTGGAGCGTCTGCTGCTGATTTGCGAACGGCGCAACCTGCACATCGCCCTGTACCCGCACATTCGCTACGGCATGCAAACGACAACCGAAGCCGTGCAACTCTGCGAGCGTTTCAACCATCCGCGCCTGGGCATTGTGTTCAATGGTTATCACTGGTTCGCCACCCAGGAAGGCGAACTGGAACAGCGTCTGGACGCTCTGTGGCCGTGGCTGAAACAGGTAAATATCGCCGGTTGCCGGCTCTCGCCATTGGGCTGGGGTGGCGCCGCCACTATCGAGCCGCTGGATGAGGGCGAGATGGATAATTTTGTGCTGCTGGGCGCTTTGCAGCGCCGTGGTTATTCGGGCCAGGTCGGCTTTCTGGGTTGGGAGAGCATGGGCGGCGATGTGCATGGCAACCTCAGCCGCTCGCTCAACGCGTTCCGCTCTATGGAGCAGCGCCTGGCGCGCAACCCGCATTGGGCGTTGATGACGGACTTCCCACGGTGAACGGCGCCAATCCTATTCATGCCCTGGACTCGTTTTTCTATACGTCCATGGGCGTGTATAGCTTCCAGGCGCAGTGCGAGATGGTCGCCGAAGTGGGCTTTGATGCCATTACCGTCGCTGCCTGGGGTGGCACCCCGCTGACCGACTTGAGCCAACTCAGGCACGTCAAAGACCGGCACGGCCTGGATATCGCCGCGCTGTACCTGGTGCTGCACGAGGGGCGCAACGACGCCTTGGTTCGTCGAATCGTGGAGTCGGTTGAGGGCGTTGAGCTAATCGAATTGGCGGTGCAAACCTCGGTTAACGGCCTACCTGCGATCCTGGCCGTGATCGAAGGTTTGTTGCCGATTGTGGAGCGCCGAGGCCTGCGTTTGGCGTTGTATCCACATCGCAACCACGTGACGCAAACCACCGCTCAGGTGGTGGACCTGTGCAATTACTTTCACCACCCGCGCCTGGGCGCAGTGTTCAACGGTTACCACTGGTACGCCAGCCAGGAAGGTGATTTGCAGGGCTGCCTGGACGCTATGGCGCCCTGGCTTATGCAAGTCACCACCTCCGGCTCAGCGCTGTCGCCACTCGGTTGGGGCGGCGTAGCCACCATGGAACCGCCAGATCGCGGCGAGCTGGATAATTTTGCCTTGCTCGGAGCCCTGTCTCGCCTGGGTTACAGCGGCCGCATTGGTGTACTTGGCTGGGATTACGGCGGCGATGTGTACCTGAAACTGCAGCGTTCGCTCAGCGCCATGCGCGGTATTCAGCAGCGTCTGTCCCGCCATCCGAACTGGGCCGATATCCCGCTCAACCGCTAATTCCGGGCACGGCGCGACAGCGCTGGCCTCAATCGAACTGGAGTTGTTATGACTGCACTGTCTGTGCTGGACCTGATGATGATCGGCGAAGGCAAAACCTACGCCGACACCCTGGAAGGCGCTCGCCAACTGGCACGCCACGTTGAACAACACGGTTACAACCGCTACTGGATTGCCGAGCACCATGATTTGCCCGGCATCGGTTCCATGGCCACGCCGCTGATCGTGCAACACCTGGCCGCCGCTACCCGCACGCTGCGCGTCGGCGCAGGCGGCGTGATGCTGCCCAATCATTCGCCGCTGATTGTGGCCGAGCAGTTCGGCACGCTGGAGACCTTGTTCCCCGGCCGCATCGACCTTGGCCTCGGCCGCGCACCCGGTAGCGGCGGCGCGACAGTGCGCGCCATTCGTGGTCTTGCCCCGGAACGGGATTTTGCCCAGGACGTACAGAAGGTGCGCGACTACCTGGAAGACAATGGCCGTGAAGCTGTGCACGCCCTGCCTGGCCGTCACGACATACCGATGTGGATTCTGGGCTCCAGCCTGCAGGGTGCCGATCTGGCGGCACGGATGGGCCTGCCCTACGCGTTCGCCTCGCACTTTGCGCCACGAATGCTGATGCACGCCCTGGCCCATTACCGAGAAAATTTCCGCCCCTCCGAGTACTTGCAGCAGCCGTACACCATGGCCGGGGTGAATGTTATAGCCGCCGATACACGCGCCCAGGCGCAGTATCTGGCCAGCTCTCATCAACAATGGGTGGTAAGGCTGCACGCAGGGCGTCCAACGCTGCTGCCGGCGCCGGAGGAAGGCTACCTGGCAAGCGTCACAGCAAGGGACCGACAGGGACTCGACCAGGCCATGGCCTGTACGGCTATCGGGGATAAAGCGGACGTCGGCGCGTGGCTGCGCGAATTCATCGCCACCACCGGCGTAGACGAGTTGATGATCGATGCGCGTATCTACGATTCAGCCGCGCGTTGCCGCTCCTATCAGTTGGCGGCGGAGTCGATTGGCGATCTGCTGTCCCATTAACCGCATGGGAGTAAGCAGATGAACGCTGAGGAAGAAACCTCAGCGGTTGTCGACACGCTTGATAAAGGGTCGCACGTCGATAGACGCCCAGACGTTCGCCTGGTTAAAGGGGTCCTCTTGCAGGAAGCGGGTAACCGCTTCAAGGCTGTCGGCTTCATAGAGAAAGAAGCTGCCAATCATGGTGATGCCGTCCGCCGTGGTCAGCGGACCCGAGATAAGCGTTTTGATCGGCGCCGTATTGAGGTACGCCTTGTGCGCCTCGTAATGTGCCAGGCGACGCTCCAGGGCATCGTCGTGATCTAGGCAATAGACGGTGACGTTCATCTATTCATCTCCCCAGCGTTCTGTCTCGAAAACGCTGGTGCCCGGTCGTTACGACCAGGCACCCCGTTCAGCCTGCGAATGGCTTACGCAAAGCTCAGTACGTCAGCAACAGCCAGACGCGGTTTTTTCGGCCAGTTGTCTGCAGCGGCACGCCCGACGGTGACCAGCATGACCGGCACATCGGCGGGCTCAAGGTTGAAGGCTTCAGTGACGGCGGCGGCATCAAAACCAATCATCGGGCAGGAGCCCAGGGCCAGCCCTTGGGCTGCCAGCATCAACGTCATGGCCGCCAGCGACGCCGAACGGACCGCTTCGTCGCGTTGCAACACAGCGTTTGGCCCGTACATGTTGCTTGCTGCGCCTACCCAGCCCTCGTACGTGGCGTCGTCGAGAATACCGGCCGTTTTTGCCGAAGCCAGTGCCGCTGGCAATGTCTCTTGAATGGCCAGTTTGCCGCACACGATAAAGGTCACGGCAGCGTCCAACACTTTTTGCTGGCCGTAGGCAGCTGGATGCAGACGGGCTTTTGCTTCAGGCGTGCGCACCGCGATGAATTTCCAGTTTTGGCCATTGAACGCGCTGGGCGCTTGAGTGGCCAAGGCAATCAGCTCGCCGATTTCTGCATCGGATAACTGATGGGTTGGGTCGTAGTTGTTGACCGAGGTGCGGGAGGTAATGGCTTCAATTACGTGGGTCATGGTGTATCCAAAAAGGGACTGATGAATGGGTGACGGGGTGGCTGCCGGCGACGCGACTCAGCGCGTGAAACCGTCGAACGAATTCATGTACTGCGCGCCAAAGGCGTCCAGGTGTTTGCGCGTTGGCGCGTCTGGGTTGCCGTACACCATCAACTGGGTGATCTCGACCAACTCCAGGAATTTGGCCCCGTACGGCGCGAAGGTTTCTTCGATATGGCTGACCACCGCATCGGCGCGGTAGCGCTCAATGATGTGAGCCTCGGTATGCGCATCGTTCACGCTGTATTGGTACATCAGGGTGCCGGGTTCTTTGCTGGTGGCCGCGACAATTTTGGCAACCAAGGCTTTGAACTCGGTGAAGTTTTCCGGGGCCAGGCGCAGGGTAAAAATGCTGATGACTTCGTCTTTCATGGGGCGTCCTCACAGAGCTAAAGGCCAACCATGCTGCGCGTGCAGGCAGAGGGTTGTGGAGTCAGCGGCCATGCTAAGGTAGAGCGGTAAGCAGATAAACAGCCTACAAATCACAGATAGGTAGCATAATTTGCTACTCGAATAAGCTTTCAGGAATGCGGACATGACCTCCGAAGACTCCTTCAGCGGAATCCATATTTTTCTCGCCACGGCCCGTTCGGCGACGTTCACTGAGGCGGCCGAACGGCTGGGCCTTTCCAAATCGGCGGTAGGCAAGGCCATTGCGCGGCTGGAGGCGCGGGTAGGTACCAGCCTGTTTTATCGCTCCACTCGCCGCCTCTCCCTTTCTCCGGATGGCGAGGCCTACTACAACGTGTGGTCTGCCGCGCTGGAAGAAATCAAAGCCACCGAGGGCAACCTGGGCAACAAGCTCGGGGTACCCACAGGGCGTCTGCGAGTAGACATGCCGGTGGCCTTTGGCAAACAAGTGGTACTGCCGGTATTGCTGGAGATGAGCAAACGCTTCGCGCAGCTGCAACTGACCCTGACCTTCAGTGACCAATTGGTGGACCTCACCGAAGAAGGCATCGACCTGGCCATTCGCTTTGGCAGCGTCGACAGCGTGCCCGGCCTGGTGGCAAGGCGTCTCACATCGCACCGTTGGGTCACGTGCGCATCGCCTGCCTATTTAGCCGAACACGGCACCCCGCTCACCCTGGAAGACCTGGCGCAACATCGTGGCATCGTCGGCTATCGGCGCGGCAGCCTGATGCCGTGGAAGATGACCCAGGCCGGCCAACCGGTGAAGTTCTCGCCGCCGCCTACCTACCAGTTTGACGATGCCGAAGCCATGATCGAAGCCACCCGCGCCGGGCTCGGTATCTGCCAGATGCCGCTGTGTTTGTTTGAAAAAGACATCGCCACGCACGCCGTGGTTACAGTGCTGGAACCGTTCGAGCCAGCACCGGTTGAGGTGCATGCCCTGTGGTCGAAGAGCAACCACTCGCGGCCGAAAATTCGCTACCTGGTGGACGAGTTATTGAAGCTCTATGGTCGAGACTAGGCCTTACCCCGGTTAATCAGCGTCATTACGCCAATGCACGCCACCAAGGTAATTGCCGATACCAGCATGGCGTTGGACATGCCATGGGCAAACGCCGCCGCATCGGCTCGGGCGATCAGGGTTCCGAACACCGCCACGCCAATCACCCCGCCCAACTGCCTGGCCGAGGCCATCAGCCCGGACGCAATGCCGGCATCGTGTTGAGAAACCGAAGCCAGCATGGTGTTGGTGATCGAAGGCACCGAACAGGCACTGCCAATACCCACCAGCATCAAGGCGCCGTTGAGCAGCCACAGTGACGAGTGCGGGCCGATTTGCGCCAGCGCCAGAAAGCCGATTACCTGAATGCTAAAGCCGGTGGTGATGATGCGTTTGGCGCTTACACGACGGGCGATTCGCGAGGACAGTAACGTTGACAGGGTGAGCACTGCCGTCAGCGGAATAAACGACAGGCCGGTTTTAAAGGCGTCGTAATGCAGCACAGTCTGGAAGTAGATGCTAAATACAAACACAGTGCCGTAGAAGGTGAAATTGATCACCGCCCCGGCCAGCGACATGCTCACCAAACCGGCGTTAGTAGCCAGGCGTGCCGGTAACATCGGCGCCTTTACATGGCGTTGCACCCACACAAATACCAGCAGGAACGTGACGGCGATGGCCAGCGCCGAATACGTCAGCAGCGTCCAGCCCTGGCCGCTGGACTCGGTCAGCGCATAGGTCAGCGACGCCAGGCAGATAGCGATGCTGAACTGCCCTCCTGCATCCACACTTTTTTCCACCCGTGGCGATGGCGCAACGTAGCGGCTGATAAGCCAGATCGCCAACACGCCGATGGGCACGTTAATCAAAAACACGCTGCGCCAGCCCAGGTAATCAATCAGCAGCCCGCCCAACACCGGCCCCGCGGCTAGCGCGATGCCGCCGCATGCGCCCCACAGTGCCACGGCCGATTTGCGCCGTTGCGGGTCTGCAAAAGAGATGCGAATAAGCGTGAGCGACGTCGGCACCAAAAACGCCGCGCCTACGCCTTGTACCAGGCGCATAGCAATCAGCATCGGCATGTTCTCGGCCAGCCCGCAGCCAATGGAACCGAGGGTAAACACGGCAAAGCCGACGGTGTAGGCAGTTTTCGCCCCCCACTTATCACCGCAGGCGCCGCCCAGTATCAGCAACGCCGAGAACACCAGGGCGTAGCTGTTGATCACCCACTGCAAACCGGTAAGGTCGGTATCAAAGGCCTGTTTAAGAGCACCGAGGCCTACGTTGACCACGCTGACGTCGAGCTGGACTACGAGAAAACCTAAGCAACAGGCCAGCAGGATGGGTTTAAGGGGCTGAGAAGGGGTGGACATGGGCGCTCGAAGTAAAGAGAGGCGGCCATGCTAACCAAGGAAAACGCTCGGAAAAACGACCCTGAGCTCGCCAATGGGTAGACGTCAGCGCTACGGTCGCCACGCTCGATTGTCTCACCCAGCGGAACGGTTATTCACAAAGCCACGTATTTATCTCCGAAACTGAATCTATAGACTTTGGCCCATGCCCAGTAACCCCCTAAACAGGATTCCATCATGAGCCAGGCCTTTCCCGTGCTGTTCGTGTCCCACGGCGCGCCGACCTTTGCCATCGAGCCCGGCCTGGCCGGCGCACGATTGGCTGAGCTTGGCCGTTCGCTGCCACGCCCTACCGCTATTGTCATCGTCTCGCCGCACTGGATGACCCGTGGTGGTGTGCGGGTTGGCAGCAGCGCGAAGCCAGAAACCATTCACGACTTTGGTGGTTTTCCTCAAGCGCTGTATCAGCTGCAATATCCGGCGCCCGGTGAGCCACAGCTGGCTTCGCACATTTGCCACCTGCTGTCTCGAAGTGGCATTACGGCCAGTACCGAAGCAAACCGCGGTCTGGACCACGGCGCCTGGGTACCGCTGCTGCACCTGCTGCCAAACGCCGACGTTCCGGTTGTTCAGGTGTCCATGCCCTACCCGCTCAACCCGCAAGGTGCCTGGGAATTGGGCCAAGCGTTGAAGCCCCTGCGCGAGCAAGGGGTGTTGATCATTGGCTCCGGCAGCCTGACCCACAACCTGTATGAATTCCGCGGCAACGATGGCGACCCGGCTGAGTACGTGGCGCGGTTCGCCGACTGGACCCGTGACGCCTTGGAGGCCGGCGACCTGCCTGCGCTGCTCGACTACCGCAGCACCGCCCCACAAGCCGAGCGTGCGCACCCCAGCGACGAACACTTCTTGCCATTATTTTTCGCTCTCGGCGCCGCCGGCGAACACTACCGCGTCGATGTGCTGGAGGGCGGCATCGCCCACGGCGTATTGGCCATGGACAGCTACTTGTTCAACACCGCCTCTTAATCATTCCATTTTGGAGACTCTCGACCATGAATGCCCCCCTGGCTATTTCAGACCTTCAGCAAGAGCCTCAATCCGGCCTGCTCTATCGCCGTGTGATAAACGCAGCAGCGCCCCGCGCCAGGCTTGTTCTGTTGCATGGTGTGGGCGGCAATGAAACCAATTTGGCAAGCCTTGCCAGTCTCATCCCAGAAGAAGTCGAAGTGCTGTTGGTGCGCAGCCGCCTGCAAATAGCCGTTGAAGGCTTTGCCTGGTTTCAAGTGAACTTTACCCATGACGGTCCGGTGATCGTCGAAGAACAGGCTGAAGCCAGCCGACAGAAACTGGTGCAATTCGTAACGGCGTTGCCGTCCTTGCCAACGGTTATCGCCGGCTTCAGTCAAGGCGGTATTCTCAGCGCCAGTGTTGGTCTGAGTGCGCCACATTGTGTAGCGGGCTTTGGCGTTCTCAGCGGACGCATTTTGCCGGAACTTGCCCCGCGCGTTGCCAGTACACAGGCCTTGAGCTCGCTGTCAGCATTCATTGCCCACGGTCATGACGACAACAAGCTTCCTGTTTCATGGGCACAAAAAGCCGATGCCTGGTTGACCCGTCTCAACGTGAAACATGAGACGCATCTGTACGACATGGGTCATGAAATCACGTCCGAAGAGGTTGGTGATTTTGTTCAGTGGCTCAAGCCCCTGTTGAATGTCGTCTGAGTGCGCGAACAATGGACAGCAAAGTTCCAGTTGCTAACGTCGATCTGGTTCTGAAGGCTCTGGCCAATCCCCTGCGCCGGCAAATTCTCGGCTGGCTGCGCGATCCGGAAACCCACTTCCCCCAACAAGAACACGCGTTCTTGTTGGGAGTCTGTGCCGGGCAGATCGAACGGAAATGTGCGCTGGCTCAATCAACAGTGTCAGGCCACCTTGCCACGCTGCAGCGTGCAGGACTGATTACCTGCCAGAAACTGGGCCAGATTCATTTTTTTAAACGCCGTGAAGACACCATTGCGCAACTGGCAAAATCGCTGGAAGTGCGCCTTTAAAGCGAGGTCGAGGACGCTGCAATGATCATTTGCGAAGACACCGTTGAAGGCCTGGACCTGAATCTGCTTTTGGTTTTTCTGCGCATCTATAAAGAGCGAAGTCTGACCCTCGCCGCGAAGAGCCTGGGCGTGACACAGCCTGCCGTCAGCAACTCTTTGGCGAAACTGCGGGAAAAATTTGGTGATCCCTTATTTACCCGTGTGGGCCGAGGCGTTTCACCCACACACGCTGCAGATAAACTCGCTGCCGAGCTATGCCCCGCGATGAGGCAGATTGAAGTCACGCTGGTCGCGCACCTCAAGCCCGAGCTCCCGCGAGACCACGTCCACAAAGCTGCGCAACTTAGTGGTTAAACGTCTATCAGCATGAAACAGCAGATGCATCGGGCGCGACGGTGTATCAAACCCCGGCAAAATGCGTACGAGAGCCCCACTGGCGATGGATGCGTGCGCCAAATCTTCAGCCAGGAGCGCAATTCCCAACCCCTCTCGCGCCGCAGTCAATAACGCGGCGGCATTATTCACCTGGAGATGGCTACGCACGGGCACGCTGATTTTTCGACCATTACGCACAAACTGCCAATCGCTCGACACCCCCCTAGTACCTGAAAAACCAAGGCACTCATGCCCCTTGAGGTCTGCCGGATCGTCGGGCGTTCCCCGCTCCTGCAGGTACGTGGGTGATGCGCAGGCAAGTATCCGAAAAGGACGCAGAGGCCGCGCCGTCAGCGCAGATTCGGCGAGTTGGCCTATGCGGAAAACGGCCTCAAATCCTTCCTCGATAAGGTCCACATAACGGTCGCTGAGTACTAGCTCGACCTCGACCTCCGGGTACTGGCGCATGTAGCGAGTCAGCAACGGCATCAATGTGTAAGTGCCGAACGAGACAGGCGCATTTATGCGTAAGCGCCCACGCGGAACGCCCTTAGCGTTATCGCCGGCGGCATCCGCCCACTCCGCCTCCGCTAACACGACCTTGCAACGTTCGTAGTAGGTCTTGCCGATCTCGGTGAGATTTTGTCGCCGCGTGGTGCGATTAAGAAGACGTGTTCCAAGCCGCGCCTCCAGGTAGCCAATGTGTTTGGCGACCATCTGAGGGGACATCGTCAAGGATGTAGCCGCGCCCGCAAATGAGCCCATTTCGACGACTTTGACAAACGTGGCCATGCTGGCGAGGCGATCCATTAACTACTCCTGGTTGTGAGAGCAATGGCTATAACGCCATTTATCCTAATACCAGTGGTTAATAGACTTAATTCCAGCGGTTGTCCATAAACGCCGACCGCGAAGTTACTCACTTACACGCAGAGCTGGCGAGTGTTTGTCGCCCCGCGCACCTACTTCTATTCAATGGTACTCACATGAAACGTAAGCGGATTTTAGTTGTTGCTGGAGTTGTATTGGGCGTGTCGACAATGGTTGTAGGCGCGACAGCAAATGCCGCCGATGCGCAGTCGGTGCTGGACAAGCTCAACGAATTCGGCCCTGAAGCTCAGGCGTTGGTCCAGCGCACCGGCACTTGGGACGTCACTATTACAAGCTGGGAAAAACCGGGGGCTAAGCCTGTCGTGCTTACCGGTTTGGTGGCCGAACGCCGAATGATCGGGCCTATGCTCGAAGAGGTGTTGCATACCGTGCCTGGCGCGCCGGGAGCCAGCTTCACCCGTGCTGACTTTTTAACGTTCAACCGACTTGAAGGGCGCTGGCAATACATGTCAATGGACGGCCGTGTTCCAGACGGAATGATGACTGCCTACAGCCTAGACGCAGACCCGGAACAACATATTTTCATGAGTTTTTTGCCGTTTGCTAATGCGAATGTCATCGGCGCCAGTGCAATCGGGCAATTGTGGCGAATGGAACAAACCATTGTGCGAGAGGATGCGAACCACGAGAGAAAGTCGCAGTACTTCACCGTAGCCGGAAGTGCCCCCGTTAAATGGCTAGGAATGACGTATAGCTACACGCGGCGCGCAAACAAGTGAATGTCGTGCCCCCCTTCGCCGCGTAATATCTCGTCTATAACCATGCAAAATAAATGCTTGGAGTACCTATGCGTGTACAAACACTGGTTGCAGGTTCCAATCCTTACGCGTTTGAACAGACTCAGCGTCCCAGTCAGCCTTTAGGTCCCCACGACGTACGTGTTGCAGTGAGCGCCACTGCTTTAAATTTTCGGGATATTCAAGTCGCCAGAGGCAGTTACGACGACGTATCTGCTCAGCCCACCGTGCCTTTGAGTGATGCGGTTGGTTTCGTGGTGGAACTGGGAGCGCAGGTAAAACGATTTGCGCTGAACGACCGTGTTATGACGACGTTTTTCCCCCTTTGGCTAGATGGCCCAGTTTCTAGTGAAAAAACGTCCGTTACTTACGGTGCGAATTCCGACGGCACCCTTGCTCAAGAGCTCGTAGTGTCGGAGCAGGCGTTGGTGTTAGCCCCAAATGGTTTGTCCGATAGTCAGGCAGCGACGCTAACCTGCGCCGGTGTTACTGCGTGGAATGCGCTGTTTGTAACGGGGGCAGCTCAACCAGGCGCTCGCGTTTTAATCCTTGGCACGGGCGGCGTGGCTATTTGGGCGCTGCAATTGGCAGTGGAGGCCGGCCTTGATCCGATCATCACCTCTTCAAGTGATGAAAAGCTAGAAACCGCCAAGTTGATGGGCGCACGCGCGTGCATTAACTATCGAACCACGCCCGAGTGGCAGGACGAAGTTCTGCACCTTACAAAAGGCGAAGGCGTAGACCTTGTGCTAGAGGTCGGTGGTGAGCAGACATTGCCTCGCTCAATCGCGGCGGTGAAGCCAGGCGGTAAAGTTGTAGTGATCGGTGGTCTCAGTGGTTTCGGCGGGGCCAAAATTGAGCCGCACAGCTTAATCTTTGGCGCAAAGACACTCACTGCGGTGCAGGTGGGCAGCCGGGAAATGCTTGAGCAGTTGGCAAACTTCGTAGAAGTCCGAGGCATTAAACCTGTCGTTGCGCGGGAATTCGGCTTTGATGAAGCTTCACTTGCTTACACGTATTTGGCCGCGGGTAGCGCCTTGGGCAAGGTTGTAATACGGGTGGGCTAGTTGGGTGTTCACCGAATGCTCCCTCTTAAATGGAGGGAGCCTTTTAGTTGTATTGCTAAATGGTCAACCGTTGCTCAGCGGATGGCTTGCACTAAAAACACTGCGTTGCTTGCCATGGTTAGCGTACCGGCACTGCACCACGGCTAGCTCGTTGACACTGAAGTGACTGCGCCGGTTTCGTGCGCGGCGTCTCAAGGTATAGCGTGTCCAATGACGCCAAGCGTGCTCAAGGCCTCAGCCAACATTGAAGCGCGTCACCAACTGGTTCATATCAATCGCCAGCCGCGACAACTCAGCGCTGGCCGCCGCTGTTTGGTGGGCGCCGGCGGAACTCTGGATTGATAGGTCACGAATGCTGACTAGGTTCTGATCCACCGATCTCGCCACCTCTGCCTGCTCTTCGGAAGCAGTCGCAATCAATAGGTTCATCTCATTGATGCGGTTGATTGAGGTCGTGATCTGACTGATAGCGGCCCCTGCTTCGTGGGCGATGCTTAGTGTTTCGTGGGCTTGCGAGCGGCTTTGCTGCATGGCAGTGGTCGCTTGCTGGGTGCCCTGCATGATGCCGGCAATCATCTGCTCGATTTCCGAGGTGGATGCCTGAGTACGGTGCGCCAGTGCGCGTACTTCGTCTGCCACCACCGCAAACCCACGCCCCTGCTCCCCCGCCCTCGCCGCTTCGATGGCCGCGTTCAGCGCCAGCAAATTGGTTTGCTCGGCAATAGAACCGATTACGCTCAATACCTTGCTGATGTTTTGCGACTGCACCGCCAGTTGTTGAACTTCCTGGCTCGTGGTTTCAATAGTGGCGCTTAACGCTTCAATCGACTTCACCGTGCGCAACACATTGCTGGCGCCGACTTGCGCAGAAACGTCCGACTCGCTGGCAGCATCTGAAGCCGCCGACGCATTGCGCGCCACTTCGTCGACAGCAGCTGTCATTTCATTTACCGCCGTAGCCGCCTGCTCAATCTCGACATTCTGGCGGGCCAAGCCACGGCTCGACTCGTCGGTGACCGCGTTCATTTCTTCGGCGGCTGACGCAAGCTGGGTGGAGGACTGGCCGATCAGGCTGATGGTGTCTTTGAGGCTTTCTTGCATCGCCCGTGAAGAGACCATCAGTGTTGTGAACTCATCTTTGCCATCGGCCACAATGGATTTGCTCAAGTCGCCTCTAGCGATCAGGTCGGTGGCGGCCATCAGCTTGCGCAATGGCTTGACGATACTCATGGTGAAGGCAAAGGCCAGCGCCAACGTCACCACTGTCGCTAGAGCAATCACACTAATGATCAGCCAGAGCGCGCTGGTATAAGCCTGCTCGGAGGCTACTCCGTCCGCGCTGGCTTGATCCAAATTCAGTTTTACCAAGGCGTCAATCGCGTCTTGCATCACCTTGGCGGTAGGCACCACAGTCCTGTCCATATACGCCGTGGCTTCATCGGGCTGGCCTTTTTCCGTAAGGCTCACCACCGAACTCAACGCCTCTAAAAATTTATTGCCGCCGTCGCTGATGGTTTGCAGCAGAGCGCGCTCATGGTCGGAGGCAACATAGTCGGCGTAGCTTTTCACTTGGGCGAGAAAATCTTCGCGGGCGGCACTGATGCGTTGTAGCGTTTCCTTACGCACGCTTGGATCGGTCTGCGGGATTAACCGCCGATGCTCCAGGCGCAGACGCAACGCCGCTGCGTTCATATGGTCGGCAATCACAATGCTCGGCAATGAGTTTTTCTCAACATGAACGGCGAGGGCTCGGATTTGTTGCATCTTCCAGATGGAAAAACCCCCTATAAAAATAACCAACAGCGTAATCGCCATGAAACTTACGAAAGAGCGAGTACGAACAGTCAAGTTCCTCATCGTGGCGATCCCTTTTATTGGAGTGAGTGCCGGGCGTTCGTTCTTATCGTGGCCGCAGCGCGGGTGTTTTCTCTGCCGCTCCTACAGTTTTAGACGAGAAAAGGCAGACGTCTCAGAGAACTCAAAGAGAATCATCAAAGTTGCAACATCGCGTGACATTAAAATGATAAAGCTCGGCTGCCAGGCGACAACAACTTCGGGCCTGCAACTCGTTTTCAGCTTTTTTAAAAAGGAAAGATCAAAGGCGCCGCGCTAGTTGGCCCAGACAATAAGCCGTTAAGTGCGTCATTTATCTGCCCCAAGGCGCCCTGTCATTAAGTTTTTAACGCAGCCAGATTCACCCCCATTGCGCCGGCAATCACCCCAATATCGTGTTCGGTCAGCGCAATCAAGCCGCGCCGCAATTGGGTTCCCCAGCTCGGTTGGGCACAGAGTTGCAACGCCCCTCTCACGTCCTCCAGAGGCACTTCATTGGCCTGGACGTACTGAACCCGACGACGAAACGGCACAAAACCGTTGCCCGTGTTGTATTCAGAAATGACATCGTCCTGAATGGTGCCCAACGCGGTGAACGCTTTCAGCGGTGCGCCGTGCATCTCCACTGTGGGGGAGTAATAAACAAAGATATCGCCCCTCTTCATGGCGCAGAGCGGTTTAACCTTGCCATGGCATACCTGCGCAAATCCTTGTTCCACACCGCGCC
Source organism: uncultured Pseudomonas sp. (assembly GCA_964543145.1). Classification (GTDB taxonomy): domain Bacteria; phylum Pseudomonadota; class Gammaproteobacteria; order Pseudomonadales; family Pseudomonadaceae; genus Aquipseudomonas. The sequence goes on from CAZIWV010000030.1 coordinate 24,001, forward strand.
ACACATGCGCGCGCGAGACAACCCCAAGCCACGCCTGACTCATCTGTTCACCTCGTTTTGCATCCGCACCTGCCTGCGAGAAGCACGCTGTCACCCGGTGACGGTCATGCAGATGCGCTTTAAAGCGCATCTGCTGCTCAGCGATTAGCGTTCGCCCCGGGCAATTTCCGGCGGCTATAGCTGTAGCGATTGCCTAACCATTTAACCGGCTGGCTACCAGCAATCGTGAAGTACTGCTCTTTTACTTCGTTGTCCGCATCATCACGGCGGATTACCCGCTCCATTTGCCATAGTTGCCCGATCACCCCGTCCTTGCTCAGGCTTGGCGCCCTGTCAGGGTCGACAAAGTCGTTGGTAGTAGGCTTGAACCTCCATGGCAATCCAGTCCTTTAGCTCCCAATCCGGATGCTGAGCCTCCAGCATCGGCGTGAGCTCCTTTTGCATGGTGGCAAGGTCTTTACCAGCTGCGCAGCGCTGGGCCACAGCTGTCTGTACAAAATCCAAATGAGCGGCGGCTGTTTCGATACTGGCAGCCGTGCCGATACGACCATGCCCTGGAATTACCACGCTGGGGTGACTGGCCATTACTTTGCGAAAGATCTCCCGCCAGTTCAGTGGGTCGACATCGGTGTCGGCCAGATCGGGGAACCACGGCATGATCGGAAAGGACGCGGTTTCCAGCAGGTCGCCGAATATCACCACGCCCTGCGCTGGCACCGAAATAACCTGGTCACCCAGCGTATGCGCAGGGCCGTAGTAGCTGAGCCTTACCACGCGCCCACCCAGGTCGATCTCCGCCTCGTTGTCATACACCACGTCGGGCGTCACCAGACGTACGTCTTTCATGGCCTGCGCTACGTCCAGCTTTTCGGCAAACAGGTCGCGGAACTGCGGACCCTTTTTCAGCAGTTCGTCCCGTTGCGCGCGGTTGTAAATAATGGTCGCCTGCCCTTGGAAGACCTGCGCACCAAAGCCGTGTTCGGGATGAAAGTGGGTGATGGTCAGGTACAGCTTTTTGTTACCGGCCAGCTTGCGTGCGGCCTTTAACACCTGCTCAGCGCTGGCGGTACCCAGGCCGGTGTCGACAACCAACGCGGCGTCGCGGCCAACAATAATGGTGATGTTCGGCACTAGAAACAGGTGCTGGCGGTCCTCGATTACGTGCACGCCCGGGCTCACTTGCGTGATATTGCCGAGGTCGACGATTTTCTGCGCGGAGACATCTTCGCCTGCATGTGCCGGGGGTACAGCGCCTGGCAGCAGAGTAAAAAACAGCACACCGCTAAGCGCCAACCAAGCGGCGCTTAGCGACCGTGTACCGAGTTGGCGGCACGGCTGGGAGTGTTTGCAATTCATGGTAGTCCTCGGGGCAAGTCGTAAGGCGCTGTTTTCAGGCTTGGTCGCCAGCGTGTTGGGGCTTGGTGCCGATATCGATCACGGTCCGGCCCTTGCTGCCGCCCTGCGCAACCTGCAGGAATGCTTCGTTCACCTGATGCAAAGCAAAACTCCGCTCGCTCAACCGAATAGTCAGTTTGCCGGCATCAGCCAGCAGGCTTGCCTGACGCATGATCTCGCCGTGGTGCTCGCGGCCTTTACCGGAAAGCAGCGGCAATAATGTGAAAATCCCGGAATACGAGGCGCCCTTGAAGGACAGCGGCGCCAGGCTGTGCTGGCCCCAACCCAAGCAGCTGAGCACATGCCCGGTGTAGGCCGTCACCGACCTGAAGGCGCCGTCCAGCGTGCTGCCGCCAACGGTGTCGTAGACAATGTCGAAACCTTCGCCAGCGGTGTAACGTTGCACATAGCTGTCAACGTCTTCGGCGTTGTAGTCGATAGCGGTCGCGCCCAATGAACGAATAAATTCCAGGCTGCTGGCCGAGCCAGTGGCGTAAACCTCTGCCCCTCGTGCCTTAGCCAGTTGCACCGCCACCTGCCCTACGCCGCCAGCGCCGCCGTGAACTAGAACGCGTTGCCCGGCGCGCACATTGGCACGGTCTACCAAGCCCTCCCAGGCAGTGATAAACACCAGTGGCAAAGCGGCCGCCTCGCGCATGTTCAGGCGCTGCGGTTTAGTGGCGAGCAGCCTGGCGTCGACCGCGATGTACTCGGCCATGGCGCCTTGGGCACCGCCGATGCCACCGGCCATACCAAACACCTCGTCGCCAACGGCTAGGCGCTCAACCCCGTGGCCCAACTCAACGACCGTGCCGGCCAAATCCAGACCCAGCACCGCCGGCAAGGGCTGCCGCGCATGCGCGGCGGCGCCAGTGGCGATTTTGATATCCAGCGGGTTTACGCCTGCTGCATGCACGCGCACCACCACCTGCCCACTCTCGGCCATAGGTCGAGCAATTTGGTTAACGGTAAGCGGGGTTTGCGCAGATTGGGCGAGAACGGCGAGCATAAGCGAGTTCATGATGGGGCCTTTTGCGGATTCACTGGTCACAGGTTGCCGCAGCCCATTGATTCCGATAAGCAGCTAAACTTGCATAACTTTTATTCCTGCTAGGGACGTAATCGCCCATGGATATGTTCGAAAGCATGCGCACGTTTGTGCGTGTGGTGGAGCGAGGGTCGTTTTCGGCCGTCGCGCGGGAGCTAAACATCGGGCAGCCGGCCGTAAGCAAACAGATCGTCGCCCTGGAGCACTACCTGGGTGGCGCCTTGCTTACCCGCAGCACCCGGCTGCTGGTACTGACCGACCAAGGCCAGCGGTTTTACGCCGATTGCCTGGCCATTTTGGCCAGCCTGGAAGCAGCCACACTCAGTTTTACCACCGGCCAGGAGCAAGTCGCCGGTCGCTTGCGAATCACCGCGCCAGTCAGCTATGGGCGCCTGTGTATAGCGCCGTTGCTCGGTACTTTTCTGCAGCGTTACCCCAACGTGCAGATCGACTTCAGGCTGAGCGATCAAATGGAAGACCTGCTCAAGGAAGACATCGACTTGGCCGTGCGTATCGGCGGGGTCAAAAACGAGGGTTTCGTCGCCATACCGCTGGCAATCACCGAGCGTCGTGTGTATGCCGCGCCCGCTTACCTGGCACGCCACGGAACGCCGCTGTCACCCGGCGAACTCAAGGCCCACAACTGCATCGGCTTTACCCTGCTGGATAACTACGACATCTGGAATTTCAGCCGCGATGGGCAAACGATCGACGTCACTATCAAGGGCAATATCACCAGCAACAGTAGCGAGGGCGTCCGCGAACTGGTGCTGTCCGGAGTGGGCATGGCGCTGTCGCCGCAATGGCTGTTTGCCGAAGATGTCGAGAGCGGCAAGGTGACTACTGTTCTAAGCGACTACCGCGCCATAGCCCTGCCTGTAAACGCGGTGTTGAACCAGGAACGCCGCCGCTCGGCGCGGACCATGGCGTTGGTACGCTATCTCCAGCAGGCACTCTCAAACGATGGAAAAACGCTGAGCTAACGCGCCATGTAACTATCGCTACCGTTGATAATTGAAATCACGCTCTTCACGTTCCATCTGGCATATGGATACGCAAAATAGCCCGCTGCCAAAGCCTGCCCTCCGGCAGTGCTGCCACCGGGATTTCACCATGCGTTTTATTTTTGCCTCTCTTCTTGCCAGCACCCTGTTAATAGGCTGCGCCGCTGTACCGAACCAGCCAACGCTCGCGCTGGAAAGCGGAAAAACCCCAGAAGAATTTGCCGGCTGCGTAATGCCCATACTGCAAGCACAACAGCTAACGCCGTCGCTCTCACAGGGGCAGCGGCATTCGAGAATTTCGCTTACCAGCGCCGTTTCAACAGACAAAGTGATGGACGCGTACAAGGCACAATCAGGCAGTAAGGTGTTCGTATTTGAACGCAGTGTGCTGTCTTCTGAATTCGAACGGGCGGCGAAGGCCTGTGCTTGAGGGGCTCATCCGCTGGAGCCCGCCACGTTAAATCGGAAAAATAATCCCAGTTCGCGATGCCGCATTGCGGATATGTTCCTGCATGGCTTTACGCGCGGGGTCGTTGGCGTGACGGGCCAGGTGGCGCAGGATTTTGCGGTGTTCTTGCCAGGTTTCCATCGCCCGTTCGGGGCGAATAAACGGCAGCTTTTGGCTTTCCAGAAACACTGATTCGCTGGCGCTGATGATGTGTTCGATGGCCAGGTTGCCGCTGGCTTGCAGTAGGCGTCGGTGAAATTCGAAGTCCAAGCGCGCGGCCGCTTCAAAATGCTGGGCGCGCAGTTCCAAGCGCATGGCTTCAACGTTGTCGTGCAGCTCGTCAATATCCAATGCCGTCAGGGTGCTGGCGGCGCGGCCGGCGGCAAAGCCTTCGAGTACGTAGCGCAGTTGAAAGGTGTCAACGGCAGACACCTGCTCGGCATATGGCCAGGAGAATGCCTTGGCGGTGGTGCCACTGGCTACCAGCGTGGACTGCACGTATACGCCCTTCCCCGCCTGCACACTGACCAAGCCCAAAGCACTTAACGATGACAATGCCTCTCGCAGGGAAGCGCGACTGACGCCCAGTCGCTCGGCCAAATCGCGCTGCGATGGCAAGGCATCGCCCGGTTGGTAGCCGCCTTCGCGGATCAGCTTTTGAATAGCCTGCAGGGCCTGTTCGGGCACCGCGCCACGTACTGCTGTATCGGCCATCTGTTCAGACCAGTCAGAAGAATTAGCTGCTTTTTACGCTGTTTTTTGCCTGGGGCGCAAGTCACGCACCAGCCTGGAACTATGGCTAAAACCCTTGCCCTGCTTGGGTGCAATTAAAAGTTGACGACTCAATCAGGAAGCTCCAACTGTTCAGACCAGTAAGACCTTAGGAATCAACGACTGGACGGTCACCAAGCCTGGCCCTGGGGAAACTGGCATGCCCTGTGCTATCGCCCTTGCACTCTTTCTTGCGACGCCACGAGGCTTTTCCCATGCGTACAGTTCGTCACCTGCTGCTCTCTGCCTTTATCGCCAGCGGTGCCTTTGTGCATTCGGTGGCCAATGCCGATGCACTCGCCGATATCCAGGCCAGTGGCACGTTGAAAGTGGCGGTACCGCAAGATTTTCCGCCCTTTGGTTCAGTGGGTCCGGATATGCAACCGCGCGGTCTGGACATCGACACGGCCAAACTGATTGCCGACAAACTTGGCGTGAAGCTCGCCCTGACACCGGTTAACAGCACTAACCGCATCCCCTTCCTCACCACTGGTAAGGTCGACTTGGTGATTTCCAGCCTGGGCAAGAACCCGGAGCGAGAAAAAGTGATCGATTTCTCCACGGCCTATGCGCCCTTCTATCTCGCCGTGTTTGGCCCGGCTGAAGCAGAAATCGCCAACACCAATGCATTGAAAGGCAAAACCATCAGCGTGACCCGCGGTGCCATTGAAGACATGGAACTCAGCGCCGTGGCACCAGAAGGCACCACCATCAAACGCTTTGAAGACAACAACTCAACTATCGCTGCCTACCTGTCTGGCCAGGTTGATTTGATCGCCAGTGGCAGCGTGGTAATGAGCGCCATCGCGGAGAAAAACCCGAAGAAAGTGCCGGTGTTAAAACTGAAGTTGAAGGACTCGCCTGTGTACGTCGGCGTAGCCAAAGAACAGCCGGCGCTGCTGGAAAAGGTGAACGGTATTCTGACCGCAGCCAAAGCTGACGGCAGCCTCAGTGGCATTGCCGAAAAGTGGTTGAAACAACCGCTGCCAACTGACCTCTGAGCGGTCCAGCCTGATGGCCTATCAATTCGACTTTGCCGCGGTGCTGGCCCACGGTGACCAACTGCTTAAGGGCGCGTTGTTCACCCTGGAGCTGACGGCCATTGGCGTGTTTGCCGGGGTGGCGATCGGCGTGCTTGGCGCGGTGATGCGCGCCTGGCAAGTGCGCCCTTTCAACTGGTTGTTTAGCGGCTATGTGGAGCTGATCCGCAACACGCCGTTTATCGTGCAGCTGTTCTTTATCTTTTTTGGCCTGCCCGCGCTTGGCGTACGCATGAACGAATGGCAAGCCGCCTCGTTGGCGATGGTGATTAACCTGGGCGCCTATTCCACGGAAATTATCCGCGCCGGCATCCAGGCCATTCCCGCTGGGCAAATCGAAGCAGCGTCGGCGCTGGCCATGACCCGCTACGAAATCTTCCGCCATGTGGTGCTGCGCCCGGCGCTGGCCAAGGTGTGGCCGGCGCTGTCCAGCCAAATCATCATCGTCATGCTCGGTTCGGCGGTGTGTTCGCAGATTGCGACCGAAGAGTTGTCGTTTGCCGCCAACTTTATTCAGTCGCGCAACTTCCGCGCTTTTGAAACCTACCTGCTGACCACCCTGCTCTACCTGGTGATGGCCATCGGTCTGCGCCAAGTATTGAACCTGGTGGGCCGCTACGTGATTGTGGGGAGACGCTGATGGAATTCACGTTGTGGGACATCATCCGCAACCTGCTCACGGGCCTGCAATGGACGGTGCTGCTGTCCATGGTGGCGTTTGTTTGCGGCGGCGTGGCCGGGCTGTTGGTGATGTTGGCGCGCATTTCTCAACTGAGCGCACTACGCATGTTAGCCCGCGGTTACATCGAGCTGTTCCAGGGCACGCCACTGCTGATGCAGCTGTTTTTGGTGTTTTTTGGGGTCGCTTTGCTCGGCGTCGAGGTATCGGCGTGGATGGCGGCAGCTGTCGCGCTAACGCTATTTACCAGCGCTTACCTGGCTGAAATCTGGCGCGGTTGTGTGGAGTCAGTCACCAAGGGCCAATGGGAAGCTTCGGCAAGTCTGGCGCTAAACCGCTTCGAACAACTGCGTTTCGTGATTTTGCCGCAAGCGTTGCGTATTGCCGTGGCGCCGACCGTGGGCTTTTCGGTGCAGGTGGTCAAGGGCACCGCTGTGACCTCAATCATCGGCTTCACCGAGCTGACCAAGACCGGCAGCATGATTGCCAACGCCACCTTTGAACCCTTCCTGGTCTACGGCCTGATTGCCCTGGGCTACTTCCTGTTGTGCTTCCCGCTCTCGATGGGCGCCCGTTACCTTGAAAGGAGGCTGCATGTCGCTGCTTAGTATCACTGGCCTGCACAAATACTACGGCACTAACCACGTGCTCAAAGGCGTTGACCTCAAGGTTGAGGAAGGCGAAGTCGTGGCCATTATCGGCCGCAGCGGCTCGGGTAAAAGCACCTTGCTGCGCACCCTGAACGGCTTGGAATCGATCAACGACGGCGTGATTGAAGTTGATGGCCAATACCTCGACGCGCAACGCTCAGACCTGCGCGCGTTGCGGCAAAAGGTCGGCATGGTGTTTCAGCAGTTCAACCTGTTCCCGCACCTGAGCGTGGGCGAAAACGTCATGCTCGCGCCGCAGGTGGTGAAGAAAACTGACCGCGCTGAATCACGCCGTTTGGCGGAAAAGATGCTCGAGCGCGTAGGCCTGGCGGACAAATTCAACGCCTTCCCGGAGCAGCTATCTGGCGGTCAACAGCAACGGGTAGCTATTGCCCGTGCCTTGGCCATGTCGCCGCGCGTGCTGTTGTGCGACGAAATCACCTCGGCGCTCGACCCGGAGTTAGTCAACGAAGTACTCAGCGTGGTGCGTGAACTGGCCAAAGAAGGCATGACGCTGATTATGGTCACCCACGAAATGCGCTTTGCCCGCGAGGTGGGTGACAAATTGGTGTTTATGCACCAGGGTCGCGTGCATGAAGTGGGCGCGCCGAAAGACTTGTTCAGCGCCCCGGCAACGCCGGAGCTGGCTAACTTTATTGGCAGTATTGGTTAACCCGGTGCTGGCGATCGGGCGGTTTGCGCACCGCTAACCCTATGCGCAAACCGCCAAGGCCGCTTAAGTGCGAAAGCGCCCGACAAGGCCGCTAAGTTCTGCCGCCAAGCGAGACAACTCATGACTGGCGGCGTTGGTTTGCTGCGCACCTTCAGCCGATTGCGCCGACAGGTCACGAATCGCCACCAGGTTGCGGTCGACTTCACGGGCCACCTGCGCCTGCTCCTCCGCCGCACTGGCAATCACCAAATTGCGCTCATTGATCTGGCTGATGGCGGCAAATATTTCCTCCAACACGTCGCCGCTTGCCTGGGTCATCTGCAAGGCATCCTGCGCTTTCGTGGTACTGGCTTGCATTGCACCAACGGCCTGCTCGGCATTGCTTTGCACGCTGCCAATGATCTGCTCGATTTCGCGCGTTGATTGCTGGGTGCGATAAGCCAAGGTACGCACTTCATCCGCCACCACGGCAAAGCCACGCCCGGCCTCTCCGGCCCGCGCCGCTTCGATGGCCGCGTTCAGCGCGAGTAGGTTGGTCTGCTCCGACACCGCGCGAATCACGTCCAGCACCTTGCCGATATTGCGCACTTCGCTGGCCAGATTCTGAATACGCTCGGCACTGCCCTGGATGTCCGCACTCATCGATTTTGTGCCTTCGATGTTTTCTCGCACCTGCTGCCGACTCTTTTGCGACAGGCTGTCGGAGGCCGTGGCGGCTTGCGAGGTGGATACCGCATTGCGTGCGACCTCTTCCACGGCGCTGGTCATTTCATTCACCGCCGTAGCAGCTTGTTCAAGCTGCTGATCTTGCTGCTGAAGGCCACGATTACTTTCCTCGGTCACAGCATTCAGCTGTTCGGCTGCCGAGGCCAGTTGTGTGGCCGAACCGGCAATCAGATTTAGCGTGTCGCGCTGGATGCTCTGCATACGTTGCAGCTCGGCGAACAATTCGCCAATTTCATTGTGGCTGGTCACCACGACGGCTTGGGTCAGATCGCCGTCGGCAATGCGTTTGAAATGCTCACCGGCATCACGCAAGGGGCGCAGCACTCGGGCGGAAATAAACATCCAACAGAGCACCGCCAACACCAACGTAATCACCACCACGCTAATGGAAAGGGTTTGTGCCAAGGCCAGTCGCTCGGCGGACTGAATGACCACCATCTTGCTGCGCTGATCCAACTCCCCGACCAACTTGACCCGAATCGCCTGCAAATTGGTCATGCCATTTCCGGCGGCGATGTTGACCTGAAAGTAATCGGTAGCCGACTGCACGCGAGCGGCGGCTCGCTGGCCGACTATTGCTCGGCCATATTCGTCAAAAGCGTTCTTAAGATCATCGGCAAGGCCCTTGAGCACAGGGTCGTTGATATCGGCGGTTGCTGAGTTGATCTTGGCGATGGCTTCTGCCCAGATTGCTTCACTGCGGCCAATACGCGCCTCCGCTTCTTCACGGTGACCGCCGACCGCTTCAATAAAGGCCGAGGACACATTGGCGCTGGTACGAATGGCCAGCAGCAACGCATTGTTTATGCCGTCAATCTGTTTGGTCGCTTGGTCGAGCTGAACAATTTGCTCATGGCTGCGTACTGCAGCCGACCAATTGTTCACCGTTGATAGCAGTAAGGCGACAACGAAAAGAACCAACACCGCGACCATACCAGTGCGGACTTTCAGGTGAGGGAACATCGTGAGAACTCCAGGAAAAAGCACAGCGTGCGCTGCGCGCAATCATTTCCTGCCTATCCCCACATTGCTAGAACGCTTGAGGGCGAGGTCAGCGGAGCTGGGCGATCAACGAACAACTTGTTCGTCTCAGCGCGTTTGCCACCACCGTGAAAACCGTTTCACCGCCAGCGATGTCAGCGACGAGTTAGGCTTTTTTCCAACTTTTACGCGGCTGGTGGTGCTGCAACCACGCGGCCGCCAAGGGACACCGGGTCGGTAAAAAAGCTGCGTAACGTAGCCGCCGAATCGTCCGCCCACTGTGCATACACCGCAGCGCCTGGGTGAAACCCGTCGGCAGCCAGCATGTCGTTTCGCACGCTCAGGTTGCTTTGCTGTAGGCGACAATCCATGCGTGAGCGCGCTAACTGCACCAGGGCCAAGTTGAATTGCTTAGCGCGTCGCCCAAGGTACCAACGCAGTGGCTGCGGCAGTGCGGGAAACAAATGCATCGGCGGCACCGGCGCTAGCAGCACGTGACGTGCGCCATACTTCCACAGTAGTAAATCAAGCAACCGGTGCATGGCGATTGCCCAGTCTTGCGCAGACAGGCGGCCCGTTACATCGTTTACACCGACCGATACCAGCACGGCATCAAAGGGCTCGGTGGCGGTACTCTCGACCCGCGCCATTACCTCAGCTGTGTCCAGCCCAGATTGGGCGATTAGCTTCCAGGACACGCGATAGTCTTGCGCCAGGTTAGCCACCAACCGGCCGGTTAACGCTTGCGCTTGTTCCGCCACGCCGACACCAGCGGCTGCCGAGTCGCCCAGTACCAGCAAACGCATATGCGGGCCGTTGCCACTTACGCCGCTGCGCTCGCCAATGGGCTCGGGCAACTTTGGCGTTACACGGCGCACGTACAACCCTTGCAGCAACAGAATGGGCGCCAGGAGGATTTTGATCAGTACTTCACGCATCATGGTTCACCTGGTCAGGCAGGCTGATTGCTCTGCCCTGCTCCGCGCATATAGCCGTTAAGCCGCTGCTTGAGTTTGGCCACTAAAAGCGGATCGTCCAGCTCAATTAGTTGCTGGCAAACCCAATCTCGCCAAGCGGCTTTTTTCTCGCCGCGGGCGCCGAGCAAGCGGCTGAACTCCCAAGCGACATCCACGGCCAGCTGCGTATCTAGCTGCAGTTGCTGTTGGTAGTTTTCAAAGCAGCATTGGCGATGCTGCTGAATGGCGGCACGTTGGTCGACAGGAAGCTGGCTGAGGTTGAAAGACATATCCGAATCTCTGTAAGCTGGTTATGCATACAGTATTTGGAGCAAGTGATGAACTGTCAACCCGCGTCTGAACACAATGGCAAAAATCATGGGCCGAGCACCGATCCGCAGCCGATGGAAACGCTCGACTACCTGCGCTTGGCGAGCTTTATCCAGTACCTGCACAGTGAGGCTGCGGACACGCCGCCCCACGCGGCAGCAATGGATCTACCTGGCTGAGCAGCGTGCTGGTTTAGGTTTCGACGCCCTCGCCCACCGAGGCCGGTGGTGCCTCGGTTTCGCGTTTGGGTTTGTCGTTGCCCGCTTCGTCTTCCGGCTTGCCTAGCAGCTCATTGGTCGACTTTTGCGCCTGATCAATCTGCTCATTCAAGGCGTTAACGGTATCGCTGACCGCTTCTCGGGCCAGTTGCTGGGCAGCCTGCGCGGCTTTGTCGGTGAGTTTCTGCGCAGATTCTTCAGCCGCGTCGCAGCCCGCCAGTGTGATGCCAAGCAAGGCTACAAGGGCCAGGCCGGCAATTGATGAGACATTCATAGGGTTCTCCAACAGTGATAAATGCCCCGGCATACCGGGGCAAAGAAGGCAATGTTTAACGTCAAGTTGGGGTGCTGTCGTTGCGGGTTTTCCACAGCGACAGCAGCACACCACCCGCCAACAGGCCGAGCGTTACGCTGAGGGAAATCACAGGCGGGGTTTTGCCGATGATGCCGACCAGGAAAATCTTGCAGCCGATAAACACCAGCACCAGGGCCAGGGCGTACTTTAAGTAAGCGAAGCGATGGATCATCGCCGCAAGGGCGAAGTACAAGGCGCGTAGGCCAAGGATGGCGAAAATGTTCGAGGTGTAGACGATAAACGGGTCTTGGGTGATGGCGAAAATCGCCGGCACGCTGTCCACGGCAAACACCAAGTCAGCGCACTCGATCAGCACCAGTGCCAATAGCAGTGGCGTGGCCCACAACACGTTGCGCCCGCTGGCATCCGGCTGACGGACAAAGAAGCGGCCTTCGTGCAAACGCTCGGTGACGCGCATATGCCGACGCAGGAATTTCACCAGCGTGTTTTCCGCCAGGTCCGGATGATCGTCGACCTTGCTAAACAGCATCTTCACGCCGGTGAGCAGCAGGAAGGCGCCGAACACATAGAGAATCCAATCGAACTCAGCGATCAGCGCAGCACCCAGGCCAATCATAATGGCGCGCAGCACAATCACCCCGAGAATGCCCCAGAACAACACCTCATGCTGGTACTTACGCGGGATTGAAAGAAAGCTGAAGATCATCGCCATCAGGAAGACGTTGTCCATCGATAACGACTTCTCGATGAGAAAACCGGTGTAGAAATCCATACCGGCGGTGTCGCCTTTTACCTGCCAAATCCACAGGCCAAACAGCAAACCAGCGCTGATGTAACCGGCCGACAGCAGCAAGCTTTCTTTTACGCCGATTTCGCGGTGCTCACGGTGTAACACCCCGAGGTCGAAGACCAGCAGGCTGATAACGATGGTGATAAAGACCAGCCACAACCAGGTGGCGGTGCCGAGGAACTCGGCCATGAAGAACGGTTCTAGGGTGCTCATAAGCCCCTCCTAAGTCGAAGTTGTACAAACTGCAACTCCGACATGGCAGCGGGGTAGCTGTCAGAGGGGCCCGGCGTCGCCGCGCCAATTTAGCAGCCTGGGCATAACGCTCAAGCCTTCACTCTTTGCAAAGTGTCTCAGCCGGGTAACGCTGCGGCGTATGGCCGTTACCGACGGTTAGGTGGCTAACGCTCTTCCACGTTGACCGTCAAGCGCGCAAATGGGCCTTGTCGCGATAGCGCAGTGACTTGATGTTTGCCGGCAATTGGCAGGGCAATACTCACCGCCTCACTGCCTTCGCTACTGGCCTGCAGGCGGCCATCCAACAACCATTGCACCTGCGCGGTGGTGCCCAGTGCTTGCAGGGTGATGCGCAGCGGGTTGTCGCTGTTGGGGGGACGGCGCAGGGTGCTGCCATCGGTAATGCCGGCGATATGGATGGGGGTGCTGCTGTCCAGCGAGTCTGCCGCGCAGCCGGGTTTTAGCGCGGGCAAGGTGGCGGCAGCAATGTCTTCGCTACGCAGCCACGGTGTGGCCAACGCCGGCCACCGGGCGATTTGCCTAGGTTGTTCGTGCTCATCCGTGCAACCGGCGCTTAAGCGTTGGCCCTCGGCGTTCACCCGCAGTGTAAGCACGCCATTGGCCCATACATTGGTATCGCGTTCGGCGAAGGTCGGCGGCAGGGAGTTATTCAATACCCAAGCTGTTCGCCGTTGCCGACATTGCTCAGCCGGTGTGCTGCTCGCGGCACTGCCCAGCGGCCAGCAGATGTCCATAGCTTGCACGGTGGCCGGCTGGGTGAAGCGCAGTGTTGAAGTGCGGTTGGGCAACATTGCGTTGATGGCGAACAACAACGGCAATGCGGTGACACTGCCGTATTGCCCGGGCGACGGCGTACCGTCGGGGCGGCCGACCCACACCCCGACGGTCCAGTTATCGGTCACGCCCATGGCCCAGGCATCGCGGTAGCCGTAACTGGTACCGGTTTTCCAGGCCAAGGGTGCACGGGCGTAGCTGCTGTTTTGCAACGGCACACCGGGTAACTCGACCGGGTTGTTGGCGAGCATGTCGCGCACAATCCACGCCGCCCCTGGCGACAATAAACGCCGCTGCTGTAAAGGTTGCTCGCTTGTATAGCGCGGTAGGCTGGCCACACCGCCGTTAGCCAAGGCGCTATAGGCGCCGACTAGCGCTTCGAGCTTGGCAGCTGCGCCGCCGAGAATCACCGCCAGATTCGGTTGGGCGCCAGGCGGCAAACGCAGCGCGACGCCGCCCGCCGCCATTTGTGCAGAGAAACGCGGCGGGCCGAGGCGGTCCAACACATCCACGGCGGGCACATTGAGCGAGCGCTGCAGGGCTTCAGCAACGCTAACTGGCCCAGCAAACGCCTCATCAAAGTTACCCGGCCGGTAGTTACCAAAATCTTGCGGGGCGTCGACCAGCAAACTCTGCGAATGCACCAAACCCTCATCCAAGGCCATTCCATAAAGGAAGGGTTTCAAAGTCGAACCGGGCGAACGCCATGCCCGCACCATATCGACATGGCCCATGCGCTTGGGGTCGGCAAACGCGGCGGCGCCGACATACACCCGCGTCTCCAACGTAAGGTTGTCCATAACCAACACAGCCGACGAGGTTCGCGCCGGAAGCCGCGCGACATAATCCCGCACCCGCTGCTCCACCGCGCGCTGCAACGACTCGTCAATGGTGCTTTGAATCCGCCGCGCCAGCGGTTGCTCCTGGCGTAAACGCTCGGCCAATAACGCCGCGCTCAGCGGCGAGCGTAAGGAGCGGGTAATCACCGGTTCCATCTTGGCGTCTGCCACTTCAGCGGTGCTCCACACGCCCTGCTCCACCATACGCTCCAGCACTTTGTCTCGCGCCGTTCGCGCGGCGTCAGCATGGCGGTCCGGGCGCAATAGGCTCGGCGCTTGCGGCAACACCGTCAGCAGCGCCGCTTCGGCATGGGAGAGTTGGCTGGCGGGCTTGCCCAAATAGGCCCAGGAGGCGGTTTCCACGCCCTCGATTGCGCCACCAAACGGCGCATGGTTGAGGTACAAATCGAGGATCTGGGCCTTGCTTAAATGCGCCTCCAACTGCAACGCACGAAACAACTGCACCAGTTTGCCGCCGTAGCTGTGACGAATCGGTGCAATCACCCGTGCCACCTGCATGGTCAAGGTGGAACCACCGGAAATAATCCGCCCATGACGCAGTGACAAAAACGCCCCGCGTGCCAACGCATACGGATTGATCCCTGGATGCTGATAGAACCACCTGTCCTCATACCCGAGCAGCGCTTGCAGGTACAACGGCGACACCTGCGCTGCGCCCGTTTCGTAACGCCACACACCCTGCTCGTCGGCAAACGCCCGCAACGGTTTGCCATCGCGGGCGAGCACCACGGTGGCGCCGGTATCGCTGGCGGGTAGCTGCAGGGGAAACAGCAGGTCGAGCCCCACTGCACTCAGCAGCAGCGCGCCGACTGTTAGCCCCAGGGCGCGCCAATAGCGGCGTGCCCTCCTCGGCTTCATGGGCTGCCTACCGTGAGGGTTTTCAAGTCGGTGTCACCAATGCCGCGCACGGCTGGACGATACATATCTTCGACAATCGGTGGTGGCACCGAGTAAGTGCCTGGGGTTACCGCGCGCACCAGGTAATACAGGCGCGCTTTCTCCCCTCGCTCAAGCTTCAACGCGGCGGCATAACGGTCGTCGCGGTATTCCTCATGCACAACGTTGGCCTTTTGCTCGTGCTCTTCCATACGAATACCATCGACCACCACCCCCTCCCACGCCTGTGCGCCGCTGAGGTTAAGGTTTTCCACCTCCAGGCCGCCGGGGAGTAGATCGGTGGCCATGGCATCCGGCACATTCATCCGCGCTTCAATGGTGAGCTGCACGATCAGGCTATCGCCCTCACGCAGTGTGCCGCCGCCCCAACGCTTGCCGTCGGTAAGGAAGTAGTCGCGGCGCACTTTGATTTGCGCGTCATCCACGGCTGGCGGCTGTTCGCCAATGCCAGCGGTATCGAAGGTGGCAAACACCGTGGCGTCGGTTTGCGGCTTCACCACAACACCGCTGGCTAACTCCGCTTTACTCAGCAAACGCGTCCAGCTGAAGGTGTTGGCCGGGACTGTTTCGCTGTGTTCACCCACTTGCACGCTCACCGCCAGCGGCGCGTTACTGGCAGCGTCAAAGGCATGGGCGACGCGGGCAATCGCGATTTGCTCCTGAGTGCTCAGGTACGCCCAGGTCCAGCCATAGTAGTAACTGTTTTGCTGCGCGCCGTGGGCCTTGGCGCTGGCATTACGGGCCCACTCCACCAGCTTGGCGTCGTAGGCAGCGGTGTTCATTTTGTAGCTGTGGGTCAAGGCTACCATCACGCCAAGGTCGCGCAGTTCGGAGCCATAGTCGCCCACGTACCAGGGCCGTTCTTTGCTCCAGGCAAAGGCCTTTTCAATGGCTTTTTGCGCGCGCTCGTTATCGCCCATCAACTTCAACGCAATACCCAGGTGTACCAGCGGCAACGGCGCCACCAGTTTATCGGTCTGGTTATCGAAAATAGCGCGCAAGGTGCCCAGCGATGCCCGGTTAACTCGCGCCAATACAAAGCCGGCGTACGCCAGGTTGGCCACCCGCAGATGGTCGTGGTGTTCATAGCCGTAGTACGGATCGCCGCCGGACAGCAGGTCGTCATTCAGGCGCTCCAGGGCCTTTTGCAGCACCTGCTCTGGCACCGCAAAGCCGGCGTCGCGGGCATCAAGCATAAAGTCGACCACATAGGGGGTCATAAACGGGGTGATCGGTGAACTGCCGCCCCAGAAGGTGAAGTGACCATTGCTCGCCTGGTAGGAGGCAATACGGCTTAACGCGTTGTTGACCTTAGCATCGCGCATGCTCGCCGATATCTCGCCCAAGCCCAGCGCCTTGCTGGTTTTTTCGTCCATAAACAGCGCGCCGTAGCCGCCACTGGTGGTCTGTTCAATACAGCTGTAGGGGTAGTAATGCAGGTACTTGAGTGCCGAGCGATAAGGCAGCGGCGGCAACGTGCTCAGGCTTAGTTGGCTATTGACCGTATTCGGCACCAAGCCATCGGTTTGGCCTGCATCCAGGCGCACTTCCTGCTTACCGGCAATGGCCATTGGCACGCTGCGCAGCGTTTGCGGCCATCCGTTGCGCACGGAAAACTCGAAATGCCGGTCCACCTTGTACTCATTGAGTTCGGCCTGAATATCTACCTTGGCAACGTCCACCCCGGCCTGCGCCGAAACCGGCATGTACAAGGTGGTGCCTTTGCCGTTTTCCAGGCTGACGCTTTGCTCGCTATTGGCCACATCGATAAGCCCGCTGCCGCGAACGGTGACCTTGGCTACGCCGCTTTGCCCGGAGAAGTTTTTTACGTCAACGCTAATCCGCGCCTGGTCGCCACCGCTCATAACCCGTGGCGTGCTCGGTTCAACCAATAGCGGTGCTTGCACCGTAACACTGGCACTGGCGTTGCCGAATCGCTGTTCGCCATAGGCCAATGCGGACACCCGCAGGCTGCCGTTGAAATCCGGTACATCCAGGGTAACCACGGCTTTGCCCTGAGGGTCGAACTGCACGGGCGCGGCGAGCAGATCGGTGATCAACACCCGTGGTTTCAAGCGAGTGGCTTTGGGTAACGCATCGCCGCTCATATCACCGCCATAACGCAGGACGGCGGTGACCCCGTCCACGGCCTCGATCACCCGGCTGTAGAGGTCATACGCTTCAACACTCATGGCGCGCTTGCTGAATAACCAGGTCCAGGCATCGGGCACTGGGTAGTTGGTGATGTTCAGCACGCCCTGGTCGACAGCGGTCAGGCGCACATAGGCCTTCTGCCCGGCCAGGTCGTCCGCTTGCACGGTGATCTGCAGCGGGCCCATCGGGCGAATCAGCGTTGGCGCGTCAAGCTTGAGGGCAATACGGCGGTCGTTACGCTCCATGTTTACATGCTCGATGCCCATGGCGCGGGCTGGCGTGGTGCGGTCCTTGGCGGACCCGCCACGGAATACCAGCGCCACCACATGCACGTCTTGGCGCTCCCACTCTGCGGTGACTGGCACTTCAAAGGTGGCGCCCGCTTTGGCCTCGATAAGCTGGCTGTAGAGCAAATGGTCAGACTCCACCAGCAAAATGCCTGGGCCGTCCTGGGGAGGCGTTACTGTGACTTTCAGGGTGTCGCCAGCGCGGTAGCCGGTTTTATCCAAAGCCACTTTGACTTTTTCGGGGCGGGCTTCTTTACCGGCGTTTTCATCCTGCCAGCTGTAACCGGCAAAGAAGGGGAAGCTGGTGGTGAGCTTGGTCTGCGGGTCATACACCTCTACGCGGTAATTACCCCAGCCTACGGGGAAACTCACCGTAGCCCGTTGGCCCGCCGCCACATCCACTTCCTGCTGATCGACCAGATTTAACTGCGCGTCATTGTCGGTTTGCCACGACTGGCCGGGGTCGCGGTACCAATAGTAGTAACGGTCCTCTTCCATCAAACGCACTTGCAGGTGCCCAGCGGCTACCAGCTCACCGGCGCTATTGGCACGCAGGATTTCAAAACTGGCTTGGGCTTGTGGCCGCGCGCCTTGCACCGGGTCGAATAGCGGACGGACACCCACCAGTTCATTAGCCGGCCAGTACAGACGACTAAACACTCGCGTTACTGCGCGGCCGCCAGTTTCATACACGCTACCAGACAGCACCAGATTGAACGGCGCCACCGGTTCCACGCCACTGGGCAGCGGCACTTGCTCTTTCAACGAACCATCAGCAGCCAATTTGGTGTCGAGAACATCGTCGGCACTGGCAGACACTTTTACAAAGGGGTTACCAAAAAAGGTGTCCGCCAAATTGGCGAGCGGATGCACTTCCGGTTTGGCCAGCAACTTCGCGGTAAAACGGTTGCCCTCAGCTGGCGAGCCGTACAAATAGTTGGCCTGTACGTTGAGTTGCAGGGCTTCGTTGGGCTGCACACGCTCCTGCTCGCTGCTGAGCTCCAGCTTCAGGCGCTCGGGCAAGAACTCCTCCACATGAAAGCTGAACACTTGCTGGGCGGTTTCATCGCCTGGGTACAGGCGGAACTCCAATTGCCACGTGCCGGTAGGCGCGTCGCTGGCGATGGTGCGGCTCCACTCGTACTCGTTAAGGTCAGAGGGCTCTAGGCGCACGTCGTCGAGCTTGCGCCCGTCGGGCTGCACCAAGCGCGCAAACAAGGGCTGCGCTTTCATGGCCTTGCCGTCGTAGTCGCGCAATAAAGCAGCCACCCGCGGTGTTTCACCAGGGCGATACAGGTCGCGTCCAGACCAGGCAAATACTTCGATCTCCGTCTGCCGGCGCCCGGTGATATCAAAGTTGGAGACATCCAGCGCCGGACGGTTGAAGGGCAATACCGATACGTCTTTGTCGTGGTGCGCGACCAGCACGTCGGTGGGGCTTACCGTACGAGTGATCAGCAGATTGCCGTCTTTGTCGGTCTGGCCGCTGAACTGGGTATTGCCGTCCTCATCGTCCAAGGTGACGGTCACCTCGGCAACCGGCTTACCGGTTTCCAGCGAGGCCACATGCAGCAAGGCGTTTTTCGGATAAACCCGCAGGTGCAAGCCGAGGTCACTCACGTAAAAAACAGTGGTGTCATAACGGGTGCTAAAACTGCCGCCTTGACGCAGCACGGCCATATACACACCAGGTTCCTGCAGCTGGGGCACGTCCTGAATGGGGATGTAGCTCAGGTTTCGCGTATCGGCATCGCCATTGAGGGTGTAGTGGTTGGCATACACCGACTCGCCCAGTTCCGTGAGGGGCAACTGCGCGCGGTTGTGGTCACAGACGCTCCAGTGGTTGCTTGGTTGGTTCAGCTCATAGCTGGTGCGCTGTTTGTTGCTGCGGTAGGTGCAAAACAACGACGACAAGGCATTTTCGCGCACGCGAAAAAACTCGATATCGGCATCTTCTACGTTGGTGGAAACCAACGGCAAGCCACGGCTGCCACGTGCCGGCAATACGCTGCCGCTGGAAGCAAAACCTAATACTTTAGGCAAATTGCCCTGGTTCACCTTGCGCTTCTGTACCTCGCCCAAGGCCTTACCGCTGGCGGCTTGCAGCTCGGCTTTGACGGTAACGTTGTAGCTCGAACCGGGCTGCACGTTGGGGAACATCAGCGTTTTGCCATCGTTGCTCAGGCTCCAGCTACCGGCGACCACCTCGCCATCGACACCGGTTACAGCGAGCAACTGGTCGAAGGTTTGCACCGACGCCAACGGCTGGTTGAACTGCAACATGATAGACAGGCGGTTTTGCTGCGCATCGGCCCGGGCGCTCAACAGTTTCAGCGCTTCGCTGCTGGCTGGGCTTACCGGCGGCGCCGTTGCCGCTGGCGCCTCTTTCTCGCCACAACCACTCAACATCCCCATTACAGCCAACAGCAACAACCCAACAAAACAGCCGCGCACGCGGGCGCCAGACGATACCTTCGCCATTGTTTTATCCATAAAGTAAGCAGTGGGGCTCAGCCCAAAGCGCGGGGCGCTGGCTGAAATAGGGGGGGCAAGTTCAGAGCAATTACGGCGGGGTAAAACAACAAACGGGCACAACAGAGGACGAGCCATCCATCCGTGGATCACGCGCAACATGGGTTGATTCCAGAAAGGGAAATCGGGGCATTTGCGGCGCCCATCTATGGGCAGCCAATGCCGGCGCATTCTGGCATAACGGCTAAATCGCAGGCAGGTGGCCCAGCGATGAATTTATGTAATCAGCGAACGGGGTTGGCCAGGTTTTTTGTGAGCCTGATTAAGGCGTAAATCGTTTGTCGCGCGCTTAATGCGAACCGACACACCCTACCTCGACGTAGGGTGTGCTGTGCTCACCCACCGCAGCTTAAAAACCAACCGTAGCCGAGATAAGGTAGGTTCTCGGCGTCGACAAGCTCAGCCCCGGTTCGCTGTCGTCGGAGGCGCCGGCGGAGATCCAGTATTGGTCGTCCAGGACGTTTTCCACGCTGGCGCGCAGGGTTATGTCTTTCTCGGAGACTTTGAAGGCGTAGCGTGCGCCGATGTCGAGACGTTCCCAGCCATCAATTTTCTTGCTGTTGGCTTGGTCCAGGTATTGCGAGCTGGAGTGAATGGCGCGGCTGGTAAGGGTTAGCCCGGACACCGTCGGCACGTCCCACTCGGCGCCCAGGTTGACGTTGTATTCCGGCGTGGCCGGCGCGCGATTGCCGTCGGCAGCGCCGCCGACGGTGTTGGTCAGCTCGCTGTCGATGTACATCAGGCCGCCGAGCAAACGGAACCCCGGCAGTGGCTCGCCGAATACGCTGAGCTCAATGCCTTTGTTCTCGCGCTTACCGTTGGGGCCAAAATTGCGCGCGGTGGCGTTGGTTTCATAGGCGGGTTGTTTGAGGCGGAAGGCGCTCGCGGTCAGGCCAAAGCTGCCGAGGTCGTACTTGGCGCCCACTTCTATTTGGCGGCTGATAAAGGGCGGGAAGATTTCGTCAGAGTTGCGTGCGGTCGACGGCGCGATCTTGCCTTGGCTCAGGCCTTCCATATAGCTGGCATACAGGGAGAACTGGTCGGTGACCTTGAACACCACGCCGCCGGAGGGCGAGACCTTTTCCTCGTCATAGGCGGTGGCGCCTTTTACGTTGTTGGTCCAATCGTC
This sequence comes from uncultured Pseudomonas sp., assembly GCA_964543145.1. GTDB lineage: Bacteria > Pseudomonadota > Gammaproteobacteria > Pseudomonadales > Pseudomonadaceae > Aquipseudomonas. The sequence goes on from CAZIWV010000030.1 coordinate 44,914, forward strand.
GACCTTTACCCGCTGCCAGCGCGCGCCCAGGGTCAGCAGCAGCCGCTGTTCGAAAAAGCCCAGGGTGTCGGACAGCGCGACGCCGGTGTAGCGGTTCTCGGTGTACACCTCGGCGTCGGGGCGGACGATGGCGCTGGGTGTCGGCGTGGTCACCGGGTCGTAGAGGTTGCTTGGTGAAGCGGCATAACGGGCGCCGCCGTTGGTAAAGTCCATGTAGAAGTAGCTGGCTGCCAGATTGACTTCGTGGCTAACCGGGCCGGTATCGAACCAGTTACGCAGGCCGGCAATACCGGTGCGTACGGATTCGTCACGGGTGAAGTCACGTGGCTGCACGCTAAAGTCGCCGGCGTCATCAGTGACCGGTACGTTGTGGCGCAGAAAGCTGTGGTTGCTTTCGCGGGCACCGACGGCGGCATAGGCCATCAGCGAATCGCTGAGGTCGTACTCACCGTTTACTGCGGCAAAGGTGTCTTCGGTACGCGCCTTGCTCCACGGTTGCGCGTAGTTGCGGTGCACGTCTTTGGCGTCCGGCACCTTGGCGGTGGCGCCGATCAATACCCGTTCTTGCGGGGCGTCGGTGTCGCGCTCGGTGTGGCCGATATCGGTCGACAGGCGCAGCCGCTCGCCACGGAAATCCAGGCCGACGACGGCCATGTCGCGGTCAACACGTTGCTGGTCCCACGTGGTGTCGCCGGCCTGCTTTACGCCGTTAAAGCGCAGGCCAAACTGATTGCCTTCACCGAAGCGCCGGCCGATATCGATGGCGCCGCCCACCTGGCTGTCGGAGGCATAGCTGGCGGTGAATTCCGTCAGGGCTTTGTCGCCTGCGCGCTTGGGCACCACGTTGATGCCGCCGCCCACGCTGCCGCGCGGCGAAATGCCGTTAATCAACTGGCTGGCGCCACGCAAGATGTCGACGCGATCAGCCATTTCCATATCAATGGAATAAGTCGGCAGCACGCCGTACAGGCCGTTATAGGCAACATCGGTGTTGAACAGGCTGAGGCCACGAATGGTGAACTGCTCGTAGCGCCCGCCCGCTGGGTTAGTGGAGCGTACGGCCGGGTCACTGGCGACCAGATCATTGAGGGTGCGCGCTTGTAGGTCTTTGACCGTTTTGCTGGTGTAGCTGGTCATGCTGAACGGCGTTTCCATAAAGTCCCGCGAACCCAATAGACCTTGCGAACCGCGCCGCGCAACTTGGCCGCCGGCATAGGGGTCGCCGTCGTTGCTCACCGAGCTGCTCATGATGGTGATCGGGCCCAGTTCCATCGCGCCATCTTGTGCCGCCGGCACTAAGGTGTAGGCGCCTTCGCTGACTGGTTGCAGTTGCAAGCCGCTGCCCTGGAGCAGACGGGCAAAGCCCTCCTCCACACCATAGGTGCCGGACAGGCCGCTGCTGTTACGGCCGCTCACCAGCGCCGGGTCTACCGACAGGTTGACGCCGGCCTGGCTGGCGAAACGGGTTAATGCCGTGCCCAAGGCACCGGCTGAAACCTCGAAGCTACGCTTGGCAATGTCGTCAGCCCAACTGGCAGAAATGAGTAACGGGCTGGCACTGAGGCTAATGATCAAGCTCAAGCGGGAAGACGTTCGGCTGAAACGGCGAGGCGATACTGCTGGCATGGGAGAGAGCTCTCGTTTTCTGTTCACTTAGCTGGAATGACCGGCGAGGTGAAAAAAAGGGACAGGCTCATGCCATATTTTTTCGTGGTACCAGGGTGACCCAATATCGAGTGCGCGCCTGCACCTCCACCGGCAGCGTGGCCGCCAGCAGTTGCAGCACGTTATCGGTGTTGTCGAGGCGGAAGCTGCCCGTAACGCGCAGCTGTTCCAGCTCGGGTTCCCAGCGCAATAGCCCTGGGCGGAAGCGGCGTAGCTCACGGAGGAAATCGCCCAGGGGTTGGTTTTCCGCAAGCAGAACGCCCTCACGCCAGCTAGGGCGTGAGGCGTCAAAGGTGCTGACGGGGCCGGCGCCAGTTGCCGTCAGGCTCACCTGCTGGCCTTCACGCAACAGCAGTTCGGCACCAGATAAGGCTTGCAGTTGGACCACACCGCTGAGCACTGACACCTGGCAGCTCTGCTCATTGAGCCGTACACACACCTCACTCCTGCTTAGCAGCACCCGGCCAACTGGCAGATGAAGCGTGATCGGTGCGCCGCCCGGCACCTTAAGGGCGATTTCGCCACGCAATACGGTAACAGCGAGCTTGCCGAGGTCGACATTGACCGCGCTATGGGTGTTGAGCTGCAACAAACTGCCGTCGGCCAGGTGCACGGTTTTTTGTTCGCCGATGGCGGTGTGCAGGTCCGCCGTCCAAACGTCCAGCGGTAATTGTCGGCTCAGTAACCACGTAGCAGGCACCAGCGCGGCGATACCGAGGGCGCGTTTAATCGCGGCGCGGCGGGCCAGGTCTGGGCGATCCAGCGCGGCCATGGCCAACTCGGTCGGCAGGCCGGCAAAACGCTGACGTAGTTGTTGCGCGCGCTGCCAGGTCTGCTCATGGTGAACGCTACTGCTGCGCCAGTGTTGCAGACGGATATGGTCGTCCGCCGTCGCCGCGCCAGACTCCACCAGCGCCAACCACTGCGCCGCTGCGCGGGCGACGGCAATGGCTTCGCTATTGGCCGCCGAAGGCATCAGAGCTCAACCAACAGACAATGCTCGTAAGCCTGGGCCATATAGCGCTTTACCGTGCGCTCGGAAACCTGCAAACGCTCGGCAATCTCGCGATAACCGAGGCCTTCCAGTTGGCTCCAGAGAAATGCGCGGCGAACTGCAGCGGGCAATCCATCAAGCAATTCGTCCAGCGCTTGTAGGGTTTCCAGCAGCAGCCAACGCAGCTCGGGCGACGGCACACTGTCTTCCGGCAACTGCGCTAAGGCCTCTAGATACGCCTGTTCCAGGCTGCGGCGGGCGTAGAAGTTATTCAGCAGGCGCTTGCCGACGGTTAACAAATAAGCGCGCGGCTCACGCAACTCGGCCAGCTGTTGCGAGCTGGCCAATACGCGCACAAAGGTATCTTGGCTGAGATCGGCCGCATCCCAGGCATTGCCTACGCGCCGACGTAGCCAAGTTTCCAGCCAGCTTTGATGGTCGCGGTACAACGTGCTTAGGTGGGTGTTGGACGGTGTAGCGGCTTCAATCATCTGGAATGGCTCTGCATACGTAGCAAATGAGAGTCATTCTATTTAACCCCAGCAGCCGGTCCCCCGTCCATTCTTGCTTTTAGGCGGGATTGCCGTGTTCGACTCACCCGCTATGGACGTCCTAGCACAGCGCCTCTGCACGCTCTTCGGCGTAAACCGGGTAATCGGTAAAGCCCTCCTCCGTGCCGCCATACAGCGCTGCGGCATTCAATGGGTTGAGTGGCCAGCCGTTGGCGATACGGGCCGGCAAGTCCGGGTTGGCAATAAAGGGACGGCCAAACGCGATCAGGTCGGCCAACCCGGCTGCCACCAGCGGCGCACCGCGTTCGGCGGTGTAGCGACCGGCGTAGATAATGCGGCCGCTAAAGGTGCGGCGGACGTCGCGGCGGAAGGCTTCGGGCAAGTCCGGGGCGTTATCCCAGTCCGCTTCGGCGATCGACAGGTAAGCAATGCCCACCTCCTCCAGCACCTTGATGGCTTCTATATAAGTGCCGTGCGGGTCGTCTTCGACAAAGCCGATATACACACGGTCCTGGTCGGTACTGGTGAACAACGGGGTAAAGCGCACGCCCAGGCGGTCTGGGCCGACCACTGCGCTAACGGCCTCAACCACCTCGCGTAGAAAGCGCAGACGGTTGTGCAACGAACCGCCGTATTCATCAGTGCGCTGGTTGGCGTGATGGGAGATGAACTGGTTCACCAGGTAGCCATTCGCACAGTGGATTTCCACACCATCGAAGCCAGCCGTCAGGGCGTTTTTTGCCGCTTGGGCGTAGAGCGCGACCAACTCTTTGATCTCAGCAACGCTCAGCTCGCGCGGCATTGATGGCTCGACCAAGGTGCCACTGTTCGGTCCGGTTTCGATAAAGGCTTTGACCTTCAGCGCTTGCAAGGCCGAGGGTGCGATAGGCGCGGCGCCATCCGGTTGCAGGGCGGTGTGGGAAACCCGGCCAACGTGCCAGAGCTGGGCAAAAATCACCCCGCCCCTGGCGTGCACGGCGTCGGTCACCTTGCGCCAGCCGGTGATTTGCTCATCGGTGTAGATGCCCGGCGTCCAGGCGTAACCCTGGCCGCGCGGTTCAATCTGCGTGCCTTCGGTAACGATAAAGCCGGCGCTGGCGCGTTGCTGGTAGTACAGCGCCATTAAATCGGTGGGCACATTGCCCGGCTGGCCGCTGCGTTGGCGGGTAAGCGGCGGTAAAACGATACGGTTTTTCAGGGTGTGGCGGCCCAAAGTAATCGGCTGCATAAGTGCGCTGTGCGGCATGGCTCAGTGTCTCCAGAAAGGGTTTAGGTAAAGCGTGGGGCGTTACAAACCGCCGAGGCTGACGTATTTCAGGCTTAGGTAATCGTCGATACCGTGGGACGAGCCTTCGCGACCGATACCGCTGTCTTTCACGCCGCCAAAGGGCGCGACCTCGGTGGTGACCAAGCCGGCATTGACGCCGACCATGCCGCTTTGCAGCGCACGGGAAACGCGGAATACGCGGGACAAATCGCGGCTGTAAAAGTACGCAGCCAAGCCAAACTCAGTGGCGTTGGCGGCATCGACGGCTTCTTGCTCGCTGTTAAAGCGAAACAGCGCCGCAACCGGGCCAAAGGTTTCGTCTCTGGCGATCAGCATGTCTTCAGTGGCATCGGCAATCACCGTCGGCTGGAAGAAGGTGTTGCCCAACGCATGGCGTTCGCCGCCGACCAGCACGCGGGCGCCTTTGGCTTGGGCGTCGGCGACATGGGCTTCAACTTTTTTCACCGCGGCTTCGTTAATCAACGGGCCTTGCTGTACGTCGGCATCAAAACCATTGCCGACTTTCAGCAAACGCACGCGCTCGCTCAGGCGCCGGGCAAATTCGTCGTAAACACCGGCCTGCACGTAGAACCGGTTGGTGCAAATGCAGGTCTGCCCGCTGTTGCGGTATTTCGACGCCAGCGCGCCTTCGACGGCTTGGTCGAGGTCGGCGTCGTCAAACACGATAAAGGGCGCATTGCCGCCCAGTTCCAACGACAACTTTTTTATGGTCGCGGCCGATTGGCTGTAGAGCAATTTGCCCACGCCGGTGGAGCCCGTGAACGTCAGTTTGCGCACCCGTGGGTCGGCCGTAAGCTGGCCGCCGATGGCCACGGCATCGCCGGTCACCACGTTGATTACGCCAGCAGGCAGGCCGACTTTTTCCGCCAACACACCCCAGAGCAAACCGCAATAAGGCGTCAGTTCCGAGGGTTTGACTACCACGGTGCAGCCGGCAGCCAGGGCCGGAGCGACTTTGCGCGCAAGCATGGAGAACGGGAAGTTCCACGGCGAGATGGCACCAACAACCCCTACGGGTTCGCGGGTGACGTGAATTTGCCGGTCCTTCCACGGCGAGGGAATGATCTCGCCATTGATGCGCCGCGCCTCTTCGGCAAACCACTGAATGTAGTCGGCGCCCGGTTTGATTTCGGCCAGGGCTTCAGTCAGCGGCTTGCCCTGCTCTAGGGTCAACATGCTGGCTAATTCGTGCTGATGCTCACGTACGGTGTTGGCCATTTTTATCAGCAGCTCAGCGCGTTCGAAGGCCGAACTCAGCGACCAACTAGCAAACGCTGCATCAGCCGCGTCAATCGCCAAGCGCGCTTCATCGCCTGCCGACCAGGCAATAGTGCCCAGCTGTTCGGCGTTCGCCGGGTTTTCCACGGCCAGCGTGCGGCCGTCGCCTGCATCAACCCATTGGCCATTTATAAAGTTGCTTTGCCGCAGCCAGCCGGCCGCCTTGATCGCGTCGAGCATCGTCATTACCTTGGTGCAAGAAGTTGGTTTTGCCGCCGCCACATCCAGCGGGCGGCGGCAAAAAGGCAGCGTTTAGGACGCCAGTTGTTTAAGCAGCACGGTGGCCGCTTCCGCCGACGAGGCCGGGTTTTGCCCGGTGATCAGCAGGCCATCAACGACCACATAGGAACCCCAGTCCGGGCCCTGGGAATACACGCCGCCTTTGGCTTTCAATTCGTCTTCCACCAGGAACGGCACGATGTCGGTCAACTGCACCGCGGCTTCTTCGCTGTTGGTGAAACCGGTGACTTTTTTGCCTGCCACCAATGGCTTGCCGTCCGCTGTTTTCACATGACGCAGCACGCCTGGCGCGTGGCAAACAAACGCCACCGGCTTGTTGGCAGCGATAAAGGCCTGAATCAGCTCAATCGAGGTTTGGCTTTCGGCCAAGTCCCACAACGGACCGTGGCCGCCTGGGTAAAACACGGTGTCGAAATCGGCTTGGGAAATGCTATCCAGGCGCACGGTGTTGGCCAGTTGCGCGGCGGCTTCGGTGTCGGCTTCAAAACGGTGGGTGTGTTCGGTTTGGAAGTCCGGCTCGTTGCTTTTTGGGTCCAGCGGCGGTTGGCCACCGTTAGGCGATGCCAATACCACTTCAGCGTCTGCGTCTTTAAAGGCGTAATACGGCGCGGCCAATTCTTCCAGCCAGAAACCGGTTTTGCGGCCGGTGTTACCGAGTTGATCGTGGGAGGTCAGAACCATTAAAACTTTCATGTTGTAGCTCCTGTTGCCGTTAGTTTCAGATTTAAATTAGACCAGTCGTCTAGTTTTTAAGCGTAAAAAAAGGCACTTACGCGAAGTGCCTACTGCATTATTTCCAAAGGCTTATTCGGAAATGTGCAGGATCTTGCGGGTAGTGAGCATCGCCGTGTCAAACGGCTGCAGCGTGCGCACAATCTTCACCATCAAACTCGCGCCCATCCACAGCTGGTAGAGGCTTTGCGCGGCACACTCTGGCGTCTCATCGACCGCCAGCGAGCCCTCTTCCACCCCTGCCGTAATGGCGCGGGCCAAACGTTCAACAATGCCAGCGGTGCCGCGCTTTAACTCAAGGCGCATGGCTTCGGACAAATCCGCCACCTCTGCACCCAGCTTCACCGCCAGGCATTTACCCTGGCACTCATAAAAGGACTGCGTGTGCTGCCAGGCGTTCCAATAACTCATCAAGCGCTGCGCCATGTTCTGGTTTGGCTGACTCAGGGTTTGCTCAAGCTCGGCCCAGTAGCTGTCGAAGTAGCTTCTCAGCATCGCTTCGCCAAAGGCGTCTTTGGAACTGAAGTAGTGATAGAACGAGCCTTTGGGCACGCCCGCCGTGAGCAGAATTTCATTCAAGCCGACCGCCGAAAAACCCTTGCCGGCCATGATGCGTTGGCCAGTAGCGAGGATGTTTTCGCGAACATCGGTAATTTCGGGGAGGGCTGAATTAGTCATGGGGGCTACCTTAGCCATAATTAGACCAGTCGTCTAGTAGAGATTTAGCTGAGTGACCAAATCGTCCTACTCGGCCCTGTGCTTGCGGAAAAACAACGTCACCTGGCCCAACTCAAAGCCAAACTTGGTCATATACGAGCGGTTGGCCAGGGTGTTTTCGTCGAGCATATACATCCAGTCGTCGAAGTTAACCTCATACACCTTGCCGTCCACCGGCAGGCTCAGCACGTACTGCCAGCGCAGGGCGTTGCCGGACACCTCACCAACGGCCTCCCCCACTACGTCATCAGCACGGCCACGCCAGCGGCCGGGGCCGTCCTGAGTCAGGGTCCAGACGCGCTGCTGTTTGGTGCCGTCGCTGTAGGTAAAGCGCTCATCGAGGATGAATTGTTCGCCCTTGGGGTAGCCGTTGATATCGACATGGAAGCGCTTGATTACCTCGCCAGAGCGCTTCTGGAACATGCCCCACGCTTCTACTTTGCCGCCGAAGTACTCACGCAGCTCAAGGGTCGGTTTCTCGTCTTTGTAGTGCTGTACATCGATATCGCTGCAGCTGGCCAGGCCTAGGCAGGCCAAAAGTACAAGGTGTTTGAGCATGGGGTGGTTCCTCAAAATGGCGGTCGCGTCAAAGCCAAACCTTATACAACTTCGAATACTTGTACAGGTATTTCATCTCATAGCTCACACAACTGGCAAATTGCCCTGCCAATACGACTTCTATTCTTATTCCAAAAAGAACGTTTATTCATTACAGATACACGTTTAGCTTATATGCACCGGACCACCGGACCTTCTTCAACCTGACAGCACCGCTCTAGCGCGGCCTGTTGAATGAACCGAGGCTCTTATGGTCCGCCATTCTTTATTTACCGCCGTCGTGCGGCGCCAGGTGCCGCGCTGATGGCCAACCTGAACCACGGCAACCCACACAGCGATATCGACATCGCCCCGCCGCTGCTACCGGCACAGGTGCTGCGCAACGACGCCCAAGCCCTGCAAGCAGCCTACGAGCTAGCCAGTGTGGCCCGCGAACACGCAGCGCGCCGAGACAGCCAGCGCAAGCTGCCCTGGGCCGAAATTGAGCTGTTTACCCGCAGCGGCCTTGGCAGTATTGGCGTGCCGCGCGAATACGGTGGCCCGCAGCTGTCGTTTGTCACCTTGGCCAAGGTGTTCGCGATTATTTCCGCCGCCGACCCCGCCCTCGGGCAAATTCCACAAAACCAAGTGGGCATTCTTAACCTGATACTTGGCTGCGGTAGCGAGGCGCAGAAACGCCAGTTACTCACCAGCGTGTTGGACGGCTGGCGGATCGGCAACGCCGGCCCGGAGCGCGGCACCAAAGACACCCTGACGCTTAAAGCGCGGATCACCGCCGACGCTGACGGCTATGTCATCAACGGCCAGAAGTTCTATTCCACCGGCGCCTTGTATGCCCACTGGGTGGCGGTCAAAGCGCTCAACGATGACGGCAAACAGGTGCTGGCCTTTGTCCGTCGCGGCACACCGGGCTTGCGCATTATTGATGACTGGTCCGGCTTTGGTCAGCGCACCACCGCCAGCGGCACCATCGTGCTTAACAACGTGCGGGTCGACGCCGATCTGGTGCTGGATAACTGGCGGGTAAATGACTCACCGAACATTCAGGGCGCGGTCTCGCAACTGGTGCAGGCGGCGATTGACGCCGGTATTGCCCGTGGCGCGATTGACGATGCCATCAGCTTTGTTCGCGAGCGTTCGCGCCCCTGGGTGGATGCCAATGTCGAGCGCGCCAGCGACGACCTCTATGTCATTGCCGATATCGGCAAACTGAAAATCGAGTTGCATGCCGCCGAAGCGCTGTTGCGTAAAGCCGGCCAGGTGCTCGATCACGTCAACGCCGCGCCCATTACTGCCGAGTCCGCTGCCCTGGCCTCAATTGCCGTGGCTGAAGCCAAAGCGCTGACCACCGAAATCGCCCTGCAAGCCAGCGAAAAGCTCTTCGAGCTGGCCGGCAGCCGCGCCACCCTCGCCGAATTCAACCTCGACCGTCACTGGCGCAATGCCCGCGTGCACACCCTGCACGACCCGGTGCGCTGGAAATACCACGCCATCGGCGCCTACCGCCTAAACGGCACGTTGCCGGCCCGGCATTCCTGGATTTAAGCGAGCACGCCATGTCTATCTCTTCCCACGCTGCGGTGATCAGCAGCGACGAACAGGCGCTGACCATTGCCAGCGACCTGGCCGACGACTTTAAACGCGATAGCGCCCTGCGCGACCGCGAACGCCTGTTGCCGCATGCCGAACTCGACGCCTTTTCCCGCTCCGGCCTGTGGGGCATCAGTGTGCCCAAGGAATACGGCGGCGCGGGTGTGTCCAACATCACCCTGGCCAAGGTGATTGCCCTGATAGCAGCGGCCGATGGCTCGCTGGGGCAGATTCCGCAAAACCACTACTACGCCCTGGAAGTGCTGCGCGTGAACGGCACGCCGGCGCAGCAAAAACGGCTATACGCCGAGGTCTTGGCCGGTCAACGCTTCGGCAATGCCCTGGCCGAGTTGGGCACTAAAACCGCCCATGACCGCACAACTCGCCTGACCCGCGACGGCGCCGGTTTCCGTATTAACGGCCGCAAGTTCTACGCCACCGGCGCGCTGTATGCGCAGCGCATTCCAACCTCGGTGATTGATGAACAGGGCGTGCAGCAATTGGCCTTTGTTCCGCGCGATAGCCTAGGCCTTAGCGTGATTGACGACTGGAGCGGCTTTGGCCAGCGCACCACCGGCAGCGGTTCGGTGGTATTCGAAGACGTGTATGTCGCCGCCGACGACGTGGTGCCATTTCAAAGCGCCTTTGAGCGCCCCACCACCGTCGGCCCGCTGGCGCAGATTCTCCATGCGGCTATCGACACCGGCATTGCCCGCGCCGCCTATGAAGACGCCCTGCACTTTATCCGCCACAAAACCCGGCCATGGATCGACGCCACCAGCGACATTGCCAGCGAAGACCCGCTCACCCTGAAAAGTCTCGGCCAACTCAGCGTGCGCTTAAGCGCCACCGAAGCCTTGCTGGAACGCGCTGGCGAATTGCTCGACAGCGCCCAGGCCAACCCCAACGCCGACAGCGTGGCCGCCGCCTCCATTGCCGTGGCCGAAGCGCGGGCCATCAGCACCGAAACCGCGCTGCTGGCGGGCACCACCTTGTTTGAACTGGCCGGCAGCCAAGCCACCCTTGCCGAACACGGCCTGGATCGCCACTGGCGCAACGCCCGCGTGCACACCTTGCACGACCCGGTGCGCTGGAAGTACCACGCTGTGGGCAACTACTACCTCAACGAGCAAAACCCACCGTTGCGAGGCACCCTCTAATGAGCACGCCGGAGACTAAGAAAAAGATCCTGCTCAACGCCTTCAACATGAACTGCATCGGCCATATCAACCACGGCCTATGGACCCATCCCCGGGACAATTCCACCGCCTACAACACGGTTGAATACTGGACCGAACTGGCCCAGCTATTGGAGCGTGGCTTGTTCGACGGGCTGTTTATTGCCGATATCGTTGGCGTGTACGACGTCTACCAAAACTCCGTGGACGTCACCCTTAAAGAGTCCATTCAACTGCCGGTCAACGACCCGCTGCTGTTGGTCTCGGCCATGGCCGCCGTGACGAAAAACTTAGGCTTTGGCCTCACCGCCAACCTCACCTACGAAGCGCCTTATCTGTTTGCTCGCCGGCTTTCCACCCTTGACCATTTAAGCCGTGGCCGGGTTGGTTGGAACATCGTCACCGGCTACCTCGACAGCGCCGCCAAGGCCATGGGCCTGACCG
>CAZIWV010000031.1:0-55537 GCA_964543145.1 uncultured Pseudomonas sp.
CCGCGCCGGAAGTGGTGCGCATTATAAGCACCCACGAAAAGCCGTCAAGGCATTAGTGAAATGTTATTGAAATAAACTGTTAAACCGAACGGGCGTACAGCAAAAGCCTCTACCTATATATCCAAGAAGCCCTTTCCGACTACTAAGGATGTCTAGATGCTCCGAAGCCTAGCCACACGAACATTAATGACCGCAGCCCTAGCGATAAGCCTGAGCGCCTGCAGCCTACTCGGGACTAGAAATGATGTGTACGTAGACCTCGTGGGTCTGGAGCCGCTTCCTAGCCAGGACATGGAAGCGCGTTTCGCTGTGAAACTGCGGGTTCAGAATCCAAATGAAAACCCCATTCGCTATAACGGCATTGCCCTAGAGCTAAGGGTGAACAACCGTCCGCTGGTGACCGGCGTCAGCGACGAACAGGGAGAAGTACCCCGGTATGGCGAAACCGTCATCAGCGTACCGGTTACCATAACTGCGTTTTCGCTACTGCGCCAAGCGTGGGGCGTAGCAGCCGACGCGCCCTCCGGTAGCAACGCCCTCCCCTACGAGCTAAATGGCAAACTAGGTGCCGGGATATGGGGAGCGGCGCGTTTTACCGACAGCGGCGAGTTGAGCCTGCCGAAACCGTAAAGCCTTCAGGCAATGGCTGCTTGCTTGGCGATTTCATCAAAGACTTCCGGCTGAAGTGCCGCCTCGCCTTTTTCGTCAAGCACTTCGCGCGGGTGCTCACTGCCTGGAATGCTGCTATCGAGAAGACTCAGCAGACTGGAACCGCGCAAAGTCAGAACGAAGTTCTCACCGTTACCGCCCTCCTCTTCTGGTCGAGGCTCAATAAAGCCCTCTTTAAGAAGCAGCGCCTCGTAGTCAGAAGCCTCCACCTTCAGCGAATCCAGCTTATCCATTTGCACGCCTTCAGCGGTCTGGTCAGCAGCGAACTCGGCGGCATACTCCCGTGGCTTGAACGGTTTGTACGCACCGTTCTGTACTTCGTGAAGCAAACGCTCAATGAGATCCCAGTTATAGGTAGCCATGTTCCTAACCTCCAACCGATTGTTAGTGACACCTCGCTAGCCGATAGGCTGCGGGCTCATCCTTCATAAGTTGTGACCGGCCTTACCAAACCGCGTTCAGGTTGATTTCGCAGCCTCACCGTCGTCGGCAACCTTCTCGCCCGGCGCCTTTCCGTCCCGTGCGTGATGCTCGATGACGGCGTTGAGCTCTGCACCGAACAGCAAGACTGCCGAGGACAGATATAAATAGAAGAGAAAGATGATGATGGCGCCGATGCTGCCGTATGTGGCGTTGTAGTTGGCGAAGTTTTGCGCGTAGTAACCAAAGCCCAGCGAAGCCGCGATCCATCCGACCACGGCGACGATTGATCCTGGCGTTATAAAGCGAAACTCCTGTTTCACATCCGGCGCCAAGTAATAAACCGCCGCCACCACTGCCACCAACATAAACACCGCGACTGGCCAACGCAGCCAGTTCCACAGCACCACCACAATCTGTTCAAGGCCGACTTGATGCGCCACCCAGTTCATCGCCTGCGGTCCGACCACCATCAAGCCCGCAGCCATTAACAGCAGCGCCGCGACGCAGATGATGTAAATCACCGACAAAGGAATACGCTTCCACGCCGGCCGCGCCTCTTGCACGCCATACACCTGGTTCATCGCTAACATGGTGGAGCGCACGGCAGCCGAGGATGTCCACAGCGCCACCAGAATGCCAAAAGAGAACAAACCGGATTTTTGCGTCTGCAAATTGGTGATCGCCGGGTTTACGAGCTCCATCGCAGCTTGCGGTAGAACCAATTCGGCTTGCTGGCGCAACCAGTCAAAAAACGGCTCTATATCCAGCACGCTGATCAGGGCTATTAGGAACAGCAAAAAAGGAAATAGCGAAAAGAACAGCTGGAACGCTAGCGCCGAGGCATAGGTCGGCAACTCGTCGTCGATGAAGCCAACGACCGTACTCTTGATAACGTCGTTAAAAGAAACCCCACGCAAATCCGGTAAAAACATGCTCGCCCCTCTCAGCGCTTGGTCGGCACTGGCGCCAGAGATTCTCGCTGCGCCCTGGGTTATGAGCCCTTAAAGAGCGTATCGGTTCGGCTTAAATCTGCGCACCGGCAGCTCTTGCGCCATAAAAAGCGGATAAACCCTATATACTGTGCGGCCTTTTTGACGATCCAAACTCGAGGTCCTCTGTGAGCACGTTGCCACCCTGCCCGAAATGCAATTCTGAATTCACCTATGAAGATGGCCAGCAACTGGTCTGCCCGGAATGCGCCCATGAGTGGTCAGCCACAGCTGCGGCGGACGCTGGCGATAGCGCCAAGGTGATTAAGGATGCGGTCGGCAATGTGCTGCAAGATGGCGACTCGGTCAGCGTGATCAAAGACCTTAAAGTCAAAGGCACCTCGCTGGTGGTCAAGGTCGGCACCAAAGTGAAGAACATTCGCCTATGCGATGGCGACCACGATATCGACTGCAAAATCGACGGTATCGGTCCCATGAAACTCAAATCTGAGTTTGTTAAGAAAGTTTGATCTGCAATCTGTGCGTGCCGCCCGTGCGAAGTCTTGGTGCGCACAGCACGCCCCGCCTACTGCACCGGCAGGAAGTTCATAAACAGCAGCCCCTGGGCGTAGCTCACGCCCAGGCGCCGGTAGCGCTCATCGAGCACATCGGTGAGCAAATCAAGGCGCGCGACAATCTTGCCGAACTCCACGGCAAAACTGAGGTTGCGCACATCTGGCGAGATTTCGTTGGATAACAGCCACGGGTTGCCCTTAAGGTCGTTGCGGCTAGCAAGCAGCCAGGTGGCTTTTTCGATGTTGCGCGCAGCGTTGTGGATAAATTGTGGATCGAGTTCATCGGTCATATAGAACTCAGTCCGCCCGCCATGGGCAGTAATCAGCATGCTGCCCAACGCGTAAATAAAAGCGCCGACGCGATCACCTTGGTAATCAACGCTTAAGGCATAGCTCAACGCAGCAACGTCTTTGCGCCCGCCCAACTCCGGTAATTGCCGATCCTGTTCAATGGCTTGCTGCACTTGCAGCTCGGCCTGCTCGATGGTGGGCAAACCGCTCTTGCGCCATTCGCGCGGGTTGCGCCGGTAGAGCTTGTCCATCAGACGGTAGAGGGTATTTAGGTTATTGCGCATACCGATGGTGGCCATGCGGTCGGTATGGGTCTGGAAGAATTCGCTGGGTTTGGCCGCGCTTTTGTTGCCAACAATGGAGGCATGGTCTTGATGACTGGCGCAGCCGCTAAGCGCTAACAGCAGCAAACCCGCGGCCCACGCTGCAGCGATGCGGCTGCCGGCCTTGTGTCCAAGCCATCCAAGTCGCTGGGCGCCGCGAGCCAGCAGGTTCGTCCAATCCATGCGTAGAACAGTCATCCGCTTAGGTGCTGTGCTGCTTTGAGTATTAAGAAGCTAGCAATAAAAATGCCGTGGCTAGTTTTTTATAAGCCACCCTGCCGCAACAGGGGGCGCGACAGAGATCTTTGGGTCTGACCGGCAAGTTCTGCAGAGGTTCGTCAAGCGCCGAAACGCCCGCCCTTGATGGCTGCCAACGCTTAGCGAGGCGCCGCGGCTGGCCGCCTTCATCTCGTCATCAAACTGCAACCCAAGCGACGCAAGCTGCATCGTTCCGGCGTCTGGTCCATGGCAACTCAGCTGCGCGCTACCACCGGTTACCGATCCTCCCAAGGTCTTGTTACAGCAGCGAGCCGGCATGAATCACAGCATTGAGGTTCCAGACCTGTTTGGCCTGCTCTATGGCTTTCGTTTTCGTCCGGGCGAGCGCGGCGAAGAAATCGACTCAACTGCGGCACTCGCCTGGTTAAAAGCGCCCAGCGCTGACGGCGAATTTCTCTGGCTACACCTGAACCTGGCGCACGCCGCCTGCGAGCGCTGGATGACCGCCAACCTCGATCTACCCGACTATTTCTTTGAAAGCCTACGCGAAGGATCGCGCTCGACACGCCTGGAGCATGTGGACTCCGCCTTGCTAGCGGTGGTCAACGACGTGGTGTTCAACTTCGACATGGTGTCCACCGACATCTCCACGCTGTGGGTCTGCGCCCGCAGCCGCCTGTTGGTAACGGCACGCCTGCAACCGCTGCGCTCGGTAGACAAACTGCGCTCGTCGGTAAAACACGGCGAAAGGTTTCGCTCGCCCCTGGAACTGTTGGTGCACCTGCTACGCGATCAAAGCGATGTGCTCACCGGCATCGTTCGTGAAACCAGCATCAGCGTTGACGGCATTGAGGACCAATTGTTGGCTTCACGCCTCAACGACAACCGCGCCGACCTCGGTACCAAGCGCCGTGTACTGGTGCGTCTACAACGTCTACTAGCGCTTGAGCCTGGCTCGCTAATGCGCCTGCTCAACCGTCCGCCAGAGTGGCTGCGAGAGGACGATGTGCAGGAGCTGCGCGAGGCCACTGAAGAATTCACCCTCGTCATCAGCGACCTGACGGCCCTAGGCGAGCGCATCAAACTGCTGCAAGAAGAAATTGTCGCCAAACTCAACGAGCAAAGTAACCGCACCTTGTTCACCCTCACCGTCGTCACGGTGCTGGCGTTGCCGATCAATATCATCGCCGGCTTTTTCGGCATGAACGTCGGCGGTATCCCCCTGGCCGACGATGCCGAAGGCTTTTGGATTCTGGTCGCGCTGGTCGCCACCTTTACCGCACTGGCAGGACGCTGGGCCTTTCGTAAACGCAGCGACTACTGAACCACCCGGCTGTCATCGGCCTGCCACAGCCACGCCCTAGCATCGGCACAACCGCCACGCCCTACGAGGTGCCAAATGACCAACGAACAGCTGATGCAGCGCATCCACCGCGAGCTGCAAGACCACGGCGATGAAGAGCTTGAACTGGAGCTGCTAGAAGACGGCCACGACCTCGACGAACTTTTCCAGGGCCGGCCCGATGACAGCGAAGCCAAGCGCGCACGCAAACACTATTTCAGCGAGCTATTTCGCCTGCAGGGTGAGCTAGTGAAGTTGCAAAGTTGGGTGGTGAAGACCGGCGCCAAAGTGGTGATTTTGTTTGAAGGCCGCGACGCTGCTGGTAAAGGTGGCGTGATCAAGCGCATCACCCAACGCCTGAACCCGCGAGTGTGCCGCGTCGCTGCGCTGCCGGCGCCAAACGACCGCGAGCAAACCCAGTGGTATTTCCAACGCTATGTGTCGCACCTGCCGGCAGCCGGAGAAATCGTGCTGTTCGACCGCAGCTGGTACAACCGCGCCGGCGTCGAACGGGTGATGGGCTTTTGCAACGACGAGCAGTACGAAGAGTTCTTTCGCAGCGTGCCGGAATTCGAGCGCATGCTCGCCCGTTCCGGCATTCAACTGATCAAGTACTGGTTCTCCATCTCCGACAGCGAACAGCACCTGCGCTTTCTGGCACGCATTCACGACCCGCTCAAGCAATGGAAACTCAGCCCCATGGATCTTGAATCACGGCGGCGCTGGGAGGCCTACACCAAGGCCAAAGAAATCATGCTCGAACGCACCCATATAAAAGAGGCGCCGTGGTGGGTGGTGCAAGCCGACGATAAGAAAAAGGCGCGGCTTAACTGCATCCATCACCTGCTCAGCCAAATGCCCTATGAAGAAGTGCAGCAGCCGCAAGTGGAATTGCCGCAGCGACTGCGCCATGACGACTATGTGCGTAACCCGACGCCCGCAAGCATCATTGTTCCGCAGGCCTATTGAGCGAGCCCAGGGGTTCGCCGGGGCCCTGGGCAACAGGTACGGCATTCTCAGTTGTTTTAACCGCGCTCCCCCGCGTATTGCCGCCCACGGAGGGCGGTTTTTTTTGCCGGTTTTTTGCCGAGGACGGCGCGTTAAGCAGCGCGGGAAAAAACAGCGCCTATGCTTTCCTCGGTCGTACCCCATTACTGCCAGGAGCCTTCAATGTTGCGCCGCCTTCCCGCATTTGCAGCGTGCCTGCTGGTGACCGCCTCCCTGGCCGCCCCCCGCGTCGATGCGCATAGCGCACACACCTCATATAGCGCGGAACAGATCGAACTCGAGGAGCTGTATCAAAAACTGCTCAACCACCTGCACGGCGAGCCGATTCACCGCAAACGGATGATCAACACCCAGCGCGCCTGGATAGCCTTTCGCGACGCAGAATGTGAATACATCACCACCCATGGCCAGAACGAACGCCAACACGTGGAGACCTACGATCAATGTGCAATAAGCATGACCAATACGCGGATCAAGGCCTTGCAGCGTTACTTGCAATGCATTGAAGCGCGCGAGGATTGCAAGGTAGAACCTTAGGCTGTGCAGCTCTAAGTAGAAATTTTCAGATCGAGTTGCAAACGCGCCCAGTGCGTCCGAAGGTCGTTTTTTTGTTTGTCTGGCATCGGGCTCTCGCTCAACGCCTGGGGCCACAGATCACGTGCTTTTTGCATCGCCACTTTGAGGTTGGCAACGATCAACTTGGGATTCACGCCCACACGCTCAGCCCAACGCGTGAAGTGCTGATAGTCGACTTGGTACCAGTCTTTGTGGTCGCTCATGTTCAGCGCAAACCGCGATTCATTGTCGATGTAGGTGCGGGTGAACACGATGTCGTAGGCCGGTGAGAGGACGGCGTTGCGGCCATCTGGGTACAGCAGGCTCCAGTTCTTGAGGTGGGCATCGCCATTGCCCAGCAGGATATTGGCCAGCAGCCTGAGCGCCATCTGCACGATGTCTTGCTGACCTCTGTAGGTTTTTTGGTAGATCAGCCTGCCGATTTGTTCATAGTTCTGGTTGGCGTATTTGTTGTGGGCAAACTCGAAGAACACTTGGGCGAAGTCTTCCGAATGCACCCGTTCGCCATCCTCGGTTCGGTCATAGCGTTTGATGCCGTAGGCGAACTCTTCGTCAGGCAGATTGATCTGTGGAAGGTTGTCGATCTTACGGGTTTCAATCAGCCGAATTTCCGGAATGTTTACGCCAATGAGCGCGGCCAACTGCATGACGGTAAATTCGTTCAGCGGCAAAAAAGGATGGCGCGTTGACGGCGTTTTAACGATCCACTTGCCCAACTGGCCGTTTTGATTGGTGTGATACCTACCGTCCTTGTCGCCCATGGAGAACTTCATCTGCACGCCGGCAAGAGAAAAGTGCGCCGTGTCCTGCGCCATGTCGAGAATCAGCGTCTCGTACTTGGTGCCCGTTCTTTGCGCCGACTCAGGTAGTTGTTCGCTGGATATGGGCTCTGCCACCAATGCCCCGGGGAGATCACGGCCTAAGTACGCCAGCAGCGGGAACTCGTTGTCCTCATGAACCTTCATTGATTGCGCGATGATGCTGCGCAATGCGCCCTCTGGCAGCAGGTTACTTAACACCGGGTGAAGACGATGCTGGGTGCTAAACGGCATGGCTGCGGCAATTTTGGGCAACTCATCAGGGTCGTTTAGCGCCAGCGACAGGGTCAGGCGATCTTCATTGGCCAGATAATCCGGCGCCAAGCTAAAGAGCGAGCGACCGTTGCGATAGCCCACGACATAACCAACCACGGCTCCTTGCAGGGTTAGGCTTAACGCCGACGCCTGTTCAATCCTCATCAGAGATCCTTAAACGGCTTGTAAAGCGGCCTTTCTTGCGCAATCTCAAAGCGACCAGAGTCGTTAGCTTTTGCCTCGTATGAAGATTGCTCCAACAGGTTCATTACCGCGCTCAATTTGTCCTTCGGCACCAGCACCAGCGATGCGTCCAGCGCTTCGACAATGGCGTCTAAAGTGCTCAACGATGGGTTACCACCGGCTTCAATCTTGCCGTATTGCTGACGGGTTAACCCCGTTAGCAATGGCATAGCAGAAATGGTGAGGGCTTTTTTCAGACGCAGCTTTTTGATTTGGAACAGTAAGTCCGTACGCATAATGGCCTCCGAACAAAGAGCACTTTATAGGGCTCCACACAACGGTATAGAACTATAAATAACTCACATCAACGAAAATGAATAGTATAAAGCTCAAAAAGACCAAAAAAGCCATACATAGCTCACATCAAAAGATAGAACCATAAAAAGCTCAACCCAGCAAAAAACCATTTCCCACGTAAACAAAAAGGCCAGTCTCTCAACTGGCCTTTTTTACACCGCTACCAACGCTTAGCTATTGCTTGGGAAAGCAAACTGCGCCGCTTCGTGGGAAGCGCGCTGCGGCCAGCGCTGGGTGATGGCTTTGCGGCGGGTGTAGAAGCGTACGCCGTCCGGGCCATAGGCGTGCAGGTCGCCAAACAGCGAGCGTTTCCAGCCGCCGAAGCTGTGGTAGGCCACCGGCACTGGCAACGGTACGTTGACGCCGACCATGCCCACTTCGATTTCGTCGCAGAACAAACGCGCCGCTTCACCGTCGCGGGTGAAGATGCAGGTGCCGTTGCCGTATTCGTGGTCGTTGATCAGTTGCATAGCCTCTTCAAGGCTGCCGACACGGACGATGCACAGCACTGGGCCGAAGATCTCGTCGGTGTAGATCGTCATGTCGGTTTTAACGTTATCGAACAGACTGCCGCCTAGGAAGAAGCCGTCTTCGTTGCCGGCGACTTTCAGGTTGCGGCCGTCAACCAGCAGCGTGGCGCCAGCAGCTACGCCGGCGTCGATGTAGCCGGCAACTTTGTCGCGAGCAGCGGCGGTTACCAGGGGGCCCATGTCCAGACCGCACGAGGTACCAGCGCCAATTTTCAGCGCCTGGATTTGCGGAACGATTTTGCTCACCAGCGCATCGGCGATTTGATCGCCTACGCACACGGCTACCGAGATGGCCATGCAGCGCTCGCCGCAGGAACCATAAGCAGCACCCATCAAGGCGCTGACGGCGTTGTCCAGATCGGCATCGGGCATCAGTACGGCGTGGTTTTTCGCGCCGCCCAGAGCCTGTACGCGCTTGCCGCGTTTGGTGCCTTCGGCGTAGATGTATTCGGCAATCGGCGTCGAACCAACAAAGCTCAGGGCTTTGACTTCCGGCGCTTGGATCAACGCGTCGACCGCTTCCTTATCGCCATGCACCACGTTCATCACGCCTTTAGGCAAGCCGGCTTCATTCAGCAGCTGCGCGATAAACAGGGTGGAGCTTGGGTCACGCTCGGAGGGCTTGAGAATAAAGCAGTTACCGCAGACGATCGCCAGCGGGTACATCCACAACGGCACCATGGCCGGGAAGTTAAACGGGGTGATACCGGCCACTACGCCCAACGGCTGAAAGTCGCTCCAGGCATCAATGTTCGGACCCACGTTGCGGCTGTATTCGCCTTTCAAAATTTCCGGGGCGGCGCAGGCGTATTCAACGTTTTCGATACCGCGCTTCAGTTCACCGGCGGCGTCTTCCAGGGTTTTGCCGTGCTCTTCGCTGATCATCTGCGAGATTTTCGCTTCGTTCTGCTCCAGCAGTTGCTTGAAGCGGAACATCACCTGGGCACGCTTGCCGGCCGGGGTGTTGCGCCAAGCCGGGAACGCCGCTTTAGCGGCATCAATGGCTTGTTGAATGGTCGCGCGGCTGGCCAATGGCACCTTATGGATGGCTTCGCCGGTGGACGGGTTGTACACATCGGCAGTGCGACCGCTATCGGTGACTAACTCGCCGTTGATCAAATGCTGGATGGTGCTCATACAAAACTCCGTTATCGAATTCGTGGGCGGGACACGTGCCCTGGCCCGGGCTTACTTCATTTCGGTTTCGATGAAGACGATTTCGTGGTCGCTGGCGTTGATCACATTGTGTTCAACCCCGGCTTTGCGAAAGTACGCTTGGCCGGCCACCAGGGGCGCGTGTTTCTCGCCCTCCGGGGTTTCCAACAGCAGCAGGCCGTCGGTCATCGGCACCACGACATAGTCGTAGCCATGCAGGTGCTTGCCGGTTTCGCTGCCGGGGCTAAAGCGCCACTCGGTGACGATCACCTCATCGTTGTCGACTTGTACGGTGGGTACGGCTTGCACGCGCTGGGTCATCGTTATCAATCCACGCTGTTGAGGGCATCGCCCACGGCGGAGAACACGCGGTCGAGGTCTTCAACTTTGGCGTTGAAGGTTGGCCCAAATTGCAGGGTGTCGCCGCCAAAGCGCACGTAGAAGCCGGCTTTCCACAGTTTGATACCGGTTTCAAACGGACGAATCACCGGGTCGCCATCACGCGGCGCCAGTTGAATGGCACCCGCCAGGCCGCAGTTGCGGATGTCGACAATATGCTTGGCGCCTTTCACACCATGCAGCAGCTTGGCGAAGTGGGGGGCCAGCTCGGCCGATTGCTGCACCAGGTTTTCGCGCTTGAGCAGCTCCAGCGAGGCCAGGCCGGCGGCGCAGGCAACTGGGTGAGCGGAGTAGGTGTAGCCGTGGGTGAACTCGACCATATGCTCGGGCGATGGCTGGTTCATAAAGGTCTGGTAGATCTCGCGGTTGGCGATCACAGCGCCCAGGGGAATAGCGCCGTTCGTGATCTGTTTGGCCACGTTCATGATGTCCGGGGTCACACCAAAGAATTCGGCGCCAGACCATTTGCCCATACGCCCAAACGCAGTGATCACTTCGTCAAAGATCAGCAGGATGTTGTGCTGGCTGCAAATTTCACGCAGACGTTGCAAGTAGCCAACCGGCGGCACGATCACACCAGCGGAGCCAGACATCGGCTCAACAATAACGGCGGCAATATTCGAAGCGTCGTGCAGTTCGATGAGTTTCAGCAGCTCGTTAGCCAGCTCGACACCACCGGTCTGTGCGGCGCCTTCAGTAAAGGCCAGGCTTGGCTGCAAGGTATGCGGCAGGTGATCAACGTCCATCAGCTGGCCGTACATTTTCCGGTTACCGCTGATACCGCCCAGGCTGGTGCCGGCGATGTTTACACCGTGGTAGCCACGGGCACGGCCGATAAATTTGGTTTTGCTCGCTTGGCCTTTCAGGCGCCAGTAGGCCTTGGCCAGTTTTACCGAGGTGTCGGCGCTCTCGGAACCGGAGCCAGTGAAGAACACATGGTTCAAATCGCCGGGCATCAACTCGGCCATTTGTTCGGCCAGTTTGAACGACAACGCATGACCGTGTTGGAAGCCTGGAGAGTAATCGAGCACACCCAGTTGTTTGCCAACGGCTTCCTGAATTTCTTTGCGCGAGTGTCCGGCGCCGCAGGTCCACAGGCCCGACAAGCTGTCGTAGATCTTGCGACCTTGGTCATCCACCAGCCAGCTGCCTTCGGCGGAAACGATAAACCGTGGGTCGCGCTGGAAGCTACGGTTGGCGGTGAACGGCATCCAGTGCGCGTCCAGCTTGAGCTGGCTGGCCAAGGACGGTTCGGCGGTGTGCGGCATGTTCATGCAAAGGCCTCGCGAAAAACGTTGTTGTAGTCGGGGTACAAACCTTTTGTTGCGAGCAAAGGTGCCATGGGCATAAAGTCTGAAAAACCCGATTCTTCTAATTTTCAGATTGGCTTTCACTAAACTATGAGCACCCGCCGCCCCGACCCTCTCGCGCAAGTCAGTGACTTTGATATCCGCCTGCTGCGCATCTTTCGAAGCGTTGTGGAATGCGGCGGCTTCTCGGCGGCGGAAAGTGTGCTGGGCATCGGCCGCTCGGCCATTAGCCAGCAGATGAGCGACTTGGAGCAGCGCCTGGGTTTGCGCCTGTGCCAACGCGGGCGCGCCGGCTTTGCCCTGACCGAGGAAGGCCGCGAGGTGTATCAATCATCGTTGCAACTGTTAAGTGCGCTGGAAAGCTTTCGCACCGAGGTCAACGGCCTGCACCAGCATTTGCGCGGCGAATTGAATATCGGCCTGACCGACAACCTGGTCACTCTGCCGCATATGCGCATCACCAACGCCTTGTCGCAGCTCAAAGAGCGCGGGCCGGATGTGCATATCCAAATCCGAATGACGCCGCCCAGCGAAGTGGAGCAAGGCGTGCTCGATGGTCGCTTGCATGTCGGCGTGGTGCCGCAGGCGACGACCTTGTCCGGCCTGGAGTATCAGCCGCTGTATGACGAACGCTCGCTGCTCTACTGCGCCGTCGGCCACCCGCTGTTTTACGCCGCCGACGACCAGCTCAGCGACGAACGCCTGAATGTGCAGGACGCCATCGCCCCGACCTTTCGCCTGCCGCCGGATATTCAAGCGCAATACCAAGTACTGAAATCCACTGCCAGCGCGTCCGACCGCGAAGGCATGGCCTTTCTTATCTTGACCGGTCGCTATATCGGTTACTTGCCCGACCACTACGCCAGCTTTTGGGTGCAGCAAGGACGATTGCGCGCGCTGAAACCCAACAGCCGCTTTTACGACCTGAGTCTTTCTACCGTGACGCGCAAAGGCCGCCGTCCGCACCTGGTGCTGGAGAGTTTTCTCGAAGCCCTGGCCGCGACTAACTAGCTGGCAGTAATCGCCCTGCTCTGGTGCAAGCAGGGCTCCACGACGATGCAAACCGCTCTAGTTCGACCCTTCGGTCATCCCTAAGCCTTGCCCGCCACCCCCGCAAGCACGAATGTATGCACCCGCCGACACAAGGCCTTGGCGGATTGCGCACAATCTCGCGAAAGTTTTTTCGGCAAAACTGATCACTTGGACAGAAACTTGCAAAGACGGGTGGACCTGACCAAGCGGCCAGGAAAAAACTAAAACAGATAGACGCCTTCCTGGGAGCACACATGAAATCCAAAGTCTCAACCCTGCTGCTTGCTGGCAGCCTATTGCTGGGCGCGAATGCCGCCCAAGCCGACGGCCCGCTACTGTGGCAGGACAACAGCGTCACCTACCTGTATGGCCGTGACTTCAAAATCAACCCGGCTATTCAGCAGACCTTCTCGTTCGAACACGCGAGCGGCTGGACCTTTGGCGACCTGTTTATCTTCTTTGACCAAATCAACTACAACGGCAAAGAAGACGCCAACGCCGGGAAAAACACCTACTACGGTGAAATCACCCCGCGCCTGTCCTTTAGCAAAATCTTCGACCAGAAAATTGAATTCGGTCCGCTTAAAGACGTGCTGCTGGCCGGCACCTACGAGCGTGGCGAAAACGGTGGGCAGAACTACCTGCTCGGCCCAGCATTCGACTTCAATCTGCCGGGCTTTGACTACTTCCAGCTGAACTTCTACTACCGCAAACCCGACGGCATCACCAATAACCCGTCCGGCCAGTGGCAAGTAACGCCGGTGTGGTCCTACACCATTCCGGTGGGCAACTCCGACATCCTTATCGACGGTTACCTGGACTGGGTGTGGAACAACAAAGACGCCACCAGCAGCCGCACCAACGACTTGCACGCCAACTTCCACTTCAACCCACAGGTCAAATACGACCTGGGCAAAGCCATGGGCTGGAGCGCGGTTAAACACTTCTACGTGGGTGTGGAATACGACTACTGGAAGAATAAGTACGCCGTCGATGACAACAGCTTTTTGGGCGACACCATCCTGCAAGGCACCGACCAGAGCGCGATCAACCTGATCGCCAAAGTGCACTTCTAAGCACCCGCGCGTTATCGCTTCACGAACACCTCCTTAATTAGCCCGCCCCTCCGCTAGAGAAGGCGGGCATTTTTTAGCGACCCAGAATTCTGTAGCTCCGCGCGGACCGACCACCACGCGTGGGCCAACAAAACATTTTGCTGAGACCGTGACATGCAGCCTGAATCCGACAGCAACACCGACCTGATCTACGGCCTGGAAGACCGCCCCGCTCCCGTACTGGCGTTCTTCGCCGCCTTGCAGCATGTGCTCGCCAGCTTTGTCGGCATCATTACGCCGCCGCTGGTGATTGGCTCGGTGCTAGGTCTGGGCGACCACCTGCCCTACCTGATCAGCATGGCGCTGATGGTGTCGGGCGTCGGGACGTTTATTCAGGCGCGTCGGCCGTTCGGGATTGGCGCCGGCATGATCTGTTTGCAGGGCACCAGCTTTGCCTTTCTCGGCGCAGTGCTCTCGGCCGGCTTCCTGGTGAAGAGCCGCGGCGGCAGCCCGGAAGATGTGTTGGCGATGATCTTTGGCGTGTGCTTTTTCGGCGCCTTTGTGCAGATCGTGCTGAGCCGCATGCTGGGCCAATTGCGCCGGGTGATCACGCCACTGGTGACCGGCATCGTTATTACCCTGATCGGCGTTAGCTTGATCAAAGTGGGCGTCACTGACTTGGGCGGCGGCTTTAACGCGCCGGACTTTGGTGCCCCCGGCAACCTCGGCCTTGGCGCCCTGGTGCTGCTGACCATTATTTTGCTGAACCGCTCCAGCCGGCCGTGGGTGCGTCTTTCGGCGATCATCATTGGCCTGGCCGTGGGCAGTATCGCCGCGCTCTTCAGCGGCAAACTGGTCCCGCAAGCGCTGCCAGACTTGCCGCTAGTAAGCTTGCCAATGCCGTTCAAATTTGGCTTTGCGTTTGACTGGACGGCGTTTATTCCCGTGGCGTTGATTTATGTGATCAGCACCATCGAAACCGTCGGCGACCTGACCGCCAACAGCATGCTGTCCCGCGAGCCGATCGAAGGCCCACGCTACCTGGCGCGGCTAAAAGGCGGCGTATTGGGCGACGGTGTCAGTTGCATGATCGCCGCCACCTTTAGCGCCTTTCCCAACACCACCTTTGCGCAAAACAACGGTGTGATTCAAATGACCGGCGTGGCCAGTCGCTATGTCGGCTTGTACATCGGTGTGGTGCTGTTCGCCCTCGGCCTATTCCCGCTGCTAGGTGCAGTGCTGCAACAGATTCCAAAACCGGTATTGGGCGGCGCTACCTTGGTGATGTTTGGCAGCGTGGCGGCAGCCGGTGTGCGCATCCTCGCGCAATCGCCGCTGGACCGCCGCAGCATGTTGATCATCGCGGCTTCGTTGGGCGTTGGCCTGGGTATTGCCGCGCAGCCGACCCTGCTGCACCTGATGCCCAAGCTGGTGCAAAACCTGTTTGATTCGGCCATTACCAGCGGCGGGCTGACCGCCATTGTGTTGAACCTGATGTTGCCGGAAGAGAACGCCACCAAGTAAACCTCAGTGTTTGTGTCCAGTAAGAGGTGCGCACCCAGCGATTTGGCCGATATCGCCCTGGTGCGCACACCGAGCGCGGACCGGCACACCCTACGGATTAGAAATCATCGCCGTACCCCGGCACGGCGCTGCAGATCAAGCACGGCGGCGCTGGCTTGGCGGCTCAATTCCATCAGGTCCACACCCGGCACCTGGTCGTCCGTCACCACCCGCCGACCGCCAACCAACAGCGCGCGCAAGCTGGCGCGACCACCGCTGGCCACCGGACCAATAGCCCTGTCGTGCAGGCCGAAATAACGCGGATCGTCGAGGCGGTAGATGGCGATATCGGCCGCCTTACCCACCTCCAGCGTGCCCACATCGTCCAAACCTAAAACCTGGGCGCCGCCGGCCGTGCCCCAGCGCACCACGTCTTCAATGCTGGCGGCATCGGCACCGCCTTCGAACTGGCCGCCGGCATATTTCGGCTCTGCCAACTCACCTTTACGCGCACGTTGTAACAGCCAGGCGGCGTGGGTTTCGGAGAGCATATCGGCGGCTTCGTTGGAGGCCGCGCCATCAACACCAATGGAGATCGGCACCCCGGCCGCTTCCAGCGCCGGCAGGTCGGCGATGCCGCTGCCAAGGCGCCCATTGCTTTGTGGGCAATGGGCGATGCCCGTACCGGTTTGGCCCAGCAGTTGGATTTCTTCCGGCAGCAGTTTTACCAAGTGAGCAAACCACACATCGGCACCCAGCCACTCCTGCTCCGCGCAAAACTGCACCGGGGTCATGCCAAATTTGGCCTTGGCCGCATCCAGATAATCCACTGTCTCAGATAGATGACTGTGCATACGGATACCGAGCTTGCGCGCCACCTTGGCGGTCTCGCGCAACTCCGCTGGCGAGGTGGAATGCAGGGTGGTGGTGGGCGCCATGACGATACGCCGCAACGCATCGCCGGCAGGGTCGTGGTACAGCGCTGTCAGGCGCTCGACGTCGGCTAAATAGTCATCGAGTTTTTCCGGGCGCATGGCTTGCGGCAGCTCGGCTTCCAGTTGCCGAGTCTGGGTCGCGCCACCACGGCAGAGGACAAAACGCAGGCCAAGGGCATCTGCTTCTTCAAATAAAATCGCCGCGCTGTCGAAGGGCATACCGGGGTAATACAGATAGTGATGGTCCGCCACGGTGGCGCAACCGGAGCGCACTAACTCCAACAAGCCGATACGCGCGGCGAGGCGAAAGCTGTGCTCGTCAAAGGCGCCGCGAAAACGGTACGGGGTAGCGGCCAACCACGGTGTTAGGGTCTGGTCGAGGCCTTCGGGTTCGCCCTTGAGCAGTGATTGAAACAGATGGTGATGGGTGTTTATCCAGGCCGGATAAACCACACAATCGCGGGCATCGATTTGCGCCTCGCCGGGTTGTGGCTCGAGCTGGCCAATGGCGCTGATGCGGCCGTCGACGATGCGGATATCCGGGCCGGCATGGCGAGCCTCGGCACCGCGTTTACCGGTGAGGATGGCGCTGGCGTTGCGGATCAACCAGGTGGTGTTGGTGGTCATTTTTCGTCTCTCCTAACATCGCTTGGTGCGCGGAGCACACCCTACGGTTCGTTCGCCGCAAATGGGCGAGCTGCTTCACGTAGGGTGTGCTGTGCGCACCATGGTTTATTCAGCCTTGCTCACTCTCGTGCCAATGGCCGAGGCTATAACGCGCCAACGCCGCCATCAGGCTAAACAGCAGCACACCGGTGAGGGCAATCAACACCAAGGCGGCAAACAAGCGCGGAATATTCAGCTGAAAGCCGGCCTGCAAAATCTGATAGGCCAAGCCCGCGCCAGTGCCGCCCGTGCCAGCAACAAACTCCGCCACCACCGCCCCAATCAGCGCCAAGCCGCTGGCGATTCGCAGGCCACCAAAGAAGTACGGCAAGGCACTGGGAATCCGCAGGCGCACCAGGGTTTGCCAACGGCTGGCGCGGTTCAGGCGGAACAGGTTGAGCAAGCCCGGGTTAACACTGCGCAGGCCCAGCACGGTGTTGGAAATTACCGGAAAGATCGCCACCAGCGTGGCGCAAATCACCAGAGCCAGGGTGGCGTTGCTGCACCAGATAATAATCAGCGGCGCGATGGCCACCACCGGAGTCACCTGCAACAGAATGGCGTAGGGGAACAGGATGGCTTCGATGATGCGGCTTTGCACAAACAAGAAGGCAGCCAGCACGCCAAGCACCACGGCCAGGGCAAAGGACAGGAAGGTGATTTTTAACGTCACCCACAAGGCAGCGAGCAACATCGGACCATCGCTGATCAGCGTGCGGCCGATATCAGCGGGGCTGGGGATCAGGTAGATCGGCACCTTGAGGGCGACGCAGAGGAGTTGCCAGAGGCCGAGCAGAAACGCACCGACCAACAGCGGGGCGAGGATGTTTTGGATTCTTGGGTTGGCGAGCCAGGGTTGTCGGGTCATAGGTCGTGTCCTGTGTGTGGGATTGGGTAGAGCAAAGGCGCCCTCTCCCCTAGCCCCTCTCCCGTAAACGGGCGAGGGGAATCTAATCGCGATTCGGCTGGTCTCCCCTCGCCCGCTTGCGGGAGAGGGGCCGGGGGAGAGGGCCAGCGTGCACTCCGATTCAATGCCCCTCCCCATTCGCTTCCACCAACAACGCCGACAACCGCGCGCACTGTTCAATAAACCCTGCCGACATGCGAAACGCCTCATCGCGCTCCTGCGGCCCATCAATCTTCACATCGGCAATCACCCGCCCCGGCCGCGCGCCCATCACCACCACGCGGGATGAAAGGAACACCGCTTCGTAAATACTATGGGTGACAAACACCACGGTCAGATCACGCCGCGTCCAGAGTTGGCGCAAGTCGCTGTCCAAGCGGTTGCGGGTGAATTCATCCAGCGCGCCAAAAGGCTCATCCATCAGCAGCAGATTGGGTTCAGTGGCCAACGCGCGGGCAATCGAGGCACGCATTTGCATACCGCCGGACAGCTCGCGTGGGTATACGCCGCCGAATTTACCTAGCCCTACCAACTCCAAAGCCGCCTGTACCCGTGGCACGCTTTCTTCGCGCTTAATCCGCGCCAGGTCCAATGGCAGACGCACGTTGTCGGCGACCTTGGCCCAGGGCATCAGCGTTGCCTCTTGAAACACCATGGCCAGTTTTTGCTCGGCAGCGGTCGGGCTGATTTCGCCTTTGCCCCACCAACGCACATGGCCGGCCGAAGGCTGCTCCAACCCGGCAAACATTTTCAGCAAGGTGCTCTTGCCGCAGCCAGATGGGCCAAGCAGCGAAACAAACTCCCCTCGGCCAATTTCCAGCTTCATTTTCTGCAACGCATGGGTGCCGTTGCCGTAGGTTTTCTCCACCTGATTGGCCAGCAGCACTGGCGCCTCGTCGCTCACCGGCAGGTTAAAGGCGGCGTTCATAGCGGCACACCCGCAGGGCGGAACTGCTCTTGCTCACCGTGCTGTTGCAGCAGGTCGAAAAGCATCTTGCGCATGATCAAGCCGGGCTTGTCCGACTCCATATGAAACTCCACGCGCCGCCGCGTATCGACGCAAGCGTCGTAGTCGGTGGCTTCGAGAATTTCTTTGTCTTCCAGGGTAATCGGCGCGTCCCAGGCGATCAGTTCTTCCGTGCTGCACGCCGCTTCGCTGTCGTTGCGATACAGCCACTGCACCAGCTGAATACGCTTGTCATCGATGGGCGTGGCGCAGTTGTAAATGATGTGGTGCAGGCCACTGTCCGGGTAGGTGCAGCCAAAGCGCCGCACAAACGGCAGGTGCCAGCGGTTGAACAGGTGGCGGGTGGTGGTCGGTGCACTGGAGCCGGTTACGCGATGGCCCGCAGGTGGGTTATTGATCGGCACAATGGTCTCGGCCTCAAAGCCCCACTCGTTTTGTTCGAGCAAATACTTCGACGGTTTCGGCTGGCTGAGCATGCCGAAGTTGGCTTTGTGCACAAAGCTGAAGTGCGAGTTATCAAAGGAATTCTCCATAAAGCGCAGCGGGCTGGTTTGCCACTCTTCATAGAACTGGAAAATGCGCCGGTACGGCGGCTGGCCGTCTTCATCAAAGTGCGGAATCGGTTGCAGCGGCTCGCCGAGGCACACCCACACGTAGCCGTATTTTTCCTGGCAATGGTAGGCAGCGGTACGCGCGCCAGCGGGGATCGGCGCGTCGTCAGCCTTCTGCGGAATACACACACAGGCGCCGCTGCCGTCATAGCGCCAGCCGTGGTACCCGCAGACGATCACGCCGTCATCGACCCAGCCTTTAGACAATTGCGCGGTGCGGTGGCAGCAGCGGTCGGCCAGGGCCACCGGGCCTTCCTTGCCCATAAACAGAACGAGGCGCTCGCCGAGCAAGGTGAAGGGTTTGGGGCCTTCGGCGATAAAACTAACCGGCATCAGGGCATACCAGAAGCGGCGCAGTACGGGTTGTTGGGTGACAAGCATGGCGGTTTCCTCAGCGGATTTTTTCGCGCCGCTCTTAGCTGGCGGCGCTGACTGTTGTTACTGGGCGGCGACGTCGCCGGCAGCCGGCAGCACCTTCAGGTCACGGACAAAGCGCGTGTCGTAGGCCTTTTTCCAGTCGGTGTCGGCGCTGAGCAATTTGGCTTGCACCATAAAATCGCGGGTCGCTTGCCAGCGCGCGTCGGTCATGGTGCCGATGCCGTGGGTAGCCGCATCACCGCCTTCCACCAGGCGGTATTCCTTGAGCTTGGCCACGCCCCAGGCGAGCAATTCGTCGTTCATGCTCGGGTTGTCTTTTTTGATCAGCTCGTTGGCCGGTGCCGGGTCGGCCAGGTAGCTTTTCCAGCCCTGCATGCTGGCGGCGACAAAGCGCTGCAGCACTTCGGGACGCGTAGCGATCACCTCCTGGCGGGTAACCAGGGTTGAGCCGTAGGGCGGGTAGCCGGCATCGGCGAAGAGAAAGAAGTTGGCTCTTTCGCCGGCCTTTTGTGCTTGGAACAGCTCGGAGGTGGGGTAGCCCTGTTGCGCGGTATTGGGGTCGGCAAAGAACGGTTGCAGGTTAAAGGTGTACGGGCGCGCCTGGGCATCGCTGAAACCGTATTTGCCTTTCAGCCAGGGCCACCACGTGGTTTGCCCGGAAGTGGAGACGAGGATTTTTTTGTCGTTCAAGCCTTCCAGCGCGGTGACATCGGCGTGGGTCAGCATGCCCTGCGGGTCACCCTGAAACGGCGCGCCAATGGCCACCACCGGCAAGCCTTGCTGCACGCTGGCGAGCACTTGCAGGTCGTAGTTGATGATCACGTCGGCCTGCTTGTTAAGCAGCAACTGCATGCCGTTGACCTGCGGCCCGCCCATGCGGATTTCCACATCCAGGCCGTTGGCGGCGTAAATACCGGTGGCCTGAGCCTGGTAAAAACCGCCCTGCTCGGCCTGGGCGTACCAGGAGGTGAGCAGCACAATTTTGTCGTTGGCCTGTGCACTCAGGCTCAACAGGATAGAAGCGATGGAACCCAAGGCGATGCCGGCTTTCAAGGTGAAGTGCTTCATGACGAAGGTCTCTCTGCATAGAGGGCTGCAAGGGAAACCGGATGGGGTGCCTGGCGATTGGCAGGCGCGTAGAGACGAGCGAGCAGCAAGGCAAAACCTGCTGACTGGAAAGACATGGCGATACGGCAAAAACGGTGCATGGCTGACCTCTCTCTCGCTCCGGCAACTGCCAAAGACAAGCACCCAATACCGGGTGTGCGACCGGGTGGCCGCAAGAGCAATGTCCTACGTCGAAAAAACAAACCTCGACGCTAACCGCTTCTACTCGAAACGGGTCGTTGCAGAGGCTGTGCCAAGATGACTGAAACGCCGATGGCAGCGGCCTTTGTTGACCAACAGGACAGTTGTCAGCGAAGCCCGGCAGCCTCAAAAGCGCGCACAACGCCCGCTAGCACGCACAACGACAGTGCACTACCCACACTTACTACGACATCCACCGCTTTTTCTGCGTCATGCGCTTGTAAGCGGGCAGCCGCCTGGGTTATCAGTGCACAGGCTCCCCACACTCAACGGTTCGGTTGTAGTTATGAACTTCGAAGTCCCCGCGCACACCGCGAAAAACACCGGCAAACCGGCCGGGCGTATCCGCCAGAAAAACGAAGAAGCGATTCTCGCCGCCGCCGAAGAAGAGTTCGCTCGCCACGGTTTTAAAGGCACGAGCATGAACACCATCGCGCAAACGGTTGGCCTGCCCAAAGCCAACCTGCACTACTACTTCAGCAATAAGCTGGGGCTGTATTTGGCGGTGCTGAGCAACATTCTCGAACTGTGGGACAGCACGTTTAACAACCTCACCGCCGAGGACGATCCGGCTGAGGCCTTGGCCGCGTATATCCGCGCCAAGATGGAGTTCTCGCGCCGCCAACCATTGGCCTCAAAGATCTTCGCCATGGAAGTGATTGGTGGCGGCGAGTGCCTGTCGGAGTACTTCAACCAAGACTACCTGACCTGGTTCCGGGGCCGCGCTGCGGTGTTTGAAGCGTGGATAGCTGCTGGAAAGATTGACCCGGTGGACCCGATTCACCTGATCATTTTGCTGTGGAGCAGCACCCAGCATTACGCCGACTTCAACCAGCAGGTATGCCGCCTTACCGGGCGTAAAAAGCTGGCTAAAGAAGACTTTGCTGTGGCCACCGACACCCTTATCCACATCATCCTCAAAGGCTGCGGGCTTACGCCGCCAAGCGCCTGATGCCGTTTAGCCTGGCCCAGCCTTGCGAGTACCGCGAGGAGATCAAAAAAAGCCGCTTTCTAACCTTGGCTGCGCCGATAACCAGCGCAGCCGAGGCGCAGGCCTTTATCGAGCGCCACAGCGACCTGGCCGCCACCCACAACTGTTGGGCGTGGAAGGTGGGGCAGCAATACCGCTTTAGCGACGATGGCGAGCCAGGCGGCACCGCTGGCCGGCCAATACTTGCAGCGATTGAAGGGCAGGATTGCGATCAGGTGGTGGTGCTGGTTATTCGCTGGTATGGCGGTATTCAGCTCGGCACGGGTGGGCTTGCTCGCGCCTATGGCGGTGGGGCGAGCAAGTGTTTGCAGGCGGGTGAGCGGGTGGAGTTGGTCAGCCGCGTGCAGTGCACCTGCCACTGTTTGTTTGCGGAAGTGCCGATTCTAAAAGCGCGCCTGGGCGAGCTGGAGGCGGTATTGGAAGGCGAGCAATACGACGCCGATGGCGCCACCTTGCAGTTGGCGATTCCTGAAGCACGCCTGCCCGACTTGCAAAAAAACCTGGGCGATATCACCCGCGGCCGCAGCGTTTTGCAGCGCCTGTAAAACGCAATTGAGGTTTGTTGTACGCCTACGTACGCCTGACCCACTCTGGTGCCCTCAACCCCAATCAAAAAATACCCACCCCCTCTAACGCCGGTTTCTGACCGGCTGGCCAAGTTTTTGCTTATGCCAGCCACAGTTGTCTTTTCTTGAGTCAGTGACCATGTCCAGTTCACCTCCCGTTCCGCGCTTGCAGTTGCAAGGCATCACCAAGCGCTACCCCGGCACGCTTGCCAACGACCGTATCGACTTAAGCATTGCGCCCGGCGAAATCCATGCATTGCTGGGCGAAAACGGTGCGGGCAAAAGTACGTTGATGAAGATCATCTACGGCGTCACCCAGCCTGACAGCGGCAGCATTGTTTGGCAGGGCGAGGCGTTGAAAATGCGCGACCCGGCCATGGCCCGTTCCCTCGGCATCGGCATGGTATTCCAGCATTTCTCGCTGTTTGAAACCCTGACCGTGGCGGAGAACATTGCCCTGGCCATGGGCGAGAGAGTCGGCACGCCCAAGCAGTTGGAGCCGCGTATTCGCGAGGTGTCGCAGCGTTATGGCATGGCCCTGGAACCGCAACGCCTGGTGCATAGCCTGTCAATTGGCGAGCGCCAGCGGGTGGAGATCGTGCGTTGCCTGATGCAGGACATCAAACTGCTAATCCTCGATGAGCCCACCTCGGTACTCACGCCGCAGGAAGCCGACGAACTCTTCGCCACCCTGCGCCGCCTGGCCGCCGAGGGCTGCAGCATTCTGTTTATCAGCCACAAACTCGGCGAAGTACGCGCTCTCTGCCGGAGCGCCACAGTGCTGCGCGGCGGGCGCGTGTCGGGGCATTGCGTGCCCGGCGAGTGTTCGGACCTGGAGCTGGCCAAACTGATGGTAGGCGATGCCGAAGGCTTGGAAAGCAGTTACCCGAAAGTCAGCGGCGGTTTGGTGCGCCTGCGGGTAGACGACCTCAGCTGGCATAACATCGACCCCTTCGGCACCTCGCTTAGTCACCTGCGGTTGGAAGTGCGCAGCGGCGAAATCGTTGGCATCGCCGGAGTGGCTGGCAATGGTCAGGACGAGTTGCTCGCCCTGCTGAGCGGTGAAGTGCGTTTGGCCCGTGGTGAGCGTGAGCGCATAAGCCTGGATGATCAGCCGATCGCCAATCTCTACCCCGACGCTCGCCGTCAGCGCGGTTTGGCCTTTGTGCCGGCCGAACGGCTGGGCCATGGCGCGGTGCCAGATATGTCGCTTAGCGACAACGCCCTGCTCACCGGCTTTCAGCAAGGCTTGCTCAGTAAGGGCCTGATCCAACGTGCCAAAGTGCTGGCCTTTGCCGAGGAAATTATTCAGCGCTTTGCGGTGAAAACCCCAGGCGCTGAAGCGCCTGCGCGCAGCCTGTCGGGCGGTAATTTGCAGAAATTTATTCTCGGTCGGGAAATCCTCCAGCAGCCAAAACTGTTGGTGGCGGCGCACCCGACCTGGGGCGTGGACGTTGGCGCGGCGGCGGCGATTCACCGTGCCCTGATCGCCCTGCGCGATGCCGGCGCGGCGATTCTGGTAATCAGCGAAGACCTCGACGAACTGTTCCAAATCAGCGACCGCCTTGGCGCCTTATCCGGCGGCACGCTCTCGCCATTAACCGCCACCGCCAGCACCACGCCCGCCGATGTCGGCCGTTGGATGGCCGGCCAATTTGCGCCGCAGGCGCCCACCCTTTCCCCCGGTTCCAGCGCCAGCAGCGCTGCCACCCTGAGCTGACGGAGCACTTCATGTTGTTATCCCTGGAACCGCGCGGCCAGCAATCGCGCGCCATGCTCTGGCTGTCACCGTTGTTGGCCGCCGTGCTGACGTTGGTGTGCGGCTCGCTGCTGTTTTTGGCCCTGGGCCTGAGCCCGGTAATAACCCTGCACACCCTATTGATCGCGCCCATTAGCGACTGGTACGGCGTCTCCGAGCTATTGGTCAAAACCCTGCCGATTTTGCTCTGCGCCCTGGGTTTGGCCGTGGCTTATCAGGCACGCATCTGGAATATCGGTGCCGAAGGCCAGCTGTTGTTGGGGGCGTTGGCGGGCAGTGCCGTGGCGGTGAATATCATCGACTGGGAAAGCCGCTGGGCGCTGGTCTGGGTGTTGACTGCCGGCACCTTTGCCGGCGCGGCTTGGGGCGGGCTGACGGCGTGGCTGCGCACGCAGTTCAACGCCAACGAGATCCTCACCAGCATCATGCTCAACTACATCGCCCTGAACCTGCTGCTGTACTTCGTCCATGGCCCGCTGAAAGACCCGGAAGGCTACAACTTTCCGCAGTCGGCCATGTTTGGCGATATGGCGCGCTTACCGCTGCTCAGTGAAGACGGTCGCCTGCATGCCGGGGTGTATTTCGCCTTGCTGGCGATTGTGGCGATCTGGGTGCTACTGCAAAAAAGCTTTCTTGGTTTTCAAATCAAAGTGCTCGGGCTGGACCGCCGCGCGGCGGGCTTTGTCGGCTTCCGGGAAAAAAGCCTGGTGTGGTTTGCCTTGCTGGTTAGCGGTGCGCTGGCGGGGTTGGCGGGCGTCGCGGAAGTAGCCGGGCCGATTGGTCAGTTGGTGCCGCAGGTGTCGCCGGGGTATGGCTATGCGGCGATTACCGTGGCCTTTCTTGGCCGGCTTAATCCGCTCGGTATCGTGTTCGCCAGCTTGCTAATGGCGCTGCTGTATATCGGTGGGGAAAGCGCGCAACTGAGCCTGAATTTGCCCCAGGCGATTACCCAATTGTTCCAAGGGATGATGCTGTTTTTCCTCTTGGCCTGTGATGTGTTGATTTTGTATCGGCCGCGGCTGAAGACGGTTTGGCGGCGGCGTTTGGCCGCGAAAGAGGCGCTGGCCTGAGGCCCTCACCCCAGCCCTCTCCCCAAGGGGCGAGGGAGCCGGACCGCACACGGTTTAGCTCCCCTCGCCCGCTTGCGGGAGAGGGGCTGGGGGAGAGGGCAGGCATTTACTCGGTTCCTACAAATTTCTACGGAGCAACACCCGATGGATCTCGACCTGTTAAGCAACATTCTCTTCGCCATGGCGCGCACCGGTACGCCGCTGTTATTGGTGGCCTTGGGCGAGCTGATTTGTGAGAAAAGCGGCGTCCTCAACCTGGGCCAGGAAGGCATGATGCTGTTTGGCGCGGTGGTGGGTTTTATCGTCGCCTTTAGCACCGGCAGCCTTTGGCTTGGTGTGCTGCTGGCGATGGCCGCCGGCATGCTCTTGTCGCTGTTGTTCGCGGCGGTGGCTTTGGGTTTTAACGCCAATCAAGTGGCCACCGGTTTGGCTCTGACGATTTTTGGTGTCGGCCTGTCGTCGTTTATTGGCGCCGCCTGGGTGGGTAAACCACTGGCCGGTTTTGAGCCGCTGGCGATTCCGCTGCTCAGCTCCATTCCCCTGATCGGGCGCATGCTGTTTGCCCAGGACGCGCTGATCTATCTGTCCTTTGCCGTGTTCGCCTTGGTGGCCTGGGTGCTGCTGAAAAGCCGCATCGGTTTGATTATTCAGGCCGTGGGCGAAAACCCCGATGCGGCCAGCGCCATGGGCTTGCCAGTGCTGCGGGTGCGCACGTTGGCGGTGGTGTTTGGTGGGGCGATGGCGGGCTTGGCCGGTGGTTATCTGTCGCTGGCCTATACGCCGATGTGGGCGGAAAACATGACCGCCGGCCGCGGCTGGATTGCGTTGGCGTTGGTGGTGTTTGCCAGTTGGCGGGTGTTTCGCGTGCTGCTCGGCGCCTACCTGTTTGGCTTGGCCAGCATTATTCACTTGGTGGCGCAGGGCGTGGGGTTGTCGGTGCCGTCCAACCTGCTGGCGATGCTGCCGTATGTGGCGACCATCGTGGTGTTGGTACTGTTGTCGCGCGATGCGATCAAGACCCGACTGTTTGCCCCGGTGTCGTTGGGTAAGCCTTGGCAGCCTGGGCATTGATAGCTGGTAATTGATGGTTGGGGGCGAAGTCCGGCGCTGGAACAGCCCCCTCACCCCAGCCCTCTCCCCGAGGGGAGAGGGGGCTAAAGGCGGGACCGCGTGCTTACAGATAGTTGTTGGTCACGTCGTCGACAAAGCCATCCGCACGCATCGCATCCAGAGCCTTTTGCAGGCGTTGGATAACTTCATCCGGGGTGTCCACGTTCAAGGCCAGGAACAGCTGCGCGTCGTTGAACCGTAACGCGGTGGTCAGCCCGGTGACACCTTCCTGTTTGGCCAGATAACGCCCAACCGGGTCAGTGGTGGCCCACAGGTCGATCTTGCCTTCCATCAACTTGCTGACGTTTTCCTGGTCACGCAGCGCGTTCTGTGGCGACATGCCCTGGCTTTCCAGGTGCTGGCTGACGGCGTCGTTTTTATAGGCGCCGACGTTGTATTTGCTGGCGTCTTTGAGGTTAGTGAGCTTGAGGTTGCTGCCCGGTTTGGCCAGCAATACCCAGCCGGTTTTCGCCAGCGGACCGACCCATTTGAACAGCGGCTTGCGCTCTTCGGTGTAGGTGGTGGAGAACAGACCGTAGTTGGGTTTGTCGAGGGTCAGTTTGTACAGGCGATCCCAGGGGAAGCGCAGGCTGAGGGTGTATTCGATGCCGGCACGCTTGAACATCTCGCGCACGATCTCGGCACTGATGCCGTCGATACCATCGTCACGGGCAAAGTTCTTGTCGTCGATGGCCATGTTGAAGGGCGGGAAGTTTTCCGTCAGCAGCACCACCTTGTAGCCATAGGGCAGCTCGGCGTGAGCAGTGCTGGCGGCCAAGGCCAGGCCCAACAACAGGGAACGGGTGAACACTTTCAGCATGGTTTTGTCCTGTCTGCGATCTTTTCGACCCAGGCCCAGGACGCCCAACGACTCTACTTACCTGCTCAACGTATTGCCCCAGCGCGCGGCAGGTAAACCGCTGTTCGTCTTGTGGCGTGGTACGAAAATATAGGTCGGCGTAAGCGCGCTTATGGCTCGCTTTACGGTGTTGTTTTTTTTGATTTGCCTATGTTGCCGTTCGAAACAGTTCGCCGGGTAGTGCTACCCGGCCGGACCGATCCTACAGATAGCTATTGAGGATTTCGTCGACGAAGCCCTCACTTCGCATCTTGTCCAATGCACCCTGCAGCTTCTGTACCACCTCGGTGGGGGTTTCTTTATTCAAGGCTAGGTATAGCTGTGCCTTGTTAAAACGCAGCACGGTTTGCAGACCGGTTACGCCTTCTTGCTTGGCCAGATAGCGGCCGGCGGGGTCACCGGTGGCCCATACATCAATCAGACCGTCGCGCAGTTTTTGCGCATTTTCCTGATCGCGCAGCGCGGTGATCGGCTCAAGGTTATGCTCGGTCAGGTACTCGGCGATGGCATCGCCTTTGTAGGCACCAACTTTGAGCTTTTTCGCGTCTTCGAGGCTGGTGAGGGTGATTTTGCTATCGGCCTTGGCCAGCATAATCCAGTCATCCGGACCAATCGGCCCCACCCATTTGAACTGCTCTTCACGCTCAGGCAAACGCGCGGTGACAAACACGCCGTAGCCTGGTTTTTCCAGAGCCAGCTTGTAGATACGGTCCCAGGGGAAACGCAGGGTCAGGCTGTATTTGATGCCAGCGCGCTTGAACATCTCTTTGACGATATCCACAGCGATGCCGTCGATATTGTCTTCTTGAGCGAAGTTCTTGCCGTTGATGGCCATGTTGTAGGGCGGGAAGTTTTCGGTCAGCAGCACGACGCTGTAGTCAGGGTCTACTTCGGCACGAGCACTGCCGGCGAGCACCAATAAGGTGCTGGCCAGCGCAAGCAGCAGGCGTTTGTACATAGGTCTCTCTACTTCTTAAAGGGTATGTGAGGCGCTGCGCTGGGGAGCAAGACCAGTGGGCTGGTCCTATGCTGCTCCCGGGCTTCGCCGTGCAGGACTACATGCAACTTAGCAGCCAGATAAGACTGCTGCCGTCTCGAGGTGGGAGTGGCGGCTATTTTTAACGGACCACGATGCCGCGGCTAGCCATATAGGCTTTGGCTTCTGGCACAGTGAACTCGCCGAAGTGGAAAATACTTGCCGCCAGCACTGCCGACGCCTTGCCTTCAAGAATACCGGCCGCCAAGTGCTCAAGGTTGCCAACGCCGCCCGAGGCGATCACCGGAATGCCGACGCTTTCACTGATGGCGCGGGTAACGCCCAGGTCAAAACCGTTCTTCATGCCGTCCTGATCCATGCTGGTCAGCAGGATTTCCCCGGCGCCTAAGTCTTCCATCTTTTTTGCCCACAACACGGCGTCAAGGCCGGTGGGTTTGCGCCCGCCGTGGGTGAAGATTTCCCAGCGCGGGGTTTCGCCCGGCTGCGAAACCTTCTTGGCATCAATGGCAACGACGATGCATTGCGAGCCAAAACGCGAGGCAGCTTCCCCCACAAATTCGGGGTTGAATACCGCGGCGGTGTTAATCGACACCTTGTCCGCCCCGGCATTAAGCAGGTTGCGGATGTCTTGCACAGTGCGCACGCCGCCGCCCACGGTCAGCGGAATAAACACCTGGCTAGCCATACGCTCGACGGTGTGCAGCGTGGTGTCACGGCCATCAACGCTGGCGGTGATGTCGAGAAAGGTAATTTCATCGGCACCCTGCTCGTCGTAGCGACGGGCAATTTCTACCGGGTCGCCGGCATCGCGGATGTTTTCGAATTTGACGCCTTTGACCACGCGGCCATTGTCGACGTCGAGGCAAGGGATGATGCGTTTTGCCAGTGCCATAACGAATTCCGTAGGGTGCGCGGTGCGCACAGGTTATGCGGGACAGTGTGCCTGGGCACCGTTAACAGCGGTGCGCATAGCACACCCTACGCGGTGTATGTGTCGCAGAATGCCTGCGCTTCAGCAACATCCAGAGTGCCTTCGTAAATAGCGCGGCCGGTGATGGCGCCGATAATGCCAGGGGCCTTGGCGTCCAACAGGGCGCGGATATCACCCAGGTTATGGATACCGCCGGAAGCAATCACCGGAATCTTGGTGGCCGCTGCCAGGGCTGCGGTGAAGGGCACGTTGCAGCCCTGCATCATGCCGTCTTTGGCGATATCGGTATAAACGATGGCGGACACGCCGTCGGCTTCAAAGCGTTTGGCCAGGTCGATCACCTGCACGGTGCTGACCTCAGCCCAACCGTCGGTGGCAACAAAACCATCTTTGGCATCCAGACCGACAATCACTTTGCCCGGGAACGCCTTGCACGCTTCGGCGACGAACTCCGGCTGCTTAACCGCCTTGGTGCCGATGATCACGTAGCTCACGCCAGCTTTGACGTAGTGCTCGATGGTTTCCAGCGAGCGGATACCGCCGCCGATTTGAATCGGCAGGTTGGGGTAGCGCTTGGCGATGGCAGTGACCACTTCGCCATTAACCGGCTGGCCTTCAAAAGCGCCGTTAAGGTCGACCAGATGCAAACGACGGCAGCCGCCCTCAACCCACTTCGCGGCCATGCTCACCGGGTCATCGGAGAACACTGTGGAATCTTCCATGCGCCCCTGGCGCAAGCGCACGCAGGCGCCGTCTTTAAGATCGATTGCGGGGATAATCAGCATCAGTCGAACCTGCTCAAGTCTTTAAATTCGGGGAAAGGGCTTAGCTCTTTTCGAGCGCCCACAAGTCGCTTTCGATACTCAGAAACCTGTCAGCCAGGTGTGCCTGCACATCGCTAATCGCCTTGTTGTAAAACAGGGGTGCCACTTCGCGGGTAAACACCTCAAGCACTTCCTGGGCTTCAAAGGAGCCCAGCTCCAGCTCGAAACGGTCTTCGAGAAAACGCTTGAGCACGGCCACCGCCGCCGCTTCTTGCGCCGGCTCCAGGGTCAGGCTTGGGGCCTTCTGTTTGCCGCGGCTCATTACCAGCGACCATCCCACGCGGCGAAGTTCTGCAACAACTGCAGGCCGTGAGTGTGGCTTTTTTCCGGGTGAAACTGCACGGCAAAGCGCGAACCATCGGCCAAGGCCGCCGAGAAGTCGACGCCGTAATGGCCGCGCCCGGCTACCTGACGGGCGTTGCCCGCCTGGATATAAAAGCTGTGCACAAAGTAGAAGCGCGCCAAGTCAGGAATGCTGTGCCACAGCGGGTGGTCGAGGGTTTGCGCCACTTCGTTCCAGCCCATATGCGGCACTTTTAGCGCTTCGCCATCTTCCACCAGGTCTTTACCGAAGAAACGGACTTGGCCTGGAAATTGGCCAATGCAGTCGACGCCGCCGTTCTCTTCGCTGTGGTCGAGCAAGGCTTGCATGCCAACGCAAATGCCGAGGAACGGACGGTCCTGGCTGACTTCGCGCACCAGGCTGTCAAAGCCCAGGCGCCGAATCTCGGCCATGCAATCGCGAATCGCGCCGACGCCGGGGAACACCACGCGGTCGGCTTCGCGAATCACATTGGCGTCGCTGGTGATCTGCACCCGGCCGGCACCGACGTGCTCAAGGGCCTTGGCCACCGAGTGCAGGTTGCCCATGCCGTAGTCAATGACTGCAACCGTCTGCATTACAGGCAACCCTTGGTCGACGGCATTTGCCCAGCCATGCGCTCATCCAGGGTCACGGCCATACGCAGGGCGCGACCAAAGGCCTTGAACACGGTTTCGATCTGGTGGTGGGTGTTGTAGCCGCGCAAGTTGTCGATGTGCAGGCTGACCAAGGCGTGGTTTACAAAGCCCTGGAAGAACTCCTGGAACAGGTCGACATCAAAGCCGCCGACGGTGGCGCGGGTATACGGCACATGCATTTGCAGACCCGGGCGACCGGAAAAGTCGATCACCACGCGGGACAAGGCTTCATCCAACGGCACATAGGAATGGCCGTACCGCACGATGCCTTTCTTGTCGCCGATGGCTTTGGCAAAGGCCTGGCCGAGGGTAATACCGACGTCTTCCACCATGTGGTGGTCGTCGATATGCAGGTCGCCTTGCGCTTCGATATCCAGGTCGATCAACCCATGGCGGGCGATCTGGTCGAGCATGTGCTCAAGAAAAGGCACACCAATGGCAAAGCGAGCTTTACCGGTGCCATCCAGATTGATCGACGCTTTGATCTGGGTTTCCAGCGTGTTGCGCTCGACCGACGCCGTACGTTCGACCATCACCAGCTCCACGAAATCGTTGTGCAAAAGGGCCGGCATTATAGGCCGATAAGCTCCCAACCTTGAAGCCAAAGGGGCGAACCGTTTGCCAAGCGGTTTTTATCGACCCCATAGACACAACAAAGCCGGCGCTAGGCCGGCTTTGTTCACACGCGGTCGAAGCTTACGGGGCTAAGGCCAGACGAGGCGCCCCGCAAGCCGCTAGGTCACTCCGATCAAGCGAAGAGAACGATCGTCTTCAACAGCGTGATCCAGATACCCCAAGCCAATGGGATACCCACAGCCAGCCAGGCCGCAATCACCAATGGCTTGCTCTTCGGATCCGCCGACCATTGCATATCAGCGGCTGTCACGATTTTGTCGTGACCAATGGCGCGCTCAGCAGCCAGTTCCGCGTCAGTCATGAAGTACTTGGAGTCCACCGGCTTGACCAGGGCGTT
The DNA here is from genome assembly GCA_964543145.1 of uncultured Pseudomonas sp. Classification (GTDB taxonomy): domain Bacteria; phylum Pseudomonadota; class Gammaproteobacteria; order Pseudomonadales; family Pseudomonadaceae; genus Aquipseudomonas. Next base: position 31,765 of record CAZIWV010000031.1, read on the forward strand.
GCAGATAAAACCGACCACAAGCATACCGGCGAGGATATACAGGGTGATGTCGTACGCATCGGCTTTAGCCACGCCCATGCTCAGTTGGTACTCGCGAATGTAGTTCACCAGTACCGGGCCGAGGATGCCGGCGAAGGCCCAGGCGGTAAGCAGACGACCGTGAATAGCACCGACCATTTGCGTACCGAACAAGTCGGCCAGGTAGGCCGGCACAGTGGCAAAGCCACCGCCGTACATGGACAGAATCAAGCAGATGCTGAACACAAACAGCGCCACGCTACCCAGGTGACCGGTCCACGGCACCAAGGCGTACAACATAAAGCCCAGGGCGAAGAACACGAAGTAGGTGGTTTTACGGCCGATGACGTCGGAGAACGACGACCAGAAGAAACGTCCGCCAATGTTGAACAGGCTCAGCAAACCCGTGAAGCCGGCGGCGATGATCGCGATCTGCGTCAGTTGCTCAGCGTTCAGTTCACCAAAGCTCAGGTGGTTGCCAATCAGCTTGCCGGCAAACACTTCCTGCAACAGCGGCGAAGCCATACCGATAATGCCGATACCCGCCGACACGTTCAGGCACAACACAGCCCATACCAGCCAGAACTGCGGCGTTTTCCACGCCTTGCTGACATGCACGTGGCCCTTGGTGATCATCTCGTCGTTGGCTTTTTTCACCGGCGCGGTCCAGCCCTCAGGCTTCCAACCGGTAGGCGGTACGCGGTACGCCAGCGCGCCACCCATCATAAAGATGAAGTAGATAACAGCCATCACCACGAAGGTTTGCCATACGCCGACACTTTCCGGGCTAGCAAAGTAGGTCATCAGTTGTGCAGCCAACGGTGCACCCACCATGGCGCCACCACCGAAACCCATGATCGCCATACCGGTAGCCATACCGCGCTTGTCCGGGAACCACTTAACCAAGGTGGAAACCGGCGAGATATAGCCCAACCCCAGGCCAATACCGCCAATTACCCCAGAGCCCAGCCACATCAGCCAGATCTGGTGGGTATACACGCCCAGCGCAGAAATCAGCAGACCGCCGCACCAGAACACCGCGGAGACCACACCGGCCTTACGCGGGCCAGCATGTTCCAGCCAACCACCGAAAATGGCAGCCGAGCAACCGAGGAATACGAAGAACAGGGTGTAAAGCCAGCCGAGCATGGAGATCTGCCAGTCGCAATTGCTGGCAAATACTTGCTCAAAAAAGCCCATGTCAGCACCGCACGCGACCGGCGCGGTAATACCAATGGCCTTGGACAACGGCAGCCAGAACACGGAAAACCCGTAGGCCATACCGATACACAGGTGGATGGCCAGCGCCGCAGGCGGCACCAGCCAACGGTTGAAACCAGGAGCGGCGATGATCCGCTCTTTTGACAGAAACGCAGGTTTCGCTGCGCCGCTGCCTACTGCAAGGGCGTCACTCATTAGAGGATCTCTCTTTATTTTTTAGTGTTGGCAAACTAGGCAAAGCTGTACAACGCGAAAGGATAGGCTAGCGGAGGTACGACGACTAGGCTTGCGCCTATCATTTGTTGCATAACGCACACTTGACCCATATCAAAGCCATCTCTGAGGCTCGACACCAGGCATGCCAGTACTTGCAGAAGAAATAATCGAACCCAGCAGTCAGGATTTAACCGACCTGCAGAAGATCTATCAGGATGCGCCCGACTGGTTACTCGCCCCTTTCACCAGCCGCGAAGCGCTAATCGACAGCGGCATTGCCCAACGCCGCTTTCTCGCTGCGCGCTTCAATGAGCGCTTGCTGGCAGCAGCCCTGATCGAAAAAGAGCAAAACCACTGGCGCCTTTCGCACCTATGCGTGCGCCGTGTTACTCGCCAGCGTGGCGTTGCTCGGCGCTTGCTGGCCGAGGCCCAACGCCTGGCGGGCGAAGCCGGCAAACCGCTGCACTTGGCCGCGCCGGATGGCCACTTGGAAAGCCAAGCAATGGCGGCCAAAACTGGCCTGCCCCTGGAAAAACTGTAAGCGGGCCGCTGCCGGGCCAGAGCACAGCAGCGGAACCACCGCCGGGTGTGCCCATCCAATCCACCAGCCCACCCTGACCGCTGGTCGGCGTTATACTCCGCCATCGGTTTTTCCGTCTCTTACAACAAGGAATCGTCCATGAAATCGTTTGGCAAAATCCTGGGTCTGTTTTTCCTCGGAGTCTTGCTGATCCTCGTGGCACTAGGCTTTGCCCTGACCCACCTGTTCGATCCCAACGACTACAAAGACGAAATCCGCCAATTGGCCCGCGACAAGGCCAACCTTGAGCTGACCCTCAATGGCGACATCGGCTGGAGCCTGTTCCCCTGGCTTGGCCTGGAACTGCACGACGCCACCCTGGCCAGCGCCAGCACCCCGAACCAGCCATTTGCCGACCTGCGCATGATCGGCCTGTCGGTGCGCGTGCTGCCGCTGCTGCGCCGCGAAGTGCAAATGAGCGACATCAAAGTCGACGGCCTCAACCTGACCCTCAGCCGCGATGAGCAAGGCCATGGCAACTGGCAAGACATCGGCCGCCCGGCCAAGCCCGCCGCCGGCACCGATAACGGCCAGAGCGCCAGCACCACGCCGCCGGCCAACACAGGCGCGCCCGACAGCAAGCCATCGCAGCCACTCAAACTGGACATCGACAGCCTGACGCTGGCCAACACCCGCATCGACTACAAAGACGCCAAGAGCGGCCAGCAATTCAGCGCCGAAGGCATTGAGCTGACTACCGGCGCCATCCGCGAAGGCGCCGATATTCCGGTGAAAATCACCGCCTTCCTCGGCACCAACCAACCCGTTATCCGCGCCAAAACCGAACTGGCCGGCCAGCTGCGCTTCGACCGCGCGCTCAAGCGCTACCAGTTTGAAGACCTGAAACTTTCCGGCGAAGCCTCTGGCGAGCCCCTCAACGGCAAAACCCTGACCTTTGCCGCCCAAGGCCAACTGCTGCTCGACCAAGGCGCGCAGATTGCCGAATGGAACAGCCTGAAATTTTCCGCCAACCAAATGCGCGCCTTGGGCGAACTGAACGTCCGTAACCTCGACAAAGAACCGCAGCTCACCGGCGGCCTATCCATTGCCGAATTCAACCTGCGCGAATTCCTCGACGGCATCGGCCACCCGGCACCGGCCAGCGCCGACTTCAATGCCCTGAGCAAGGTCGAACTGGTCAGCCGCCTGCAAGGCAACGCCAACAGCCTGACCCTTAACGAACTGAAACTGAAAGTCGACGAAAGCGCTTTTACTGGCAGCTTGGCCGTTACCGACCTGGCCAAACAGACCATCAGCGTCCAGCTCAAAGGCGACAAGCTCAACCTCGACAACTACTTGCCCGCCAAAGCCAAGGACGACGAGGCCCGCACCAGCCGGCAAAACGAAGTCAGCGGCGCCCTGGCCAGCGCCGGCAAAGACGGCAACAGCGACCTGCCCGCCCCGCCCAGCCAACAGGCCTGGAGCGAACAGCCGGTGCTGCCAATCGACCAACTGCGCAAACTCAACGCCGACGTAAACATCAGCCTGGGCCTGCTCACCGCCGACAAACTGCCGATCGAAAACGCCAGCATCAAAGCCAACGGCAAAGACGGCCTGCTGACCTTGGAAAACCTGCGTGGCGAGCTCTACAACGGCAACTTCAACGCCACCGCCAGCCTTGACGTCCGCCCTGCGGTACCGCTGCTCAAAGTGCAGAAACACATCAGCCGCGTGCCGGTGGAGAAACTGCTGAAAACCCAGCAAGAAAAGCCGCCAGTACGCGGCCTGCTCGACCTCAACGCCGACATCAGCACCAGCGGCAACAGCCAGAAAGCCTGGATCGAAGGCCTAAACGGCAACGCCAGCTTTGCCCTCAGCGACGGCGCGCTGATTGACGCCAACCTCGAACAGCAACTGTGCAAAGGCATCGCCACCCTCAACCGTAAATCCTTGAGCAGCGAGCCACGGGGCAAAGACACCCCGTTCGAACAACTGGACGGCACCCTGAGTTTGCGCAATGGCGTGGCCAATAACCCCGACCTGAAAGTGCGCATCCCCGGCATTCGCGTGAACGGCAACGGCGATATCGACCTGCGCGTACTGGGCATGGACTACCGCGTCGGCATCATCATCGATGGCGATAAGAGCGACATGCCCGACGAGGCCTGCCAGGTCAACAAACGCTACGTCGACATCGAATGGCCGCTGCGCTGCCGTGGCCCGCTGGAACTGGGCGCCAAAGCCTGCCGCCTGGACAAAGACGGCATGGGCAAAGTGGCCGCCAAACTGGCCGGCGACAAACTCAATGAAAAACTCGAAGAGAAGCTCGGCGACAAAGTCAGCCCGGAACTCAAAGATGCACTCAAGGGCCTGTTTAAACGATGAACCCCGAGCAATTCAGTAGCGCGGTACTCGACTGGTACGACCGCCACGGCCGCAAAGACCTGCCCTGGCAGCACAACATCAGCCCGTACCGCGTGTGGGTATCGGAAATCATGCTGCAGCAAACCCAAGTCAGCACCGTGCTCGGCTACTTCGACCGCTTTATGGCCGCGCTACCCACGGTCAAAGCTCTGGCCGAAGCCCCGGAAGACGAAGTGCTGCACCTGTGGACCGGCCTGGGCTACTACACCCGCGCCCGCAACCTGCAAAAAACCGCACAAATCGTTATGGCCGAGCACGGCGGCGAGTTCCCGCGCAGCGTTGAACAACTCACCGAACTGCCCGGCATTGGCCGCTCCACGGCGGGGGCAATTGCCAGCCTGTCCATGGGCGTGCGTGCGCCAATCCTCGACGGCAACGTCAAACGCGTACTGGCCCGCTACGTCGCCCAGGAAGGCTACCCAGGCGAGCCAAAAGTGGCCAAACAGCTATGGGACGTGGCTGAACGCTTCACCCCGCAAGCGCGGGTGAACAACTACACCCAAGCGATGATGGACCTGGGCGCCACCCTCTGCACCCGCAGCAAACCCAGCTGCCTGCTATGCCCGCTACAAAGCGGCTGCCAGGCGCATATGCTCGGCCTGGAAATCCGCTACCCCATCGCCAAACCGCGCAAAACGCTGCCACAGAAACACACCCTGATGCCCATCCTCGCCAACCGCGACGGCGACATCCTCCTCTACCGCCGCCCCTCCACCGGCCTGTGGGGCGGCCTCTGGAGCCTGCCCGAACTCAGCGAAAGCGCCGCCCTGGACACCTTCGCCGCCCAGCGCGGCCTGACCCTTGGCAGCCGCCGCGCACTGGCCGGCATCACCCACACCTTCAGCCACTTCCAACTGGCCATCGAACCCTGGCTTATTCAGGTCGAGAGCAGCACCAGCAGCGTGGCCGAGGCCGACTGGCTCTGGTATAACCTCGCCACCCCGCCCCGCCTGGGGCTCGCCGCGCCAGTAAAAAAACTACTGAAACGCGCGGCCGACGAATTGAAAGCTGGAGAACCGACATGACCCGCACCGTACATTGCCGCAAACACAAACAAGACCTGCCGGGTCTACCGCGCCCGCCCTACCCTGGCGCCAAAGGCGAAGACATCTACAACAACGTCAGCCAGCAAGCCTGGGACGAATGGCAGAAACACCAAACCCTGCTCATCAACGAACGCCGCCTCAACATGATGAATGCCGAAGACCGCAAATTCCTCCAAGCCGAGATGGACAAATTCCTCTCCGGCGAAGACTACGCACAGGCCGAAGGCTACGTCGCGCCTAGCGAAACCGAGAAAAAATCGTAAGCGCCCGGATTAATTAAATATTTTTTAAAAAGCGTGTTGACAGAGGTGCTCCAAATCCGTCTAATAGCGCCCCGTTGGCCCAGGTAGCTCAGTCGGTAGAGCAGGGGATTGAAAATCCCCGTGTCGGCGGTTCGATTCCGTCCCTGGGCACCATCTTCAAGTTTCCAAGCGCTGTAACCGGCAATTGGAAACGACTAAAAAACCCGCCTAGTGCGGGTTTTTTATTGGCTGGGATTTGGCTGCGCCGACTGCAGATGCTATCCAGCAAACCATAATCCCCGCCCATGGTTTCTAGTGTTAAGTTTGCAGCCGGAAGTTGTCTCCCAAGGATCTTTCGCCTGATGCCCCGATACGCGCCCCCACTCACCCTTACCTCAACCATGCTCGCCTTGGTTGCGCAGATCAGTGAGCAAGTTGGCCGCCTTAGCGCCCTACGCGATACGCAAATGACACCGCAGTTGCGCCGGGGTAACCGCATTCGCACCATCCAAGCCTCGCTCGCCATCGAGAACAACACACTCAGTGTTGAGCAGGTCACGGCAGTGCTCGACGGCAAACGTGTACTTGGCTTGCCTCGGGAAATCCAAGAGGTGCGCAACGCGTTCGCCACCTACGAAGCGATGCCCGGCTGGCGACCCGAATCGCGAGCAGACCTGTTGAAAGCACACGCACTGTTGATGCAAGGCCTGATCGACGACGCCGGCCACCTGCGCCAAGGCGGCGTAGGCATCTATCGCGGTGATCGGCTTCTGCATATGGCTCCGCCCGCGAGCCGGGTCGCCGAGCTGATGGATCAACTGCTCGGCTGGCTCGCGGAAACAGACCTACACCCGCTTATTGCCAGCTGCGTTTTCCACTACGAATTCGAATTTATCCACCCCTTTGCCGATGGCAACGGTCGTATGGGGCGTTTGTGGCAGACGTTGATACTTAGCCAGTGGCGGTCAGTGCTGGCGTACCTGCCAGTAGAGACAGTGATCCGCGAAGGACAGGATGCCTATTACGCAGCGCTGTCAGCAGCAGACCACGCGGCAGAGGCAACCCCATTTGTGGAGTTCATGCTTGGCTCAATCCAGCAGGCGCTCGTCCAGACTGAAACGACCGACCAAGTAACCGACCAAGTAACCGATCAAGTAAAACGCTTACTGAGTCTGCTTAAAAACCATGGGGCACTGAAGGCCAGCGAGCTAATGCAGCAATTGAGCCTTAACCATAAGGCGACGTTTCGTGGCAATTACCTTTCCCCGGCACTCGCTGCGGGTTTGGTAGAAATGACCGATCCTTCATCGCCAAATAGCCCAACTCAGCGATACCGGTTAACAGGGCAGGGCCAAGCTTTTATCCAGAGCTAGCCACTGGATTTCGCTCAAGCAACTCGACCTTAAACATCGGGAAGAATCTCCAGCGCAGAAAAAAGTCTCGCCAGTGGTGAGACTTTTTTCTGCGCTGGATTCGGATTCGCTTGGCACGGCAACCTCGGCCCTGCTCCTGCGCAAGAGACCCACTCACCGCATTGAACCTGATAACTCCTCCTACCCCGGCCCCACATTCAATGCATAAAACTCATGCAACTTAGCCTGCAGCAGTTGCTTATCCGGCAGTCGGGTCTGGTACTCGGCGATCAGCGCCGGGGATAGCGATCTGTTAAGCGCGTACTCAACCACTTCATCTTCTTTGCTAGCGCACAGCAATACGCCGATGGCGGGGTTTTCGTGGGGTTTGCGGGCGTCGCGGTCGAGGGCTTCCAGGTAGAAGTTGAGTTTGCCGAGGTACTCGGGTTCGAAGCGGCCGACTTTGAGTTCGATGGCCACCAGGCAGTTGAGGCCGCGGTGGAAGAACAGCAGGTCCACGGCAAAGTCTCGGCTGCCAACTTGCAGTGGGTATTTGGAGCCGACGAAGCAGAAGTCGCGGCCGAGTTCGCTGAGGAAATCCTTAAGGCGTGTGAGCAACCCCTGGTGGATGTCAGCCTCATCATGCCCGCCCGGTAGACCGAGAAATTCGACCATATAGGCGTCACGGAATACGTCCAATGCGCCGGGATGAGTTTGTGACACCACTGGTGTCACTTTTACCGGGTTCAGCACGCTACGTTCGAACAACGCTGCTTTGAACTGGCGCTCCAACTCGCGCTTTGACCATTGCTCCTGAATGGCCATGCGTAGGTAGAACTCGCGTTCTTCCGGGCGTTTGCTTTGGCTGAGAATGGTCAGGTTGTGGGTCCAGGGCAATTGTCTCACCAGTGGTGAGACTTTCTCGTCACTCCGATACGCCTCGTAAAACTGACGCATGCGGAACAAGTTCGGGCGGGTAAAACCGCGAAGTCCCGGTTGGGTCAGCGCCAGATGCTCCGCCAGTTGAGTGACCACAGAATCCCCCCACTCAGCCCGTTCCAGCTTGCGGCTGATGTACGCCCCAACTTGCCAATACAGCTCAATCAGGCGGGTATTAACCGCCTGCACGGCCTGCTTTCGAGCGCTGTGGATAAGCGCCAGCACTTCATCGAAACGCTCGCCCGTTGAATCACGTGTTGCGGTTGGTTCGCTCATGCCTATAGCCCTCGACCGTTTATTTGGGCGAAAGCCTAACCGCTCAAAATTGCTCGTCTGGCAATCCAGAGTCTCTACGTTTACCGCCGCAAGGATTGAGGTGACGGAAACTGGCTTTCTACGAACATTCAAAACCCGTTCGCCATGCCGTTTAACGAAGGTTCGCGTACTTACACAGAAGGCTCTTACTAGTCATGGCGACATCCGACTGTGTCGGCCGCAGCCCCATGGGCAATCGAGTTAAACCGAAAAAAAGCTCACCCCGCACAGTCATCTGAGTATTGCCGTTACACCCACCACGCCCAAAAACAATGCCTCGCCCTCTGCTGAGCCCTATTGCAGTGCACCGCCGCCGCGCCACGTCGGCGTTGCGCCGCTTAACGGCGGCCCATTACTCACCTGGCACACTTCTTCCATACGCTTTGCCATTCACACAAGCAGGGCGTGTCCCGTTAAGTCTTGTGCACAACTACATGCGCTCAGCGCCAGGTAATGAAGCCTGATCCACCAGTTCGCTGGTTGATCAGGTTTTTTTTTGGAATGAATAAATGCGCCGCACCGTTGATATCGGCTTTCTGTTTTCCACTGATGGCACGTACCGCCATATGGGCCGTAATGGCTTGCTCGGGGCGCAGCATGCGCTGGCTGAGGTGAATGCCAGCGAGGTGTTCGACTTCACCTTGCGCGCGACCCATGTCGATCCGCAGGGGCATTTGCAGGGGTATGGCGAGGGGGCGGCGCAGCTGATTGATAAGGGTGTGCGGCATATTTTTGGGACGACAACCTCGGCCAGTCGCAAGGAGATCATTCCCGACCTTGAGCAGCACGCCAGTACGCTGTGGTACGCCTGCCCGTATGAGGGTTTTGAGAGCAGCGAAAACGTGCTGTATTTCGGCGGCTGCCCGAACCAGACGCTGATCCCGTTGCTGCGTTATGCCTTGGCCACCTTTGGTAAGCGCGCGCTGTTGGTGGGGTCGAATTATGTGTGGGGCTGGGAGAGCAATCGCATTGCTCGCGAGGTCATCACGCTGGCGGGCGGTGAGGTGCTTAAGGAGAAGTACATGCACCTGGGCGCCACGCACGTGGCTGAGCTGGTGCAGGCGGTGGTCGGTGAGCCGCCGGCTTTTATCCTGAATAACTTGGTCGGCGATTCGTCGTACGCCTTTCTTCATCAGTTGGATGCGGCCTGCCTGGCGACGGGGCTGCAGTTGCCGGTGCTCAGTAGCAACCTCACCGAGGCGGAGCTGAGCGAGATTGGCAGCTTGTCGAGTTTGCGCCTGCTGTCGTGCGGGCCGTTTTTCGAGGCCGCGGATCTGGCGTTTTGTCAGCAGCAGACGGCGCGCCATGGCCAGCATGTTTATTCGCACTTTTATGCGGGTTCTTACAGTGCGGTGCAGCTGTTTGCGCAGGCGTTGCAGCACTGTGGTAGCGATGACTCAGCAGCCATCTGCGACTACCTGCACAGGCATCCACAGCCGAGCGTGCTGGGTGAGTTGCGCATTTCGCCGCGCAATAACCACAGCAGCCTGGCCTGCCATATCGCCGAGTTGCAGCAGGGGCGCTTTGTGATTCTGCATAGCGAGCCGCAGGCGGTGCCGGCCGACCCCTATATGACCGCCACCGACCTCACCGAATTTCGCCAGTTAAGTGCGCCCACGCCGCGCTTGAGGATCGTTAAATGAGCCCGTTCAACCGCCCCGATTTTGAAAACGGCACCTTGCTGCTGGTCGACTGCGAAGCGCGCACGCTGAGCAGTTTGGAAAAGAGCCTGCAGCGCTTGGGCATCAAGGCCCAGCCGTTGCTGGAAGACGCCCCGCACGATCTGCACGGCTGCTTTGCGGCCATTGTCGAGCTCGAGCATTTCGCCAGTCCGCACACGCTGCTCAAGCTCAATCAAGCCAATGTGCCGGTGGTGGCGTTAACGCCCCACGAAACCCTTTCGCAGATCCAGCGTGCTATCGAGTTGGGCGCCACGGCGATGCTTAATCGACCGATCACCCAGGGCTCGGTCTACACCACGCTGATGATGGCGATCGGTTTACGCGAGCGCTTGGACCGTGATGGGCAAACCATCGACAACCTGCAACAACGCCTGGCTAACCGTCCGCAGCTGGCCATGGCGCTGGCGCGCTTGATGGTTGAGCACAATCTGGATGAAAGCGCGGCGTATGAACGCTTGCGCGAGCTGTCGATGCGCCTGAACCGCAGCATTGATGAGCTGTGTGCCGAGCTGGCGGCGGACCATACGCAGCAGCATGGCGGGCGTTTATGAGTACTACGCGTGCCCTGTTGCGCCGCCCTACGGTAGCCGTCTCGCTGCTGTATATCGTGCTGGTGGTGGTGCTGGCGTTGTTTGCGCCGTGGCTAAGCCCGTTCGATCCGTCGGAGCAGTTTATTGAGGGGCTGTCGATGGAAGGCGCGCCACTGGCGCCCGGCGACAGCTATTGGCTGGGCACCGATTTGCTCGGGCGAGATTTGCTGTCGCGGTTGATTTACGGCGCCCGCACCTCGCTGTTTATCGGTTTGGTCGCCAATGGCATGGCGGTGCTGATTGGCACGCTGGTGGGCTTGAGCGCGGGCTTTGTGCGCGGCTGGTTGGGCAGTGTGTTGATGCGCTTTACCGACCTGATGATGGCCTTCCCCGCCCTGCTGTTGGCCATCGCCTTGTCGGCGATTTTTCAGCCCAGTGTATGGATCGTTGCCTTGGTGATTGCCATGGTCAATTGGGTGCAGGTGGCGCGGGTGATTTATGCCGAAACCATCGCCCTTAGCGCGCGGGACTTTGTTGCAGTAGAGCGCACCCTCGGTGCCAGTTCGCTGCGTATTTTGTTCTCGCACCTGTTGCCGCATTTGCTGCCGACCATTTTGGTGTGGGCCACCTTGGGTATTTCGACCACCGTGCTGTTGGAGGCGACCTTGTCGTACCTGGGCGTCGGTGTGCAGCCGCCTACGCCAAGCTGGGGCAATATCATTTTCGAAAGCCAGACCTATTTCACCTCGGCACCGTGGCTGGTGTTTATTCCGGGGGCGGCGATTATTTTGCTGTCGCTGGCGTTCAATCTGGTTGGCGACGCGCTGCGCGATGAGCTCGACCCCACGCTCCAGGGGAGAAGCTAAATGCTCACGTTTATTGGCCGGCGCATCGGTTACTCGCTGCTGATTTTGCTCGGCGTCAGCCTGATCACTTACCTGCTGCTCTTTATGCTGCCCGCCGACCCGGCGCGGCAGATTGCCGGGCGCAGCGCCACGCCAGAAGTGGTGGCCGGCATTCGCGCGCAGTTGGGGCTGGACCTGCCCTTCTACCAGCAATACGCGCACTACCTGGGCAACCTGCTGCAAGGCGATTTGGGCCGCTCGTATATCCAACGCAGCGAAGTGACCGAGTTGCTCGGTTCGCGCTTGCAGCCGTCGTTGGAGTTGATGGCGGCGGGCATCGGCTTTGAATTGCTTATCGGCATCACCCTCGGCGTGGTCGCGGCACTGCGCCGTGGCGGCATTGCCGACCGCTTGCTCACGGCACTGTCTTTCGTTGGCGTGTCGGCCCCGCAATTTATCGCTGCCATGTTGTTTCTGTACTTCTTCGCCGTGCAGCTCGAATGGTTCCCCATGGGCGGTTACGGCGGGATCAAGCACCTGATGTTGCCGGCATTAACACTCGGTTTGCTCGGCAGCGGCTGGTACTCGCGCATGGTCCGTTCTTCGATGATCGACGTGCTGCACCAAGACTTTATCCGCACCGCCCGCGCCAAAGGATTAAGCCGTGCCCGCGTGGTGCTGCGCCATGTGCTGCCCAACGCCATCGTGCCGATCATCCCCATGATCGGCATCGACATCGGCGTGTTTATGGGCGGGCTGGTGGTGGTCGAGTCGGTATTCGGCTGGCCCGGCATCGGCCAACTGGCCTGGCAGGCGATTCAACAAGTGGACATCCCGGTAATCGTTGGCGTGACCACAGTTTCGGCGGTGGCGATTGTGCTCGGCAACTTGGTGGCCGACCTGGTTATTCCACTGATCGACCCGCGTATCGACATCAAAAAACATTAAGCCAACCCCGCTAAAAACTACCAGCAAAGAGGCAGGAGCATGAAGCGCACAGCACTATCCCTGGTTATCGCCGCCACGCTGTTTACAGGCCCGCTTATGGCCGATGAGCTGGTGGACGCCAACGCCAAAAACGGTGGCAGCATCGTCGTTACCTACCAGAACGATGTCGCCACCCTCGACCCCGCCATTGGCTACGACTGGCAGAACTGGTCGATGATCAAAAGCCTGTTCGACGGCCTGATGGACTACAAGCCCGGCACCACCGAGCTGGTCAAAGACTTGGCCGAGGACTACAGCATTTCCGCCGACGGCCTGGTGTACAGCTTCACCCTGAAAAAGGGCGTGAAGTTTCATAACGGCCGCGAGATGAAAGCGGGCGACGTGAAGTACTCGCTGGAACGCACGGTCAACCCGAAAACCCAGAGCCCCGGCGCCGGTTTCTTCAGCTCAATTGCCGGCTATGAAGACGTTACCGGTGGCAAAAGCGAAACCTTAAGCGGCGTGGAAGCCACCGACGACTACCACGTAAAAATCACCCTCAGCGCACCGAATGCGACCTTCTTGCACATCATGGCGATCAACTTCGCCTCGGTGGTTCCCAAAGAGGACGTGGAGAAATGGGGCGCCGATTTTGGCAAGCACCCGGTCGGCACTGGCGCCTACAGCCTGGCGGAATGGAAGCTCGGTCAGCAGATCGTATTCAAGAAAAACCCAGCCTACTTCCGCGCCGGCCTTCCGCACTTGGACAGCATCACCTTTGAAGTGGGCCAAGACCCCATGGTCGCCCTGCTGCGCCTGGAAAAAGGCGAAGTGGACATTGCCGGTGACGGCGTACCGCCAGCCAAATTCCTGCAGTTCAAAAACGACCCGAAATTCAAAGAGCGCATGGTGGTCGGCGAACAATTGCATACCGGTTACCTGACGCTGAAAACCACCTTGCCACCGTTCGATAACCTTAAGGTGCGTCAGGCCGTGAACATGGCCATCAGCAAAGACCGCATCGTGCGCATCATCAACGGCCGCGCCACCCCGGCTAACCAGCCGCTGCCGCCGGCGATGCCCGGCTACGACAAGGCGTACAAGGGCTATGCCTATGACGTTGAAGGGGCGAAAAAACTGTTGGCCGAAGCCGGCTTCGCCAAAGGTTTTGACACCGAACTGTTTGTGATGAACACCGAGCCGCAGCCGCGTATTGCTCAGTCGATCCAACAAGACTTGGCCAAGGTCGGCATTCGCGCGCAGATCAAATCCCTGGCCCAGGCCAACGTGATCGCTGCTGGCAGTGCTAAAGACCAGGCACCCATGGTGTGGTCGGGCGGCATGGGCTGGATTGCCGACTTCCCCGATCCCTCCAACTTCTACGGCCCGATTTTGGGTTGCAGTGGCGCGGTAGATGGCGGCTGGAACTGGGCGCTGTACTGCAACAAAAAACTTGACGCAGACGCCGCCAAGGCCGACGCCATGGCCAAGCCGGAACAGCAGGCTGAGCGTGTGGCGCTATGGAGCAAGATTTTTACCGACGTAATGGCCGACGCGCCGTGGGTACCGATCTTTAACGAGCAGCGCTTCACCGTACGTTCGCAGCGCATGGCCGGCGGCAACGATCTGTATGTCGATCCCGTTCATGTGCCGGTGAATTACGACCACATTTGGGTTAAGTAAATTTAAGCGTGGAAACCCAGCGCCCTCGCCGGGGGCTGGGTTAAGTGAGGATTTTTTATGTGTCAGAACTGCCTGGTTAAAACCATTCACAGCGTGCACAACCACTTTGGTTGGGACCGCAGCATTGAGCCGGTTATGCGCGTGGCGCCGGGCCAGATGCTGGAGTTTCAGTGCCTGGATTCGTCCAATGGCTACTTCACCCCGCAGTCGGTGGTCGGCGATGTGGCGACCATGTCGTTCGACCAGATCAACCCGGTCACCGGGCCGATCTTTGTCGAAGGCGCAGAGCCCGGCGATATCCTGAAAATCACCATCGACAGCTTCAAGCCCAGCGGCTTTGGCTGGACGGCGAATATCCCTGGCTTTGGCCTGTTGGCCGACCAATTTAAAGACCCGGCCCTAGCGCTGTGGCAGTACGACAAAGACGCCCTGGCCCCGGCCGCGTTTGGCCAGTTTGCCAAGGTGCCGCTCAAGCCGTTTGCCGGCACCATTGGCCTGGCGCCAGCCGAAGCCGGTCTGCATTCGGTGGTACCGCCACGACGGGTGGGCGGCAACCTGGATATTCGTGACCTGGCCGCTGGCACCACGCTGTACTTGCCGGTGGAAGTGGCCGGCGCGCTGTTGTCGATTGGCGATACCCATGCCGCGCAAGGCGATGGAGAGGTCGGCGGCACCGCCATCGAAAGCGCCATGGATGTCACGGTAAAGGTCGACCTGATCAAAGACACGCCATTGGCCTTCCCGCGTTTCAGCACGCCCGGCCCGGTAACCCGTCACCTGGACAGCGCCGGTTACGAAGCCTTTACCGGCGTCGGCCCCGACCTGATGGAGGCGGCGCGCCAAGCGGTTAGCGGTGCCATCGACTGGCTATGCCGCGAGCACCATATGCCAGCGGAACAGGCCTACATGCTGTGCTCGGTATGCGGCGATTTACGCATCAGCGAGATCGTCGATCTGCCCAACTGGGTGGTGTCGTTTTACGTTCCCAAAGTGGTGTTTGCGTGAGCCAACCAGCGATTCTCTCGGTGGAGCGGCTGGCCATCGAGTTCGGCGCCAAGCGTGTGGTCGACGACCTGAGTTTTGCTCTGTATCCAGGGCAAACGCTGTGTATTGCTGGCGAGTCGGGCAGCGGCAAGTCGCTGACCTCGCTGGCGATCATGGGCTTGCTGCCGAAACAAGCGCGCACGCCCAGCGGTGCCATCCTCTTTGAGAACCGCGACGTGCTCACCCTCGCCGAAGGCGAGCGCCAGCAATTGCGCGGCAAAGATATCGGCATGATTTTCCAGGAGCCGATGACCTCGCTAAATCCGCTGATGACGGTTGGTCAACAACTGGCCGAAACCTTGCGCCGCCATGAGCCGTTGTCGCGCCAGGCCATCGCCCAGCGCTGCCGGGAGATGCTCGAAGCGGTGCGCATGCCCCAGGTGCAAAAACGCCTGACCCAGTACCCCCACGAGCTCTCTGGCGGCATGCGCCAGCGGGTGATGATCGCCATGGCCATGCTCTGCCGACCCAAAGTGTTGATCGCCGATGAGCCGACCACCGCGCTGGACGTGACCATTCAGGCGCAGATCCTCGAACTGATGCGCGAGCTGCAACAGCAATACGGCACCAGCCTGCTGCTGATCACCCACGACATGGGCGTGGTGGCGGAGATGGCCGATCAGGTGGTGGTGATGAACCAGGGGCGCATGGAAGAACAGGCGCCAGTACGCAAGTTGTTTGCCGCGCCGCAAGCGGCCTATACGCGCAAGCTACTGGCGGCGGTGCCGGTGCTCGGTTCAGCGGGCATGCCGCAAGACCTTAGCCAACAACCGGCGCTGCTCGAAGTGCGCAACCTAAGCGTGCGTTTCCCGCTGCGCACCGGTTGGTTTGAAGCCGGCAAGAATGTGCATGCCGTGGAAAACCTCAACTTCGATTTACGCGCTGGCGAGACGCTCGGGCTGGTGGGTGAAAGTGGTTGCGGCAAGTCCACCACCGGCAAAGCGCTGATGAATATGCTCGCCTATGAAGGCAGCGTGAAACTGCTCGGCCAGGAGCTTAATGGCTTGCACGGCGAGGCGTTGCAGCGCGTGCGACGCGATGTGCAGATGGTGTTTCAAGACCCCTACGCCGCCCTCAACCCGCGCAAAACCATTTTCGACTTAGTGGGCGAACCGCTGCTGATTCACGACCGTTTGCCCACCGCACAACGCCGTGAACGGGTGGCGCAGTTACTGGTGCAGGTTGGGCTACCGGCAGACGCCATGGCGCGTTACCCGCATCAATTCTCCGGCGGCCAGCGCCAGCGCATCTGCATCGCCCGCGCGCTAGCGTTGAACCCGAAGGTGATCATCGCCGACGAGTCGGTTTCAGCATTAGATGTATCGGTGCAGGCTCAGGTGTTGGAGCTACTGGAACAACTGCGCGAAGAACAGGGCCTGAGCTACCTGTTTATCTCCCACGATATGGCCGTGGTGGAACGCATCTGCCACCGCGTGGCGGTGATGTATTGCGGCCAGATCGTCGAGATCGGTCGTCGTGATCAGGTACTACACAACCCTCAGCACCCCTACACCAAACGCCTGCTTAGCGCCGTGCCGCTACCGGACGTCGAGCGCAAACGCGACTTCAAAAGCCTGTTGCAAGAATTCAGCACACCAAGCCCGATCAAAGAGCTGGGGTTTGTCGCGCCGGTGCAGCAGTTTGTGCAAATCAACGAGGAACATGCGGTGGCGGCAACGTAAAACCTGTACCAAAACCATACGCACGAAAAGTAGACAGATCGACGCCCCACCCCGCCGCCCTTAGGGTTTGCCCACACCCATTCGGTCGGAGGCTATCCCCATGTGGCTGATCAACGCAGCACTCAATAACGCCCATATCCTGCTGGCCATCGGCGCGTTCTTTTGGCTAATGGCACACCTGGCTTACGGCCCGGCGGAATAAGCTCAATACAGCCAGGGCTGCAATGCGTCGATATTGGCGACGACAATTTGCTGGGCGGTGGCTTTGCTTTGCACTTTGCTGGCGTCGATCTGGTAGCGCTGCAGCACGTATTGCACCAAGGCGCCGCGGCTGGCAACGCGCAGTTGGCCGTCGTGCATGCCGTAGTCGATTTCGATAATGGCTTGTTGCTCGGCGCTTAGGCGTGAGTCGGGGACGATGATGACGTCTACCTGGGTTGCCCAGCCGGTATCGCCGTCGATGCCATGCTCGGACTGGTCCAGCACATCCGGGTCGCCGCGCAGACGACTGAGTACAAAATCGCGGTAGTCGCGGTTCTTTTCGCAATAGGCGCGTACGTGCCAGCGCATGCCGGTGTAAATCAGCGTATGCGGCGCGATAAGCCGGGTTTCTGCCACCGGATTGGCCAGCGACACATATTCACACTCCAAACGCAGCCCCTCGCGACAGGCACGCAGCAGCGGCCGTAGCACCTCGGGGCGCACCGAGCGGTCCGGCACCTTAAGCACTTCGGTGTGCGCATAGGCCAGCGCCAGCCCTTCGATATGCGGCGCGCGTTCGTGGTTTTGGTTGAGCAGGTGCAGGTAGGCGCTGGCACTGTCGTCGATAAACAACGGTTGGAAGGTTTTGCTCGGTACGTAACCCTTGAGGTGCTTGTCGTACTCGAGGTTCTTTGGCGCGTATTCGCCGAGGTAGCTGTTGATATCTTTCGACGCTTGCTGGCGGCTGATGCCGAAGCTTTGCATCAGGTGGCCAGTGGTCAGCCGCCCTTCCCACCAGGCTACGGTTTCGATCAGGCGGTAGCGCAGGGCCAAGTCCCAGCGCACGTGTTCGATAGATTGTTTGCGTTTCATGGCTAACTACCCGCTCTTGTCGATGGCTCCAATGCGTTGCCCGAGGATATGTCTAGTTAGCGTACATATCCACTGGCTTAGCCCGTACTGACGCGCGCAACATTCAGCTATTTGCCCAATACGCTCGGACAAGCTATCGTAGCCAAATCGGCTACATTCGTAGCCAAAAAGGCTACGTTATGTCTGTACTCGACACTCTATTCGGCCTCCAGCGCCAGCGCGTGCTGGGCTGGTTACTTTTGCACCCCGACGAGCAAATGCATGTGCGCGAACTGGCGCGACTGACACAAACCAACGCCGGGTCATTGCACCGTGAGTTGGCACGCTTGGCCGAAGGCGGATTGCTCGTTCGCAGCCAGCAGGGCAACCAGGTGCTGTATCAAGCCAACCGCAGCCATCCCGTATTTGCCGAACTGGCCGGGCTGTTTCGCAAAACCTCAGGAGTGGTCGGTGTGCTGCAAGAGGCGCTACTACCACTCAGCACGCACATAAAGCTGGCCTGGGTATTTGGCTCGGTGGCACGCGGTGAGGAAAACGCAGATAGCGATGTGGATGTATTGGTAATTGGCGAAACGTCGTTCACCGATCTGGTGCGCGCCCTTCACCCTTGTCAGGCCCTGTTGGGACGTGAGATCAACCCTGTGCTGTACGCTCCAGAAGAGTTCACACGCAAGCTGAACGAGGGCGACTTATTTGCCCGCGAGCTGCTGGAGAAACCGCGGCTTTTCATACAGGGAGCAGAAGATGACATTGGAGAACTTACTCGCCATTAGCAGGCTGCGAGCACTCACACCGGACAAACACGCCATTGCCGAATTACTTGCTGCGGCCACCCGCAACCTGATTGATGCCCAGCTCCCAGCGCTGAGCACAAACAATCGTTTCGACACCGGTTACAAAGTGATCATGCGATGCGCGGTTATCGGTCTGCAGGCCAATGGTTACCGACTCTCCACAATTCAGCCGGACCACCACCAAACCGCCATCCAGACGTTGCCCAAGAGCATGGGCATCTGCCAGGACGTAGCCATCGTGCTGGATGCCCTGCGCAAGCGGCGCAATCTCAACGACTACGATGGTGATCCAATACCTGACGGTGCATTGGCGTCCTGCCTAAAAGAAGCCGAGTTGCTGTTAGCTCACACAAGGCGCTGGCTACACACACAGCACCCGGAATTGCTCGACTAAGCAACTCCACCTGCCCGTTTTGCATCTTCGCGCCAGCCACTTGCACTGAGGCGACACCACTTACGCCTGCGACTAAATAGCCGGTTTCGCGGTCTTGGCTGGCGTTCCGACGCTATGCTAGCTTGCAGCCTCGCCAGGAAAGTCGCCGCATTTAGCGCACCCTAAGAACAAGAGGACACCCCATGGCCGAGGCAACGCCCGCGCTTGAGATTCGCAATTTGCACAAACGCTACGGCGATCTGGAGGTGCTCAAGGGCATCTCGCTCACCGCCCGCGACGGCGATGTGATTTCGATCCTCGGTTCTTCCGGTTCTGGCAAATCCACCTTTCTGCGTTGCATCAATCTGTTGGAAAACCCGCATCAAGGGCAAATTCTGGTGGCCGGTGAAGAGCTCAAGCTCAAGGCGGCGAAGAATGGCGACCTGGTGGCTGCCGACAATAAGCAGATCAACCGCCTGCGCAGCGAAATCGGTTTTGTCTTTCAGAACTTCAATCTTTGGCCGCACATGACCGTGCTCGACAACATTATCGAGGCGCCGCGCCGCGTGTTGGGCCTGAGCAAGGCCGAAGCGATTGAGCGCGCCGAAGCGTTGTTGGCCAAGGTTGGCATTGGTGATAAACGCCATGTGTACCCGGCGCAGTTGTCCGGCGGCCAGCAGCAGCGCGCGGCCATTGCCCGCACGCTGGCGATGCAACCCAAAGTGATTCTGTTCGACGAGCCCACGTCGGCACTCGACCCGGAAATGGTCCAGGAAGTGCTTAACGTAATCCGCGCGCTCGCCGAGGAAGGCCGCACTATGCTGCTGGTCACCCACGAAATGAATTTCGCTCGCCAGGTGTCCAGTGAAGTGGTGTTTTTGCACCAGGGCCTGGTAGAAGAACAAGGATCGCCCGAGCAGGTGTTCACTAATCCGAACTCGGCGCGCTGCAAGCAATTCATGTCCAGCAATCGCTAACACGGAGCAACAACCCATGCAGAACTACAAAAAGATCCTGCTGGCCGCGGCCGCTACCCTGGCGTTCGGCACCTCTGCCGTCGCCGCTGACAAACTGAAGATCGGCACCGAAGGCGCCTACCCACCGTTCAACCTGATCGACGCCAGCGGCCAAGTCGGCGGCTTTGACGTGGAAATCGCCCAAGCCCTGTGCGCGAAAATGAAGGCCGAGTGCGAAGTGGTGACGTCTGACTGGGACGGCATTATCCCGGCCTTGAACGCCAAGAAGTTCGACTTCCTTGCCGCGTCCATGTCGATCACCGAAGAGCGTAAAAACGCCGTCGATTTCACCGACGCGTACTACACCAACAAACTGCAATTTATCGCCGCCAAAGACAAACCGTTCAGCACCGACAAGGCCGCCCTCAAAGGCAAAGTGATCGGTGCGCAACGCGCCACCATCGCCGGCACCTGGCTGGAAGACAACATGGCTGACGTGGTTGATATCAAGCTCTACGACACCCAGGAAAACGCTTACCTCGACCTGGCTTCCGGCCGTGTTGATGGCGTATTGGCCGACAAGTTCGTCAACTGGGAATGGCTGAAAAGCGAAACCGGCAAAGGCTTCGAATTCAAAGGCGAGCCGGTGTTCGACAACGACAAGATCGCCATTGCCGTGCGCAAAAACGATCCGCTGCGCGAGAAATTGAATACCGCGCTGAAAGAAATTGTCGCTGACGGTACCTACAAGAAGATCAACGACAAGTACTTCCCCTTCAGCATCTATTAATAGATGACGCTCTGCTGGGCGCCGCACAGGCGCCCAGCAGTTCAACTGTTATTTCCCCGCATTCCTAACGCAGTAAATCTCGATGATCTTTGATCTTCATGGATTCGGCCCAGCCTTGCTGGCCGGCACGCTAATGACCATCAAGCTGGCGCTAAGCGCGCTGTGCCTTGGTTTGGTTCTGGGCTTGCTTGGCGCCTTGGCCAAGACGTCACCGCACAAGCCGTTGCAATGGCTTGGCGGTACCTATTCCACCCTGGTACGCGGCATTCCTGAGCTGCTGTGGGTGCTGCTGATTTACTTCGGCACGGTCAACCTGATGCGCAGCATAGGCGAAGCCATTGGCGTGCCTAGCTTGGAGCTCAGCGCCTTTGCGGCGGGCACCATCGCTTTGGGCTTGTGCTTTGGCTCCTACGCGACCGAGGTGTTTCGCGGCGCGATTCTGGCGATTCCCCGTGGCCACCGCGAAGCCGGTCAGGCGCTGGGGCTGTCCAAGGGCCGCACGTTCTGGCGGATTATCCTGCCGCAGATGTGGCGCATCGCCCTGCCGGGCCTAGGCAACCTATTTATGATTTTGATGAAGGACACCGCGCTGGTGTCGGTGATCGGCCTGGAAGAGCTGATGCGCCGCTCGCAAATCGCGGTGACCTCGAGCAAAGAGCCTTTTACGTTTTTCTTGGTAGCGGCCTTTATTTATCTGGGCCTGACGGTAGTCGCTATGACCGCCATGTACTTTATTGAAAGACGCGCCAGCCGCGGCTTCGTCAGGAGCGCGTGATGAACTGGGACGTCATTATCAAGTACCTGCCGCGCCTCTTCGATGGCGCAATTCTGACCTTGGAACTGGTGGCCTTCGCGGTCATCGCCGGGCTGATTCTGGCCCTACCGATGGGCATCGCTCGCGCTTCACGGCACTGGTATGTGCGCGCCCTGCCCTACGGCTATATCTTCTTTTTCCGCGGCACGCCGCTGCTGGTGCAACTGTTCCTGGTTTACTATGGCGCGGCGCAATTTGACGCAGTCCGTCAAGGACCGTTGTGGCCGTATCTACGTGACCCGTACTGGTGTGCGGTGCTGACCATGACCCTACACACCGCTGCCTATATCGCCGAAATCTTGCGCGGCGCCATTCAGGCTGTGCCTAACGGCGAAGTGGAGGCAGCGCGTGCGTTGGGTATGTCCCGCGCCCAGGCGATGCTGCATATCATCCTGCCGCGTGCCGCGCGCATCGGCCTGCCTGCGTACAGCAACGAAGTGATCCTGATGCTCAAGGCCAGTGCGTTGGCTAGCACCATTACGTTGCTAGAGCTGACTGGCATGGCGCGCACCATCATTGCCCGCACCTATCTGCCGGTGGAGATTTTCTTTGCTGCCGGCCTGTTCTATCTGGTTATCGCCTTTGTGCTGGTCAAAGGGTTCAAGCTGCTGGAACGCTGGTTGCGCGTCGACGCCACCCAAGGCCGCTAGAATAGCGCTCGCCCATGCGTCCTCTTTTTTAGAGAGGCCATGGGCAGTCGCCACTTTCGAAGCTGCCTACCATGACCGAGTCTGCCCCTCTCACCGGCCACGAACTGCTCCCGCGCTTTCAAGCGTTGGACGGCTTTCTGCTGCGCCATCAAGAGCTATGGCGGCCACGGCCCTTCACCCATCTGCAATTAGCGTGGGAAACCAGGCATCCGCAGTTGGCCACATGGTTGCGCAGCAGAACGCTGGAAGACGCCGAAGCCGCGCACAACCATCCTGAGTTATTGCCGGCGCCACAGCCGTTCCGCGACTTGGCGTCTGAGTCCGCTGAGCTTGCCGCCGTTGGGCCGTTACTCACCTCAGAACCGATGCCACTGCCGGCCAATTTTTCTGTGGATATCCCTGGGCGCAAGTGGGCGCAGATTCAGGCATTTGCCAGCTGCTTGAGCTTTAGCCAAGCGCCGCAGCACTGGCTGGACTGGTGTTCAGGCAAGGGCCACCTCGGTCAACTGCTCGCTCAGGGCGGCCAGCCACTCACCTGCCTGGAATATGACCCGGCGCTAGTGGCGGCCGGCGCACAGCTAAGCAAAAAACGCGGCCTAACCAGTCAGCACGTGCAGCAGGATGTGCTGGCCGCCGACGCGGCAACACAACTTCACCCCGAACACACTCCGGTTGCCTTGCACGCCTGCGGCGACTTGCATGTGCGCCTGCTGCAGCTGGCCAGCACTGCCGGCTGCCAACAACTGGCCGTCGCCCCGTGCTGCTACAACCGCATTGCTGGCACGCACTACCAGGCGTTATCCACAGCCGGCCAAAGCTCAGGGCTGCAACTGTCGGTGGATGACTTGGGCTTGCCGCTGAGCGAAACCGTCACTGCCGGTGCCCGTGTGCGTCGCCAACGCGACCACTCCATGGCCCGTCGCCTCGCCTTCGATCTGCTGCAACGCGAACTGCGCGCCAGCGACGACTACTTACCTACGCCATCACTGCCGGTTGCCTGGCTGCACAAAGAATTTGCCGACTACTGCCGTGATTTGGCGCAGCTAAAAAACTTACCCACACCGGCAAATCGCGACTGGGCCGCCCTCGAACAAAAGGGCTGGAAGCGCCTGGCCGAGGTACGCAACCTGGAACTCTTGCGCGGCCTGTTTCGGCGCCCATTAGAACTATGGCTAATGCTCGACCGCGCCCTATTTTTGCAAGAGCACGGCTACCACGTACGCCTCGGCCGTTTCTGTGTAAGCCAAGTCAGCCCACGCAACCTGATGGTTCTGGCGGAACGCCAATAAGTTGCCCACACAATCTGTGGATAACTTTGTTGATAGTTTCTGGGCAACCTTGGCAAAGGCCGATGCGGCAAGGCTTACAGATACCTGCTTATTTTTTAAACAAATCAAAAAAATCAATAAAACCAGCTAGTTACATGCTTATGTCAAGTACTACCGAAAAATTAACCACATTGCGTGGTGGCGCCTAACGATTGTGCATAAGCCTATTCCGGTAAGTGCCGATGGAAGGAAAAAACGGTCGCAGATCAGGGCTTTACTCGACGCTTCTAATGGATATAATGGCGGCCCTGAAATGCCGGTATAGCTCAGCTGGTAGAGCAACTGACTTGTAATCAGTAGGTCCCGGG
>CAZIWV010000032.1:0-54913 GCA_964543145.1 uncultured Pseudomonas sp.
CTCCGCTCGGCCTTGCGGTGAACGGGGCGGGTAGATCACAAGCCAGATCAAAAGCAGATCAAAAGCCCCTCTCCCCCAGCCCCTCTCCCGCAAGCGGGCGAGGGGTGACGTATGGCTACCAACCCACGCGGTCAGCTCCCTCTCCCGCTTGCGGGAGAGGGCTGGGGAGAGGGGCTCTTGATCTTGCTGTTGATCTTGATCTATCCGCCCCGTTCATCACACGCCGAATGGAATCGCCGTGTAGGGGGTTGAGCCGCAGGGACGCGGCGAGAGGCACATCGGGCCATGGAAGGCCCGTTGTGCCGTGCCCCCGGAGCGGCGATGGAATGAGGGAACCCGCAGCGCAGCGGAGGGCCAAGGTAGGGGCTAGACCTTTTGGTTTCTTTTGGGTGGTCCGGCAATCCGGCAATGCCAAAAGAAACTCGCGCGTAAGGCGCGAAATAAAACGTTCAGCCCACGCGGTAAAACAGAATAGCGACATTTCCCAGAGCACCAGCAACAGCCAAAAACCCATTGCCAACCCTCCACACCCCACCCTATAGTCCCGCCGTCGCTGCAAATTCAGCGATCGGGTTTGGCGATCCGTAAGAAACAAAAGCGCACAGGCGCTACCACTTAACAGCAGCGCTTTTTTTGTGTCTGCCGTTAGGTGCTATGGCAGCTGTGCGCGGGATACCTTCGGGTATGCCGGGTTCCTTTTGTTCCCCGGTTCGCCAACCTGCGTACAGCTGCCACCCATTCGTTTGGCGACGAGTCATGGCAGTTCCATGAACAAAAGGACCTACATCATGAACGACAACTCAAAAGTAACCACCGCCCTACCCTTCGACATCCTCGACAGCACCCCGCTGTTCTCGGTCAATGCCGGAGTGCCCATCGAAGACGCCCTCGAACGCGCCGCCGACCTCATGCTCTACGTAGAACGCCTATCCGCCGCCGATGCCTTTATCGACAAAAGCATCGAATCCGGCATCGTTCAACACCTGAGCGAAATGGCCAAAGCGCTAACCAAAGCGTCCAACAGCAAAGCCAGCAATGCCTAAAAGCGCTCGCCGCGCGTGCAAAGAAGGGAGGCCCTAGCGCCTCCCTTCCTCCACACACCTCAACAATTAATGCCTGTGCGTTTACTGCTGCGGTAGGTAATCAAATTAAAGCAGTCCTGCCTCGAGTCCTTGGTCATTCAAAAAACAGCAAGATAGCGATGATCGCGTAGGGTGTGCTGTGCGCACCGGCTTTTGATGTTCGGTTTGGTTGCGGTGGTGGTCTTCTATACCGCGTGTGTTGAACGTTTTGTTTCGCGCCTTACGCGCGACCTACTTTTCCAGGCACCGAAAAGTAGGCAAAAGGCTTGCCCCTACCTTGGGTCTCCGCTGCGCTCCGACTTCCCTCGCTGCGTCGTTGCTCCGGGGGTCGGCGTGCAGGGCCATCCATGGCCCCACGCCTTTCGCGGCTCCTGCCGCTCAACCCCCTGCACAACGACTCCGCTCGGCCTTGCGGTGAATGGGGCGGGTAGATCACAAGCCAGATCAAAAGCCGATCAAGAGCCCCTCACCCCAACCCTCTCCCGCAAGCGGGCGAGGGAGCAGACCGCGCGAAGTCGTGAATCTTCGTCACCCCTCGCCCGCTTGCGGGAGAGGGGCCGGGGGAGAGGGGCTTTTGATCTTGCTGTTGGCCCCGTTCATCGCAGGCCGAATGGAATCGCCGTGTAGGGGGTTGAGCCGCAGGGACGCGGCGAGAGGCACATCGGGCCATGGAAGGCCCGTTGTGCCGTGCCCCCGGAGCGGCGATGGAATGAGGGAACCCGCAGCGCAGCGGAGGGCCAAGGTAGGGGCTAGACCTTTTGGTTTCTTTTGGGTGGTCCGGCAATCCGGCAATGCCAAAAGAAACTCGCGCGTAAGGCGCGAAACAAAACGCTCAGCCCACGCGATAAAACAGAATAGCGACATTTCCCAGAGCACCAGCAACCGCCAAAAACCCATTGCCCCCCTGCAAAGCCCGCCCTATAGTCCCGCCGTCGCTGCACATCAGCGACTGGGTTTGGCGACCCATGTCCAACTGCGCATAAGCGCCCATCTCTGAGTTGCAGGCGCTTTTTTTGCGCCTGACGTTCAGCTATGGCGGCTGTGCGTGGGATACCTTCGGGTATGCCGGTTAGTTGGACCGGTTCGCCAACCTGCGTACAGCTGCCACCCATTCGTTTGGCGACGAGTCGTGGCAGTTTTTTCCACCATTCAAGTCCTTGGTCATTCAAAAAACAGCAAGATGACGCTGATCGCGTAGGGTGTGCTGTGCGCACCATGGCGTATACGTGGCTATCGCCAGGTGCGCACGGCGTACCCTACAACAGCCGTCTCTGCCGCCGCACCGGGGCACTTACCGGAAACACCACCCGCGTCGGCACATACCTGGCCAACAACCCCGCCGCCACCAAGCGCTGGCGTTGATTAGCGCTAGCCAATACACGCAAACAGGCAGCTTCACTAAAGGGTTCACCGAGTAAATAAGCGGTGCCGTTTTGTAGCCCGCCACCATTTTTGTGCAGCCAGGTTTGGATCAAACCAACATCCGGCCAGGGCAGGTTTTCATCTTCATCCATGGCTACATTCGGGTCGCTAGGGTCGTCAGTTGGGCCCGCGTCATAGTCAGGGCTGTCACGCCGTTCGAGGTCGCTGGCTTCCAGGTCCACCCCGGTTATCTGGCTAAACGCCTCCCCCGCCGCTCTGGCCATGGGCAGGTCATGCATCTGCTGCAATAACCACGGCAACGCCACCGGGTCACCAAACAAGCCGGTGGCTTTAATGGCGATGCGCCGTTGTTCGGGGATCTGCGTCATACGTCGGATCCACGCCATGCTCGCGTCCCGCGCCTGCCAAGCCAACACCACAGGCAAGGCCCGCTGCTGAAAGCGGCCGGGACGTTCGGCGAACTGTTGCAGGATGGGCAGCGCTTCTTCGTCGCCCATCTGCGCGGTGGCCCAGTTGGCCCAAAAGCGCAGGGCGTCATCGGCATGCAAGCGGTGCAGGCGAATCGGCTGCATCAGGTCGCGGCGGCGCAGTTCGCCAGCCGTGCGCGCCGCACGGGCGAGCACGCTGGGGTCGCTGTTGCCCAGGGCCGAGAGCAAGGCCGGACCCGGGTCATGCCGGTGCATACCGCAGGCAGCCAACCCTAAGCGGCGAAACAGCGGCTCGGGGGAAACCAATAGCCGTTCGACCCAAGGCTGCACCAAATTCCACTGCAACCATCCCAACGCCGCCGCAAAGTAGCGCTCGCCCTCCTCATTGGTGCGCAGGTGTTCGCCCAAGGTCGACAGCGCCGGGCTGTTGCCCATTTGAAAAGCCAACACGGTGGCAGCAAACACTTCGCCGCTGGCGCCGGGGCGCAGTTGCTCCAGCAGCAGGTTCAGGCCTTTGAGGCCGGCGATTTGCAGGCCGTCGAGGTGGGCATCAATACGCTCTTCCAGGCGGGCCAGGTGATTGAGGTCGTAGTTCGGCGCGCCCACGGCGTAGTCGCGCAGGATGGCGAGGAAGCTGGCTTCCTCGGCGTGTTGGTCAAGGACGACGGCGATCGATTTCACGGCGCCCTACTCGGCAGAAAAACGGCGGCTAGCGGCATCAATCGATCCGCGACCAGGTTTGCCCGTCGAACGCTACAACATCCTTAGCGCCGATGGACCACAGCACATTGTCGGTGCAGGCCAGCTTGCCGGCGGTATCAACGCCACAGTCGAGCGGGGTCAGCGTTTCGCCGTCTAAGCGGTAAACGCGGTACATGGTGGCCAGGTACAACGCGCCCTGGAACCAGCAAAGGTCCCAGAAATCGTATGGAAACTCGCCTACGTCGAGGACTTCCCAAGTATCGCCCCGTCCATGCAACAACAAACCTTGTAGCCCGGCGGCATACACCGTGTTGTCGCCAGCACAGCAGACAGAGCTGAGCAGCACGTTGGTGGGGCTGGTGAGGTTGTGCCAAACACTGCCGTTGTACAGCCAGATTTCGCCGCGCAGGCCGACTGCGTATATCTCGTCGGCGGCAAAGCCATCGACAGCTTCAAAACTGAAGATTTTGCCATCGTCACCCGGCAAAACGGTGCCCTGGGCGATGCTCTGCCAGCCGCGCTCGGTCAGTTGATAGGCCTGTCGATCACCACCGACCACATACACACTGCCGCCGATGGTGCGCGCGCAACGCAGCGGGCCATGGTCGCTGATGGCAATACCTGGGCCGGTGATACGTTCATTGCGATCGCCATGACGGTCCTTTTCCAGGTACGGGCCGTGGGTGCCAAAAAACAACAGGTGTTCGTTCTGTGTCGGTGGTGCTTGAACCACATCGGCGAGTAACCAGCCTTTTTGCGTGGTGCTTAAAAACTTACCGGCTTCCCAGGCGATGATTACGCAGTGGGGCACTTTCTTCTCGGCCAGTTCGTCGATGCTGAGGACCAAAAAACCTCGCTCATCGCCTGTAGGAATGCCAGTAACGTAGGAGCCAATATCGGTAAATCGAGGCATAAAGGATTAACCCAGTTTGGATAGAAGAATGTTGGAATAGCGTTCAGCAATTTCCTCGGAGATTCGCTCGGCAGCTTCGGGCGAGGTCTCACCCACCTGTACGGCTTTGAGGTTGGTACTGTCCTGGATCCCGCATTTTTTGTGGTAGTGGTCCAGTTGCGACTCCAGACATTTGGGGTCGCAGTAAGAGTAAGGAAACACTTGACCCATGGCGTCGATACCGTTGGCTTTACTCTGCTTGTAGGTCATCGACTTGACGCTTTCGCCCGTGGACAGCGTGATCGTGCTGGTGCTTTTCGCCGCGCCGATACTCTGGAAGGTGTGCATCGCGCCATGCGTGCCGCCTGTGTGGCTGGTGCCTTCGGCGCACACGCAGGGGGCCTTGTTTTCTTTGTACTTCTGCGTGCCGGTGTTAACCCCTGGCAGCGGAATGGGCGCAGGTTTGCCTTTTTCCTGGGTGCCGCGGCCTACTTCAAACAGGGCGCTGGCTTCAACCAGGTGATGCGGTGTTTGCGGTGTGCAGCACTTGTTAGGGCTGTAGGGTTTCAGGGCACAACGCCGGGCATTAAGGCAGTCGTTGCTGGCCACCGCATCGGCTAACTTGTTGGGTTCTAGGCTGCCTTTGCTCTGCGAAGGCTTGTTGGTGGAAAACGGCAAGCCAGCACGCATTTCGGCGCAGGCGTCACGCTTACCTGCGGGTTTAAAGTCTTTGCAGGCCGATTTTTCTTTCTTGATATCGCTCTTGCACGGCCCCTCCTCCTTGGCTACCGCCACTTGGTCTGCATAGGGCCAAGGTGGGGTATTGCCGGGTTTGGAGGCATGGTTATGGGTGGTCAGGTCCATGTTGCGCACCACGTTCTTGGCCTCAAACTTGACGTTCATCGACCAAGAGGTGAAGTACACCTTGCCCTTGTTACGGCTGGTGATGACACCTTTTTTCGGCGCGCAGCCGGCCTCGTCCCCGTAGCTGGTTTTGAAGTAGCTCTGGTCTTTCAGCATCACTTCTTTGCTGGTGATTTTTACCGTGCGGCTGCCGTTGGCGGTGTCTTTGGCCAACCCCGTGTTGGGGTACGGAATCGGTACGCCCATGGGGGTAGGCGGCGCCTGCGGCGGGGTAAAACAGACGTCTGGAAAGCAGGCCACCGATTTGCCGTCGGCCGCTTTGCAGGAGATCTCCATGTTATTGGCAAATACTTGGTTGGCCATCAGGCAGCCCTCACCGTCTGGTAGCTGAGCAGTGCGACAGCGCGCTCACCGGCATCGTTACCCAAGTGGCAGAAGATATTCGGACCCTCGCCATAACCTTTACGGCTGGCGGCCAAAGCCACGGCAAGCAACGCAGGCCCAATTGCTGCACCACATTCGCCAATGCAATCGGCAGGATGCCAGAGATGGAAAAACTCTTTTCGTACGCGCAGGTTGCGGCTCAGGGCCAGCGACGCCTCCTTGAAATAGTATTGCTCGCCGGAGTTATCGCTCAGCCGGTAGTCCATGGCTTCCAGCCCACAGCCCGCCTCCTGCAACGCAGCACGCACGGCTTGGGTAATGCCATCGCCGCGCAGGGGCAGCTCGTCGCTGTCGATTGTGGCTTGTTCGATGCCAAAGCCCAGCCCCACGCACGTCAGCTGCGTGGCGTCACTGGCAACAGGGGTTGCCACCACCACGGCTGAGGCGGCTTCGCCGGGAATAAAGCCATTGGAGTTCTGACTGGTGAGCAAGCGGCGGCGCTGCTCGTAGCTGTCCAGGGTCGGCCCGGCGAGTAACGAGTCGACGCCTGCAACCACCACATGGCTGTGGCCGGTGGCGAGCATGTTGCGCGCGTTCAACAGGGCCACAGCGCCACTGACGCGGCCGCGGGCAATCAAGGTTGACGCGGGGTGAAAGCGCTGCCCCAGTTCGTTTTCGATATGGTGCAGCAAACCCTGCTCCAGGCCGGGCAAACGTCCGGCCCGGGTGGGTTCAGCAATGCCAAGCAGCACCGGAACGCGTTGGCTGTCGAGACCAGGCACGCTGTGCAACGCTTCGGCGATGGCACGCGCAGCCATCTTTACCAACTTTTGCCGGCCCTGCCAGGGCTGCTCCAACGGGACACTGGCGCCCAATAGCCACTGGCCGCCTTTGTCCATAAAGCGGGTTTCCTGAAAGTTATCGACCGCGCAGCGAATGGCGGCGCAGCTGGAGGGGCTATCCAGCCCCACGGCGGTAACCAGGCCACTACCAAGAATAGAAAAGGCGGCCATTACACAGCGTCCTCAGCAGGTTTACGTGAGCGGCTGAGCTCAGCCAGCGAGGAGAAATAGTCTTTGCCCAGCGCCCGTGCATGCCACCAGGCCGCCGACTTGGTGCCCACCAGCACTTGAGCGACCTCGAACATGCTGCGCTTGAGTGGCCGGTTGGTCCGCCAAGTGACTTCCACCGTGCCAGCATCGGTATCAATCACCAGCGTATCAATCACCGCCTGCACGGTTTCATGACCGCCGCCGGTGATAAAAAACGTCACCGGCACCTGCATACGGGGTACTTGAAAACCGGCACGCTCCTGCCGAGTCAGGCACAGCAACAACACATCCTCGCCACCTTTGAGGTGCTCGGTTTGTTGGTCCAGCGGTGCGGCCTGGTAGTAGCGGTTGTCGAAGTCGGGGGGCAGAAACGGAAAATGATCAGCCAGCCAGGCGTCGTCGTAGGTGCCGGCAAAGCCGATGCGCGGCGGCCAGCTGCGGCCTATCGGGCCGAGGGCCATGGGGGTGAAGTCGCCGTGGGGGTTGTCCACTGGCTGGCCAAGCATTTCCGTGTTGGGCATGGGCATGCCGACGATATCGGCAGTGCCGCTGCTTTTCGGAAACCAGCCGCGACCACAGGTGTTGGCCGGGTAGCCGTCGTTGAGTTCGGGATTATTGGCCACCGGTACGCTGCCGCCAAAGGCATGGCTGTAGCCGATGTCTTGTTCGGTGAACGCTTGCGCCACGCCAGCGCCGGCGCCGATCAGGCCGGGTTGCCATTGGCGGTTGCCGTAGACGGTAAAGGCTTTACTCACGCGGCCGACGCGAATGCCGGCGGTCAGTTGGGTAACCGCCTTGCCCTCTGGTGCGTAGGCCTTGCCGGTGACTAGCACATCGCAAAACGGTTTGATCGGGGCAAAGTCCATTTCCCGCAGCGGTGCGCTCAGGCCAGGCTCGCCGACGTATTCGTCGGCCATTAGCAACGGGCGCTGTACCGCCGCCAGCGTGGCTTCGCGGCCATCGAGCGGCAAGTCAAAGGTGCCCTTGGCAACCACCACCAGCGACTCACGTCCATCCGGGGCCAGGCCTTGGGTGTAGGCGGCGACCAGGCCGGTCGCGTTAAGCAGTTCCATGACGGGCTCTTCTAGTTAATCTGCACCGAACCGCCTTTAATGCGGTTCACGCCCGAGGAACGGCTGCTTAGGTAGGTGCCGCGCACAATCACTTTGCCCTCGCGGGTCAGGGTGATGCTGGCTTTGCCGCAGCGCAGGACGATTTCCTTCTCGGCAGAAAACTCCAAGCGTTCGCCATCGATATGGGCCACAGCTGCCGGTTGGGCAGTTTGCGGCAGGCGTTGGATGCGGCCGATCACCAGTGGCTGGCTCGGGTCGCCACCAACAAACATCAGCGCCACCTGGGTGCCGATATCGTCGCGGCTGAGCTGTGTGGTGGTGGTTGCGGCAATGCCGGTTTCGCTCGGGCAGCCGGGGAATGCCACCACGGGCGAGGCGGCCTGTGGCACATCAAGCAAGATGCCGATCACCACACCATCCAAGCGGGTGGCGGCGGCAGACGCCGGGGTGAAATGCTGGACTGTCATGCACTACTCCGTTCTAAGCCTGGGCTTAGTTCTGCAAAATTTTCTGGCCTTTGACCACCACGTTTTTGCTGGCTTTGATGTTGATCGCGCCAGAGCCGTCGATGGTGATGTTCTTGCCGCTGATAACGATGGTGCCGTCTTTTTTCATGCTGATACTGGCGGCACCGGTGCTCAGGGTGATGGAGTCGCCGGCATCCAGGGTGTAGTGCTTGCCCACGGTCAGGCTGTTGTCTTTGCCCACCTCGGTGCTGCGGCTCTGGCCGATGCTGCGGCTCTCGTCTTTACCAATATTGGTGGTTTGGTTACTGCCAATACTGATTTCTTCGTTGCTGCCCACGCTCTCGGTGCGGTTGCTGCCGATGGTGATTTTTTCGTTGCTGCCAACATCTTCGGTGCGGTTGGCGCCGATGCTGATGGTTTCGTTACTGCCGACTTTTTCCGTGCGGTTGCTGCCGATGCTGATGTCTTCGTTGGCGCCCACGCTTTCGGTACGGTTGGCACCAATGGTGATTTTCTCGTTGCTGCCAACATCTTCGGTACGGTTGACGCCGATGCTGATTTTTTCGTTATTGCCGACCTTCTCGGTACGGTCCACACCAATGGTGATGGTCTCGTTGTTGTCCACGGTTTCGGTGCGGTCGTGTTTAACGTGCACGGTTTCGTCGTGGTCGATGGTCTTGGTGCGGTCGTGGCCGACCCAGTGGGTTTCGTCGTTTTCGACTTCGATGTCTTGGTTTTTTTCCGCGTGGATAAACAGCTGCTCGCTGCCCTTTTTATCTTCCATGCGAATTTCGTTGAAGTTGGCCGGCGTGCCGCCTTTGCTCGAGCGGCTTTTGGTGCCGCTCTGGGTGGCGTTG
This sequence comes from uncultured Pseudomonas sp., assembly GCA_964543145.1. GTDB lineage: Bacteria > Pseudomonadota > Gammaproteobacteria > Pseudomonadales > Pseudomonadaceae > Aquipseudomonas. The sequence goes on from CAZIWV010000032.1 coordinate 9,185, forward strand.
GCGGGCAATTCGTAGGGCACGGTTTGTTCGGCGTTGTATACGCGGCCGGTGATAATCGGCCGGTCGGGATCGCCTTCAAGAAAGCCAACGATCACTTCCTGGCCAATGCGCGGAATCTGGATGGAGCCCCAATTTTTGCCCGCCCAGGATTGCGACACGCGCATCCAGCACGAGCTGTTTTCGTTGGATTGGTCGTGGCGGTCCCAATAGAAGTGCACTTTTACCCGGCCGTATTGGTCGGTCCAGATTTCCTCGCCTTTGGGCCCGACCACCATGGCCGTTTGCGGGCCTTGCACGATGGGCCGCGGGGTAACCGGCTGCGGGCGAAACGCCTGGCTGGCGTCCATGCAGTCGAGGTGGCTGACAAACTGCTGTTCAACATCCTCAAAGCCGGTTTCGTAGTGCTCTTGCACCACGGTGTAACGGGCGCCGACCACCAGGTATTCGCGGTTCTGATCGGCGCGCGGGTAGCGGGTCATGCTGAACAGGTGGCCGGAGCCGATGCCCCGTGCGGTGCCGCGCAGTTGCACGCGCTCATACTGGGTTTGAATGGCTTCGATGCGGGTGCGGGCGTAGTGTTCGCCGTCGCCACTTTGTACATATTCGCCGGGGTAGTCGTAAAGCTTGTAGTCGCTGGCGGTGTGCGGGCGGCTGATGGCCGAGCGCACTTCCAGGCGCGCGCTGGGGCGTTGGAAGTCGTAGTCGTTTAGTGCTAACGAACCTGGCTGCACTTCGTGGCTGAGGTGCCAATCGTCGATATGGTCGAGCTCGCGCTGTTCGGCGGTGGGCGGGTAGAACGGCACGCTCTCGTAACCGGCGGCTTTGCTGTGGGCACCGTAGGCGTCGGCGAGCACCAGCACGTGGCGGCCTTTTTCATGGCGGAAGAAGTAGTAAATGCCCTCTTGTTCCATCAAACGGCTGACAAAGTCAAAGCTGGTTTCGCGGTATTGCACGCAGTAGTCCCACTCGCGGTAGCTGCGGGTCAGGCTGTCTTCAAAGTCGGAAAAACCGAGGTCGCGGAACACCTGCTTGATGATGTCCGGCACCGTGCGGTTCTGGAAAATCTTGCAGTCGGAGGTGCGCGACATCAGCCACAGCCACGGTTTAAGCGTGACGTTGTACACGGCAAACTGGCCAATGCCGGCGCCCTGGCTGGCACGCGCAACAATGCCGTGGAACTGGCGCTTGCTGCCGTCTTGCAGCTCCATGGTCACGCCCATGGGTTTGCCCAGCAGGTCGTTAAGCGCCACTGAGGTGTTTTCCGAGACCAGGTTCAGGCGATAGTCGAACACCCGCCCCAGCTCTTCAACGCCATCGAGTTGACGCAGCACCAGGACGTCGCTGCCCAGGGGGCTGTCGACCTGCACCAGCCGTGTGTTTGTGCTTAATGCCATTTCTATGTCTCGACTGCTTAGGCGTTAAACCGCTTGGCCAAACTCGTACTTGAAGTTACTGCCTTCACGGCTGATACGCACCGCTTCCAACGGCTTGCCTTCAAGCATGCGGGTGAGGAATTCGCGGCTCATGTCCGGCAGCAAGGTGTTGGTCAAAATGGTGTCGATCATGCGCCCGCCGCTCTCGGTTTCGGTGCAGCGCTCGGCGATCAGCGCGATCACGCCGTCGTCATAGTGGAACGGCACTTTGTGCGTGGCTTCGACGCGTTTTTTCACCCGTTCCATTTGCAGGCGGGCGATGGATTTGATCATCTCGTCGCTGAGCGGGTAGTAAGGAATGGTCACCAAACGGCCAAGCAAGGCCGGCGGGAAAATCTTCAGCAGCGGCTCGCGCAGGGCTTTGGCGATGGCGTCGGGTTCGGGCATCAGTTCCGGGTCGTTGCACAGGCTGGAAATCAGCTCAGTGCCGGCGTTGGTGGTGAGCAAGATCAGGGTGTTTTTAAAGTCGATCACCCGGCCCTCGCCGTCTTCCATCACGCCCTTGTCGAACACCTGGAAGAAAATCTCGTGCACGTCGGGGTGGGCTTTTTCCACTTCGTCGAGCAGCACCACGCTGTAGGGTTTACGCCGCACGGCTTCGGTCAGCACACCGCCTTCGCCGTAGCCGATATAACCCGGTGGCGCACCTTTGAGGGTGGACACGGTATGGGCTTCCTGGAACTCGCTCATATTGATGGTGATGACGTTTTGCTCACCGCCATACATGGCTTCCGCCAGGGCCAGGGCGGTTTCGGTTTTACCCACGCCGGAGGTGCCGGCGAGCATAAACACGCCAATCGGCTTGCTGGGGTTATCCAGGCCGGCTCGCGAGGTTTGGATGCGCTTAGCGACCATCTCCAGGGCGTGGTCTTGGCCGATAATGCGTTTTTTCAGGTAGGTGGCCAGGTTAAGCACGGTTTCCAGCTCATTACGGGCCATACGGCCGACCGGGATGCCGGTCCAATCGGCGACCACCGAGGCCACGGCCTGGTAATCGACAATCGGCAAAATCAACGGCGACTCGCCTTGCACCGCGGCCAGACGGCTTTGTACGTCGTGCAGGCGAGTGTGCAGTTCGGTGTTGGGTTCGGCAGGCGATGGCTCGGTCGCGGTGTCGTCCACTGCTTCGGCGGCGGCGCGCAGTTGGGCGCGAATCTCCAGCAGTTCATCGACCAACGCTTTCTCGTCAGCCCAGCGGCTTTCCAGCCCAGCCAAGCGCGCGCGCTCCTCGCTCAGCAAGCCTTGCGCGCTGTTGAGGCGCTCGCCAATGGCCACGCCAATGGCCTGCTCGCGGCCAATAATCGCCAGCTCGGTTTCCAGTGCTTCGATACGCCGGCGGCTGTCGTCGACCTCAGCCGGCACGGCGTGCAGGCTGATGGCGGTGCGCGCGCAGGCGGTGTCCAGCAGGCTGACGGATTTATCCGGCAACTGCCGCGCCGGGATATAGCGGTGCGAGAGTTTTACCGAGGCTTCCAGGGCTTCGTCGAGGATCTGCACCTTGTGGTGTTTTTCCATGGTCGAGGCCACGCCGCGCATCATCAAAATGGCTTTGTGTTCAGACGGTTCTTCCACCTGCACCACTTGGAAACGCCGGGTCAGCGCCGGGTCTTTTTCGATGTGTTTTTTGTACTCGGCCCAGGTGGTGGCGGCGATGGTGCGCAAGGTGCCGCGCGCCAAGGCCGGTTTCAGTAAGTTGGCGGCATCGCCGGTACCGGCGGCGCCACCGGCACCCACCAGGGTGTGGGCTTCGTCGATAAACAAAATGATCGGCTTGGCCGAGCTTTGTACGTCTTCAATCACCGAGCGCAGGCGCTGTTCGAACTCGCCTTTCATGCTGGCGCCGGCTTGCAGCAGGCCCACGTCGAGGGCGCGCAGCTCCACGTCTTTTAGCGCGGGCGGCACGTCGCCGGCGACAATACGCAGGGCAAAGCCTTCCACCACGGCGGTTTTACCCACGCCGGCTTCACCGGTGAGGATGGGGTTGTTTTGCCGACGGCGCATCAGCACGTCCACCAGTTGGCGGATTTCTTCGTCGCGGCCAACGATGGGGTCGAGCTTGCCGCTGCGCGCTTGTTCGGTGAGGTCGACGGTGAATTTCTTCAACGCTTCCTGCTTGCCCAGGGCGCCGGGGGCGATGGCGCCGCTGGCTTCACCGGGGGCGGCGCCGGCGTTAAAGCCGTCGCTGGCGGTCAGGGCGTTTTCTGGCGAGTTGCCGACGTATTCAGCGAAACGCTCGGTCAGCGCTTCAATTTTGATTTTGTCGAACTCGGACGACAGCGCCAGCAAGCCATGGCGCAGGCTTGGCGTCTTGAGAATGCCGACGACGATGTAGCCGGTACGCACCTGGCTTTCGCCAAACATCAGGCTGCCGTACACCCAGGCACGCTCCACCGCTTCTTCCACATTGGAGGACAAGTCGGTGATCGAGGTTGAACCACGCGGCAGGCGGTCCAGGGCTTCGGTCAGGTCGCGGGCCAGGCGCGCCGGGTCGAGGTTGAATTGGCGTACCAGCTGATGCAGGTCGGAGTCTTGCAACTGCAAGATTTGGTGAAACCAGTGGGCCATTTCCACATAGGGGTTACCGCGCAATTTGCAGAACACGGTGGCCGCTTCAATGGCTTTATAGGCAAGGCTGTTGAGCTTGCCGAAGAGGGCAACCCGGCTGATTTCACTCATGTCATATCTCCATATTCGGGCGTTGCAGCAGCCGGTCCCCGGCGTACTGGCTAGCCAGCAGTAAATCCTTGGCATCCTCGCCGGGGTCACCCAGCCAGGCGTTGAAACCCAGCCGCACACCGCCGGCCAGATCTAGAGGGGGTATTTCTTCGCGGCTTAGCACCAGGTTGACATCCCAGTCCAGCTCTTGGCCCAGGTACTCACCCACCCAGGCCGCCAGTTGGCGAAACAGCTCGCCACCGGGCAACAGACGTTCGTATTTATCCAGCGGCATGGGGCCAAGCTTGAGGCGGAATTTATGCTGGCGGTCCCACACATGGGTGCCCAGGCAAACATCCATACCCAAGGTGCTCGCCTGGGCCCCCAGGCGACTGCGTTCGGGCAGTTCCAGCCATTGGCCGACATATTCTTCGATGGCCACCGGCAGCTCGAAGTACTCGGACAAGATCACTTTCAAGCCATCGGGGTAGCGGCTCGGCGCCGACAAATGCCCGGTGTAGTAGTACCGCGCTTGGTCGGGAATCGGCCCTTGGCCGAGCAGGCTGTCCATACCGCGACCGGACAACGCCGCCAGGCGCGCCGACCAGTAATCATCGTCCGGCCGGTCATGGCTCACCGATGGCCGCGCCTCCGCCCAGGCCCGGTAAAACAGGGTCAGCAGGCGGTGGTGGAAAATGTCCATAAAGCGTTTGAAGCCAGGGTCGTTCTCGTTGCGCTGGCGTTCGCGCGCATATTCGGTGAGGTGCAGAGGCAGCGGGCCGTTGGGGCCGGTGAGGCCAAAGAAAAACTGCTCGACCCGCGGCGGCACGCCCTCGCTGGCGGGCTCAACGGCGGACAAGGTCGACGGCGCAAACCCACAATCCGGCGTTTGCCCCAGGCGCAGCGGGTCGTCGGCCAGGCGCACGGAATGGCCCAGGCGCGGCTTATCGACGGCTTCGCATTCGATACGGCGCAGCGCCTGGAAGAAATCGTGCTCCCAGGGTGCCGCCGCCATCGCGGCGAGGGTGTTCACTACAGGTTCGGTCGGCATCCGGGTTTCGCCTGCCAACGCATAATTTCGCCGCGCTCGGTGGTGCGCAGCACGGTTTCGGTAAAGCTGTTTACCGACACATAGCGGGTAAGAAAGCGCTCAAACACCGCGCCGAGCAGAAACACCCCGGTGCCACGAAAGGCGTTTTCATCAAACTCCAAACTGATTTCCAAGCCACGGCCAAACACAATCGGCCCCGGCATCGGCAAGCGCCGGGTGCAAGGTTTGCTGCTGACTTCGCGCAGGCCCTCGATCTGCAGTTGCAGCGCGGAATCGGTGGGGTCGCCATACAAACGCAATAGCTCACGCAAGGCAGCGGCGCCCTGCCCTTGTTCGGACAACGACAGGTAGTTCAACGACAGCTGGCTAATCAACCGCCAAGCGCTGTCGTCATGGGCACGGCTGGCCCGTGGGCGGCTGGGGCCGGCCAGGCAACGCACATCGAGTACCGGCGCGCTGTCTTCCAGGCTGAAGTCGGTTTTGCTGGTGCCCACCGGAATAAACATCGCCAGGTCACGGTTGGTGCACAGCGCGCCAATGCCTAACTGGCGCAGGTCGTGGCGGTACGGTGCCTGGTTGGCGTCCACCAACGAGACAAAGGTCTCGCTGCCCACATAAGTGGAGCGCGGGCCGTTACGGCGTTGGTTGCTCGACAGTTTGCGCGGCTCGCGGCGGACGATGTAGTACGCCTGCTCGCGGCCATAGCGCGACGGATCGCGCACCGCATAAAACGGCTGGAACGGCTGCTCCGGCCCGGTGCCATGGCCGGTCACCTGGGTCAGCGAGTGAATTTCAAAATCCATCGGCCGGGTGCGATCGGCAATCACCTGGTGTTCATTGACCCGTTCACTTAAGTGAATACGGTCGGCGCGGCGCGGGAACAGGTTGATTGCCGGCGTGCAGAACGGCACAAACTGCTCGCCGCCCACGGTGCCTTCCAGGGTGGCGTCGTGCTTGTTAAACAGGATGATGATGTCCAGTTCATTGCCGCTGCAGCGCTGAATGGAGCGCTTGAGTTCGGCAAACTCGACAAATAGGAAACGGTTGGGCAGCGCGAAGTATTCCTGTAGCAGGCGGTAACCCTGGAAGGCACGCGGCACCACCGGCAACAAAGCGTCTTCGTCATCAAAACCACGGGGGCGAATGGCACCGGGTGGCAAGCGCTCGACCCAATCGCTGCCCGGCGCCTGGGCAAACACCGCGCAGGCATTACCAAGCAGTTGCTCGTAGAGGCGGAACGGTTGCTCATCGGCGCCGTGCAGGTACAGCGGCAGGCTTTCCAGGCTCAGGCTATTGAGCGGCAAACCGGCGCCACTGCGCAGACGAATACGCAAGCCGGCTTTGGCCTTGGGCTCACTGGCGGCCAGGCGACCGAGCACGGCTGCCGGGTTGCCAAAGTACTCGGCGCTGGCCACTTCCAGCGGCCACAGGGTCACCGAATGGGCGGTGCGAAATTCGCAGGCGGTTTGTTCTTCACGGCCCAGCACGCCACGCAACGGTGCATTGCGCTCCACGGTAAAACCGCTGCTTAGCGAGCCTTCGTTGGGGTCGGCCCGCAGTTGCACCACGGTCATCGACGGTGTCGGCGCCAGGTAGTGCGGGTAGGCGATTTCCAGCAGGTTATGGGTAAAGGTCGGGTATTCGGCATCCAGCTTGAGGTGCACCCGCGCCGTCAGAAACGCAAAACCTTCCAGCAGGCGTTCCACGTAGGGGTCGGCGCAATCGACGCCCGACAAGGTCAGGCGGCTGGCAATCTTGGGAAATTCGCGGGCGAACTCGGCGGCGCTTTCGCGGATATGCGCCAGCTCCAGGTTGTAATACTCGAGCATGCGCGGGTTCATGCTTTTCTCCGCTGCTCGTTGGGCACGATTTTCACGTGGCCAGTTTCCAGGTCGAGGTTAGTGGTGAGGATCAGCCGCAGCGGTACCGGCAGCGCCCACAGGTCGCCCTCAATCTCAAAGGCCAGGGCGTTGTGGTCCATGCCCTCCTCTAGCAAGCGTGCTTTGACCTGCAGGGTGGAACGCAAGATGCGCGGCTCAAAGGTGGCAATGGTGTGGGCGATCAGGCTTTCCACCGCATGCACGTCAATATTCGACAGGCTGCGCCCAGCCAGTGCGGGCAAACCGTAGTTGACCACCGAGCTACCGGCGGCGGTGGCCGCCGCAGTTTCCACGTCAAGCAAGGAGGTGGTGTTGAATAGCCAGGTGAGGTCACGCAGCACCGAAGCCTTGAGCTGGCTCATGGACAACACGCGCTTGTCGGCACTCTCGTTGGGGTTGCTGCGGTCGTCGTCCACCAGGCGGTCAAGCAATGACGGTTGCAGGCGTTCCTGGAGTGTCATGTTGGCCATGGCTTAAACGCTCTTCATCAAACGGCCGCCACGTTGAATTCCAAAGTGCGCAGGTCGAATAGCGCGGTATCGCCTTCATCACTGGCAAACAGGCGCTGGCCCAGCGGCACGCCGTTATCAAGAAACTCGGTTTTGCGCGCCAGGCGCGCAGCATCGTCGCCGACGCCGAGGGTGTCGGGGTAGCGGCTGGGCAGCAGCGCCACCAGGGTGCCGCCGTTGATCAAGGTGAGTTCGGCCGGCAGCCAAACCAGATCGCGCAAATCGCTCGGCGCTTCCACGCTGAGTTTTTGCAGGTTACTCATCGGTAGCCAGGCGTAGCGACCGTTAACGATCACTTCCAACACCGGGCCCAGGCGCGGGTCGGCGTCGGCAAACCAGGCAAACGGCTGGCCGTTTACCTGGCCGGCGGTGGCTGGGGCGGCTTCAAACGCTTGCTCGCGCAGCTGTTGCGCGGCCTCGGTTTGGCCGTCGGCGTCGTACTTGAGCGCTTGAATCAGCGGCGCAATCCATTCGGCGGGCTCGCCCATGATGACCGGCGTGACGCGGCCAGCAAACACTTCACTGCGCAGCGCTTCGCACTCCAGCGCGGTGCGGTAGGTTTGCACCATGGGCAAGGCAGCGGCATCGAGCTCGCCGACCACTTTCAACTGGTTTTGCGCGCGGCTCCACTGGCCCATCACAGCCAGCAGTTGGAAAAGAAAAATTCGCAGAGTGGCATTGGCGGGAGCACCGCGAACCTGGTCTTGCAGGGCCTTGAGTGCATCATCGAGGCGACCGGCACGCAACAGTTCATCGGCAGTCATAACACCACTTCCTTGGAATTGAGTTAAAGCAAAAACAAAAATTCGAAAAGCGTAGGTTGGGTTGAGCCGTAGGCGAAGCCCAACATAGGGGTGCGCCCACAAATGTTGGGCTTCGCTGCGCTCAACCCAACCTACGCCTCTCCCACAGGGGAGCGAGAGAGGCGAACCCGCTATCAGATCTTGACGTTCTGACGGATGTTCCAGCCGTACTTGATTGGACCGCCCTCTTTCGAGCCGTCTTCTTTCTGGCCTTGGTAGTCCACTTGTACTTGGGCAAAGTTCAGGCCGATGGTTTCGGTCAGGCGATCTTCGCCGCCGCTGCCGCCGGTGGTGACGGAGGAGATCAGCACTTCTTTCATGGTGATCACCAGGTATTCAACCTGGCTGTCGCCGCCGGCCTTTCGCACGGTGAGTTTGGCTTCGGGGTAATGCTTGCCCGACGAGCAGGCCATCATCAGGTTTGGCGTGGCTTTGTCGAGGTACTTGGTCAAGGTCAGGTCTTGCACGTTGACCTTGCCGGCGCCGCCGCCAGTGCCCAGGTGCATATTGCCGTTCTGGGACATGCCCCAGCTCCAGGCCAATACATCGACTTCATCTGCGTGAGCCTTGTCCTTGGACTCGCCCTTGATGTCACCGATTTTGATGAACATATCAACAGCCATCATTCCTCCTGCGTGGCCTTGGCCACTTCATCTTTGTTGAACCCACCACCATGGCAGGTTCGTTTTAAGTGCGGTTTTGCAATTTTTGGTAAACGTCGGGAGCGCCGCCCGGGCTAAGCTCCCGGCGTTTTAGGCGCTTTTCGCGGACGGCAACTTCGAAACCAAACGCAGCGACACGGTCAGCCCTTCGAGCTGATAGTGCGGACGCAGGAAGAATTTCGAGTTGTAGTAGCCGGGGTTGCCTTCCACTTCTTCCACTACCACTTCAGCAGCCGCCAAGGGGTGCTGGGCTTTGGTGGTTTCGGTGGAGTGCGCCGGGTCGCCGTCGACGTAGTTCAAAATCCAGTCCTGCAACCAGCGCTGCATATCGTCCTTCTCTTTGAAGGAGCCGATTTTGTCGCGCACGATGCATTTCAGGTAATGGGCGAACCGGCAGGTGGCGAACAGGTACGGCAGGCGCGCAGCCAGATTGGCGTTGGCGGTGGCGTCCGGGTCGTCGTACTCGGCCGGTTTCTGCAGCGACTGGGCGCCGATAAAGGCAGCAAAGTCGGTGTTCTTTTTGTGCAGCAGCGGCATAAAACCGTTCTTCGCCAACTCCGCTTCGCGGCGGTCGGAAATAGCGATTTCGGTTGGGCATTTCATGTCCACGCCGCCGTCATCGGTTGGAAAGGTGTGGGCTGGCAGGCCCTGCACTTCACCACCGGATTCGATACCGCGAATGCGCGAGCACCAGCCGTACAGTTTGAACGAGCGGTTGATGTTTACCGCCATGGCGTAGGCCGAGTTGGCCCAGGTGTATTTGCTGCTGTCGGCGCCGGTGGTTTCTTCTTCAAACGCGAAGGCTTCAACCGGGTCGGTTTTTGCCCCGTACGGCAAGCGCGCGAGGAAGCGCGGCATGGTCAGGCCGATATAACGCGAGTCGTCAGACTCACGCAGCGAGCGCCAGCCAGCGTATTCCGGGGTGGTGAAAATCTTGGTCAGGTCACGCGGGTTAGACAGTTCCTGCCACGAACCCATGCCCATCACCGTTGGCGAAGCGGCGGTAATAAACGGCGCGTGCATGGCCGCGGAAATCTTGGCCATTTCGCCGAGCAGTTCCACATCCGGTGGCGACTGGTCGAAGTAGTAGTCGCCCACCAGGCAGCCGTATGGCTCACCGCCGAACTGGCCGTATTCTTCTTCGTACATCTTCTTGAAGATCGGGCTCTGATCCCAAGTGGTGCCCTTGAATTTCTTCAAGGTTTTGTGCAGTTCCGGCTTGGAGATATTGAGCACGCGAATTTTCAGCTGCTCATCGGTCTCGGTGTTGTTAACCAGGTAATGCAGGCCACGCCAGGCGCTTTCCAGTTGTTGGAAATCGGGGTGGTGCATGATCAGGTTGACCTGCTCGGTGAGCTTGGCGTCGATAGCGGCAATGATCGATTCAATCGACTTGATCGCGTCGTTGGAGATCAGGTTGGTTTGTGCCAACGCATGCTCGGCCAAGGTGCGCACAGCGGTTTCCACCGCCTCGCGGGCACGCTCGGTTTTCGGTTTGAATTCTTGCAGCAGCAGGCTGGCGAACTCGCTGGTCTGCTCGGTCGTTGCTTGCGGCAACGCCTGGTTGTCGGTGCTCAATTCGGCCATGTTGTTGTCCTCTTAAGCCTTAGGTTCTGCGTCGGTTGGCTTCGGCGCGCTGGCCAGGGCTTGCAACAGCGCCGGGTCCTGGATTGCTTTCATGATCATGTCTTCTGCGCCGGTTTTGCCGTCCATGTAGGTCAGCAGGTTGGCCAGTTGGGTGCGCGCGTCGAGCAGCTTGCTCAGCGAGTCGACCTTGCGGGCGATATTGGCTGGGCTGAAGTCCTCCATGCTTTCAAAGGTCACGTCCAGGCTCAGGTTGCCTTCACCGGTGAGGGCGTTGGGCACGTTGAAAGCTACGCGTGGCTTCATGGCCTTGAGGCGCGAGTCGAAGTTGTCGACGTCGATTTCCAGAAACTTGCGATCAGCAACCGGCGCCAACGGCTCGGCCGGTTTGCCGGCGAGGTCCGCCATAACGCCCATAACGAAAGGCAGCTGGATTTTCTTCTCGGCGCCGTACAGCTCCACGTCGTACTCGATCTGCACACGGGGCGCGCGATTGCGGGCGATAAATTTCTGGCTACTGGTGACCATGTTGCTCCTCCCTCGCCCGTGGGCGACTGAACAGTGACGTCATCGGCCCACGGGTGCTGGCCAATGTTTGGATTGCGGTTTTCCGGGCCCGCCTTAACGGTGCCCGCAACATCATTCGGAATCAGGCCCGCGCAGGGCTTCGAACTGCGACATACCATCGGGAATCAGGTTGCGCACGATGGCAGCGAAGTCAGCGGTAACCAGGGTTTTCGCCCGACTGAGCAATACCGGCACCGGGCTCGATGGTTCGTGCCGAGCGTAGTAGTCAAGCAGGCGATCAAGTAGACGCAAGACGTCATCGCGATTGGCGATCTCGCCGCTGACGCGCGGTGCGGTTTGGCCCACAGAAGAGCTGGAAGCGTGACTGCCTTCGGCACTGTCTTCAGCGTTGCCGCCAGTGGCAGCATCGCCGCTCCGGGCAGTACTGCCGAGGGTTTGCGAAGCCTGACGCAGCAGCTGTTTCAGCGGCCCGAGGTCAACGCCTTGGTCGGAACCGACCTGCTCGCTCACTTGGTTCTCGATGGCGCTCAAGGCGGTCAATGCTTGCGCTACTGCATCGCGAGTGGCTTGCACAGCATCGGCATCACCATCACGCAAAGCACCGGCCACTTGCTCCTGGCTCAGGCTTTCGCTGGCGAAACGTTGCAGGCCGTAGGCATTGACGGCAGCGCGCACGCTAACCGGGCCGACGGTACGCGAACGCACCAGAATGCTTTCCCATAGCAGACGAATATTGTCGTCGGCATTCAGGCCAGTCAGGGCGTTGATACGCGAGGTGGGGTCTTGGTCATCGGGGTCCAGGCGCGGGTGCAAATCGGCCCAGTACTGGTTAAGCAATTCGCTGATCAGCACCAGGCTTTGCGCAAAGCCCGCCAGGCCGTTCAGGGCCAGGGAAGTACGCAGCAAAATACTGGCAATGCGCAGGTCTTTGCTGCGCAGAAAAAGTTCGTTAGCCAGTTGTTGTACGCGGGGCCATTCAGGCGGTTCCGCCGGTAAAACGGCGTCACCCATCTGACGCTCCGGTTGACCTTGCGCAATGCGCTCCAGCTCAAGAAAAGCCGCATCGTATTCAAGGTCATCGCCGCAGGTTGAGTCGGCGCTGATGGGAGCCAGTAGAACGGGTACATCCAACACTCGAGCGATCTCCATATCAGGCTGCCAGGGCAGCCTTCGATCCGAATCGGTTACCGCCGCGAGTCGATTCCTTCGGCTCGCGTGGTGGCCAAATCATGGCGCAGAAAAAAACCGCGATGATTGGGCGACCGGCATTCTTGGAGCACGTCCGAGCGTTGTCAAGGCGCCGCTGGACGGCAAGCAACCAAGAGCTAGCCTAGAAGATCATTCTGTGAAGCGTGTCTTTTTTATCCGGAATTTTCTGATGAAAAGCGGAACTCTGCTGCGCGAGCCCTGTAGTATTCGCGCAGGAAAAATAAGGCGATGGTCAGCCCGGAACGCTCGTTCCGGCTTATCCGTCTGCCCGGAGGTAACGCCGCAAGGCGTGTGCAAGGAGTCGCAATGCCACTGCGTTTGACCATCACCAGCTACCACAAACTGACCCCCGGGCAAGCCGTGGAGCGTCAGTTGGATCAAGGTGTGCTGACCATCGGCCGTGGCCCCGAAAACGATTGGGTGCTTCCGGATCCCGAGCGTCTGGTCAGTAGCCTGCACTGCACCATCACCAGCCGCGACGGCGTTTATTACCTCACCGACAACAGCACCAATGGCGTGCTCTTGGTTAACTCGGCGCAGCGTTTACGCAAAGGTTCCAGCGAACGCCTGCAAGATGGCGAGCTGATTCGTTTGGGCGAGTACGACATTCTGGTCAGCCTGGATGCCATTGCCGGTTTCTCGTCCAGCAGTGCGGCGTCGGGTATCGCCACCGACCCGTCCACCAGCTTTGACGCGTTGATGAGCCGCCAGGTCGGCGCGGCCACGCCCATGCCGTCAACGCCGGTATTTGCCCCGACGCCAACCAGTGGTGCCGCCGGGCATTTCCAGAACAATTCGCCGCTGGATACCAAGCCTGATCTGTTTGATTTTTTAAATACGCCGTCTGGCGGTGCTGCGCCGATTCCGGACCACGTGCCCGCCGAGCGCCATGACTTTCGCCCGCCTACGCCGCAGCAAGCGCCGGCTATCTCGCAGCCGGTGGCAACGCCGGTCGCCAGTGGTGGCGCTTCGTTGATTCCCGCCGATTGGGATCCGTTTGCCGATTTGGCCACTCCGGTGCAACCCGCGATTCCCGACCCGTTTGCCACGGCGCCGCCCGCCGTTGAAGCGCCGGTGAAAACCGTGTGGCCCGAGCTGCCAGCGGATGATCGACCGACTTCGTTGCCGCCGGTACAACAGGCCACACCAGCGGCAGATGATCCGTGGGCAGGCATCGTTTCGGCGCAGAGTGTTGAGCCGGTTGCGCCGCCGGTGATTGCCTCTCAGCCGGTGATTGCCTCTCAGCCGGTGGCTGCAGCTGGGCCAGTAATGGTTGCGCAGCCCGCGGTGGTTCCAGCCGTGGCGCCGGAGCCGGTTAAGAGCGGTGCGCACAGCACACCCTACGCGGCGCCGACTGGCGATTTGCTTCAGGCGTTTTTACGCGGCGCTGGCGTGCCGCAATTGAAGGTGGATGCCGCGCAAGCTGAGGCGCAGATGGAAGCCATCGGCCGCAGTTATCGGCAAATGGTCGAGGGCATGATCGAGGTGCTGCGGGCGCGCAGTAGCTTGAAGGGTGAGTTCCGCATGCAGCAGACCACCATTCAACCGATCCAGAACAACCCGCTGAAATTCGCGCCGAATGTCGATGAAGCGCTGCTGCTGTTATTGCGCTCCGGCAACCAGGCGTTTCTGCCGCCAGACCAAGCGATTGAAGATGGTTTTGACGATATCAAGGCGCACCAGATGGCGGTGATGGCCGGCGTTCAGGCGGCGATCCATCACCTGCTTAAACGCTTTGAACCGGCAGCGTTGGAAAACCGTTTTGAAAAACCCAGCGGTTTTTCCGCCCTGCTGCCCGGCGCGCGCCATGCCCAGCTGTGGGAAAGTTTTAGCAGCCTGTACGCCGGCATCTTGCGCGAAGCCGAGGACGATTTTCAGGACCTATTTGGCCGCGAATTCAGTCGCGCCTATGAGGAGCACAGCGCCCGGCTGCGGCGCCGCTGACCCTAGACAACACAACAAACGGAATCGTCGCAAGCCCAGGCTGGCGACGCGAGTCAGGCAGTTACTTAAAGGAACTTTCAATGCCAAGGTTGTATTCACTTATTCAGAGCGTGCTGCTGGCTTCGCTGCTGAGCGCCTGCGCCTCCGAGCCGCCACCTCCGCCGCCGCCCACCGTGCTGAAACTGCACTTCCTGGGTTCCAGCGAACTCAACCCCTCCCCGGCTGGCGACCCGGCCCCGGTGCGTGTGCGGTTGTATGAGTTAAAGAGCCCGAATAACTTTTCCCGCGCCGACTTTTTCACCCTTATCGATAAACCGGAAAGCGCCCTGGGCAGCGACCTGGTGGCCCACGATGAATTGCTGCTGCGCCCCAGCGAACAAAAAGAACTCGAACGCACCCTCGACGAAGCGACCAAGTACCTGGCCATCGTTGTTGCCTACCGCGATCTGGACCACGCCACCTGGCGTCAGGTACTCAGCGTACCGGTGCAAAAAACCAGCCCTTACGACGTAATGGTCGGCAGCCATGCCGTAGCCATCACGCCGCGTTCAGCAGACTAGGAGCCAGCATGTCTTGGAATAACCGCGTGGTCTGGTCGGAAGGCATGTTCCTGCGTCCACAACATTTCCAGCAGCACGACCGCTACCTGGAAACCCTGATTGACGGCCGTATCCGCCCACTGTTGGCCGGTGGCTGGGGCTTTTCTGAATTGCAGATTGATGAAGCGCTGCTGGCCCAGGGCAAGTTCGCCATTCTTAGCGCCAAGGGTGTATTGCCCGATGGCACGCCGTTTAACATTCCCGGTGATGACAACGCGCCGATTCCGCTGAGCGTGGAAGACAGCGCCCGCGATTCGATTATTCACCTGGCCCTGCCACTACGCCGTGCTGGCACCCGTGACACGGTGGACGAAGGCGAAGCCCTCGGCGGCGCCCGTTACCAAAGCCAGGTGCGCGAAGTGCGCGATGACAACGCCGCGTTTGAAAGCCGGGCGCCGGTGTCGATAGGTGGCCAAGCCTTTCGATTGCTTACCGATAAAGACGGCCTCGGCGAATACGCCAGTGTCGGCGTGGTGCGCGTGCGGGAAAAACGCGCCGACCGCTCCCTGGTGCTGGATACCGACTACCTGCCGCCGCTGCTAAATATTGCCGCTGCCGCGCCACTGGCGGGCTTCTGCAAAGAACTGGTGGGCCTGCTGCATCAGCGTGGCGAAGCCTTGGCTGGGCGTGTGGTGGCTTCCAGCGCCGGTGGTGCCTCGGAGATTGCGGACTTCTTGCTGCTGCAACTGATCAACCGCGCCGAAGCCTTGGCCAACCATCTGGCCCGGCTAAATCCGCTGCACCCCGAGCGCCTGTACACCGAACTGGTGGCGCTGGCCGGCGAGCTGTCGACCTTTACCACCAGCGAACGGCGCCCCGCCGAATACCCGCAGTACGCCCATGACGATCTGGCCGGCAGTTTTGCCCCGGTGTTTTTGGCCCTGCGCCAAGCGCTGGCGACGGTGATCGACAGCAAAGCCGTGGCCATTCCGATTGTGGAGAAATCCCACGGCGTGCACGTGGCGATGCTGGCGGACAAAACCCTGATCGCCAACGCCGCGTTTATTTTGGTGGTGCGCGCCGATGTGCCGGGGGAAACCCTGCGTGGGCACTTCCCGCAGCAGGCCAAAGTCGGTTCAGTGGAGCACATTCGCGACCTGGTGAACTTGCAGTTGCCGGGTATCGGCTTGCTGCCGATGCCGGTGGCGCCACGGCAGTTGCCGTACCACGCCGGCTCCACCTATTTCGAGCTGGACCGTGGCAGCGCGCACTGGAAGCAGCTGACCAACTCCGGCGGCTTTGCCTTCCACCTGGCCGGGCAGTTTCCGGGGCTGAATTTGGCCTTCTGGGCCATCCGAGGATAAACCGATGCACCCAATCGACGATCCGTTCGGCAGCCCGCCTCCGGGCACTGGCTCGACCAACAACAACGGTGGTGGCCGCCCCGCCGACGACCGCACCATGATTATGCCGCGCCCCGGTGGCCGCGCTGCGGACCCAGCCCCTGGCCGTGGCCCGGCGCCGCAACAGCCGTATGCGCCGCAGTCGCCACAACCCAGCAGCGCGCCCATGGCTGCTGCACCGGTAGCCGCCCGCAGCCAAGGCCTGAACCCGCTGGAGCAAGCCGCCGGCCCCCTGCTGGCCTTACTCACGCGCTTGCGTAACACCATCGCCCACCCGGCGCCGGCCAGCCTGCGTGCGCAAATGCTCGGCTACTTGCGCCAGTTTGAAGAGCAAGTACGCCAAGCCGGCGTCGCCCAAGATGAAATGATGCTGGCCCGCTACGTGCTGTGCACCGCCCTCGACGAAGCCGTGCTGAGCACGCCGTGGGGCAGCAGCAGCGACTGGGGTAAACAAAGCCTGCTGATTACCCTGCACAACGAAGCCTGGGGTGGCGAAAAAGTCTTCCAACTGCTCGACCACTGTTTGCAGAACGCCCATCAGCGTTTGCATTTATTGGAGCTGTTGTACCTGTGCATCAGCCTCGGTTTTGAAGGCCGCTATCGGGTGATGAACGATGGCCGCAGCCAGCTCGATGCGCTGCGTGAGCGCACCGCCGCGACCATTCGTTCGGTGCGTGGCGAGCATGAGCGCGAGCTGTCGCCGCACTGGCGCGGCTTGAGCGTGGTACGTGATCGCCTCTCGCAATACCTGCCGCCTTGGGTCGGCATTGCCATTGGTTTGGCCTTGTTGCTGCTGCTGATTTTCGGCCTGCGCATGAAGCTCGCCGCCGATGCCGAGCCGGTGTTTAAAAAGATTCATGCCCTGGGGGAAATCCCGGTGCAGGCCATCGACCGCCCGGTGATGCAGCCAAAAATTATCGAGCGGCCACGCCTGGCCGGCTTCCTCGCTGACGACATCAAAGCCCAGCGTGTGGCGGTGGAAGATGCCGTCGACCGTTCGGTGGTCACCATCCGCGGTGACGAACTGTTCAGCTCTGGCAGCGCCAGTATCGACAGCGACCTGCAACCGCTGCTGATGCGCATCGCCGATGCCGTGCAAAAGGTGAAAGGCAATGTGCTGGTCACTGGCCACAGTGATAACCGCCCGATTGCCACCCTGCGCTTTCCGTCCAACTGGAAGCTGTCGCAGGCACGTGCTCAGGAAGTCGCGGAAATGCTCGCGGCAAAAACCGGCGATGCGGCGCGCTTTAAAGCCGAGGGCCGCAGCGACACCGAGCCGGTGGCCTCCAATGCCACCAATGAAGGCCGGGCGAAGAACCGTCGGGTAGAAATCACCGTATTTGCGGAGGGCGTCGAGTGAAGTCGTTTTTCAACTTTTTCGCCCGTTGGGTCATGCCGATCCTGGGCCTTATCGCCCTTAGCCTGATTATCTGGTTTGTCGGGCCGCTGCTGGCGATTGGCAAATATGAGCCGTTGGCCTCGGCCACCAGCCGCTGGGTATTGATTGCGCTGCTGTTTCTGCTGTGGATCGCCTACCGCGTCGTACGCTTGCTGCAAGCCCGGCGCAATGCCGCCAAGGTGATGAGCGGCCTGGCTGCAGTGACCGCGCCGGATGCCGCCAGCGTGGCCACTGCCGAAGAGCTGGCCACCCTTAAGCAGCGCATGGACGAAGCCCTGGCCTTGCTTAAGCGCGCCAAGCTCGGTGGCGATGAACGCCGCAGCGTCTACGAGCTGCCGTGGTACGTGATTATCGGCCCGCCCGGTTCGGGTAAAACCACGGCGCTGATGAACTCTGGGCTGAATTTCCCCCTCGCCGGTGAGCTGGGCGCCGGGGCCATTCGTGGTGTGGGCGGTACGCGTAACTGCGACTGGTGGTTTACCGACGAAGCGGTGCTGCTCGATACCGCCGGCCGCTACACCACCCAAGACAGCCATGCCGCCGTGGATAAAGCCGCCTGGTTGGGCTTTCTTGACCTGCTGAAAACCCAACGCAAACGCCGGCCGATTGATGGTGCGTTTATCGCCATCAGCCTCTCCGATTTGCTCTTGGGCAGTGAGGCGGAACGCCAGGCCCATGCCCGCGCCATTCGTGCGCGGATTCAGGAGCTGTATACCCAGCTCGGCGTGCGTTTCCCCATCTATGTGATGTTGACCAAGCTCGACCTGGTGCCGGGCTTTATGGAGTTTTTCGACAACCTGAGCAAGGACGACCGCGCCCAGGTGTGGGGCATGACCTTTGCCCTGGACGACGGCAAAAGCCCCGACGGCCCGCTGGCGGTATTCGCCAGTGAATTCGCCGGCCTTGAGCAGCGCCTGAATGAAAACCTGGTGGAGCGTTTGCAAACCGAACGCGACCCGGCGCGGCGCGATTTGATTTACGGCTTCCCGCAACAAGTGTCGGCGCTTAAGGAAAACCTTGGCGCCTTCTTGGAAGGCGTGTTTAAACCCACCGCCTTTGAACAACGCGTGCTGCTGCGCGGTTTGTACCTCACCAGCGGCACCCAGGAAGGCACGCCGATTGATCGCTTGATCGGCTCCATGGCGCAGTCGATGAACCTCGACCGTCAGCACCTGGCGCGGCAAAACGGCACCGGCCGTAGCTACTTTATCGAGCGCTTGTTCCGCACCGTGGCCTTTGGTGAACGCGGTTTAGTCGGCGCCGATGCCAAGGTGGAACGGCGGCGCAAATGGCTGGCCCGTGGCGCCCTGGCGGCCACTGTGTTGGTGGTGTTGGTGGTCGCTGGCGTGTGGTTTGCCAGTTACCGCGCCAACCAAGCCTATATCGCCGCCGTAGAAGGCCGCGTGGAACCGCTGCCGGCCGCGCTGGAAAGCCTGAGCCCAGCGCAACGTGATGTGCTGGCGGTATTGCCACTGCTGAATGCGGTAAAAAATCTGGCCGGCGACCCACCGGGTTGGGCCGAAGGTTATGGCCTGTACCAAGGCGATATGCTCGGCGAAGAATCGGCCAGCGTGTACCGCAAATTGCTGATCGCCGTGTTTGCTCCGCGCCTGGTCACCCGTATGGAAGAACAACTGCGCTCCGGCGGCAGCTCGGACTTCCTCTACGAAGGCCTCAAGGCTTACTTGATGCTCGGCAGCCCGGACCATTACGACGCCGACTTTATCAAGGCCTGGATTGCCCTGGACTGGGACCGCGCCCTGCCCCGCGACCTCGCCCCGGAGCAACGCGAAGCCCTGCACGAGCACCTCAACGCCCTGCTCGACCGCCGCCCACCGGCGGCACGCCTGGACGAAAACCTGGTGGAAGACCTGCGCCGTCAGCTGCAACGCCTGCCGGTGGCACAACGGGTTTACGACCGGGTAAAACGCCAAAAACTGCCGCAGGGCTTGCCGGACTTCCGCATCAGCGAAGCCGCTGGCCGCGATGCGCCGTTGGTGTTCACGCGCAAAAGCGGCAAGCCGTTAAGCGACCCGTTAAGCGGCTTCTTTACCTACCGTGGCTACCGCGAAGTGTTCCTCACCGCTAGCCTTAGCCAGGCCGGCACCATTGCCGAAGAGCAGTGGGTGTTGGGCCGCACCCTCGACGATATTCAGGGTGTCACCGGCCTGGCCTCCGAGGTGCGCAAGCTGTACTTCGAAGATTACCTGCGTCAATGGGAAGGCTTGCTTACCGATCTCGACGTCGTGCCGATCAGCAACGTCGCCCAGGCCGCCGATGTGCTGCGCGTGCTGTCTGGCCCGAACTCGCCGTTCAAGAAACTGCTGGTGGCAGTGGCCAAGGAAACCGACCTGCAACAAGGCGACCGCTTGCTGGCTGAACAGGGCAAAAAAGTCGATGGCACCGTTGACAAGCTCAAGCAGCAATTGGGCTCGCTGGTGGGTGAAGAACAAGCCACGCAAAACCAGGCGCCGGCTGAGACCGACCCGATCAGCGCACGCTTTGCCGAGCTGAACAGTCTGGTCGCCACCACCGGCACGGAGCCGGCGCAAATCGACACGCTGCTGGGCGATATGAATGCGCTGTATATCCAGGTCAGCGGCATGGTCGGCGCCAGTGGCGAAGCGTTGCTCGGCGAGTCGAAAAACCAGGTGGCGGCGGCTGCGTCGCGCGTGTCGCTCACCGCTGAACGCCAGCCGCCGATGGTGCAAGGCTTGGTCAAGTCGGTGGTTAACTCCACCACCAACAGCATGATGGGTGGCGTGCGTAATCAGTTGAATGGCGCCTGGGTCAGCGAAGTGGTTAGCGTCTATCGCCAGTCAATTGCCGACCGCTACCCGGTAAACCCGAGCAGCAGCCGCGATGTGACCCTGGAAGACTTCGGCCTGTTCTTTGGCACTGGCGGGGTGATGGATAACTACTTCCGCAAATACCTGCAGCCCTATGTCGACACCTCCGCCGCCACCTGGCGCTGGCAGCCGGGCGCCGCGCAAAAGCTCGGTATCAACCCCAATGTGCTGGCCACCTTCCAGCGTGCGGCGGCAATTCGTGATGCGTTTTTCCGCGCGGGCGGTACCCAGCCCGCGGTGCGTTTTGAGCTGAAGCCGGTGGCGATGGATACCAGCATCGAGCAATTTATGCTGGATCTGGACGGCCAACAGCTGACCTACGACCACGGCCCCAGCCGCCCAGTGGCCATGCAGTGGCCAAGCCCCAATAGCGTAGGCGTGGTGCGCGTGACCATTTCGCCGCCACCTACCAACGGCCGCTCCGGCTTGACCCTGGATGGGCCGTGGGCCTGGTTCCGCCTGCTGGAGCAATCGGAACTGGAACGTGGCAATGCGCCGGACCGCTTTACCCTGCGCTTGCATGTGGACGGCAACAGCATCTCCCTGGAATTGCGCGCCAGCAGCGCCTTTAACCCGTTCAAAAGCCGCGTGCTGTCGGGCTTTAGCCTGCCGGAGCGGCTGTAAATGGGCGCAGGTTTTTACGGCAAACTGGCCGGGCGCGGCGACTTCTTAAGCCGCGACCTGCCACCCGCTTTTATTGAAGCCTGGGATGCCTGGTTGGCGGCTGGTATGGCTGCCAGCCAAAACGAGCTGGGCGAGGCCTGGTTGGATGCGTATTTGGTCAGCCCACTGTGGCGCTTTGCGGTGCCGGCCAACTTGCTGGGCAGCCAACCAGTGGTGGGCGTGATGATGCCGAGCATTGATCGGGTCGGGCGTTATTTTCCGCTGACCATTGCCAGCCTGCTCGCCCCGGACGCGGATATCGCCAGTGTCGTTGGCGGCGAAGAAAGCTGGTTTGATCAGGCCGAAGCCTTGTTGCTGTCGACCTTGGAGCCCGAGGCGGATGTCGAGCAGTTCGAGCTCGCTGTACAGGCGCTCGGTGCTCCGCTGGCGATGCCCAAGGCCAGCATCGGTAACCTTGGCACCTTGCTGCGCAGCGAGGCCGCTACGCCCGCTGCGCGCACCGCACTACTCGCGCAATTGAGCTGCGAAGGGACCAGCTGCTGGTGGGGGCATGGTTCCAATCAAGTGGCGGCCGGCCTGTTGCGTTGCCATGGGCTGCCGGCGTTGCAGGATTTTGCTCGCTTGTTGATTGGTGAGGGCGTGGTGCGCGCAGCACACCCTACGGGGATGGTGCCATGAGTCAGGGTTATCAATCGGCCAGTTATAGCCATGTCGGCATGGTGCGTCAGGTTAATGAAGATGCCTGCCTGGAATTGGCTGAACGCGGCCTGTGGGCGGTAGCGGATGGCATGGGTGGGCATGCGGCCGGTGACTACGTCAGCAGCCTGATCGTCGACACGCTGCGCCGCACTCCAGCCGCCGCTACGCTGGCGGAATATGTCGCTGCCTTGCGCGCCGCCTTGACCCAAGTGAACGAAGAAGTGCTGGCCGAAACCGCACGGCGCGGCGTGAGCATGATGGGCAGCACCGTGGTGCTGTTGGTGGCGCTGGGCGATCAGGCTGTGTGTTTATGGGCCGGCGATAGCCGCCTGTATCGCTTGCGTGATGGCGTGCTGGAGATGATCTCCCGCGACCACAGCTATGTGCAGGACTTGATCGACAACGCCATGCTCAGTGAAGAAGAAGCCCGCGTGCATCCGCGTGCCAATGTGGTGACCCGCGCCGTGGGCGTGTTTGAACAGTTGGACTTGGCCGAGGTAAGCCTGCAGGTGCAGCCCGGCGACAATTTTCTGCTGTGCAGCGACGGCCTGAACAAGACCGCCGATGACAGCGAATTGCGCGACGTACTCAGCCATACCGACCCGTACGCCATTGTGCGTAGCCTGGTGCACTTGGGGCTGACCCGTGGTGCGCCCGACAACATTACCGCCGTGGCCATTCGAGCTTTATAGAAAAGAAAGCCGACCCTTAACGCCTCAGATGAGCAGTACAGGCATGAACATAGAGATACCTGGATACGACATAGAACGCGGCCTTGGCGAAGGTGCCATGGCCACGGTCTATCTGGCTACGCAACGCTCCTTGCAACGCAAGGTGGCGCTCAAGGTAATGGCCAGCGCCCTGGCGGCCGACCCGAGCTTTTGCGAACGCTTTCTGCGCGAGGGGCGCATGTTGGCGCGCCTGTCGCAGCCCAATACGGTCACCATCCATGACATCGGCAACGCCGGGCCTTGGTATTACATGGCCATGGAATACCTGGCCAATGGCACGCTAAAAGAGCGTATCGAACAGGGCTTGAGCCCCGAACAAGGCCTGTCGATTCTGCGCCAAGTGGCCTCGGCCCTCGGCTACGCGCACTCGCAGGGCTTGGTGCACCGCGATGTAAAGCCGGCGAATATTCTCTTCCGCGCTGACGGCACCGCCGTGCTGTCGGACTTCGGCATCGCCAAGTCGATTGAAGAAAGCACGCAGTTCACCCAGGTCGGTTTTGCCATCGGCACACCGAGCTATATGAGCCCGGAACAAGCCCGTGGCCTGCAAATCGACGGCCGCGCCGACCTCTATGCCTTGGGCGTGGTGCTGTATGAAATTCTCACTGGGCGCCTGCCGTATATCGGCACCGACTCACTGTCCACCGCCCTCGCCCACCTGACCGAGCCGCTGCCGGAGCTGCCAATCAACCATGGCCGCTACCAGGACATTCTGCGCAAGCTGCTGGCGAAGAACCCGGATGAGCGCTTCCCCACCGCCGGCGCCTTTATCGCCGCGTTGGATCACCTGGCCCCGAGTGCCATCGACAGCACGCAGATTCGCCCGCTCAACCTGCCGCCGACCGCGCAGACCGAAGCACCGACGGCGGCCGTGCCGGTGATTCCAGCGGACACCGGCGGCCTGACGCCGATGTCCATCGAAATGCCGCCGCTGGAGCCGTCTACCAGCGGCCCAACCCTGCCGCCGCCCTCGCCCACCTATACGCCGCCCGCCGACACCGGTAAGAGCAGCAAGGTGCCGTTGATTGCCGGCGCCGGTTTGGTATTGCTGCTGATTCTCGGCGCTGGCGGTTACTTTCTGTTGAGTGGCTCGCCAAAAGCCGACAAGCCACCGGTCACCGTGGTTACGCCGGAGAAAAAGCCGCAGCTGCCTGCCACTAACAGCAACAGCTCGACCGGTTCGGCCAGCACCACAGGCGCAACGGTTACCCCTGCTGCCAATCAAGATGGCGGCGATAAACCGCTGCTGATGGCCGGCAAGAAAACCCTGTTCCAACGGGTACTCAGCAAGCCTGGCGCCAAGCTCGCCAGCGATGCCGGCGGCCAACCGGGCAGCAGCGCGCTGCCGGCGTTTTCCGTGCTTTATGTGTATGCCCGCCAGCAAGTTGGCGGCGCGCCCTGGGTAAAGGTCGGCGCCTCCAGCGACGGCCAGAGCGAGGGCTGGTTGCCGGCCGAGCAGGTCAGCGATTGGAAGCAAAGCCTGGTGCTGAAATTCACCGAGCGCTCGGGCCGTGGCCCGGTGATGTTTTTGCGCAAAGCGGATGACGTCGAGCGCCTATTGGCCGACACCAACGCCGCACGCAATGAAATGACCAAGGCGCAACGCGACGACGGCTCCAGCCAAAGCGTGCTGGCCATCGAGCCGCAAGCCAACGCCATTCCGCAAGACCAGTTCTACCTGCTGCCGATTTTCGAATCGCGCGAGAGCTTTGATGCCGACGGCCAGCCGGCGCAGCTGCTCAACGTCGCCTCGATTGACCCGGGCAATACCCCGCAGGTCAACGGCGCGGGCGCCAAGTTGGCCAGTTCGCCGGATGCCTTCCGCACCGGCATCGTGCTGGTGGTGGACACCTCGGTGTCGATGCAGCCGTACATCGACCAGGTCAACGACGTGGTCAAAGGCCTGCAAGAGCAGATCAGCGCCCGTGGCGAGCTGGATAAAGTCAGCTTTGGCATGGTCGGATTTCGCAATAACACCGACAAAACCCCAGGCCTGGACTACGTCAGCAAAACCCTGGTGCCGTTGCAGCAAGACAACGACCCCACGCGCTTTATCGAGCTGGCACGCGATGTAAAAGCCACCACGGTGTCCAGCCACTCGTTTAACGAAGATGCCTTTGCCGGGGTGATGGATGCGGTCGACAACATGGATTGGTCGCCCTACGCCGGCCGGGTAATTTTGCTGGTTACCGATGCCGGTGCGCTGCGCAAAAACGACCCGCTGGGCCGTACGCAAATGAACGAAGCCCAGGTGCGTGAAGCGGCGCTGCGTAAGAACATCAAAATCTACGCACTGCACCTGCGCACCCCCGCCGGTAAGACCAACCACGGCTACGCCGAGCAGCAGTACCGCAGCCTGACCGCCGACGCCAACCCGAAAATTGGCGACCTGTATATCTCGGTTGCCGGTGGCGACGTGGGCAAGTTTGGCAGCACGGTCAGCGAAATCGGTTCGGTGTTTGCCGACCTGGTGCACAACGCCGGCCAGCAAAAAGCCCAACCGGTGCCAGCGGTGCAAAGCGGCCTGAGCTTGGCCGCTAAAACCGCCGCCATCGGCTACGCCATGCATATGGACTTTCTTGGCCAACGCAACGCCGCCCATGCGCCACAACTGGTCACCGCCTGGACCTCCGACCGCGACCTGACCAACCCCACCCTGCCGGCCTTTCAGGTGTGCGTGCTGCTGAGCAAATTGCAGCTCAACGACCTGCAACAGTCGCTGAAATTGATCGTCGATGCAGCGCGGCGCACGCAGAGTTCGTCGAAAGATTTCTTCGACGAAATCGCCTCAGCCAGCGCCTATATGAGCCGCGACCCGTCCAAGCTGGTAAAAGGCAGCAACCTGGCCGAAAGCGGCATTTTGGGTGAATACCTCGAAGGCCTGCCCTACCGCAGCAAGTCGCTGAATATGACCCAGGAGTTATGGCTGTCGCTGAGCGTGGCCGAACAGGAAGACTTTATCGACGAGCTGGATTCAAAAATCCGCCTCTACGAAACCTTCCATAACGACGTGGCCAACTGGGTGCGCTTCGGCGATGCCGAGCCGGGTGATGCCTTGTACCGCGTTCCGTTATCGACCTTGCCTTGATGCTGCGCCTGCGCGATATCCATAAAACCCGCGGTGAGGGCCGCCAGCGCTACAGCCTGAGCATCCCCCACCTCGACCTGGCGGCCGGCCAACAGATTGCCGTGGTCGGCCCCAGCGGCTGTGGCAAAAGCACGCTGCTGGATTTGCTCGCGCTGGTACTTTCCCCGGACCGTAGCGGCCAGTTCAGCGTGGAGCTGGACGGCGGCACCTTTGATATCGCCGCCCTCTGGCAAGCGGATAACCACGATGCCCTGGCGCGCTTGCGGCGCAAGGCCTGCGGCTATGTGCTACAGACCGGTGGCCTGCTGGAGTTTCTCGACGTGCGCGGCAATATCGAGCTGCCACGGCGCTTGCTGGAATTGCCAGGCGATGACCGCGTGCAGCGCTTGGCCGAGCACTTGGAAATTGCTGACTACCTGGGCAAACGCCCCCATCAACTGTCCGTTGGGCAACGCCAACGCGTAGGCATTGCCCGCGCCCTCGCCCACGCGCCGCGTCTGGTGCTGGCTGATGAACCCACGGCGTCCCTTGATCCGGCCAATGCCCAGCGGGTGATGCAGTTGTTAGTGGAACAGGCCAGGCTTAGCCGCACCTGCACAGTGATCGCCACCCACGATGAGCCGTTGGCACGCAACGCCGGCTTGGCAGTGTTGCCGATCCATTGGCAGCGTGATGCCGATGGCGGCGTGACCGCCACCCTTGGGGAGTGGCGCTGATGCGCATCGGCCTGCTGTTGTCGCTGGCCTGGGCCGACTACCGCACCGAGGCGCGGCTGTCGATTTGCGCTGTGCTGGCGCTGACTGCCGTAATCACGCCGCTGTTGGTGCTGTTTGGCCTTAAATTCGGCTTGGTCAGCACCTTGACCGAACGCCTGGAAAACGACCCGGCCGTGCGTGAAGTCATCACCCTCGGCGGTGGCCGTTTTAGTGCCAAGGAAATTGCCCAACTGGCACTGCGTGACGACGTGGCCTTTGCCCTGCCGCGCACCCGGCAAATTGCCGCCACGGCGGATCTTTCCACCGCCGCTTCCGGCCAAGCACTGACGGTCGAAATGATCCCCACCGCCAGCGGCGATCCGCTGCTGGCGGCGGCGCCATTGCCAGCCGGCGATGAGCAGATTGTGCTCACGCAAAGCGCGGCGGAAAAGCTTGGCGTTAAGGCCGGCGACCGCCTCGGCGCGCGCTTTGGCCGCCGGCAAGACGGCCAAGCCGAATCGCGCCAACTCAGCGTTGCCGTGCTCGCCGTGCTGCCGTTGGCGACCTTTAACCGCGATGCCTTGTTTGCCCCGCTAAGCCTGCTGGAAGCCGCCGAGGATTACCGCGATGGCCGCGCCGTGCCACGTTTGGACTGGCCGGGACGCGAACCGGCAGAGCCCGGCAGCCGCGTGTATCCTGGCTTGCGCTTGTATGCGGCAAACCTCGATGGCGTGGAAAGCCTGCGCCAACACTTCAACGCCACGGGCCAAGAAGTGTCGACCCAGGCGCAAACCATCGCCCAGGTGCGCTCGCTGAGCCATAACTTGAACCTGGTGTTTTGGATTATCAGCGGCCTGGCAGTGGCCGGCGCGTTTGCCGCCATCGTCGCCAGTACCCTGGCCGCCGTTGAACGCAAACGGCGCGCGCTGGCGGTGCTACGTTTACTCGGCTTTCCCACCGCTGCCCTGGTGGCTTTTCTGGTGCTACTGGCGCTCTACAGTGGCGTATTTAGCCTGGGCTTGGCCTGGCTGCTGTACGGGCTGGCGCAAGTGGGCCTGAATGCCTTGTTTGAATCGGCGGCGGGCGAATTTGTCTGTCGCTTATTGCCGGTGCATTACCTAATTGCGTTGCTGGCCACCCTGGCGTGCAGCATTCTGGCCGCCGCCCTGGGTGGCTGGCGTGCCGCACAGATTGAAGCTTCAGAAGGACTACGGGATGTTTAAACGGGCTACGGCAGTACTGGCGCTTTCAATGGCGTCGTTGAGTTTTTCGGCCCTGGCCGAAGAGGCGTCGGTGGACAACCCCAAACCGCTGCCCGACGACGTTAGCCTGCCGCTGCCCTGTGGCGGCAGCCTGGTGATGCGTTATGTGTATGTACTGGCCAACGGCACCCTCGACGACCGCGAAATCAGCCTGGGCTACCCCTTTGCCGAGGGCGAAAGCGGCTATCAGCAGTCGTTTATCTCCGGCTACCGCCGCGACTTTATCAACGGCCAATTCACCCTCGCCGACTTGCCCGAGAGCTGGCGCGACACGATCAAACCGGTACTGCCGAAAAAAGAAGCCGGCACGCCGCTGTCGCCCATGCTGTATTTCATCGGCAAGTACGAAGTCACCGCGCGCCAATACAGCGCGGTAATGGACCAAGCCGCCTCGTTGGCAGGCCAAGGCGAGCCGCCAGCTTGCCCGGAGCCAGCAACCGGCGCGGCGGCGCGGTTGCCCAAGGTGAAGGTCTCGCACTTTGATGCCGAGCGGTTTGCCGCCGTGTACACCGCCTGGCTAATGAAAAACCACCGCGACTTGCTGCCGGTGAGTGGTCGCACGGCGAAAGCCGAAGATGGCGGCGTGAGCTTTGTGCGCTTGCCGTCAGAAGCGGAGTGGGAATTTGCCGCCCGTGGCGGCCAGGCCGTTAGCCGTCAGGAGCTGGAAGGTCGGTTGTTCCCGCGCAAGGTTGAGGGCAGTGATCAGGAAGGCCCGCTGGGTGATTGGGCGGTGTACAACCAGGTGGCTGGCGGCACCGGGCAAGCGGCGCGCCTGCTGCCGATTGGCACCAAGTTGCCGAACCCGATTGGCATGTTTGATGTGATCGGCAACGCCGCCGAAATGGTTCAGGAGTCGTTCCAACTGGTGCACGCCGGGCGTCGCCAGGGCACCTACGGCGGCTTTGTGGTCAAGGGCGGCAACTACCTGGAAGGTGAAACCACGCTGTTTACCGGGATGCGCCGCGAATACCCGTTGTTCGCCGCCGATGGCACCGAACAGCTGAATGAAACCACTGGCTTTCGGGTGGCCCTGGGCGCGCTCTCCGCCCCGCGCTCGCGCTACAAAGAACTGCAAACCCAGTGGCAAAAAGAAGGTCGCCTGGCCGGCCTCACCGACGCTATCGATGACTCCCAAGACCCAACCAAGAGCCTCGACAGCGTCATTGCCGCCAGCACCGACCCGGCCCTGCAAGCGCAGCTGGGCATGATTAATGAGGAGCTGAAACGAAACGTCTCGCTGATTGCCCAACAACGCGAAGAAGCCGCCGGCAACCTGATTCAGTCGGCCGCCCTGGTGGCTGAAACCATCAACAACTACAACATCCGCTTAACCAACCTGAAAAAAAGTCAGGAACAAGCAAAAGCCAACAAAGACGAAGCCTCAGCTAAGCTGTTTGCCACAGCGATGGCGAACGGCCGCAGTGCCCTTGATGGCGCCGTACAGATTTACATCGACAACCTGGCCACCGGCACCCGCTATACCGATGCGGTGATCCAGGCGCAGTTGCAGCGGATAAAAGAAGAGCTCAATCGCAAACCAGTGCTCGGCAAGAGCCTGGTCAAACGTGCGACGCTATTCGTCACACACGTAGGCAAGTATCGCCAGGAAAAGCGTGCCGATCCGGCGGCGATTCTGGAGCAGTTGCTCGCTAACGGCGAGCGTTAAGGAAACCACTGTGGCCAGCCTGAACCGGCCGCAGCGCACAAACAAAACAGAGACAGGAACTGACCATGAAACACAGTAACAACACCATGCTCCGCACCTCGGCACGCGTCGCGGCGTCCTTCCTCACCGCCGGCTGCATCTTTATCAGCGGTTGTGCCAGCACTGGCCCGACCTCGAAAGTCGCCGCCAGCACCACCGCGCAGTACTACCCGGCCTGCTATGAGCCGGTATCGCACCTGCGCGGCACCGAAGACGCGGTAAAAAATTCGGCTGTGACCGGCGCCATCGCCGGGGGCCTGATTGGCGGCCTGGCTGGCGGTCTGTCGGGTGACGACCACGCCGCACGTAACGCCCTGATTGGTGCCGCTGGCGGCGCCCTGGTGGGTGGTGCAGCGGGTTACTACGTCGAGAAGCAAAAACAGATCACCGACGACAACCAGCGCATCGGCTCCTACGCCACCGACATCGACCGCAGCACCGGCGAAATCGACCGCAGCGTCGGTTATGCCAAAGCCGCCCAGGCCTGCTACCAGCGCGAATTCGCTTCGCTGCGTGACGCGCGCAAAGCCAAGAAAATCTCCGAAGCCGATGGCCGTGCGCACCTGGCCGAAATCGTTAGCGGCCTGAAAGAAACCAACGCTCTGCTGGCTGCGGCTGATGGCCGTACTGGCGAAGACCTGGACGCCTACACCCAGGCCTACGAAAAAGACCTGATCGCCACCGGCGTACAGCGTGACACCGTAGCCAAAGTTGCCGATGCCGACGCGGGCAAGAAAGTGACCGTGACCAAAGCACAACGTGCCAAGGTGCCGACTCAGGCCGTTGCCACCGAGAAAGCCGCGCAGAAAGCGCAGACCTCGCGCACCGAGAGCCAGAAAGTGGCAAGCCAGGGTAAAGCGATGGTGAACGATGTGTGCAATAACCCGGATATGGGTGATTGGGCACCGGAAAGCTGCGCCAAGGCGTGATGATTTTTTGACTTAGGCGACGCTTGAAGCGGCGTCATTGCTGCCTTTAACCGGGCTGCGATGACGCCGCTTTTTTGTGCGCGGGTAAAAACTCAAAGGCATCGCCGCGAAAGCCGGTACGCACAACGCACCCAGCTTTGCGCCGGCTCGTTGCCGCCATGTACGCCCGCCGATACAAAACGCACACACCGCCGACACAGAGCCCCTGGACTCTGCCATAACCGAAGAAACCGTCTTCGGCGATGGCCAATTCAAACAGGAGCGACTCCCATGATAAGTGGTGTCAGCGGTTATTCGAGCTACTCCTATAGCTCGACGGCCAGCTCACGTAGCAGCAGTTCGAGTAGCAGCAGTGCTACCAGTTGCGTGGGTGGGTCGACAGATGCGCAGGAAAAACTGTTCAAGCTGCTCGACAGCAACAGCGACGGCAGCGTTGATAAAGACGAACTCAGCACGGCGCTCAGCAAGGCCCAAGAAAGCGATTCCAGCCTGGGCAGCATCGACATCGACGATCTGTTCGCGCAACTGGATGCCAACAGCGACGGCAGCATCGACCAAGATGAAACCGCCGCCCTGGCCCCGCCTCCAGGTGGCCCCGGCGGCCCAGGGGGTCCAAACCCGGAAGAGTTGTTCGCCAGCCTCGACAGCGACAGTGACGGCAGCGTCAGTCAGGACGAGCTGACCACTGCCATCGGCGATGGCATGAGCAGCGACGATATCTCCACCCTGTTCGCCAGCCTCGACAGCGATGAAGACGGCAGCCTCAGCCTGGACGAAAGCAAAGCCCTGGCCGGCCCGCCACCACCACCGCCGTCGGCCAGCGCTAGCGACGCCGACGAGCTGTTTGGTCAGTTGGACGCCGATGGCAATGGCAGCATCAGCAAAGACGAACTGAGCACCCTGCTCAGCGCCACCAACAGCTCCAGCAGCACCTCGACCACCAGCAGCGACAGCGATAAAAACGCGCTGTACGCCAGCCTGGTGCAGGCCCTGATGAAGCAATACGAAACCGGCGCCGGCTATACCGCCTCCAGCGTCGGAAGCCAGATCAGCGTTGCCGCTTAAACGCTGTGCTGCACAGACTACAAAGGCGCCTGCGGGCGCCTTTGTTGTTGATGGCCAAGGAGGCGCCACAGTTCGTAGGGTGTGCTGCGCGCACCAGGCGATCTCCCCCGAGGACACATTGGTGCGCACAGCACACCCTACGCGCTGGCAATCGAGTTAAGCCTGCCCCTCTCCCGCTTGCGGGAGAGGGGTGCAGAGCCGTTGAGTCTGTTACCGCGAAGCTTTGCGCCGCAACGCCGCCGGGCTGAAGTTGGCATCATCCGGCGAGGGCTTGCTGAAGTCGGCCGTGCCGGGCTCTTCGTTGTCCAGCCATTGCACGCTGTAGCGCCGTGCTTGCAGGTCGTGGAAGGTGTCCAGCGCGGTCCATACGGTGGGCAGTTCGTAGAAGCTTTTCAGGTAGGCCATGGACACCCGCCACAACTCGCCACGCCCGTCGTATTGGTCGACCACCGCCGCGCCCCAGCTGTCTTCGTCAAGAAACAGCGTGCGTTTGGAGTAGATATGCCGCGCGCCAGCCTTCAACTTGCCTTCCACCACCCACACCCGGTGCAGTTCGTAGCGGGTGTATTTGGGGTTGATATGGCCGGGTTTGAGCAGGTCGTCGTATTTCACGTCCGGGCTGGTGATTTGGTAGTTGTTGTACGGAATGTAGATTTCTTTTTTGCCTACCAAGGTCCAGTCATAGCGATCCGGCGCGCCGTTGTACATGTCGGTGTCGTCGGCGGTTTTCAGGCCATCGGAGGCTTCAATCGGTGTGTCGTAGGCCAGGGTTGGTGCACGCCGCACCCGCCGTTGGCCGGGGTTGTAGCCCCAGGCTTGGCGCGGTTCTTTTACCTGGTCGAGCATCTCTTGCACCAGTGCGCCATTACCGGCCAAACGCGCCGGAGCGGTGGTGAAGGTCATGTAATAAAACAGGATGTTGTTGAGCTCGCTGTAGTTGCCTTTGGGGTTGTAGAAGCGGAACAGCGCTTCGTCCTGTGAGGTCACCAGCGAGTATTGGCCGTTGCGCTGCACGCCGGCTTCGGCGGAGCGGCGCACCACGTAGGTGCCGCGATAACGCACCACATGGTTCCACACCGCCTCCACGCCGCTTTGCGGAATCGGAAACGGGATGCCGCCGTAGGCGTCGGCAAAGCCGTTGCCGCCGTCGAGCACCTTGGCGCTGGTGGCGTTGTTAAAGGTGTTGTCGTACACCCACTGCGGCGCCGAGCCGGTGCGGTGGGTGGGGTAGACCGGAATCTGGAAGGTTTCCGGGTAGGCATTGAACAGCGCGACCTGCCCCGCCGTGAGGTTGGCTTTGTACTGGTCGAGGTTGGCTTTGGTAATGGTGAACAGCGGTTTTTCGCCGGCAAACGGGTCGACATGGTGCGCGCCCGGGCCTTTGTAGCCTGCGGGGGCTTGGGTCATGCCGCCGGTCCAGGCGGGAATGCTGCCGGCAGCGTTACCGGCCTTTTCCGCGCCGAGCGGCGTGAGGGTGGTTTTTAGCGTGGCGGCTTGCCCTGCGGAAACGCCCGCCAGGCTATCGGTGCTGCCCAGAGCCAACAGAACGGCGGCGAGCAGCAGTGAGTTTTTATTCAACATGCACGGTTCTCCAGAAGTCTGTCAGGCATCAAAACGAGTACTTGGCGCTTAACGACACGTTGTCGCGGTCACGCATCGAGTTATTCCGGCCAGCGCCGTAGTACTCGGTGTACTGCAGCCCCACTTCGAAGGCGTTCAGGTAGCTGGCATCCATACCCAAGGTGTAGGCCTTGCGCCCTTCAATAAAGTTACCGGTGCGGTCGGAGTTGCCCTGGAAGTCGTCCTGGTACACCACGTAGGGCGACAGTTTTACCCCGGCATATACGTCGTTCCAGCTCCCGGAGAGCAGCAAGGTATAGCCGTAGCTGTCGCGGGTGATCTGGTCGGAGTCACCGTTTTCCGGGTCGACATAGGCCTTGTCGGTGGTGCTGGCAAACTTGCGCGTGCTGCCGTCGTAGGCGGTGTATTTCAGGCTGCTGCCACGGATATGTTGCGAGGCGATTTCCGCCACGCCCATTACCGAGTCAAAGCTGACCATAGGGCCGAAGTTGTAGATGGTGGAGAGCGAGATGTTGTAGGTTTCGGCGCGTTCGTAGTTTTCGAAAAGCTGCGAGCGGCAGAGTTGTTTGCCGGAGACTTGGGCGCAGGCTTGGTTGCCCGGAGTTCCGCTGTCGAGCAGGCTGGAGCCCAGGATGCCTTGCGTCAGCAGATCACCCAGCAGGTCGTCAGTGGCGGCAATACTGATCGGCGCATTGGGCCGGTAAGCCAGCTCGCCAGAGAACGACGCATCGCCCACCGTGGTGTTGAAACTGAAGCCGTACATGCGGATATCTTCAACATAGTCGCGGCGGGCTTCGGCGTTACTGGCCAGGTCGAGGGTCGCCAGAGCGCCAGCGTCGGAACCGACTATGCCACCCAGCGTGGTCATGTCGACGCCAGCGTATTTGCTTAGGTCGATGGCAATCTGCGGCTCTTTGGCGTGGTAGTTGACGAAGTAGAAGCCAAACTCAGTGGAGTTCAACTCTTCGGCGATATAACGGAATGACACGCCGAATTGGCCGCTGTCGTCCGCCTCAATGTCTTTACCAATATTGGCGACTTTGAACACGCCGGTTTCCTGGTTCATATAGGCGTTAGGTCCCTTCGGACCCAGACCCAATATGCCGGGGAACACGCCGTTCACGAAGTCGTAACCGGCAAACGCAGGGATCAGCGCAGTTTCGGTGGTATACGCCGTATTCCCCCCCTCAGCGAACAAGTCGGTATCACCAAAATAGGTGCCGGCTGGGTCCAGCTGGGTCTCTTTCCATTTCCACTGGTAGAAGGCCTCCATGGACAAATCATCGGTGAGCCCGACGTTAAAACTAAAGGCCTCCATTGGCACCAGCACTTCCTTTAACTCGGAGCCTGGCAAGTGGAACTTGGCGGCGTCCACTGGGTTAATGGTGTTAACCCCGCCGCGATAGAACACGCCCTCGCCCCAACTCAGCACTTGCCGGCCGACTTTGGCCGCCACCGGTTGGTCGTAGATATCCCAGTTGCCATACAGATAGGCGTCGAGAATCTGCGCTTTGCGCCCGGCGTTATGGCGGGTGTCTTCGGTAAATTCGTTGTCGTTGGGGAAGTTCTGGCTGGGGCGCTCGACACCGTTGGTGGTGCCGTAATAGTCGTTGCGCTTGTCCATGATTTGCGTGTCGTAGAACGCGGTGCCGCGCACAAACAAACCGTAGTTCTGGTACTTGGCCGAAAGGTCGGAGGTGGCTTTGTAGACTTCGGAAACCAGGCCGGTGTCGAAGTTACGGTTGCCGTCGTCGGCGTTGATATCGGTGATATTGCCCTTGTCGCGACCCTGCACACGCCACATTGAGCCGTATGAGAGGGTGGTGTCCAACGAGCCGGTGACCTCGTTGTCGGCAAAGCTGAATTCAGCCCCTTGCGCCGTACCGGCTACCAGCACTGGCAACAGCGCCAAGGCCGCACCCGCCTGCCAGGGGCGGATTTTCCACGTGGCAAAGCACACTTGCGTCTTCATCGACAACGCTCCTTATTGGCCAAGATTATTCGGGAGGCTCAAGGCCGCCCTGTTCTTATTCGTCTCTCGGCTGCTGATGGCAGGCTAGGCATGCGCCCTTCGCCATCAACAGAAACTCCATCGTCCGTGCACGTACGGCTAATTGGTACGATAGTGCACACAAAGTAACAAAGTGTTGCCTTGCTGCCAACCGCTGCAAAGAAATTAGCAGCTACCGGGCAAACGACAGGGTTGGCAGCGACTTTGTGGGAGGTGACCTAGCGGATATTCAGGTTCGTAGGGGTGTGCCATACGCACCAAGCGATGTCCGCGTAAACGCCGTGCGCGGCCGGCACACCCTGAAGAGCAAATGGCGGGCAATAAAAAACCCGAGGCGCATGGCGGCTCGGGCTGGGTAAGGCGGGTGTGTTTACTGCACGGTAAAGGTCTTCTCAGCCAACAACCGGTCGCCCTGGAACACCATAAAACGCCACTCGCCTTTGGCCAGTTCGTTGTATTCGGTGAATTCAAAAGCCATCACGTCCTGCGGCGCGCCAACCACTAGTTTCTGCTCCACCACCAATTTGTCGTGGCGGCCATCGGCCGATTGAATGCCGGGGGTGAGGTAGAGCAAGGTCAGCGGCGTGTCGTCAGCCTTCTTGTTGGCCAGGGTGTAACGAATACCGAACTTGGTGCCCAGCTTGGCCGGAATTTCATCCGTGCTAAGGATGGTTTGCTGGCTACGGGTAAGCACGCGCTCGCCCGGTTGCAGGTCTTTGGCGCTGGTTTCAAAAATGCCGAATTCCACCGGGCCTTCAACCCGCACTTCGGCAGCCGCCATTTGGCTAATACCACACAGCAGCAAAGCCGCCAGCGAACTCATACGGATGACTTGCATATCGCGCTCCTTAATTGGGATGGCGCGAGCTTATGACGTGGCAATGACAGACTGATGACAACGGAAAAACATCAACGTGAGGTTTTTTCCTTGAGGTTACGCGGCAGCACGTTAAGGAAATTATCGCGGGCGACCTTCTGTGCCACAGCAGCCGGCAAGGCATCCAGAAACGGGTCAAAGCCATGCATTTGCTCGCCAATGCCGTCGAACTTACCCACCACATCGGAGCCCAGCATAAAGCGCTCAGGGAAACGCTCCACCAACGCCAGCCATTCCTTATTGGGCTTGCCGGCATCATCCATCAAGTACGGGTGCAACACGCTCCAGGACAAGTCGATATACAAGTTCGGATAGGCCTCCAGCATGCGTTGCAAGGTTGGCAGCACAAAGTCCAACTGGGTTTGATGGCGGTGCAATTCCAGGCTGGTGCCGGCATGCGCCCAGATAAAGCGCGTATGCGGATGATTGCGCAGCGGCTCCTCGACTTCGGGTAGATACAGCGGATTTTTCTCCCGCTTGGAGGTGATATTGCTGTGCAGCAACACCGGTAAATCGTGCTCGGCAGCCAGGTGGTAAACGCCGGTCATGGCCTCGTTATTGGCCCGGGGGGTGTCGCCAGAGGTGATGGCCGTAAGGTCGTCGTGGCGGGTAAACACTTCACCGATGCCTTGCCACAAGCCGGGGTAGAGTTTGAGCAAACGCTCGATATGCGCAGCGGCGTTTTTATCCACCGGGTTAAAGCCGGAAATAAACGGATGAAAGCGTTGGCGCTGCACATCGTTCAGGTCACCCAGGGCCGCGGCCACATAAAAATCGGTGGCGCTGTACCAGTAGGCGTCGGCATCGTCACCGGCGTAATAGCGTGGGCGCTTGGGTTCGTCTTCATGCCATTTCTTCGCCAGCGGAATACCGGTGATCATCACATGGTCGACGCGGTTGGCATCCATCTGCTCGAGCAACTTCTGCATACCTTCAGTTTCCTGAAAGAAGTCGACGTAGTGCAGGTGGGCATCGGTGTAGTGGTAGTCGCGGGCCTGGCTAACGCTGGCAATGGCCAACCAGGTACAGAGCATGGCAATAGCGTTTGGAAAAATAGACAACGGTTGGCTCCCTGAAAATGCCTGACAAGCATAGACCTTCGGCTAGGCTTGCAGGTTCAAGCTGCGCCAAGCAGGATGCTCTACCCCGCCATTTGTCTGTTGAGATCAATCATGACTATTACCGTCACCAGCCAGTCTGCCAGCAGCTATCGCCATGAAATTCAGATCGCCGAACTGGCGCCTCTGTTTACCGATATGCCAACAGCGCTCGGCGGCGAAAGTTCGGCACCCGACCCGCATGACTACTTCGACACCGCCCTCGGTGCCTGCAAAGCCCTGACCGTAACCCAATACGCCCGCGCGCGCGGCATCCCGCTAACGGGTATTCAAGTGGCTGTCAGCCGCGATGCCAGCAAAGAACGCGAGGGCCATTACACCCTTAATGTCAGCCTCACCTTGCAAGGCGAACTCAGCGATGAGCAGCGCGCCAAGCTGCTGGCCATCGCCGACAAATGCCCGGTGCATAAGCTGATGACCAGCACGGAAATCCACGTTGAAACCCAGCTGGGTTAACTGACTATGGCCAGTCCACTTGTGCTTCGCCCACGCCCGGAAGATGTCGAAGGGCAACCCATTCTGCGCCCCCTGCCCTCGGCGCAATGCCGCAGCGTGGGGCCCTTTGTGTTTTTCGACCATATCCTCTGCAACCGCTATGCACCGGGCACCGGCATGAACGTGCGTCAGCATCCGCATATCGGTCTGTCGACCCTGAGCTACCTGTTCGAGGGCGCCTTGCTGCACAAAGACAGCCTGGGCTCGGACCAATACGTGGCGGCAGGCGATGTCAGCTATATGACGGCGGGCAGCGGCGTTGCCCATGTCGAGCGCACCCCGGCCGAGCTATGGCAAAGCGGCTCGCAGCTGCATGGCCTGCAACTGTGGCTGGCCCTGCCCCAACACTTGGAACAGAGCACCCCGAGCTACAGCCACCACAGCGCTGGCGAGCTGCGGGAAAGCGAGGCGTTGGGCGTGCGTATCCGCCTGGTAGCGGGCGAAGGTTTTTGCCTGAAATCGCCTGTGCCGGTGCCTACCCCCACGCTACTTGCGGACATCCATATGAGCACGGGCGCCGCGCAATTTATTGCGGCCGAACATGAACAGCGGGCGCTGTATGTGATCAGCGGGGAAGCGCGTTTGGAGGACCAGCCGCTAGCCGTGCAGAGCATGCTGGTATTGCCCGCCGGCGAGACCTACACCGTGTTCGCCGAAAGCGATTGCCAGGTGATTATGCTCGGCGGCGCGGCGCTGGATGGGCCACGGCGAATGAACTGGAATTTTGTCGCCAGTGACTCGGCGCTGATTGATCGGGCGCGAGAGAAATGGGCGGCGCGGGATTGGCCGACGGTGGCAGGTGAAACAGAGCGGATTGAGTTACCGCGGTAAACGTAGGTTGGGTTGAGCGCAGCGAAGCCCAACCTACGCGCCGGTAAACGCGCCAGCCGTTACAGCACTTCTTTAAGCAAATGCGCCATGTTGGCAAACGCCCGCGCGGCAACGGTGGGGTTGTATTTCATCATCGGCAGATTGTCAGCAGCCGGGTCGGTGAAGGAATGCACGGCACCGCCGTAGCTGACCAGTTGCCAGTCAACATTGGCCGCATCCATCTCTGCTTCAAACGCTGGCAGTTGCTCTTTCGGTACCAGTGGATCGGCAGCACCATGCAGCACCAACACCTTGCCTTTGATGTTATTGGCGTCGGCGGGATTGGGGGTATCAAGCGTGCCGTGGAAGGACACCGCCGCTTTTACCGGCGCGCCATCGCGGGCCAACTCCAGGGCGCAGCAGCCGCCGAAACAGAAGCCAAACACCGCCAACTTGGCACTATCAACCGGCGCATGGGTCTGGCGTTGCAAGGTCGCCAGGCTGGCTTGCATACGAGTACGCAACAGCGCACGGTCGTTTTTCAGCGGCATCATGGCGGCAGCCGCTTGCTCATGGCCGTTGGGGCGCACATCGGCGCCGTAGATATCGGCAACCAGCACCACGTAGTCTTTGCCGGCCGCTTTCTTGGCCAGTTCGATGGCACCATCGGTGACGCCCATCCAGTTCGGTGCCAACAGCAGGCCTGGGCGCGCAGCGGTTACGCTGGCATCGAATACCAGTTGGCCCTCGTAGCCGTGGCCATCAACGCTGTAGGCCACTGGAATTACGCTGAATTCGCTCATCACTCACTCCTGGAATAGGTCATTGGTTGGGGCAGCAACGCGGAAATGACAAAACCCGCCGAAGCGGGTTTTGTGTTCACTCTAGTGTTAAACCGACAGCTCGACGAGCAGCTTGTTCAGGCGGCGCACGTAGGCGGCCGGGTCTTTCAGGCTGTCGCCAGCGGCCAGCGCGGCTTGGTCGAAGAGGATATGCGACAGGTCGCCAAAACGCTCTTCGCTTTGCTCGTTGTCGAGTTTCTCGATCAGCGGGTGGGCTGGGTTGAATTCAAAGATTGGCTTCGAATCCGGCACCTTTTGCCCGCTGGCTTCGAGGATCTGGCGCATTTGCAGGCCCAGGTCCTGTTCGCCAATGGCGAGAATCGCTGGCGAGTCGGTCAGGCGGTGGGAAACCCGCACTTCGCTAACGCTGCTGCCCAGTGCGGCTTTCAGACGCTCAACCAAGCCTTCTTTGGCTTTGGCCGCTTCCTCCTGGGTTTTCTTGTCTTCTTCCGAATCCAACTTGCCAAGGTCGAGGTCGCCACGCGCCACGTCGACAAACTGCTTGCCGTCGAAGTCGGTGAGGTAGCTCATCAGCCACTCATCAATACGGTCGGTGAGCAGCAGCACTTCGATGCCTTTCTTGCGAAACACTTCCAGGTGCGGGCTGTTTTTCACTTGGGCGTAGCTTTCGCCGGTGAGGTAGTAAACCTTGTCCTGACCTTCCTTCACACGGCCCAGGTAGTCAGCCAACGACACGCTTTGCTCGCCGCTGTCATCGCTGGTGGAAGCGAAACGCAGCAGGCCGGCGATTTTCTCTTTGTTGGCGAAGTCTTCAGCTGGACCTTCTTTGATCACCTGACCGAAGTTTTTCCAGAAGCTTTTGTATTGCTCAGGCTCGTTTTTCGCCAGCTTTTCCAGCATGTCCAATACGCGCTTGGTCAGTGCTGACTTCATCGAGTCGATGATAGGGTCTTTCTGCAGGATTTCCCGCGAGACGTTCAGCGACAGGTCGTTGGAGTCGACCACGCCCTTAACAAAACGCAGGTACAGCGGCAGGAACTCGTCGGCCTGGTCCATCACAAACACGCGTTGCACGTAGAGCTTCAAACCCTTCGGTGCTTCGCGCTGGTACATATCGAACGGCGCACGGCTCGGCACGTACAGCAGCGAGGTGTATTCCAGCTTGCCTTCGACCTTGTTATGGCTCCAGCTCAGTGGGTTCTCGTAGTCATGGGAGACGTGTTTGTAGAACTCCTGGTATTCCTCGTCCTTGACCTCGGTACGCGGACGGGTCCACAGGGCGCTGGCGCGGTTGACCACTTCCCATTCCTGGGCAGGAGCCTCTTCGCCTTCGGCCGCCGCTTGTTCTTTCGGCAGTTCGATGGGCAGCGCGATGTGGTCGGAGTACTTCTTGATGATGTTGCGCAGGCGCCAGCCATCGGCGAATTCGTCTTCACCGGACTTCAGGTGCAGCACGATGCGGGTACCGCGATCAGCCTTATCGACGGTGGCGATTTCAAATTCGCCCTCGCCTTTGGAAGACCAGTGCACGCCTTCGCTGGCGTCGAGACCGGCGCGGCGGCTGAACACTTCAACTTTGTCGGCGACGATAAAGGCCGAGTAGAAGCCCACGCCGAACTGGCCGATCAGGTGCGAATCTTTCTTCTGATCGCCCGAGAGGTTCTTCATGAAGTCGGCGGTGCCGGATTTGGCGATGGTGCCCAAATGGGTAATCGCGTCTTCACGGCTCATGCCGATGCCGTTGTCTTCGAGGGTGACGGTCTTGGCGTCCTTGTCGAAGCTCACACGGATTTTCAGTTCCGCGCCACCTTCCAGCAACTCAGGCTTGGACAGGGCTTCGAAACGTAGTTTGTCGACAGCGTCAGAGGCGTTCGAGATCAATTCGCGAAGGAAGATTTCCTTGTTGGAATACAGCGAATGGATCATGAGGTGCAGCAGTTGCTTCACCTCGGTCTGGAAGCCCAGGGTTTCTTTTTGAGTTTCCACACTCATGGTCGTTTAACTCCAAGCAGATGGCAGAGGCCGCTAACACGGCGATGACCAACAGATGGGGGGCAACGACTTCGATTTCAAGTGCTTAGGTTGAGGGGCGCGTGCCGTGCATGACATGCGATTCGCAATCCAGATGTCCACAGCGACGCCTGCTTGCAGCCAAACCGCCAGTCCTCAAGGCTCCAACAATTCAATTGAGGTGATCTGCGCCGGTAACACCGAAAAACTCGCCCCGCCCTGCCCCTTCAGGTTGCGCTGCACAACAATCTGCCCCTCGGTATCAATGCCATTGAAGCGCCCCTCAACCATGCTGCCGCGCTCGGTCATAATGCGCATCTGCAGGTTCATATAGCGGCTGGGGTTGCTCTGCAGTCGTTCCAGGCTAAAACGCTGGCGACGGTCCAGCGAGCTACTAGGTGTGGGCACAGCGTTAGCTGCCGGCGCTTTCTCGGATTTGACCTCAGCAGCCACATCCGGCGTTGCTTCAACCTGATAACGATCGCCCACCACAATCCAACCGCGGTTAACGCTTTTGCGCAGAACGACCGGCAGTTGTTCATCGCGCTCTTCAATACGTGCCTCAACATTCAAGCTCATATTGCTCGCCGGAAAATTCACCGCCGGCAAAATGCCCAGCTTGACCTGTTGCGTGGCATAACGGCGCTTGAGGTAGTCGGTGATCACGTACTCCAGCGTTTCCCGCGAGTCGTAGCGGGCATCCACCTTGCCATCGACATACCGCAGGTGATCGGTAAACAACTCGACCGTGCCGCTCAGGGTGGTTTTGAACTGCGGCGGCAGCACCAAATGGAAGTCGCCGGCCAGCTTGTTCGGCCCTTGCGGCTCCAATTTCAGGTGCAGCGTGTAGGCGTGGTTCAAGCGCCGCGCCTCGGGCAGTTCCTGCTCCGGCAGCAGCCAGCTCAACTGCACTTCAGGCAGGTTACCGCTGTCTTGCGGCAGCACATCCACGCGCACCGGGGCGTTGCCGTTTTTGACCAGGCTGGGCAAACGAATGGTCACTTCACGGCGGGCAAACACATCCTCACCTTCGCGCAGGCTCAATACCCCATCAATCAGCTCCGCTTGCTGCGGCGCAAACGGCTGGCCGTTGAGGCTGCCGCGCAGGTGGATGGCCAGCTCGGCGGGGGCCTGCACCGGCGGGCGCGCCCAGTCCAGGCTGAGGATGGCCTGCAAGCGCTGGGCGTCTTGATTAGCCAGCAGGGTCAGGCCGACGATCAGCGGAATAAAGCCTAAGCCGCTCAGCATTACGGCTTTGCGCGCGACACGCCAATAGCGCAGCACATACACCAGGGTCAGCGGCGGAAACAGGCTACCCAGCCCCCATAGCAGGCTGGTGTCGAACGCCAGTATCACCAACCACACCAGCCCGACCAGAATCAGCAGCAAGCCACCGAGGATCAGCAACGCATCCATCTACACATCCTTATTGTCCTGAACGTCTTGCCCGCAGTAACGCCCGCTACTTACGACTCATCGACCTTAAAGTGCGCCCTCGCGGTGGCGATAGGTTCGCTACGCGTGGTTTGCCAAGCGGTGATCGCCACATTGGCTACGCGCCGCCCTTGGCGCCAGACCTGGCAAGCGGCGAAGGTGTCACGATAGTGACCAGCGCGTAGGTAATCTATCGAGAAGTCGATGATTTTCGGAAAGTGTGGCGTGCCCATAAACATCAGCAGGTGGAGCATGGCGCTGTGCTCCATAAAGCCGGCGATCACGCCACCATGGATGGCTGGCAAAATCGGGTTGCCGATGCTGTCTTTATTGGCCGGTATACGAAACACCATGTCATCGCCCAGGCGCAGGCATTCAATGCCCAACAGCTTGGCGTAGGGCGTCAACTGCAACAGCTCGTCGTAGTTGTTTTTTTCGTGCGCCGCCTTAACCAGTTGGCTCAGGTTCAGGGCTGGCAGCTCGGTGTCGCTCATGCCTTGCCTCCGTCTATCGCGCTTTTGAAGTGCTCGGGTTGCACCGCCGCGCTTTGCAGTTCTTTGCCCTGCGCGCCTTTGCCCATGCGCATAAAGGTGCCGACCACATTGGC
Organism: uncultured Pseudomonas sp.; assembly: GCA_964543145.1. Classification (GTDB taxonomy): domain Bacteria; phylum Pseudomonadota; class Gammaproteobacteria; order Pseudomonadales; family Pseudomonadaceae; genus Aquipseudomonas. The sequence goes on from CAZIWV010000032.1 coordinate 52,177, forward strand.
GATGGGCTGCTCGGGGTCGTCTTGGTACGCATAGCCGCGGGTGAAGATGATATTGGCGGTAACGCGATAGCACTCGGCCACGCCGAACACGTCTTTGTGTGGCTCGGCTGGGCGCATGTAGTCGATGCGCAGGTCCAGGGTCGGGCAGATTTCGAAGTCTGGCAGCACGCAGATGGTGGAAATGCCGCAGGTGGTGTCCATCAACGTGGTGATGGCGCCGCCATGGATAACGCCGGTTTCGGGGTTACCAATGATTTGCCGGCTATAGGGCAGGCGTAGGGTCAGGCGTTGGCTGTCGATCGCATGCACGCTCAGGCCCAATACCTGGCAATGACGCAACGCCGACAGGAAGCGCTGGGCGCGCTCTAAAATCAGGCTATCGCTCATGTTCACGGCCTATGTTGTTGATCCATAAGGGCCGCATCATACCTTTCCAAGCCAAGGTTTGAAGCCGTCAGGCGACTTTGGTTGGAACTTCGCGCAGCAGGTCACGCTCCAAAACCGCAGCGATAAGATAAATCGCCCCGATAACGCGAAAAAGGATCCATACCTATGAAAAAGCCAATTGCCTACGCCCTGCTGCTCGCCGCCACCATGACCATGGCCGCCTGCGATAAAACTCCAGAAGACAAAATGGAATCTGCACGCGAATCTGCCCAGGATTCCGCTGAGTCGGCACAAGATGCCGCACAGAAAACCGGCGAAGCCATTCAGCAAAAAGCTGAAGAAACTCACGAAGAAGCCACCAAGTAATTCGCTCTACTCGCTAGCAGACAAAGGCCCACAGATGTGGGCCTTTGTTGTTTCTGGGGGGGAAGTTGAGTTTGCCCATCCCTGCTCGTGATCCGCGTAGGCGGGGACGCAGAATTCTGGGTCCCCGCCTACGCGGGGACGACGGTGTCTGTAGCCATATTTCCGTCATTCCCGCGAAAGCGGGAATCCAGAGTGGTGCGGGGACATGCGTTCGCATTTGCTATCACATCACCCGGTGCGCTGCCTGCGCGGGTACGACTGCATTGGTTCCAGATCAAGCAACCAAGCGCAAATTCGGGCTCAGCATAATCAGCAGCGTGCAGACCAAGCCGACAATCCACACAAGCGAACGTTGCCAGTGCAAATCGGCCCAATACAAGCCCAGATAGAGCACGCGGCACACGACAAAGATCACCGCCAGCGTATCGACAAACCAGCCCATGGTTTGCGTGGTATGCGCCATCAGCACAGCGGCGGCAAACAACATAAACGCTTCAAAGCTATTCTGATGCGCGGCATACGCCCGCGCCCCGAACCCGGTTAACCGCGCCTGCTGCGCACGCGGATGATGGTTGTCGTAGCCACCATCTTTATTCATTTCCTTGGCCACCGGAATCTTCGCCACGAAGATTAAAAGGGCCGAGATAAACACACACCAAAACGGCAAGCTCATCGGTTGTTCTCCTTGTTAATGGGCTGCGGTTTGGAGTGTAGCGCAGCAGTAGCGTTCACCTTTTTCAGGCTTAGCAGCCAAGCTGTTGATCTTGCAATGTAAGCCGCGCCGCAAATAGAGATCGAGCGAGCTAGAGCGACGCCGTTCGTTAGGAAAAAACCCAAAAAAAAGACCACCCGAAGGTGGCCTTTTTATTGCTAAAACACTTACGCGTTTTTAGCGGTCCAGCCAGTCAGCTCAGCCAAAGCTTTGCCGATGTCAGCCAGCGAACGTACGGTTTTAACACCGGCGTCTTGCAGGGCTGCGAATTTCTCGTCAGCCGTACCTTTACCACCAGAAATGATGGCGCCGGCGTGGCCCATGCGCTTGCCTGGAGGGGCAGTCACACCAGCGATGTAGGACACCACTGGCTTGGTCACGTGGGCTTTGATGTAAGCGGCAGCTTCTTCTTCAGCCGAACCACCGATTTCGCCGATCATAACGATGGCTTCGGTTTTCGGGTCTTCCTGGAACAGCTTCAGGATGTCGATGAAGTTGGAGCCTGGGATCGGGTCACCGCCGATGCCAACGCAGGTGGACTGACCGAAACCGGCGTCAGTGGTCTGCTTAACAGCTTCGTAAGTCAGGGTGCCGGAACGCGAAACGATGCCGACTTTGCCTGGCAGGTGAATGTGACCGGGCATGATGCCGATCTTGCATTCGCCGGGGGTGATCACGCCTGGGCAGTTAGGGCCGATCAGGCGTACGCCCAATTCGTCGCACTTAACCTTGGCTTCCAGCATGTCGATGGTGGCGATGCCTTCGGTGATGCAGACGATCAGCTTGATGCCGCCGAAAGCCGCTTCCAGGATCGAGTCTTTGCAGAAAGGAGCCGGAACGTAGATCACGCTGGCGGTAGCGCCAGTTTGCTCTACGGCTTCTTTCACAGTGTTGAACACTGGCAGGCCCAGGTGAGTGGTGCCGCCTTTGCCCGGAGTCACGCCGCCAACCATTTGGGTGCCGTAGGCAATGGCTTGTTCGGAGTGGAAAGTACCCTGCGAGCCGGTGAAGCCCTGGCAGATAACTTTGGTGTCTTTATTGATCAGGACGCTCATTACTTGCCCTCCGCAGCTTTGACGACTTGCTGAGCAGCGTCGGTCAGGCTGGTTGCCGCGATGATGTTCAGGCCGCTTTCTGCCAGTACCTTGGCGCCCAGTTCAGCGTTGTTACCTTCAAGGCGCACAACTACCGGGATTTTCACGCCCACTTCTTTCACTGCGCCGATGATGCCTTCGGCAATCATGTCGCAACGAACGATGCCGCCGAAGATGT
>CAZIWV010000033.1:0-50142 GCA_964543145.1 uncultured Pseudomonas sp.
CGGGCTCATAACCCGAAGGTCGTCGGTTCAAATCCGGCTCCCGCAACCAAACATTTAAAGGCCACTTGGAAACAAGTGGCCTTTTGTGTTTCTGGCGTTTGGGTTTCTCCATCGCCTCTCCCCTCTCTGCCGTCTTTCTATATAAAGGAATAGGCAAGCAGGCAGCCAGTCGCTCGGCTTGACCACTGGCGCGCAATCAACCACTACTAATCAAACACCGCCAGGATGCGCAAACCGGTTGCTCCGCGCCGCAACGCAGCTGATCATTGCCGGGCTCGTTCGCCATAGGGAGTCATGCATGCTTTACCCAGGACCGCATTGCGTTTCGCGACCCACCCCCGCCGCTCAATTTTTGTCCGCTCGCCTATCGGCTTTCCGTCCTGCTTTCGAGGTGCCGAATGCGCGCTAATCCGCCAGATGCCCATAACCCACCGGCGTCCGACGTGCATCCATCACGCCTGTTGTGGATGGAGCGCCTCAGCACCTACCGCCAGCCGATCGGCCTGGCCGTTACCCTGCTGTTATTCGCCATTGCCCTGTTGGCCTGCCGCCACCTGATTCAGGACGTGGACCCAGACTCCCTGCGCGAGTCCATCCTCAGCGTGCCGAAAAGCGCCCTGCTCGGCGCCCTGGCCGCGACGGTGGTCGGTTTTATTATCTTGCTCGGCTATGAATGGTCGGCCAGTCGCTTTGCCGATGTAAAGCTACCGCTGCCGGCCCTGGCGTTTGGCGGCTTTAACGCCTTTGCCATTGGCAACGCCATTGGCCTGTCAATGCTGTCTGGCGGCTCGGTGCGCTATCGCTTGTATGCCCGCCACGGCCTGGGCCCCGCCGAAGTGGCGCGCATGACCTTGTTTGCCAGCCTGTCTCTTGGTTGCGCACTGCCGATTCTGGCGGCATTGGCCACCCTCAGTGATTTGAGCGCGGCCGCCACCGCCCTGCGTTTGCCCGCCGGCGTACTGACCGCCATTGCGGTCGCCCTGCTGCTGGGTTGCGGCGCGCTACTGGTGTCTATCAGCCGACGTCGGCTGCCGGAACAGCCGATCCCGAACAATCTGCTGATCCAGTTTGGCCGCCGCACCTTGCGCGTGCCGGGCCTGCGCCTGGCGGCGCTGCAATTGCTGATTACCGCGCTGGACGTGGCCGCTGCCGCCACCGTGCTGTATCTCTTGTTGCCGGAAGCGCCGCCCTTTGGCGCCTTCCTGCTGGTCTATCTGTTGGCCCTGGCCGCTGGTGTGCTCAGCCATGTACCCGGGGGTGTTGGCGTGTTTGAAGCGGTGCTGCTGGCCGCTTTCGCTGATCAGTTGGGCAGCGCGCCACTGGCCGCAGCCCTGCTGTTGTACCGCCTGATCTATGTGGTGCTGCCGCTCCTAGTCGCCTGCCTGTTGCTGCTGTGTAACGAAGCCTATCGCCTGATCGTCAAGCATCAGGCCGTGCGCGTTGCCTCCGGCTTGGCCGCACCCGTGTTGGCGTTGTTGGTGTTTATTTCCGGCGTGGTGCTGCTGTTTTCCGGCGCGACCCCGGCCATCGACTCACGCATCGAAGACCTTGGCTTTCTGATCCCCCATCGCCTGATTGATGCTTCGCACCTGGGCGCCAGCCTGATCGGCGTGCTCTGCTTACTCTTGGCTCAGGGCCTGCGCCGGCGCCTGTCGGCGGCCTGGGTACTGACCATGGTGCTGTTGCTGGTCGGCGCATTGCTGTCGTTGATGAAGGGCTTTGACTGGGAAGAAGCCACGCTGCTAACCCTCACTGCCAGCCTGTTGGCCGTGTTCCGCCGCTCGTTCTACCGCCCTAGCCGCTTGCTGGAATTGCCGTTTTCTTCGGTCTACTTGGTGGCGGCGCTGTGCGTATTGGGCGCCTCAATCTGGCTGATGTTTTTTGCTTACCAAGACGTGCCCTACGGCGATGAACTGTGGTGGCAATTCGCGTTGGATGCCGGTGCGCCCCGTGCACTGCGCTCAGCCCTGGGTAGCGCCTTGCTGCTGGTAATCGTAGTGCTGACCTGGCTGTTGCGTACCGAGCCGCCGGAAATCCGTCTGCCCGATGAGGCTGAGCTGGACACCGCCGCCCGTATCATTAGCGCCTCCGACCAACCCGATGGCGGCCTGGCCCTGACCGGCGATAAGGCGCTACTGTTCCACCAGGGCGATGACGCCTTTCTCATGTATGCCCGCCGTGGCCGCAGCATGATTGCCCTGTACGACCCCATCGGCCCGGCGCAGCAACGAGCTGAGTTGATCTGGCAATTCCGCGACCTGTGCGACCTGCACCATGCACGGCCAGTGTTCTACCAAGTACGCGCGGAGAACCTGCCCTTCTATATGGACATCGGCCTCACCGCCCTCAAGCTCGGCGAAGAAGCCCGCGTTGACTTGCGCGCGTTCGATCTGGAAGCCAAGGGCAAGGAAATGAAAGACCTGCGCTACACCTGGAACCGTGGCGGACGTGATGGTCTGGCATTGGAAATCTTTGAAGCCGGCGCCGCCCCCATGGACGAGCTGCAAGCCATCTCGGCGGCCTGGGTCCAAGGTAAGAACGTGCGCGAAAAAGGCTTCTCCCTTGGCCGCTTTACCCCCGAATACCTCAAGCGGTTCCGTATTGCGGTAATTCGTTTCGAAGGCCGCGCGGTAGCCTTTGCCAACTTGCTGGAAACCCAAAGCACGGAACTGGCCAGCCTGGATCTGATGCGCGCCCACCCCGACGCACCGAAGCTGACCATGGAATTTCTTATGCTTGGCCTGATATTGCATTACAAGGCCGCTGGTTACAGCCGCTTCAGCCTGGGCATGGTGCCGTTGTCTGGCCTGCAACCACGGCGAGGCGCGCCGCTGACCCAACGCCTGGGCGCCATGGTCTTCCGCCGCGGTGAGCAGTTGTATAACTTCCAGGGCCTGCGCCGCTTCAAAGATAAATTCCAGCCCGACTGGGAACCGCGCTACATGGCCGTACCGGCCGGGCTCGACCCGCTGGTGGCCCTGGCTGACACCGCCGCCCTTATTGCAGGTGGCCTGACAGGATTGGTGAAACGCTGATGATTCGACGCTTCTGGCGGCCGCTATTGGTCGCACTTTTGGTGACAGGCGTGGCGGTTGCCGCCCTGCTTTATAAACGCGGCGGCAACCTGCCGACCGTGGAGCATCTGCAATTGAGCGATGGCAGCGCCCTGACCCGAGTCGTACCTGGCAGTGCCGCCAAGGCCCAGGTGGCCATTGGCGTGCCGCCCGACATGCTGCTCACCGATGCGCAGTTGCTGGCCATCAGCCGCGATAGCCAAGCGCAGGTGGTGCAGTTCAGCCTCGACAGCAAAGACTGCGCCGCCCAACAAAAACGCCTGCAAGACAGCCTCACACAACTGGCCGGTCCCGCTACCGTGGTAGCCGGCATCGGCCCCGGTGCGACGCTGGCGTGGAACTGGCTGGCCGGGCAGAACAACGACCAGGCCAAAGCCCTGTCGGTGGATTTCTCCATCGAAAAGCCCGACTGCCCGCAGCCAGCCAAAGCCGCCCATGGCCATTGGGTAGCGGCGTGGAACGATAACCCCGACGACCCCAGCGCCGCTTTTGCCCGCGAACAAAGCAATGGCGTCACCAGCATCAGCGACTACGACACCACCCTGCCGCAGGTGCTGGACAAAGAACTGCGCAACCTGCTGCAAGGTGAAAGTGATGCCATGCCAGTGGTGGAAGTACCGGCTATAGACCCCGATACCGCCTCCGATACCGTCAGCCTGTTCTACTCCGGCGATGGTGGCTGGCGCGACCTGGATCGCGATGTGGCCGAGGAAATGGCCAAACGCAATTACCCCGTAGTGGGCATCGATGCCCTGCGCTACTACTGGCAGCACAAGAGCCCGGAACAGAGCGCGGTCGATCTGGCCAAGCTGATGAAGCTGTACCAAGACAAATGGGGCGCGAAGAACTTTGTGCTGATCGGCTACTCGTTTGGTGCTGACGTATTACCCGCCATCTACAACCGCCTGACACCGGCTGCACAGCAGCAAGTGCGCGGTATCCAGCTGATTGCCCTGGCCCGCAGCGGAAGTTTTGAAATTGAAGTGCAGGGCTGGCTCGGCACCGCCGGCAAAGAAGCCGCCACCGGCCCGGAAGTGGCGCGCCTGCCGGCGGCCAAAGTGCTGTGCGTGTATGGCAAAGACGAGGTCAGCGAAAGCGGCTGTACCGAAGCCACCACCGTGGGCGAAAAACTGGAATTACCTGGCGGCCATCACTTTGACGAAGACTACCCAGCCCTCGCTGCACGGCTGATCAAAGACATCGAAAAGCGCCCAGAGCCGTAAGCGCGACCGCAGGGTGTGCTGGACCGGCGCACCCTACGAAGCCCCTCCTCACTATTCCTTCACTTCACAAATGCTAAGGTCGCACCCATAACGACCCCAACCCGCCCTAGAGCGGGCATCTAGCAGAAGGAAATCCTGATGAGTTGGAAAAACACCGAGTCCCGCTACGGTAGCGCCAGCATTACGTTGCACTGGTTGATGGTGATTTTGCTGGCGGCGGTTTACGCCTGTATTGAACTGCGCGGTCTGTTTCCCAAAGACAGCGTGGAACGCGACCTGATGAAGCAATTCCACTTTATGCTCGGCCTCAGCGTGTTTGCGCTGGTATGGCTGCGTCTGCTCTTACGCGCAATAAGTCCGACGCCGCGTATAGAACCTGCCCCGCCGGCGTGGCAAATGCTGCCAGCCAAACTGATGCACCTGGCGCTGTACCTGTTGATGATTGGCCTGCCGTTCGCGGGCTGGCTGATCTTGAGCGCGGCCGGCAAACCGGTGCCGTTCTTTGGTCTGGAGTTGCCACCGTTAGTGGACAAAAACCCTGACCTGGCCAAACAGATCAAGGAATGGCATGAACTTGGCGGCTCAGTGGGCTATTGGCTCATAGGCCTGCATGCCGTGGCCGGCATAGCGCATCACTATGTAATCCGCGATAACACCCTGCTGCGCATGTTGCCGCGTAGGGGCTGAGGTACCGCGCACCAACGCGATCCCACATAAACCCCTTGGTGCGCACGGTATTGACCCTACGTGATCGAGATCAAATCTCGACCTGCGTACCCAACTCAATCACCCGGTTCAATGGCAGGTTGAAGAAGCGCAAATTGCCGTTGGCGTTTTTTAGCAGGAAGGCGAACAGCAGTTCGCGCCAACGCGCCATGCCCACCAACTTGGTGGAGATGATGGTTTCGCGGCTTAAGAAGTAGGTGGTACGCATTGGGCTGAAGTCCAGGCCATCGAGGTGGCACAAACCCAAGGCGCCTGGTACGTCGGTCTCGTCCATAAAGCCGAAGTGCAGCACCACGCGGTAGAAGCCCTCACCAAAGGCATCCACCTCAAACCGCCGCTCGTTGGGTACGCGCGGTTCGTCTTCGTTCATTACCGTTAGCAACACCACGGTTTCGTGCAGTACCTGGTTATGCAGCAGGTTATGCAACAGCGCATGGGGTACGGCATCGGCGCGGGCGGTCAGGAACACGGCGGTGCCCTGCACGCGATGCGGCGGCTGTACACGAATGCTGCTGATAAACAGCGGCAGCGGAATGGCGCTTTCGTCGAGACGGTCGACCAACAACTGGCGGCCACGCTTCCAGGTTGTCATCAGAATAAACAACGCAGCACCGGCGACTACCGGGAATGCTCCGCCCTGCAAGACCTTGGGCAGGTTGGCGGCAAAGAACAGGCTGTCGACCAACAAGAACGCCAGCAGCATTGGCACCGAGGCCCACGGTGACCAGCGCCACAGCAACAGCACCACGGCGGAGGCCAGCAAGGTGTCGATCAGCATGGTGCCAGTCACCGCCACACCATAGGCGGCCGCCAGGGCGCTGGAGGATTCGAAGCCCAGCACCAACAAGACCACGCCGACCATTAGCGTCCAGTTCACCGCGCCGATATAAATCTGCCCTTGCTCATGGCTGGAGGTGTGCTGAATAAACATACGCGGCACGTAGCCCAGCTGGATGGCCTGACGCGTCAGCGAGAACGCGCCGGAAATCACCGCTTGCGAAGCAATGATGGTGGCTAGGGTCGACAGCAAAATCATCGGCAGCAGCGCCCAGCTTGGCGCCAGCAGGTAGAAGGGGTTACGCGCCGCTTCCGGATTTTCCAGCAGCAAGGCACCTTGGCCGAAGTAGTTCAGGGCCAGGCCCGGCAACACCAGCACAAACCAGGCACGGGCAATTGGCTTGCGGCCGAAGTGGCCCATGTCGGCGTACAACGCTTCGGCACCGGTGAGCGACAACACCACGGCACCGAGAATGGTGATGCCTATGCCAGGGTGGGAAATAAAGAAGTGAACCGCCCAGTAAGGGTTAAGGGCATGCAGTACTTCCGGGTGCTGCAAGATGCCGTAAATGCCCAAGGCACTCAGGGCACTAAACCAGGCAAGCATGATCGGCCCGAAGAAAATGCCGATGCGGGTGGTGCCATGCTTCTGAATCAAGAACAGGGCGACCAGCACCACTAACGACAACGGCACCACCCAGTGGTCGATACCGTCAAAGGCCAGCTCCAAGCCTTCCACCGCCGACAATACCGAGATGGCCGGGGTGATCATGCTGTCGCCGTAGAACAGCGCGGCGCCAAACAGGCCGAGCAGCACCAGCACATTGCGCAGTTTGGGATAGTCATGGGCGGCGCGGCGGGCCAGCGCGGTCAGGGCCATTACCCCGCCTTCGCCCTGGTTATCGGCACGCAGCATAAACAGCACGTACTTGAGCGACACCACCCAGAACAGCGACCAGAAGATCAGCGAGAGAATGCCCAGCACGCCATCGTGGTTGGCCTGCACCCCGTAATGCGGGGAGAACACTTCTTTAAGGGTGTAGAGCGGGCTGGTACCAATATCCCCAAACACTACGCCAACCGCAGCAACCATCAGGCTGATGGTCGATGACTTGCCTGCCGAACCGCCAGCCTCGGCAGAATGCGCTTTGGACATTCACTAAGCTCCTGAAAAAGATCGAGGCCCACCCATAGTGTGGCGACCACGTAAACAGGCCGGCTTTATACCTGATATTGCCGGCCCTAAGAATCAGTTTTACGCCATGCTTCAGACCACTTGATCATCAACTGGCTACGCTGTCTTCAGCAGATAGCGCCGCCCAGAGGATAGCTGACAGCTCACCTGCCGGATGGAGGCTGGTCAAGCGCACTACCTGCCGCTAGAATTGCGCACTTTTTGACCAGAGGCGCCCAAAGCGCCCGTCTAAACGCCTGAGGTTCACCATGTCCACCGTCGCCACGCCGAAAGTCGGCTTCGTCTCCCTGGGTTGCCCCAAGGCCCTCGTCGATTCCGAACGCATCCTCACCCAGTTGCGCATGGAAGGCTATGAAGTAGTGGCGACCTACCAGGACGCCGACGTGGTGGTGGTTAACACCTGCGGTTTTATCGACACAGCCAAAGCCGAGTCGTTGGAAGTGATTGGTGAAGCCCTGGCCGAAAACGGCAAAGTGATTGTCACCGGTTGCATGGGCGTGGAAGAAAGCGCCATCCGCAATGTGCACCCCAGCGTGCTGGCGGTGACCGGCCCGCAGCAATATGAGCAAGTGGTTAACGCCGTGCACGCCGCTGCACCGCCCAACCTGAACCACAACCCCCTGATCGATCTGGTGCCGCCGCAAGGCATCAAACTTACCCCGCGCCACTACGCCTACCTGAAAATTTCCGAAGGCTGCAACCACAGCTGCAGCTTCTGCATTATTCCGTCCATGCGCGGCAAGCTGGTCAGCCGCCCGGTGGGTGAAGTCCTCAGCGAAGCCGAACGCCTGGTTAAAGCCGGGGTTAAAGAGCTGCTGGTCATTTCCCAAGACACCAGCGCCTACGGCGTAGATGTGAAGTACAAAACCGACTTCTGGAATGGCCAGCCGGTAAAAACCCGCATGCTGGAACTCTGCGAAGCGTTGAGCAGCATGGGCGTGTGGGTACGCTTGCACTACGTGTACCCGTACCCGAACGTGGACGACGTCATTCCGCTGATGGCCGCCGGCAAAATCCTGCCGTACCTGGATATCCCCTTCCAGCACGCCAGCCCGAAAATCCTTAAGGCCATGAAGCGTCCGGCCTTTGAAGACAAAACCCTGGCGCGCATCAAAAAATGGCGCGAGCAGTGCCCTGAACTGATCATTCGCTCGACCTTTATTGTCGGTTTCCCCGGCGAAACCGAAGAAGACTTCCAGTACCTGCTCAACTGGCTGACCGAAGCCCAGCTCGACCGCGTTGGCTGCTTCCAGTACTCGCCGGTAGAAGGCGCGCCAGCCAACCTGCTGGACGCCGAAGTCGTACCAGACGACGTTAAACAATCGCGCTGGGACCGTTTTATGGAGCACCAGCAAGCCATCAGCGCCGCGCGCTTGCAGCTGAAAATCGGCAAAGAAATTGAAGTGCTGATCGACGAAGTGGATGAGCAAGGCGCCATTGGCCGCAGCTTCTTTGACGCGCCGGAAATCGACGGCCGCGTGTATGTCGACAGCGACCAAGACCTCAAGCCAGGTGACAAGGTGATGTGCCGCGTGACCGATGCTGACGAATACGATCTCTGGGCCGAGACCCTGTGATCCAACAGCCCCGCCGACGCGGGGCTTTTTTATGGGGTAAGCCGCGCCCCCCGTAGGGTGTGCTGCGCGCACCAAGCGAATTACGCCCATAGCGCAATTATTCGCAGGTGCTTTGCTCGGCCATTCGTATAACCGACGTCCCGACAGTTCCCTCGCTTTAGGAGCCCTCCATGTCGCTGCGTTTTAACCGCCCAACCCTCGCCATTGTGCTGGCTGTTTTCTGCCAAGCCGCCCTCGCCGGCCCACTGATGGACAACATCAAAGAGCGCCGCGCCGAACGTCAGCAAGAGAGGGCAGCTGCCGCGCCCCTGGAACTGCCCGCTGGCGCTGCGCTGATCAAAGACCTGGCTTACGGCCCCGCCGCCCGCGAGCGCATGGACGTCTACCTACCTAAGCAAGCCAGCAATGCTCCGGTGATTTTTATGGTGCATGGCGGCGCCTGGAAAACCGGCGATAAAGAGGCCCAGCAAGTGGTGGCCAACAAGGTCAGCCGCTGGGTCAGCCAGGGCTTTATCTTGGTGTCCGCCAACTACCCACTGCTGCCGGAAACCAAACCGCTGCAACAGGCCGAAGAAGTTGCCAAAGCGCTGGCCATGACCCAAGCCAAAGCCCCCAGCTGGGGTGGCTCGGCCAATCACGTAATCGTTATGGGCCACTCCGCGGGCGCCCATCTGGTGGCCTTGTTGGCCGCTTCGCCAACGCTAGCGGCCGCCCACGGCGCCAAACCCTGGCTCGGCACCGTGGCCCTGGATAGCGCTGCACTGGATGTGGAAAAGATCATGCAAGCGCGGCATATGCGCTTCTACGACCAGGCCTTTGGCGACGACCCGGCCTACTGGCAACAAACCTCGCCCAACTATGTGTTGGCCAACGGCGCGGCGCCGATCCTGGCGGTGTGCTCCACGCGCCGCGAGGTGGCCTGCGAACAGGCGCAGCTATTTGCCAACCATGGCGGCGCGGTGGGCGTGAGCATTAGCGTGCTCAAACAGGACATGAGCCACAAGGAAATCAACCAACTACTCGGCACGCCGGGTGCCTATACCGATGCCGTGGAAGCCTTTATGGCCAGCCTGGACATTGATGTCGCCAAGCGCTTGCACCGCTAGTAACGCCGCCTGCGATCAAGGCTGTCGTTGTCCGCTGATCACGCCCACACTGGGCGAGCGCTGCGTTTGGCGCAGGACAACGAGGTGACGTGTGGATAAAAGCTCTTGGTACGCACAATTTGCTAAGGCCGCCGCACGCTTTTGCGGCAGGCCACCGGTATTTGCCATCGCCATTGGTGTGATCGCGCTATGGATCGTCACCGGCCCGTTGTTTCACTACAGCGATACCTGGCAATTGGTGATCAACACAGGCACCACCATCATCACTTTTCTGATGGTGTTCCTTATCCAGAACACACAAAACCGCGACACCCAGGCAATTCAGATCAAGCTCGATGAGCTGATCCGCGTCACCCAGGGCGCCCATAACGCGCTGTTGGATCTGGAAGAACTGGACGACCGCAAGCTGGAACTGTTTCGCCGCAAGTACCAGGCACTGGCCACTGATGCGCGGAGCAAACTGATCCTCGGCACCCTCGACACTGACACGCCAGACGCCTAAAGGCCGAAAAGCAGGGCCGGCAGCTGCGGGCGTTGTTACAATGCCCGCCCATTACGTTTACCGGCCCTTGTCATGACAGACCCCATTCGCCTTTCCAAACGCCTGATCGAAGTGATCGGCTGCTCGCGTCGTGAGGCCGAGTTGTATATCGAGGGCGGCTGGGTGACGGTGGATGGCGAGGTGGTTGACGAGCCGCAATTCAAAGTGGCCGAGCAAACCGTGGCCCTGCTGCCCGATGCGGTTCTGACCGCGCCGGACCCCGTGACCATCTTGTTTCATCAAACGCCCGAACTGGATATCGACGCGGCCCACGCGCTGATCAGCCCAGCCACACTATCTGCTGAGCACCGCTTTGGTACTCGCCCGCTCAAGGGCCACTTCCTGCGTTTGAACAGTGGCGCACCGCTGCAAAAAGAAGCCGCCGGCCTGTTGGTATTTACCCAAGACTGGAAAATTCTGCGCAAGCTCACCGACGACCTGGCCAAGCTGGAACAGGAATATGTGGTGGAAGTCAGCGGCGACATTATTGAGCATGGCTTAAGCCGCCTGAACCAAGGCCGCACCCACAAGGGCCAAGTGCTGCCGCCGGTCAAAGCCAGCTGGCAGAGCGAAACCCGCCTGCGCTTTGCGGTGAAAAACCCGGCGCCGGGGCTGATCGCCAAACTGTGCCTCAGCGTTGGCCTGACCCCGGTCAGCATCAAGCGCATCCGTATTGGCGGCGTGTCCATGGGCAAGCTGCCGGCCGGGCAGTGGCGCTACCTGGCGAAAACCGAAAAATTCTAAAGCGCGCGGTTCAGCAATCGCCGCCCTTCTCCCCTTTCAGGACCGCACCATGATCAACAACGACGTACTGCGCAGCGTGCGCTACATGCTCGACCTCAGCGACCCCAAGGTGGTGGCGGTTATCAAACTGTCCGGCCTGGAAGTCGACCTCGAAACCCTGCGCGCCTACCTGAAAAAGGACGACGAAGAGGGCTATCTGGAATGTGACGACGAAGTGCTGGCGCACTTTCTCGACGGCCTGATCTTCCACCTGCGCGGCAAAGACGAAAGCCGCCCGGCGCAGCGCATTGAGCTGCCGGTTACCAACAACATGGTGCTGAAAAAACTGCGCGTAGCCTTTGAGCTAAAAGAAGAAGACCTGCACGACATTCTGCAAAGCGTCGACTTCCCCGTCAGCAAACCGGAACTCAGCGCCCTGTTCCGCAAATTCGGCCACAGCAACTACCGCACCTGCGGTGATCAGTTGCTGCGCAACTTCCTTAAAGGCCTAACCCAGCGCGTGCGCGGCTAACAGCGGCTGCTCTACCAGCAAGCGCGTGGCCTTAGCGCCGCGCCCGCTCGCGTAGCATGCGCAAGAAAATTTCCAGCTCGCGGCTCTGCGCTTCGTCCTTACGCAACATCACGCCAAACGGGCTGAGCTGCTCTTCGAGCTCCAGATCCAGCACGCTCAGCAGCCCGGTGTGCACGTGGTCGCGCACCACGGTGTCGGTGAGCACCAGAATGGCGTCGGTGATCTGCACCAACTGCAACATGGCAAACACCGAGGTGCATTCAATGACGTCGCTGGGGGATGCCACCTGCAGGCGCGCAAAGGCATTTTCCAGGGCAACCCGCGCGGGGCTGGTGTCGGGTTGCAGAATCCACGGCCAGGCTTCGACCATTTCGGCCAGATCGGGCTTGCCCACTTGGGTCAGCGGGTGTCCGGCACGCACCACCACCGCCAGGTGTTCGTTGCCCAAGGCTTCAAAGGCGAAGCGCTGCCGGTCCTGGGCGTGGGACAGGCGTGCGACGGCGACATCAATGCGGCGCTGGTCAAGCAGTTCGCTGAGCTGATCGCTGGTGTCGCCCATGATGCGCAGGCGCAGCAGCGGGTGGCTGGCCTTCATCTCGGCAATCGATTGCACCACCAAATCCGGCACGGCGCCCATGATGGCGCCCACCGCCAGGTAGCCATAGCCGCCAGCCTGGCGATCGGCGAGGTCTTCGGCGCAGCGCTCCAGGCCGTTAAGGGCCGCACGGGCAAAACGCAATAACTCTTCACCGAGCACCGTGGCCCGCATGCCGCGGGACTGGCGCTCGAACAACGTGCAACCAAAGGCCTCTTCGATTTCCTGAAGCATGCGCGTGGTGGCCGGCTGCGACATATTCAGCGCTTCGGCGGCGCGGTGCAGGTTCTGGCTGTTGCCCAGGGTCACGAGCATAAGCAAGTGCTTGTAGCGCAGGCGATTGAACAGGCTACGGGCGGTAATAGGCATGGACATAAAAGCACCTGTTGGCGTTCTGATACCTGCAGGGTATCGCAACGCCCCATTTACCTATTAGATTTTGCCGGGCCGGTTTGCTATTTCACTGCCTCACCACAACAACAATGGAGACGCCAGTGAGCGCCCTCGCCTCCGCCGCTTATGCCGGCCCGATCATTGATTGCCATATCCACCTGTTCGATCCACATCGCCCTCAGGGCATTCCCTGGCCTGCCCAGGGGGAGAGTCTGTATGCCACGCACTTGCCCGCCGACTACGGCCAGGTAGCCGAGGGGCACTGCATTACCGGGGCCATCGCGGTGGAAGCCAGCCCGTGGGTCGGTGATAACCGCTGGCTGCTCGATACCGTGCGCGGCGACCCAATGCTACTGGGCTTTGTCGGCAACTTGGATCCGCTCAGTGCCACCTTTGGCCACGAGCTGGAGTGGCTGGAACAGGAGCCACTGTTTCTCGGTTTGCGTACCGGCAATCTCTGGGACCGTGACCTGCTTGAAGACCTGTCCAAGCCAGGCTTTATCGATAACCTGCGCGCCTTGGCCGCCAGCGGGCGCAGCCTGGACAGCGCCAACCCCGATGAACGTTTGCTTGATGGTTTGCTGCTGCTCAGTGAACGCGTGCCAGAGCTGCGCATCATCATTGATCACTTGCCCAATGTGCAGGTGGCAGCAGGCCAAGCGCCGGCCTTCGAGCGCCGTGTGCACGCCTTGGCAGAGCACCCGAACGTATTCGCCAAGCTGGCGGAAATTCCACAGATTCGCGGCAACCACCTGGTGTTCGATCCAGGGTTCTATCGCGAGCGCCTCGACTTGCTCTGGCAGGCCTTTGGCGAGGACCGCTGTTTTTTTGGCAGCGACTGGCCCAACAGTGAGCGGGTGACCAACTTCGACACCACGCTGCTCTTGGTCAAGCGCTGCATGGCGCATCACTCACAGGCTGCGCAAGCGAAGTTTTTCCATGGCAATGCCGCTCGGGCCTACCACCTGCCTTAGCAACCCCTTGCTCCATCTGGGCGGGCGCTGACGTATTCAACGCCCGCACCACGCTCTGCGCGCTGCTCCCCACCCTAAATCTGCAACGCCCACGCGTGGTTTACACCTGCCGCAATCGATACCCTGAGCGCATCAGTATTAAGTTTATTTGAATTAGTCGGCATCGATACCCCTCCGTAGACTCACCATCACGCACTTGGGCAACGCTGCTTAGCACGCGTCGCCCACCCTTTACGCCCCCATAAATCCAACAAGGAACCGGCGTGATGACTGCTCAAGCTTGCTCTACCCCACTGCGCGCACCTCTCCTTTCACCCCGCGCCTACTTCGCCATTTGCCCATTCGATAACGCCGCGGCTGATCCCTTCAGCCCGGTGTTTTGACACGTCTGCACGCAGCCCCTTTTACCCTGTCCGGAGAGTTACATGAGTACACCGACCATCAAGCACGTTCGCGCCTTCACCCTCACCGGTGGCGGTGCCGACTACCACGATCAGGCTGCCGGCCATTGGATTGACGACCATATTTCCACCCCCATGGGTCGCTACCCGGAGTACCGGCAAAGCCGGCAGAGCTTTGGCATCAATGTGCTTGGCACGCTGGTGGTGGAGATCGAAGCCAGCGACGGCAGCGTGGGGTTTGCGGTGACCACCGGTGGTGAGATCGGCGCGTTTATTGTGGAGAAACATCTGGCGCGCTTCCTTGAGGGCACCAAGGTTACCGACCTCGAAAAGATCTGGGACCAGATGTACCACGCTACCCTGTTCTACGGGCGCAAAGGCATTGTGCTCAACACCATTTCCGGTGTGGACCTGGCGCTCTGGGATCTGCTCGGCAAAATCCGCCAGGAGCCCGTGCACCAACTCTTGGGCGGCGCAGTACGCGATGAGCTGCAGTTTTACTGCACCGGCGCGCGCCCCGACCTGGCCAAGGACATGGGCTTTATCGGCGGCAAGATGCCCTTGCAATACGGCCCCGCCGAGGGCGAAGAAGGCCTGCGCAAAAACCTCGAACACCTGGCCGCCATGCGCGAGAAAGTGGGCGATGACTTCTGGCTGATGTTCGACTGCTGGATGAGCCTGGACCTCAACTACGCCAGGCGCCTGGCCAAGGGCGCTGCCGAGTTTGGGCTGAAGTGGATTGAAGAGGCGCTGCCGCCAGACGACTACTGGGGCTACGCGGCGCTGCGCAAAAATGTGCCAAGCGGCATGTTGGTCAGCACCGGCGAGCACGAAGCCACCCGCTGGGGCTTTCGTATGCTCTTGGAAATGGGCTGCTGCGACATCATCCAGCCGGACGTGGGCTGGTGCGGCGGCATCACCGAACTGCTGAAAATCTCGGCCCTGGCAGACGCCCATAACGCCATGGTCGTGCCCCACGGCTCGTCGGTGTACAGCTACCACTTCGTCATTACCCGCACCAATAGCCCGTTCGCTGAATTCCTCAATATGTCGCCCGCGGCAGACCAGGTTGTGCCGATGTTTTCCCCGCAGTTGCTGGGCGAACCGGTGCCGGTCAATGGCCGCATGCGCGCCTCGGTATTGGACAAGCCAGGGTTTGGCGTGACGCTCAATCCCGAGCTGCAACTCAACCGCCCGTACGCACGCTGACCGGGAGGCCAGGCCATGCAAACTCGCGCATTTCGAATGAACCTCAACGCCGGTCAGGAGCAGGAATACCTGCGCCGTCACGCCGACATTTGGCCGGAGTTAGTGACCTTGCTACGTGAAGCCGGGGTTGCCGATTACCGCATTTTTCTCGACCCCGAGAGCCATGCGTTATTTGCCCTGATGACCGTGCAAGACACCCACACCCTGGACGCCCTGCCCGCTCACCCGGTGATGCAACGCTGGTGGCAATACATGCAAGACATCATGCCCAGCCATGCCGACGGCTCACCGAAAAGCACCGACCTGAGGGCGATGTTCACCCTGTAAGCGCTGTGAATAACGCGCTGGCAGGCAGCCGCCTTAGTACCTGCCCGCCGGCGCTCACCGTTGCAAAAACGCGCATAAAAATAACAAGGAAAGCACAACGTGGAACTCATCTTTCTAGGCGTCATCCTGCATTTTATTGGGGGCTTCGCCTCCGGCAGTTTTTATATCCCGTTCAAGAAGGTCAAAGGCTGGGCGTGGGAGAGTTACTGGATCATTGGCGGCCTGGTGTCCTGGCTGGTGGTGCCCGTGATAGCCGCGCAGCTCACCGTGCCGGGCTATATCGACATTTTGCGCAACGCCGACAGCATCACCCTGTTTTGGACCTATTTTTTTGGCGTGCTATGGGGCGTTGGCGGGCTGACCTTTGGCCTGACCATGCGCTACCTCGGCCTTTCGCTGGGCATGTCGCTGATCATGGGCTTGACCTCGGCACTCGGCGCGCTGATGCCACCGATTTACCGCGACCTGTTCACCGACGCCCAGACCGGCACCTTTAGCGAAATGATCGGCAACCCCGGTGGCCTGTGGGTGCTTTTTGGTGTTGCCGTATCGCTGGTGGGTATCGCCCTGTGTGGCCGTGCCGGCCTGATCAAAGAGCGCCAGGTACCGGACAGCACCAAATTCGAAACCGTGAAGGAATTCTCCCTCGGCAAAGGCGCCCTGGTGGCGCTGATTTCCGGCGTGCTGAGTGCCTGTTTCAGCTACGGCATCACCGCCGGCCAACCCTTGGCTGAAGCGGCGCTGGCCCACGGCGCCAACAGCCTGTTCCAGAACAACGTGACCTTTATGGTGATTATGTGGGGCGGCCTGACCACCAACGGCCTCTGGTGCCTGTGGCTGAACTACCGCAACCGCACCTTCCATAACTACACCGACCGTGCCACACCGCTGCTGCGCAATTACCTGCTGGTGGCCGTCGCCGGCACCCTGTGGTTTTTGCAGTTCTTCTTCTACGGCATGGGCGCCAGCCGCATGCACAACGACGCCAGCTCCTGGGTGTTGCACATGTCTTTCATCATCATCGTGTCCAACTTCTGGGGCCTGTACTTCCGCGAATGGCAAGGCACCAGCGCCGGCACCAAACAGGTGTTGCTACTGGGCATCGCGGTAATCCTGGCGTCCATCGCCATGGTCGGTTACGGCAATTACCTCGGCTGATTGCCCTGGCCAATCCCTTTTTACAAACAGGAGACTCTCCATGTTGCTCAAAGACAAAACCGTGATTATCACCGGCGCCTCCCGTGGCATCGGCCGCGCCGCCGCCCTTGAATGCGCCCGCCAAGGTGGCCGCGTGGTGGTTGCCCATAGCGGTAGCGCGCAAGGCCATGAGGCCGCCGACTCATTGCTTAAAGAAATAGCGGCCTTTGGTGGCCAGGCAATCCAGATAGGCAGCGATGCCGCCGACCCGGACACCGGCGAACGCCTGGTGCAAGCCGCCGTCGAGGCGTTTGGCAGCGTCGATGTGTTCGTCAACAACGCCGGTATTTGCCCCTTCCACGCCTTCCTCGACATGCCTAAAGAGGTGTACCTGCAGACGGTCAACACCAACCTCAACGGCGCCTACTTTGCCGTGCAAGCGGCGGCCAACCAGATGAAACGCCAGGGCACCGGCGGCGCCATTATCGCCGTCAGTTCCATCAGCGCGCTGGTGGGCGGCGGCATGCAAACCCACTACACGCCCACCAAGGCGGGCCTGCATTCGTTGATGCAATCCTGCGCCATCGCCCTGGGGCCGTATGGCATTCGCTGCAACTCGGTGTTACCGGGCTCGATTGCCACCGACATCAATAAGGACGACCTCTCCGACCCGGAAAAACGCGCCTACATGATCAAGCGCACGCCTCTGGGCCGCCTGGGCGAGCCCCATGACATCGCCGGGCCGATCGTGTTTCTCGCCTCGGACATGGCGCGCTACGTCACGGGTGCCGCCTTGTTGGTGGACGGCGGCCTGTTAGTCAACCTGCAATAACCCAGGAGCCTTGCCATGCACATGCCGCACAACCGCTTCAAGGCTGCCCTGGCCGGCAGCGCCACGCAATATGGGCTATGGACCGGTTTCGCCACCGCCTACGCGGCGGAAATTGCCGCCAGCACCGGGTATGACTGGTTGTTGATTGATGGAGAACACGCGCCCAACGCGGTGCCCAGCATCCTCGCCCAGTTGCAAGCCGTGGCGCCCTACCCGACCGCGCCGGTAGTGCGCGCGGTGAATGGCGACAGTGCGCTGATCAAGCAACTGCTCGATATCGGCGTGCAGACCCTGATGGTGCCCATGGTCGAAACCGCCGAGCAGGCGAAGGCCCTGGTGCGCGCCATGCGTTATCCGCCCCATGGCATTCGAGGCGTGGGCGGTGGTCTGGCGCGCGCCACCCGCTGGGATGGCGTGCCGGACTACCTGACCAACGCCGATCAAGAGCTGTGCCTGATCGTGCAGGTGGAATCGCGCCTAGGGGTAGAAAACGTCGCCGACATTGCCGCCGTTGACGGCGTGCATGCGGTGTTTGTTGGCCCCGCAGATCTGTCGTCGGGGCTGGGCTTTCCCGCCAACCCCGGCCACCCCGAGGTGCAGGCGTACATTCGCAAAGCCATCGACGCCACCGTGGCGGCCGGTAAGGTCGCCGGCATTCTGGCGCCCTTTGAAGAAGACGCCAAACGCTACCGCGACTGGGGTTGCCAATTTATTGCCGTGGGCATCGACATCAGCCTGTTTCGCCAAGCCGCCCTGCACAATCTGGCCCGCTATCGCGAGCCGCAAACCACCGCGCCAACTCTTCCCTCGCGCACTTACTGATCTGCGGAGCTAGCACCATGCGCCATAACTTACCGACTTATCAGAACTACATCGCGGGTACGTTTCGCCCCAGCCTGGAACATTTCGAGGTCAGCAATCCGGCTACCGGCGAGATACTCAGCTACGCCCCCGCCTCAACCCGCGAAGACGTCGACCAGGCCATTGCCGCCGCTCGCAGCGCGCAACAGGCCTGGGCGCGCAAGCCGGCCAACGAGCGCGGCCACTACCTGCGACAGATCGCCGCCAAGCTGCGCGCGAACGTCGCGCACCTGGCACGGATCATCACCCAAGAGCAGGGCAAGATTTCGGCACTGGCCGAGGTGGAGGTCAACTTCACCGCCGACTACCTCGACTATATGGCCGAGTGGGCAAGGCGCATTGAGGGTGAAATCATCACCAGCGACAGGCCCAATGAACATATCTTTCTGTTTCGCAAACCCTTGGGCGTGGTGGCCGGCATTCTGCCGTGGAATTTCCCGTTCTTTCTTATCGCCCGCAAGTTGGCGCCAGCGCTGATCACCGGCAACACCATCGTGATCAAGCCCAGCGAAGAAACCCCGAATAACTGCTTTGAGTTCGCCAAATTGGTGGCCGAAACCGACCTGCCTGCCGGGGTGTTCAACGTGGTCAGTGGCACCGGCGCTGTCGGTGGCCAGTTAAGCAGCCATGCCGGTATCGATATGGTCAGTTTCACCGGCAGCGTAGCGACCGGCGCACGGATCATGGCCGCAGCGGCGCCCAATCTGACCAAACTCAACCTGGAGTTGGGCGGCAAGGCGCCCGCCATTGTGCTGGCCGATGCCGACCTGGATCTGGCCGTCAAAGCCATCCGCGATTCGCGGATTATCAACACCGGTCAGGTATGCAACTGCGCCGAGCGCGTGTACGTGCAGCGTGGTGTAGCCGATGCCTTTATCGAACGCATGAGCCAAGCCATGAGCGCCACCCGCTACGGTGACCCGCTGGCCGACAGCAGTGTGGAAATGGGCCCACTGATCAACAGGGCCGGGCTCGACAAAGTCGCGGAAAAGGTTCGCGTGGCACGCAGCCAAGGCGCCCATGTGGTCACTGGCGGTCACCTCGCCGAGCTCCCAGCGGGGTTTCATTACCAACCCACCGTGCTGGCTGGCTGCACCGCCGATATGGCGATCATGCGTGAAGAGATCTTTGGCCCGGTCCTGCCGATTCAGATCATCGACGACCTGGACGAAGCCATTCACCTGGCGAACGACAGCGACTACGGCCTGACCTCGTCGATCTACACCCGCAACCTCGGCCACGCGATGCACGCCGTGCGCGAGCTGGACTTCGGCGAAACCTACGTCAACCGGGAAAACTTCGAAGCCATGCAAGGCTTCCATGCCGGGGTGCGCAAGTCCGGCATCGGCGGTGCCGATGGCAAACACGGCCTCTACGAGTACACCCATACCCACGTGGTGTACCTGCAAGGCTGACCCACGCCGGGCCCGGTCGCCGCCAGGCCCGGCACTTTCCCATTACGACCACGACCTGCGCGCCAGGTCGCGGCTTACTGCGCTCGCAAAACCGTGCGCAGGGCTGTTTCCACAACAATAAAAATAGGTAACCACGCATATGAACAAACATCTCACCGGGGTAACGCTGTGCCTGCTCGCCAGTGGTTTTTCTGCCACCAGCTACGCCTACGACATGCTTGATAGTCAGTCGCCATGGGCGCTGGGGGACTGGGGCGGCGAGCGGCAAAAACTCAAAAAACAGGGCTTTGACTTCACCCTGCTCTACGTCGCCGAAGTGGGCTCAAACCTGGCCGGCGGTTATGACAGCAGCACCACCGCACGGCTTAGCGAACAGCTCATTTTGGCGGTCGACATGGACCTGCAAAAAGTTCTGGGCTGGCAAGACGCAACCCTGCGCATCGGCATTGGTGAGCGCGACGGCAAAGACATCACCAACGACCGTGTACATCACCCGGATGCCACCGGCATGACCTCGACCATGGAAGTGTATGGCGGCGGCAATGCCTGGCGCCTGGCACAACTGTGGTACGAGCAGAAGTTTTTCGAGCGCAAGTTGTCGGTAAAACTTGGCCGTTTCGGCCATGGCGAAGACTTCGACCAGTTCCCCTGCGAGTTCCAGAACGTCACCCTGTGCGGTTCTCAGGAAGGCAACTGGAATGGCACGTGGAACAGCTTCCCCATCAGCCAATGGGCGATCCGCGCACGCTACCAATTCACCCCAGCGTTCTACCTGCAAGCCGGTGCCTACGATAAAAACCCAGGCAACGCCGAGCTGAGCAATAGCTTCAAGCCGTTTATTGCCGGCTCCGTGGGCACCAGCTTCCCGCTGGAGGCGGTCTGGAAAGGCCGCATTAACGACCTCTCCTCCGAATACCACCTGGGTTACTACTACAGCGACGTCGATGGCCGCGACATGCTCAAGGACGCCGATGGCAACGACGCCGCGCGCAGCGGCCAGCCGTATAAAAAGTACGACAACAACAGCGGCTGGTGGCTCTCCGCACAACAGCAACTGACCACGGTGGATGGCAATAACAAGCGCGGGCTGAATGTGTTCAGCAACATGACCGTTAACGACCCCGACAGCAGCATGATCGAGAACCTGATTCAGGTCGGTCTTATCTATCGCGGCCCGTTCGCTTCGCGCCCGGATGACACCGTGGGCCTGGCCGCCGCCAGACTCAAGGTCAACGACAGCTACAGCCGTAACGCCGAACTACTCAACGCCAGCCAAGGCGTCACCTCCATGGATGACGCGCGGTATATCCCTGAGCAGAAACGCGAATACAGCTACGAGATCAACTACGGCTACCAAGCGACAAAATGGCTGATGGTGCGACCCAACCTGCAGTACGTGAAGTACCCAGGCGGGCTCAAGGACACCAATTCGGCGGTGGTCGGTGGCGTGCAATTTATCGCCAACTTCTAAGGCACCTGCCGGGGCTGAGGCCAGCGCACCTGAGCGATCAGGGCTGCTCTGGCCTCAGCGTGGTCACGCCGGGCAAACACCGACCCGCATGCCACTGCATTCTTCTTGGCAATAGTTCCTGCGTAATCCTTTCAAGCGCTTTAGGGTGTTGGTACAACAATCTGATAAGAGCGCTTCCCCATGCATCCGTACTTTTCCCTGCAAGGCCGCACCGCGCTGGTCACTGGCGGCACCCGTGGCATCGGCAAAATGATTGCCAAGGCCTTTGTTGAAGCTGGAGCCCGTGTTTATGTGTGTGCCCGTGACGGCGAAGCCTGCGCCGCCACCGCTGCCGAATTATCAGCCTTTGGTGAGTGCCATGGCATCGCCGCCAACCTGGCCCATGAGGAAGGTGTGGTGGCGTTGGCGGAGCAACTGGGCGGGCAAATCGACCAGCTCGATATCTTGGTCAACAACGCCGGCACCACCTGGGGCGCGCCGCTGGAAACTTACCCGGTCAAAGGCTTTGAAAAGGTCATGCAGTTGAACGTGACCTCGGTGTTCTTGTGCATTCAGAAACTCCTGCCGCTGCTGCGCAAAGCCGGTAATATCGACAGCCCGGCTCGGGTGATCAATATCGGCTCGGTGGCCGGCATCACCTCCTATGGCGAAGAGGCCTATGCCTATGGGCCAAGCAAGGCCGCGCTGCACCACCTCTCACGCTCCCTGGCGCGCGACCTGGTTAGCCAGCACATCAACGTCAACGTAATTGCCCCCGGTCGTTTTCCCAGCAAGATGACCAGCCATATCGCCAATGATGAAGAGGCGTTGGCGCAAGACACGGCGATCATTCCCATGCAGCGTTGGGGACGGGAAGAAGAGATGGGCGCGTTGGCGATTGCCTTGGCCAGTAAGGCGGGGGCGTATATGACCGGCACCGTTATTCCCATTGATGGCGGCTTCGCTATGTAGTCGCCGACCGCGTGGGGTGTGCTGCGCGCACCAGGCGATTTAGCGGCACATGCCGTGGTGCGCACAGCACAGCCTACGTATGATGGCCCGGTTTTCTCGCCGGGCTTTTTTATGTCTTACTCAGTCTCCCCCATCGGTTTTGTGCGCTCCTGCTTTAAGGAGAAATTCGCCATTCCCCGCCAACCGCAACTGGCGCCGGCGGCCCGTGGCGTATTGGAGCTGGTGCCGCCGTTTGATGGCGGTGAAGCGGTGCAAGGCTTGGAGCAGGTCAGCCATGTGTGGCTGCTGTTTCTGTTTCATCAGGCCCTGGAAGACAAACCTCGCCTGAAAGTGCGCCCGCCGCGTTTGGGCGGTAATCAATCCATGGGCGTGTTCGCCACCCGCGCCACCCACCGCCCCAATGGCATTGGCCAATCAGTGGTTAAGTTGGAACGCGTTGAGGCCGGCAAGCTGTGGCTGTCGGGCATCGATTTGCTCGACGGTACGCCGGTGCTGGATATCAAACCCTACGTGCCCTATGCCGACTCAGTGAGTGGTGCTTTCAACCGCATGGCCGATGCCGCACCGCTGCTGATCGACGTGCAGTGGGCCGACATCGCGTTGGCGCAGGCACACCAACACGGCCGGCGCTTACAGCAACCGTTGCATGAGTTAATTGAGCAATGCCTGGCGCAAGACCCGCGCCCGGCCTATCAACAGCCAGAGCCAAGCCGCCTCTACGGTACCCAGCTGTGGGACGTGCAGGTGCGTTGGCATTACCCGACGCCGGGGCAGATTTGTGTGGTGGAGGTGGTGTCGGCTTGATCACCGTACCGCTCTTGTGCGATTTCAGCGTCACGCAAAGCGAGATCGAGCGAGCTAGAGCAGTGCAAGGCAAAAATGGTTTTTAAAGCGCAGTTGGCTGTAACCAATGAGCATTTAAAAAACAGTTTTAACGCCGCAATGCCGACGCGCAGCCGATCGGTCAGGAATAAAAAAACCCGCCATAAAGGCGGGCTTTTTTTAATCCGTCATCACTTCTCGACGAAGGCACGTTCGATCAGGTAGTCACCTGGCTCACCCATACGCGCCGAAATCTTCAGACCAAAGCTATCCAACACTTCGCTGGTTTCGTCGAGCATGCTAGGGCTACCGCAGATCATGGCGCGGTCGTCCTGCGGGTTGATCGGTGGCAGACCGATATCGGTGAACAGCTTGCCGCTGCGCATCAGGTCGGTAAGACGACCCATGTTCTCGAACGGCTCGCGGGTAACGGTTGGGTAGTAGATCAACTTTTGTTTCAGCGCTTCGCCGAAGAATTCGTTTTGCGGCAGGTGCTCGGTGATGAATTCGCGGTAGGCCACTTCATTCACGTAACGCACACCGTGGATGAGGATGACTTTTTCGAAACGCTCGTAGGTTTCCGGGTCCTGAATCACGCTCATAAACGGCGCCAGGCCAGTGCCGGTGCTAAGCAGGTAGAGATGCTTGCCAGGCAGCAGGTCATCCAGCACCAGGGTGCCGG
This sequence comes from uncultured Pseudomonas sp., assembly GCA_964543145.1. Lineage (GTDB taxonomy): Bacteria > Pseudomonadota > Gammaproteobacteria > Pseudomonadales > Pseudomonadaceae > Aquipseudomonas. The sequence goes on from CAZIWV010000033.1 coordinate 23,545, forward strand.
TGGGCTTGCGGCTAACCATCAGCTCGTCGCCCACTTTCAGGTGTTGCAGTTGGGAAGTCAGCGGGCCGTCCGGAACCTTGATGCTGAAGAACTCCAAGTGCTCTTCATAGTTCGGGCTGGCAATCGAGTAAGCTCGCATCAGCGGGCGACCGTTTTCCTGTTGCAGGCCGATCATTACAAACTGGCCGTTCTCAAAACGCAGGCCCGGGTTACGGGTGGTTTTAAAGCTGAACAGGGTGTCGTTCCAGTGGTGGACGCTGAGCACACGCTCTACGTTCAAGTTGCTCATGCTTGCTTCCTCGATGAATCGCGCGCACCCGACCGACGGGTGTGATTGCGCGGCATTTTAAGGGCGACAACAATATCTGTTAAGTGGATTATTAAGATATAGGTTATCGGTTATATAGATATGCGTTTCACACTCCGTCAACTTCAGGTTTTTGTTGCCGTCGCCCAGCAGGAAAGCGTCTCGCGGGCGGCCGCGTCTTTAGCCCTGTCGCAGTCCGCCGCCAGCACGGCGGTGACCGAGCTAGAGCGGCAGTCGGCTTGCCAGCTATTTGATCGCGCCGGAAAACGGCTATCCCTCAACGCCCTTGGCCACCAACTTCTGCCGCAGGCCGTAGCGCTGCTCGATCAAGCCAAAGAGATCGAACGCATGCTCAATGGCCAAGGTGGATTCAGCTCGCTTTCAGTCGGCGCCACATTGACGGTGGGCAATTATCTGGCAACTTTGCTGATCGGCAGCTTTATGCAGCAGCACCCGGAATGCCGGGTAAAGCTGCACGTGCAAAACACCGCACACGTTGTACAGCAGGTGGCGCATTACGAAATTGATCTGGGCCTGATTGAAGGCGATTGCCAGCACCCGGATATCGAAGTGCAGCCCTGGGTAGAAGACGAACTGGTGGTGTTCTGCGCCCCGCAACACCCATTAGCCAGCAATGGCAGCGCGACGTTGCTGGAGTTGACCCAGGAAGCGTGGATTCTGCGCGAACAAGGCTCCGGCACCCGCCTAACCTTCGACCAAGCGATGCGCCATCACCCCTCGGCGCTGAATATCCGCTTGGAGCTGGAACACACCGAAGCGATCAAACGAGCGGTTGAATCAGGCTTGGGCATTGGCTGCATTTCGCGCCTGGCGCTGCGCGATGCCTTTCGCCGTGGCAGCTTGGTACCAGTGGAAACGCCGGAACTGGACCTTACCCGCCAGTTCTATTTCATCTGGCATAAGCAAAAGTACCAGACCAGCGCCATGCGCGAATTCCTTGAGCAGTGCCGCAAGCTGACGGCAGGGGTCAAGCGCAGTGATGAGATTGTGCTGCCGTCGATAGCCTGATCAACGCACAGCACACCCTACGACTTAGCCCAGCAGAATAATTAACCACACGCTGCCAATCAGACTCAGCGCCACAAACTGCGCGGCGCTGCCCATGTCTTTGGCGTTTTTGGAGAGCGGGTGACGGTCGAGGGAAATACGGTCAATCGCCGCTTCCACCGCCGAATTGAACAGCTCAACAATCAGCGCTAACAAGCACGCGGCAATCATCAGCGCACGCTCGCCACGGCTAACGTCAAAAAAGAACGCCAGTGGAATCAGCACCACATTAAGCAGCACCAGTTGACGGAACGCGGCCTCACCGACATAGGCGGCGCGTAGGCCGTAAAACGAATAGCCGGTGGCATTGAGGATACGTTTGAGGCCGGTCTGGCCTTTAAAAGGTGACATAGGAATAAGACCAGAATTCAGGAGGACCGCAGGCTACGCCAAACACAGTCAAAAATGCGTGAAAAACCAAAGGCCTGGCGCGCGTTACGCGGCGGGAATGGATTCCAGATGTTGCAATAGCAACGCCGCCTGAGTACGGGTGCGCACCCCGAGTTTGCGGAAAATGGCGGTGACATGGGCTTTGATGGTGGCTTCGGAAACGCTCAATTCATAGGCAATTTGCTTATTCAGCAAGCCGTCGCAGACCATGGTCAGCACGCGAAATTGCTGCGGGGTCAGGCTCGCCAGGCCAGCACTTACGGCTTTCGCCTCGGCCGAGACGCTGCCGCCCTCGTCCACCAACGGCGGCCACCACACGTCACCGTCGAGCACTTGGCGTACGGCCTGCTGAATGGTTTCCAAGGGGCTGGATTTGGGGATAAAGCCACTGGCGCCAAACTCACGGGCGCGCGCGACAACCGACGCTTCTTCCTGAGCCGACACCATTACCACCGGCACTTGCGGGTATTGGCCACGGACCATTACCAAACCGGAAAAGCCGTAGGCACCGGGCATGTTCAGGTCGAGAAGGACCAAATCCCAGTCCGACTTTTCGCCTAAGCGCGCTTCCAATTCGGCAATGCTTGCGGCTTCTACCAAGCGAACCTGTGGCCCAAGGCCAAGGGTCAGCGCCTGATGCAGGGCACTGCGAAACAAGGGATGGTCATCGGCAATCAGAATTTCGTAGTCGGCCATGGGCTGCTCTTATGAAAGGGGCGCTTCTCGATGTACGAAAAATCGCCGCGTAACCAAGTATGTCGCGCAGCGGCGGCGCCCAGCATGCCGAGCCAGAATGGGGTGGTCAAGCCTAATGCTTTGCGGCACAGTTCCTGGCTTTTCCTGCCGAGACTGACCATGCGAAATCAAGCGCTGCGCGCCGACCTGTTAATGCTGATCACCGCGCTGATCTGGGGTAGCGCCTTTGTGGCCCAACGCGTAGGCATGGACTCCATCGGCCCCTACCTATTCTCTGGCCTGCGTTTCGCCTTGGGCTTTCTGGTATTGCTGCCAGTGGTCTACCTGCTCGGTCGCGGCGGCAAGCAACAACCGCTTAATCGCGGCCTGCTAATGGGCGGCGGGATCATGGGCGTGGTGCTGGCCCTGGGCATCAATCTGCAGCAGGTCGGCCTGCTGTTTACCAGCGTGACCAACGCCGGTTTTATCACCGGCTTGTACGTCATCGTGGTACCGCTGATTGGTTTGTTTATTGGCCATAAAACCGGCTTGGGTACCTGGCTGGGTGCCTCGCTGGCAGTGGTCGGCATGTTTCTACTGAGCGTCGGCGAAGGCTTCCATGTGGCCTCCGGCGACTGGCTACAACTGGCCGGCGCCTTTGTGTGGGGTAGTCATGTGCTGCTGGTGGGCTACTTCGCCAGCCGCTACGACCCTATTCGCTTGGCGACCATTCAATTTGGCGTATGTGCGGCTATCAGCCTGGGCCTGGCGGCGTGCCTGGAAGATATTCACCTGGCCAGCATCGTCGTCGCCGGGCCTTCGATTATTTATGGCGGGCTGGTCTCAGTGGGCATTGCCTACACCCTGCAAGTGATCGCGCAAAAACACGCCATCGCTTCCCACGCAGCGATCATCTTTTCCTTGGAAGCGGTGTTTGCGGCCGTGGCTGGTGCGGTATTCCTTGATGAGTCGCTGCACCTGCGCGGCTATATCGGCTGTGCGCTGATGTTTGCCGGCATGTTGGTGGCGCAACTGTGGCCGACCAAGGTGGTGGCTGAAGAAGTGGCGCAGGCTAAGGTCGCCTAAGCGACCTCTATAAAGAAGCGAGTTAGCGGTACTCGGCCAAGCGCTGGTGAATTTCGTCTTGCGGGTCCACGGGGCGCTGAAACTTGGCGCCTAGGTAGTGAGCAGTGAACACGTCCAGATAGGCATCCAGCGCCGCCGCCGCGCGCGGCTCGCCGGCCAGCTCCAGACAAAGCGCCGCCACTTCCGATGTGCACAGATGGTCATCGCGCTTGGAGCGGCGCAGACGGTAGCGCGACAGCTGCTCCGGTTGCAGGCTCAGCACCGGAAACTTATCCAGATACGGGCTCTTGCGAAACATCTTGCGCGCCTCAGTCCAGGTGGCATCCAGCAAGATAAACAGCGGGCGCTTGCCCTCCTCCACCTTTACCTCGGTGACCACCCGCTGCGGCGCAACAAACTCACCGGGGAATACCACGTAGGGTTGCCACTGTGGATCGTTAAGCAGCGCCGGAATTTGCGGGTCCACCTCGGTGCGAAACCAGCGATAGGCAAAGGTATCGCTCACCAAGTCGGCAATCAGCCAGCCGGTGTTGGTCGGTTTCAGCGATTCCACATCGTGCATCAGCAGAAACATCCCTGCCTGGGTTGGCACCTTTGGCCGCAAAGCACACAAGCAATACTCGGGAACTACGCGGCAACCCTCACAACGGGGCGCGCGCGAACCACGGGCGGTAAACGGCTTGCTGCTCAACAACAAACGCTCGGCACGCAGGCGCGAAACGGCGTGGCTCATTGCGCGCAACTCGGCAGGAAAAAGAGGCTGATCATGGACTGCATCCGACCACTGCAAAAGAAAGCCGGCGAGTCTAGCAGAGGCGCAGGGCAAAACCTGCGCGGGCATCGCGCGGGTCGACAAGCGACCCGCTGTGCCCTAACGGCTTAAAACGACTGATTAAAGGCCAAGCCAATAAAGTGGATACGGGTTTCGTACTCACCCTTGAAGTTACCGCCGTTGCCGGTGCAACGCACGCCGCTGTCGGCATACAGGCTACCGCCACCGGGTGCCCAACCGGCGGGTGAGCAACCATCCTTGTAATCCATCTTGCCGCTGGCGAACTGCACGTAGCTGTAGGCCAGGTCGATGGAGGAGTCTTTGTCCAACTTGTAGTTGGCACCAAACGACATCCAGTAACGGTCAGCATCGGGGAACGCCGGGTGGCGCTCGCTGGCGCCGTTAACCGGCGATTTGTCGTAGGCCACACCGGTGCGCAACATCAGGTCTTTGTCCCATTGGTAGTTCATACCCAGGGAAATTTTGTAGGTGTCGTTCCAGTCCTGATCGACCGTTGCGTCGCCTTCGGTGACGCCGTTGAAGTACGGGTAACCGTTGACCTGATCGAGCTGAATGGCCACTTGATCCAGGCGGGAGTGGCGGGTCCAGGTTACATCGCCCATCAATGCCACCTTGTCATTTAGCTGATGGAAAGCATTGATAGAGAACGACTCGGGCGTGTCGATATTGGTCTTGGCGGTGGAGTTGGGGTGCAGGCGGTTGCCGGCGAAGGAGCCGGGGTTAATCCAGTTGCTAGGGTCGAGGACCTGAGCCAGCGCGTCACGCGGTGGCAAGGTTATGATGCCGAGGTCGATTCCGCCACTTAGGTCTGTAGTCGGCGACGGCACGGTGCCGTTTACATCAGCAAAGCTCCATTTCGTCTCACCTTCCAGCGTGTGCTTGATGTGCGATCGGTAAGCGACGCCAAAGCGCGTGCTTTCAGTGGGCTCCCACATGTAACCAATGTTCCAGCCAAAGCCCCAGTCGTCACCCTTGACACGAAAATAGCCGTCACCACTGACGTTGTCAGAAAAGTTTTTCGCCACGCAGTCGACAAAACCGTCGCCAGTCTGACCATTACAGCTGGTGATTTCCTCGGGAACGGTTAGGCCGTAGACGATTGGAATCGCCACCTGCCCTAAGCCTGACGCCGCAAGTTCCGTGAGGTCTTGATTGGCCTCGACAAACTGCCCAGCCAGCTGCCGCGAAGCGCCTTTCACATCCGCCGCGCCACGCTGAATCGATTTGATGTACTGCGCCGAGATCCCGAAGCCAATGCTGTGGTGCTCGTTAAAGCGGTAGGCAATGCTCGGGTTGATATTGATGGTTTCCAGGTTGGCCGACTGGATGCCATAGCGGCCGCTCCAGTTCTCTTTGTAATCAAGCTTGGCGCCGTAGGGTACGAAGAGTCCCAGGCCGACCGTAACGTGGTCGTTAATCTGGCTGGAAAAGTAGAAATCTGGCGCGGCAGCGGCGTCCGGCAAAAAGGAGCCTGCGCCTGTGCCGCCGGTGGAATTGCCAAAAACATCGGTGCTGCCGGTGTCCTTAAAGCTGCCTTTGGGAATCACCACGGTAATGCCGTTGGTAACTTGGGTGCCGGGTAACCGAGCCAAACCGGCGGGGTTGTAGAAGATGGTCGACGGATCGACCGCCTCCGCGCCGTTAGCATGGGCGGTGCCTTGAGCGGCCACCGACTGCGAACCAAAGTGGTACCCGGAAGCCATAACCCCGGAAGTCCAAACCAGCATCAAGCCACCGCTGTACAGCGCGGTATGCCAGCAAGATGGGCGAGTTCTTATCATTATTCTCGACTCCTACACGCATCAAATAAGCCCTGCCCTACCCGATTAGGCCAATCGGAACAGCGGTGGCAGCGGCGGTAAAACCGACTCTTGGATGAAACGGTGTGCGGTTGTGACCGGCCTCCTCAGTTGACGATCCCCAATCCTTCGTACTGCTTGCGGTCTTCTCCGACCCTGGCCTGGGTAACACCCAAGCACTGAAAGACTTGGCCGGATTGCACCTGGCAAAACCCTGTCGTCCCCCGACGCCCACGGTTAAAGGCCTCAAGCGCAACGGCGAGGTGTAAGAAAACCGTTACCGATTCACACCAACCCGTACAAATTTTTATGACCAAATAATTCGAAAATGTTCGAACTGTTTTTTGAGAGGCGGAACTTGACGGTTTTGTCCGACGATTTCCGCCAAAGCAGGAGTGTTCGCTGCAGGTTGAGGAAAATTTCGGCGAGAAGAATTTAGTCAGCAGATACCGAACTTGAACTGTTCACAGGGGTTGGTCAGGATGCAGCGCTCGGCCGCCCATTGGCCTGAATTTAAAAAGTCGGCGTTACGAACCCAGCCCCCAGGCCAGGGTCCAAGTCGCTTTACGGATATGGAGACTTACATGCTGCGCTTTACGGCCCTGGCCCTTTGCTTCGCCCTTCCCGCTGCGCACGCCGCTTCGCTGCAAGATTTCGAGCTGAACAAACTGCTCACTCAGGTAGCCACCCAAAGCAGCGTCGGCACCCCACGCGCCATCAACGAAGACATCCTCGACCAGGGCTATACCGTCGAAGGCAATGTGCTGATCAACCACCTGAGCGTACAGCCGGCCCATGCCGCGCAGATGCGCGGCAACCCGGACCAGGTGCGCAATCAATTGGGCGCCAGCGTTTGCCAAAACGACGGCTTTCGCAAATTGATGGCCCGTGGCGCGGTGTTGCGCTACCAATTCAGCGAATACAAAACCAACAAACACATTGCTGCCGAGAGCTTTAATAAAGCTGACTGTGGGATCAAATAAGCTTTACTGACCTATGGGTGTGCGCGAGAAATTGCATCGTTGTCATGGTGCGCACAGCACACCCTACGGATCTTGAGTAACGCCGTTGTAGGGTGTGCTATGCGCACCAACAGATCCAAGGTTCACATACAAGGAGCAGTCCCATGCCTTACGAACCGGACGATTACCTAACCCGCCACGTCCAAACCAGCAGCGTCGATTTAGCCAGCAAAGTCGACGAACTCCTCGCCCTTGCCGCCCCCAATTCCAGCGTAAACCTGCCGCTTTATCGCGACATGCTCTCCACCGTGTTGCGCGCGGCCCAGGCAGATCGCAACCGCTGGGATGCGAAAATCATGCTGCAGACTCTGCGCGAGATGGAGCACGCCTTTAGTGTGTTGGAGCAGTTCAAACGGCGGCGCAAAGTCACGGTGTTCGGTTCCGCCCGCACGCCGACCAACCACCCGATCTACGAGTTGGCCAAGGAACTGGGCGCCCTTTTGGCCCGCAATGAGCTGATGGCAATTACCGGTGCCGGGGGCGGCATCATGGCGGCGGCCCATGAAGGTGCCGGCCTGGAACACAGTTTGGGGCTGAATATCAGCCTACCGTTCGAGCAAAGTGCTAACGCCACCCTGCAAGGCAGCAGCAATCTGCTGTCCTTCAAGTTCTTCTTTCTGCGCAAGCTGTTCTTTGTCAAAGAAGCCGACGCCCTGGTGCTCTGCCCCGGCGGCTTTGGCACCCTGGATGAAACGCTGGAAGCGCTGACCCTGATCCAAACCGGTAAAAGCCCGCTGGTACCCGTGGTGCTGCTGGATGAACCCAACGGCACGTTCTGGCATGACGCCTTGGCGTTTATCAGCAAGCAACTGCAAGGCAACGGTTACATCCTGCCCAGCGATTTAAAGCTGCTGAGCCTGGTGCATAGCGCCGAAGACGCCGTGGCCGAAATCACCCGTTTCTACAGCAACTACCACTCCAGCCGCTGGTTAAAGGAGCGTTTTGTGGTGCGCCTGCACCATGGCCTACACGCCGGCGCCATGGGGCAATTGCCGGAGCTATTTGGAGACCTGTGTAAAAGCGGTGGGTATGTGCAGCAGGTGGGGGCGTTTGATAGTGAAGGGGACGAGCCGGAGCTGGCGCACCTGAGCCGCTTGGCATTTACCTTTCGCGGTCGGGAGTATGGGCGCTTGAGGGAGCTCTACGACTTCCTGAACTCGGCTGAGAATTGGGCTTAACCGTAGGGTGTGTTGGTCCGCGCTCGGCGTGCGCACCGAAGCGCCATCGCAGATATCGCCGTGGTGCGCACAGAACACCCGACCCCGGCACCGAGCGCTCAGTCGTACAACGTGCCGCGTAGTAGCTTGCCAATCATGTCCATCGAATAACCGCGATAAGCGAGAAAACGCCCCTGCTGGGCGCGCTCCCGCGCATCGTTGGGTTGTTCGCCAAACTTGCGCCGCCAGACTTCTTCCAATTGCTCACGCCAGTCGATGCCGCACTCGCGCAATGCCTGCTCAATATCGGCTCGCGCAAGGCCACGCTGGCTGAGTTCTTCGCGGATACGCACAGGCCCATACCCGGAGCGGGCACGGTAGGAGACAAAGCTTTCGAGGTAACGGCTTTCGGACAACAAACCCTCTTCCGTAAGTCGGTCGAGGGCTGCATCGATAAGCTCGGGAGTTGCGCCGCGCTGGCGCAATTTGCGGCTTAGCTCGACACGCCCATGTTCACGGCGTGCGAGCAGGTCCATGGCTGTACGTCGTACTGCGGCAGGGTTGTCGAGTACGACGGCCATGGCGCAGATCAGGCGTCCGCGTCAGCCAGATCGTCTTCGGTGCTGTTTACAGCAGCGGCGGCGGCCGCAGCGGCTGCATCTTTACCTGCCATTAGCAGCTGATCGCGAATCTGCTTCTCGATGGTTTTGGCGATTTCTGGGTTGTCTTCCAGGTACTTGGCCGAGTTGGCTTTACCCTGGCCGATTTTGCTGCCCAGGTAGCTGTACCAGGCGCCGGATTTTTCCAGCAGACCAAGCTGCACACCCAGGTCGATGATTTCGCCGTTACGGTAGATGCCCTTGCCATACAGAATCTGGAATTCAGCCTGACGGAACGGCGGTGCCACCTTGTTTTTCACCACTTTCACGCGGGTTTCGCTGCCCACTACTTCGTCGCCTTCTTTCACCGCGCCGGTACGGCGGATGTCCAGACGGACCGAGGCGTAGAACTTAAGGGCGTTACCACCGGTGGTGGTTTCCGGGCTACCAAACATCACGCCGATTTTCATACGGATCTGGTTAATGAAGATCACCAGGCAGTTGGCGTTTTTGATGTTGCCGGTGATTTTACGCAGCGCTTGGGACATCAGACGGGCTTGCAGGCCGACGTGCATGTCGCCCATTTCACCTTCGATTTCTGCCTTAGGCACCAGAGCGGCTACGGAGTCGACGATGATGACGTCAACAGCGTTGGAGCGCACCAGCATGTCGGTGATTTCCAGCGCTTGCTCGCCGGTGTCGGGCTGGGAAACCAGCAGGTCGTCAACGTTAACGCCGAGTTTGCCAGCGTAGTCAGGGTCGAGGGCGTGTTCCGCATCGACGAAGGCGCAGGTGGCGCCCATGCGTTGTGCTTCAGCGATTACCGACAGGGTAAGGGTGGTTTTACCGGACGATTCAGGACCGTAGATTTCGACGATACGGCCTTTCGGCAAGCCGCCAATGCCAAGGGCAATGTCGAGGCCCAGCGAGCCGGTGGAAATAGCGGGGATGGCTTGGCGATCGTGATCGCCCATGCGCATGACTGCGCCTTTGCCGAATTGTTTTTCGATTTGACCCAGGGCTGCAGCCAAGGCGCGCTTCTTATTCTCGTCCATTGAATCCTCACGTGATCAAGAGGGCCTAGCGGCCGCTAACAACTGTATAAGTAGCCAGTATTATTCCACAGCGCAAGTCGAGCGCCTACCCCTGATCTGGATTTTCTCCTGCAGCTAGTCGGATCAGCCCGGCTAATGCGGCTTCCACCGTTTGCTGTCGCACCGCATCGCGATCCCCGGCAAACAGGCGCTTGCGGGTAATCAACTGCGCGCCATTGGCCCACGCAAGCCAGACCGTTCCCACGGGCTTCTCGGCTGAACCGCCGTCGGGACCAGCAACGCCGCTGACCGCTACGGAAAAACGCGCGCTACTTTTCTGCTGTGCACCTCGGACCATGGCCTCCACCACCTCACGGCTAACCGCCCCAACCGAGCTAAACAACTCCGGAGGCACATCCAACTGACGGGTCTTCTGCGCATTGGAATAGGTGACATAGCCCGCCTCAAACCAGGCCGAGCTTCCTGGGATTCGGGTAATGGCTTCGGCAATACCGCCACCGGTACAAGACTCGGCGGTGCTCACTTGCGCACCCAACGCACGTAAATCCTGGCCCAGTTGGGCGGCCAGTTGGCTAATCGCGTCCAATGCAAACTCCGGGGTTAAAGAGGATGAGGGGGATACCGTACACTAGCGCCTTTTGCGCGCAAGGCCTGGGAATGAGCGATCTCTCCGCACACACACCGATTGTGCACGCGTATCAAAGATCAATGCCCCAAAGCGCCGACAGAGCAGGCCTTGCTTGGCAATTCATGATCATCGCGCCGCCCACTCGGGCGTCGATGGGCATAGATAGGCGCGGAGATTGCCCCATTTTTGCCCCAGCGAATGGAAAAGACGCTTCACATTTTTACTGGGGTGGAGGTTCTAGTCAGAAAAAATCTACCGATTTCCTCACGCAGCACGCACCTAGTCCGGCGACATAGCTCAACGCAGAAAATGCTCGAAGGAAAGATACACAAGGGACTTAATAAAATCGGCGTATTTCAGGATCGAATACGCGCGCATTCATTGAAGAAAGTAAACCTGAACACATTTGACACAACTGGCGCCTGACTCGCCTGTGCACTCACAATGGACAGCAATAATTATCGCAGTTCAGGCGCTGCCTGTTGAAAGGAGCAATCACAATATTATACCTACGCACCATAACTGACGCGGGCGCGGCCGGCCTGTTTCGCCTGGTAGAGATGATTGTCAGCGTCAGCGACCAAGATCTTCGGGGTTACGTTGCCGTTAGGCACAATAGACGCAACACCAATTGAAACGGTAACTGTATTCGTTGCAGTAGAATACTCGTGCCTAATGTTGAGCTCTTGCACAGTTGTCTGTATTCGGTTCGCAATATTTACCGCGTCGCTTAGGATAGTGTTGGGTAGGAGGCATGCGAATTCCTCTCCCCCGTAACGCGCGACTAAATCGTAAGGACGTTTGATAACAGAGCTAACGGCCTTCGCAACAGCCTGCAAGCAGGAGTCACCGCAAAGGTGGCCGTAGTGGTCGTTGAACAGCTTGAAGTGATCCACATCCATCATGATCACACACAGCGACGTTTGCTCGCGCAAACATTGCAACCAGTCGCGCTCGAGTTCTTCATCGAATTTACGCCTATTGGCGATACCCGTAAGGCCATCAAGCAAGGCAGAGGAACGCAAGGTATCCGCCTGCTGTTTCAGTAGCAGATGCGTATTTACCCTCGCTTTGACAATAACTGGGTTGATAGGCTTGGCAATGAAATCTACCGCACCGAGTTCTAGGCCTTTGACCTCCTCCTGTTCGGCGCCGCGAGCGGTTATGAAGATGATGGGAATATCCCGCGTTATCGGGTCGGCTTTAAGGCGCTGGCAGACTTCATAACCGTCCATCCCCTCCATCTGCACATCTAGCAGTACCAGATCCGGCAAGCTCATTCGGCACACCTGCAATGCCTGCTCACCATTCTGGGCTATAAAAACTTCGCACTGATCCCCAAATAATTCATTCAATGCGAGGATGTTGACGCGCTGATCGTCAACCAAAAGCAACTTAGGTCGTCGGGCCGACAGGATGCTAACTGTTTGCATCACAACTCCTTAGACCGCTTAAGCAGTTCATGTCCGGTCAATAGTGATGCCGGAAAATCCAACGACTGTACCAAGTCAAAAAATACGTCGAACTGTGATCGAAGTTGGTGTGGCGTCTGCAGTTGCAATGCCTTGCTTTGCGCTAAAGCCTGAATATTGCCGACTTCTAGTAATAGCAAGATTTGCTTCAGCTCTGTGGACCAGTCCTCCACGGTCAGACAATCATTCACGGCATGTATTGTCATCGGCTCACTGTTACCAAAGTTGAACATTGCCCTCAATGCTTCTTCGCTTGCGCTGCACAATTGTCGCAGGGTTTCGACAACAGGGATGTTGGCAAGCAGTTGTAGCTTTGTGGCCTCATCGCCCTCCAGCAACTGCTGCTCAAGCCCGCCTGCGAATTGCGACATTGCCCTAGCTCCCATTGTGGCGCTACTGCCTTTAATAGCATGTAAAACCGCCGTAGCCCCCACACTATCGAGTTCTTGAACCTGCTCCTGCAAGCGTTGGAGCTGCTTCGTTTGATCCTTTAAGAAAATGCCCAACAACGTTTGAATTAACTGGTGATTCCCCCCAAAACGCTGGCTGATCGCGCTGAGCGGCTCTAACAATCCGTCTTCGGTAGGACTTTGTACCTGTTCTGGCGGTTCGGTGCTTTCATATCCGGCGTGACGCCGCAAAGTGGCAACCATTTTCTCAAGGTCTATGGGCTTGCCAAGGTGATCGTTCATCCCAGCAGCTCTACAGGCTTGCTCATCCGTGTTCGACACGTTAGCTGTCATAGCGATAATGGTGATGGCCTGGCTTCGGGCGTCCGCGCGAATTCGTCGAGTAGCCTCCATACCGTCAATGTCCGGCATTTGAACGTCCATCAGCACGGCATCAAACGCTAGCGCATTCTCTGTAGCCTGACGCACCCCCTCAAGGCCACCTTCGGCAAGCGTCACCTGAGCCCCCTCGCCCTGCAACAACTCAAATGCGACTTGGCGGTTGAGCATATTGTCTTCCACTACCAGCAAGCGCATTCCATTCAGACGAGGCAGCCGCGGTTGCTCTGGCTTGAGCATTGAGCATTGGAGAGCGCCTTCGCCATTCATTACTAGCTGGATACTGTCGGCAAGTTGCTGAGGCGTTATTGGTTTGCTGAGGACGTCGGCAAAGGGCGGGTCACCTTCCTGCTGAACATCGGCCAATGCCTCTCGGCCAAAAGCAGTGGTCATAATGATCACCGGCGCGTGCTGTCCAGGCGCCTGGGATCGAATGAGTTGGGCGGCACGCAACCCGTCCATATGAGGCATTCGCCAGTCCATCAGAATTAGGTCGTAAGGCTTATTCTCAGCACCCATCTGCTTAACCCGAGCGACCGCCTGTAAACCATCCTTAACCATGTCTGCCTGGCACCCAAGCCCCTGTGCCATGCGCGCCATCAGATGGCCTGCAACTTCATTGTCATCAGCCACAAGCAAGCGTAGCGGCCCATCGACATTTGGCCGAAGGCCTAACACTGGACTGGTGGGTGAAATTCCTAGTTCGATCTCAAACCAGAACCGGCTGCCAACCCCAACTTCACTGCTGACCCGCAGCTCGCCCCCCATTAGGCTTATAAGTCGCTTCGAAATCACTAACCCCAAGCCAGTGCCGCCGAAACGGCGGTTGGTCGACGCTTCAGCCTGTGTGAAGCCATCAAAAATCCGCGTTAGTTGGTCGCGATCGATACCGATCCCTGTATCCGTGACTTCGAAAAGAACCTGCACAACCTCGCCCAGCCTTTGCAGTTCTTGCACTTTTACAATTACATTGCCCCTTTGTGTAAACTTGAGGGCATTACCGGCCAAGTTGATCAACACTTGCTGCAGCCGCATGCTGTCGCCGATTACTGCGCGAGGTAGGTCTGGTTTTAGGTCGAACAAAACCTCCACGTCTTTCTGGCCTTGATTGCCAGACAGCACAACGGCCAAGTCCCGTATTAGCATTTCTAGGTCAAACTCGTGCAGGTCCAACTGGAACTTGCCGGCATCAATTTTAGAGTAGTCGAGAACATCATTGAGCAAGCCAAGCAGCGACTTAGCCGCTGACTCAGCCTTGGAGATGTAGTCCAACTGCCGGGTATTTAGCTGGGTGTTCTGCACCAGATGCAGCATGCCGAGCACTGCATTCATCGGCGTGCGGATTTCGTGGCTCATATTGGCAACGAACGATGATTTGGCGGCACTAGCGGCATCTGCCTGTTCTTTGGCTGATAGCAAGCGTGATTCAAGTTCACGCTGCGCAGTAATATCGCGATTAATGCCAGTCACACGAATTGCGACGCCCATGGCGTCTCGCTCAACCTGTGCACCGGCCTGAACAACACGCACCTGACCGTCCGGCCGTACGACGCGGAAAACCGGGTCGTAAATCCCTGTTCCCGACACTGCCAGACGCAGCTTGCTCTCAACAATAGCGGCGTCGCCGGGGTGCACCCGCTCTCGCCAGTGCTCGTAGCGCAAGCCCGTCTCACGAAGGCTTAGCGGCTGACCGTAGAGCTCGAACATTCGGTTATTCCAGCTCAAGCTGCTGTCGGCCACGGTCCATGACCAAATGCCCAATTCAGCCACCTCTGCCGCCATTTGCAATTGATCGCGCGCCGAAGCCAGGGCATTCTCGGACGCCTTGCGGATGCTTAGGTCGACCGCAACACCCAGGTATCCGTTGATCTCATTGTTTTCATCACGTATCGCGGTTACTGCCAGCGACACCGGCAAACGTGAACCGTCTTTACGTACATATGTCCACTCGCGCGTTTCTGCGCCAAGCAACTCGGCTTTGTGCACGAATGCTCGAAAGCCTTCAATTTGAAGGCCGTATTCGTCGCTTAATTCGTGCGCGCGCCCAACAACTTCTTCATCGAGATGGAAGCTCGCAGGCGTTGATTTATCGACTAGTTCTCCAGCGTTATAGCCGAGCATTCGCTCTGCACCGGTGTTGAATATTCGAATAGTGCCCTCTATGTCAGTAGCAATAATTGCAACCTCGGAGGCCGAGTGAAGCACATTACCCAGCAATAGGTTGAGCTGACGAAGCTCGAAGGTGCGTTGCACAACTTGCGCTTCGAGGCTTGTATTGAGTTCATTAATTTTCGCTTCAGACGCAACCTGCGCCGAATTGTCCCGAACAGTTTTTGACGCTCCGACGACTACTCCCGCCGAGTTACGAATGGGCGAAACAGTGACTGAGACAGGTATTAAGTTGCCGTTCTTATGCTTGCGCTGAGTATTGAAGCTGGGAATAGGCACCCCCTGTTTAATGCTGAGAAGAATCTTCGACTCTTCAGCTTCCAGCTCGATCGGAACTACAAGATCAAAAATTCGACAACCTATTGCTTCATCCGATGAAAAACCAAAAAGCTTCTCCGCGCCTTTATTCCAACTTATCACGACACCATCGAGATCTTTGCCAATAATTCCATCCGCAGAGCTTTCAACAATAGCAGCCAATTTTTGCTGCTCAGCGATGATTTGCCGTTGACGTAACCGACTAAGCGTCAATACGCCGATCAATGAGGCTATTAATACAGAAAGAAACAACCCGACAATGAACACTAAATGCGGAGACAATTGATGCAATTTTTTTATAAAGAGCTCATTAACATCGAACTCAATACGCCAGTGACGCCCATAAATATCGCGCTCAAGGGTCTTCGAGAAGGTAACGTTTTGGTTGAGCACATCCTTGGACTTAAAAAACACCACTGGTTGTGTAGGGTCTGAAACATCGCTCAACTCAATACTGGAGCCCTGATCATCACGTAGAAGCCCTTGAAGAACCTCATCCATGCTTAGTGGTGTGTAACTCCAACCTAACGTTTGTGCTTCACGAGCCTCGACCGTATCGGGCGTAACGCCACCCCGATAGATCGGCATCAGGAGTAAAAACGACTGCAGCGGTTTACCAGTACCAGTCAGCTGCACCAAGGTAATTGGGGCGGTCAGCCGCGCTTCGCCGCTGCGCATGGAGGCCAGCGCAGCTGCTCGGCGATTCGTCTCGGAGGCGATGTCCAGACCGATAGCGACCCGATTGCGCTCAATAGGGCTAATGTACTGAATAATAAACCGTTCGCCGTCATGCGGTTCAAACTGGCGGAGGGCGAATTCCGGCCAGCCATCAGCCTGCGCTTGAAGCAAAAACTCACGTTCGCCTTGCTGGGAAACCCGTCGTATAAATCCAAAACCCCGCGCACCGGGAAACTCTTCGTCAACATTGCGAGTACGGCTGTAGCTATCAAAGCTTTTGCGGTTAATCGCGTTCTCACCCATGGTTTGAATCGAACCACGAGCCCCGCGCAGCCCATATTGGTAAATCTTCAAGCGGTTCACCAACGCCTCAGCGGTTTGCTCAGCCGCCGAAGTTACGGCATCGTTGAGCTGTAAATAGTTGAAGCGATCAACCAATTTGGCAAGACCCAGGCTAGCCAATACGCCAACGACCAAGCTAATTATGGTCCACCGGTTGCTGGCCAATACCGCTAGTTTATTTTTTATCAATGACGAAAACCCGTAATAAATACAAAAGGAAAACAGGTGCGCTAATCCTGAGGAAGAAGTTTCGTGCATCGACGAAAAATGGAAAGCCAACTTGGAAACGCGACGTAAAGCGCCCCCAGGCAAACCCCATCACCCTACCCTCGGCCTTATGCCACTTAGCAGCGCTTTAAACTGATCAAAAGGCACTGGCTGGGAGTACAAAAAGCCTTGCATGATCTTGCAGCCGAGGGCTTCCAAAGCAGAAGCCTGCTCCTGGGTTTCAACACCTTCAGCTACTAAATCGAGCCCAAACGCTTCAGCCAGCTTAACAATCGCTTCAACTATTGCTGCATCACTCTTGTCGATAAGCATGTCGCGTACAAAACTCTGATCGATCTTTAGCACGTCAATCGCAAAACACTTGAGGTAGGTCAGGCTCGAGTAACCCGTGCCGAAATCATCCAGGGCAATACGTATGCCCATCCGGCGTAGCGAGGACAGCACGTGTTGGGTGGTGTTGATATTTTTGGCGAGCACACCCTCAGTGATTTCCAACTCAAGGAACTCGGCGGCAAGCCCGGACGCTAGCAGAGCGTCTTGAACCATCGCCAAAAAAGAATCTTCACGAAACTGGACCGCAGAAATGTTTACACTGACCACGACAGGAAAGCCCTGCTCAAAAAGCGTCTGAGCATCCCTACAGGCCTGTTGTAATACATGTCTTCCGATTGGAACGATCAATCCAGTCTCTTCGGCCAGCGGAATGAACTCGGCAGGCGAGAAAAGGCCACCGTCTTTAACGGGCCAGCGTACAAGCGCCTCCATACCCACTATACGATTATCGGCGACCGCGATTTTGGCCTGATAGAAAACTCGGAATACACCGATCTGTAGAGCACTGCGCATGTGCTGCTCCAGCAAGTGACGGCCTCGGGTACTCTGCTCAATGTCCAACGAAAAAAAACGAAAGCGGTTGCGCCCTTCAAGCTTCGCTTGGTACATGGCCGAGTCAGCGTGGCGGTAGAGCGCCTCCGCGTCTTCGCTGTCAGTAGGAAACAAACTGATCCCGATACTTGCACTGAGGTCGTAGCGCTTTCCTGCAAGAAAGAACGGTGCACTTAAGGTGGTAAGCAGCCTTTCGGCATATGCGCCGACAGCATCGAAGCCGCCGAGGTCTGGCACAAGGATTACAAACTCATCGCCGCCTTGCCGACTAACCGTATCAACAGCCCTTGACGAGCGCGACAACCTTACTCCTACCTCCTTTAGCAGCGCATCGCCAATTGAATGCCCGAGCGACTCGTTGAAACCCTTGAAGTTATCCAGGTCAAGTAACAACATGGCCACGAAGGCCTGATTGCGACGAGCATTCTGCAAAGCCTGCTCAGTTCGGTCCTGAAGCAACGTGCGGTTCGGCAACCCTGTTAGCGAGTCATAGTTAGCGAGTATCTTTGCCTCTTTGCGCAACGCCAGATGAGCTTTGACATGGGCTCTGGCTACAGTCGGATTAAGCGGTTTGCGTATGAAATCAATTCCGCCGTACTCCAGTGCGAGTAATTCGTTAGCTATCTGAACATGTGATGTCACGAAGATAATGGCGACGTCGCACAGCTTAGGATCATTCTTCAAAGCCTTACAAACGGCAAAGCCATTCATGTCAGACAGCTCGATATCCAGCAGAACTAGATCTGGCTTGAATTGAGCTGCCATCGCCAACGCAGATCGCCCATCCGTGGCTAGGTGCAAATCTCCCAGGTCATTCACCGCCTCGCTCAAAACGAGGCTATCAGTCGTCTGATCTTCAACGATCAAAATAACTGAACTGGCCTCAATCCCTTTAATGCGCATGTGCAGCCCCCACGCGTTCCTGTCATCTGCCGGTCCAAACTATCCTAGTTCGCTTTTGAAGTAGACGTATACGAGTAATCTAAATACCTGCTGGGCTGAGCAAATCCGTCTGCTTTTTTTGACTAACGAAACCAGGGCCATACGCAGTGCTTGGGTCAAATTTTTCCTTAGGGCTGCTTCGACGTCGACTCTGAGAACCTACCCCCTTTAGAGTTTTCGGGTGAGCACTCAGCTCAGGAACCTTAGCGGTACCTGAGCTGAGTGCCGCTTTACCTTCTCCCCAGTAGAGACCCAACCCTAAAAAAGTCCGCCTAAATCAGATGGCGTCCAATTCATGATCACCAGTTCTCTGGAGGCCTCGGGCTTGCCTAGCCGTCTATACGGGACTGCGACCTGGCGAATTGTGTGCCCTCGCCCGCGAAGACATCGACTTGGATGTGGGGCTGCTCAAAGTCACCCGAGCGATCACCGGCAGCAATACTTTCAAGCTTCCTAAAACGGGCAAGCCACGCAACATAATGCTGCTGCCTCCCGCGATTGAAGCCTGCAAAACTCTGCTCGCAGTTTCTGCTGACATACCTTGCGAGACGGTCACAGTCTTCCTTAACAGACATCAGACCAAGCAGGAAACGATTACCCCGTTGCTCTCACCCAGCATCCAAGCCCGCAAGAAAAGAGTGAACCGATGGTTTGCACCAACGGCGTGGAATACCAAGTGGGCAAACATTCAGCGCCGCTCTGAGATCCGCCCCCGTCGGCCGTACCAAACCCGTCACACCTACGCCTGCTGGTGTCTTACAGCCCGTGGTAACCTTGCTTTTATCTCTAAGCAGATGGGCCATAAGGACTTCACCATGCTCGTCCAGGTATATGCCAAGTGGATGGACGATGAGTCTCCAGACGAGCTGAATCACATCTGGCAAGGCATGCAGAAGCTCAAGTAAAAAGCCCCAAATTTGCCCCACGAAATTTACGGAATGCAGCTAAGTATCTGATGAATAAAGCAATTCAGGATTTAACCGCACACACACCGATGATGCAGCAGTACTGGCGGCTGAAAAATCAGCACCCCGACCAGTTGATGTTTTACCGCATGGGCGACTTCTACGAGATTTTCTACGAAGACGCGAAGAAGGCCGCCAAGCTGCTGGACATTACCTTGACCGCGCGTGGTCAGTCCGCAGGCATGGCCATTCCGATGTGTGGCATTCCTTATCACGCCGCTGAAGGTTACCTGGCCAAGCTGGTAAAGCTTGGCGAGTCGGTGGTGATTTGCGAACAGATTGGCGACCCGGCCACCAGCAAAGGCCCGGTGGAACGCCAGGTGGTGCGCATCATCACGCCGGGTACAGTGAGCGATGAAGCGCTGCTTGATGAGCGTCGCGACAACTTGCTGGCCGCCGTGCTCGGCGACGAACGCCTGTTTGGCCTGGCCGTGCTGGATATCACCAGTGGCCGCTTTAGCGTGTTGGAAATCGCTGGCTGGGAGAACCTGCTGGCTGAGCTGGAGCGCCTAAACCCGGTCGAGCTGCTGATCCCCGATGACTGGCCGCAAGGCTTGCCGGCAGAAAAACGCCGTGGCTCGCGTCGCCGAGCGCCGTGGGATTTCGAGCGTGATTCAGCACTGAAAAGTCTCTGCCAGCAGTTCGCCACCCAAGACCTGAAAGGTTTTGGCTGCGAGAACCTGACCCTGGCCATCGGCGCCGCTGGTTGCCTGCTGGCTTATGCCAAAGAAACCCAACGCACCGCCCTGCCCCACCTACGCAGCCTGCGTCATGAGCGTATTGACGACACGGTGATCCTAGATGGCGCCAGCCGGCGCAATCTTGAATTAGATACCAACCTAGCCGGTGGCCGCGATAACACCCTGCAATCGGTGGTCGACCGTTGCCAAACCGCGATGGGAAGCCGCCTGCTGACGCGATGGCTGAATCGTCCGCTGCGCCAGCGCGCCGTGCTGGATGCGCGCCAGGAATCCATTGCCTGCCTGCTGGAACGCTATCGCTTCGAGAGCTTGCAGCCGCAGCTGAAAGAAATTGGCGACCTGGAGCGTATCCTCGCCCGAATTGGCTTACGCAATGCGCGGCCACGTGATTTGGCGCGACTGCGCGATGCGCTCGCTGCGCTGCCCGAATTGCAACTGGCCATGGCGCAATTGGAAAGCCCGCACGTTCAGGAATTGGCAGGCACCGTTAGCACCTACCCGGAACTTGCCGAGCTGCTGGGCCGCGCGATTATTGATAATCCGCCGGCGGTGATCCGCGATGGCGGCGTGCTGAAAACCGGCTACGACGCCGAGTTGGACGAACTGCAGTCGCTCAGCGAAAACGCCGGCCAGTACCTGATGGATCTGGAAACGCGGGAAAAAGCCCGCACCGGCTTGGCCAACCTGAAGGTCGGCTACAACCGTATCCACGGTTACTTCATTGAATTGCCGAGCAAGCAGGCTGAAAGCGCGCCGGCGGATTACATCCGCCGCCAAACTCTCAAGGGCGCGGAACGCTTTATCACGCCCGAGCTAAAAGAGTTTGAAGACAAGGCACTGTCGGCGAAAAGCCGCGCCCTGGCGCGGGAAAAGATGCTCTATGACGAACTGCTTGAGCGCTTGATCGGCCACCTCGGCCCACTGCAAGACTGCGCCGCCGCGCTGGCCGAACTGGATGTGCTGAGCAACCTCGCCGAACGCGCATTGACGCTCGACTTAAACCGCCCGCGGTTTGTTGACGAGCCGTGCATGCGCATCAGCCAGGGCCGTCACCCAGTGGTCGAGCAAGTGCTGACCACACCGTTTGTGGCCAACGACCTGAGCCTGGACGACAACACGCGGATGTTGGTCATTACCGGCCCGAACATGGGCGGTAAATCCACTTATATGCGCCAGACCGCGCTCATCGTGCTGCTGGCCCATATTGGCAGCTTTGTGCCAGCGGCCAGTTGCGAGCTGTCGCTGGTGGACCGCATCTTTACCCGTATCGGTTCCAGCGACGACCTGGCCGGTGGCCGCTCGACCTTTATGGTGGAGATGAGCGAAACCGCGAATATCTTGCACAACGCCACCGAGCGCAGCCTGGTGCTGATGGACGAAGTAGGTCGCGGCACCAGCACCTTTGACGGCCTATCGCTGGCCTGGGCGGCAGCCGAACATTTGGCGCACTTGCGCGCCTATACGCTGTTCGCCACCCACTATTTCGAACTGACGGTGTTGCCGGAAAGCCAGCCAATCGTTGCCAACGTGCACCTCAATGCCACCGAGCACAATGAGCGCATCGTGTTTCTGCACCACGTGCTACCTGGGCCAGCAAGTCAGAGTTACGGCTTGGCGGTAGCGCAGTTGGCGGGAGTTCCGGGCGATGTGATCGTGCGCGCAAAAGAGCATTTGGCGCGCCTGGAAACCACCGCACTGCCCCACGAACAGCCGCGTAGCGAGTCGGGCAAGCCGTCGGTGCCGATGCAAAGCGATATGTTCGCCAGCGCACCGCACCCTGTGATTGAGGAATTGGGCAGAATCAATCCCGATGATTTAACCCCGCGCCGCGCGCTTGAACTGTTATATACATTGAAAGCACGCATCTAACGCCTTGCCCGCGCAAGCTGTTAGAATCCCGCGCGCTTTGGGAAAGCAGTGGCCTATTAGCCTGGTGTCACTGCTACAGTTTTCCCGAGCCGAGGAGCCCAACTTCTGACAAGGGCTCCCCAGCCGCCTGAGGAGAGAATTAGAAATGACCTTCGTCGTCACCGACAACTGCATCAAGTGCAAGTACACCGACTGCGTAGAAGTGTGTCCGGTGGACTGCTTTTACGAAGGCCCGAACTTTTTGGTGATCCACCCGGACGAGTGCATTGACTGCGCCCTGTGCGAGCCAGAATGCCCGGCCCAAGCCATCTTCTCCGAAGATGAAGTACCAGAAGATATGCACGAGTTCATTGCCTTGAACACTGACCTTGCAGAAGTCTGGCCGAATATCACCGAGCGCAAAGACGCTCTGCCAGACGCTGAAGAGTGGGATGGCAAAAAGAACAAGCTGGAATTGCTGGAGCGTTAAGCACCAGCGCGACAAAAGCCCAAAGAGGCCGTCGTAGGTTGGGTTGAACGAAGTGAAGCCCAACGCGGTTGACCCACAAAGGTCAATCTAAACCGTGTAAAGACAAAAGGCCCGCAATGCGGGCCTTTTGTTGTGCCCGCCTTTCGGCAGGCAAAAAAAGGGGCGGTATGACCCGCCCACTCTTTTGTCCCTATTCCCTCTATTTCCTGCTCATCGTCCTGATGAATCGTGTCCTTCGATGTTCCTGGCCAAATTCCCTTTCAGCCCGTGCTAGTCCGTAAGCACAGGGGTGATATTAGCGATATCCAGAGGCCGTTCAAGTCGCGAAATCGCCTAAGAAACCATCAACCGCCAACACAAAAAACAACTTATTTGTTTAAATTCAACCAGTTACGAAAATCAGAAGTGTAATACGCGCCTTACACCGGCCAATCATTCCTCGTATCGCTTACACGCTTTGTAAGCAATGTCTTACACGGTCAAAACTTGTAAGACCAGCCTTACAAAAAAACCCGGCCTAGGCCGGGTTTTTTACACGCGAAGCAAACAACCGTTATTGGAAAAGCGAGTCACTGGACAGGCCATTTTTCTCCAGGATTTCGCGCAAACGTTTCAGCGCCTCCACCTGAATCTGCCGCACGCGTTCACGGGTTAGACCGATTTCCTGGCCCACCTCTTCCAGCGTACAGCTCTCATGGCCGCGCAGACCGAAACGCCTGACCACCACTTCGCGTTGTTTGTCGGTGAGCTCTGACAACCATTGATCAATACTCTGCGACAGATCGTCATCCTGCAGCAATTCACAGGGATCGGTCGGGCGGTCATCGGTCAGGGTGTCGAGAAGGGTTTTGTCGGAGTCCGGGCCGAGAGAAACGTCCACCGAAGACACGCGTTCGTTAAGGCCGAGCATGCGCTTGACTTCACAGACGGGTTTTTCCAGCAAATTGGCGATTTCTTCAGCCGAGGGTTCATGGTCAAGTTTCTGCGTCAGCTCCCGCGCGGCGCGCAGATAGACGTTGAGCTCCTTGACCACATGAATAGGTAAACGAATGGTGCGCGTCTGGTTCATGATCGCGCGTTCGATGGTCTGCCGAATCCACCACGTGGCGTAGGTGGAAAAACGGAAGCCGCGTTCCGGGTCGAATTTCTCCACCGCCCGAATCAAGCCGAGATTGCCCTCTTCGATCAGGTCCAGCAGCGATAAACCTCGGTTAACGTAGCGTCGGGCGATCTTCACCACCAGGCGCAGGTTGCTCTCGATCATGCGCTTACGGCCCGCAGGGTCGCCCTTTTGCGCCAGGCGCGCAAAATGAACTTCTTCTTCAGGAGTAAGTAGAGGAGAGAAACCGATTTCGTTGAGGTAAAGCTGAGTGGCGTCTAGCGCCCGGGTGTAGTCGATGTACTTGTGTTGCTTGACCGCAGTGGAGTGCTTGGCTTTCGTGCGCTTGGTCGGAACTTCCGACTCATCATCAAGCACGTCTTCCAGAACAATGCCGGGCTCCATCAGAAGCACGTCATCATCCAAGTCAAACTCCGGCGCTTCTTTGTTGAGTGCCATTGTTCTTATCCCTTGCTGAGTTCGACATAAGCTCCGGCATCACCCTATTCCTTGGCAACCCCTGAGCCCGTCCGGCCTACGTGGCTGGAACGGGCTGACAACGTATCAGCGAGCAGGCAGA
This sequence comes from uncultured Pseudomonas sp., assembly GCA_964543145.1. Taxonomy (GTDB): domain Bacteria; phylum Pseudomonadota; class Gammaproteobacteria; order Pseudomonadales; family Pseudomonadaceae; genus Aquipseudomonas. The sequence goes on from CAZIWV010000033.1 coordinate 47,629, forward strand.
AATTGCAGCGGATCCACAGGTTTGCCCTGTCGGCGAATCTCAAAGTGGAGTTTCACCCGATCGGTACCGGTGGAGCCCATTTCGGCAATCGTTTGCCCAACCTTGACTTGCTGCCCCTCCCGTACCAACAGCTTGCGGTTGTGACCGTAAGCACTTACGTAAGTGTCGCTGTGTTTGATGATCACTAATTCGCCGTAGCCCCGTAATCCACTTCCGGCGTACACAACAGAACCATCCGACGCTGCGAGAACAGGCTGGCCCAATTCCCCGGCTATATCAATTCCTTTATTCAAACTACCGTTTGAGGAGAATTTACCAATTAAAGCGCCGCCTGTGGGCCATGCCCAACCTGTAGCGGAACGACTCACTGACTGTACCGGAGTGGTCGCTGGCGTCGTTACCACTGGTGGCTGAGCGGGCCTGGCGATGACCGGAACGGTGTTGGTAGGCACGACTACAAGCGGTGGTTTGTTGCCCGAATTGCCGCTGTTTGGCGAAGAACCCGGCGCCTTCACCAAGGTTGCTGGGCGTCCGCCATCGAAGCGGATTACCTGGCCAACTTTGATGGTGTAAGGCGCGGGAATATTGTTGCTGGCGGCCAGAGCACGCCAGTCCCAGCCAAAGCGAAAGGCGATGGAATACAGGGTGTCGCTGCGCTGTACGCGGTATTGACCGGTGGTGGTCGCCGGTCGTTGCGCGGTCGCCACGCTGGAGGTATTGCCGCCGGTGGTACGGTCCACTACCCGGACGCCGCCCGGCGGGGTGCTGCTGCAGCCTGCCAGTAACACCCCAAGCACCGCGCCACTCACCAGACGCTTGGCGCCTGCGCTGCAAATCCACTGCTGAATGGCTGTGAGACTCACCCGCCTCTCCCTATCCGGTGACTGTTGAAAAATCTTGCAACGCAAAAACCAACCTTTAGTTGGGCGGCCGCACTCGCTAGCTGCTCCCGACTCGAGCGGCTCAGGCCACTGGCCCATTAAGCAGCGGCACAAAACGCACGGCATCAAGTACATGGCGGGAGAAGCCATTTTCTTCACGGATGATCAACATCAGCTGTTGAACATCGCCCGCACCGACCGGGATCACCAAGCGCCCACCAGGCGCCAGTTGATCCAGCAAGGCCTGCGGCACTTGGGCGGCAGCAGCGGTAACGATAATGCCGTTGTAAGGCGCCAATGCCGGCCAGCCTTCCCAGCCATCGCCCCAACGAAAGACCACGTTACGCAGGTTGAGTGCCTGCAATCGTTCTTTCGCACGCTCTTGCAAGACTTGGATGCGCTCCACCGAGAACACGCGCTCAACCAGTTGCGTCAACACGGCAGTCTGGTAACCAGAGCCGGTGCCGATTTCCAGCACCTTGTCTACGGGGCCGGCTGCCAGCAGCAGCTCGGTCATACGCCCGACCATATAAGGCTGTGAAATGGTCTGGTTATGGCCAATAGGCAGCGCGGTGTCTTCATAGGCACGGTGCGCAAAGGCTTCATCGACAAACAGGTGACGGGGCGTGCGGCGGATCACTTCCAGTACGCGGGCGTTGGACAGCCCTTCTTCGTACAGACGTTGGATCAGCCGTTCACGGGTGCGCTGCGAGGTCATGCCTATGCCGCGGTGTTGCAGATCATCTTGCCCGCGCGACATCAGAGCAGCCCCTCCAGCCAAGGCTCGAGATCCGGCAGGCCGGCATGGAAGGTGCGGTCCAGCTGTAGCGGCGTAATCGACACATAACCCTGCATGACTGCGTGAAAGTCGGTACCCGGGCCGCCGTCTTCAGCTTCGCCCACCACCGAGATCCAGTAGCCTTCCTTGCCGCGCGGGTTGACCACTTTTACCGGCGCCGCCGCTCGCGAGCGATGGCCCAGACGGGTCAGCTGAATGCCGCGAATCTGCTCGAGTGGCAGGTTGGGAATATTCACATTGAGGACGGTGCGCGGCGGCAGATTCAGGCGAGCGTGCGCCTCGACCAGCCGGCGAGCGATATGCGCGGCGGTCGGCAGGTTGTCCACCTGGCGCGAGGTCAGCGAGAAGGCAAATGCCGGTGCGCCGATAAACCGCCCTTCAAGGGCGGCGGCCACGGTGCCGGAATACAGCACGTCGTCACCTAAGTTGGCGCCCAGATTGATGCCCGACACCACCATATCCGGCAGCTCGGGCAGCAGGCCATTGAGGCCCAGGTGCACGCAATCGGTAGGGGTGCCGTTAACGCTGATAAAACCATTACTGAGGGTAGTCGGGTGCAGCGGACGATCGAGGGTCAGCGAGCTGCCCGCGCCGCTCTTGTCCTGGTCGGGGGCAATCACCACGCACTCGGCGTAATCCGCCAACGCGCCATGCAGCGCGGCGAGGCCGGGTGCAGTCACCCCATCGTCGTTTGAAATCAGAATGCGCATGAGTTGTCCGTCTGCCCTACCGGCAACAGCTCGACGATTTCACGCACCACTACGGTGGCGAAGCATCCAGCCGGGAGGACGAATTCCAGTTGCAGAATGTCAGGCTCGGGATAATGCCACGTCA
>CAZIWV010000034.1:0-49885 GCA_964543145.1 uncultured Pseudomonas sp.
TTTGACAGCTACAAGAACCTTCATGGATTCCTCGTTACTCTCCGGTGAATAAGAAGTCGCCAATAGACAATGGCGGGTGATGCGCGTCGGCCGGAACCGACGGTCAGCCTACAGCACGGCTAGGGCAAAACCGCCCGTATCTTGACCGTATCACCCAAACGGGTCAATACGACAAAACGGCCACTTTTAAGCCGTGGAAAGCCGATTCTAGCAGGCTATTTGAAAATTCAAACAAACGTTTGTATTGGACCCTTCGAGGTCCGTGGATATAATGCGCCCACGTCGCTCACGGAACGAGCCCGATCCTCCAAATAAAATATAGATAGAGCCTGAGTAGGAGATAGCCTGTGGAACGCGAATTTATGGAGTTCGACGTCGTCATCGTTGGCGCCGGCCCTGCTGGCCTGTCCGCGGCCTGCCGACTAAAACAGAAAGCCGCCGAAGCGGGCAAAGAGATCAGCGTCTGCGTGGTCGAGAAAGGCTCCGAAGTTGGCGCCCATATTCTCTCCGGTGCTGTGTTCGAGCCACGTGCCCTGAACGAACTGTTCCCTGACTGGAAAGAACTCGGCGCCCCGCTGAACACCCCGGTCAAGCGCGACGATATCTATGTATTAAAGAGCGAAAGCACCGCGTCCAAAGTGCCTGACCTGTTTGTGCCGAAAACCATGCACAACGAAGGCAACTACATTATCTCCCTCGGCAACCTGTGCCGCTGGTTGGCCCAGCAGGCTGAAAACCTGGGCGTAGAAGTGTACCCAGGCTTCGCTGCGCAAGAAGCGCTGATCGACGAAAACGGCGTGGTACGCGGCATTCTCACCGGCGACCTCGGCGTAGACCGCGAAGGCCACCCGAAAGAAGGCGTGTACACCCCAGGCATGGAACTGCGCGGTAAATACACCCTGTTCGCCGAAGGCTGCCGTGGCCACATCGGCAAACAACTGATCAAGAAATACAACCTCGACAGCGACGCCGACGCCCAGCACTACGGCATCGGCATCAAAGAAATCTGGGACATCGACCCCTCCAAGCACGAGCAAGGCCTGGTGGTGCACACCGCCGGCTGGCCGCTGGATATCGTTGGCACCGAAAACACCGGGGGCTCGTTTCTCTACCACCTGGAAAACAACCAAGTAGTAGTTGGTCTGATCGTTGACCTTTCCTACGCCAACCCGCACTTGTCGCCGTTCGATGAGTTCCAGCGCTACAAGCATCACCCGGTGATCAAGCAGTACCTGGAAGGCGGCAAACGCGTTTCCTACGGCGCCCGCGCCATCTGCAAAGGCGGCCTGAACTCGCTGCCGAAGATGGTCTTCAACGGCGGCGCACTGATCGGTTGCGACCTCGGCACCCTGAACTTCGCCAAGATCAAAGGCAGCCACACCGCCATGAAGTCCGGCATGCTCGCCGCTGACGCCGTGGCTGATGCGCTGTTCGCCGGTAGCGAAGGTGGCGACCTGCTCAATGGCTATGTCGACTCGTTCAAAGCCAGCTGGCTCTACGACGAATTGTTCCGCAGCCGTAACTTCGGCCCGGCGCTGCACAAGTTCGGCCCGCTGCTCGGCGGCGCGTTCAACTACGTCGACCAGAACATTTTCGGCGGCAAGATTCCGTTCACCCTGCACGACACCAAGCCGGACTACGCCTGCTTGAAGCCCGCCGCAGACGCGAAAAAAATCGCTTACCCGAAACCCGACGGCAAACTCAGCTTCGACAAACTGAGCTCGGTATTCCTCTCCAACACCAACCATGAAGAGGAACAACCCTGCCACCTGAAACTGATCGACCCAAGCATTCCGCTGGCGAAAAACCTGCCGCTCTATGACGAGCCTGCGCAGCGCTACTGCCCAGCTGGCGTGTATGAGATCGTTACCCAGGAAAGCGGCGAGAAGAAGTTCCAGATCAACGCGCAGAACTGCGTGCACTGCAAAACCTGCGACATCAAAGACCCCTCCCAGAACATCAACTGGGTCGCCCCAGAAGGTGCTGGCGGTCCGAACTACCCCAATATGTAATTGGCGGGCGCAAAAAAGGGCTTCTTCGGAAGCCCTTTTTTATTGATCGTCGGATGGCGCGATGGTCACCTATTCGCCGGATTAATCCGGCTGTGGCGCAATCGGGAAAAACTCGCCGCCGCTCAACAGGCCAAGCCACATCTGCCCGTCAATCTCACGGGGCACCGCCAGTTCAACCAACTGATAAAACACATTGCGATGAATCAGCGCCTCAAGATTGGTGCGGATATGCACATAAGGCGCCGGCTCCTGGGTAACCGGGTCAATCACAAAGCGCAGCGGATGCTCTGCCCCGGCCTCAGCTACATCCTCAACGTTAGTGGTAAAGCGCAGCACCTGAGCCTCACCCTCGCCGTGCACTTCAACGCTTACGGCAACAAAAGGTGCGTCATCAACCTTGATGCCGACCTTTTCAACCGGAGTAATCAGAAAATAATCATCGCCGTCGCGGCGAATGATGGTGGAGAACAGCCGCACCATGGGTTTGCGGCCAATCGGCGTGCCCAGGTAATACCAAGTACCGTCGCGGGCAATACGCATGTCGATGTCGCCGCAAAAGTCCGGGTTCCACAGATGCACCGGCGGCAACCCTTTGCCCTCGCCTTTAGGAATCTGCGCAAGCAGGTCGCCGGCCTTGCCTGGGTCACTCATACCCTCTCCTCTTAGTTATTCATTCAACCCCAGCAGCCGTCGCGCGTATTCCTGCATGGGCGGCCCGAGCAAGTCGTCGGGCTTATTGTCGTACAACGTCAGAAAACCGCCACGGCTACGAATGCGCACAGTATCGACCAAGTAGCGGGTGTTGGTCTCGATCAACATCACCTGAATCGCGCTATGGTCGACGCCCAGCCGATCCAGCGCCTCCTGGTCATTCCACTCATCCTCGTTACCAATGCGGTCATCAGCACCGGCAAAGCGCGCATACAGCAAGTAATTGGCACCGGCAGCACGTGCTTGGCTTAGCGATTCATCCAAACCCGCCGGCGCTTTGGCCCGGCGCACCATCGGAAAATATTCGACAAAGCCATTGAACGCCTGTTCCGCCACCACGTTAGGGCGCGGCGCATAGCCGCCCGGCGGCACGAAATGGCCCTGGGCAATAAAAATGAACGAGTCCGGCTGCAGTCGCCACGGGCTGGAACGGCGGATATCGCTGTGGTCCAACAGACCGGCATCGCTGAGGTGATAGAGAGCGCCATCGCTCAAATCGCTGACCTTCATACAGCCGCTCAGGGCCAGCACGGTCAGCAGCACAAAAAGGCTACGCATAAAGATTCTCCGCATGCCGGTGACGGAAAACCGGCGGATAGGCCGCATATTGCAGCTTCCGCGCCACATTCTTACGTGAACGCCAGACTAGCCTGACTGTACCCACAGCGCCTTAGGGTGTTGGGCTTCGCCAAAGGCTCAACCCAACCTACTCGGCATCCCGCTGCTCATCCTCCTCAATGTCCTCGAGCGGCAAATCGGTGTCTGGCTCCTGCACCACTGGCTCTACCGAGCCTGGGTCTTCATTGCCGGGATCATTGATATCGTCGTCAATGCCTGTGTCGTCGCCGCTCATACATCACCTCATTGGGGTTGTGGTTCTGTAATAGAGGAGTGCGGCGCGCAGAGAACAATTCCATTGCAGCGACCGGCTGCGTGCGGTGGGCCACACTGCAGCTCCTCTGCTGAGGAACCGCTACGGACGTGAAATACCTCGGTGCCTTAACCGATGGCAAAGCCGGCGTGCTGGCTTGGTTTATTGCGCCGGTCATTATTGACCTGCCGTTAAGCCTGGTGGCGGATACCGTGGTGCTGCCGTACACGGCGTTTAAGGGTTTGGCTGCGCAGTAGCCGGTTTTCAGTATTGCCAGGCGCGCTTTGTCGGCCTCGCTAAAAAAGCCGTCGATACATAACGTCAGTGCGCAAAACATACTTCACACCGGCGTCTATGGGCGCACCTTGATGCATCATCAAGTGCGGAAACGCTAACGCCATACCGGCCTCGGGCTTAATTACGTCTTCGCGAAACTGAGTTTCGCCACCTTGGTAATCGTCATTCAAATAGAGCAATAACGAGAGCTGGCTGACTTCTTGTTCATTGCGCGCATAAAACCCGTCTTTATGCCATTTGAAGTACTGGCCGGCTGTATAGCGATAGAACCGGAAGCGTTCGTTGAGCCCGACCAACTGCCACTCGCCAAACAACTCGGGCAAGTACGGTTCGATCCGCGCAAACACAGACGCCGCCAGTTGCGGATCATCAAAAATAATACGGTCGTTATTACGCACCGCTTTGCGAAGCTCCTGGCCAGTGGCTGTCTGGATAGCCGCTTCCTCAAAGCCCGACTGTTCGCTGGAGCGGATATAGCTCGCGCATTCGTCTGCGGACAAAAATGGGCTAAGGGTAAAGATCCCGCCACCGTATTCGGTCTTTTGCATGCTGTTTCCGTACAGAGCACTAGGGTTTGGGGTGCGCTTGGCGCGATGTATTCGTTCGTTCTGAACATATTGAAACGGGTAGGCGGACTGAATACCAGCTCACTGCCAATATCGCCAGCGACTCCGGCAGAGCATGGCGCAAGCGAAGCGCTTGGCTTACTTACCAGAAAACCCATCGATTTCACCGAATTTGCCCGGCGCTCGAGGTTACCGAACCTACGCCCTCCTCGGCCAGAGCTGCCAGATTTGGCCTTTGCGCCAGGCCTACCATGGGCTCGCCGCTGGATACCCAGTGGCCGGATTTGAACGTCCGCTTCGTTACTAAGCTGTAAAGCCCGTCATAAAACCGAGCGTTATACGACGCTCAGGTTTGCAGTTATGGCGGCTGTACGTGGGACGCCCTCGGGCGTGCCGAAGTAGTGACGATCGGTCGTTCAACCCGCGTACAGCTGCCACCCTTTTTCGCCTATTGGCACCCCTGGCAGCTCCATCACTTCTGGAGCTACGTTATGGAAAACTCAACCGCTTCTCTCCCTACCAATGCGGTGCTTACCGTTAACAAAACCTGTTTGAAAACCGATGGCCATGCACTGCTGTGTGTGCGCGCTGGCGTGCCTGTGGAGTTCGCGCTGGAGCAGGCCGCGACGCTGTTGGGCTGTATGGAGCAGCTGATTTTGAGCCGCGAGCCCCGGGGCAAAGAGGTGCAAACCGCAGCGCTGCAATACCTCAACGACATCACCCGCGCGCTGGTAAGTTCCAGCTTTGATGGGCTGTGTGCGTATGAGAAAACGCTAGCGGCTTAAGCGGAAAAATAGCTCACCGTAGGGTGAGCGAACATGGCGTACACACCCGTAACGCTTGGTGCGCGCAGCACACCCTACGGTTAGCACACTCAAAGAACACGCAGCGCCAGGCCTGCAAGCGCTGCGCGGTTCTTAGTCGTCGGAAATCACGATATTGGGCATACCCGGATTGGCCTGCCCGCTTTGCGCAATGCGCGCGCCAACGGCACGGGCGACTTCCTGGTAGAGCATGGCGATCTGGCTTTCCGGGTCGGCAATCGCGGTGGGTTTGCCGCCGTCCGATTGCATGCGAATGGCCATCGACAGTGGCATAGAGGCCAGCAGGTCGACGTCATATTGCGCAGCCAATTTCTCGCCGCCGCCTTCGCCAAACAGGTGCTCGGCGTGGCCGCAGTTGGAGCAAATATGCACGGCCATGTTTTCCACCACGCCCAGTACTGGAATGTTGACCTTGCGGAACATTTCCACGCCTTTACGGGCGTCCAGCAGGGCTAAGTCTTGCGGGGTGGTGACAATCACAGCGCCGGCGACCGGTACTTTTTGCGCCAGGGTCAGTTGAATATCACCCGTGCCTGGCGGCATATCGACCACCAAGTAATCCAGGTCGCCCCAGGCGGTTTGCGTCACCAGTTGCAGCAAGGCGCCGGAAACCATCGGGCCGCGCCACACCATGGGCGTGTTGTCGTCGGTGAGGAAGGCCATGGACATCACTTCAACGCCATGGGCCTTGATCGGCACAAACCACTTCTGCTCTTTCACCTGCGGGCGCGTGCCCTCGGCAATGCCAAACATAATGCCTTGGCTGGGGCCGTAGATATCGGCATCAAGAATGCCGACCTTGGCCCCTTCGCGGGCCAGCGCCAGGGCCAGGTTGGCGGCGGTGGTGGACTTGCCCACGCCGCCTTTGCCCGAGGCCACGGCGATGACGTTTTTCACATTGGCCAAGCCTGGCACCTGAGCCTGAGCTTTGTGCGCAGCAATATTGGTGTCGATTTGCACGCTGGCGCGGCTGATGCCCTCAACATTTTCCAAGGCCATTTGCAGCATTTGCGCCCAACCGTTTTTAAATAGGTCGGCGGCGTAACCCAGCTCCAGACGCACCCGCACCGTGCTGCCATCGATGCTCACATCGCGCAGGCAACCGGCCGTTACCGGGTCTTGATTGAGGTTGGGGTCGGTGAACTGACGCAGCGTGGCTTCAACCACCTGGCAAGTAATGGCGCTCATGGGGCAACTCCGAAAGGCTGAGCAAAACAGGCGGGCATCTTACTCCACCGCCAATCGATTTGTGCCGTTGCGCTTCGCCTTTGGCTCACCGAACGCGCAGGCCCAGAACGCCACAGCGGATGAAAAAAATCGCCCGGGCCTTTATAGTTGCCGACTTCCCTCGTAATGCCAGTGCAGCCGATTACCATGTCCGAGCCCCGCAAAATCCTCGTCACCAGCGCCCTGCCCTATGCCAACGGTTCCATTCACCTTGGCCATATGCTCGAGTACATCCAGACCGATATCTGGGTGCGCTTCCAGAAGCACCGCGGCAATCAATGCATTTATGTCTGCGCAGACGACGCCCACGGCTCGGCCATCATGTTGCGCGCCGAGAAAGAAGGCATCACCGCGCAGCAGTTGATCGACAACGTTAAAGCCGAGCACAGCGCCGACTTCGCCAGCTTTTTGGTGAACTTCGATAACTTCCACTCCACCCATTCCGAAGAAAACCGCGAGCTGTCTACGGCCATTTACTTGGCCCTGCGCGACAAAGGCCATATCGCCACGCGCTCAGTGACGCAGTATTTCGACCCGGAAAAAGGCATGTTCCTGGCCGACCGTTTCATTAAGGGCACCTGCCCGAAATGCGGCACCGAAGACCAGTACGGCGACAACTGCGAAAAATGCGGCGCCACCTACGCGCCAACCGACCTTAAGGATCCGAAGTCGGCGATTTCGGGCGCCACCCCGGTGCTCAAGGATTCCCAGCACTTTTTCTTCAAGCTCCCGGATTTCCAGGAAATGCTGCAAGCCTGGACCCGCAGCGGCACCCTGCAGGACGCCGTAGCCAACAAGATCGCCGAATGGCTGGATGCTGGCCTGCAACAGTGGGACATCTCCCGCGATGCGCCGTATTTCGGCTTCGAGATCCCCGATGAGCCGGGCAAGTACTTCTATGTGTGGCTGGACGCGCCGATCGGCTACATGGCCAGCTTCAAGAACCTCTGCGACCGCACGCCAGAGTTGGATTTCGACGCGTTCTGGGGCAAGGACTCCACCGCCGAGCTGTACCACTTCATCGGCAAGGACATCGTTAACTTCCACGCGCTGTTCTGGCCAGCCATGCTCGAAGGCGCGGGCTACCGCAAGCCCACCGGCATCAACGTGCACGGCTACCTGACCGTTAACGGGCAGAAAATGTCGAAGTCGCGCGGCACCTTTATCAAGGCCCGTACTTACCTCGATCACCTGTCGCCGGAATACCTGCGTTACTACTACGCGGCCAAGCTCAGCCGTGGCGTGGACGACCTGGACCTGAACCTCGAAGACTTTGTGCAGAAGGTCAATTCCGACCTGGTTGGCAAAGTGGTGAACATTGCCAGCCGGTGCGCCGGTTTTATTCACAAAGGCAATGGCGGCGTGCTGGTCGACAGCAATGCCGCGCCGGAGCTGACCGAGGCCTTCCTGGCTGCCACCCCGAGCATTGCCGAGGCCTACGAGGCCCGCGACTTTGCCCGTGCTATGCGCGAAACCATGGCCCTGGCCGACCGCGCCAACGCCTATATCGCCGACAAAGCGCCGTGGGCCTTGGCCAAACAAGAAGGTAAGCAGGACGAAGTGCAGGCCGTGTGCGCCCTGGGCATCAACCTGTTCCGTCAGTTGATCATTCTGCTCAAGCCGGTGTTGCCGTTGCTCGCTGCCGATGCCGAGGCGTTCCTTAACGTCGCGCCGCTGACCTGGGACGACCACAAAACCCTGCTGGCCAACCACCAGCTGAACGCCTTTAACCCGTTGATGACCCGCATCGACCCCAAAGCCGTACAAGCCATGACCGACGCCTCGAAAGAAGACCTGGCCAGCAGCGAAGCAGCTGCCGCCCCTGCCGGTAACGGCGAACTGACTAAAGACCCACTGGCCGCCGAAATCGGCTTTGACGCCTTTGCGGCCGTCGACCTGCGTATTGCGCTGATCGAAAAATGCGAATTCGTTGAAGGCGCCGACAAGCTGCTGCGCCTGACCCTGGATATCGGCGATGCCAAGCGCAACGTGTTCTCCGGAATCAAAAGCGCCTACCCAGACCCGAGCAAACTGGAAGGCCGCCTGACCCTGTACGTGGCCAACCTGGCGGCACGCAAGATGAAGTTTGGCGTGTCTGAGGGCATGGTGTTGGCGGCTGGGCCTGGCGGTGAAGAGATTTACCTGCTCAGCCCCGACAGCGGCGCCAAGCCTGGCCAACGGGTTAAGTAAGAGGCGCCCTTCGTAGGGTGCGCCGTGCGCACCAAGCGATTTCTAAGTCGCCCCCTCGGTGCGCACAGCACACCCTACGCGTTTGCTTTAGAGCCAGTAGCAAGGAAGCAGTGATGAAATTGAAATGGATGTTCCCGATTCTCTTGTTGGCGTTGGCGGGCTGTTCAAAAGGTGGTGATGGTGCCGAAGGTGCCCTCGACGCCAATGCGGGCTTCAGCGGTGAGAAAGCCAAGGCTGGCGCTTTTCTCGCCTACGAACACACCGTTGGCATTCAACTCGACAAAGCGCTAATCACCCAACGCCTCGCCGACACCCGCGAAGCCTGCACCAGCGGGCGTTTTGGCGCGTGTGATCTGCTCGGCATCGAACAAGGCGACAGCAGCTACCGCGCCGGTAGTGTGCGGGTTCGCATCGTGCCCGAAGGCGTAGAAAATCTTGTAGCGTTGGCCGGCAATGGCGGCACCTTACTCAATCGCCAAACCCACGCCGAAGACCTGGCCCAAGCCGTCGCCGACAACAGCCAAGTGCGCGAACGCCTGTTACGCCAATACAAAACCCTCGAACAATTCCAGGACCGCAAAGACCTGAGCGTCAGCGACATGCTTGCGCTGGCCCGCGAGATGGCCGAGGTGCAGGTACAACTTGACGCCACGTCCCAGGAAGCCGCCCAGCAACAACGGCGCATCAACACCAACCTGCTGACCCTCAACTTCAGCACTGAAGAACAACGCCCCAGCCGCTTTAGCCGCATTGGCGATGCCTTCGGCAACCTGCTGGACAACGCCACCGACGGCAGCACCCAAGCGCTGCAAGTAATCGGCTACGGCATTCCGTTCCTGATTGTGCTGTTCCCGCTGGCCTTGCTGGTGCGCTGGTTGTGGCGCCGGACCACGCGGCGCGGGCAGCTTAAGGGCTAAGCCCCGCTACATCTCACACTGCAAAGGAGCCCCACGCCGGGCTCGCACGGAAGCACGTTATGAAAAAATCTGAAGCCGTGATTCTCACGCTGATGACGGGCGGCATGCTGTTTAGCCTCTTTCACCACAACACGGTCTACCGCGACCGCTATGCCACGCGCGCCGATTGCGAGCGCGACTGGCCAAACTCCAGCTACTGCGAGCCGGTTTCCAGCAGCGGTTCAGGGGGCGGCGGTTCAGGCGGTTGGGGCAGCCGCAACCGCACTGACTATTACGGCCCCAGCTACGAAAGCGGCTCGCGGCCGAACACAGGTCAGCGTCAGCTGATAGCCGGCACTGAGGCGGTGAAACGCAGCGGCTTCGGTCACTCCGGCGCGCGCTTTTCCGGGGGTGGCTAGTGCAACGTATCGCCTTTACCCCGCGCCCCCATTGGCGTGAGCAGTGCGAAGCGCTGGGCTTTACCTTTCACAGCATCGACGGCGTGTATTGGGATGAGTCGGCGGCCTATCAGCTGACCCTGGCGCAAGTGGAAACCCTTGAGGCCGCCAGCGAAGACCTGCACCAGCGCTACCTGGCCGCCGTGGCGTGGGTGATCGAGGGCGAGCACTTTGCCCACTTCGACCTGCCCGCCCATGCCATCGCCCTGATCAAGGAGTCCTGGCAGCGACAAGAGCCGGCGCTGTATGGCCGCTTCGATTTTTCCTGGAATGGCCAAGGCCAGCCGAAGTTACTGGAGTACAACGCCGACACCCCGACCAGTCTGCTGGAGGCCAGCGTGGTGCAGTGGTATTGGCTGCAAGATGTGCTGCCGGAGGCCGACCAGTTCAATTCCATCCATGAAAAACTGATCGCGCGCTGGAAGGAAATTGCCGAGGGCCAACGGGTGCATTTCGCCGCCATCGACGGCCACGAAGAGGACACTGGCAACGCCCGCTATATGCAGGACGTCGCGCAGCAAGCCGGCGTGGACACCTGCTATCTGCCGGTGGAAGCCATTGGTTTTGATGGTCAGCGCTTTGTCGATCTGGACGACCAGCCGATTGCGCGCTGCTTCAAGCTCTACCCCTGGGAATGGCTGCTGGAGGATGAGTTCAGCGCCCACCTGGGTCAGAGCGGCCTGCGCTTTCAGGAGCCGGCGTGGAAGATGCTGATGTCGAGCAAAGCCATGTTACCGATCCTCTGGCAGCTCAACCCGGACCATCCCAACCTGCTGGCGGCCAGTTTCGAGGAAGACCTGCCCGGGCGTTATGTACGCAAACCGCTGTATTCCCGTGAAGGGCAGAACATTCGCATTGTCGCCGGCGAGCACTCGCAGGAAAGCGACGGCCCGCACGCCGATGGCCGCTTTATCTACCAAGCCTTTGCCCCGCTGGCGAAGTTCGCCGACAGCTACACCGTGCTGGGCAGTTGGATGGTGGGCGAGCAAGCGGCCGGGCTCGGTATTCGTGAAGACGCCAGCGCGATCACGCGCGATAGCAGCCGTTTTCTTCCCCATTACTTTATTGACTGAGGCGCCCGCGCCCTTTCGCCTCAAGGAGCAACGCTGTATGGCCCTGCTGAATAACCTGCCTAACTTTTTGCTGTACTTCGCCGTCGCCATCGCCCTGTTTGGCGCGTTTATTTTCCTCTACCTGCACCTGACGCCGTACCCGGAGCTCAAGCTGATTCGTCAGGGCAACCTGTCGGCGGCTTTTGCCCTGCTGGGCAGCATGCTCGGTTTTGCCCTGCCGCTGGCGAGCGCCATTGCCCATAGCGTCAGCCTGCTCGACATGCTGGTGTGGGGCTTGGTGGCGTTGGTGGTGCAGGCGCTGGTGTATTTGCTGGTATCGCGCCTGCTGCCGGAACTGCGTGACGGTATCCATGAAGACCAGACTGCCCACGGTCTGTTTCTTGGTGGCTGCGCCTTTTGCGTGGGCCTGATCAACGCCGCCTGCATGGTCTATTGAGCGCTCTGCTGTACCGAGCCGGCGCCATCCCGGATAATGGCGCCCCTCACTAGCGACCCAGCGACAACCCCGCGCAATGACAGCTTTTCTCCTCGCCCTGATCGGCGCCGCGCTGGTCAACAACCTGTTGGTGCTATTGCCCGCCGGTGCTGACGGCCTGCGCCAGCACCCGGCGCAACTGGCGCTGCTGGGGCCGGCAAGTGCAGTGCTGATCGGCGTGGCGACGCCCATGGGTTGGTTGCTGTTTCACGGCGTGCTGGCGCCGCTGGAGCTCGACTACCTACGCCTGTTTATCTACGTACCCCTGCTAGTCGGCCTAACCTGGGCTGTCCTGCGTTTTTGTAGCAGCGAACGCTCTCGCGAAAGTGCCTCGCTCCTGCAGAGCGGCGGGGGCGCGGCATTGGCTAGCGTGCTGTTGGCCGAGAGTCACAGCGTTGTAATTGCCTTGGCCATGGGCATTGGCGGAGGGTTGGGCTTTTGGCTGGCCTTGCGGGTGATGGCCGATTTGCTTAATCGCCTTGATATAGCCGCTGTACCCGCTGCACTGCGCGGTATGCCAATCACCCTGATCAGCGCCGGTCTGGTCGGCTTGGCCCTGCTCGGACTGCAAGGGCTGGCGCCGCAATGAGCAGCCTGATTGCCGTTATCGCTATCGACGCGCTGCTGCCGCAAACCCAATGCGGCAAATGCGGGCACCCCGGCTGCAAGCCCTACGCCGAGGGCATTGCCCAGGGCGAGGCGATCAACAAATGCCCGCCCGGTGGCGAAGCGACGATCAAAGCGTTGGCGCAGCTATTGAACGTGCCGGTACTGCCACCCGAACTGCCGCCGATTCCACCGCAGGTGGCGTTTATTCGGGAAGCGGAATGTATCGGCTGCACCAAGTGCATTCAGGCGTGCCCGGTGGATGCCATCCTCGGCGCGGCCAAACTGATGCATACGGTGATTGCCGACGAATGCACCGGCTGTGAATTGTGCGTGGCGCCCTGCCCGGTCGACTGCATTGACCTGGTGCCACTGGCCGAGGCCCCGGCGCAGGAACAGCGCCTACGTGCCGATCATTTCCGTGTGCGCCATGAAGCCCACCTGGCGCGCCTGCAGCGCGACGAAGCACGGCGCCAGGCGGAGCGTACCGCACGGGCCGAACGGTTGGCGCAACCGCAAGCGGCGGCCACGCTCGACCCTGTGCAAGCGGCGATCGAACGGATAAAAGCGCAGAAAGCCGCCGCCCCCAGCGACCAGCACAAACGCCTGAAAATTGAAGCGGCGATGGCGCAGGTCGCCTACAGCAAAGCGCAAAAACAACTGGCGACCTATGGCACGCCAGAGCTGGAACAGCAGGTAGAACAATTGCGTCAGGTCGCCGAGGCCGCTCAGGCTGCGCTGCAAGCCGCTACAGCAGCCGCGCCTACCGACCCGAGCCAAGTGGCGCTGAAAAAAGCCAAGATCGACCTGGCTGTTGCCCGCGCCGCGTTAAAAACCGCAGAGCGCGACGGTGCCGAATTAGCGCCACTGCAAGCGGCCTTGAGCGCAGCCGAGCAGGCGTTGCACCGCGCTGAAGACGCCTGCAACAAGCCCGCGCCGAATTTGCAACGTATCGACAAACGCCCGATCGACACCCAGGCCCGCGCCCTGAAAACCGAGTTGGCCTATGCCCGCGCCGAGGTCAGCAAACTGCAGCGCCAGCAACCCGCGGACGATGCCGCCCTGGCAGCCGCCCAACAACGGCTGCAAGACGCCGAGGCACGCCTGAATGCCTACCACGCCCCCTAGCCTGGCCTTCGACCCGCGCCCCAGCATGCAATGGGTGCTGCTCGCCTGCGTGCCGGGGGCGCTGACCCTGAGCTGGTTTTATGGCTGGGGCACGCTGCTGCAACTGCTGGTGGGCCTGACGACGGCAATAGCGTGCGAAGCGCTGGTGCGGCGGCGCCAGCACGCGGCGCCAGCCCTGCTGGATATGCCGGCGTTAGGCGATGGCAGCGCACTGGTCAGCGCCACCCTGCTGGCCTTGGCGCTACCGCCTTATGCGCCGTGGTGGCTGGGCGTCAGTGCCGGCGTATTTGCTCATCTGTTCGGTAAAACGCTGTTTGGCGGCTTTGGCAAAAACCCGTTTAACCCGGCCATGCTCGGTTATGCCTTTGCCCTGCTGGCGTTTCCGGCGCAGATCAATCACTGGCCCGCCCCTGGTAGTGGTCAGGGTTTATCCGCGGCGTTGCAGCAGGTGTTTATCGGCCAGGTGCCGGTCGACGGTTGGAGTCAGGCAACGGTGCTCGATAGCCTGAAACACAACGACCGCCTGACCGTGGACGAACTCTTCCAGCGCAACCCGGCGTTTAGCCAGTGGAGCGCGGGCTGGGTCAATCTGGCGTTTCTGCTCGGCGGCGTGCTGCTGTTAAAGCAGCAGGTTATTCGCTGGCATACGCCGGTGGGCGTGCTGGGGGCGTTGTTTGTCGCCAGCTTGCTGTGCTGGAACGGCTCAGGCTCGGACTCCAACGGTTCGCCGTTTTTCCATCTGTTTTCCGGGGCGACCATGCTTGGTGCGTTTTTTATCGCCACCGAGCCGGTGTCCGGCCCCAGTAGCGACCGTGCGCGTTTGCTGTTTGGGCTAGGCGTTGGCGTGTGGCTGTATGTGGTCCGCACCTGGGGCGCCTATGCCGATGGGCTTGCCTTTGCGGTGCTGGGCATGAATCTGCTGGTGCCATTGATCGAGCGTCACGCCGCAAAGCTTGCGGGGAAAGTGGCCCATGAATAAACGTCACCTAGCCGTGCTGGCTTTGCTGTTGATCACGCTGATTGCCGTGGTAATCGGCGTCGAGCGCTGGCTTAAGCCGCAGATCGCCAACGAGCGGCAGGCGGCCGCTGAGCGCGCGTTGTTGGATTTGCTCGCACCGGGCAGTTACGACAACCATCCGCTAACCGCGCCGATTGCTCTGCCCGATAGCGAAAAACTAGGCCTGCCCGCGCCTGCCTTTGCCTATCTCGCCACCCGCAGTAACAGCCCAAGTGCGGTGCTGCTGCCAGTGCGCGGCACGGGTTATGAAGGCAGTATCGACTTGCTGCTGGCCATCTCTCCTGCTGGGCAATTGCTGTCGGTCAAAGTGCTTAGCGAACACGAAACGCCGGGCTTGGGCGATATCAGCAGCGCGGCGAAAAGCCCGTGGCTACGCGGCTTTTTTGGCCATAGCGTCAGCGACACCGATTGGCGCATGAAAGCCGACGGCGGTCAGTTCGACCAAATGGCCGGCGCCACCGTAACCTCCCGCGCGGTCAGCCAAGCGGTACAACAGGGCTTGAGCTATTTCGATGCGCATAAGCCGCTCTTGCTAAAGCAGGAGGCGCCATGAGGCCGCTTATGCTGGTTGGTCTGGCGCCGCTGTTGGGCGCTTCGGATCTGCTGATCAAGGCGTTGGGGCTGAGTGTGGTGGCGCTGCCATTGCTGGCCTTGCTGGGCGCGCTTGGCATGCTGCTTAACCGCCTTGAGGCCAAGGCGCGCGGCCTAGTTCTGCTAGTAGCGACCTGTGCGCTGCTGACCCTGGCAGACCTATTGCTGCAAGCCTGGGCATTGGAATTGCGTAACGCCTTGGGGATTTTTCTACCGCTATTGCTGGTGACCGTGGCCGTAGCGCCTGCCGATTTATCTCAAGGGCTGCGCCAAGGCTTGCTGTTCAGTGGCGCCGCCTTGCTACTTGGCGCGCTGCGTGAAGGCCTGGGTAGCGGCACCTTGCTCAAGCATGCCGAATGGCTATTCGGCCCCGCAGCGGGCAGTTGGACGCTGCACGTATCCGGCTTTAGCGGCCTGCATCTATTCGCCTTGGTGCCCGGCGCCTTTATTCTGTTGGGCCTGTTATGGGCAATCGCTCGGCGGGTGCTCTCCCCTTCCTCTATTGATTCTGACGCCTGATGAACGCAGCCAAACGTTACGAAATCTTCCGCCGTCTGCACGAAGACAATCCCGAGCCAAAGACCGAGCTGGCCTACACCACGCCGTTTGAATTGCTGATTGCCGTGATTCTTTCGGCCCAGGCCACCGACGTCAGCGTGAACAAAGCCACCGCCAAGCTGTACCCGGTGGCCAATACCCCCGAGGCGATTTATGCCCTGGGCGTCGAGGGCTTGAGCGAGTACATCAAGACCATTGGCCTGTACAACAGCAAGGCCAAGAACGTGATCGAAACCTGCCGGCGCCTGATTGAGCTGCATGGCAGCCAGGTGCCGGACAACCGCGAAGCGCTGGAAGCCTTGCCCGGCGTGGGGCGCAAGACTGCCAACGTGGTGCTCAACACCGCCTTTCGGCAGTTGGCCATGGCAGTGGACACGCATATTTTCCGCGTCAGCAACCGCACCAACATCGCGCCCGGCAAGAATGTGGTCGAGGTGGAGAACAAGTTAATCAAGTTTGTGCCCAAGGAATTTCTCTTGGATGCGCACCACTGGCTGATCCTGCATGGCCGTTACGTGTGCATCGCACGCAAGCCGCGCTGTGGCAGTTGCCGCATTGAAGACCTGTGCGAGTACAAAGCAAAAACATCCGACGATTGAGTTATTTGAGAATTCCCTGACAGTCGATTGAAAAAATCTTTTTTACCCGTTCCGAATTTGCCGATATAAGGTGCGCCAATGGCCCTGTAGCCGGAGTGGACGTCAATGAGCACTAGCAAAGAAGAACTGGAACTCGACGAAGACGTGGTAAGTGAAGACGGCGACGAGGTAGTGGAGGCCCCGGTTGAGGTGGCCAAAACCAACCTGACCAAACGCCGTATCATCGACAATCTCTTGGAAGAGCGTCGGTTGCACAAACAGCTGGCTGAATACGATTTTGATCTGTAGCCAGAAATGAAAAAGCCCCGCTGATGCGGGGCTTTTTGTTTGGGCGTGAACACAGCAAGTCCTGCGCGCCTGGATTCCCGCCTACGCGGGAATGACGGTGTTTACCAGCCCATTTCCGTCCTCGCCGCGCAGGCGGCGGTCCGACGATTCGGGATCCAGGGCTGGCGGCGCGATCCCATGCCGGCCGCAGAAATTTCAATCCCCGCGCGAAGGCGACAGCAGCTCAATCTTGTAACCATCCGGGTCTTCAACAAACGCCAGAATGCTGGTGCCGTGTTTCATCGGCCCTGGCTCGCGGGTAATTTTGCCGCCGCGGCTGCGGATGTCTTCACAGGCTTTGTAGACATCGGCCACTTCCAAGGCGATATGCCCATAGCCGGTGCCTAGCTCATAGCTCTCGACGCCCCAGTTCTGCGTCAGCTCGATCACGCTGTTGTCCGCTTCATTGCCGTAACCCACAAACGCCAGGGTGAATTGACCGTCCGGGTAGTCCTTGCGGCGCAGCAGGGTCATGCCCAGCACTTCGGTGTAGAACGCGATGGATTTATCCATATCGCCGACGCGCAGCATGGTGTGCAGCAGTCTCATCAGTCGTTTCCTCATCTTTTTTGCCCGTGATCCCGGGCTTAGAAATGCAAACCCCGGCGCGTGGCCGGGGTTTGGTCAGGCTGGGCAAGAATATCAGAACAACTTGCGGCCCTTGTTGGCGGCGATGCGCATGCGCAAGGCGTTCAACTTAATAAAGCCAGCGGCGTCCGCCTGGTTGTAAGCACCGCCGTCTTCTTCAAAGGTGGCGATGTTGGCGTCGAACAGCGATTCATCGGACTTGCGGCCGGTGACGATGACGTTGCCTTTGTACAGTTTCAGGCGCACGACGCCGTTCACATGGGCTTGGGAGGCGTCGATCATCTGTTGCAGCATCAGACGCTCAGGGCTCCACCAGTAGCCGGTGTAGATCAGGCTGGCGTACTTGGGCATCAACTCGTCTTTGAGGTGAGCGACTTCGCGGTCCAGGGTGATCGATTCAATGGCGCGGTGGGCACGCAGCATAATGGTGCCGCCCGGGGTCTCGTAGCAGCCACGGGATTTCATGCCGACGTAACGGTTTTCGACGATATCGAGACGACCGATACCGTTTTCGCCGCCGATTTTGTTCAGGGTTGCCAGCACGGTGGCTGGGGTCATCTCAACGCCGTCGAGGGCAACGATGTCGCCGTTGCGGTAGGTCAGTTCGAGGTAGGTCGGTTTGTCTGGAGCGTTCTCTGGCGAGACGGTCCATTTCCACATGTCTTCTTCGTGCTCGGTCCAGGTGTCTTCCAGCACGCCGCCTTCATAGGAGATGTGCAGCAGGTTGGCATCCATGGAGTACGGCGACTTTTTCTTACCGTGACGCTCGATTGGGATGGCGTGCTTTTCGGCGTAGTCCATCAGCTTCTCGCGCGACAGCAAGTCCCACTCGCGCCACGGGGCAATGACTTTTACCCCCGGCTTGAGGGCGTAGGCGCCGAGTTCGAAACGGACTTGGTCGTTGCCTTTGCCGGTGGCGCCGTGGGAAATGGCGTCAGCGCCAGTTTCGTTGGCGATTTCGATCAGGCGTTTAGCGATCAGCGGACGGGCGATGGAAGTACCCAGCAGGTACTCGCCTTCGTAAACAGTGTTGGCGCGGAACATCGGGTAGACGAAATCACGCACGAATTCTTCGCGCAGGTCGTCGATGAAGATTTCCTTGACGCCCATCTGCTGTGCCTTGGCACGCGCCGGTTCAACTTCTTCGCCTTGACCTAAGTCGGCGGTGAAGGTCACCACTTCACATTGATAGGTGTCTTGCAGCCACTTGAGAATTACCGAAGTGTCGAGGCCACCGGAATACGCCAGGACAACCTTCTTTACGTCCGCCATGCCATCACTCCACGGGGTTCTACGGAAAACCCGCGATTCTACTGACAGACACGCACGATTTACAGAGGCGCGACAGCTTATGACGACCAAGCGACGGATTCTTTCGTCTAAACGACGCCTTGCTCAGGACGTGGCGGCCGGTTTGATCGGTGCCGCAGTGGCCGGGGTAGTAGGCGCAGGCGCCACCGGCTCGCGGGAAAGGTGCACGGTAACGCGACGGTTTTTCGCCCGATTGGCGGCATTGGTATTGGGCACCAGCGGGTACCGTTCGCCATGGAAGCGCATGACGATCTGCTCCTCCGGCACGCCATTGGCTTTGAAGTAGTCCATCACCGCCAGGGCGCGACGGCGAGACATATCGCGGTTAGTCAGGCGATTGCCGCCGTTATCGGAATGGCCGTCGAGTTCGACGTGGTTAACGCTGGGATCAGCCTTTAAGTACTGGAGGATGATCTCTAATTTGGCGCGGGAAATTTCGTCAAGATCGGTACCGCCACCCGGGAAGTTGACCTGAGCTTGCTTGATTTGATCGAAGTTCACCGGCAGAAGTTTGGTCGTGCAGTCCAGGTAGTCGTGGTAGGCCTTGTTGAATTTCACCGGTAGGAGGCGTACTTCAATGCCTTCGCCGCCTTCCGGGGTGCGATGACGCACGAGCGGACTGCGGCCCTCGAGCAAGCCGGTGAGCAAGCGAGTGCCCTGTTGCTGCGTACTATTGAACGGCATCGCGCCGTTTTCGACGGTGACCACGCCTAGATTGAGGTCGCCGCGGCCCGGCTGCCAGGGCGCGGCGGCAGCCACCAGGGTTGCTGAGCCGGCGCCCAGCCAGCGCTCGCGAGCTTGCAGGCGGAAGGTCACTTGCTCGCCAGCGCGGCGAACGAATTGGCCTTGGCCGAAATCAGTAATGTCCTGCGACAAGCGGCACTCGAATTGATCGCCATCCACCTTCCACTCAACCTTTTCCAGGCGCGTCTGAAAGGTGATCGCCATAGCCGGCAAACTGGCAAATAAGCTGAACAGGGCGAGGTAGCGCTGGCGCACGGTAGGCTCCATAAGGAATTACTGCATTCTCGGTAGGTATCGGTTGGCGGCGGCAAAACTTGATAGCGGGTGCCGCTGTCAGGCTTTTCCGGTAGCATTCGCACCAGCTTTTAACGCACAAATTTCGCTGATCTGGTACCGCCCCACATGACCGACCGCCTTACCCTGCTGCGTCCTGACGACTGGCATATTCACCTGCGCGACGGCGCAGTGCTGCCGCACACCGTCGCCGACGTGGCGCGCACCTTTGGCCGCGCCATCATCATGCCGAACCTGGTGCCGCCGGTACGCAACGCCGTTGAAGCCGACGGCTACCGCCAACGCATCCTCGCTGCACGCCCAGCCGGCAGCCATTTCGAACCGTTGATGGTGCTGTACCTCACTGACCTGACCAGCGCTGACGACGTGCGCGCGGCCAAGGCCTCAGGGTTTGTACATGCCGCCAAGCTGTATCCGGCTGGCGCCACGACTAACTCCGATTCGGGCGTAACCAGCGTCGACAAGATTTTCCATGTGCTTGAAGCCATGGCTGAAGTCGGTCTGCCGTTGCTGGTACACGGCGAAGTCACCCGCGGCGAGATCGACGTGTTCGATCGCGAGAAGGTGTTTATTGATGAGCATCTGACCCGCGTAGTCGAGCGCTTCCCGACCCTGAAAGTGGTGTTTGAACACATCACCACCGGCGATGCGGTGCAGTTTGTTAACAGCGCGCCAGCTAACGTCGGTGCGACCATCACGGCTCACCACCTGCTCTATAACCGCAACCATATGTTGGTTGGCGGTATTCGCCCGCACTTCTATTGCCTGCCGATTCTTAAGCGCAATGTGCATCAGGAAGCGCTGTTGGACGCAGCCACCAGCGGCAGCAGCAAGTTCTTCCTCGGCACTGACTCGGCGCCCCATGCGCAGCACGCTAAAGAAGCCGCATGCGGTTGCGCCGGCTGTTACACCGCGTACGCCGCTATTGAGCTGTACGCCGAAGCGTTCGAACAGCGCAATGCGCTGGATAAACTCGAAGGTTTCGCCAGCCAGCATGGCCCGGATTTCTACGGCCTGCCGCGCAACACCGACACCATTACCTTGGTCCGTGAAGAATGGACTGCCCCGACCAGCTTGCCGCTTGGCGAGCACAGCGTCGTCCCGCTGCGCGCCGGTGAAAAACTGCGCTGGCGCCTGCTGGAGCAAACCGCGTGAGTGAAGATAACTACGACGACGAGTCGGAAGGCGGCGGCACCAATTCGCGCCACCCGATGGCTGAGCGTTTTCGCGGCTATTTGCCGGTGGTGGTGGATGTCGAGACCGGGGGATTCAACTCCGCCACCGACGCCCTGCTGGAAATTGCCGCCACGACCGTGGGTATGGACGAAAAGGGTTTTCTCTTTCCGGAGCACACCTACTTCTTCCGTATTGAGCCATTCGAAGGCGCCAATATTGAAGCGGCGGCGCTGGAGTTCACCGGCATCAAGCTCGACCACCCGCTGCGTATGGCGGTGAGTGAAGAGTCGGCGCTCACCGATATTTTTCGCGGCATTCGCAAAGCGTTAAAAGCCAATGGCTGCAAACGCGCGATTCTGGTGGGGCATAACAGCAGCTTTGATTTGGGCTTTCTTAATGCGGCGGTCGCCCGTAACGATTTGAAGCGCAACCCGTTCCACCCCTTCTCCAGCTTTGACACGGCAACACTGGCAGGGCTGGCTTATGGTCAGACGGTGCTGGCTCGTGCCTGCCAAGCGGCGGGGATGGACTTCGACGGCCGTGAAGCCCATTCGGCGCGCTACGACACTGAGAAAACCGCAGAGCTGTTCTGCGGCATTGTTAACCGCTGGAAAGAACTCGGCGGCTGGCAGGATTTCGACGACTAGAGTCGCCACGTGCGTGTAAAAAACCCGGCCCAGCGCCGGGTTTTTTATTGCGCTAATAAAGGAGTACATACCGTTGATCGGTCGCTTCCCCTATCAGCGAATATAGCCGCCTCAAGTTTTGACAAGCATTCTCATTAACATTAATATCCCACGCATCAAGCCATTTGAGTTACGGGCCTTTTATGTACGTTTGTCTTTGCCTCGGTGTTACAGACGGTCAAATCCGCGATGCGATCAACGAAGGTTGCTGCAGCTACCGCGATGTACGTGAGTCGCTTGGTGTTGCTAGCCAATGTGGCAAATGTGCCTGCTTGGCCAAACAAGTGGTACGTGAAACCCTTACCGAAGTGCAGAGCAGCCAGGCCGCCCTCGCCTACCCGGCAAATTTTTCTGCCGCATAAAGTAGTCCATTTCTGAAAACCGGACCTAGTGTCCGGTTTTTTTATGCCCGAAATTCAAGGATTTAGCGTTAAGACGCGGAATCTAAACATTCTTATTCGGGTTTAATTTCTGTTTAAATTCAAATACTTAGATTTGACAGCTGAAAATCGCCGGATCAGACTCTCACGCTATTACCCCTTGCACGGAAGGTTCCCGACATGAAAGGCGACAAAACAGTCATCCAGCACCTCAACAAAATCCTCGGCAATGAGCTGGTCGCCATCAACCAATACTTCCTGCATGCACGCATGTATGAAGACTGGGGCCTGAAAAAGCTCGGCGAGCACGAGTACCACGAGTCCATCGACGAGATGAAACACGCGGACAAGCTGATCAAGCGCATCTTGTTCCTCGAAGGTCTGCCCAACCTGCAAGACCTCGGCAAAATCCTGATCGGCGAGAACACCAAGGAAATGCTGGAGTGCGATCTGAAGATCGAGCACAAAGCGCATATCGATCTGAAAGAAGCCATCGCCTACTGCGAAAGTATTTCCGACTACGCTACCCGCGAACTGCTCGAAGACATCCTCAGCTCCGAGGAAGATCACATCGATTGGCTGGAAACCCAACTCGGCCTGATCGACAAAGTTGGCCTGCAAAACTACCTGCAGTCGCAGATGGACGAGTAAATCGTCAGGCATAAAAAAGCCCCGCTCTGGCGGGGCTTTTTTATGCGTCAGCTAATCACGCGTCGGCTTTGGTGGCTGCCGCCTTGACCAAGCTTTGCAGTTCACCTTTTTCAAACATCTCGGCCATGATGTCGCTACCGCCAACCAACTCACCACCGACCCACAATTGCGGGAAGGTTGGCCAGTTAGCGTATTTCGGCAGGTTGGCGCGGATTTCCGGGTTTTGCAGAATGTCGACATAAGCGAACTTCTCGCCGCATGCCATCACAACCTGAGCAGCCTTCGACGAAAAACCGCATTGCGGCGCGTTCGGCGAGCCTTTCATGTACAGCAGGATGGCGTTGTTCGCGATCTGCTCTTTGATAGTTTCGATGATATCCATGGGTACCTCAGCACTAAGGCCTATCTGACTGTGCAACTCGCCGACTCACGGGCCGACACGGTGGCGGGCATTGTATCGGAAAGCCGCGCGCTTGGCGCGCCCCTCCTATCGTTGTATGTCAGGCGTTGTATGTCAGGCAAGTCTTAACGTTCAGGCCGCAGCCACCACCACCGGCACCCCGTTCAACGCCGCGTTGCCAGACAACACATCGAGTTGGCGCTCATCGGTCAGGTCGTTGGCGCTGGCGCCCGGTTGCGCACTGGCAATCGCCATTTGCACCCCAGGTCGGCCGTGGCCCCAGCCATGGGGCAAGCTGACGACGCCCTGCATCATGTCGTCGCTGCCGGCGACTTCCACTTCGATCATGCCGACGCGCGAACGCACGCTCACCAACTGGCCATCGGTCAGCGCCCGACTGGCCATGTCTTGCGGGTTCATCAGCAGTTGGTGGCGCGGTTTGCCTTTCACCAAACGGTGATAGTTGTGCATCCAGGAGTTATTGCTGCGTACATGGCGACGCCCGATCAGCACCAGTTCGTCGGCCTTGGGTGTCGGCTGATCGGCAAAACGTGCCAAGTCGTTAAGCAGTATTTGCGGCGCGGCCAGAACGGTTTTGCTCGCCGTCTTCAGTCGCTCCACCAAGTTCGGTTTCAGCGCGCCCAAGTCGATGCCATGGGGATGCTCGCGCAGCTTGGCGACCGAGAGTTTGTGCTCAGACTTATCGCCATACAGGCCAAAACGCAGGCCCATATCGATCATCTGTGCCGGCTCCATGGTCGGTTTCAACTCCGTGCCGTTCTTCGCGGCAAAGGCTTTAGCCAAGCCGACGAAGATTTCCCAGTCATGCAAAGCGCCCGCGGGCTTAGCTAAAACGGGCTCGTTGAAACGGGTGACATTGCGTACGGCGAACACATTAAACGTGGTGTCGTAGTGATCGTGCTCTAGCGGCGCTGTCGGCGGCAGGATCAGGTCGGCATAGCGCGTGGTTTCGTTGATATAGAAGTCGATGCACAGCATAAACTCCAAGCCATCCAGCGCCTGTTCGAGTTGCCGGCCATTGGGGGTCGACAGCACGGGGTTGCCCGCCACTGTTACCAGCGCGCGGATCTGCCCTTCCCCTGGCGTCAGCATTTCCTCGGCCAACGCTGAAACCGGCAGCTCGCCGCCGTATTCCGGCAGGCCAGAAACCCGGCTCTGCCAGCGATTGAAATGGCCACCGGAAGTGGTCGCGACCAGATCTACCGCAGGCTCGGTGCACAGCACGCCGCCGACGCGATCAAGGTTGCCGGTGACCAGATTGATCAACTGCACCACCCATTGGCACAAGGTGCCGAATACCTGGGTGGAGACGCCCATGCGGCCATAACACACGGCCTTGTCGGCGCCAGCAAAGTCACGGGCCAATTGGCGAATGGTGGTGGCTGGCACACCGCAGCGGGCACTCATGGCCTCGGCCGTAAATGCCGCGACGGCATTGCGCACCTCCTCGATGCCTTCAATTGGCAAGTGGCTGGTGCGGGTCAGGCCTTCTTCAAACAGAGTGTTGAGCACACCGAAGAGCAGCGCGGCGTCTTGCCCTGGGCGAACAAAAATATGCTGGTCGGCAATGGCCGCTGTCTCGCTACGGCGCGGGTCCACCACCACTACTTTGCCGCCACGGGCCTTAATGGCCTTAAGACGTTTCTCCACGTTTGGCACAGTCATGATGCTGCCGTTAGAGGCCAGCGGGTTGCCGCCAAGGATCAGCATAAAGTCGGTGTGGTCGATGTCGGGGATCGGAATCAGCAGGCCATGGCCATACATAAGGTGGCTGGTCAGGTGATGGGGCAATTGGTCTACCGACGTTGCCGAATAACGATTGCGCGTTTTCAGCTGGCCGAGAAAGTAATTGCTGTGGGTCATCAGCCCGTAGTTATGCACGCTGGGGTTGCCTTGGTAGACCGCCACGGAATTCTGCCCGTGACGGGTCTGAATATCGGTCAAGCGATCGGCCACCAGCTGGAACGCTTCGTCCCACTCAATAGCCTGCCATTCGCTGCCGACGCGGCGCATGGGTTGGCGAATGCGATCGGGGTCGTGCTGGATATCCTGCAGCGCCACAGCCTTGGGGCAAATGTGACCGTTACTGAAAGTGTCCTGCGCATCACCCTTGATCGAGAGGATCTGCTGGCTGCCATCTGGCTGGGTTTCGGTTTCGATGCTCAGGCCGCAAATGGCTTCGCAGAGGTGGCAAGCACGGTGATGGAGGGTCTTGGTCATGGCCTAGCCTCATTTTTATTTAAGACGACGAATTAAGTCGGTAAGCGGCAACTATGCGGCCTCAGCACGCGCTTCGCCACCGGCGTAAGCCCCGTGAATTGGGGGTTATCAGGACAACCCATACTCTTGCTAGGAAGGCGACTACAGCGCCGCGCAGCTGTTAACCACCGCGCTTTTCGGCAGATATATGCCATTTAATTCGATATCAGGGGCTTGGCTAGTCGCATTAATCAAACAAAGTGCGTATCTTTAGACCACTGTGCTGCATGTGTACCGCGAATCGCAACCTGGTGTTTAGATCTCGATCCAACCATCTACACGTATTCCGATAACTCTTTGCACTCAGTACTGGCTGGGCCTGTAGCCCGCCGCAATCCACTCTGTTCAAGGATCTACACCATGGCTAATCGCGAAACTGGTACCGTTAAATGGTTCAACGATGAAAAAGGCTTCGGCTTCATCACTCCAAGCAACGGCGGCGCTGACCTGTTCGTGCACTTCAAAGCTATCCAATCCGATGGCTTCAAAAGCTTGAAAGAAGGTCAGACCGTATCTTTCGTGGCCGCTAAAGGCCAGAAAGGCATGCAAGCTGAAGAAGTACAGGTAGTCTAAGACTCCCCGCGCTTCAAAAAGAACCCCGCTCCGGCGGGGTTTTTTTATGCCTGTACCAGACGTTTTCCGCACACCGTATGCCGCTTCCAGGTTTGCCAACTCTGTTGGGCCCAGTGTACAAAGGCTGCCCCCAGACCCGGCCTGGTGCACTATCAAACTGGCATGAGCCATCTTGTATAAGCGTTGCCCAGCATCCTCGGTTGATCACGGATGACATGGCGCGACATTTCCTTATAAGATCGCGCCTCCCGATTTCGTCGCACCGTGCGGCCTCCAGCCGTTGGTAGAGTCTTTTTTTCTGCGAAAAGCAAAGGCTTACTCACCAGCGCAATCGTTGTACAAAAGGTAGTTAATGATGAGCGCAAGACACTTTCTCTCGCTAATGGACTGCACGCCCGATGAGTTGCTGGGCCTGCTCCGTCGCGCTATCGAGCTGAAGAGCCTGCGCAATCGAGGCATCCTTTTTGAACCACTGAAAAATCGCGTGTTGGGCATGATTTTCGAGAAAGCCTCAACCCGCACCCGCCTGTCGTTTGAAGCCGGCATGATCCAGCTCGGTGGCCAGGCCATCTTTTTGTCGCCGCGTGACACCCAACTGGGCCGTGGTGAGCCTATTAGCGATGCGGCGATCGTGATGTCGCGCATGCTGGATGCGGTGATGATCCGCACCTTTGCCCACAGCACCCTGACCGAATTCGCCGCGCACTCACGGGTGCCGGTTATCAACGGGCTATCGGACGATCTGCACCCCTGCCAATTGCTTGCCGATATGCAGACCTATCTGGAGCTGCGCGGCTCGATCCAAGGCAAAACCGTGGCCTGGATCGGCGATGGCAACAATATGTGCAACAGCTATATCGAAGCCGCCCAGCAATTCGACTTCCACCTGCGCGTGGCCTGCCCGGAAGGCTATGAGCCAAACGCGACGTTTGTTGCTCAGGCTGGCGATCGCGTAACCATCGTTCGCGACCCGCGCGAGGCGGTAGCGGGTGCGCACTTGGTCAGCACCGATGTGTGGACCTCCATGGGCCAGGAAGAAGAAACGGCCAAACGCCTGGCGCTGTTCAAGCCCTATCAGGTCACCCGTGCCCTGCTCGACCAAGCCGCCAGCGATGTGCTGTTCCTGCATTGCCTGCCCGCCCACCGCGGTGAAGAAATCAGCGAAGACTTGCTCGACGACCCACGCTCTGGCGCCTGGGACCAAGCGGAAAACCGCCTGCACGCGCAGAAGGCGCTGTTGGAATTGTTGGTTGAGCCGGGCTACCGTCCGGCATGAGTGGCACCGAACTGCTGACCCTGCGTGACCTCAGTTGCGGTTACCGCGACCACCCCGTGGTGCAGCAGCTGAATTTGCAGTTAAACGTTGGCGAAATCGGTTGCCTGCTTGGCCCTTCGGGCTGCGGCAAAACCACCACTCTGCGCGCCATCGCCGGTTTCGAGCCGGTGCTTGGCGGTGAAATCCAGCTGGCCGACACCCTCCTCTCCCGCGCCGGTTTCACCCTGGCGGCGGAGAAACGTCGTATCGGCATGGTGTTTCAGGACTACGCACTGTTCCCGCATCTGACCGTGGCCGACAACGTTGCCTTTGGCATTCGTCAGCAGGCCAATTGCGCGAAAGTCAGCGCCGAGCTGTTGGAGCTGGTCAAGCTTTCCACCTTGAGCAAACGCTACCCCCACGAACTCTCCGGCGGTCAGCAGCAACGCGTGGCGTTGGCCCGCGCGTTGGCGCCAGAACCGCAATTGCTGCTGCTGGATGAGCCCTTCTCCAACCTCGACAACGAGCTGCGGCGCCGCCTTAGCCATGAGGTGCGGGAAATCCTCAAGGCACGTGGCACCAGTGCCATTCTGGTTACCCACGACCAAGAAGAAGCCTTCGCCGTTAGCGATAAGGTCGGCGTATTCAAGGAAGGCCATCTCGAACAGTGGGACACGCCCTACAACCTCTACCACCGGCCGCAAACCAGCTTTGTCGGCAGTTTTATTGGCCAGGGCTATTTTATTCGCGGCGAGTTACTAAGCCGCGAGTCGGTACAAACCGAGTTGGGCGTAATGCGCTGTGAGCCGCGTGACTGGCCGAGCGGCAGCCCGGTGGATGTGTTGCTGCGCCCCGATGGCATCGCCTTCGCCGAACAAGACGGGCAGCAGGCGTTGGTGGTCAGCAGCAGTTTCCTTGGCTCAAACACCCTGTATCGCCTGCGCTTGCCCACTGGCGGCCATGTCGAAGCGCTGTTCCCCAGCCATGTGCAGCATCTGCCGGGCGAGTATGTCGGTGTGCGCCTAGCTGCTGAACACGTAGTGACCTTCGCCGCGCCTGGCAGCCAGCTCTAAAGCACCACCACTTGGTCACGGCCCTGATGTTTGGCCTGGTACAGCGCCCGGTCGCCGCGCTGCATGGTGGTTTGCCAGGATTCCGGGGTGAGATAGCGACTGACGCCCACCGATATGGTTAAGCGCAGCTCCGGAAAGCCTTCCCACACCGTGACCCGCAGGGTGTGGCGCAAGCGCTCCATGGCATGCACGGCGCCGATCTCGTTGGTATTGGAAAGCACCAGCAAAAATTCCTCGCCGCCTTGGCGCGCGACAAAATCCACATCGCGTACCAAGCGCTGCAAAATTTTCGATAGCTGGCACAGCACGCTATCGCCACCCGCATGGCCGTAGGCGTCGTTTACATGCTTGAAGAAATCCAGGTCGATCAGGCACAACACAAAATCGTAGGTGCCACGGTCGGCCAAGGCCTTTTGCTGATCAAGCACTTCATTGGCGAAACGGCGGTTGTAGAGGCCCGTCAGCTCGTCGGTAATGGCTAACTGCTGAATGCGCTCCAAGGCCACGTGCAGATCGCGATTGCGCTCTTGCAGCACGTCGCGCAGGCGGCTCATCTCCAGGCCAAGGGTGGACACACCGGCAATCAGGACAAAAAACGCTGGCGCGCGAATCGCTTCGATATGCCAGTCAAACGCCACGCCTTTATGCATAAGGGCGGCCATCAGCGCGCCGTAGCAAAACACAGTAAACAGGCCGATGCGCACAAAGCCGCGCAGGTCCAGGCGAAAGGCGCCGAACATCAGCACCACCAGCACCATCATCAGAAACAGTGCGCGCAGGTTTTCGGCGAAATACACGCTGACGAAAATCACGCCAATGGCCCAGGCCATCTGCGGCAAGGTCAGGCTGGGGTCGTGAAAACGCAGGTTGAGGTTAAACCACGTCAACGCGAGAAAAACCGCGCTGCTACCCAGCACGGCAGCGGTCAATAGCAACATGCCGGCCACCGACAGCTGCATAAAGCCGCTGGCAAAGGCCAGCCAGCACAGCAACAGGTAACCGAGGGAAGCGCAGCTAGCTAAGAAAATCCGGCGTACACGCAACAGTTGTTGGCGAGACGGCATCGGGTGGTCCTTCTCCGTAAGGATCGTGGAGCAAGTATAACCAGCCTGCTCCGCACCGCCCGGTCGCTCAGCGGTACAGGTTCACAGATGCAGCCGGCCACTGGCCACCAACACCGCGTGACCAGCGATTTTTACCCGCTCACCCGCCAACCGGCAGAACAGCTCGCCGCCACGTGCCGAGCACTGGAACGCTTTGAACTCGTGCTTACCAAGGCGCGCGGCCCAGTAGGGAATGAGGCTGCAATGAATAGAACCGGTGACCGGGTCTTCATCAATACCGATGGCGGGGGCAAAGTAGCGGGAGACGAAATCGTGCCGCTGGCCCGGCGCAGTAACGATCATGCCCAACCATGGCAACTTGGCCACGGCGTCAAAGTCCGGCTGGCAATCGCGCACCTGCTGCTCATTTTCAACCACCACCAGCAATTCTTTGCCGGTATCCAGCACCTCAACCACCGGCACATTTAACGCGGCCTTAATCGCCTCGCTGGCGGCGATTACTTGGCCCGGCAGACTGGGAAAATCCAGCACCAAACGGTCGCCATCGCGGCTGACACTCAAGGCGCCGGATTGGCAGATAAAGTCCAACCGCGCACTGGTTTCCCCATGCAGCTCAAACAAGGCAAAGGCGCTGGCCAGCGTGGCATGACCGCACAACGGCACTTCGCACGTTGGGGTAAACCAGCGGATATGCCAAACCGCGCCCTCCTTCAGCACAAACGCGGTTTCCGCCAGGTTGTGCTCGGCGGCAATCGCTTGCATGCGCGCCTCAGGCAGCCAAGTGTCCAGGCGATAAACAATCGCCGGGTTGCCGGCAAATGGCTGTTGGGTGAAGGCGTCGATCTGGTGGAATTCGAGGGACATGGGCGCGCTCCTTGGCAGTAAAGGCGCCCAACATACCGGTATTGCAGGCCGCCGGCCTGGTACAGCCGGCGCTTATTGCAGCGCTACAGCGCCGAACCTTCGCTACGCACCCGCTTAACCGCATCCAGCCAGCCGGCGTAGAGCTTGCCGCGGTGCTCGTCGGCCATACGCGGGCCAAACAGGTGCTGGCGGTGCCAATGCTTGGCGATGGCGTCGAGGTCGGGGTAGATGCCGGCCTGCAAACCAGCCAGATAGGCCACGCCCAGCGCCGTGGTTTCGGTGACCTCAGGGCGTTCAACCGGCACGCCGAGAATATCGGCGAGGAACTGCATCACCCAGTTGTTCTCCACCATGCCGCCGTCCACCCGCAAGGCGCTGGGGGCGGCGGCGCCGTCCTGACGCATGGCTTCCAGCAGGTCGCGGGTTTGGTAGCAGACCGACTGCAGGCCGGCGGTAACGATCTCTTTGATGCCGGTATCGCGGGTCAAACCAAAGATCGCGCCACGGGCTTTAGGATCCCAATACGGCGCCCCCAGGC
Source organism: uncultured Pseudomonas sp. (assembly GCA_964543145.1). GTDB lineage: Bacteria > Pseudomonadota > Gammaproteobacteria > Pseudomonadales > Pseudomonadaceae > Aquipseudomonas. Next base: position 30,305 of record CAZIWV010000034.1, read on the forward strand.
CGGTAAACGCTGGCACCAGAAATACACCACTGGCGTCACCGGTTTGCTCGGCCAGCGCTTCGGTGTCGCGGGCATGGCTGATCAGCTTGATGCCGTCGCGCAACCATTGCACCGCCGCGCCGGCGACAAAAATGCTGCCTTCCACGGCGTAGGTCACTTCACCTTTAAGGCGATAACCCACGGTAGTCAGCAAACGGTTCTGCGACACCACCGGGGTTTTGCCGGTGTTCTGGATCATAAAGCAGCCAGTGCCATAGGTACTTTTCACCATGCCTGGCTCAAAGCAGGCTTGGCCAACCAACGCTGCCTGCTGGTCGCCGGCCATGCCCAGCACTGGAATGCTTGAGCCAAACCAGTCGGCGTCGGTGGTGCCAAAGTCGGCGGCGCAGTCCAACACCTCGGGCAATACGCTGGCGGGAATCTCAAACAGCGCCAGCAGGTCGGCGTCCCATTGCTGGGTATGGATGTTGAACAACATGGTCCGCGAGGCGTTGCTGGCGTCGGTTTTATGCGACTTGCCGCCAGTCAGGCGCCAGAGCAGAAAGCTGTCGACGGTGCCGAAACGCAGCTCGCCACGCTCGGCGCGCTCACGGGCACCAGGCACGTTATTCAAAATCCAACGCAATTTAGTGGCGGAGAAGTACGGGTCGATCAGCAGGCCGGTTTTCGCGGCCACTGTGGTTTCGTGGCCGGCGTCTTTCATCTCGGCGCAGTAGTCGGCGGTGCGGCGGTCTTGCCAAACAATGGCCGGGTGAATCGGTGTGCCGGTGGCCGCATCCCACACCAGGGTGGTTTCGCGCTGGTTGGTAATGCCGATGGCGGCTACTTCCGAGGCGTGCAGGCCACTTTGGCGCAGCGCTTCGCGGCAAACTTTCAGGGTGCTGAGCCATAGGTCTTCACCGTCGTGCTCCACCCAACCGTCTTTGGGGAAGTACTGTTTGAATTCCTGTTGCGCACGGGCCACCGGCGAGCCCTGGGCGCTAAAGACAATGGCGCGGCTGCTGGTGGTGCCTTGATCGATGGCAAGAAGGTACTGAGACATCTGCGCTTCCTTGTTATTTTTCGTTATGACAACGCGACAGGCGAAGCTGTTGAATTACTCGCGGCCTACAGCGGCAAATTGGCCCTGACAGTGAGCGGCCAGCACCTCGGCGGCCAACTCCACTTCCAAGCCACGCCTGCCGGCGCTCACATAAATACTCGGATACTGCTTGGCCGACTCGTCGATAAAAGTGCGCAGGCGCTTTTTCTGCCCCAGCGGGCTGATACCGCCGAGCAAGTAACCAGTGGAACGCTGCGCCGCAGCAGGATCAGCCATATCGGTTTTCTTCACCCCGGCGGCATGGGCCAGGGCTTTTAAATCCAGCGTGCCCGCGACAGGCACTACGGCGACCAATAACTCACCTTTCTCACTGGCCACCAGCAGGGTCTTGAATACCCGCGCCGGCTCCAGGCCAAGCTTTTCTGCCGCTTCCAAACCATAGGAGGCCGCCTTCGGGTCATGGCTATAACTCAGCACCCGATGTTCAGCACGGGCTTTTTTCAACAGGTCGATGGCTGGGGTCATGTTCGAATGTGAAAATTATCGGGCAAAGTTCGCGTACCTTAGAGGCAGACCTGGCAAAAGTCGAGCGCCACAGGCCATGCCAACGCCCTCACGCACCGGCCTATAATGCGGCGCAAAACAAGGAAGCCCTTATGACCCTGGCGCCTCGGCAGCAAGACATCCTCGACCTCGCCCGCGAACGCGGTTACGTCAGCATCGACGAGCTGGCCCAAGCGTTTTCGGTGACTCCGCAAACCATCCGCCGCGATATCAATCAACTGGCCGAACAAGGCCTGCTGCGCCGCACCCACGGTGGGGCTGCGAGCGAAGCCTCAAGCACGCAAAACACCGCCTACACCATGCGCGCCGGGCTGATGCGTGATGAGAAACAACGTATAGCGGAGGCCATCGCCGCCCAGGTACCGGACCACGCCTCGGTATTTATCAACATCGGCACCACCACTGAAGCCATCGCCCGCGCCCTACTCAGCCACCGGGGTTTAAAGGTGATTACCAACAACCTGCACGTGGCCGCACAGCTCAGCGACAAGGCTGATTTTGAAGTGTTGGTGGCCGGCGGTACGGTGCGCAGCGACGGCGGCATCGTTGGGCAAACGGCGGTGGATTTTATCCAGCAGTTCAAAGTGGACTTCGCCCTGATGGGCATCAGCGGCATCGACGACGACGGCAGCCTGCTGGACTTCGATTACCAGGAAGTGCGCGTCTCCCAAGCCATTATCGGCAATGCCCGGCAAGTGCTGCTGGCCGCCGACTCCAGCAAGTTTGGCCGCAATGCGGTGGTGCGTTTGGGCTCGGTGAGTATGGTCAACCAGTTGTTTACCGATAGCGCGCCCTCGCCCGCTCTGGCTCGCCTGCTGGCGCAGCACAAGGTTCAGCTCAAGCTGGTCTGAGCCGCTTTCACTCCCATTTTTCGACCTGACCGCTCGGCGCGTAATTTCACGCGCGGGCTGGCCAGTGGCAAAACATTCGGCTACCATTTTCGAATTCGAACATTCCGACGTTCACTTTCGACTATCGAGGCCTGCCATGCCTACCCAGCACACCGCCACCGCTTCAGTTGCCGAAATCTATGACGTTGCCGTGGTTGGCGGCGGCATCAACGGTGTTGGGATTGCGGCCGATGCGGCCGGCCGAGGTTTGTCGGTGTTCCTTTGCGAAAAGGACGACCTGGCGCAACACACCTCCTCAGCCAGCAGCAAACTGATCCACGGTGGCCTGCGCTACCTCGAACATTACGAATTTCGCCTGGTGCGCGAGGCGTTAGCAGAACGCGAAGTGCTGCTGGCCAAGGCGCCCCATATCGTTAAACCCATGCGTTTTATCCTGCCGCACCGCCCGCATTTGCGTCCGGCGTGGATGATTCGCGCCGGTCTGTTTCTTTATGACCACCTGGGCAAACGGGAAAAACTGCCGGGCTCCCATGGCGTGAAATTTGGTGCTGGCAGCCCACTAAAAGCGGAAATCAGCCGTGGCTTTGAATACTCCGATTGCTGGGTGGACGACGCCCGCCTGGTGGTGCTCAACGCCATGGCCGCCCGCGAAAAAGGCGCGCACATCCACACCCGCACCCGTTGTGTAAGCGCGCGGCGCAGCAAAGGTTTGTGGCATATCCATTTGGAACGCGCCGACGGCAGCCTGTATTCGATTCGTGCCCACGCGCTGGTCAACGCCGCCGGCCCTTGGGTGGCGAAATTTATCCGCGACGACCTGCAACAGAAATCGCCCTATGGCATTCGCCTGATTCAGGGCAGCCATATCGTGGTGCCGCGCCTGTTCGATGGCGAAGAGTCTTACATTCTGCAGAACGAAGACCGCCGCATCGTCTTCGCCATTCCGTACCTGGAAAAATTCACCCTGATCGGCACCACCGACCGCGAATACACTGGCGACCCAGCGCAAGTAGCGATCAGCGCCGAAGAAACCCAATACCTGTTGGATGTGGTTAACGCCCACTTCAAAAAATCCATCAGCCAGTCGGACATTCTGCACACCTACTCCGGCGTGCGGCCGCTGTGTGATGACGAATCGGATGATCCTTCCGCTGTTACCCGTGACTACACCTTGGCGCTCTCCGCCTCCCCCGGCGAAGCGCCGCTGCTGTCGGTGTTTGGCGGCAAGTTGACGACCTACCGCAAGCTGGCCGAATCGGCGCTGGCGCAGCTGGCACCGTTCTTTAGCAAGATTCAGCCGAGCTGGACTGCCAGCGCACCTCTGCCTGGCGGCGAGCAGATGAGCAGCCGTGCTGATTTGGTCGAGGCGCTAAGCAATCAATACGGCTGGTTACCGACCCAGATCGCCCGGCGCTTTGCCAGCACCTACGGCAGCCGCAGCTTCAAGTTGCTCGAAGGCGCCAATAGCCTGGAAGACCTCGGTGAGCACATCGGTGCGGGGCTGTATGCCAGCGAAGTGGAGTACTTGTGCCGTGAAGAATGGGCCCGTGATGCGGCCGATATTCTCTGGCGCAGGAGCAAGCTTGGTTTGTTTATGACGCCTGGGCAGCAAGCGCGTTTGAGTACCTACCTGGAGGCGCAGCAAGGCGCCCATGCCGCGTGAAGTGAATTCTGTGTGTGCTAAGCAAGACCTCTGCCCCGCTCTGCGGGGCTTTTTTTATGGGGGATTACGGCAAACGCTGACCCGTAGGGTGTGCTGTGCGCACCATCGCACACACGCGAAAATCGCTTGGTGCGCGCAGCACACCCTACGAGCTTGAGGCATTAGTACACCGCGATATGCGAATCCGCCCTTGGCTCTGTGCCACCACACAGGACGCCCGTTTCGGCATCGCGCAAAATTATCTGCCCACGCCCATAGTCAGTGCGATCACACGCCACTTCGATCTGATGCCCACGCCGCGCCAAGGCAAAGGCCAAGTCCCGCGACGCTTCCTGCTCAATACCCACCTTCATCTCCCCTAGCCATTGCCAGCGCGGTGCATCCAGCGCGGCTTGTGGGTTAAGGCCGAAATCCACCAGATTCATGACCATCTGCACATGCCCTTGCGGTTGCATATAGCCGCCCATTACCCCGAACGGGCCAAGGGCTTGGCCGTTGTGGGTAAGAAAGCCGGGAATAATGGTATGAAAGGTCTGCTTACCCGGAGCCAGGCAGTTGGCGTGGGCGGGGTCCAGGCTAAATTCCGAGCCCCGGTTTTGCAGGGAAATGCCGCTGTCGGGCAACACCACGCCCGAGCCAAAGCCGTGGTAGCAACTCTGGATAAACGACACCATATTGCCCTCGGCATCGGCCGTGGCCAGGTATACCGTGCCACTGGCATGGGGGTCGCCGTGCAGTGGCGGTTGCGCCTGTTCGCCGATCTGCGCGCGGCGCCGCTCGATATAGCCAGGGCTAAGCAAGTGCTCTACCGCCACGCGCATCTGCTCGGGGTCGGTGATGTAGTGCAGGCCGTCGCTGTAGGCGAGCTTGATGGCTTCCAGTTGGCGGTGCCAGGTTTCCTGGCTATCGCGTTGATCGAACTGGAAGCCTTCGAGAATTTTCAGCGCAATCAGGGCGATCAGGCCCTGGCCGCTGGGGGGAATTTCCCAGACGTCGACCCCCCGGTAATTCGCGCTAATGGGCGTTACCCATTTGGCCCGGTAATCCTGCAAGTCGCTGGCCCGCAGGTAGCCGCCAGTGGCTTGGGAATGGGCCGCCAAACGCGCGGCGATTGAACCCCGGTAAAAACTTTCGCACTTAGTTGCTGCCAGCTCGGCCAGCGTTTCGGCCTGGGCCGGGTTGCGGAATAGCTCGCCGGGTTGCGGTGCCCGCCCATCAATCAGAAAGGTGGAAAACCAGGCTTCCAGTACCGGCTGACGCTGAGGCAGATATTCCTCCAACGCCGTCTGCCATTGATGGGCAACCACTGGCGAGACCGGAAAACCATCGCGAGCCAGTTCAATGGCCGGTTGCAGCAAATCCGCAAACGGCAGCCGGCCAAAGCGCTTGGACAGCTCCGCCCATGCCGACGGACAGCCCGGCACCGTCACCGGCGCCCAGCCGTACACCGGCATGCGCGAGTGCCCCGCCGCCTGCATCGCTTCAATGCTCAGCGCTTGTGGCGCATGGCCGCTGGCGTCCAGCCCATGCAGTTGGTCTTTTACCCACACCAAGGCGAACGCATCGCCGCCAATGCCGCAGCCGGTAGGTTCCACCACCGTGAGCGCGGCAGCCGTGGCGATGGCGGCGTCGATGGCATTGCCGCCTTTGCGCAGCATTTCAATACCGGCTTCGGCGGCCAACGGCTGGGAAGCGGCGACCATGCCGCGGCGGGCAAACACGCTCTGGCGCTGCGAGCCGTAGGGGTACTCGTGGGCAGAAAACTTCAACATGGGCAGAACTCGCAAAAGGTTAAAACAGGCGTGCGCTTATTTGCCGGACTTGATACGTGTCCACTCACGGGTAATCACCCGCTGAATCGCTGCCGGCAGGTCGGCCGAGACGAACAGCTTGGAGATCACCTCATCGCTGGGGTAGATGCCAGGGTTGTCGCGCACTGAGGGGCTGAGCAAGGCGGTGGCGTCTTTGTTGGGGTTGGCATAACCGACGTAGTCGCTGACCGGGGCAATCACTTCCGGGCGCAGCAAGTAGTTGATCAGCGCATGGGCGTTTTTGGCGTTGGTGGAGTCTTTGGGAATGGCGATCATGTCAAACCAGAGGTTGGCGCCTTCCTTGGGAATTACGTAGCGGATGTCGACGTTCTTGCCCGCGTCTTTCGCCCGGCTTTGCGCTTGCATCACATCGCCCGAATAGCCGATGGCCACGCAGATATCGCCGTTGGCCAGGTCGGTGGTGTATTTCGACGAGCTGAAATAGGTCACCGACGGTCGCAGTTTTTGCAGCAACGCCGAGGCCTTTTTGTAGTCCTCGGGGTTTGAGCTGTTGGGGTTCATGCCCATGTAGTGCATGGCCTGGGGAATGATCTTTACCGGCGCATCAAGCATGGCGACGCCGCAGCCTTTGAGCTTGGCCAGGTTGGCGGGGTCGAACACCAGCGCCCAGGAATCCACTGGCGCATTCTCGCCGAGTGCCGCGCGGATTTTTTCAACGTTGTAACCGATACCCAGGGTGCCCCACATATACGGCACGGCGTACTTGTTACCTGGGTCGGCTTCTTCCAGACGCGCCATCAAGCGTGGGTCGAGGTGCTTCCAGTTGGTGAGCAATTCACGTTGCAGCGGCTGGTAAGCGCCGGCGCGAATCTGCTTGGGCAGAAACTGGCTGGAAGGCACCACCAAGTCATAGCCGGAGTGCCCGGAGAGCAGCTTGGCCTCAAGCATTTCGTTGGTATCGAACACGTCGTACTGCACCGCTACGCCGCTGTCTTTTTCGAAATTCTTCAGGGTGTCCGGGCCTATATAGTCGGACCAGTTATAGAAGCGAATGGGCGCTTCGGCGGCCTGCACAGCGGGCACGGCCAGGCTAAGGGTAAAAGCGGCAAGCAGGATGCGGCGGTTGAACATGGTGAGACTCCGGTAGCGATTAGGGGCTGGCAGTGCTCAAGCAGACAACGACGGATCAGACGCCCGTTTCGAGAAAACGCACCAATTCAGGAACGGTGCCTTCGATATGTTCACGCAACACGCTTTCAGCCAAACGCGCGTCGCCGCTGCGGATGGCATCAAGGATCACGCTGTGTTCTTCGCGGGCGCTCATGGGCTTTTCCGCGTGCTGCAGCCACAGGCGCATGTGCGGTTCGATCACCGAATACAGCGCGGTGATCTGGCGCAGCAGCCGTGGGCGCTCGCCGAGGCTGCACAGGTATTCGTGAAATACCCGATGACGGCTGACCCACTCGGCGCTTTCGTCACGGCACTCGTCCATTTCATCCAGCAGGCGTTCAAGCCGCTTAACGTGGCGCTCGGTCATTTTCGGCACCGCCACGCGCAAAGCCAGGCCTTCGAGCGCGCTGCGCATTTCGAAGACCTCGTGCATTTCGTCGATATTCAGGCCGCTAACAACCGCGCCGCGATTGGGCCGCAAGGTCACCAAGCCTTCCGCCGCCAAATGACGAAACGCCTCGCGCACCGGCATACGGCTCATACCAATTTCGCTGGCGATTTCTTCGGCAATCAGGCGGTCGCCGGTGCGGTATTTACCTTTGCAGATGGCGTCGAGCAGATAGCTGTAAGCCTCCTCTTCGGCAGTCATGGGCTTGCGGTCGGCGTAGGTGGGGACCAGATGCATCTAGGCAGCCTCTTTGGCTTTTTGGATCCAATTATCCATACATGCAAAAAAGCAAGATCTGGGCCAGGGCCGATAATTTATCTATCTATCTGTTTTTAAAAGTAATTATTGAATAAGCAAAGGTTCGTGAATGGGGGTATTTGCTACATCGCTTTGCATGGGGTGCTACTGAGGTGCACAAATATGCCCTCTCCCCAGCCCTCTCCCGCAAGCGGGAGAGGGAGCCGACCGCGTAAACGCGCTATTGATGAACAGCAGGCGAAGCGCGATCAAATTCCTTTCTCCCGCTCGCGGGAGCGAGGCTAGGGGTGAGGGTCGGAGCGCACGGGAGCTCAAAAAGCGCACAAAAAAACGCCCAGCAAACCGGGGAAAGTTTGCCAGGCAACTACACCCAGGAGCACGGGCGTGAAGGGAGGAGCATCAATCAACTAGGCGTTACGCCACCTGCGCCAACTGCGCTTTGGCCTGGTTCAAACCTTTCTCCATAAATTCACCGCCCAGGTTCAGCCCTTCAGCGTGAATAAACTGCACGTCATGGATACCGACAAACCCCAGCGCCTGGCGCAGGTAGGGTTCCTGATGGTCGGAGCTGCTGCCAGCGTAGATGCCGCCACGGGAGGTCAGTACGTAGGCGCGTTTACCGGTGAGCAGGCCTTGCGGACCGGTGTCGGTGTATTTAAAGGTGACGCCAGCGCGCAGCACATGGTCGAGCCAGGACTTCAGCGTGCTAGGAATGGTGAAGTTGTACATAGGCGCTGCCAGCACCAGCACATCGGCGGCCAGCAGTTCATTAGTCAGGGTGTTGGAGCGCGCCAGTGCGGCTTTTTCCGCATCGCTTTGCTGCTCGGCTGGGGTCATCCAGCCGCCAAGCAAATCCATATCCAGATGCGGCACTTGCTCGACAGCGAGGTCGCGCACGGTGACGGTGTCGCTAGGGTGAGCGGCATGCCACTGGGCGATAAATTGCGCGGTCAGTTCGCGGGATACCGAACCTTGAGTGCGGGCGCTGCTTTCGATGACCAAAACCTGGGACATGGGCTGAACTCCATCTGCGTTATGCGTTGATGGAGCGAGATTACGGCCGCTGATATTGATTAAAAAGCGGAAAAACCCGCTACAAACCATCTATTAATTTGATTTATCCCTGGGCAAACTCTAGGCTTCAGGCCTACACCGGCTTGCACGTCACCTTGATGCGCATCTTGATCACCTGTGCGGTAAAGCGCCCAGTCAACAGAGCGTCTTTACCCGGTTGCAAGGTGACCTTGCGGCTACGCGGCGCTTCCGGCCCGTTGCGGAATACCGCTGTGCATTCGGCTGCTTTCTGGCCGTAGTTGTAGAGCTGCACGGCGCCCATGTTGAAGTCGACCTCTTGGGTCGATGTTGATACTTCGGCGCCGTTCATGGTTTTTTCCAGTTCGATGGGAAATGCCAGGGCGCTCAGGGAGAAGGCACTTAAAGGCAGTGCAAGCAAGGCAGCAGAGACGATCTTATTCATTATTGGCTCTCCAACGGGGGCCTCAGCTTAGGACAAGAGGATGCGAGGATGAAAGCGCCCCGGGTAACCCTGGATCAATGGCGAACGCTGCAAGCGGTGGTCGACCATGGTGGTTTTGCCCAGGCGGCCGAAGCCTTGCACCGTTCGCAGTCATCGGTGAGTTACACCGTGGCGCGTATGCAAGAGCAACTCGGCGTGCCGCTGCTGCGCATCGACGGCCGTAAAGCAGTGCTCACCGAGGCCGGTGATGTACTGCTAAGGCGCTCGCGGCAGTTGGTGAAAAACGCCAGCCAACTGGAAGACCTCGCCCACCATATGGAGCAAGGCTGGGAAGCTGAAGTACGCCTGGTGGTGGATGCCGCCTACCCCACCGCTCGCCTGGTGCGCGCCCTTACCGCGTTTATGCCGCAGAGCCGTGGCTGCCGCGTGCGCTTGCGCGAAGAGGTGCTGTCCGGGGTGGAGGAAGTGCTTAAGGAAGGCGTCGCCGACCTGGCCATCAGCGGTTTTAATATTCCCGGCTTTCTCGGCTCGGAAATGACCGCAGTGGAATTTGTTGCCGTCGCCCACCCAGAGCACGCCCTGCACCGCTTGCAGCGCGAGCTCAACTTCCAGGATTTGGAATCCCATATGCAGGTGGTCATTCGCGACTCCGGCCGCCAGCAACCGCGCGATGTCGGTTGGCTCGGCGCCGAGCAGCGCTGGACGGTCGCCAGCTTAGCTACCGCTGCCACCTTTGTTGCCAGCGGCCTGGGCTTTGCCTGGCTGCCGCGCCATTTAATCGAGCGCGAGCTGCGCGAAGGCGTGCTTAAAGAACTGCCGCTGGACCGTGGCGGCAGCCGTAACCCGACGTTCTTTCTGTACTCGAACAAAGACAAACCCTTAGGCCCGGCTACGCAGATTCTGATTGAGTTGATCCGCAACTTCGACTCGGCGCCGTTGGATGCACCGTTCGCTGCGCCCGCGATGCAAAGCTAAGCACCCACCGCCACATTGCCAGGAGGCCCCATGCCGTATTTCGATAACGACGAATGCCAGCTGCACTTTGAAGAATACGGCAGCGGCCAGCCGCTGATCCTGGTGCACGGCCTGGGCTCCAGCACCCTGGATTGGGAGTATCAGGTGCCCGAGCTAAGCAAGCATTACCGGGTCATCAGCCTGGATGTGCGCGGCCACGGCCGCTCTGACAAACCGCGGGAGAAATACAGCATTCAAGGGTTTGCCGAAGACGTCGTCGCCCTGATTGAGCACCTGAAGCTGCCGCCGGTGCACCTGGTCGGCATATCCATGGGCGGCATGATCGGCTTTCAGCTCGGCGTGGATCACCCGCACTTACTAAAAAGCCTGACCATCGTTAACAGCGGTCCGGAAGTAAAGGTGAAACGCCCTAAAGACGTGCTGATGGTGGCCCAACGCTGGACCCTGTCGCGCCTCCTGAGCCTGGAAACCATCGGCAAAAGTCTGGGCAAATTACTCTTTCCCAAACCTGAACAGGTGGAGCTGCGTTTGAAGATCGAACGACGCTGGCCGATGAACGACAAACGCGCCTATCTCGCCAGTCTTGACGCCATTATTGGCTGGGGCGTGCGGGAACGACTGGCGCGCATTACCTGTCCTACGCTGGTAGTTACCGCCGACCACGATTACACCCCGGTGGCGGCCAAACAGGCCTATGTCAACGAGCTGCCCAACGCCCGCCTGCTGGTGGTCGAAGACTCGCGACATGCCTCACCGATGGATCAACCCGAGTTCTTTAATACCCAGCTGTTAGCCTTCCTCGCCGAGGTTGACCAACAGCCCGTTTAGCGCCGTTGCGCACCCTAACCTGCCCACTTAAATCGATAACAAGGTCTGTCGTCATGCTTAAACAAGCCACCCTTTTTGCCTGCTCCGTACTGTTTGCCGGCCACTTGTTCGCCGCCGAAAACACTCACGTACTGCTGACCACCAGCCTTGGCGAAATCGAAATTGAACTGGAAGATGCCAAAGCGCCGATCAGCACCGCCAACTTCCTTGCTTACGTGGACAAAGGCTTCTACAGCAAGACCGTTTTTCACCGGGTGATCCCAGGTTTCATGATTCAGGGCGGCGGTTTTGACACCGATATGCGCCAGAAGAACACCGCCTCGCCAATCAAAAACGAAGCCGACAACGGCCTGCATAACGTGCGCGGCACCTTGGCCATGGCGCGTACCGGCGTGGTCGACTCGGCTACCAGCCAGTTCTTTATTAACCAGAAAGACAATGCCTTCCTTGACCACGGTGGCCGCGACTTCGGCTACGCGGTATTCGGCAAAGTGGTGAAAGGTATGGATATCGTCGACAAGATTTCCCAGGTGCCGACTGGCCGTTACGCCGGTATGGCCGACGTGCCCACTACCCCCGTACTGATTCTTTCCGCCAAACGCCTTTAACCGGCGTTTGCACAGACGCGCCACGGATGGCGCGTCGTTCCACAGATTGAGGTGTGCATGTATCGCCGTTTTGAGCAGCTGATCGATATTTTCCGTCCAGCCCCAAGCGAAGCCCCGCCCACCGATGTGTGGCGTTTTTACCTCTACTTCCTCCGTCAGGCCTGGCCGAGTTTTGCGGCGCTGATGGTCATCGGCCTGATCGTGGCGCTGATTGAAGTGGCGCTGTTTGCCTTTCTAGGCGATATCGTCGACTGGGCGCAAAGCGGTAATCCGCAAGAATTCTTCCGCGACCATGGCACCGCGCTGGTGTGGATGGCCGTCGTCACCCTTCTCCTGCGCCCACTATTCAATGGCTTGCATGGCCTGTTGGTGCACCAGACCATCAGCCCCAGCTTGACCAACCTGATTCGCTGGCAAAACCACAGTTACGTGCTCAAACAGAGCTTGGGGTTTTTCCAGAACGACTTCGCCGGGCGTATCGCCCAACGCATTATGCAGACCGGCAACTCGCTGCGTGACTCCGCCGTGCAGGCAGTGGATGCGCTGTGGCATGTGCTTATTTATGCAGTGAGCAGCCTGGTGCTGTTTGCCCAGGCCGATTGGCGCCTGATGCTGCCGTTGCTGGCATGGATCGTCTGCTATATCGGCTCGCTGATGTACTTCGTGCCACGGGTGAAAGAGCGTTCGGTGATTGCCTCGGAATCGCGCTCAAAACTGATGGGCCGGATCGTCGACGGCTACACCAATATCGCCACGCTCAAACTCTTCGCCCACACCAACTTCGAGCAAAACTACGCCCGCGAAGCACTCAAGGAACAGAACGAAACCACGCAAATGGCTGGCCGCGTCGTCACGTTGATGGATGTGGTGATCACTAGCATGAACGGCGCACTGATCGTCGGCACCACTGGCCTGGCGTTGTGGTTATGGAGCCATAGCTTGATTACGGTCGGTGCTATTGCCCTGGCCACTGGCCTGGTGATTCGCCTGATCAATATGTCCGGCTGGATCATGTGGGTGGTCACCGGCATTTTCGAAAATATCGGCACCGTGCAAGACGGCATGCAAACCATCGCCCAGCCACGCAAGGTGCTCGACATTGCCCAGGCGCCGCGTCTGCAAGTGCCGAAGGGTGCCGTGAGCATGCGCAATGTGAGTTTTCACTACGGCAAAGGCAGCGGAATTATCAGCGGCCTGGATCTGGAAATTGCCGCTGGGGAAAAGATTGGCCTGATCGGACCTTCGGGCGCGGGCAAATCCACCTTGGTTAATCTGCTGCTGCGCCTGTATGACCTTGAGGGCGGAGAAATTCTGATTGATGGGCAGAACATCGCCGAAGTGGCGCAGGAAACCTTGCGCGAACGCATCGGCATGGTCACCCAAGACACCTCGCTGCTGCACCGCTCCATCCGCGACAACCTCCTGTACGGCAAGCCGGACGCCACCGATGCCGAACTGTGGGAAGCCGTGCGCAAAGCGCGCGCTAGCGAATACATTCCCGAACTCTCCGACGCCGAGGGCCGCACCGGCTTTGATGCGCATGTCGGCGAGCGTGGTGTAAAGCTGTCTGGCGGCCAGCGGCAACGGATCGCCATCGCCCGCGTGTTGCTCAAAGACGCGCCGATTTTGATTCTCGACGAAGCCACCTCAGCGCTGGACTCGGAAGTGGAAGCCGCGATTCAGGAAAGCCTCGACAGCCTGATGCAAGGCAAAACCGTGATCGCCATCGCCCACCGCCTCTCCACCATCGCCCGCATGGACCGCTTGGTGGTGCTCGATAAAGGCCGCATCGCCGAGAGCGGCACGCATGCGGAATTGCTCGCGCAGCAAGGGCTGTACGCGCGGCTGTGGCATCACCAGACCGGTGGGTTTGTCGGTATCGATTAAGCAGGTAGGGTGTGCTGTGCGCACCATGGCGATATCCGCTTAATCGCTCCGTACGCACACCGAACGCGGACCGCCCACTCTACGGATGAATTCGTTAGCCGGCTAACAATATCAATAGCGATGATCCGTACTACAACCAGCGTTAATTTCTCCTACGCCGTCGCAGCTGTTCAGATAGCCACACCAACCCGCTATCAGGAATGACTGTCATGAAAACCGCCGCCATCGCCACCCTTGCTCTGGCCGCTGTCGTAACGTCCCTTATCGCCCAAGCCGGTGCGAAAGATCCCGCGAAAGCCGCTGCCGACATCCCAGCCGTTGAATACCAGTACGGCATGCAGCTAGACGTGAAAAAAGTGCTGTCGTTGACCGACGTTTCCAATGTCGCCGGTGTTGTGCCGGTGACCATGGTTTACGAAGACAGCCAAGGCCGCGTGCAGAAGGTGAAGTACCTGGAACTGGGCGGCGCGGATGATCGCAGCTAAGGCGCCAATCGGTGCTCGCCAACGCCACTGCAATGGCGAGCATCACCACCGCGTTTAGTCGGCAACCGCTCTACCACGGGAAAAAAGCTGAACGTTAGCTTGCTTCCTTTTCTAAATAACCATAGTCTCAAAGCGCGACAACTTGTCGCACCCTGAAAGCCACAATCCAAGCCTTCACCGCCGCTCACCGTTGAAAAGCCCGGAAGGTTTCAGTTGCCGCTTTCATTCGACCCACCACCGTTGAGGAAAGACCACCATGAAAATAGCGTCACTGGTTACCGCCGTTCTCTCCGGGTTCGCCCCGAGTGTATTTGCCGACGATTTGAACCCGACCCCAGGTTCAGGCTTGCCTGCAGTGGACTACCACTACGGCATGAAGGTGGATGTCGCTAAGGTGCTGCACCGCACCGATAACTCCGGCAAAACCGGGGTTGTGCCGGTGATCGTTGTCTACGAAGACAGCCTCGGCGAAGTGCACAAATTGAAGTATCAGGAATGGGGCGGCCGCGCGCAGAACAGCTGATTTTTTAACTAAGCACCTGCACCGCTAAACCCTGCCAAGAACTGAGCGTTGCCAGCCAACGCTCAGGCTTGCCGAAATGGCAGCAAACTTTTCGCCTCTTCGGCATACGCCAAAATTCCTTCGCGCTCATCTTGCAGAAAATTCGCCACCGCATCGCGCAAGCCTGGGTGACAGAGGTAGTGCCACGACTGAGTAATCACCGGCTCAAAGCCACGAATAAGCTTGTGCTCGCCCTGGGCGCCAGCATCAAAACGCTGCAAGCCCTGGGCTATCGCATAGTCCATGCCCTGATAAAAACAGGTCTCGAAATGCAGCCGATCAAACTCGGCCAAACAGCCCCAATAGCGCCCATACAAACTGTCGCCACCCACCAGGCTGAATGCCATGGCTACCGGCCGCGCGCCTTGAACGGCAAACACCACGCGAATTGCCTCAGGCATACGCTCGGCCAATAGGCTGAAAAAGTGACGCGTGAGGTAAGGCGCTTGCCCACGCACGGCGTAGGTATTGGCGTAACAGGCATAGACAAAGTCCCACTGCGCCTCTGTTAGCTCAGCGCCCTGATGCCACTCAAACGTAATGCCCTGCCCCGCCACTTGCTCGCGTTCTTTGCGCATTTGCTTGCGTTTACGTGAGGCCAATACATCGAGGAAATCGGCAAAATCCCGGTAACCGCGGTTGCGCCAATGGAACTGGCAGCCCAGGCGTTGCAGCCAGCCTTCCCGGCCATCGAGCAACGCATTGGCCAGCTCGTCGGTGAAGTTGATATGCAGGCTGGACAGGCCTTGCGCCGGCAAATCTTCGGTCAGTTGGTTAAGCAACGCCGACGCACTATCGGGCGAACCCAGCAGGCGCGGGCCGGTGACCGGCGAAAACGGCACGGCGCCGAGCAGCTTGGGGTAATAGTCGATACCCGCGCGCCGACAGGCATCGGCCCAACCGTGATCGAACACATACTCGCCGTAAGAATGGCTTTTCAAATACGCCGGCAACGCCGCCTGCAGTTCGCCCTTTTCATTCACCCCCAGCCGATGCGAAGCCCGCCAACCGCTGCGCCCTCCCACACTGCCGCTGTCTTCCAAGGCCGAGAGAAAAGCATGGCGCAAAAACGGCTGCGACTCGGGCAGCAACGCATCCCAAGCCTGGGCGGGAATGGTGGACAGGGAGTCGAGAATAAGCACGGGCATTGGTGTATCCATGGCGGGCTAGACGGCTGGGCCATCATAGCGGGCTGGTCGCTAACGTGCCCGCCAACCTGGTTCTGATCACGCCATTTTTAACGCAGCATCGCCGACGCGCAGCCGATCGGTGCCGGACGCAATAAAAAAGCCCCGCACTGGGCGGGGCTAAAAAGGAGCAGAACCTTTGTTGCGTAAAACGGCTACTTAGAACGCGTACTGAGCACGGACGATAAAGCCGTCGCCGTCGTCATCACCGGTACGCGAGGCAACGGTGGTGCCAGGGTTGTTAGTGACGTTATCAACCGAAGCCTTAACGTAGGTAGCGCTGATTTTCACCGCTTCGTTGGCATACCAGTTGACACCAAGGTTATGAACGTTGGCCTTACGATCGCCCTCGTCCAGCGTGGCACGTTGAGCAGTAGTCAGCGTGTTGTCGTCTTCTACCTTGATGCTGTCGTAGCGATAGAACAGTTCCCATGCGCCGATTTGGTTATTGGCTGGTTTGATCGCGTCAAACTTACCCAGCTTGTAACCACGCGCTTCACCGGTCAGGGTGTAGGCCGCTTGCACGTAGTAGCCGTTAGCTTTGATATCTTCAACGGTCGAAGCATCAGCTTTCAGCTTACGAGTCATGTACTCGCCTTGCAGCGAGAACGGACCGGTTGCCCAGGCTGCTTCCAGACCCAGAGCGGTATCGTTGTCAAAGTTGCCAGCGGCAGTGTTGTTCGCGCCAGCGAATACAACACGGTTGCCATTGACGGTGCCAGCATCGTTACCGCCGGTGGTTTCTACACCGCGCATGCCCAGGCGGCTGCGGAAACGGGTGTCGACGATCGAGTCGGATACATCGCGACGGGCGGCGCTGAAGCCGAAGTGCAGCACGTTGCCAGCGTCGTGCAGCGGAGCAAATACGCCACGCAAGTTGACTTGCTTGTTGCTGTCGCCGTCGGTGTCATTGTTGTCCTTGGAGAAAGCACCAGCCGACACATAGATCGAATCACCGATGATGCTGGCAGCTTGCAGACCCAGACCGTTCTGATGGCCGTTGGCCCAGTCAATGATGTCGTAGAAGGCGTTACGCTCAGGAGCCGTTACCCACTTGGAGCTGGTGGCTTTTTCCAGACCGAACTCTGGGTCGAAGCGGCCCATTTTGATCACGGTTGGGTTGAAGCCAGTGTAAGAAATCGAGGCTTCGTCGAAGTAGCCATCATCCGCGCTACCCGAGTTGTGCGAGAAGTCGTAGTTGATGTTGTACGCCCAGTCACTGAACGCAACGCCGGAGAACTCCAGAAACGCGCGGCGGAAGTAGGCCGCGTCAGCGGTGTCGCCGTTCTTGGTGTAAATGCCGTCAAAACGACTGTAGTCAGCCTGCAGACGGCCACCAATTTTGAAACCAAACGACTTGTCAGTAGTAGCCACTTCAAGGCCACCTTTAGTTTTTACAACGATGTCAGCGCCGTCAGTGGTAACGGTACCGGCGAAAGCCTGGGCGGAAATGGCCAGGGCCAGAGCGCTGGCGGCAAAACCGGCGAAGTGCTTACGGATCATCGAAGAATTCCCCTATTGGTCTTTGAAATACACCCGAGCGATTGGCTCGTTTGTGTTGGAGGGAATACTGGCGGGGGGTTATTTCAGCTCAGTTGCTTTTATATAAATGTTTTATGACAAAGGAACTTTTTTACTTCTAATACGAATAAGCAAAAAGCCTCTCTACGACGGGGCTTTCAGGCGTTTTTAAAGCACTGTGCCAGCAGTGCTGATGTCACTTAATTTGCGCGCGGCACTGTCACAAAGCGGGCATTTGGCGGCAAAAAGAGAAAAACAGTCGCGCTAGAAACATCTAATAATTAGATATGGGTATGGGGTATTTTGCGCTATTAGTTGATACCAATACGATAGATCATAGCGTCCAACACCAGCGGCATCCCACCGCTTGACCTGCGCTTTCAAAACGCCGGGCAAGCCCAACGAGCGCCATCTGGCTAACCAACGGAGGACACAAATCATGATCGAACGTCGACCTTTTGAGCAGATGGGTGGTGCCAACCATGGCTGGCTGAATGCTCGCCACCACTTCTCGTTTGCCGAGTATTACGACCCACAACGGATGAACTGGGGCCAATTGCGCGTGTGGAACGATGATGAAATCGCCCCACAAAGCGGCTTCCCCCGCCACCCGCACCGGGATATGGAAATCATCACTTACGTACGTGAAGGGGCCATTACCCACCAGGACAACCTGGGCAACAAAGGCCGCACCGAAGCCGGTGATGTGCAGGTGATGAGCGCTGGTACCGGGATCGCCCATAGCGAATACAACCTCGAGGATGAAACCACCAAGATCTTCCAGATCTGGATTCAACCTACCGAGTTCAACGCGCCACCGGCCTGGGGTGCCAAACCGTTCCCTAAAGGTGAACGCGCCGGTGCCTTTGTAACCCTGGCCAGCGGTGACAAAGCTGACAGCGACGCCCTGCACATCCGTGCCGACGCGCGCTTGAGCGCTGCCACCCTGAAAGCCGGCCAGCAAACCGAGTACCGCCTGGGCACTTCGCGCAAGGCTTACTTAGTAGCGGCCAGCGGCGTGATCAGCGTCAACGGCGTACAAGCCAACGCCCGTGACGGCATCGCGGTCAGCGGCGAAGACGTGCTGGTCTTCAACGCCGTAGAGGATGCGGAAATCATCCTGGTGGATGTGGCTTGATTGGCGTCACCGCGTTGAAAAGGCAGCCTTCGGGCTGCTTTTTTTATGGCAGAAAAAACCCGAACACCGTCGTCTCCGCGCAGGCAAGGACCCAGGTTCAGCGATGGTGCAGCACACTCGACTCCCCGCCACGATTGTGCATTGCCGCCTACGCGGGAATGACGCAGTAAATCGGCAAAAACCATGTGCTAACGCGCCATCTCAGGCTAGGCTACGGCTCTTTTTCTGCAGGAGCTGCCGCCATGAGCCAAGACATCGAATCCATCGAGACCGCCCCCGCCGTAGAGCCACTCACCAGCAGCGAAGCCCGCGTTGTGGGTTGCCTGGTAGAAAAACAAGCCACCACCCCGGAAAGTTACCCGCTGACCCTCAATGCCCTGGTACTGGCCTGCAATCAGAAAACCAGCCGTGAGCCGGTGATGAACCTTACGCAAGGCCAAGTCGCCCAAGCTCTGCGCAGCCTTGAAGGGCGCGGTATGGCGCGCCTGGTAATGGGCAGCCGCGCCGATCGCTGGGAACAGCGCGTCGACAAGGCCCTGGAACTGGTGCCCGCGCAGGTCATTCTGCTCAGCTTGCTGTTATTGCGCGGCCCGCAAACCCTCAACGAACTGCTCACCCGCAGCAGCCGCATGCACGACTTTGACGACGTTGCGCAGTTGCAGCACCAGCTTGAACGCCTGAGCAGCCGCGGCCTGGCTACGCAGATACCGCGCCAGGCTGGGCAACGCGAAGACCGCTATATGCACCTGCTTGCCAGCCCGGAAGAGCTGGCCGCAGCCATTGCCAGCAGTAGCCGAGGGGAACGTAGTGAGGGGTCGGCGCCAGCGCAATCGCGCCTGGATGAACTGGAAGAACGAGTTGCCCAGCTAGAAGCGCGACTGGCTAAGTTGGAAGAAGCCAACGGCGAATAACGCCAACCAGCGCTACGCGTAAAACGCCCACAAAAAAGCCCGGCCAGTGCCGGGCTTTGAGAGGGTAAAACCTGAGCGGTTAGGCCAGGGTTTTGGCCTGCAGACGATCAGCACCGCCTTCAGCGACACGATTAGTACGTTCTGCGCCGCCTTCAGCTACACGGTTGGTACGTTCTGCACCGCCTTCAGCTACGCGGTTGGTACGTTCTGCGCCGCCTTCAGCTACGCGGTTAG
>CAZIWV010000035.1:0-44989 GCA_964543145.1 uncultured Pseudomonas sp.
GGCAGATGCTCTCCCAGCTGAGCTAATCACCCTTCACTCTCGAAGTGGGGCGCATGATACGTAGCGATCCTTACCCTGGCAAGCCCTTTTTAAAATAATTTTTACTGACGTTCCAAAGGCTTAGCGCAGGGTTGGACAATGGCGCCCAGGGGGGAATAATGCGCGCTTTGCGAAAAATGGAGTTCCCCCCCTCATGTGGTTCCGTAACCTGCTCGTCTATCGCCTCACCCAAGATCTGCCCTTCGATGCGCAAGCCCTGGAAACCGCACTGGCTGCCAAACCTGCTCGCCCCTGCGCCAGCCAGGAACTGACCACCTACGGTTTCGTCGCGCCTTTTGGCAAAGGCGAAGACGCGCCTTATGTGCACGTCAGCGGCGATTTCATGCTGATTGCCGCCCGTAAGGAAGACCGCATTCTGCCCGGCAGCGTCGTACGTGACGCGGTGAAAGAGAAGGTCGATGAGATCGAGGCCGAGCAAATGCGCAAGGTCTATAAGAAGGAACGCGACCAGATCAAGGATGAAATCATCCAGGCCCTTTTGCCGCGCGCCTTTATTCGCCGCTCTTCGACCTTCGCCGCCATCGCGCCTAAACAGGGTTTGATTCTGGTCAACTCCGCCAGCCCGAAACGCGCCGAAGACCTGCTCTCCACCCTGCGTGAAGCGATTGGCTCGCTGCCGGTTCGCCCATTGACCGTGAAGGTCGCGCCGACCGCCACCCTCACCGACTGGGTCAAAACCCAAACCGCCGCCCCAGGCTTCCACGTGCTGGACGAGTGCGAACTGCGCGACACCCAAGAAGATGGCGGCATCGTGCGCTGCAAACGTCAGGACCTGACCAGCGAAGAAATCCAGCTGCACCTGTCTTCGGGCAAGTTCGTTACCCAGCTGTCGCTGGCCTGGGAAGACAAGCTGTCCTTCGTGCTCGACGACAAAACCACCATCAAGCGCCTGCGCTTTGAAGACCTGCTCACCGACCAGGCTGAACAGGACGGCGGCGACGAAGCCCTGGGCCAGTTGGACGCCAGCTTCACCTTGATGATGATGACGTTCACTGAGTTCCTGCCGCAGCTGTTTGAAGCCCTCGGCGGCGAAGAAATGCCGCAAGGCATCTAACCCGCACAGACTGTAGAAAACACCATGCGCGCCCTGGCAGCACTCAGCCGATTTGTCGGCAACACCTTCGCTTATTGGGTGCTGCTGTTTGCACTAGTGGGCTTCCTTCAGCCCGAATGGTTTGTCGGTCTGAAGGTGGCCATTGTGCCGCTGCTGGGCGTAGTGATGTTTGGCATGGGCCTGACCCTCAAGCTCGACGACTTCGCCGAGGTCGCTCGCCACCCGTGGCGCGTGGCCCTCGGCGTAGTGGCCCACTTTGTGATCATGCCCGGTGTGGCCTGGTTGCTGTGCCAGGTCTTCCACCTGCCGGCAGAAATTGCCGTCGGCGTGATTCTGGTCGGCTGCTGCCCCAGCGGCACCGCCTCGAACGTAATGACCTGGCTGGCCAAGGGCGACTTAGCGTTGTCGGTGGCGATTGCTGCGGTCACCACCCTGCTCGCTCCGCTGCTGACGCCGGCGCTGATCTGGCTGCTGGCATCGGCCTGGTTGCCGGTGTCGTTTGCCGATCTGTTCTGGTCGATTCTACAAGTGGTGCTGTTGCCCATCGTGCTCGGCGTGGTGGCTCAGCGCCTGCTCGGTGAGCGGACCAAATTGGCCGTGGATGTGCTGCCACTGGTGTCGGTGGTGAGCATTGTGTTGATCGTCAGTGCGGTGGTGGCGGCCAGCCAGGCAAAGATCGCCGAGTCGGGCCTGCTGATCATGGCGGTGGTAATTCTGCACAACAGCTTTGGCTTTTTGCTTGGCTACTTCACCGGCAAAGTATTCAAATTGCCGCTGGCGCAGCGCAAATCCCTGGCGCTGGAAGTGGGCATGCAGAACTCCGGTTTGGGCGCCGCGTTGGCCAGCGCGCACTTCTCACCGCTGGCCGCGGTACCTAGTGCCCTGTTCAGTGTGTGGCACAACATCTCCGGTGCGCTGCTGGCCACTTACTTCCGCCGTATGGAAGAAGACGGCAGCCCAATCGTTGGCGAAGAAAAGCCGGCTCAACCCTGACCACTTGATCAATTAAATAGCTGCCCAGGCTTGCTCCTGGGCGAGCTTTGTGCAAAATACTGCACAACCTGAGGACGACCTCAGGCCTGCCTTAGATCGGGGACGACCCCACTTGCAGTGGAAGTAGTCCTATGTCGTGGATCATTCTGTTTGTCGCTGGCCTGTTCGAAGTGTGCTGGGCCATCGGCCTGAAATACACCGACGGCTTCAGCCGCCCCCTCCCTACCGCTCTTACCGTTGGCGCCATGCTGATCAGCCTGGGCCTGCTTGGCCTGGCCATGAAAGAGCTGCCGCTGGGCACTGCCTATGCGATATGGACCGGGGTTGGCGCGGTAGGCACCGTCATCGCCGGGATCATCTTGTTTGGCGAGGCGGTGACGCTTATTCGCCTGGGTAGCGTGGCGTTGATTGTGTGCGGCTTGATTGGCCTAAAGCTCAGCCACTGACGCGCACAGCTCTTTGTAGGGTGCGCTGTGCGCACCATCGCGATCTCAAAATAAACCGCTCGGTGCGCACAGCACACCCTACGTGCATCCGTTGCAATTGGTAGCCGTCAGCTTGACTCGTCGCCCCCGCGTAGGCGGGGGCCCAGGTACGCAAACTCGATTCTGGATCCCCGCCTGCGCGGGGATGACGGTGTGACGCCTTACTTTACCGCCCCGCGCAACTCGGCCACCTGCGCCTGCAACACTGCAGGCGTTGCCACTTCCGGGGCCAACGGTTGACCCGCCACCAAGGTGATGCGCGACCACAGGCGACGGAACAACCCTTTGCTGGGGTCTTTGCTGAAAAAGCTGCCCCACAAGCCTTGCAAGGCCAGGGGAATCACCGGCACCGGGTTCTCTTCAAGGATCTTGGTAACCCCCGCTTTAAACTCGTTGATCTCGCCGTCGGTGGTCAGTTTTCCTTCGGGGAAGATCAGCACCAGCTCGCCGGCTTTCAGGTAGTCGCCAATCTTTTTAAACGCCTGGTCATAGATCAGCAGGTCTTCACTACGCCCGGCAATCGGCACAGTGCCGGCGGTGCGGAAGATAAAGTTGAGTACCGGCAGGTTGTAGATTTTGTAGTACATCACGAAGCGAATCGGCCGGCGCACCGCACCACCAATCAACAGCGCATCCACAAACGACACGTGGTTGCACACCAGCACCGCCGCGCCTTCGTCCGGGATCTGCTCAAGGTCGCGGTGCTCCACGCGGTACATGGAATGGCTGAGCAGCCAGATCATAAAACGCATGGTGAATTCGGGAACAATTTTGAAGATATAGCTGTTCACCGCGATGTTCATCAGCGACACCACCAGGAACAGCTGCGGGATGGTCAGCTTGGCGACGGTGAGGAACAGAATCGAGGCAATCGCCGACACCACCATAAACAACGCATTGAGAATGTTATTGGCGGCAATCACCCGCGCCCGCTCGTTCTCGGCGGTGCGCGACTGAATCAGCGCGTACAGCGGCACGATATAGAAACCACCAAAAACACCGATGCCGAGAATGTCGCCCAACACCCACCAGGCCTGGCCGTAGCTCAATACTTGAGTCCAGCTATGCGCCTCAGCGGTCTGTGGGAAATTGCCCGAATGCCACCAGAGCAAAATGCCAAATACGGTCAGACCGATGGAGCCAAACGGCACCAGACCAATCTCCACTTTGCGCCCGGACAAACGCTCGCACAGCATCGAACCCAAAGCGATACCGACCGAGAACACGGTCAGAATCAGCGTCACCACCGTCTCGTCGCCGTATAGCCATTCTTTGGCGTAGGCCGGAATTTGCGTCAGGTAGATGGCACCGAGAAACCAGAACCACGAGTTACCCACAATCGAGCGCGACACCGCCGGGCGCTGGCCCAGGCCCATGCGCAAAATGGCCCAGGATTGGCGGAAGATATTCCAGTCCAGCTTTAAGCTTGGCAGCGCTGCCGCTGCCGGTGGAATCCCGCGGCTGGTGAGATAACCGGCCGTAGCAATGGCCACAATCGCGGTGGCCACCAACGGTGCATAGGTCAGCTCGGACATCATCACGCCCGCGCCTATGGTGCCAGCAAGAATCGCCAGAAACGTGCCCATTTCCACTAGGGCATTACCGCCGACCAACTCATTCTCCTGCAACGCTGCCGGAAGAATCGAATACTTCACCGGGCCGAACAGCGCCGAGTGCGTGCCCATACCAAACAGGGCGATAAACATCAGCGTCAGGTTGTTCAGCAAAAAGCCCGCTGCGCCCACCGCCATAATCAGAATTTCCGCCAGCTTGATGGCGCGGATCAGCTTGTGCTTATCGAACTTCTCACCGAACTGACCACCCAGGGCCGAGAACAGAAAGAACGGCAGGATAAACAGCAGCGCACACAGATTCACCAGCACCGTACGGTCGCCAGAGATAGTGAGCTTGAAGAGGATGGCCAGAATCAGCGACTGCTTGAAGATGTTGTCGTTGAAAGCGCCGAGCAATTGCGTAACGAAGAAAGGCAGAAAGCGTTTTTTACCGAGCAAGGCAAACTGCGAGTGTGTGGTCATGATCCCTGTGTACCTGTATGAGGCTACTTTGGCCGTCCTGCATTGGACTGCAAGTGCGTGGCACAAAGCCACAGGGGGAAGCGGATTTTGTGCGAAGAAATGGAAAATATCTTTGCCGCAGACTCCGTACTTGCCGTGCGCCGCCCCTGCGAATGGGCACGCCACTGGTGCGCGCAGCACAGCGGTCGTGCATGGATCCGCAATCTAAAGCAGGACCGGGTGTGCTGTGCGCACCAAGCGGTCCATAGCGCTAAATCGGCAACTGCCCAAACGCCCAACGCAGCAAGAAGAACAACACAAAGCCACCGCCAATGGTGGCGAGCAGGTGACGAGTTACCGCAGCAATCACGATGGCGCCAATGCCGGCCAACAGGTAAGCGTTATCCAGGCTCAGGGCCAGGTGCTCACCATCGGGCAGCAACATGCCAGGCACAACAATGGCGGTGAGCACGGCGGTAGGTACGTAGTGCAAGCCTTGCAGCACCAGCGGCGGGAAGCGCAGGTTGGGCCAGGCGAACAAGCTGTAGCGCACGGCAAAGGTGATCAAGGCCATGCCGAGAATCAGCAACCAAGTCTGCATTACACGCCCTCCCCGGCCAGCACAGGCCGCGCCCGACGTTCCAGTACCACGCCCACCACAATGCCCGCCATCGCTGCCGCCAGCAGGCCCAATTTATACGGCAAGCCATGGCACACCACGGCCACTGCGCCCGCTACAACGGCAGCGGCAACCTGGGGAAAATTACGCAACAGCGGTACGACAATACCGATAAAGGTCGCCAACATGGCGAAGTCCAACCCCCAACCCGCCAGGCTCGGCATGGCCTGACCAAACAGCACGCCCAGCAACGACGAACTGATCCAGCACAGGTACAGCGCCACCGCGACGCCGGCGTGGTACCACTGCCCATGGTTACCCGCGCCATGGGCCAGGTAACGGCGCTGCACCACAGCAAAGGTTTCGTCAGTCAAACCAAAGGCCAGCGGCACGCGCCAGGCTTGCGGTAAATGAGCGATATAGGGTTGCAACGAGGCGCTGTAGAGCACATGGCGCAGGTTGACGATCAGGGTGGTAAACAGGATCACCGCCGCGCCGGTACCGGCGGTGAGCAAGCTGATGGCAATAAACTGCGCCGAGCCGGCATATACCAGCAGCGACATACCCAAAGCCTGCCACAGGCTAAGGCCCGCCACGCTGGCCAGGGTGCCGTAGATAACACCAAAGGGGGCGATGCCGACGATCATCGGCACGCTGTCGCGCAAACCATAAACAAACAACTGCGAGCGGGTCATTGGAGCTCCTCCTGACCCGACAGCCTAGGTCAGACCTCGCCCACGGTCTTGAACGATCTTGCGCACGCCTGGCGGTATTCACCCGGCCCCACGCCGTAGGCTTGTTTGAACTGGCGGGTGAGATGGCTCTGATCGGAGAAGCCCAGTTGCATCGCCACGCTGAGCGGCGCGCAGCCAGCTTGGAGCAACGCGCGCGCCTGCTCAATTCGCCGCTGTTTAACCCACGCGTGCGGCGGCAAGCCAGTGGCGCGACGAAATACCCGGGCGAAATGAAACGCTGAGAGGTTAACGCTGGCGGCCAGTTCTTCTAGCGAAGGCGGGTCGGCCAGCTGCGAACGGAGCAATTCTTTAGCGCGGCCAACGGCTTGCGGTTCGCGCCCCGCTTCGGTGGCGGTGCGCACTTTGCCGTAGCGCTGGAACAACAACAGAATCGCCTCGCGCCAGGCCGTTTGCCGCTCTAATGCCGAACCAGGAGCATCGCCCAGCAAGCGGTGCACGCCGCTGAACAGCGCGGCCAATTGCGGGTCATGGAGCACGCTGGTGGCAAACGACGGCAAGCCTTCAGGTGCCAATTCCAGCTCTTCGAACACTGAATTGACCTGGCTGATTTCCGGGTAGAAGGCGCGGTACAGCCAGCCCTCTTCGTGGGCCTTGGAACCGGTATGAAGCTCGTCAGGGTTGATCAACACCATACTGCCAACCGGGGCCAAGTGCTCGGCGCCGCGATGGTTAAAGCGCTGGGCGCCGTGTTCGATCACGGTGAACACGTAGCCTTCATGCACATGGGGGGCGAAGCGTTGCTCAATGTAGTGGGCATGCAGCAGCTCTACGCCGCCAAGGTCGGGTGCCTGCCAAAACCGTGTCTGCTCACCCGCCGCTGCCATCACCTACCCGCTGAAACGCGCCTCCAGTTGTTGCTTGATCGCCGGCCATTCGCGGTCGGTGATGCTATATAGCACGCTGTCATCCAGACGCCCATCGGCCAAGCGGCGATGATTGCGCAACCGCCCTTCACGCACGGCACCGAGCGCTTCGATGGCAGCCTGCGAGCGCAAGTTACTCGCCGCCGTGCGCAGTTGCACACGGACCATGCGCCAACTTTCAAAAGCGTGGCGCAACATCAGGTACTTGATCATGCGGTTCAGGCCGGTGCCGTGCTGGCTGGCATCCAGCCACGTGCCGCCGATTTCGCAGGACGGTAACTCCGGGTGAAAATCGAAAAACCGCGTGGTGCCCACCAGTTGCTCGCCCAAACGCACCACCAAGGGCAACGCCCGGTCCTCGCGCTGCTGGCTAAGGGCACTGCGATACCAGTCCAGCCGCAATGGGCCACTCATATAAATCAACTGCTCGCGGTTGGCCTCGGCCAAAGTGACCAGCGCGGGAATGTCGGCATCGAGCAAAGGCTCCAGACGCAAGGCGCCGCGCTGCAGGGTGATAAGTTGGGGTTTGAACATGACTGCATTCCTATGAGCGAAGCTAAGCACGCAAGGCGCCAAAAGCTGCCTGCGACCTTAGTCGCGCCTGACTGAATAACACTTTGATGCGACACTGACCCGCGCCTTGACGTTCCACCCTGCGGCGCCTTTTACCTTAAATAAACCCAGCTGTTTTTTCCGGAGTTGCGATGTCGTTGTCCAGCGGGCTGATCGCTACGGTCGCCCTGTGCTACATGGCCATTATGTTCGCCATCGCCTTTTACGGTGACCGCCGCCGCACGCCCATGCCGCCCCGGGTACAGGCCTGGGTGTATAGCCTGTCGCTGGCGGTGTACTGCACCAGCTGGACGTTCTTTGGCGGCGTGGGTCAGGCCGCCGGGCAACTCTGGTCGTTTTTGCCGATCTACCTCGGCCCCATTTTGCTGATGCTGTTCGCCCCTTGGGTGTTGCAGAAGATGGTGATGATCAGCAAGCAGGAAAACATCACCTCCATCGCCGACTTTATCGCCGCCCGCTACGGCAAATCGCAGTTGCTGGCGGTGGTAGTCGCGCTGATCTGCCTGGTTGGCGTGCTGCCCTATATCGCCCTGCAACTCAAAGGCATCGTGCTTGGCGTCAACATGCTGATGGGCACCGGCCATGTGCAAGACACCACCGGCACCCGCTCGCAAGACACCGCCTTGGTGGTGTCCCTGGTACTGGCGCTGTTCTCGATTTTGTTCGGCACGCGAAACCTGGATGCTACCGAGCACCACCGAGGCATGGTATTGGCCATCGCCTTTGAATCGCTGGTGAAGTTGCTGGCGTTTCTGGCAGTCGGTGCCTATGTGACCTGGGGCGTTTTCAATGGCTTTGGCGATTTGCTCGACAAAGCCGCTAGCGCGCCACAACTGGAAAGCTTCTGGGCCGAGACCATTAACTGGCCGTCGCTGATCGTGCAAACCGGCGTGGCGATGATGGCCATCGTTTGCCTGCCCCGGCAGTTCCACGTCACCGTTGTGGAAAACATCGAACCGAAAAATACCCGGCTGGCGCGCTGGGTGTTTCCCGGTTACTTGGCCCTGGCAGCGTTGTTTGTTATTCCCATCGCCCTGGCGGGCAAAATGCTCCTGCCAGCCGGGGTAATTCCGGACTCCTTTGTCATCAGTTTGCCGCTGGCCCACGCCCACCCGGCCCTGGCCATGTTGGCGTTTATTGGTGGCGCGTCGGCGGCTACCGGTATGGTGATTGTCGAGGCGGTAGCGCTGTCGACCATGGTATCGAACGACATGCTGTTGCCTTGGCTGCTGCGGCGCAAAAGTGCCGAGCGGCCGTTTGAGGTGTTCCGCCACTGGATGCTCTCGGTGCGCCGGGTCAGCATTGTGGTCATTCTGCTGCTGGCCTACGTCTGCTATCGCCTGCTCGGTTCTAACGCCAGCTTGGCGACCATTGGCCAGATCTCGTTTGCCGCCATCACCCAACTGGCACCGGCCATGTTTGGCGCACTGCTGTGGAAACAGGCCAACCGCCGTGGCGTATTCGCTGGGTTGGCCGCCGGCTGCCTGGTGTGGCTTTACACCCTGGTATTGCCGGTAGTGGCGCACAGCTTGGGTTGGTCGCTGGCAAAGTTTCCGGGGCTGGAATTCTTGCTCTATCAATCCATCGGCATGCAGGTCGACCCGCTTACCCGGGGTGTAGTGCTGTCGCTGGCGAGCAACTGCACGCTGTTTGTCTGGGTCTCGTACTTTTCCCGCACCCGTGTCGCCGAGCACTGGCAGGCCGGGCGCTTTATCAGCCAAGACCTGGTGAGCAAACCCAGTAGCCGTAGCCAACTGGCAGTGCAGGTGGATGACCTGCTGACCTTGGCCAGCCGCTTTGTCGGTGAAGAACGCGCGCAGCAGAGTTTTGTCCGCTTTGCCTACCGCCAAGGCAAAAGCTTCAACCCCGACCAACCCGCCAACGGCGAATGGATCGCCCACACCGAACGCCTGCTGGCCGGCGTGCTCGGCGCCTCGTCCACCCGTGCCGTGGTTAAAGCCGCCATCGAAGGCCGCGATATGCAGGTTGAGGATGTGGTGCGCATCGTCGACGAAGCCTCCGAGGTGCTGCAGTTCAACCGCACCCTGCTGCAAGGCGCGATTGAAAACATCACCCAGGGCATTAGCGTGGTCGACCGCTCCCTGCGCTTGGTGGCGTGGAACCACCGCTACCTGGAACTGTTCGACTACCCCGACGGGCTGATCAGCGTCGGCCGACCGATTGCCGACATCATTCGCCATAACGCTGAGCGCGGTTTGTGCGGGCCCGGCGAGGCGGATGCCCACGTTGAGCGCCGGCTGTACTGGATGCGCCAAGGTCGCGCGCATACCTCAGAGCGCCTGTTTCCCAATGGCCGGGTGATCGAGCTGATCGGCAACCCGATGCCGGGCGGCGGGTTTGTTATGAGCTTTACCGACATCACCGCGTTCCGACAGGCCGAGCAGGGTTTGAAAGAAGCCAACGAAGGTTTGGAACAACGGGTTACCGCGCGCACCCATGAGCTGTCGCAACTGAACCTGGCGCTCAGCGAAGCCAAGGGCGTGGCAGAAAGCGCCAACCAATCGAAAACCCGTTTTCTCGCCGCCGTCAGCCACGACCTGATGCAGCCGTTAAACGCTGCACGGCTGTTCTCCGCCGCCCTCGCCCACCAGCCTGAAGCCTTGCCGGCCGAAGCCCAGCAACTGATTCGCCACCTCGACAGCTCGCTGCGTTCGGCCGAAGACCTGATCAGCGACTTGCTGGATATCTCGCGCCTGGAAAACGGCCGCATCACCCCGGACCGTCACGCCTTTGAACTGAATGCGCTGTTCGACACCCTCGGCGCCGAGTTCAAAGCTCAAGCCCAGGAGCAAGGCGTGACCTTTAGCCTGCGCGGCAGCCAATTGCGCGTGGACAGCGATATCAAACTGCTGCGCCGCGTGCTGCAAAACTTCCTCACCAACGCCTTTCGCTACGCCAGCGGCCATGTGCTGCTGGGTGTGCGCCGTTGCAGCGAAGGGCTACGCCTGGAAGTGTGGGACCGCGGCCCGGGTATTCCCGAGGACAAACGCGCGGTAATTTTTGAAGAATTTAAACGCCTAGACAGCCACCAGACCCGCGCAGAAAAAGGCCTCGGTCTGGGCTTAGCCATCGCCGACGGCCTGTGTCGGGTGCTTGGCCACAAGCTGGAAGTACGTTCCTGGCCAGGTAAAGGCAGTGTATTCAGCGTGACGGTACCGCTGGCCAAAGCGCCCTCGCCCTCGCTGACTAACACCAATGGCAGCGACGCCAACGGCCATCACCTCAGCGGCGCGCAGGTGCTGTGCATCGACAACGAAGACAGCATTTTGGTCGGCATGCACAGCTTGCTCTCGCGATGGGGCTGCCAAGTGTGGACCGCGCGCAACCGTCTGGAATGCGAACACCTGCTGGACGAAGATGTGCGCCCGCAACTGGTATTGGTGGACTATCACCTCGACGAAGGCGAAACCGGCACCGAGCTGATGGCCTGGCTGCGCACGCGTTTGGGTGAACCGGTGCCGGGGGTAGTGATCAGCGCCGATGGCCGACCGGAACTGATCGCGCAGGTGCATGCGGCTGGATTGGAGTTTTTGCCCAAGCCGGTTAAGCCGGCGGCGTTGCGCGCGTTGTTGAGTCGCCATTTGCCGCTGCGTTAAGGCAAAACCTTGGTTTGAAGTAGATTCCGGGAGCACTCGCGAGTACGCGCGCGACGCAACATTCTGCGTCCCCGCCTGCGCGGGGACGACGCAAGTTTCCGTCTCTATGACTGTCATTCCCGCGTAGGCGGGAATCCAGAATTTCGGGCCGAGCGTAACACTCTGCTCCACCCCTAACCTTGGGTGGGAATCTGCCGTTAAGCGCCGCCGCCCACTGGCCTTGCTCCGCACGCTCCTTCAATACTGGCGCCCTGCCCGATCGGAGCGCCACCATGAACGTTGCCGTACACCTTGTTACTCCCACCCCTGCAGCCGAACAGTCGATGGTGCAAAGCGGCAGCGTAAAACTGGCCACCTATCGCTGGGGCAATCCGAACGGACCGACACTGCTATTGGTGCATGGCTATCCGGACAACCATGAAATCTGGCTGCCGCTGATTAATCAGTTGGCGGCAGACTTTCTGATCATTGCCTACGACGTGCGCGGTGCCGGCGCTTCGGATAAACCGCAACACCGGCGCGACTACCGCTTGCCCTTGCTGGCCGATGATATGCAGGCCGTAATCCTCGCCCACAGCCCCAACCAGCCGGTGCACCTGATTGCCCATGACTGGGGCTCGATCCAAAGCTGGGAGGGGGTGACCGAACCGCGCCTGCAAAAGCACCTGGCGTCGTACACCAGCCTTTCCGGCCCGTGCCTTGATCATGTCGGTTACTGGATGAGCAGCAAACGACCCTTGCGCCAGGTGCTCGGGCAGTTGCTCAGCTCGTGGTACATCGCCTTTTTTCACCTGCCGTTTATTCCGCAGCTGGCCTGGCGTCACGGCATGGCCAAACTGTGGCCGCGCTTTTTGCGTCAGGTGGAAGGCATTCGCCCGGTGCGAGTTAGCAGTACCCAGAGTGAGGACGGTCAGCACGGCGTAAAGCTCTACCGCGCCAACTTTATCCGTAGCCTGCTGACCCCGCGCCAGCGGCACACCCAAGTGCCGGTGCAGTTGGTCGTGCTGACCCGCGACCGTTTTGTGAAAGCGCACCTGTTCGACGACTTGCAGCGCTGGGCACCCAAGCTATGGCGCCGCGAGGTAGCGGCTGGGCATTGGCAATTGTTGGCAGAACCGTCGCAACTGGCGCAGTGGGTGCGCGAGTTTGTGGCGCTGCAGGAAGGCGGTGAGAACTGCGCGGCACTGCAGAAGGCGCAGGTGCAGCATCAAAATCTGTAGGATGTGCCGCTCCGCGTCCGCTGTGCACACCATGGCGAACCCGTGGGAGGCCGCTTGGTGCGCGCAGCACACCCTACAGGCAAGAGAGCTTAGGTTTCGTCTGACGATTCATCAAAATGCGGCAAGCCCGCTGCTCGTTCGAGCAGTTCGGTGGGCAAACTTTTGCTCGCCCGCGCGCCCAGCAACTTGAGATTTTCCACCCGGCTAATGATATTGCCGCGGCCGTCAGCGAGCTTGTTGCGCGCTGCTGCGTACGCTTTGTCGAGCTGCTGCAGGCGGCTGCCGACTTCGTCCAGATCAACGATAAAGGCGACAAATTTGTCGTACAGCGCCCCGGCGCGTTCGGCAATTTCCCGCGCGTTCTGGCTTTGCCGTTCCTGGCGCCAGAGGCTGTCGACCACCCGCAACGTCGCCAGCAAGGTGGTCGGGCTGACGATAACAATGTTCTGCTCAAACGCTTCCTGAAACAGCCCAGGATCGGCCTGCAAAGCAGCCGCGAATGCGGCTTCGATGGGCACGAAAAGCAGCACGAAATCCAGGCTATGCAGCCCTTCAAGACGCTGGTAATCCTTCAGCGACAAGCCCTTGAGGTGACTGCGCAACGAAAGCACATGGGCCTTGAGGGCTTGCTGGCGGGCTGCGTCATTATCGGCCACTACGTATTGCTGGTAGGCGGTAAGGCTGACCTTGGCGTCCACCACTACCTGGCGTTCACCCGGCAACTGAATGACAACATCGGGCTGGAAGCGCTCGCCGTCTTGCCCTTTCAAACTGACCTGAGTTTGGTACTCGCGGCCCTTGGCCAAGCCGGCATGTTCCAGCACCCGTTCCAACACCAGCTCGCCCCAGTTGCCCTGAGTTTTCTGCCCTTGCAGCGCGCGGGTGAGGTTGGTGGCTTCGTCCCCTAATCGCTGGTTGAGCGCTTGCAAACGCTCCAGCTCTTTGCTCAGGGAAAAGCGCTCGCGGGCTTCCTGTTGGTAACTTTCTTCCACACGTTTTTCAAAGGACTGGATGCGCTCTTTTAGCGGGTCCAACAGTTGGCCAAGGCGCTGTTGGCTGGTCTCGGCAAAGCGTTGCTCGCGCTCGTCAAAAATCTTCCCGGCCAGCTCAGCAAACTGCGCGCGCAGTTCATCGCGCGAGCCCTGTAGGTCGCTTAGGCGTTGCTGATGGTTGTCGTGTTGCTCGCGCAATTCAGCGCTAAGGCTGGCGCGCTCGGCGGTGAGTTGACGCAGCTCAGCTTCTTTCTGTTCGCGCTCGCTGCGCCACTCTTGCGCGGCCTCACGGGCACGGCTGCGCTCGCTTTGTAGCAAGTCAGTTTCGCGGCGCAGAGCGGCCAATTCGGCCTGCTGTTCAGCTTTGGTTTCGATCAGGTCGGCGATGTCGCTGCGGTAGCCATCCAACTGTGCGGCGAGACCGTCCTGAGCCAATTGGGCATTGCTCAGGCGTTCATCGAGCAACGCACTGTGCGCCTGGGCCTGCGCGACACGCCGTTGCATCTGCCAGAGCAGTGCCAGCAACGGCAGCGCAGCGACCGCCAGACCAATTAACAGGGAGGGCACATCGATAGGCATGAAAGGCTCCGCGCAAGAATGGCGGGCAGTATAACCAGGCTTCTAGCCGGCGAGCTTAGGGTTGGGCAAGTTGCGCAAACGCTCGGTGGCTTCGTCGCAGCCTTGCGCCGCTGCCATCTCCAGCCAATGTTTCGCTTCCGCCAAATCGTGGTGACGTGGCTGGCTATACAACTTACCCAACTCAAGCTGCGCACGACGGTCATGGGCACGACCTGCCTGGCGCAACAATTCAAAGCCGATACGGCGGTCGCGGGTGTTGCCACAATCGCGGCAAAGCAATTCGCCCAAGCGGCTTTGTGCCACTACCACGCCCTGGCGAGCGGGTTGTTTGAGCAAGCGGCCGGCAAACTGTTTGGTGCTGACCTTCTGGCCAAAGCGCGGGCTGTCCAATAGCCATAAAGCCACCCGCATCGGAAAGCGCGGTTTTGCCTGTGTAACGGTGCTGATGGAATTGCGCGGCATAAAAAAGGGTATTGGCAGGCTGGGGGCGGCCACTCTACTCCGATTTTTTTGTCGGTAAAGTCTTGAAAAAAATTGACACCCGCGTTCTAGAGCAAGCGCTTGCGACAATCCACAGAAGCTGTGGATAACTCAGTGGACAAGTTGGGAGCAAGGCTCGCGAAGGCCGATGGTGCGGGGCTCAAAGTCGAATTGATGATTTTTTCACCAACTCAAAAAGTCTATATTTTTCATTGACTTAATCGGCAAAGAAAAAAACTGCAAGGCTCATATAGGTTTTTCCGCCGTGGCCCTAGGCTCGCTTCGCAATTGTGCACAAGTTTTGACGCCCTATTGCCTGACGCCCTTTTTGAGGGCGGCTACGGGCGCTCTTTGAGTTCTCGCGACGGTAGTTTTCCTACACGAATTGCTGCAACCCACGGAACTCCTGAGGGGGCGCTTGGTCGCGAGTAAGCGAGCAGACACAATTTCATCACGTAAATCTGCTAGCGGCCCTTACGGCAAACCCAGTAAAGCTGTTTGCTCCTTTCTACCGGGGTGACCACGGGGTGCGCTAAAGCTGTGCAACTGAGCAAATGGCCATTAATGCGCGATTGTTTTTATCCGGTTGTGCAGGCCCCAATCGCTACCTATAGTCCTCTGCTTCCTGCCTTCTTACTCGCCGGACACCATGATCAGCCAACCGCTTAACAGCTTCGCGCGCCTGCCGTTATTCAACGCCCCTACCGCCTTGGAAAAGCTGCCGCGCCTCTCCACCACACTGGGCCGGGACATCTATATCAAACGCGACGACACCACCCAGTTCGCTTTGGGCGGCAACAAGGTGCGCAAGCTCGAGTATCTGCTGGCCGATGCGCTACAGGCTGGCGCCGATACATTGGTCACAGCCGGTGCCATTCAGTCCAACCACGTGCGGCAAACGGCGGCGGTCGCGGCGCGCTTGGGGCTGGGCTGCTTGGCACTGCTGGAAAATCCGCTTGGCACGCAAGACAGCAACTACTTGAGCAATGGCAATCGCCTGCTGTTGGACTTGTTTGATACGCAGATTGAGTTGGTGGCCAACCTCGACAATGCCGACCAACTCTTGCAGGAAGCCGCTGAGCGTTTGCGTAGCCTCGGCAAGAAGCCGTACGTAGTGCCGATTGGCGGCTCCAATGCCCTGGGCGCGCTCGGCTATGTGCGCGCCGGTTTGGAGTTGGCGCAGCAGATAGAGAAAAGTGGTGAAACCTTCGCCGCCGTCGTGCTGGCCTCGGGCAGCGCTGGAACCCATAGCGGTTTGGCGTTGGCGCTGGCGGAGTGCTTGCCGCAGCTGCCAGTGATTGGCGTGACGGTGTCGCGCCCGGTCGCCACGCAGTTACCCAAGGTGCAGGGGTTGGCCGAGCGCACCGCTGAGCTACTGGGCGTGTCGCTGCCCGCCGCGTTTAAAGTAGAACTGTGGGACGACTATTTCGGTCCACGTTATGGCGAGCCGAATGCTGGAACCTTGGCGGCGATCAAACTGTTGGCCAGTCAGGAAGGTGTACTGCTGGACCCGGTCTACACCGGTAAGGCGTTTGCCGGGTTGCTCGATGGCATCGCCAAGGGGCGCTTCCCAGGCAATGATCCTGTGCTGTTTTTGCATACCGGAGGCTCGCCGGCATTGTTTGCCTATCATCCGGCGTGACAGCGGACACATATTCCAAAATAGAAGCGATATCTAATTTTTTATTATTTTATTGCATATTATATTTCGCTCTATAGTTATCCCCACTTCACGCCACCTCACGCATTTCAGGGATTTTCGCTATGACCATTTCCGCACTGCGCCGTACCTTTATTCTTGGCAGCCTGAGCTTGGTGCTCGGCGCCAGCTTTATTGGCAACACCCAGGCCGCTGAAGACCTGCTGCAAACCATCCAGAAAAAAGGCTCGATTCAGATTGGCCTGGAAGGCACGTATCCTCCGTTTAACTTCCAAGACGAGAGCGGCAAGCTGACTGGCTTTGAAGTGGAATTTGCCGAAGCCATCGCCAAGGAGCTGGGGGTTAAAGCCGAGTTCCAGCCCACCAAGTGGGACGGCATTCTCGCCGCACTGGAATCCAAGCGGCTGGACATTGTGGTCAACCAAGTGACCATCTCTGAAGAGCGCAAGAAGAAGTACGATTTTTCCAGCCCCTATACCGTCTCCGGCATTCAGGTGCTGACGCGCAAAGGTCAAGAAGACAAGTTCTCCAAACCTAGCGATCTGGACGGCAAGAAAGTCGGCGTAGTGCTGGGCACCAACTATGAACAGTGGCTAAAAGAGAACGTACCGGGCGCGGATATTCGCACCTATGACGACGATGCCAGCCGCAATCAGGACGTCCGCGTAGGCCGCCTCGACGCCATCCTTGGCGACCGCCTGGCCGCGTTCGAACTGATCGAAAAAACCGGCAATACCCTGGCTGTCGCTGGCAAGCCGTTCGCTCCGCAGGAAGCCGGTATCGCCCTGCGCAAAGGCAACCCGCAACTGCTCGCTGCCATCGACAAAGCCATCGCCAAACTGCGCGCTGACGGCACGCTGGAAAAGCTCTCGGTGAAGTGGTTCAAGGCTGACGTAACCAAATGATTGAAGAGAGTCTGCAGCTTGCGCTGAACTCTGCGCCCTTCCTGCTGAAGGGCGCCATCTACACCATCGTACTGAGCCTGGGCGGCATGTTTTTTGGCATGCTCCTGGGCTTTGCTTTGGCGCTTATGCGCCTTTCGCAGTTAAAAATTCTGAGCTGGACCTCGCGCGTCTACGTGTCGTTCTTTCGAGGTACGCCGCTGTTGGTGCAGCTGTTTGTGATTTATTACGGCCTGCCGCAGTTAGGTATTCAACTGGATCCGCTGCCGGCAGCGCTGGTGGGTTTCTCGCTGAACATGGCCGCCTATGTCTGCGAGATCTTGCGCGCTGCCATTGGCTCGATTGACCGCGGGCAATGGGAAGCGGCCGCCAGCATCGGCATGACCCGCGCCCAGACGTTACGCCGGGCCATCCTGCCGCAAGCCGCACGCACAGCTTTGCCGCCGCTAGGCAACAGTTTTATCTCGCTGGTAAAAGACACCGCATTAGCCGCCACCATTCAGGTGCCCGAGCTATTCCGCCAGGCGCAGTTGATCACCGCGCGCACCTTCGAGATCTTCACCATGTACCTGGCCGCGGCGCTGATTTACTGGGTGCTTGCCAGTGCATTGGCGCTGTTGCAAAACCACCTCGAAGCCCGCGTTAATCGCCACAACCAAGAGCAATAAAATGCCCATGATCGAAGTGCGTGCACTGACCAAAGTGTTCAATGGGCAAACGGTGCTCAAGGATATCGACCTGGATGTGGCGGCAGGTGAAGTGGTGGCCATTATTGGCCCCAGCGGTTCGGGCAAAACCACGTTGCTGCGTATGCTCAATCTGCTGGAGGAACCCAGCAGCGGCACCATCCGGGTGGGCGATATGTTTATCGACGCCAACAAGCCGTTGACCAAGCAGAAAGAGCTGATTCGCAGCCTGCGTCAACGCGTGGGTTTTGTCTTCCAGAACTTCAATCTGTTCCCCCATCGCACCGCGCTGGAGAACATTATTGAAGGGCCGATCGTGGTGAAAAAAGAAGCACGCGCCACCGCCATTGAGCGAGGGCGCGCCCTGCTGGCGCGGGTTGGTTTGGCGGGCAAAGAGAATTCTTACCCACGACGCTTATCCGGCGGGCAGCAGCAACGGGTGGCCATTGCCAGAGCACTTGCCATGCAGCCGGACGTGATTTTGTTCGATGAACCGACCTCGGCTCTGGACCCGGAATTGGTCGGCGAGGTGCTGGCGACCATTCGCAGTCTGGCGCAGGAAAACCGCACCATGCTGATTGTTACCCACGAGATGAGCTTTGCCCGCGACGTGGCCAATCGGGTGATCTTTATCGACGGCGGCGTGATCGTTGAACAAGGCGAAGCCAAGGCGTTGTTTGCCAATCCGCGCGAGGTTCGTACGCAAAAATTTTTGAGTAAATTTACGACCCAAAACGATGCCCTGCGCAGTACGATTCAAGCCGCAGATTGAAGGGTAAAAGTAGGTCGATTTAGGGTGATGCGAGGGGCTCGCACTCGGCGAATAAACCTTGTATGGTGTCGCCACTGTGCTGCTTGTGTCACCGTGAATCAATGGAAGCTAGAATTTGCTCCGCGACTCCTTTTACTCTTTGCACTCAGTCCCGACCTGGTCTTATGACCTCAGTTAACTTTGTTCAAGGAGCTACACCATGTCCAATCGCCAAGCTGGTACCGTTAAGTGGTTCAACGATGAAAAAGGCTACGGCTTCATCACTCCACAATCGGGCGGCGACGATCTTTTCGTTCACTTCAAAGCTATCCAATCGGATGGTTTCAAAAGCCTGAAAGAAGGCCAGTCGGTTACTTTCGTAGCTGCTAAAGGTCAGAAAGGCATGCAAGCTGAAGAAGTTCAGGTTGCCTAATTCAGCCCAGCGCTGAATGTAAAAAGCCCCGCTTCGGTGGGGCTTTTTTATCCCCGCGTTTTTTGCGCGTTGGTACCGAAGACCGCGATTTTACAACCACTGGTCAGGCCGGCTAGCCATGGCAGGTTATTTCCCGTAGGGTGCTGCCCGGTTAGTACCACGTCTGAAAATCAATTTAAGCCCTCCTCTCCAGCGTTCAGCTCAACAGAGCTCTGCTGATGTGAAGTGCCTGACGCCAAGTGACAGCTGTTTCAGCCCACCTGGCTGGCCTCCAGATAAAGCATCACCGCCGTTTCTAAAAGACCGCCGTGTTGCCTCCAACTCTGCCAAGACCATCCGTTGATTGATCAGGTTTACCACTGGAACCGCACCTAAATAGTGTTCCGTGGCGCCTGCCCTCCGAAGTACCTACCTGTACTTTCTGCGCTACCAATTGGTGGAACTTTATCGTGCGGTCCTGCTCCGATCAGAGTCACTTGCGCTCGCCCATTTGGCGGCCAATATCGGAGTTTTT
Organism: uncultured Pseudomonas sp.; assembly: GCA_964543145.1. Lineage (GTDB taxonomy): Bacteria > Pseudomonadota > Gammaproteobacteria > Pseudomonadales > Pseudomonadaceae > Aquipseudomonas. Next base: position 19,252 of record CAZIWV010000035.1, read on the forward strand.
TTGTTAGCGGCAACGACGCCGCATGTGTAGTAGGAACATCTAATAATGATGAACACCCAACCCCAAGTTCAGGATGCTATCAGCACCCTGCGTAATGCCTTCGCCCCTCTGGCCTGCCATATCCAGGCTGTACGCAACGGCTGCTTCAGCTTCACCATCGTCAACGATCGCGGCATTGCCCGTCATTGCGAACGCCTCTATCCAGAGCAGTACGCCAATGGCTCGTTGCAACAGGTAATTGACCGTACACGGCAAACCCTGGCAACTAAAGGCCTGGCGGCCTGAACCTCCGTCCAGCGGGGCGGTCAGAGCTAACTCACCCGCGACGGAGCGCTTATATGCGTCATGTTAATTTCGACCTGCTCGAAAAAGCCTTCCACCCGCTGCGCCCTTCTCTGGGCCAGCGTCGCCCAGATGGCAGCGTGGTGCTCACCCTCGCTGACAGCAATGATGAAATGGCCTACAGCCGCGTTATCAGTTCAGACGAAGTGGTTAGCGCCGAAGTGTTTGGCCAAGTGGTAGAAGGTGTACGCCGAGAGCTTTGCGTACGTGCCGGCTCGCTCTCATCAGAGATGAGAAAACAGTTGGTGGATAACGCTGGCGTGATGAGTTACATACCCGTCTGATTGCCCGCCAGGGCGAAAAAAAACCGGAGCCTGTGGCAACAGGCTCCGGTTTTTTTATGGGCGCTTCTTAACCCGCTATTTACAAGTCACCACCAGACTACGGTAAGCGTAGTCACCAGGCTCAAGACCCAGGACGCGGTCATCTGGTGAGGCATCGGCGCGGCCCTTTTTGCCTACTACGTCGTATCCAGCCGGACAGCTCTGCATCGCTTTTTCGTAGCAGTGCTCCCACTTCAACGCCTGTCCGGAACAATCGATGCTCAACGCCTCGTTGCCGTCTTTGGTGATGGTCTCGTTTACCGTTGCGCAACCACTGAGGGCTATAAGTAACGCCCCGAAAATCCACTTCGTCATGTCTATTCCTGTAGCAGCATTCAGTCAGCTAAGGCCAAAGCGCTGGCCAGTGTTGTTGGCAGAAAATCTAACGACAAAGCACGATCATATTGCGGCTGGAGAAGCCATCGGGGTTTAAACCAAAGGGATAGTTTTCGGCGTAATCGCCCTCTCCCACGCCAGACTTCGCCAGCACTTTGTACCCGGCGCTACCGCAACTCTTGGCGGCCTCGCTGAGGCAGTCTTCCCACGATGAACTCAGCCCCGAACAACTAATGTGTAGACCGGCTTTCTTGCCGTACTTTTTGTGCACCGTTGGTGCCGAGGAACAACCGGCAATTGCCAGAACGGTCAGCAGTATCAAAAGACGCTTCATACAGTGTCCTTATGCGGCGCCTGTTTTTATTGGTTGGAAGTAAGAATTGCCGTTATGCGCTAGCACCTCGACCACAGGTCAAAGCAACCGCTGCACACCGTGTCTAACCACCATCCTTGGCCCCGTTCCCAACGCCCGCGAGCTCCAATCGTGAAGCCCTTACGCGGGGATGAGATTAATTACCGCGCAGTATCAGGCAAAGCGGTTGCCCTATTCAACGCATTACAAATTGTATGAGCGGCGATACCGATTTTTGCCCCATCGAATATTTCACCACCTTATGGCCTGTAGCCGTACAAACCATAGGAAAAAACCTACACATCAACAGGGATAGAGCCCACTCGTCGACACTCGTTCGCTCGCGATAATCGCCGCCCGTTCCACAGCCATTTGGCGTGGCGATTTTATCCGACGCACTGGAGTCTCCGTGAATCTGCCCATTTCGCCCGTAGCCTGGAGCGTACCCAAGGTTCGTTACGTTGCGATGGCCGCGATCGCTTTAAGCGTGTCGGGTTGGCTTAGCTACGATCTCTGGCAACTCCAGCAAGGTTTATCCGTTAGCCAACCCGCTGCCACTATCACCGAAAGCAGATCTGAGCCCGCAGATCAGCCATTGAACATTGGCGCAGTCGCGTCCTTTCTCGGCGTTCAACAGCAAGCTGGAGACGACACCTCGGCCGCAGCTACGCCGCTGACGCTTCTAGCCTGCTTTGTGGAAAGTCGACAAGACCTCTCGCGGGCACTGATCCAATCACCCGACACCAGCGCGTTTTACCGCCCGGGCGACAGCCTACCCGGCGGCGGCACGCTTACCAGCGTGAGCACCGACGAGGTGGTCATTCTGCGCAACGGCAGACGTCAGACACTGGCGTTCGCCGCCCCAACAACGCCCCTATTTATTGCCTTGCCGTCGCCAGGTTCACCGCAGACCTCAGCGGCCTCAACCACTTCTTCTCCCACTATCGAAAATCCACTATGAACAAGCTCTCGCTAGTCGCAGCGGCGCTGTCCGCCTGCCTGATGTGTAACACGCTGAACGCTGCTCAGACCTCGGACGACAAACCGCAGTGGACGCTCAATATGCAAAACGCCGAACTTCGCGATTTGGTAGGCGAGGTCGGGAAAATCACCGGCAAAACCATCGTTATCGACCCTAACCTCAACGGGCGCGTCACCGTTCAGGCGCAAGCGGCGATGAGTAAAGAGGATATTTACTCGCTGTTTTTAAGCGTGCTGCGCCGGCAAGGTTTTACCGCGATTGATCAAGGCGATCGCACCGTAATCGTACCCGTCGACAAAGCCAAAACCATGGCCAGTAGCGCCACCCCGGATGAAGCTGAAGCGTTCGTCACACGGATCATTGATCTGCACAACACTTCGGCCAACGATGTTGCCTCAGTGGTTCGCCCCCTGGTGGCTCCAGATGCCTATATCGCACCGGCCATCGGCTCTAATGCCCTGGTGGTATCGGATAACGCCAGTAACGTCGAACGCATCCGTGAAGTGGTGCAACAGCTGGACAGCGCCGGCCACAAAGAAATGGTCACGCTCAAACTGCAACATGCGTGGGCCGCTGATGTTGCCAAGTCGCTAAGCGAAAGCGTCTCCCAGGGCAGCAACGGTATCAACGCCGCCAAGGCAATTAGCGATGTGCGCAGCAACCGCGTCATTCTTGTGGGCCCGGAACCGGCGGTGCGGCAAATGCAGCAGCTGGCAAGCACACTTGATGTGCCTGGCGATGCCAGCGACAACACCCGCGTGGTACGACTTCACCACAGCGATGCCAAGCAGCTGGAAACACTGCTCACTGGTATCGGCAAACGCTTGGGCGCAACCACGCCAGGTAAAGAGAACGCGGGCCAAGACGGCGGCATTTTAATCAGCGCCGATGAAAGCCAGAATGCGCTGGTGATCATGGCCGATCCGGCTCAGTTGGCGATGTTCGATAAAATCATCGCCCAACTCGACCGCCCACGTGCACAAGTATTGGTCGAAGCCGCCATCGTCGAGGTCAGCGGCGATATTACCGATGCCCTTGGTGTGCAATGGGCTGGGCGCAGCGGGCATGCCGTAACGGGCTTCGACGGTTCAGGCGACGGCATGTCCATTGGCAGCCTGATCCAAGGCATCGCCGGTTCAGCATTGCCCAACTTGCCGAGCGGCGCGGTGATTGGCATCGGCGACCAAAACTTCGGCGCGCTGATCAGTGCGCTGTCCAAGAACTCCAACAACAACCTGCTATCCACCCCCAGCCTGCTGACGCTGGATAACGAGCCTGCGGAAATTCTGGTGGGGCAAAACGTCCCATTTGAAACAGGCTCTTACACCACCGACGCCAGTGGCGTAAGCAATCCGTTTACCACGGTGGAACGCAAAGATATCGGCATCACCCTCAAGGTCACGCCGCATATCAACGAAGGCAACACGTTGCGGTTGAAGATTGAGCAAGAAAGCTCCGAGCTGGTGGCCGCACCGGCTGGCATTACCACCAGCGACGTGATCACCAATAAACGCTTGGTAAAAAGCACCATCTTGGCTGACAACGGCCAAGTCATCGTTCTTGGCGGCCTGATCAAAGACAACATCAAAGAAGTGCGAAGCAAAGTACCGCTCTTGGGCGATATTCCGCTAATTGGCGGGTTGTTTCGCAGCACGCGTGAAGTCAAGGAGAAGACCAACCTGATGGTTTTCCTAAGGCCAACACTGCTACGCACCAGCGAGAACATGGATGGCGTAAGCCGCAAACAATACAACCGCCTGGACAATCTGCCTGCCGGTAAAAGCCAGCCCAATAGCTTGCTGATTCATAAAGACCCCCGAAGCCTGTTTGAGGACAGCGAAGACAGCGTTGTCGATATGCGAGGCAAACGATGAGTCGGCCTGCCCGCCTACCGTTCAGCTATGCCAGGCGCCACGGCGTATTGTTGGTATCCAGCAACGATACTGCCGAGAGCGCCACGCTGTATTGCTGTCGCACCACCCCATTGTCGATTCTGGCCGAAGTGCGCCGCCATCACGACGCACCTGTGCGCACTCAGCTCCTTGATGAAGAGCAGTTTTCCCGGCAGCTGGCTGAGTTTTATCGCGATGGCCAGAGCGACGCCATGCAGGTAGCCGAAGGCTTAGGCGAACAACTGTCGGAAGATTTCGACCTGGCGAGCATGGCCGAACAGCTGCAGCAAACCGTCGACCTGCTGGACCAGGAAAACGATGCGCCGATCATCCGCCTGATCAACGCCATCCTCAGCGAAGCGGTCAAAGCCAAAGCGTCGGATATCCACTTGGAAACCTTTGAGCACGCCTTGCTGGTGCGGCTGCGCATCGACGGCCTGCTGCGGGAAATTATCCGCCCTCGACGTGAACTTGCCGCCTTGTTGGTATCGCGCATCAAGGTGATGGCGAAAATGGACATTGCTGAAAAGCGCGTTCCACAGGACGGTCGTATTGCCCTGCGTATTGCTGGCCATGAAGTCGATGTGCGGGTGTCGACACTGCCCGCTACCCATGGAGAACGCGTAGTGATGCGCTTGCTGGACAAGCAGGCCGGACGCCTAAGCCTGAGCAATCTTGGTATGTCGGCCGCTGATCAAACGCGCCTGGAAGATGCCCTGCATCGCCCCCACGGCATTTTATTAGTGACTGGCCCTACCGGCTCCGGCAAAACCACCACGCTATACGCCGGCCTGGCCAGCCTTGACTGCCTGACCCATAACATTCTCACCATCGAAGACCCGGTCGAGTACCACTTACCCGGCGTAGGTCAAACCCAAGTCAACGACAAGGCGGGTATGTCATTCGCCAGAGGCCTGCGCGCCATTCTGCGCCAGGATCCGGATGTGGTTATGGTTGGGGAAATCCGTGATCGCGAGACTGCCGAAATCGCCGTGCAGGCGTCACTCACCGGTCACCTTGTCCTCTCCACCCTGCACACCAATAGTGCGGTCGGGGCCATCACCCGCTTGGTGGATATCGGTATCGAACCCTTCCTGCTTTGCACCTCGCTGGTGGGTGTACTTGCCCAGCGTCTGGTGCGGGTGCTGTGCCCGGCTTGCAAGGTGCCTTATCAAGCCGATGCCAACGCCTGCCAGCACCTGGGTGTGGAGCCGACAACCGCACTGACGCTGTATAAGCCGACTGGCTGCAGTAACTGCCAAAACACCGGTTACCGAGGGCGCCACGGCATCTATGAGCTGGTGCTCATCGACGACGGCCTGCGCCAACTGATTCACGACGGCAGCGGCGAAGCAGATCTGCTGCGCCATGCGCGCCGCACCAGTACCAGCATGTTCAGCGATGGCTGCGACAAAGTGCGAGGCGGCATTACTAGCCTTGAAGAACTGTTACGCGTCACGCGGGAGGGCTGACGCAATGGCAGCTTATGAATACCTGGCAATGAACCTGGCTGGCAGCAAATCACAGGGTGTACTGGAAGCAGACAGCGTGCGTCAGGCGCGGCAAATGCTGCGTGACCGCAAACTGATTCCCCTGCAGGTGAAACGCGCACAAGGCAATCACGCTCAGGGCACCGGTAGGTCATCGGCACAGCGTTTGAATAGCACCGAGCTGGCGCTGCTGACGCGCCAGCTCGCCACACTGGTACAGGCCGCACTGCCGCTTGAAGATGTACTCGCTGCCGTAGCCGCTCAGAGCGAAAAGCGTCGCGTGCAAAGCATTGTGTTGAGTATTCGCGCGCGCGTGCAGCAGGGTTTCAGTTTGGCCACCGCACTAGCCGAATACCCCAGAGCGTTCCCTAAGCTTTACCAAGCCACCGTTGCCGCCGGCGAGAAATCCGGTCACCTCGACCACGTGCTGATGCAGCTGGCCGACTACACCGAATCCCGCCAAGCCGCCTCGCAACAAATCCAACTGGCGCTGCTGTATCCAGGAATCCTGTTAGTGGCATCGCTGACTATCGTCAGCTTTCTGCTTGGTTACGTGATACCGGATATCGTTAAAGTTTTCGTCGACAGCGGCCACCAATTACCACTGCTAACCCGCGCACTTATTAAGGCCAGCGCCTTGGTGCGCGACTATGGCTGGGTCGGCTTACTGCTGATTGTCGGACTGGTAATAGGCATCAACAGCGCACTGCGCCGGCCACACATCCGCCAACGCTGGCACCAAGTTCAACTGCACCTGCCCCTGTTCGGCAAGCTGGTGCGGGCCAGCAACTGCACGCGCTTTGTCAGCACGCTGGCAATTCTTGGCCGAAGCGGTGTGCCTCTGGTGGATGCTTTGCACATTTCCGCAGAAGTCGTGGCTAACCAACATATCCGCAGCGCCATGAAGCGCGTAGCCCAAAGCGTCCATGAGGGCGGCAGCTTGACTCGGGCGCTGGAGCATAGCGGAGGCTTCCCGCCCATGATGCTGTACATGATCGCCAGCGGTGAACGCTCGAGCACCCTAGACAACATGCTGGACCGCGCTGCTCGCCAACAAGAGCAATACCTGTCCAATCGCATTGCCGTGCTTATGGGGCTATTCGAACCATTAACGCTGGTGCTGATGGGCGCCGCAGTATTGGTCATTGTGCTGGCGATTCTGTTGCCGATCCTCGACCTAAATCAGTTGGTCGCATGAAGCGCGCCCTCCACGTCCACCGCGTTAGCGGATTCACCTTGCTGGAAGTGCTGGTGGTCATGCTGCTTATGGGATTGCTGATTGGCATGGTCAGCTTTGTGCCGTTGGGCACAAGCAGCCAGCAGGCACGGCGAGAAGCCGAGCGCTTTGCCACACTGGTTAACCTGTTGCGCCAGCAGGCAATTGAGCGTCACCAGATTTATGGGCTGCAAATTGACGCCCAGCGTTACGCCGTGCAAATGCTTGATGGCGATGGACATTGGCAACCAGCGGAGCAGTTTCGTCCACAGGCACTGCAGGAAGGTATGCACCTGCGCATCGACTTGTCGGCTGCCAAATCTTTAGTTACCGGTAGCACTGTTGCCCCTAAAGCGATCGGCCGGCAACCGGACCTGCTGGTTCTCCCCAGCGATGAAACCTCGCCATTCAAGCTTTGGCTTGAAAACGACAAAACAACGCTGCTGACCATCTCCAGTGATGGCCTGGACGAGGTGCAAATTGAAAGCGCCAAGTAGAGGATTCACGCTCCTGGAAGTGATGGTCGCCCTGAGCATCTTTGCTCTACTGTCCATCGCGCTGTATAGCGCCGCACAACATATTGCGAGTAATTCGGACGGGCTGACCGAGCGCAGTTTGATGCACTGGATTGCTGATAACCGTATGAACGAATTGCGGGCAACTATGCGCCCCATCACCGATGGCGTTCAGCAAGAGCAGATCGAGTTTGGCGGACGATCCTGGCAGTTAACCAGTGACATCAGCAAGGCGCCGGATCGGCAGCTGCGCAAAATCGAACTGACGGTATCGACTGCACCAACGGTTCCCGCCAGAGAAGTAAAACTGCTCGGCTACATTGGAGCAGAGCAATGACCCAGCGCGGCTTTACCCTTCTAGAAATGCTGATTGCCATTGCCTTATTCAGCCTGCTTGGCATGGCCTGCTATCAACTTCTCGAGCGCACTCAACGCAGTGAGCAAAGCATCAGCCGCCACGAGCTGCAGTTACGCCAACTACAGCGGGCCTTGGGGATATTTGAACGCGATTTGCTGCAAGCGATCGCCATTCCCCTAAGCCAGGATCCGGGCCGCAGCAGCGCTCTGATTGGTAATGCCAGCGAGCTATATCTGGTGCGCTCAGGTTGGAGCAACCCGCTTAATCAACCGCGCAGTGACCTGCTTGAAGTTCGCCATTACTGGCAAGACGGGCTTTGGCGACGTGACTATCAGAGTCCACCCACCGACGCCGGCAAATCGCTGGAACAGAACACCTCTTCGATGCTCTCGCAAAAGTTGCTGAGCGACGTAACCGTCAAGCAACTTCGCTACATCGATCTTGCCGGACAGCCACATACCACTTGGCCCATCCAAGGTGCACCTCTCAGCTTGCCCCTAGCCATTGAGCTGGTCGTGGACGCACCGGGCTTTAGCGATATTCACCGCGTCATCCTGCTCCCTGGGCAACAGTCGTTTCAACGCGGAGCAATACCCGGTGCTTAACGCAAATCGCCAACAAGGGGTCGCCTTGATCACCGTGCTGCTAATCACCGCGCTGGTAACCCTGATCATCAGCGACATGCTCGCGCGCCAACGCCTGACGCTTTACAGCACCGCGAACCAAACCGCTCAGCAACAAATGTGGCAAATGGCACTTAGCGGCGAGGCCTGGGCTCGCCAACGGTTGATACCTGCCGCTACGGAAAAAAACCAGCCCGACAGTACTAATTTGGCACAACCCTGGGCGCAGCCGACTCCAGCGTTTGCAATTGGTGAAGGGAAAATTCACATCCAGCTGGAGGATTTGAGCGCGCGCTTCAACCTCAACACCCTTCAAGCTCGTGGCGATCTAATTGCCCGAGCGCGCTATCAACGCCTGCTCAACCAACTTGGTGTTAGGCCTCATGACCCGAGCATATTGCCCGTCCTGCTCGGCGCCGATGAGCAACCGCTGCCGTTTGCCAACAGCAGCGAGTTGCAGCGTTTGCCGGAGCTCGATAGCAACGCGCTGCAACGCCTCGCTCCCTGGGTGACCACACAACAAAACACCGCGATCAACGTCAATACCGTTGGCGCGCCTGTGCTCGCCAGCGTTGAAGGACTAGACCTGTCAGTAGCCAAAGCATTGGTGCAATCACGACCAAAAGAAGGCTATGCCAGCGTTCAAGCGTTTCTTGCCAACCCGCTGCTACTAGGCCGCAACCTCAGCAGTAACGGCCTGAGTGTGCGCAGCCAGGACTTCCTCGCCACCATTGATGTTGAGCTTGGCGACCGTAACCTGCGGTTGCTGAGCACGCTGCACCTGGACAATGGCGGACAAGCCATTGTGCTCAACCGAACCCTAACCCAAATCCCACCCTCCAAAAACAGCGGGAGCATTGCACCGTGAACGCTTGGCTATATCTGCTTACGCCCGTCGCCGAAGAACAGGATTGCCGTTTTACGTGGTGGCATGCCGATCAGCCGTCACGTAGCGGCACCCTGCAAGAAGCCGCCAGCGATCTTTGCGGCGCAACACTGACCCTACTGCTGCCGATTGAGATGGCCAGCTATCACCACGTGGAAGTGCCTGCGCGTAGCGGTCGCTGGCTGAACCAAGCCATTGCTTCCGCGCTTGAGGAAAAGCTCGTCGGCGAACTCGATACTTTGCATATCGCTCGCAGTGCGCTGCAACAGCGACGTTATTGCAGCCTGTTCGTTATTACTCGGGCGAGGCTGGAGGCTCTGCTCAATCAGCTGGCGAAGGTCGGAATAGAGCCGCAACAGATCTACCTGGATGCGGACTGCTTGCCGGGCGAGGAGCCAAGCGCTATCTGGTGCAATGGCCGCTGGCTGGTTGGCAATTTAGCCGGCATTCGCCTGGCCATTAGCGAGGACGAGCGCCGTGAGCTGCCTACGCTACTACCGGCAGATATTCGCTGGTCTAACGGCGCGTTGGGGGCTGAAGATATTTCCAACGCCCCTGTCTTGTCGCAAAACAATCAAGACGCGGCACTGCATAGCCTGCAGCGCAACGGCTCAATTGACCTGCGCCAAGGCGAATTTCGCTACGACCCGCCGCGACGCCTGAGCTGGCATCTGCCTACAGCCATTATGGTTTTTTTCTTTAGCGCGCTACTGCTGCATACCATCGGCCACCGCCTGCTAATTGAACAACAAACTGCGGCTTTGCATGAGCAAAACGTCCGCGAGTTTCAACAGCGTTTCGCAGACGAGCAGCGCATCGTCAACCTGCGCCAGCAAGTGGCCTTGCGCAAACAGCAGCCCAGTAGCTCGCAGCAAGGTATTGCGCGACGCCTAGAGCAGCTCGCACAGCAATGGATTGCCAGCGGCGGCAGCACCGCTGCCATTCGTCATGTGCAATACCGCGCAGGCGAGGGCTGGACTCTCGAGGTAAGTGCGCCCGCCTTTGCGGACCTCGAACAAATACGCCAAGGTTTAACTCAGCAAAGCCTCGCCGTGCAAAGTAACTCGACCGTACGCGACGCCAATGGCGTCACCAGCCAATTTCGAGTGGGAGAATAAACATGCAACTGATCTTCAAACAACTTATATCCACCTTTAAAGGCCGCTGGCAGCAAAGCGCCGAACATGAGCGCAAGTTGATGCTGGTGCTACTGGCTGCTTTAGTAATCATCACCCTTTGGGTAAGCGTTTGGGCGCCCCAGCGACATGCGTTGGCTCAAGCGGAGCTAGCCTTTAGCGAAGAGCTTGAACTGCAAACCACAATCGGCCAATTGCCCAACGATGTTAAGTTGGATATGCCATCTCAGCTAAATGCAGAAACTCTCTCTGGTCTTTTGACCCGCTCAAGCAGTGAGGCGCAATTAAACTTGGAACGCATAGACATGGATACCACTGGGCAAATCAACCTGAGTTTGAACGGATCAATTACCAATCTATTGCCTTGGCTGGAGCAGTTAGGTCATCAGGGGGTTGAAGTTCAGAGCATGTCGATAAACGTAAACTCGGACCAGCAACTTTCAGTACAACTGACGCTTCAAGTTGAGCCAACAGCAAAGCTCTAAAACACATAGCCCCATAGCGTTGACCTGCGTCAAAACTTCGGAAATTCGTCAATCAGCAACCTCTACCACCCTATCTACAAGAATCCCCTTACACGCACTCGGGCTATGTTCACTTATTTTCAGCCGCGAGCACCCCGTAAAATCCCTCGCGGCTTACTTATAGAAGCCGACATATAAACCTAAAACTATCAAACCGGGTATTCCAATGTTTAAATTGAAATCTATTGTTACAGGCATGCTAATTAGCGCGTCGCTAGCAGCGCATGCTGCTGAACCCTATAAAATGGCCTATCTCACCTCATGGGGCCTAAGCAATCCAGATATTCTCGAACAATCCAAAGTAAACACTTACATGCTTTCCTTCGGTCAATGGGATGCACAGGGTGTTATCTCAACTTCCGACGGCATTGCTAGCATCCCAGAATATAATGCTTACTACATGTCCCCTGGCTATGTCGCCTGGACCAACCTGAAACATAACAATCCTCAACGAAGAATGATTATTTCATTTGGCGGGCAAGCCTATGAAAGTATCTGGTCTTATATTTCCACACCGGACCAGCGCCAGAAAGTGGCTCAAAACCTCGCTGCGTTGCTGACGAAAAACTTCCCTGTCTACGCTAAAAATCTGTCTCCCTCGCAGCGCGTGGGTGACTGCCTCGCTATGAACTGGGACGGCAGCTGCAACTACGCCACCTATCAAACCGCAGGCACGGTACAGCTCGATGGTATCGACTTCGACTTCGAAAAAGTTGCGCGACTCACCGACGAAGAAGGTGCCAATCTGCTCGACCTCGCCACTCGCGTGAAGGCCTTGATCCCGTCAAACAAGTTGATGTCTCTGACCACCTATCACGTAGGTGCAGACCCGGAGAACTGCGCCGACAACACGATTACCGAAAACTGCTCGTTTGTCGAAAGCAGTCGCTCGGCCCACAACGGCGAAGTCATCAAACTGCTGGAAGACTCGAAAAACGTATTCGACTTTTTCAACGCCATGACCTACGACGCTGGCACGTCGTACAAATACCAAGTGGCTATGCAAAACTATGCACAACACGTAGGCAGTAAAGCTAAAGTGCTTGTTGGTACCTCCAACAACGCTCAATGGGCATCCAGCGGCCCGTTCACTGAAACCCAGGCAAATAACGTTCAACGCGCTAAATGGGCTGCAGAAAACGGCTATGGTGGTTTCTTCATTTGGGCACTTGGGGCGAACTCCAACCAGATGTCGATGGCGGACCAAGTAAGCTATATCAACTCAATGATTGATGCTATGGGCAGCTCCAGTGCTACGCCGTCTGGGGAACAAACTTCGGGAACACCACAAAAACCGGCAACAGGAACACCTCAGCAACCATCTACTGGTACTCCACAACAGCCAGCAACAGGCACTCCGCAACAGCCAGCGACAGGCACACCGCAAACACCGACGGTGGTAAAACAAGAAAGTGCAAATCTTGTGTTTGTAAACAACACGCCTGTATCTGCCTCTGACATGACGGCCCAGTTCAAGCTCGCCAAAAAAATTAACGCCTACGTTAAACCCGGCGCATGGACACCGCAGATCACGCTTCCAGCTGGCGTGGCAGAGGGCAGCGTATTTACATTCGTACGCGCACCTTATGTCCTAACCAAAATCACTACAACGGAGTTTGGTGATGACATGCCGCTTGATGGTGATAAGCGCACATACACCTACACCAATGGTAAATGGACTACCAACGCCATCACAATCGACTCCCAGAACCAGTTAACTCCAATCGACGGTAAGAAAGATGGTTTGAGCAAGTTTGTAAGCCAGCTGTCTTCGACCGTTCTGCGCATAAAACAGGGCGCTTGGGCGCAAAATGTATACCTGCCGACTACTGCCCTTGAAGGCGCTACTGTGCAAATATACCGCGACTCGACATCTGGCTGGGGTACAAATGTAATTGTAAATGGCCAGACGTTTGCACTGCCTATTGCTACCGACATTAGCTTCACATTTGTAGGTGGCAGTTGGAAAAACCCGACCTTGCGCATGCATTACAACACCGTAGTAAATCGCTCTCCGCAAAACCTGAAAAACGACATACTGAACGCGCGCAAAATCAACGCGACCTTCCAAACTTTCCAGTAAAAGCTAAAATAGGCGTCGCTAATAGAAATTTGTAATATTGGCCGCGATGCCAAAAGCCTCCGAAACCAAACGGTCTCGGAGGCTTTTTTGTTTAAGTTGTAAACGCAAAAAAGGTCTCTGATATAACTCGACGCTCTCGTTAAGCGGGATATTTACTCAGGCACTCTCGGCAAAGCACGCTTATGCGCTGTCTTCGCAAAAGCCCGTTCAATAATTTCGGTGGCCTCAGCCGAAACAGCATTACCCAGTAAATAGTTGTCGATTTCTTCGTACGTGCAACCATACGAGTGCTCATCTAACTTACCTGGCACCAACTCTTCGAGGTCTGCAGTTGGCGCTTTAAATACCAGGTTCTGCGGAGCACCCAACGCTGTGGCCAAGAGCCGAACCTGGCCTTTGCACAAGCCACTAAGTGGTGCCAAGTCGCAAGCGCCGTCACCGAACTTGGTGAAAAAGCCCATCAGCGCTTCGGCAGCATGATCAGTACCCACCACCAAACCGTTGGTGAAGTTGGCGATGGCGTATTGCGCCACCATGCGTGAGCGCGCCTTGACGTTGCCCTTGGTAAAGTCGATCAGCCCTTCACTCGGCTGCAGCCCCTCGATAGAAACGGCGGCCATTAAACCGTCGACGGCAGCAGCAATATTCACCGTAGTGGTCGTGTCTGCCTGGATAAAATCCAAAGAGGCCTGCGCATCATGTTCATCCGCCTGGGTTTTATAGGGCAGTCGCACGGCAATAAATTGTGCCTCTTGGCCTTCATTACGCAGCTGCTCGACTGCCAGCTGACACAGGCGCCCGGCCGTCAGCGAGTCGACACCACCGCTGATGCCGAGCACCAGCGACCTGCAGCCGGACTTGCTCAATACGCCCTTGATAAAGTCGATACGTCGAGCGATTTCGGCCTGCTCCCCGCCTCTCCCCAGAGCCCGGTTTATACCCAGCTCGCGTGCGATCGCATCTTGCTTCGGCGTGCTCATTTCAAACTCCTACTGGCTGATTAGTGCTGTGTACGCCAAACACATTGGAGGCGTACTGCAGAAAGGAAGCGTCTTCGCAGACGTTCTTGATCGGGTCATCGGAGAACTTCACCACCGGTTCGCCATGCACCCGCACCAACTTCATAACGATACTTAACGGCTCAACACCTTCCACATCACAGGCAAGGCTCGTGCCCATGCCAAAACCGAACTTCGCCCGGCCGCGCACGTGTCGCAGGATCGGCAAGCATTTTTCAAAATTCAGCCCGTCGGAGAACATCAAATCTTTGGTCATCGGGTCAATACCCAGCTGCGCGTAGCGGGCCAGCACCTTATCGGCCCAGACGATCGGATCACCGGAGTCCTGACGTAAGCCGTCATACAGCTTGGCGAAATACAGGTCGAAGTCCTTAAGAAAAAAGTCTGTGCTGATGCAGTCAGTCAAGGCAATGCCCAAGCGGCCGCGGTACTCATGCACCCAGTTTTCCAAGGCCACGTTCTGACTCTCGCGCAGGCGGCTGAGCTGCTGGTGCACCATCAACCACTGGTGCGCCATGGTGCCAATCAACGGCAGGTCGAACTCGTAGGCCAAATGCGCATTGCTGGTGCCGACAAACACGCCGGGGAAGTCGCGGCGCATGATGTCGACCACTTCGCGCTGCGCCTTGAATGACAGGCGTCTACGCGTGGAAAAGTCCGAAACCCGGAAGTCTGCAAGCTCGTCCTTGCTGACGTTTTTCTCCAGCCAATCGAACTTCTGATAAAGCTTGCGGGTCACGTCCTCAAGCTCAACCTCAGCATATTTCTCACGGTTGCGCAGCTCGCTGACCAGCGCCAGCACCGGCTGTTCGAACATGATGCAGTGCAGCATCGGGCCACGTACGCGGATGTTCAGTTGGCCATCCACTTCGTTGACCAGGATATAGCGCAGGTTGAAACGGAACAGGCCGAGGAACTGTTCGAAATCCGGTGTGAGGTACTCACGAAAACGCCGGTTAAACAGAAAACGCAGCTCGTCATCGCGCATCCGCAGGCTGGCCAGCTTCTCCAACTCTTCGCGAATTTCCGGAATCAGGTGCCCGAGGTTTTCCTTCGAGCGGACGATGAACTGATACTCCACATCCACGTTCGGGTGTTGGTGCAGCACCGCCTGCATCATGGTGAAGGTGTAGTAGTCGGTATCCAGAAGACTCTGAATCACCCCGCCCTCGCGGCTGAATGCACTTTCCATGGTGATGTCCTTATTGGCCTTCTAGTGAAACTAACTGTTCGCGGCTGCTCGCTATACGGATACGCGCTTCGCGCATATCGGCGAGTGCCTGGGTGGCGCCATCTTCGCTAATTGCGCGACAAGCGGGAAGATAAACGATCACATCAAACCCCGCTGACGCCAGCTGTAAGGCGGTGGTTTTGACGCAAAAATCCAACGCCAGCCCACCGACAATCACCCGTTCTACGCCCTGACTTTTCAGGTATTCGATGACGCCGGTGGACAACTTGCCGTGCAAGTCGTGGTAACAGGCACCGTAGGGGTGCAAATCGGGCTCCACACCCTTCCAGACGAAATAGTCATAGTCATAGGGCGTGGGCAGCTCATCCAGCAAGGTGAAGCCTTCGGTGCCCGGCACGCAGTGGCTCACCCAGGTGACATCGGCATGAGCCAGGCCGGTGGGCTGCAGCATATCCGCATGTTGACTGACCACCCAAGGCGCCTGCGGGGTATGAGCGTCTTTGCTGCCCACTCGCAGCTGGGCCAGGCTCGCCATGAAGTTGAGCTCGCCGCCAATCAAATCCCCACCGGCGACGGGCAGTTCTGCAGGGCACAGTGGAGTGAAGCTTTTCTGTGCATCAACATCGAAGGAAGCGGTTTTCATCGTTGAGCTACTCATGGCGGGTGTCTCCTGTGAATGACTCACAAGGTACACGTCGTGTACTTACATTTCAACAGGAAAGTTTAAAACTTCACAGTGGTTCAATCGCTGCTAAGACAAAGGGGAAAACGCTGATATGCCGTTAACGCCTTGAAAACCAGGTACACGACATATACCTTTAGCCCAGCCCTCGCCCACCCCGTTCCCAATCGACGCAGCCCTACATGTCAAAACACCGCGAAGAAAAAAGCCCCTATCTGCACACCGTCGACCTCTGCGTTCTGCGCTACTGCCGCGACACCCAGGCATTGCAGATTCTGCTGAACAAACGCGACACCGAACCTTTCGCCGAGCATTGGGCGCTGCCTGGTCTGGTGGTCAACGGCAGCACCGTCGACCTAACCCTGGACGACGCAGTGAAGCGCCTGAGAGAGTCCGCCAAAGTCGGCATGCAGCTAGCGTATATCGAGCAGGTAGGCACTGTCGGCGACGCATTCCGCGATCCGCGCTGCTGGTCGTCGTCAACGTTCTACCTAGCCATTGCCAGTGAAAACGCGCCGCTAAGCGCCAGCCAGGCTTTCTTCCCACTGAGCGACGTTGCTAACGCCAGCCACAAACTGCCGTTTGACCATAATCAGCTAGTAGCCGAGACATACGAGCGGTTGCTCTCCAAATCGCTCTACAGCAGCTTGCCGTTGATGTTTCTTGGCAATGAATTCAGCGCCCCTGAAGCGGTGAACATTTTCTCCCTGGTACTGGCGCGCCCCGTGCTGAAAACCAGCATGCGCCAACGCTTGATGAAAATGACCGAAGCGGGCTACCTGAAGGAAACCGGACGCAAGAAACAAGGTGATGGCGGACGCCCCCAGGCCACGCTGGAAACCATCAAGCCTTCGGGCCTGTACCTGTTCGACCGCTGCTTTTTGGATTGAGGCTCGCGCAGACTAGACGCCGCCGTATCGACAGAACGTCGATACAGTGCTGAACGCTGAAAAGCAAAAACCCCCGAAATCGTAAGATTTCGGGGGTTTCGCTATAAATGATGGCGGGGAAATAGGGATTCGAACCCTAGGTACCATCGCTGATACAACGGATTTCGAATCCGTCCCGTTCGGCCACTCCGGCATCTCCCCAGCGGCGCGCATGATAACAGCTCATTTGCGATTGGTGAAAGCCAAAATTCGAAAATTTTCGCCTGCATTCAGATGCTTGCGCTGATTGCGCATCTGCAGACCAGACACCGTAAAAGAGAGGCCGAAGCCTCTCTTTTACCTAGGGCCTAACTCGGATCAAGCGGTCAGCTTGGTCAACGCTTCGCGGTACTTGTCAGCGGTTTTCTGCGCGACGTCCTGCGGCACAGCCGGTGCTGGCGGCTCTTTGTTCCAGCCGGTGGATTCCAACCAGTCACGTACGAACTGCTTGTCAAAGCTCGGTGGGTTTTTGCCCTCCACATAGCTTTCTACCGGCCAGAAACGGCTGGAGTCCGGGGTGAGCACTTCGTCCATCAGGGTCAGGGTGCCGTCTTCATCAAGGCCGAATTCGAACTTGGTGTCGGCAATGATGATGCCGCGGGTGGCTGCGTATTCGACTGCGGCGCTGTAGAGCGCGATGGCGGTGTCGCGAACCTTGGCGGCCAGTTCTTTGCCAATCACGGCTTCACATTGCTCGTACGAGATGTTTTCGTCGTGATCACCCACAGCAGCCTTGGTCGACGGGGTAAAGATTGGCTGCGCCAGTTTGGACGCCTCTTTCAAACCAGCCGGCAGTTGGATACCACAAACAGTGCCGCTCTTTTGGTATTCCTTCCAACCGGAACCGACGATATAACCACGCACGATCGCTTCCACGGCAATCGGCTGCAGACGCTTGGCCACCACTGCACGGCCTTCCACCAACGGCAGCTCAGCGGCCGGCACCACATCTTCCACGCGGTCGCCGGTAAAGTGGTTGGGCACCACGCCAGCGAGCTTGTCGAACCAGAAGTTGGAGATGGCAGTGAGGATCTTGCCCTTGTCCGGAATCGGCTCGGCGAGGATGACGTCAAAGGCGGAAAGCCGGTCGGTGGCGACCATTAGCATACGCTTGGCGTCGATCTCGTACAGGTCGCGAACCTTGCCAGAATAGATTTTCTTCAAGCTCAAGGTGGAGGGAGTGGTCATGGAAGATTTCCGCCTTTATTAAACGAAACAGGCGAAACCACGGTGGTTTCGCCTATCGATTGTGCGAGCTGGACAGGCTGACCTCGGCAGAGGCCAGCCGCAACAGATCAGCCCAGGTTTTCCTGGATCAAGGCCAACACGCGGCGGGCCACTTCGGCTGGCGCGACGGTGTTGAGGTCTTTTTCCACGGTGACTTGCACGTTATCCGCAGCCTTGGTCAGGCGAACCTGATAACGCTCGGCGCGGGCGTCGATTTCTTCCTTGCTCGGTTCGCTGTTCCACAGACGACTAAAGAAGCCACGCTCCTTGTCCTTGCTTTCAGCGCCTTCGGCCAGGTTGATGTAGTACACGCCCAAGCTGCGGTTGAGGTCGTCAACGCGCACGTTGGCGGTTTCCAGCGAGCGGCCAACACTGGACCAGGCGCGATCAAAGTCGGCGCCGAGGTTCAATACCGGGTTGTTGTTGCCGTCTTCGGTCAGGCTAACGCGGCTTGGCGCGTCGAAGTCGCGGGCGGCCAACAGGGAAACCGAACCGCCCTGCTCAGCGCTACGCGCCATGCTGGCGAGCATTTCGTCCAATAGCGCAGCGTCGAGACTGGCGTTGGCCGATTTGGCTGGGAAGGCCACATCAGCGGTGCTCTCGGCCGGGCGCTGGGCGCTAACCACATAGATTTCGCTGGTGTTGCGCTGCACGCCTGGCTCGATCCGAACGCGAACGCGGGTTTCGCTTTTCGGGTCGACGTCTGCCACACGGCCGCTCAGGCGACGAGCCATCGGTGCCGACAGCTCTTCGAAACGCTGCCAGTCGGTGCTGAATTCGCCGGTTTGTGGGCGGTCTTCGCTGATGCGGAAGCCATTATCTTCAAAGAACTGGTGGGCCACAGGCCAGACTTCAGCCGGTGGACGCTGCGCCACCAACCAACGGGCATCGCCACTCTTTTGCAGGCTGAACTCGCTAGCATCGGCTTGCGCTGCCAGCGGCTGTGGGCGCGGTACGTCGTACTCACCCTGCACCGTGGAGTCAGCGACATTGCGCGGAACCGGCAGCAGCGGGTCGAGTGGTTTTACATCCAGGCCAGACGGCACTTGCATCGCCGGGCTCTGGTGTTGCGTCAGGTAATCACTGCCACGATCACGGAAATATCCGTCTTCACCCCAGATCCACCCGCAACCGCTGGTGCTGGAAATGATTACGGCAAGGGCAGAAAGTCCGGCCAGTCGCTTCATGCGTAGTGCTTCCTCAATTAAACCAATACGCCGGACTGGCGCAGGGCCTGACGCAGCGGTTCATGACAACGCGGACTAAGCCAGGTCAGTGGCAGGCGAATGCCTTCTTCCATCAAACCCATTTCCTGCAGTGCCCACTTCACTGGAATCGGATTGGATTCGATAAACAGCGTTTTGTGCAGCGGCATCAAACGATCATTGATCGCCCGGGCCGTCACGGCATCGCCGGCCATTGCAGCGGCACACAGCTCGCTCATTGCGCGCGGTGCCACGTTGGCAGTCACAGAAATATTGCCCTTGCCGCCCATCAGCATCAGCTCGACGGCAGTGGCGTCGTCACCGGAATACACCAGAAAGTCGCTATCGACGCGGTCGAGCACTTCGCGGCCGCGCTGCAGGTCGCCAGTGGCTTCTTTGATGCCGACGATGTTGGAAATCTTCGACAGACGCTCAACGGTTTCCGGCAGCATGTCGCACACGGTGCGGCCTGGAACGTTGTAAAGAATCTGTGGAATGGCCACCGCTTCAGCGATGTGGCGGAAGTGCAGATACAAACCTTCTTGGGTCGGCTTGTTGTAGTACGGCGTCACCAGCAGGCAGGCATCGGCGCCAGCATTCTTGGCGTTGGTGGTCAGTTCCACCGCTTCGCGCGTCGAGTTCGCGCCAGTGCCAGCGATTACCGGAATACGCCCGGCAACCTGATCCACCACGCGGCGAATCACTTCGATATGTTCATTCACATCCAACGTCGCCGACTCACCCGTGGTGCCGACCGCGACGATGGCGTTGGTGCCTTCTTGGAGGTGGAAGTCCACCAGCTTGCTCAGCGCGTCCCAATCAAGACGACCCTGCGCATCCATGGGCGTGACCAGTGCCACCATACTGCCCGCAATCATGCAACCGCTCCTGCCGGAAAAAGAGAGCCGTAATGGTACTGGCGCCACCTGCCTTGCACAAGCGAAGTACCGCGCTATGAGCATTCCCCTCAGCGACAGTTTTCGCTAACCTTCCGACTTTGATCGACAGTTTACCTGCCGACCGCTCATCGCTTTAGGAATGCTGCATGTCCACCCCCATAGTCCGCGAACAATTCCTTGTCATCAGTGCCCTTGGCACCAACCCGATGGAGCTGACTAATGTGCTGTGCCGCGCCAGCCATGAGAACCGTTGCGCGGTTATTAGCACCCGCCTGACCCGCCACGGCGAGTACAGCGCGCTGGTGGTGCAGGTGTCGGGTAACTGGGACGCCCTGGCGCGCTTGGAGACGGGCCTGCCCTCTCTGTCGAAAAAACATGCCTTTACCGTTAGCGTAGTGCGCAGCGCCGCCGCCGAGGTGCGCCCGCAAGCGCTGCCTTATGTGGCCTACGTCAGCTCGGTATACCGCCCGGACATTCTCAACGAGCTGTGCCAGTTCTTCATCGACCACAACGTCGAACTGGAAGCCCTCACCTGCGACACCTACCAGGCCCCGCAAACCGGCGGCACCATGCTCAACGCCACGCTCACCGTGACGTTGCCGGCAGGTACACAAATCAGTTGGCTGCGCGATCAGTTCCTCGACTTCGCCGATGCGTTGAACCTGGACGCGCTGATCGAACCGTGGCGCCCTACCACACCGCCTTGAGGAAAACCGCATGAGCGTTTCACTGGACCAACCTGTTGTCGACTTCACCATAGCGGCTACCAGCGACAAACAAATCACCCTCTCGGCGCTTAAAGGCCAACAGGTGGTGATCTACTTCTACCCGAAAGACAGCACCCCTGGCTGCACCACCGAAGGCCAGGGCTTTCGCGACCAATACGCGGCGTTTAAAGCAGCCAACACCGAAGTGTTCGGGGTATCGCGCGACAGCCTGAAGTCCCACGAGAACTTCAAGTGCAAGCAGGAATTCCCCTTCGAGCTGTTGTCCGATAAAGACGAAGCCCTTTGCCAACTGTTTGATGTGATCAAGCTGAAAAAACTGTACGGCAAGGAATACCTGGGCGTGGATCGCAGCACCTTTTTGATTGATGCCAATGGCGTGCTGCGCCAGGAATGGCGTGGCGTGAAAGTGCCGGGGCATGTCGATGCGGTGCTGGCGGCGGCACAGGCACTAAACAAAAGCTAAATACCCGCCCAACAAAAAGCCCGGCCAAGTGCCGGGCTTTTTGTTGGTGAAGCAGCGCGGGCACTTACATCAGCGGTGCTACAACCGGCTCCTTGCGCGGCCAAGCATCCAACAAGGCCTTGCACAGCGTGGCCAGCGGGATGGCAAAGAAAATCCCCCAGAAGCCCCACATGCCGCCAAACAGCAGTACCGCACAAATAATCACCACTGGATGCAGGTTCACCGCTTCGGCAAACAACAGCGGCACCAGCACATTGCCGTCCAATGCCTGGATGATGCCGTATACCGCCATCAGGTAAATAAACTGGTCGCCCCAGCCCCACTGAAACAGTGCGATCAGCGCCACCGGCACCGTTACCACCACGGCGCCGACATAGGGCACCACCACCGAGAAGCCCACCAGCAAAGCCAACAGCGCCGCGTAGTTAAGCCCCAGAGCAATAAACGCAACATAAGTGGCGCCACCGCAGATCAGAATTTCGATAACTTTGCCGCGAATGTAGTTGGCAATCTGCTGATTCATTTCCCGCCCCACGCGGGTGATCAAGGTGCGCTCGCGCGGCAGGTAACCGCGGAACCAGCGGGCGATCAAGCCGCCGTCCTTGAGGAAGAAAAACACCAGAATCGGCACCAACACCAGATAGATCATGGCGTTGACCAACAGGGGCAGGCTGGACAGCGAGAAGGTCAGCGCCAGTTGGCCAAAGCTGCCAATCTCACTACGCACCACCTCAATCACATGCAGCACTTGTTCATCGGAGACCAACTGCGGGTAACGCTCCGGCAGCAGCAACAGCAACGACTGCCACTTGCCGAGCATGCCCGGCAGCTCGTTAAACAGCGCAATCACCTGCTGCCAGAGCAGCGGTATCAACACCAGCAAGCAAACCCCGAGCAGCCCCATAAAGCAGGCAAACACCAGCCATACAGCAGCCACCTGCGGCACGCGCAACCGTTGCAGCGTGCGCACCAAGCCCTGCATCAGAAACGCCAGCACCAAGCCGGCAAGCACCGGTGCGAGCATGCCGCCAAAAGTCAGGATGGCCGCGAACGCCAACACCAGCAGTACGGCCAGCACTACCGCTTCTTCGTCGGAGAAATAGCGCTGCACCCAATTGCGTAACACCTTGAACATCAGATTTCCTTAACAGCAGCCACCGCAGCGCCGTCTCTAAATTCAGCTAAGCCTTGCGTAGCCAATAGCGATACACCCCAGCCTCGGCTTCCTCGCGCAACAAGGTATGCCCGGCCAACGTGGCGAATGCGCGGAAGTCGCGCTGCGAGCCGGCATCGGTCGCCGTCACCTTAAGCACCGCACCACTGGCCAGGCGATTGAGTTCGAGCTTGGCTTTAAGCAACGGCAGGGGGCAATTTAGTCCGCTGGTATCCAGCTCGGCATCAAACATCACAGCATCAGTCATCGAATCGGGCTCCAAAACGGGTAGATGAGGATACCGAGGTGGTCAGCCGACCGCCATGGCGGCTACAGTAGGGACTTTGCCGCCAAGAGCTCCGTGCATGAATCTTCTGCGCCCCACGCTGCTTTCTCTCGCCTGCTTGCTCGCCTCTCCAGCCATCACTCCGGCCATAGCCGATGACTTGCCCTCACTGGGCGACTCCAGCTCATCGATCGTGTCGCCCGAGCAGGAGTTTCAACTGGGTCGCGCCTGGTTGAGCCTGGTGCGCAGCCAAGTGCCGCAGTTGAACGACCCGCAACTAAAAGAATTCGTAGAAAGCAGTGTGTACAAGCTCGCCGAAACCAGCGACCTGCACGACCACCGCTTGGTGTTTATCCTCATTAAAGACCCGCAGATCAACGCCTTCGCCGCGCCGGGCGGGGTGATTGGGGTAAACGGCGGTCTGTTCCTCTACGCGCAGACCGAGGCCGAATACGCTGCGGTACTCGCCCACGAATTGGGCCATTTGATTCAACGCCATTACGCCCGCGGCTTGCAGGCGCAGCAGCAAATGCAGATTCCGGTAATGGCAGCCATGCTTGCCGGCATCATCGCCGCGGCCGCCGGCGCCGGCGACGTCGGTATGGCGACGATTATGGGCACCCAGGCGGCAGCCATTCAGAACCAGTTGCGCTTCTCTCGGCAGAACGAACAAGAGGCTGACCGCGTTGGCGTGGTCAACCTTGAACGGGCCGGCTACGACCCACGCGCCATGCCCAATATGTTCGAGCGTATGGCCCGCCAATACCGCTTCGACAAACGTCCACCGGAATTCCTGCTGACTCACCCGGTAACCGAATCGCGAATCGCCGACACCCGTAACCGCGCCGAACAATTCGGCCAGAGCGGCCGCGAAGACACCCT
Organism: uncultured Pseudomonas sp.; assembly: GCA_964543145.1. Lineage (GTDB taxonomy): Bacteria > Pseudomonadota > Gammaproteobacteria > Pseudomonadales > Pseudomonadaceae > Aquipseudomonas. Next base: position 42,975 of record CAZIWV010000035.1, read on the forward strand.
GCAATACCAACTGATGCGCGCCCGCGTACAACTTACCTTTGAGGAAACCCCAGGCATTGCCGGCAAACGCTTCCGCGCCATGTTGCAGGACGACCCAGGTATGGACGCCGCGCGTTATGGCCTGGCGTTGGCACAAGTAAAAAGCGGTCAGCTCAACGAAGCCCGTGACAGCCTGGCGCCTTTACTGAAAAAAGAGCCAAACAACGTCACCTACAACCTGGCCCAAGTCGAGCTGGATATCACCGCCAACCGCATTCCAGATGCCAAGCAGCGGGTCGACAAAATGCTTGCGCAGTTCCCCGACAACTACCCGCTGCAACAGAGCCGTATCGACCTGCTGATAAAACAGAGCCAAGCACCGCAGGCACAAAAAGCGCTGGAGGAACTGCTAAAGGCACGGCCTAACGATCCGGACATCTGGTACCAAGTTGCCGAAGTTCGCGGCCAGGCTGGCGATATCATTGGCCTGCACCAAGCTCGTGCTGAGTACTTTGCGCTGATGGCCGACTTCGACCAGGCCTTGGAGCAACTCGACTTCGCCAAACGCCGCGCCATCAACAACTTCCCACTGGCCTCGAAAATCGATGCCCGGCAGAAAGAAATCATGGAACAACAACGCATGATCAAGCAGTTGATGCGCTAGCCCCTGAGCGCCCAAACGAAACCGCCCCAAACACGAAAAAGCCCGGTCAATGTGCCGGGCTTTTTCGTGTTTGGGGCTATGCAGAGCTAGGCGTTACCCGCCAATTTCAAGCGTGCCGCCTGGGTAAAATCGAGCATGCGTTTGAGCGGCTTCAGCGCGCGAGGAATCAGCGCCGGATCAACGAAGATTTCATTGCTGCCTTCACGCAAGCATTGCAGGGTGCGCTCCAAGGTATTCATCGCCATCCACGGGCAATGCGCGCAGCTACGGCACGCCGCGCCGTTACCGGCGGTGGGCGCTTCGATGAAGACTTTGTCCGGGCACAGCTGCTGCATCTTGTAGAAAATGCCGCGGTCGGTGGCGACGATAAAGGTCGAGTTCGGCAGCGTTTGCGCGGCCTTGATCAACTGGCTGGTAGAGCCAACCGCATCGGCCAAATCGATCACCGATTCCGGCGATTCCGGGTGCACCAGAATCGCAGCGTCCGGGTACAGGGCCTTCATGTCTTCGAGCTGCTTGGACTTGAACTCCTCGTGAACGATGCAGGCACCGTCCCATAGCAGCATGTCCGCGCCGGTTTGCTTCTGGATATAGCGGCCCAGGTGTTTGTCCGGCGCCCAGATAATTTTCTCGCCGTTATCCATCAGGCTTTCGACGATTTCCAGCGCGCAACTGGAGGTCACTACCCAGTCCGCCCGCGCCTTCACCGCTGCCGAGGTGTTGGCGTAGACCACCACCGTACGCTCGGGGTGCTGGTCGCAAAAGGCGGAGAACTCGTCCACCGGGCAACCCAGGTCCAGCGAGCACGTCGCTTCCAGCGTGGGCATAAGCACGCGCTTTTCCGGGTTAAGGATTTTTGCCGTTTCGCCCATAAACTTCACCCCGGCCACCAGCACGGTTTTCGCCGAGTGCTGATTGCCGAAGCGGGCCATTTCCAGGGAGTCGGACACACAGCCACCGGTTTCTTCGGCCAGGGCCTGAATAACCGGATCGCAATAATAGTGAGCTACCAGCACCGCATCCTGAGCTTTCAGCTCGGCCGCGATCTCGGAGCGCAGACGCGCTTCTTCGTCCGCAGAAAGCGGCTTGGGTTGCTTGGCGTCTAAGTGCGCCTGAACCAGCAGGCGTTCGGAAATCTGGGTCATGTCATCAGGCTCTGAATATGCTTTCAGTGCCGCGCAGTATACCCGCCTGAAGTCGACGCACGCGCGTAGCGGGATAAAACTAACGTCGCGATCTGACCAGCTAGAAACGAAAAAACCCGGAACACTCACTGCTGAGCATTCCGGGTTTTCGTCCCTTCTTTACGAAGGAGATATGGTGGGTCGTGTGGGACTCGAACCTACGACCAATTGGTTAAAAGCCAACTGCT
>CAZIWV010000036.1:0-43435 GCA_964543145.1 uncultured Pseudomonas sp.
CAGCAGGTGTTTCACTTGCATGGCGGCTTGCGTCCCTGTGACGGCTGGCTGTCTTGAGCAGAGCCGTCCTGTTATGATGAGCGCCCCGGTTACCCCGGGACAAAGACGCCGTATTTAACCACAAGCGCGTAGCCGAAACCAAAGCCTACGCCGCGCCGTTACCGAGCATTCCTCCAATTAATAAGTTAGCCATCCAGATGCGCGCCGAGGTTCCGTCCGAAATGGGCGGCCAACGCCTCGACCAAATCGCCGCTCAACTGTTCTCCGAACACTCGCGTTCGCGCCTCACCGCCTGGATTAAAGAAGGCCTGTTGACGGTGGATGGCGAGGTGGTTCGGCCCCGCGATATCGTCCACGGCGGCAGCGTTTTGGTGCTCGACGCCGAGCAGGAAGCTCAGGGCGAATGGGTGGCCGAAGACATTGAGCTGGATATCGTCTACGAAGATGACGACATCTTGGTCATCAACAAACCTGCAGGGCTGGTGGTGCATCCGGCCGTTGGCCACCAAAGCGGCACCTTGCTAAATGCCTTGCTGCACCACGTGCCCGATATCATCAATGTGCCGCGCGCAGGCATTGTCCACCGCTTGGACAAAGACACCACCGGCCTGATGGTGGTGGCGAAAAACCTGCAAGCGCAGACCCATCTGGTCGACCAACTGCAAAAGCGTTCGGTCAGCCGCATTTATGAATGCATCGTTATCGGCGTGATCACGGCCGGTGGCAAAATTGATGCGCCCATTGGCCGTCACGGCCAACAACGTCAACGTATGGCGGTTATGGACGGTGGCAAACAAGCCATCAGCCACTACCGCGTGCTGGAGCGTTTCCGCTCGCACACCCATACCCGCGTGAAGTTGGAAACCGGGCGCACGCACCAGATTCGCGTGCATATGGCGCACATCAATTACCCGCTGGTGGGCGACCCGGCCTACGGCGGCCGCTTCCGCATTCCGCCGGCAGCCAACCCAACCATGCTGCAAGCGCTGAAAGAGTTTCCCCGTCAGGCCTTGCACGCGCGTTTTCTTGAGCTGACTCACCCGGTTACCGGGCAGCGCATGAAATGGGAATCGCCGCTGCCGGACGATTTTCTTTGGCTGCTGACGTTGCTGCGTCAGGATCGTGAAGCCTTTGTCGGCTGACGATCTGCAGGCCTGGCTTACGCCAGACTGGCCCGCGCCGGCGTGGGTCAAAGCCTGTGTCACCACCCGTGCTGGTGGTGTTAGCCACGCCCCGTTTGACAGTTTTAACCTCGGCACCCATGTCGGCGACGAGGTTGATGCCGTCGCGCATAACCGCCATTCCCTGATCGCTCGCCTGAATTGCCAGCCCGCCTGGTTGCAGCAAGTGCACGGCATTGTTGTGGCTGATGCAAACCCCTCCGTGGTCGCCGAAGCCGATGCCAGTTGGACCGCAACCCCCGGCATCGCCTGCACGGTTATGACCGCTGACTGTTTGCCCGCCTTGTTCTGCGACCGCGCCGGTACCCGTGTGGCGGCGGCGCATGCAGGCTGGCGCGGTTTACTCAACGGCGTGCTGGAAGCCACGCTGGATGCGTTGGCAGTTCCCGCTGAAGAGGTGTTGGTCTGGCTGGGGCCCGCCATCGGCCCGCAAGCCTTTGAGGTGGGCGGCGAAGTGCGTGAAGCCTTTATGGCGGTGCAGCCTGAGGCCGCTCAGGCGTTCGTACCGAGCATCAACGCCGGCAAATACATGGCCGACATTTACCAGCTCGCCCGCCTGCGCCTCGCCGCACGTGGCGTCACTGCGGTGTATGGCGGTGGCTTTTGCACCGTCAGCGAGCCCCGTTTCTTTTCCTACCGCCGCAGCGCCCGTACCGGTCGTTTCGCCTCGCTGGTCTGGCTCGCGCCTTAAACGCCTCGCGCGTTAATCCGCTTCCAGCGCTCGTCATTGACTACAGTCATAAAGACCTCTGGGCTGTGACAGCGGCCACTCATTCCTGTGGGTTTGATTTCAATCAGACGCACACACCTTGAATCCCAAACAATCGGCCTCACTTAGTTGATCATCTCGGCAGACTTTTTTATCAGGTGCGTTCATTGCGCCGGCTGCCATCTATAAGGAAGGTAAACCTATGCGTATTGACCGTTTAACCAGCAAATTGCAGTTAGCGTTATCTGACGCTCAATCCTTGGCTGTGGGCATGGACCACGCCGCCATCGAGCCCTTGCACCTGATGCAGGCGTTGCTTGATCAACAGGGCGGCTCGATCAAGTCGCTGCTGATGCAGACCGGCTTCGACGTCAACAGCCTGCGCCAGGCGCTGACTAAAGAACTCGATCAACTGGCAAAAATCCAGAACCCCACCGGCGATGTAAACCTGTCGCAAGACTTGGCGCGCCTGCTGAATCAGGCCGATCGTCTGTCGCAGCAAAAGGGCGATCAATTTATTTCCAGCGAACTGGTGCTGCTGGCGGCACTGGATGACAGCACCAAACTGGGCAAGCTGCTGCTCGGCCAGGGTGTGAGCAAAAAGGCCTTGGAAAATGCCGTGAATAACCTGCGCGGCGGCGATGCAGTGAATGACCCCAACGTCGAAGAGTCGCGTCAGGCCCTGGATAAATACACCGTCGACCTCACCAAGCGCGCCGAAGAGGGCAAGCTTGATCCGGTGATTGGCCGTGACGATGAAATCCGTCGCACCATTCAGGTCTTGCAGCGCCGCACAAAAAACAATCCGGTGCTGATCGGCGAGCCCGGCGTCGGTAAAACCGCCATTGCCGAAGGCCTGGCTCAGCGCATCGTCAACGGCGAAGTGCCCGATGGCCTGAAAGACAAACGTCTGCTTTCGTTGGATATGGGCGCGTTGATTGCTGGGGCCAAGTTTCGCGGTGAGTTTGAAGAGCGCCTGAAAGCAGTGTTGAACGAGCTGTCGAAGCAGGAAGGTCGGGTCATCTTGTTTATCGACGAACTGCACACCATGGTGGGCGCGGGCAAAGCCGAAGGCGCTATGGACGCTGGCAATATGCTCAAGCCGTCCCTGGCCCGTGGCGAGCTGCACTGCGTTGGCGCCACCACCCTGAACGAATACCGCCAGTTCATCGAAAAAGATGCGGCGCTGGAGCGACGTTTCCAGAAAGTATTGGTGGAAGAGCCGAGCGAGGAAGACACCATCGCCATCTTGCGTGGCCTCAAAGAGCGTTATGAGGTTCACCACAAAGTGGCGATCACCGACGGCGCGATTATCGCTGCGGTCAAACTCAGCCACCGCTATATCACTGACCGCCAGTTGCCGGACAAAGCCATCGACCTGATGGATGAAGCCGCCAGCCGTATCCGTATGGAAATTGACTCCAAACCGGAAGTGCTTGATCGCCTGGAGCGTCGCCTGATTCAGCTGAAAGTTGAGCGTGAAGCGCTGAAAAAAGAGAGCGACGAGGCTGCGCTTAAGCGTCTGGAAAAACTCAAAGAAGACATCGCCAAGTACGAGCGCGAATACGCCGATCTGGAAGAAATCTGGAAGGCAGAAAAAGCCGAAGTACAGGGCTCGGCGCAGATTCAGCAAAAAATCGAACAGGCCCGCCAGGAGCTGGAAGCGGCGCGGCGCAAAAGCGACTTGGAGCAAATGGCCAAGCTGCAATACAGCATTATTCCCGACCTCGAACGCAGCCTGCAGATGGTCGATCAGCACGGTAAAACCGAAAACCAATTGCTGCGTAGCCGCGTGACCGAAGAAGAAATCGCCGAAGTCGTGTCGAAGTGGACCGGCATTCCAGTGGCGAAAATGCTCGAAGGCGAGCGTGACAAATTGCTGAAAATGGAAAGCCTGTTGCACCAGCGCGTGATTGGCCAAAACGAGGCGGTGGTCGCTGTGTCCAACGCCGTGCGCCGCTCCCGTGCCGGCTTGTCCGACCCGGATCGGCCAAGCGGTTCGTTCCTGTTTCTCGGCCCAACTGGCGTCGGTAAGACCGAGCTGTGCAAGGCGTTGGCCGAGTTTCTCTTCGATACCGAAGAGGCGCTGGTGCGCATCGACATGTCCGAGTTTATGGAGAAACACTCGGTTGCCCGTTTGATTGGCGCGCCGCCTGGCTATGTGGGTTACGAAGAGGGCGGGTACCTCACCGAAGCCGTGCGGCGCAAACCGTATTCGGTGGTGCTGCTCGACGAGGTGGAGAAGGCCCATGCGGATGTGTTCAACGTGTTGCTGCAAGTGCTGGAAGACGGTCGTTTGACCGATAGCCATGGCCGCACGGTGGATTTTCGCAATACCGTGATCGTCATGACCTCCAACCTTGGCTCGGCGCAGATTCAGGAGTTGGTCGGCGACCAAGAGGCTCAGCGAGCGGCGGTGATGGATGCGGTAAGCAACCACTTCCGTCCGGAGTTCATCAACCGCATCGACGAGGTGGTGATCTTCGAGCCGCTGGCGCGTGATCAGATCGCTGGCATTGCGCAGATCCAACTGGGTCGCCTGCGTCAACGCCTGACTGAGCGTGAGCTGAGCCTGGAGTTGAGCGATGAGGCGTTGGATAAACTGATCGCTGTGGGCTACGACCCGGTGTATGGCGCGCGTCCGCTCAAACGGGCGGTGCAGCGCTGGATCGAAAACCCGTTGGCGCAGTTGATCCTGAGCGGCAAGTTTATGCCAGGGGCGACAGTGACTGGCGTGGTCGATGGCGACGAAATCGTGTTCGAGTAAGCCATAGCTTTGGCGTGTTGGATAAAAAAGCCCCGCATAAGCGGGGCTATTTTATTGTGCTGAGTTTTCCGGCTGTAGGCGGTCAAGCAACCCTTGTAGTAGATCAGCTTGGTCTTCGGCCAAATCAATAATGTGAAACCCCGACCAGCAATGCTGCCCGTCGGCACCAGGCCTGCTCCACAAACAGTCGGCGCCCAGGCGTACTTCGGTTAGGCCTTCTACCGGCGGATAGGAAACCAAGCGGCATTCCAGCAGCGCATCGGCCTCTTGTGGGCAGTCGCCGAAGATCATGAAGCCTTCAACTGACAGGTCAACCACGCGACCAAGATGGCGTTCGGTGTGCAGGTCGTAAACTTCCAGATGCAGTTCTGCGGCGTGTCGACTGTGCTGGCGACGATCGTCCATTACGGCTCCTTAATTGTTGTCGGCGCGACCGGTGAAGCGTTGCAACACCCGGTAGATGGCGGTCAGGGCACGGTCCACCAGCGGCGCCGCACGTTCGGTTTGGAGGATGCGAACCAAGCCTTGTTCCATCTCGTTGGCTAAAATTGTCAGCGGTTTGATCGCTACGCGTTGACCGCTGTGGTCGACAAACATGTAGTTGTGCGTGGTCGGGCTGAACCATGACAGCTTGAGGTTACGCACCTGCGGGCCGTCGATAAATTCAAACCAGGTACCAAACTCGATACGTCCCAACTCTTTGGCAATCAACTGCGCTTTGTATGACAGCCCGGAGGCCTGCGGCGCCGAGTTTGCCAGCGCGGCGTCTTCACCAAGCATGGCGCCAAGGGGGCTTTCCGGCAGTACCGGGTTGAGCTTGGCAGCCACCTGCGGCTGTTTGGCCTGCACCGCGTGCTGGCAGGCGACGATGTCTTGCAGCAGGCGGCGAATACCGTCTTCGTGGTAGCCGCCGAGAATTTCCAGGCCTTTGCGCAGGTCTTCCAACAGCTGCACACGAATACTTTGCAAGCGCTCTTGGCCGGCTTCGTTTAGTGGCGTGCTGCTCCAGGCCAACTGTTCGGCCACTTCGCTGTAACGCTGCCATTCGGGACTGCGCTCGCCGTGACGCAGCAGCACAAATACCAGTGCGTCGGTCCAGGTCAGTTCAAGGAAATTGCGGATCAAGGGCGGCGGTTGGCGGTTGGCTAAGGCGCGGGCAATGATGTCGACGGCTTGCTGACGCGCGCCAAGCAGCTTGTCGCGGCCTTTGGCCGCTTCCACCGCGCGGCGCTCACGCAACGCCACCTTGTGTTGCAGGTTGGTGGTGAACTCGTTGAACTCTTCCAGCAAGCTGTCGAACAGCTTCAGGTCGCCATCAAAGCCTTGGATAACGCGCTCAACCACCCAATGAATTTTTGCCAGCAGACCGCGGTCATCATCTTCACCGCCATACAGCACACCGGCTTGGGCCATGGAATTGAGCAGGCGGCGAGCGGGGTGGTGATGCTGGGTGAACAGCGCCTTGTCGAGCAGGGCGACCTTCAAATAAGGCGTATGCAGGTGTGAGAGTGCGGTTTTGCAACTGTCTGGCAGGTTTTCATCGTCAAGGATGAAATCGAACAGCATGCCGACCAAGTCAATAACGTCCGCTTCCTGGTCGGAGAGCTTTTGCTGGCCTGGCGCACTGCTGTGGGCCTCGAGCTGTTGTTGAAGGTCAACCTTGAACTCTTCTACTTGTTGCGGATGCTGCAGGCGCTGGGAAAAATCCAGCGCCGACTGCTGCTGCAAACGGTTCAGGGCGTCGAGCAGATCGCTGGCGGCATAAGTGCGGGTCGCGCCCTGTGGCGCAAAGCTGGCGATACTGCGCGTGCCGCCCAAGAGCGGCGCGTCGGCGTTGTAGTGCCGGCGCTCACCGAGCAATGCCGCCAGGCTGCTGAACAGCACGGTCGGGTCGCTGGGCTCCGGACCTGATGCATCGTAGGGGGTGCGTGCGGTTTCGGTATTAGTCGGTGCCGTGTTGCTCACCGGGGCTGTTGAGCCACTGCTGCGGGGCTCGGCTACACGTGGTGCTTCTGGAGTTGGTGCGGCAGCGGCCGGGGCGGCTTCGCGCGGTGTTGTCGGCGCGCGACGCGCATCGGGCGTGCGTTGCGGTGTGTATTTCAGGTTGGGCAGTACGCCGGCATCAATCAGACGCTGGTTCATCGCTTCATACAGGCGATCAAGGCTCTGCATAACGTGACGATCAAACAGCATATAGAGGATGGTTTTGATCTGCGCCGGGAAGGGCATCGGCGCTAGTGCTTCGCGAAACGCTTGGGCAATGGCGCGGGGGCCGAACGGGTTACTGTCTTCACCCAGCTTCTGTCCGTTGTTCAGAACTGCCAGGCGCTGCTCAAGAGCAAACAGCGGCTCAGCGCAGCGGGCCTTCACCCGACTGACCATATTGGTGACCTGCAGGCTCTCTTCGTAATCGTCGTTTTGAATCAACGACAGATCTTCAGCGCGCAGTGCCGCAGAGGTGTCCGCCGGCTCGAGCGTGCCTTCGAGGAAGTTGGAAAAGTTCTGCGCTACGCGTTGGTGGTAGCTGCGTTCGATCTGCGGGCGCTGCCGACGAATTTCGCGCATGTTGTCAAAGAACAACGACTGCACTTTATTGTTCTCGGCTTTTTCTGCGCATTCGAACAGCGTGTCATCCACCTGGCCAAAAACCCCTGTCAGATGTTCGGCCAAGCGGTTCATCGCGAGCTTGCGGCAACCCTGCACCAACTCACCAAAGCGCGGCTGAATACCGCGACTGGCAAGGGTCTGGTTGGTTCGTGATAGTGGGGGTAGGTCCTGCGTGCTCATGGACTGTCCTGTTCAAACCGACCGGCTTATGCATCCTGCAGCGATCATATCTCAGGCAAACATAGAGCGGTGAACACGTCGCTGCAAATCATTGTCTTAAAAGCTATTTAGGGGGTTGACAGGGTTCCGAATATCCTTAAAATGCAGCGCCTCGATACGGCAAATGCCTAACAGCAAATGACGTAGAGAGATGGAAGCAAGTAGTTCCGCGATAGCTCAGTCGGTAGAGCAAATGACTGTTAATCATTGGGTCCCAGGTTCGAGTCCTGGTCGCGGAGCCAATCTTTCAACCGGGGTATAGCGCAGTCCGGTAGCGCGCCTGCTTTGGGAGCAGGATGTCAGGAGTTCGAATCCCCTTACCCCGACCATTTTTGGGTCGTTAGCTCAGTTGGTAGAGCAGTTGGCTTTTAACCAATTGGTCGTAGGTTCGAGTCCCACACGACCCACCATTTTTGGCTCTTGATGTTTGAAGAGTTGAATCTTAGGCGAAATGTTTAACGACATGGAGCCATCAAAAAAGGCGCCCTTCGGGGCGCCTTTTTTGTTTGTGTTGATTGAGCATCCGGCCTGCTTCGTTAAAGAAGGGTGGGCAGATGCCAGCCAATAAAAAGCCCCGCATTTGCGGGGCTTTTTATTGGGCGCGTAGTTAACGCGGTGAGGTGTCACTTACAGGCGGTTTTTTTAGTCCGAACGTGGCATCAAGCATGCCCGGCGCATCCGCACTTTTCGGTGCGTAGTCACGCGGCACTTCGGCGCCTTTAGGTGGCGTCAAACGCTCACGCGAACCCGGTTGTTCATCATGCAGGGCCGCCAGCAAACGTTGGCGGGTCAGCTCATCCAGGGCCAAACGGTTGGCGCCTTCGGATAAATGTTCCTGCACTTCCTGGTAACTCTGCGTGAGCTTTTTCACCAGGCTGGCGGTGGTGTTGAAGTGGGTGACGACTTCGCTTTGGTAGCTATCGAAGCGTTCCTGGATTTCGTCCAGTTGCCGCTGAGTACGGCTCGGTGCGGCGCTGGGTACTAGGCGGGCCACCAGAAAACCAATGGTGACGCCTGCGAGCAGGGCGAGTGCCGGGAGCAACCAGGCCAATAGGGTCTGTTCCACGAGTCCTTCCTCTATAAACGGCTTTGCATTACGGTAACGGCTCACACCTGCGCTGTATAGCGCGGTGCGGCCCTGATGGGGACGAACGTCGCCAGAGCGGCGCCCGCAGGTTCCAATCCACAAGATCTTATCCAAGACGTGTCGACCCACCGTTGGGTCACGGAGTTCCCCGTTGTCAGCTCGCGAAGTCTCCCTGTTTATTCAAGGCCCCAGCGGCCAACTTGACGCCCTCTATCTCGACCTCCCCGAGGCCCGCGGCCTGGCGCTGATTTGCCACCCGAACCCGGTGCAGGGCGGCACCATGCTTAACAAAGTGGTTTCCACACTTCAGCGAACTGCGCGCGATGCCGGCTACGCCACCTTGCGCTTTAACTACCGTGGTGTCGGCGCCAGCGAAGGCGCCAGTGAAATGGTCAGCGGCGAGGTGGACGACGCTGAAGCTGTGGCCAATTGGCTGCTCGCCGAGCAGCCAAACCTACCACTCAACCTGTTTGGTTTTTCCTTTGGCGGTTTCGTCGCCGCCAGCCTGAGCGGGCGCTTGGAAGCGCGTGGCGTGGAGATTGAACGACTGTTTATGGTGGCGCCTGCGGTGAGTCGCCTAAACGAGCAGAATCCTATCGCCCAGCATGGCGCGCTGACCGTGATCCAACCCGAGCAGGACGAAGTCATCGCGCCGGAAACAGTATTCGCCTGGTCGGCCGACCTTGAACGTGCCCACGAGCTGCTGAAAGTGGCAGAATGCGGGCACTTTTTTCACGGCAAGCTCACGGAGCTGAAAGACCTGCTGCTGCCGCGCCTGTCGAACTGACTTAATAAGCGAACGCCAATGACCACTCGTATCCTGACCGGCATCACCACCACCGGCACACCGCACCTGGGCAACTATGCCGGCGCCATCCGCCCGGCCATCGTTGCCAGCCGCGCGCCAGACGCTGACTCGTTCTACTTTCTGGCTGATTACCACGCCCTGATTAAATGCGACGAGCCGCTGCGTATTCAGCGTTCGCGTCTGGAGATTGCCGCCACTTGGCTGGCCTCCGGTCTGGATACCGACCGTGTCACCTTTTATCGCCAGTCCGATATTCCTGAAATCACTGAGCTCACCTGGTTGCTGACCTGCGTGGCGGCCAAGGGCTTGCTCAACCGCGCCCACGCCTATAAAGCCTCGGTGGACAAAAACGTTGAGCAAGGGGAAGACCCGGACAACGCCATCACCATGGGCCTGTTCAGCTACCCGGTGCTGATGGCGGCGGACATCCTGATGTTTAACGCGCACAAGGTGCCGGTAGGCCGCGACCAGATTCAGCACGTGGAAATGGCCCGTGATATTGGTCAGCGCTTCAACCACCTGTTCGGCAAAGGCAAAGAGTTCTTCGTGATGCCGCAAGCGTTGATCGAGGAGGGTGTGGCGACCCTGCCCGGCCTCGACGGCCGCAAGATGTCGAAAAGCTACGACAACACCATTCCGCTGTTTGGCACCGCCAAGCAACTGAAGGCGGCGGTGTCCAGCATCGTCACCGATTCGCGCGCGCCCGGCGAAGCCAAAGACCCGGACAACTCGCACCTGTTTACCCTGTACCAAGCCTTTTCCACACCCGAGCAGCAAGCTGAATTTCGCGCTGACTTGCTCGGTGGTCTGGCCTGGGGCGAAGCCAAGCAACGTCTGTTCGAGCTGCTGGACAATGAACTGAGCGAACCGCGCGAGCGCTATAACGCGCTGATCGAACGCCCGGCTGACTTGGAAGATATTCTGCTGGCCGGCGCCGCCAAGGCGCGCAAAATCGCCACGCCATTCCTCGGCGAGCTGCGCGAAGCGGTGGGCCTGCGCTCGTTCCGTAGCGACCTGCAAACCACCCAGGCGAGCAAGAAAAAAGCCGTTAAAGGCGCACGCTTTGTCAGCTTCCGTGAAGACGATGGCAGCTTCCGCTTCCGTCTATTGGCCGCAGATGGCGAGCAACTGTTGTTGTCGAAACACTTCGCCGATGGCAAAACCGCCGGCCAAGTGAGCAAGCGTCTGCAAGACGGCAGCGCGTTGGATGTCCGTGTCGACGGTAACGGCTTTGCCGTGTGGCTGGACGACGAAGCGGTCGGCAATAGCCCGCAATTCGCCGATGCGGCAGCGTGCGAGCAGGCGATTGAGCAACTGCGTGAGGCCCTGGCGCCACAGCCGGAATAAGTGACTCGGTCGGCACGCACGTGCTGGCCGATTGCCAAGCAACGGGGTCGCCGCTAAAGTGACGACCCCGTTTTTGCTGTCTGGGGGCATTCTTGAGCCCTCGCGCGCTATCCACGCCGGTAGCAAGACGCAGACCCCGGGTACTGTTTACTCGTTACCAGCCAATCATCTGCCTCGCGATGCCATGCACTTGGCCCGGTCGCGAGCTAGTAAATAGTTGAGAGCACCACGCGATGACGCCCCTCGAGCGATACCAGGCGGACCTTAAACGTCCCGACTTCTTCCACGACGCCGCGCAGGAAACTGCGGTGCGCCATCTGCAGCGCCTCTACGACGACCTGATTGCCGCCGGCGCTAACAAGCCAGGCCTGTTCGGCAAACTGCTGGGCAAAAAGAACCACGATCCGGTCAAGGGCCTGTACTTCTGGGGCGGCGTCGGCCGCGGCAAAACCTACTTGGTGGACACCTTCTTTGAAGCGCTGCCCTTCAAGGAAAAAACCCGCACCCACTTCCACCGCTTTATGAAGCGCGTGCACGAAGACCTGACCGAACTCAGCGGCGAAAAGAACCCGCTGCAAGCCATCGCCAAGCGCTATGCCGCTGAGACGCGGGTGATCTGCTTCGACGAGTTTTTCGTCTCCGACATTACCGACGCGATGATTTTGGCGACCCTGCTGGAAGAGCTGTTCAAGAACGGCGTCAGCCTGGTCTCGACCTCCAATATCGTGCCGGATGGCCTGTACAAAGACGGCCTGCAACGCGCGCGCTTCCTGCCTGCCATTGAGTTGCTCAAACAGCACACCACCATCGTCAACGTCGACAGCGGCGTTGACTATCGCCTGCGTGCCCTTGAGCAAGCCGAGCTGTATTACTGGCCACTCAACGAGGGCGCAGAAACCAGCCTGAACAAGAGCTTTGTCAGCCTGGTGCCCGAGTGCGTGAAAGCGCAGGTGGACGAGGTGCTGATGATCGAAAATCGCGGCATCCGCGCCCGTAAGGTGTGCGACGACGTGGCCTGGTTCGACTTCCGCGAGTTGTGTGATGGCCCGCGTAGCCAGAACGACTACATCGAACTGGCGAAAATTTTCCACGCCATTCTGATTTCCAACGTCGAGCAAATGGGCGTTAACGAAGACGACCTGGCCCGTCGCTTTATCAACCTGGTGGATGAGTTCTACGACCGCAACGTCAAGCTGATCATTTCCGCTGCTGTGGAGCTCAAAGACCTGTACACCGGCGGGCGTTTGAACTTTGAGTTTCAGCGGACGCTGAGCCGCCTGTTGGAAATGCAGTCCCACGAATTTCTTTCGCGGGCGCACAAGCCGTAAGGCGTTTTCCAGGTTAGCTAAGTGCATAAACAAACCCCCGCTTTTTAGCGGGGGTTTGTTTTAAGGCATCAGTGCAGCTTAAGTCGCGGCTCCGTACCGCGGCCGATGCGGTCGCTGAGCATCAACATCATGGTGCGGAACACGCCGTACAGCGCCATCTGGTGCATGCGGTATAGCGATACGTAAAACATCCGCGCCAACCAGCCTTCCAGCATCACGCTACCGGTCAGGTTGCCCATCAGGTTGCCGACCGCGGAAAAACTCGCCAGGGAAATCAGCGAACCGTAGTCGCGATACCTGTAGGTTGGCAGTGCTTTGCCTTCGATACGCAGCTTGAGCGACTTGGCCAGCAGTGATGCCTGTTGATGTGCCGCCTGAGCGCGCGGCGGTACGTTGCGGCCTTCCTCGCCCGGCTGCGGGCAAGCGGCGCAGTCACCAAAGGCAAAGATATTGTCGTCGCGCGTGGTTTGCAGGGTCGGGCGCACTTGCAGCTGGTTGATGCGGTTGCTCTCCAGGCCATCCAGATCTTTGAGGAAATCCGGCGCACGAATACCCGCGGCCCAGACTTTCAGGCTGGCGGGAATATCCTGCCCCTGCGCCGTTTTCAAGCTGTCGCGAGTGACCTCGCTGACGGCGGCATTGGTCAGCACCGTAACGCCGAGCTTCTCCAAGGTTTTGTGCACAGGTTGGCCGATGCGCTCAGGCAATGCCGGCAGCACCCGCGGGCCGGCTTCGATCAGGGTGATGCGCATATTTTCTGGCTTGATGCGGTCCAGGCCATAGGCTGCCAGCTCGTGGGCGGCGTGGTGCAACTCGGCCGCCAACTCGACACCCGTCGCGCCAGCGCCAACGATGGCGACGCTGATCTGCTCCGTGCTCTGCGTTTGGTTGGCATGGGCGCGCATGTAGTGGTTAAGCAGCTGGCGATGAAAGCGCTCGGCCTGCACGCGGGTATCGAGAAACAGACAGTGCTCGGCCGCACCGGGCGTGCCGAAGTCATTGGTGGTACTGCCGACGGCGATTACCAGGCTGTCGTAATTCAACGAGCGGGCGGGCACCAGCTCTTCGCCGTGCTCATCGAGGGTGGCAGATAGCTGGATTTTCTTGGCGCTGCGGTCCAGCCCTTGCATGCGCCCGAGCTGAAACTCAAAGCTGTTCCACTTGGCTTGGGCAACATAGTTGAGTTCGTCTTCCGATGAATTCAACGAGCCGGCCGCCACTTCGTGCAGCAGTGGTTTCCAGATATGGGTGAGGTTGGCGTCCACCAGGGTGACGCGGGCGATGCCGCGTTTACCCAAGGTTTTACCCAGGCGGGTAGCAAGCTCCAAGCCGCCGGCTCCGCCGCCGACAATAACAATGCGATGGGACATGGTTAACTCTCATAAGGCTTTCAGGGATTCGGCGAGACGCCGGCGAGGCGAGCGCAAAGCAGCTCATAGCACTAACCGGCTGAGTAAACGGCTGAGCAGACCAAGGCCAATGACCGAAGCCAGCACAATAAAAAGGAGAAACCACGGACGAAACGGCCGGCGCTCGACTTGATGCTGCGGCGCGCTGAGGTACTGGTCGACGCGTTCTTGGTCGTCAGGACTGAGTCGGCTGGTCATGGCAGGCCTCGTGTGGGATGAAAGCATTCTAGTCGTGGGATTTAGTCCTGCTCAACGTAAAGCTTGTCCTGCAAGCGAATAATGCCGCTTTCCAGCACCCGGCAGGTAATACCGCCATGCCCGCGCGTGGCTTGAAATGTGCCGCGCCCCAGTCGCTGCTCAAGGCGGGCGCAGGGTTGGCACCAGCCGGTGGTTTCCAATAGCGCCTGACCAAGGCGAAAACGCCGGTTTTTCAGGCTGAATAAATTAATGCCGCTGACGGCAATATTGCGGCGCATATCGGCCGGGGTAATCGCCTGTTCGGGTGGGCGTCCTAATAAGGCACTGATCACCGCCAGGTGTTCCCATTGAATCAAGGTCACCTGCCGTGCGTTTCGCGGCCCAGGGCGGGTATGGTCGCCGGTTAACCCAGCTTCGCGCCGCGCTTCTACAGCCTCCAGCTCAATCATCGGTTCACGTGAAACCGGCCGTACGCCAATCCAGCAGACTTCGCCTGTCTGCGGTACGTCAGCGATCAGTTCTAACAGTTGGCTCATAGGCTAATTCCAATATCCAGCAGCACCGTGCGCCCGAGGTTGATGCGCAGAAAATCCGGTGCGCCGGGGTGGGCGAATAATACCCGGGCGAAGTTGGGGCCTAACACCGACAGCGAGCGCCAGCCCTGATGCAAAAATTCGGTGGGCGGTGGGAAGGCGCTGTTGAAATCAGTGATTTCCCGCTTGAGGTTGACGTAGGCGAGCATGTCCAGATTGGCGATGTCGATATTGCGTTCGCGGTAGCTGGCGGTTTTTTTGCGCAGGGTCGGCGCCAGGCGGTTTTGTAGCTCGGCGGCGCGAATTTTCCGTGGTCGCGCTTCATGCTCAACCAGTTGGCTAAGGGAGTAAGCGTTACGGCGACGCTCCAATTCCTGACGCCATTCGTCATTGAGGCGGCGGCCTTCATCAAGGACAAAAAATACCTCGAAGTGCGCGTCGTGAAACAGCACGTCGGGTGGGTCCTGGCTGGCCGCGCTGAATTCTTCCAGCCGATGCGGCACATTCAGCGCCTGCAAAAAGCGCTGGCACACCCAGCGCTCGCGCTCCCACTTTTGCGCATTGGAGAGCAGGGCATTGGCCTGTTCGGCTTGGTCGGTCAGTAGACGCAGGTATTCGGAGTCATCCATGCGTGCAAGCTTAGCCTGGCAAACAGGCCGGTGTAGACTGCCTTTTCGCTCAGGCTGGAGGTCTTTATGTTGATTCGCCCGGTAACGCCCGCCGACCACCGCGCTTTGATTTCGCTCTGGCAGGCCGAGCCCAGCATTCGCTTGCGCGCGGACGATGCCTTCGAACCCTTCTGTGCGTACCTGGCGCGCAATCCTGGTCTGAGTCTGGTGGTGGAGGAGGGCGGGCAGTTGGTCGGCAGCCTGATGGTTGGGCATGACGGCCGCCGTGGTTATTTGCAGCATCTGCTGGTGGTGCCTGAATGTCGCGGGCAAGGGCTGGCTAAGTCTATGCTCGACAAAGCGCTAAAACACCTGCATGAGCTGGGTGTGCACAAGTCCCATGTCTTTGTACTGAGCGATGCCGAACCCGCCTTAGCCTTCTGGGCTTCGCAGTCAGCTTGGGAAAGGCGCGAGGATATTCAGGTGTTTTCCACTCAAGCATTGAGCGGGTCGTCGCTGTGATTGCTGCCGAGCTGTTATCCACCACTACGCTGACCGTTGGCTGGCTGATCTATCTGCCAGCCCTGGCGTGGGCTGCCTATCGCGCGCCGTGGTTGGAGCTGTTCAGCGATATTCGCCGCCAGCATTTGCTCTTCGGCACCGTGCTGGGGCTGTTTATGTTGTGGCTGGTGCGGCGCGATTTTGATGTGGGCGTGTCGTTCCACTTTATTGGCATGACCGCCGTTACGCTGCTGTTGGATTGGCCGCTTGCGGTATTGGGCGGGCTGGTCGCTCAGCTCGGCTTGCTCGCCTTGGGCAGGCAAGACCTGGCCGCCATGGGCGTTAACGGCGTGCTGTTAGTGCTGGTGCCGGTAGTGGTCACCGAGGTCAGCGCGCTGTGGGTCGAGCGGCGGCAATCACAAAATCTATTCGTGTATATCTTCTGCTCCGGCTTCTTTCCGGCGGCGCTCGCGGCACTTCTGTGCGTATTACTGGGGCTGTGGGTGCTGTGGTTGGACGGCCGTTTCCCCATGCCGTATTGGCTGGAAGACTTTATCGGCTACCTCTGGCTGGTGATGTTTCCTGAGGCGTTTATCAACGGCACGCTGATCACGGCCTTGGTGGTATTCAAGCCCGAGTGGCTGGAAACCTTTAACCGCGACCGCTACCTGCAAGCGCCCTGGAAAGATGACGACTGATTCGCCGCTTTTATAGCGCGCCACGGCTTGACCTGAATCAGCCGCGCGCCTGGCACACTCTTCAGCATGGCGGCGATCAACAGAGGAGATTGTGAAATGAGTGTGCACACATGGGCCAACGAACACCTGCAACGCAGCCTGGAAGCGGCAATCGTCGAAGGATATGAACCGGCCTTGGCATTACGCGCCTTGCTCAGCGCTGTGGTGGAGCAGAGCAAGGCGTACCGCAGTCCCGCCGACTTGGCGCAGGAGCTGCAATTTCTGGCGGATAACCTCGACGATGACCGCGACTACAGCTTTATGCGGCCCTAAGGCTTAGTGACGCTGCGGCGGGATATCCAGGTCGCTGGAAAACAGCTCATCTTCCAACGGGTCGACCGGGATAGCATGTTCCTCGGCGGCCCAGGCGCCCAGGTCAATCAACTTGCAGCGCTCGCTGCAAAACGGGCGGCTGACACTTTGCGGGCCCCATT
This sequence comes from uncultured Pseudomonas sp., assembly GCA_964543145.1. Classification (GTDB taxonomy): domain Bacteria; phylum Pseudomonadota; class Gammaproteobacteria; order Pseudomonadales; family Pseudomonadaceae; genus Aquipseudomonas. The sequence goes on from CAZIWV010000036.1 coordinate 16,474, forward strand.
CAACGGGCGCGCCGCAGGTTGGGCATTTAACGATTGGAGCTTGGCTCATGGCTGGCCTCCATGAAGGGTGAGATAAAAACGGTGCAGGCGTTCAACTTCGCTCTGCAGCCAGGGTAAATCGCGGTCATTAAGCAAGACGTCATCGGCGTGTTTCAAGCGCTCCTCGCGCAACGCCTGGGCTTTGAGAATGGCCTGAACCTGCTCCTCCGAAGCCTGATCACGCAGCATGGTGCGCTGCACCTGCAACTGTTCGGGAGCGTCCACCACCAACACGCGCTGGGTCAGCTTATGCTGGCCCGACTCAATCAGCAGCGGCGACTCCAAAATGGCGTAGGGCGATTGTGCGCTAGCCAGGCTGGTCATAATTTCGGCACCGATCAGCGGATGCAGCAGCGCCTCCAACCAACGGCGCTCTTCTGGCGCTTGAAAGATAAGGGCGCGTAACGCTGCGCGATCCAACTCACCATTGGCCTGCAACACCTGCGGGCCAAAGTGTTCGGTGATGGCCGCCAAGGCGGGCTTGCCCGGCTCCACCACCCAGCGCGCGGCGTGGTCAGCATCGACGCAATGCACGCCCAACTTAATAAAGTGCTGCGCCACTGCGCTCTTGCCACTGCCGATGCCGCCAGTGAGCCCGAGAATCCAAGGTGTCGTCATTTAAAACCGGCGATTTGCAGATAGGTGCCGGTTATTTGATCACCCCAGAGCAAAGCAATCCAGCCAGCAATGGCCAGATAAGGGCCAAACGGAATGGGTGTACTGGTCTCGGCATTGCGCAAGCGCAACATAATCACGCCCAACACCGCCCCCACCAACGACGACAGCAGAATGGTCAGCGGCAACACCTGCCAGCCACCCCAGGCACCGAGCATCGCCAGCAACTTAAAATCGCCGTAACCCATGCCTTCCTTGCCAGTGACCAACTTGAACAGCCAAAACACCGACCACAGACTCAGGTAACCGGCGACGGCGCCAAACAACGCATCCTGCGGCGTGGTCAGCAAACCAAACTGATTCACCAGCAAACCGACCCACAACAGCGGCAACACCAAATCATCCGGCAGCAACTGGTGATCGACGTCGATCAAACTCATGGCCAACAAGCCCCAAGTCAGCAGCAGCATTGCCCCGGCTTGCCAGTTAAACCCGAAGTGATAGGCGACGTAGGCGGAGAGCAGGCCACACGTCAGCTCCACCAGCGGATAACGTTTGCTGATCGGTGCTTTGCACGCCGAGCATTTACCGCGCAGCGCCAGCCAACTGACTACCGGAATGTTTTCCCACGCCTGAATTTCATGGGAACAATGGGGGCAGCGAGAATTAGGCAGGACCAGATTAAAGGTCTCGGTCTTCTCCGGCACCGGCAGCTCAAGAATCTCCCGCGCCTGCTTTTCCCAGTCGCGTTTCATCATCACGGGCAGACGATAGACCACCACATTGAGGAAGCTTCCGATCAACAGACCAAGCAGCAGGGCGAAAAAAACAAAGGCCAGCACATGGCTGGCCAAAAGTTCGATGACTTGCATGGTTTAAACGACAGAACCCAGTTGGAAGATTGGCAGGTACATCGCGATAACCAGGCCACCGATAAGCACGCCAAGGACGGACATGATCAGGGGTTCCATGAGCGCGGTAAGGCCGTCTACGGCGTTGTCGACTTCGGCCTCGTAGTAGCTGGCGACTTTGTCGAGCATGGCGTCCAGCGCACCCGACTCCTCGCCAATGGCCGTCATCTGAATGGCCATGGAGGGGAATACACCGGTGGTGCGCATGGAGAAATTCAGCTGCATACCCGAGGTGACGTCCTGCTTAACCTTAAGAACGGCATCTTTGAAAACGATATTGCCGGTTGCGCCTGCTACCGAATCCAGTGCTTCAACCAACGGCACGCCGGCGGCGAAGGTGGTCGAAAGCGTACGGGCGAAGCGGGCTACCGATGACTTGAAGATGATGTCGCCAACAATCGGTGCTTTAAGGGCGGCACGGTCAATGAAATTGCGGAATTTTTCTGAGCGTTTCATGGCTTGGGAAAGGCCAAAAATCACCGCGAAAATACCGATCAATATAAAGAACCATGATTCTTGCAGGCTTTCGGAAAGCCCTACTACAAAGCGCGTAAATGCTGGAAGTTCTGCACCGAAACCGGCAAATACCGAGGCGAATTGCGGTACTACTTTGATCAACAGAATGGCGGAAACGATCACTGCCACGACGACTACCGCAATGGGGTAGTTCATCGCTTTTTTGATTTTGGCTTTCAGCGCTTCGGTTTTTTCTTTGTATGTGGCAACCCGATCCAGCAGGTTTTCCAACGCACCTGCTTGCTCGCCGGCATCGACCAAGTTGCAGAATAGGTCATCGAAATACATAGGTTTGGTGCGCAGCGCAGTGGCAAAGCTGTTACCGGCAGCTACTTGCTGTTTCACCTCGTCCACCAGCTTGCGCATATTCTGGTTTTCCAGGCCTTCGCCAATAATGTCGAAAGACTGCAATAGCGGAACACCGGCCTTCATCATGGTCGCCATCTGCCGAGCAAACAGGGCGATATCCATGGGCTTGATTTTTTTGCCTTTGCCGCCGAATAGCGACACTGCTTTTTTACGGACTTTGGTCGGGTTGATGCCCTGCTTGCGCAACTGTGCTTTAACCAGCGCCGGGTTCTGGCCGGTGGTTTCACCCTTAAGCTTGGAACCCTTTTTGTCGGTTCCTTCCCAAGTGAATGTGCTGGTTTTTATCGCTTTAACGGCCATGAATTAGTCCTTAGTCACGCGATTCACTTCTTCCAGGCTGGTCACACCTTGCATCGCCTTCAGCAATGCTGAGGTGCGGAGGTCGTTAAAGCCATCTTTGCGCATTTGCACCGAGATATCGATGGAGTTGCCTTCCTCCATGATAATGCGTTGCAGGGCAGGCGTGTTTTTAACCACTTCATAAATCCCGACACGACCTTTGTATCCGCCGTTGCAATTATCACAGCCAACTGGCCGATAAATCTTGAACGTGCCGATTTTATCTTCGGGAAAGCCCTCTTCAATTAGCGTCTCGCGCGGGATCACCACTTCTTTTTTACAGGTGCTGCACAGTTTGCGCGCCAGACGCTGGGCGATGATCAGGTTGACCGAGGTGGCAATGTTAAATGACGGTACGCCCATATTGCGCAAACGCGTCAGCGTTTCTGCGGCACTGTTGGTGTGCAGCGTCGACATCACCATATGGCCGGTCTGCGCGGCTTTAATGGCGATGGAGGCGGTGTCCAAGTCACGAATCTCGCCGACCATGATGATATCCGGGTCTTGGCGCAGAAATGATTTCAACGCCGCAGTAAAGTCCATGCCCTGCTTGGGATTGACGTTGACCTGATTGATCCCTTCCAAGTTGATTTCAACCGGGTCTTCGGCGGTCGAGATATTCACATCGACGGTATTTAGGATGTTCAAGCCGGTATACAGTGAAACGGTCTTACCGGACCCCGTTGGCCCAGTCACTAGAATCATGCCCTGAGGTTGCTTGAGCGCGGCCATATAAAGGTCTTTCTGCGACTCTTCATAACCCAGTGCATCAATACCCATCTGCGCACTGGACGAGTCCAAAATCCGCATCACGATCTTCTCGCCCCACAGCGTCGGGCAACTGCTGACGCGGAAGTCGATGGACTTGGTTTTCGAAATGCGCATCTTAATGCGACCATCCTGCGGTTTGCGCCGCTCGGAAATATCCAGGCTGGCCATTACCTTCAGGCGGGCGGAGATGCGCGGCGCCAGCTGAATTGGTGGGCGGGCTATTTCGTGCAGAATGCCGTCGGTGCGAAAGCGCACGCGGTAGCTTTTCTCATAGGGCTCAAAGTGCAGGTCGGAAGAGCCGGCCTTGATTGCGTCGAGCAGCATCTTATTAACAAAGCGCACCACCGGTGCATCGTCGGCCTCTTGGTTGTCGTCTTTGGCCGGGCCGTTCTCGTCAACCGCCTCAATGTCCAGATCAAGGTCGCCGAGCTCGTCCATGCCGCTGGAGGCGTTGTCGAAGAATTTTTCGATTGCATCACCGAGCTTGTCGTCTTCAACCAGAATGGCTTCGGTGTTAAGCCCGGTGCTGAACTGAACATCGGTGATGGCTTGGTGATTGGTGGGGTCGGATATGCCCAGGAATAGCTTGTTGCCGCGCTTCCACAGCGGCAGCACGCGGTGCTGACGCATCAGCTTTTCCGCAACTAAGTCCTTGGGTTGGCTGTCCTTATCCAGGCTGCTGAGGTCAAGAAACGCCACACCAAACTGTTCGGCCGCAACCTCGGCAAGCTGCCGACTTTTAACCAGCTTGTTCTGTACCAAGTAGGTGACCAGCGAGGTTTTGTTGCGCTGCGCTTGGCTCTGCGCCTGCTTGGCACTCTTTTCATCTAATAGCTCTGCCACAACAAGTTGCTTGGCCAGGCCGGTCAGATTCACGACGTCATTCATGGTGTGCTGCTCACGGAAATCATCCTGCCTTATAGCCTAGTCGTTGGTCTGTGCCAAATCGCGGAATAGCAGATGCCCAAAAGTGTCACTTTTGGTTTTTTTGGGCTGTTGTGGGTGACGCGAAATATGGGGAATACGCAGTTAGGGCGTCGAAGCAGGGCTTCGGCAGGTAAACGAAAAGCTGGCACGCAATCTGCTAATAACTATCTCAGACGTAGGACGTTAACGAATATCGTCGTAGGTCAATTCAACTACCCAGGGGATACATATGAAAGCTCAACTGCAAAAGGGTTTTACCCTTATCGAATTGATGATCGTGGTTGCGATCATCGGTATTCTGGCCGCCATCGCTCTGCCGGCTTACCAAGACTACATGGGTCGTTCGCAAATGACCGAAGCCATGACTTTGGCTAGCGGTGCTAAGACTTCGGTTGCTGAGTTCTACTCGAACAAAGGTTATTTCCCGAGAAATAACGAGTCTGCAGGTCTTGCTAGCTCGACCTTGATCAAGGGCAAGTATGTTGCAAGCACCCTAGTTGATGATGCTCCAAACGCTGGTAGAATTACGGCAACTATGGCTACATCCGGTGTGGCTTCTGGCGTAGCGAGCTTGACTCTGACCCTTAGCCCAATCACTAGCTCCGGCGCTGTCAGCTGGAAGTGCAGCGGTAGTGGTGCTACCGGTGCCACCGCTAAGTACTACCCAAGCTCCTGCCGCGGTTAATCCGGCCTGAGTTTCAAGTTGCCCGCTTCGGCGGGCAATTTTTATTCCGCAGATAAAATAGTGTGCGCATGTTCAAGGCTTCTTCGCTTAACTCTGCTGTTTTTCTGCTGTTTATCCTCGTATTGACGTTTCTGGTTTACCTCCCGGGTTTGAAAGGCGGCTTTTTATTTGATGATTTTCCTAATCTCAAAGAACTAGGCACCTATGGCGGAGTGGTTGATTTCAATTCGCTGCGGGCGTTTGTTTTCAGCGGCTTCTCGGGTCCAACCGGGCGCCCCATTTCTTTGTTGAGCTTTCTGCTTAACGACAATACGTGGCCAAGCCACGCCTATAGCTTTAAATTAACCAATCTCTGGATTCATTTGCTCACCGGTTTAACGCTTTGCTGGGCCACGCTATTACTGCTGCGGGTTTACGGTGTGGCGGAGCGTCGTGCTGTTTGGGGCGCGGTTATCAGCTGTGCCATTTGGTTGCTGCACCCCTACTTTGTCTCTACGACGCTATACGTTGTTCAGCGCATGGCGCAGCTCGCCGCGCTGTTTATGTTTGCTGGCATTGCTGGTTATTTGAAAGGCCGATTACTGCTGGTAACTCGCCCTCGCGCGGGTTATGTCTACATGACCTTGTCGCTAGGGCTGGGTACATTGCTCGCTGTCTTAAGCAAGGAAAACGGCGCACTGCTGCCTCTGCTTATTGTTGTGATTGAATTCTGCCAGCCGAAATCTACGACACCCTTGCCGGCTAGGTGGTGGCGCGCAGCAGTGGTTTGGTTGCCTGCTCTGGTCGTAGTTGGGGCGCTGGCGAGGATGATCAACTTTTCACCGGATCTTTGGCCCTCTCGCCCCTTCAATCAACCGGAGCGCTTGCTCAGCGAAGGCCGAATAATCTGGGAATACCTATTTCATTTGTTTGTTCCGCAGATAGAGGCGCGTGGCCTCTTTCAGGATGGCTACGATATTTCTCGCGGCTGGTTTGCGCCGGCATCGAGTTTTTTTTCGGCGGTGGGCCTGCTCCTTCTGTTTTCGTCGGCCGTTCTGCTACGTAGGCGCCTGCCGTTTTTCAGCGTGGCAGTTTTGTTCTTTTTTGCCAGCCACTTGATGGAATCCAGCGTGGTGGGATTGGAACTCTATTTTGAGCATAGGAATTATGCTTCGGCTGGATTTCTGTTTTTGCCTGTTGCGCTTGCTCTCGCACAATTTCCGATAAAGACTGCGCCCAAGGTGGCCATTACCTTGACGGTCGCAGCTTTAGCGGTGCTGGCATTTATGACTTGGCAGCGTGCCACACTTTGGAGTGATACCAACAAACTTGAGCTTTACTGGGCTGTTTCTACTCCCGCGTCTCCAAGGGCGCAAAACGCCATTGCCGCATTTCTTATCAATCAGGGGCGAGTAGAAGAGGCTAATGCCCATCTTGAGAAAGCGATGGTCCAGCTTCCTAACAGCCCATTGCTCACCATCAGGTTGTTACTGCAAAAGGTCTACACCGGCACGGCGACGCAGGCGGATTTTGCTGTTGCCTCTAGCAAGTTGGCGGCTCAGCCTTTCGATGCTCAGGCGTTGGTTGGGCTCAACACGCTGACTGATTTTGTAGTCAACCCATCTAGCCCAGCGCTCTACCGGGACTACACAATTGCTCTGGTCGATGCGATGAGTTCTAACGCAAACTTCCAGAAAATATCGGTGTTTATTCGGTTGGCGCCCTATACCAAGGCAAGGCTCTATTTGGCTCAGGGGCGCTTGGATGAGGCGTATGCTCAGTACTCCTTGGCTATGACGCGGTACGCCGATACCGAGTCGTCCTTGATGATGGTTGCCGAACTGGCGCGAGGTGGCGCTCAACAGCAAGCGTTGCAGCTTCTTCCTCAGGCGAAGGCTGTTTACAGCAGCCAGAAGCGCAAGGATCTGCGGCGCACGGCTGCTGAGTACGACGACGAGTTCACGCGACTAGAAGCGGATCTGCGTGAAGATATTGCCAATAAATCAGCAGCAGGCGCGGTGAATGAGTAACTCTGAAATGCTAGTTGGGGCTTCTGTCCTTGCCACTGATGCTCAGGCGGTAGTTCGGCTCAGCATCGTTTTGCCTGCGAAGAACGAATCCCAGGCCATTGGTGCGGTAGTCGCCGGGCTGCATGTTGCTTATCCAGATGCAGATATCATCGTGGTGGACGACGGCTCCACCGATGGCACTGGCGACGTTGCACGAACGGCCGGCGCGCGTGTTGTGACGCATCCTTACAGCAAGGGCAATGGCGCCGCCATCAAATCGGGTGCTCGTGCCGCCACCGGCGAGCTCATCGTATTTATGGACGCCGACGGCCAGCATGACCCTGCCGATATTTCGCGGCTTCTGGCGCGTTTAGAAAGCGGCTACGACATGGTTGTAGGCGCGCGTCAGCGCGGTTCGCAAGCGAGTGTCGGGCGCGGCCTCGCCAACAAGTTTTACAATCGCCTGGCAACCTTTATGACGGGGCAGAAAGTTGAAGATCTTACCTCCGGCTTTCGCATTGTGCGGGCGAGTAAGTTTCGTGAGTTTCTTTACTTGTTGCCCAATGGGTTCTCGTACCCGACTACCAGCACCATGGCGTTTTTCCGTGCCGGTTACTCGGTGGCCTACGAGCCTATTCATGCGGCGCAACGCATCGGTAAAAGCCATCTCAAACCCCTTAAAGATGGTCTGCGCTTTTTGCTGATCATCTTCAAAATTGGCACGTTGTATTCGCCGCTTAAGTTGTTCGCTCCGGTAGCCGGTGTTCTATTTCTGGCTGCGACCGCGTGGTACGGGTACACCCTGAGTACTGCCGGTCGTTTCACCAATATGAGCGCGCTGCTGTATACGGGGTCGGTGATGGTGTTTTTGATGGGCCTTATTTCTGAGCAGATCACCGCGCTGATGTACAAGGATGGCGGTGACAAATAGTGTTCGCCGCAATGCTCGCGTTGCTCGCCCTTTACCGCGATGGCTGCCGTTTTGAATAGCGTTCAAGCTAGCGATGCTGATCTGCTTCCCCAGCTGGCGGTGATCACGGTCACGTTTCACCCGGATATGGCGGTTCTCGCCCGGCAGATGCAGGCTCTGCCCGCACAAGCGCTGTGGGTGATTGTGGATAACGCGTCGCTGCCCAGTGAAGTGTCGCAGTTACGCGATCTGGTGAACTCTCGAGCGAACACACAACTTTTGCCCTGTTCTGCAAATCTAGGCCTCGCTGCGGCTTTGAATGCGGGGGCGGAGTTGGCCGGCAGCACTGAGCTCGCTCCAACCTTTTATCTCTTGATGGACCAAGACAGTGAGCCTCACGCTGATGCGATTGAGCTGTTGCTGGAAGGTTTGCTAAGGCTTGAGAACCAAGGTGTAGCCGTGGGCTGTGTTGGCCCACGTTTGGTGGATGAAACCACCGGCTTGCAGCACGGGTTTCATTGTATGCAGGGGCTGCGTTGGATAAGAAAGTACCCCAAGTCAGGTGATGGCCCGGTGGCCTGCGCCAATATAAATGGCAGTGGAACACTGGTCCGGCGCTCGCTATTCGAAGCGCTTGGTGGGCTCGATGGGGCATTTTTTATCGATCATATCGATACCGACTGGGCGTTCCGCGTGACTGCTGCTGGCTACGGTTTGTTTGGTATACCGAGTGCAGTTTTTGCTCACCGGATGGGAGACAGCAGCTTTAAGTTTTGGCTATTCGGTTGGAAGGTATGGCCGCAGCGCTCACCACTCCGCCACTTCTATCTCTTTCGCAATGCCGTCCGCCTCTTGCAAAAGCCTTATGTGCCGGGCGTTTGGAAGTTTTGGGCGGTAATCAAGCTGGGTATCACGCTGCTGGTGCATATGCTGTTTGATTCAAAGCGTTTTGCCCAGGCTCGGTCAATGCTTAGGGGCATTAAACAAGGCTTTAGATAGCGCTGCTATCTGGGCTGTGTGCTCAGCCCGGCGCCTGCAAAAACTAAGGATTACTCCATGCCAACCTATATGGGCTTGTTGCTCAATTATCGCGATGCTGTGCGCAGCAATAGCTGCATAAACTCGCTTCGGGCTCAGGGGGTGGCGGGTGTTGTAGTCGTTGATAACTCGGCGGATGGCGGGGCCTCAGCGGCAGACGTAGCCACTTCTTTTGCTCAGCATCCTGATGTTGTTGTGCATATCAGCCCTCGAAACCTCGGATTTGCCGCGGGCGTCAATCTCGGTATACAGCGCTGCCGCGAGCTACGTCCTGATTGCCGGGTGTTGTTGATAAATAACGATGCGCTATTGCTCGACGGGGCGCTGGAGAAGCTAGGCGCCGCGCTGGATCAGTCACCCCAGCACAAACTGGCATTCGCCGATATTGACCAGCACGGTCGGGTTACCGGGCCCGCTTACTACCAGCGCATCACCGGGCTGCTGACGACATCTCCCTTGCCCGGTAGTTTTTCTCACGCTAGCGGTTGTTGCCTGCTTATTGATTCAGCGCGGGTTGAGCGGCAGTTGTTCGACGAAGACTTCTTTATGTATGGGGAAGATTGCGAGCTTGGTTGGCGCTACCGATTGCAGCCCGACGCGATAGTGCATGTGCCAGAAACCCTGGTGTTTCACGAGGGCACTGCAAGCAGTGGTTTGGGTTCGGCGTTTTATGAGGAGCGCATGGTCGCGGCGCACTGGCTATTGGCGAAAAAGCTTTCGTCCAATGCGCTAGATAAGTATCTGCTGTATGTCTGCCGGGTATTCACGTTAAGCGCGCGTGCGTTGCTACGCGCATGGCGTTTCCGCTCGTTGGTGCCGGTTAAGGCGCTGTGGCGGGGTTGGCGGTTGGCATTTGTGAGTGACCCCATGCGTAGCTGATTTAGCCAGGCAAATTCAAGTTACTGAAAACACCTCTGCCGAAGTTGCTCCAGCAAAAGTCTTGGGCAAACGCAATGCTGGAGTCCCGATACGCCGGGCTGTTTTGCAACTGCTCAATAACCTGTTGGGCCAGTGCGTTGTAGTCATCAATAGCTACCAGGCACCCTGACTGCCCCGGCGCAACCGCATCAACCACGCCGCCGTTGGCAAAGGCGACAGTCGGCAAGCCATGCGCTGCCGCCTCGATCGCGACCATGCCAAACCCCTCAGGGTCGCCAGGAATCTTGCGAATCGGGAATACGTGGACGGTTGAGGATCTGTACGCATCGGCAAGCGGCTCGCCATCGGGCACTAAGCCAAGAAATCGAATATTTGCTGCCAAACCCAGCGCCTGCGCCTGCGCCATTAGCTCTTCTTTACTCTGCACAGTTGCATGCAACGAGTCATTGGGCGTGTCTCCAACCACTGCTAACACCACATCTGGGTAGCGAGTGGCGATAGTCGGCAGTGCGTAGCGCACAAACTCCAGCAAGCCTTTACGCGTAGTCAATCGGCCAACCGATAGCAGTACCGGGCCGTCGCCCAACTGGTATTTCTCACGAAAAGTACTCGGTTGTAGAGGGGCGCCCGGCAGGCTGACACCTGGGAACACGATGCCGATACGTTCGGCTTTCACGCCTGCTTTTTTCGCTAGTTCGCGGGTTGGGTTGCTATTGGCAATCACCCGATCCATTCGTCGAATCGCTGGCAGCCACAGGTAGCGATACACCGCATGGTTAACCGAGATATCCAGGCCATGCACATACGCCACCGCTTTGGCGCCGCACAGTCGAGCGGCGATGAGCGCGATGGGGGCGGTCAGTCCGCTGCCGGCGAGGATGACGTCGGGTTTCCACTGGCGCGCCTGGCGAATGGTTTGCCAGCCGGCCTGCAGTAGAAAACGCCACAGCGGGCGTAACAGTGCGGGAGAAAACCCTACATTGGCGGGTTTCTGTTGTTCGGCTTCGGCGGGGCCGACGACGCGTACGTCGGCGTAGTGGGACAGCTCATCGGCCATGTGCCAGTTGAGCCGCTCCATACCCCCGACCAGTGGGGGAAGGTTGCGGGTAACGATCAGGATGCGCTGGCGGGCAGTCTCAGGCTGCGACAATGTTCGCCCCCTCCGGTAAACGTCCCCGCGTATCCACAATCAACCCCGCCTCCCGCACCAACATTTCATAGTCAAACCCATCGTGGTCTGTAGTCAGCACCACGCAGTCATACTGCGCAATGCTGGCCTCAGTCAGCGCCACCGACTTCAAATCAAAGCTGTACTCACGCATTTTCGGGAAGGTCGGTACATGCGGGTCGGAGTAGGCGATGTCGGCGCCTTTGTCTTGCAGCAGTTGCATGATTTCTACGGCGGGGGATTCGCGGCTGTCGTCGATGTTCTTTTTGTAGGCCAAGCCCAGGACCAAAATGCGGCTGCCTTTGATGGATTTGCTGCGGTCGTTTAGGGCGTCGGCGACTTTCTGCACGACCCACTGTGGCATGTAGTGGTTGATCTCGCCGGCCAGCTCAATGAAGCGGGTATTGATGCCGTATTCCTTGGCTTTCCAGGTGAGGTAGAACGGGTCGATGGGGATGCAGTGGCCGCCCAGGCCCGGGCCTGGGGTGTAGGCGACGAAGCCGAAGGGTTTGGTGGCGGCGGCGCGGATGACTTCGTGGATGTTGATGCCCATTTTGTCGGCGACGATTTTCATCTCGTTAACCAGGCCAATGTTCACTGCGCGGTGGATGTTTTCCAGCAGTTTGCTCATCTCCGCCACTTTCGGACTGCTGACCGGCACCATGGTTTTGATTGCGTGTTGGTACAGGGCGACGCCTAGGTCTAGGCAGCTTTTGGTCATGCCGCCGATCACTTTGGGAATGTCGTGGGTGCCGTAGTCGGGGTTGCCCGGGTCTTCGCGCTCTGGGGAAAACACCAAGGCGCAGTTTTCGCCTGGGTTAAAGCCGCGGGCCTGCAGGCGCGGGGCTAACTGTTCGTCAGTGGTGCCGGGCCAGGTGGTGCTTTCCAGGCTGAGCAGTTGGCCGGCGCGGAAATACGGCAGCAGGCTTTCAACGGTGTTTATGACAAAGCTCAGGTCAGGTTCGCGGTGGGCGTTTAGCGGCGTGGGTACGCAGATGATCAGAGCGTCGGCTTCTGCGCTGCGGGCGAAGTCGGTGGTGGCTTCCAGCCCACTGCGGGCGGCGGCCTGGATCTGCTCGGGTTGGATGCGCTCGATATAGCTACGGCCGCTGTTCAGGCATTCAACTTTGTGGGTATCGACGTCAAAGCCGATGACCTTGATGCCCACTTCGGCGAAGCGCAGGGCCAGGGGCAGGCCCACGTAGCCGAGGCCGTAGATGCCGACGATGGCACTGCCGGTACGTATCTTTTCTCCAAGCAGTTCCAACTCGTTCATTTCTTAGGCTCTTTCTTACAGCTGCGGGCGGATATCAATGCCCGGCAGCATGCCAGATTGGCGCGGCCTTGATCCACTCAAGGTCGCGGTTTTGTGCGGCGCGTGGCGCTCGTTCGGAGCGCTGGCTTAAATACTTAGGCGCATCGACAGGTCAACCGCCTTTACATCCTTGGTCAGCGTGCCGATGGAGATGTAATCCACCCCCGTTTCAGCAATAACGCGCAGGGTGGTTTCGTTGATCCCGCCCGACGCTTCCAGCTTGGCCTTGCCGGCGGTCATCGCCACGGCTGTGCGCATTTCTTCCAGGCTTAGTTCGTCGAGCATGATGATGTCGGCGCCGGCATCTAGCGCTTCTTGCAGTTCGGCCAGGCTTTCGACCTCTACTTCTACCGGTTTGCCTGGGGCAATACCGTGGGCGGCTTGAATCGCTTGGGCAATGCCGCCGCAGGCGGCGATATGGTTTTCTTTGATCAAGAATGCGTCGTACAGGCCGATGCGGTGGTTGTGGCAGCCACCTCTGGTAACGGCGTACTTCTGTGCCAGACGCAGCCCAGGCAAGGTTTTACGCGTGTCGAGCAGTTTGACTCCGGTACCTTCGACAATGTCGGCGTAGTGGCGGCAGCGCGTGGCTACGCCGGAGAGGGTTTGCAGGAAGTTCAGGGCGCTGCGCTCGCCGGTAAGCAGGGCGCGTGCGGGGCCTTCGAGATGAAATAAAGCTTGGTTAGGCTGCACGCGGTCACCGTCTTGTACTTGCCAATGCACGGCGACGCGGGGATCTATTTGGGCGAATACGTTGTCAACCCATGCGCTGCCCGCTATGACCGCGTTGTCGCGGGTAATGATGGTGGCGTGGGCCAGGCGTTCGGCGGGGATCAGTTGGGCGGTGATATCGCCGCTGCCGACATCTTCTTGCAGGGCGCGGCGTACGTTGGCTTGGATTTCTGCGCCAAGGTCGGCGAGCAGTAGGTTCGGCATTGGAGGCTCCCGGTTTGTCTGGGGGCGATTATAAGGAGGCGAAGGCCTCTGTGTAGCGCCATTTATATGGGCAGGTTTGTGCGTCATTTCGCGCGTTTGTCGACAGTCGGTAGCCGTTCGTAACCAGATGCGGTACATGTGTGATGTAGGTCATATCTGAGCAAGAAGTAGGGTTTTATCTTGCGCGGCCTCTCTATAATCACTTTTACTGCTTATTATTGACGCCATGCCATTGACGTTACGGATGACGCTCAGTTGATCGTTATGCAGATGTGAGAGCCAAAGGGCCGGTCTGCGGGAGAGTTGCAATGACTGATGCGAAAGTGGTGCAGCTTAATAAAGTTGCTCCCGAGCACTCGCCAACATCACCGGCGGGGAGGCTGCCCGTGGCACTCATTCACGTGCGCGACAAAGCTGCTCAGCAGCTGAAACAAGCCTTGCAGGCGTTGTTCGACAACGCGGACGATACCCTCTTTGAGATGGCCGACCGCGCGACCAGTAACGCTGAGCAAAATGCCTTTTTCGAGGCCATGCGTGACCTGCGCTTAAAGCGTAAGGGCATTGAACGCGGCTTCCTGCAAAAAGTCTTTGAAACATTCGCCAACCTCAACCAATACGAGATCGGCCGCGCGCCGCAGTTGGACGCCGTTGCGTTCGATACCCTGGCGCTGGTGCAGAACGACGAATTGGAAGAGACCGTGGCCATGGACTCCATGGTCGCCAAGGTGATGAATCGCGATTCGGTGGCGCTGGGTCACTTGACCACGCGAATCAACGCGATGGTCAGCAAGAAAATCGACGACAAAACCAACCCGCTGGGTCCGACCGTGCTCTGCGAGTTCTTCCTGGAGGCGTGTAGCCGTCTGGGCGTTGAGATCAAGGTCAAGCTGATCATCCTTAAGCTGTTCGAGAAATATGTTCTGGCTGACCTCGACCAGCTGTATTCCGATACCAACCAACAGTTGATCGAAGCCGGCGTATTGCCAGAGCTGAAAACTGCGCCGCTGCGCCGCAAAAACAGCCCTGCTGCTGGCGGCGCGCGCGGAGCTTCGGCTGCAACCGGTGGTCACGCTGAAGGCGGTCAAGGTGGCGGTTTCGCCGATGAAGGCGTGCAGGAAGTATTTGGCGTATTGCAGGAGCTGCTCTCGCAGGTCCGTGGCAGTGGTATTCCACGCCGTGAAATGCCGGCTGATGCGTTGCCCATTTCCAGCAACGACCTGATGCGTCTGCTTTCCCATATGCAGCAACGCCCGGCTTTTACCTCTGCGGCGCAGGACGATTTCGATCTGCGCAATCAGCTTGAGCAATTGCTTGTGCGTGCCAGCGCCAAAAGCGGCAAGTCGCGGGTAGTGGGTGAGGTTGATGAAGATGTCATCAACTTGGTGTCGATGCTGTTCGAATTTATCCTCGACGACCGCACCCTGTCGGATTCGCTCAAGGCCTTGATCGGGCGTCTGCAGATTCCGATGCTGAAAGTCGCGGTGTTGGATAAAACCTTTTTTAGCCGCGGCAGCCACCCGGCGCGTCGTCTGCTTAACGAGATCGCTGCCGCCGCCCTGGGTTGGGCGGAGCAGGATGATAGCCAGCGCGACAGCCTGTACCAAAAAATCGAAAACGTGGTGCAGCGCCTGCTTAACGACTTTGTTGATGACCCGGCGATCTTCTCTGAACTGCTGGCTGATTTTCTCGCCTTTACCGGTGACGAGCGCCGCCGCAGTGAGTTGCTGGAGCAACGCACCCGTGACGCCGAAGAAGGCAGCGCTAAGGCCGAGTTGGCCCGTCGCGAAGTTGAGCATGCGCTTAACGAGCGCCTGCTGGGCAAAACCCTGCCGGAAGTTGTGGTGCGTCTGCTGCAAGAAGGCTGGAGCAAGGTGATGATGCTCACCTGTCTCAAGCACGGCGTGGAATCGCCGGAGTGGAATGCCGCGCTAAATACTATGGACGACTTGGTGTGGAGCGTTGCTCCCCACGAAGATCCGGAAGCCCGTCTGCGTCTGCTGGAGCTGGTGCCGGGGTTGCTTAAGGCCTTGCGTGAAGGTATGGCCAGCGCGGCGTTTGATCCGTTCTCTACCAGCGAATTTTTCAGTCAGTTGGAAAACCTGCATGTGCAGGCGTTCCAGCGCTTTAAGCGGCCGTTGCCGGAAGTAAGCGAAGAGGCTGAGGTTGTGCCGGGGGCCGATGGCGAAGCGCCGTTGTTGGAGCTACCAGCGGAAGAAGAAATTGAAGCGGTTGCCGTGCCGGCGATGGTGGAAGTGATCGAAGAAATCGTGTTGCTGGCGCCCGGTGAGAGCCGTGTGCAGGAGCCGGAACTGGTTCTACCCGATGATGACGAAGCCTTGGCGCGCGTCGACAGCTTGGGTGTTGGCAGCTGGGTCGAGTTCCAAGAAGACGAAGAGCACAAGCTGCGCTGCAAACTGGCAGCAGTGATCAAGCCGACCGGCAAGTACATCTTCGTTAACCGCACGGGCATGAAAGTGTTGGAGAAAACCCGCATGGGCCTGGCTGTGGAATTCCGCCGCAATGCCATTCGTTTGCTGGACGATGCGCTGTTGTTTGATCGCGCGTTGGAATCGGTGATCGGTAATCTGCGTCGCTTAAAAAACGCCTGATCCGTTTTGCCCGTCCTAGACAACGCCCGGCCCTTGCCGGGCGTTGTCGTTTCTGCGCATAGCCCGGTAGAGTGTTCTGCAGTTCAAGGAGCTTTTATGCAGCTGGACCCTCTCACTGGCTGGTGCCACGGCATCAGCCATTGCCCCTCGCCCAATTTCAATGCGCGTCCCAATGGGGAAATTTCCCTGCTGGTGATCCACAACATCAGCCTGCCGCCAGGCCAGTTCGGTACCGGCAAGGTGGTGGAGTTGTTTCAGAATTGCCTGCGCGCCGATGAGCACCCGTATTTTGCCGGCATCGCCGAGCTGCGCGTGTCGGCACATTTTCTGATCGAGCGCGATGGCCGCGTGACGCAGTTTGTCTCGTGCCTTGATCGGGCCTGGCATGCCGGTGTGTCGTTGTTCGAGGGGCGCGACAACTGTAATGATTTTTCGCTAGGCATTGAGTTGGAAGGCACGGACGATCAACCGTTCACCGACGAGCAATATGCGGCACTGGCGCAACTGGGTGGGCAGCTCTGCCGCGCGTTTGTAGCAATCACCCCGCAGCGTATTTGCGGGCACAGCGATATTGCCCCGGGGCGCAAGACCGACCCGGGCGCGTGTTTCGATTGGCCGCGCTTTTATGCGGGGCTGGCGGCTCAAGGACTGGCATCAAGGGGAGGAGTGCAATCGTGAGTTTTCTAGTGTTGCTACTGGTGTTGTGGGTCGAGAAGTTTTCGTCCTGGCGCATCAAAATTCAGCAGGACGGCCCCTGGTTACGGCTGCTCGGCTGGTCGGAACGGCAAAGCGCCTTTGGCCATAATCCGTGGCTGTCGCTGGCCGTGCTGGTGCTGCTGCCATTGGCGGTGCTGGCTTTGCTACTGGCGATACTGGGGGTAACCCTGCATGGCTGGCTCGCCTTGCCGGTGCACTTGTGGGTGTTGGTGTATGCGCTCGGGCGTGGCGATCCGTTGGTGGCGCTGGGCCCTTTCCGTGATGCCTGGCGGCGCGAAGATGTGGAGGCAGCCTATTTGGTCGCACAGCGCGACCTTGGCGTTGAAGCGGCCGATGAGGACAGCTTGTTGCAATCTGCCCAGGGCTTTCTGCTGTGGCAGGGTTATCAGAGCTTTTTCGCGGTGATCTTCTGGTATGCACTGCTGGGCCCTTTGGCGGCCTTGGCTTATCGTTTGTTGGCGCTGACCGTTGAACATGCTCAGGATCCTTCTCTGCGCGCTCGTGCCGGACAATGGCGGCATGCATTTGATTGGCTGCCGGTGCGTTTGCTGGCTGCGAGTTTTGCCTTGGTCGGCAGCTTCGTCGCCGTCAGCCGCGTGCTGTTGCATGAGCTGCTGAACTGGAATGTTTCGGCGGCACAACTAATCGCCAATAGCGGCCGTGCAGCGGAAGAGTTCGGTCCAACTACCTTGGGCGAGAGTGGCGTTTCCAGCCTTGATGGCCTATGGCAATTGCTGGTGCGCGCCGGGGTGTTTTGGTATGCCGGTTTTGCGGTTTGGACACTGCTTTTCTAAACCACTGGTCGGGCCGCGAGCCGCTGGCTGCCTGGGCTCGCGGTTTTTCTAAGTGTGAAGTGCCATCACTCAAATCAATGGCCTGAGTTGGCGGTAGACCTGTTCTTAACCTTAAGTTACAAAGGTGACGGTCGATATGGGGTATACAGAACGCCGTGCCTGGTGATCTGTGACTCGTGTCACGCTTGATTGCCTTCTGACCTTGCCTTTGAGCGAGGCAGAAAGGCCGGCAGGGATAGGCGATTGACCATCGCACGTCTCACCGCTCTACCCTGTGACTATCCATAACAATAATGTGAACAGGAGACGTCTTGTGAAGACCGTGCTGTATCCGGCCATCGCGCTGATGAATCGCCTTAGTTTTGGTATGAAATTCAGCCTAATCAGCGTCTTGTTCTTTCTGCCGATGCTGGTTACCAACTTCTATCTGGTACGTGACTCTTACAACGAGTTCGTCGGCACACGCGCCGAGCTGGAAAGCCTCGACCTGATGAGTGCCAGCCTCAAACTTCGCGCTGATCTGGAAAACCTCAACGACATGGTTGAGATCAACGCCGCTGTCGGTCAGTCCGGCAAGATCGGCGACCTTGAAACGCGCATCGGCACTTTAACCAAGCGCATCGAAGCCGACCTGCTCAAGCTTGCGCCGGTGGTGACTAATGCCGAGCAAGTTGAGCTGTTCAACAACAAACGTGACGAACTGGAAAAAGCTCTGAAGGCGGCCGACGCGGAAACCTCGCTGCAGAGCAAGGCACCGATGATCGAGAAGCTGCAGGGCAATATGCAGGTGCTGATCAAGATCATCGCCAACCAGGCCGGCCTCAGCCAAGACAGCCAGACCACCGTGCGGCAGATGATTGAACTGGTCACCAATGGCACTCCTGCGGTAACCGCCGCATTAAGTACCGGGCGTTCGCTGGGCTCTGCATCGCTGGCCCAAGGCTTCCTTAATTCTTCGGCCAGCGGCAAGTTCGATGAGCTGCTGCTGACCCTGGAAAAACTGCACGCCGAATATGGCCTCACCATCAACGACGCGCTCGACGGCAGCCCCGCCGCGCAAGCCGCGCTGAAAACCCAGGCTGATGCCAGCCGCGCCACGCTCAAAGACAACAGCACCTTTTTCGAAGACCAAGTGGTGATGGCCGACACCCTTGACGCGCCATGGCAGGAGTTTTACGACAACGTTTCGGCTTCGATGGACAAAACCTACCAGTTGAACGACGCCGCCTTGGCGTTTCTCAAGCAGCAATTGCAAAAACGTCTGACGCAAAAACAGGCGCAGACGGTGATGTTGGTGGTCGCGCTGTTGGTGGTGTTTATTCTGATTGGCTACCTCTACGGCGGTTTCTACGTTTCCACCCGTACCACCCTGAAAAGCCTTGGCAAAGTTATGGATCAAGTGGCGGCAGGCGATATGACCGTCAGCTTCCATGCGCAAAGCCGCGATGAACTGGGTGAGTTGGGGGAATTGTTTAACGGCACCGTGCAGAAGATTCATCACCTGATCGAGCGAGTTGGCCATACCGTTACGGCGGTGGGTGTGCAGGCTGATCGTGTGGAGGATGTTTCCGCACAGAGCAACCTGGCGGTGGCAGGGCAGCGCAGCCAGATTGAGCAAGTGGCCACAGCCATGAATGAAATGTCTGCCACTGCGCAGGAAGTAGCGCGCAGCGCTGCTGCTGCGGTGGACAGTGCGCAGAGTGTTAACCACGAAACCGTCAATGGCCGTGCCTTGGTGGAATTGCAGGTTGGCAGTATTCAGCGCCTGGCCGATGAGATCGACCAATCGGTGAGTGTGATCAACCAGTTGGCCAGTGACAGCGCGTCTATCAGCCAAGTGCTGGACGTAATCAAGGGTATCGCTGAGCAGACCAACCTGTTGGCCCTGAACGCTGCCATTGAAGCCGCCCGTGCCGGTGAGCAAGGCCGTGGTTTTGCCGTGGTCGCCGATGAGGTGCGCAACCTGGCCAAGCGCACCCAGCAGTCCACCGAAGAAATCGAGAAGATGATCGCCAAGTTGCAAGGTGGCGTCGGTGCTGCGGTGAAAACCATGCACGCCAGCCACAGCATGGCCGACAACACCGTAAGCGAGTCCGGCAAAGTGCAGCAGGCGCTGGAGAACATTCTCGGTGCCGTGGGCATGATCGTGGATCAGAACCAGCAGATTGCGGCGGCGGCTGAGCAGCAGACGGCGGTGGCGCATGATATTGACCAGAACATTGTCGAGATCAATTTGGCTGGCGAGCGCACTGCTGAGGGCGCGAGTCAGACAGAGCAGGCCAGCCGTGAGTTGTCAGGGGAAGTGGCCCATCTTAAGCAGCTGATTAGTGCGTTTAGGGTCTGATCGACGTGCTTAGCTGACAAGGCCGCCTCCGGGCGGCCTTGTCTTTTTTGCGTAGTTAGCGCTGGTACAGAACTGCCGTAGACAGGGGCCAGCTCACCTGGAGCGGGACGAGTCAGTCTTGCGGCGTATCGCGCAGGAACACCAGGTTGTCTGGCTTGGACTGTTCGGCGTTGAAGCGGTAGCCCTGGTAGTTGAAATCTTTCAAGCCCGCCGGGTCGGTCAGGCGCTCTTTGATCACGTAGCGGGCCATCATGCCGCGGGCCTTTTTGGCGTAGAAGCTGATGATTTTGTACTGGCCGTTTTTCAGGTCTTTGAAGTCGGTATTGATGATCCGCGCTTTCAAGGCCTGGCGCTTTACGGCGCCGAAGTATTCGTTGGAGGCCAGGTTCAGCAGCACATCGTCGCCTTGGGCTTTGAGTGCCTGGTTGAGCCAGCCGCTGATGTTGTCGCCCCAGAAGGCATACAGGTCTTTGCCGCGGGCGTTGGCCAATTTGGTGCCCATTTCCAGGCGGTAGGGTTGCATCAGGTCCAGCGGGCGCAATACGCCGTAAAGGCCGGAGAGCATGCGCAGGTGTTTCTGCGCGAAGTCGAAGTCGTCTTCGCTGAAGTCTTCGGCGTGCATGCCGGTGTAGACGTCGCCTTTAAAGGCCAGCACCGCTTGTTTGGCATTCTTGGTGCTGAATTTGGGCGTCCAGCTGCCGAAACGCGCAGCGTTGAGTCCGGCAAGTTTGTCGGACAGGTGCATCAATTCGGCAATCTGCGCCGGGCTGAAGTCGCGCAATTGGGCGATCAGTTCCTCGGCGTGGTCGATGTGTTGCGGTTGGGTAAAGCGTTTGGTTACGGGCGGGGTGTCGTAATCCAGGGTTTTGGCGGGTGAAATCACCATCAGCATGGGGCGCGTCTCCTAAAGGCTGCGGCGATTCTATGCGGTGCACGCGCTTTTGTCTGGCTCAGCCCCGTAGCCGTTGGCGAAACGCGCCAGGGGTTTCGCCACAGAGTTGCTTGAACAACTTGGCAAAGGCGGCGCGATCGCCAAAACCAACCTGGGCGGCGATTTGCTCCAACGAGCGCGCCGGTTGCCGTAATGCGGCCTGCGCTGCGCTGATGCGAAGGCGCTGCAGATAGTCGTTAGGGGTAATGCCGGTGCTGGCGCGAAAACGCCGCAACAGGGTGCGCGATGAACAGTTGGCTTGCGTGGCCAGGCGTTGCAAATCCATCGGCTCAGCACAATGCCGTTGCATCCAGTCGAGTAGCGGTTGCAGCGGGTCATTGCGCTGCACTTGCGGCATCAGCGGTTCAAAGCGGGTTTGTTGGCCTCGACTGTGTTCAAACACCAACGCTGCGGCAACCTTCTGCGCCAGGTCAGCGCCGGCATGCCAGCCGATCAGATAGAGGCATAAATCCAACCCGGCCTGGGCGCCGCCGGAGCAGAACAGGCGGTCGTCGTGGGTGAGTAATTGCTCAATCTGTAATTTCACCAACGGAAAACGCTGACGAAATAGCGCGGCCAGGCTCCAGTGCGTTGTAGCGGTGCGACCATCCAATATCCCCGCTGCACCCAACAAAAAAGCGCTGCTGCATAGGCTGGCCAGATGACGTTTTTGCGCTTGCGCCGCTAACCAGGGCAGTAGGGCGGCGTTGCTGTGCAGGGTCTTGTCGATGGCGTTGCCTGTGGCCGGCAGTATGACCAGGTCGGCGCCCTCGGCTAGGCTCAGGTCGCCATCCACGCTAATGCGCGCAAAGTGCAAGTCCACCGGCTGGCCATTGAGGCTCACCCGCTGCAGATTAAATAAGCGCTCGCCGGCCAACTGATTGGCCAACTGAAAGGCATCCATCGCCATGCTCAGGCTAGAACACACGGTTTGCGGGCATACATACAAGGCAATACGCAGCATGGCGAAAATGTCAGATGGCCAAGGTTGGCTATATTTGACACAAAGTTGTCGATATAGCCAATCGAGTGCTGGCCGTTTTGCTTGGACAATAGCCCCATTACCACTTACCCCGGAGCCGCCATGAGCCACCCCAACGCTGAATTGCTAACCCGTTTCTACCAAGCTTTTCAGCGTCAGGACGCCGAAGCCATGGCCGCCTGCTACGCCGCCGATGTGCACTTCAGCGACCCGGTTTTCCAGGACCTTAATGGCAGTGAGGCCGCCGATATGTGGCGCATGCTCACCAGCCGCGCGCAGAACTTTTCCTTGGATTACTCAAATGTAAACGCGGACGACCAGCAGGGCAGCACCCACTGGGTCGCGACCTATTTATTCAGCGGCACTGGGCGCACGGTGGTTAACCGTATTCAGGCAAATTTCAAATTCCGTGACGGCAAAATTGTTGAGCACCATGACCACTTTGATTTGTGGAAGTGGTCTGCGCAGGCGCTAGGAGTGAAAGGCGCGTTGCTGGGGTGGACGCCGTTGGTCCAAGGGGCGATCCGCAAGCAAGCAGCAAAGGGCTTGGCGGCATTTCGAGCAGGGCGTTGAGCCGCTGGTTAACTATCGCCGTCGCCTTGGGCGGTCAATCTGGTTAGTGCGCTTTCAAGGTTGATTAGCTGTCCTGCGTCGGCGTCGATAATGCCTTCGGTGATGGCTTGAAGGCTTGCCAGTTCGGCTTTTACGTAGCGTGCCACTGCTCGGTTGAGGTGATACTGGTGGCTTTTGTCGGTGGTGTTGGCGATAAGGTCCAGTGCCCGGACTAGGCGATCGTTGGCGCGGAACGTCAGTAAGATGGCGGTCATGTGTTCTTCTCTAATTCAGTGTTCGATGCTGGCGAGTATCGGGCGCGAGAATTTTTGTTAAATCGCCTATCGCGCAAACTCTGCCAGGCGACTTCCTAAGGGCGGGTGAGTTTGGGCTCGGTTACCATAGCTTCCGCTTTTTTGCCGCAGACCCCATTCGCATGACCGAAGCCAAGCACCCCGAACCACTCATACCGGTTGCCAAGCCCTGGTTCGTTTACCTGGTCCGCGCCGCCAACGGTGCGTTGTACTGCGGCATCAGCGACGATCCGCAGCGTCGTTTCGCGGCACATCAAAGCGGTAAAGGCGCCCGTTTTTTCTATTCCAGCCCAGCGGTGGCGCTGGTCTATGTAGAGAGCTGTACGGGCAAAGGCGATGCGTTGCGCCGCGAGCGCGCGATCAAAGCGCTGAGCAAAAAGGCTAAGGAAAATCTGGTGCTTGCCTGGGCTGTTATCCAGCCGCTTTATGATGCGCCATCAGCCTGATTGGGTAGGCCGTAGCGGTGTAGCCGCGTAAGCTCAGGGACCATAAAAAAAGCGCCTGGAGCCTGCTATGCACGAGTTGATCCTGCACCATTACCCCACGTCGCCATTTGCCGAGAAGACTCGCTTGATGCTGGGCTTTAAGCAATTGTCCTGGCGTTCGGTAATGATTTCTCCAGTCATGCCCAAGCCCGACCTGGTGGCGCTTACTGGTGGCTACCGGAAAACCCCGGTGCTGCAAGTAGGCGCTGATATCTACTGCGATACCGCGTTGATTGCCCGGCGTCTTGAGGCTGAAAAAGCTGCCCCTGCGTTGTTTCCGACTGGGCAGCTATTTGCGATCACAGGCTTCACCAACTGGATCGATTCGGTGCTGTTCCAGCACGCTGTGGCGCTGGTGTTTCAGCCGGCGTCGGTGGCTATCCGTTTTGCCAAGCTGCCGCCGGAAGCGGTGCAAGGCTTTATCGCCGATCGCCAGGCGCTGTTCAGTGGCGGCAGCGCAGCACGCGTGCCATTGGCGCAGGCTCAGCACCAGTGGCCACAGCTGATGGCGCGTTTGGAGCAGCAGCTCGGCGCGAGTGGCAGCGACTTCCTGTTTGGCGACGATGCTTGCCACGCTGATTTTGCGTTGGCTCACCAGTGCTGGTTTCTGAAGGCTACCCCAGTGACCTCGCCGCTGGTGGATAGCTACCCATTAGTGTCTGCCTGGTTTGCTCGGGTGTTGGGTTTTGGTCATGGTTCTTCCACACCAATGACCTCGGAGGAGGCGTTGGAAGTTGCGCGCACTTCCACGCCAGCGCCACTGCCCGATGAAGTGTTTGAAGACCCTAACGGTTTTAAAGCCGGGCAGCAGGTGATCATTGCCGCGACCGACTACGGTGTCGATCCTGTGGCGGGCGAGTTGCTGTTTGCCGGGGGTGAGGAGTTGATTCTGCGCCGTGAAGACCCGCGTGGCGGAGTGGTGCATGTCCACTTTCCCCGTTATGGCTTCCGGATCGAGGCGCAGTAGTTGCGTCGCCATAGCACGGTGGCGCGGCAAAATAGTTAAACGCCGTAAGCTTGATTCCAATGCTCGTGCGGTGAGGGAGCGGCGGGCGATTCGATCGGTATATGAATGGCTTTCTCGTAGGCAAAAAAAGACCCGGCAAGAGCCGGGTCAAAAACCGTGATTAGCCTGATGAGGAGATAATCTGAAAAGTCCGACTGAAGGTCTCTCAGAATATCGACTGATCTCGCGACCAGTTGCGATAATAATAACAATTCTCATTTCTAAGTCAACACCTCAACCATATCTTTTTTGGACGGGGTAGATCGTCCAGTTCCAGAAACGCAAAACCCGGCGCAAGGCCGGGTTTTTAGTGCGCTAAAAATCACTCGCTGGCGGGCAAACGCAGCTGCGTGACTTCCTTATTCAGCAGATCAATACGTCGCGCCATGCTCTCAATCAGGCTGTGTGCGATGCGCGGATTGCTCTGCGTAAGACTTAAGAACTGTTCTTTAGGAATGACCATCACTGTGCACGGCTCGCTAGCCAGTACGGTGGCGCTGCGCTTTTCGCGGGTAAATACCGCCATGGCACCGAAGATTTCATCTTTCTGCACATCACCGACTTTATGCCCGTCCACATACGCTTCGGCGTGCCCTTCGATAATGATAAATACGTGATCCGCTTCATCGCCTTGGTGAATCAGCTCTTCGCCGGCAGCGAAATGCTGGAACCCGGTAGCGGGGCGGATCTCCGGCTGTTTAATGCGAGCCAGCGCATCAGACAGCAATGCCGTATGGCCAATCAGGTACTGAACGAACAGTTCCAGGCGAACTTCACTGGCATAAATATGTTTAAACACTTCGGTGCGGGTGTAAGGCACCAGGCTCAGCGGTTCTTCGCTGCTATAGCGGCAGGTGGGAAACTCGATGCCCTGTCGCAGGCCGAACAGATCGCCTTCTTGCAAATAGAACAGCGGACGCTCATCTACAAGTGCATGCAACAAGCCGTTTTCGATGATGAACAGCTGATTGCCTGGTAAATCCTGGGCGAGATCGTCGGTGCGTTCCAGACGCACCGTCTCACCGGCTGGCGCAAGCCCTTCCAGCAGCTGCGTGGGGATGCCTTGCAGTCGGTTGATCAGCTGGTCGGCGTAGGCCGGTTGCTCCCCGAGTAGGTACATGCGAGAAATTCCTTGAACTGGCTGGGCTAACTAAATGCACGAGCGTTCCTGAAACAATAGGTGGCGGCGCACTTTTCGACAATCACTGCGGGCAGAGGTTGTGAGCTAGCTCTTGTTGTGCGCGGCCATTGCTTCCAGTTGGCCGTTCAACTCGGCTTTGTGGGCGGGTGGTAACTGGTTCCAGTTGACGTCCAAGAGCGCGCCTTCGATGGCATATAAAAGCACTTTGGAGGCGCGAAACCCTCGGGCCTTCACTGCTCGGTAGGCGTCCACCGCACCCAATCGGCGCAGGTCGTTGGCATTGTGAATGCCTGATGCATGGAGCCACTGGGCCGAAGTTTTGCCGAGGTTTTTCAAGTGTTGCAGTTCGTCGTTCATCCAGCCTCCGTGCAATGAAAAAGTATCTGCATGCTCAACGGGGTGCTGCGCCCAAGTGTAGCGTTCAGTGGAGAATTCGCGACTGCTCCGGATTGTCCCTGGCTATTAACAATCTACCTGCTTATGGCGCTGTCGGTTACTTGGTGCGGTAGCGCAAGCGGGTGCCGAAGTTCATCGACATGAGAATTTCATCGGCGCTCAACTCTTCCGGAAAGTAGGCCCCGGAGATCTGCGCGTGAGCCAGGCTGGCGCCGCGCATGCAGGTTTCGCGCAAGTCCAGACCGCGCAGGTCCGCACCGCGGAAATAGGCGTCTGTAAACAGGACTCGACTGACGTCCAGGTTGCGTAGGTCTAGACCGCGAAAGTCACCGTTGCACAGGTCGATTTGACCCTCTTGGGACTTTTGCGCGTTGAAGCCCTTGATGTCTTCACTACGGATTAGGCGATACAGCGGGTTATCAAGCTGGCGCGGCTGGCTCATGGTGTTTTCTTCCACTCGGGGATTCTCCCTCAGTATAGAGAAACTCACGAGGCATGCCCGTGAGTGTCAAGACTGTGCACGCTTACAGACCGGGCAGATAGTTACGGATACGCTCGATCAGGCTGTCGAGGCTGGCCGTATCGTGGGTGTCGACGCGCTTGCTTTGCAGCAGCTCGGCGTCGCTCAAGGCTTCGCGCCCGGCTTGCTGCGCCTGGATGACGGCCTCGGTGGCGTCGGACGGGTCCTGGCCGGCTGCCTGGCGTTGGGCCAGCCATTGGCTAATCACACTGTCCGGGGCTTGGCAGTCGAGAATCAAGAATGGCACACCGCAGGCTTCGGCGACTTGTGCAGCGCCGTCGCGCTGTTCGCGCTTGAGGTAAGTGGCATCGACCACCACCGGGAAACCGGCATGCAAGGCGGCGCTGGCAAGCTGGTGCAGGTGTTGGTAAACGTTGGCACTGGCCTGCGGGCTGTAAATCCCGGTGTGCAGTTGGGCCTGCTGGTCGACATCCTGTTCGCCGAGCAGGCGCTTGCGTTCGATATCGGAGCGCAAGCGGACCGCGCCCAAGGCTTCGACCAGGCGCAGGGCTACGTGGCTTTTGCCGACAGCCGAAACGCCGTGGGTGATGGCCAGGAAGCTGGAAGGAATGGCGCTGTAGCTTTCCGCCAGGTTGGCGTAGCGACGGTACTGCGCAAGGATTTCCTGGCGCTGCGCAGCGTCTTGCTCCTGGCCCAAACGGAACAGGCTGACCTTGGCTCGCACCAGGGCGCGGTAAGCCTTGTAGAAGTTCAGCAGGTCGAGGGCGGCGTAGTCGCCGGTGTGTTCCAGCCAGGCATTGATAA
>CAZIWV010000037.1:0-41511 GCA_964543145.1 uncultured Pseudomonas sp.
TGTTCAGCAGGCGTTCGCCGAGGCTGATGGACTCGGAGCGGCGCTGCAGTTTCAGCGCATGGCGAATATGGGTGCGCGCCTTGCCGGTCACCACGAAGTTGAGCCAGGCCGGGTTTGGCCTGGCGCCCGGCGCGGTGACGATTTCCACCGTGGCACCGCTTTGCAACGGTTCGGACAGTGGCGCCAGGCGGCGGTTAATGCGGCACGCGATGCAGGAATTACCGACGTCGGTGTGCACCGCATAGGCAAAGTCGACGGCCGTGGAGCCCTTGGGCATTTCCATGATCCGGCCTTTGGGGGTGAAGACGTAGACCTCGTCCGGGAACAGGTCGATCTTCACGCTCTCGATAAATTCCAGCGAGTTACCGGCGCGCTGCTGCATTTCCAGCACGCCTTTTACCCATTGGCGGGCGCGGGCGTGAGTGCCTTTGGGCTGGTCTTCTTCGTTGGACTTGTACAGCCAATGGGCGGCGATGCCGTTATTGGCCATCTCTTCCATTTCGCGGGTACGGATCTGAATTTCGATCGGTACGCCGTGCATGCCAAACAGCGTGGTGTGCAGCGACTGATAGCCGTTGGCTTTGGGAATGGCGATGTAATCTTTGAAGCGGCCGGGCAATGGCTTGTACAGGTTGTGCACAGCGCCCAGCACGCGGTAACAGGTGTCGACCTTGTCGACGATGATGCGGAAGGCGTAGACGTCCATGATCTCGTTGAACGCCCGGCGCTTGCCACGCATCTTCTGGTAGATGCCGTACAGGTGCTTCTCGCGGCCGACCACTTCGCCTTCCATGCCTTCGCGGTTGAGGCAGTGGGTCAGCGACTCTTCAATCTTGTTAACGATTTCCTTGCGGTTGCCACGGGCGCGTTTGACCGCCTGGCGAATGCGCTCGGAGCGCATCGGGTGCATGGCCTTGAAGCCCAACTCTTCGAATTCCACGCGCATGCTGTGCATGCCCAAACGGTTGGCGATGGGCGCGTAGATTTCCAGGGTTTCTTTGGCGATACGGCGGCGTTTTTCGCCGGCTAGCACTTCAAGAGTGCGCATGTTGTGCAGGCGGTCGGCAAGCTTGACCAGAATTACGCGAATGTCGCGGGCCATGGCCATGGCCATTTTCTGGAAGTTTTCCGCCTGCGCTTCAGCTTTGGTTTCGAAGTTCATCTGGGTCAGTTTGCTGACCCCATCCACCAGTTCGGCGACGGTTTCGCCAAATTGCGCGGTGAGCGCTTCTTTGGCAATGCCGGTGTCTTCGATAACGTCATGCAGCATCGCAGCCATCAGACTCTGATGGTCCATGTGCATGTCGGCGAGAATATTGGCCACCGCGAGCGGGTGGGTTACGTAGGCTTCACCGCTGCGTCGGCGTTGGCCGTCGTGGGCTTGCTCTGCGTAGAAGTAGGCGCGGCGAACCAGGTTGACCTGTTCACCGCCCAGGTAGGTCGAAAGCCTTTCGGCGAGGGCGTCTATGCTCGGCATGGGTTGACCCCCTGCCAAGCGTGTTCGCGTGCCTTAGGACTTCGACCGGGCATAGGCTTAGAGGGCCTCGTTGGCCTCTTCCTCGAATGTGGCAAAGAGCGGCTCTTCGTCGACGATTTCTTCTTCGGCGATAACGTCGTAGTTAATCAGGCCAGCAGCGATTTCACGCAGGGCAACGACGGTAGGCTTGTCGTTTTCCCAAGCTACTTTCGGCTCTTTGCCGCCGGTAGCGAGTTGGCGGGAGCGCTTGGTAGCGAGCATGACCAGCTCGAAGCGGTTATCAACGTTGTCCAGGCAGTCTTCAACGGTAACGCGGGCCATGGTATTCCTCGTAGCGACAAATAAGAGAGAGCGGAAATCTTTAGCCCAGGTGGGCGAACGAACTGTGCAGTCTAAAAAATAACCAGCTGTTAGGGAAGCGAAGATTTTCCCGCTGTGCCTGACAGCTGGTTTTTGGCCCTAAGCAAGCAGTTCCGTGAGCAAGGTACTGTGGCGCTGCTGCTGCACATCCTGACGCAGGTTATTGGCGCGGAAAATAGCTTTCAAGTCGGCCAGGGCCGCCGCGAAGTCGTCGTTGATCACCAGGTGATCGTATTCAACGTAGTGGCTCATTTCGCTGACGGCTTCGCGCATGCGTGTTTCGATAATCTCTTCACTGTCCTGGCCGCGGTTGTTCAGGCGCTGGCGCAGTGCTTGTTGGCTTGGCGGCAAAATAAAGATTGAGCGCGCCTCCGGCAGCAGGCGGCGTACTTGTTGCGCGCCTTGCCAGTCGATTTCCAGAATCAGATCAAAGCCTTCGGCGAGGGTCTTCTCCAGCCAGCGTTGCGAGGTGCCGTACAAATTGCCGAACACCTCGGCGTGCTCGAGAAAGTCATTGTGCTCCAGCATCTGCAGAAAGCTTTCGCGGCTGACGAAGTGGTAATTCACCCCGTCAGTTTCGCCCGGGCGCATGGCGCGGGTGGTGTGTGAAACCGAGACGCGAATATGCGGTTCAGCCTCGATCAACGCGTTGACCAAGCTGGTTTTACCCGCGCCAGAGGGCGCGGAAATGATGTAAAGGGTGCCTTTGCTGGCGTGCATGAGAGGGTCCGCCTTACTCGATGTTCTGTACTTGTTCGCGCATTTGCTCGATCAGCACCTTAAGGTTAACTGCCGCTTGCGTACTGCGCGTGTCAAAGGCTTTGGAGCCCAGGGTATTGGCTTCGCGGTTGAGTTCCTGCATCAGGAAGTCCAGGCGCCGTCCGGCTGCACCGCCGGCTTTTAATACGCGGCGCACTTCGCTGACGTGGGTGACCAGGCGATCAAGCTCTTCGGCAACATCGCTTTTTTGCGCGAGGATCACCAGTTCCTGCTCCAAACGCTGCGGATCAAGCTCCACCTGCATCTCGGCGGTACGGTCGAGCAGGCGCTGGCGTTGGGCGCCCAGCATGTGCGGCACCAACTCGCGCAGGTTGGCGACTTCCTCGCCAATGTTGTCCAGGCGGTCATTGAGCAATTTGGCCAGCTCGGCGCCTTCGCGGCCGCGTCCGGCTTTGAGTTCAGTCAGGGCCTCGTTGAACAGCGCCAGGGCGGCGCTATTCAGGGCTTGTGGATCAGCGGCATCGGCGACCAGCACGCCCGGCCAGGCCAGTACTTCCAGAGGATTCAGCGGCGCTGGCGAATTGATCAAGGCAGCCACGCTTTCGGCAGCGGCGACCAATTGCGCCGCGCGCTCACGGTCAACTTGCAGCGGCTTACCGGCGGTTTCTTCGGTGTAGCGCAGGGTACATTCCACTTTGCCGCGTGACAGGCCCTGGCGCAGCGCATCACGTACGCCGCCTTCGAGGTCGCGGAACGACTCTGGTAGGCGCAGGTGCGGTTCTAGGTAGCGGTGGTTAACCGAGCGCAGTTCCCAACTCAGCGTGCCGTTGGCAGTGGCCCGCTCGACGCGGGCGAAGGCGGTCATGCTGTGCACCATGGGAGGACCTCGCAAATAGGACGATATCAGCAGGCCGAAGAAAAACGCCGCCGTTAAGTGGCGATTTCGCACGGACTATAAAGGCGCAGGATTGTAGCGCAGTGCGCCCTTACCTCCCAATTTGGCGTGTGAGTGGCGCGCGAGGCCCCTATAATGCCGAGCAGATTTCCCGTCCCGAATAGGTATTCCTGATGAAACGTCCGAGTGGCCGTGCCGCTGACCAGCTGCGCTCGATCCGCATCACCCGTAACTACACCAAACACGCCGAAGGTTCGGTACTGGTGGAGTTTGGTGACACCAAAGTGATCTGCACGGTCAGTGTGGAAAATGGCGTACCACGTTTCCTCAAGGGGCAGGGTCAAGGTTGGTTGACCGCCGAATACGGCATGCTGCCGCGCGCTACCGGCGACCGCAATCAACGGGAAGCCAGTCGTGGCAAACAAGGCGGCCGCACCCTGGAAATTCAACGTTTGATTGGTCGCTCACTGCGCGCCGCGTTGGATATGTCCAAGCTGGGCGAAGTGACCTTGTACGTCGACTGCGATGTCATCCAGGCCGACGGCGGCACTCGTACTGCATCAATCACCGGCGCCATGGTGGCGGTGATCGACGCGCTGAAAGTAATCAAAAAGCGCGGCGGCCTGAAAGGTGGTGATCCGCTCAAGCAGATGATTGCTGCGGTGTCGGTGGGCATGTACCAGGGCGTACCGGTGCTCGACCTCGATTACTTGGAAGACTCCGCTGCTGAGACTGACCTAAACGTGGTGATGACCAACCAGGGCGGTTTTATCGAAGTACAAGGCACTGCCGAAGGCGCGCCATTCCAGCCGGAAGATTTGACCGCCATGCTGGCCCTGGCACAAAAAGGCATGACTGATCTGTTCGAAATTCAACGCGTTGCTCTGGCCGACTAAGTCAGGTCAACCAAAACCCGCAGTCCAAGGAGGAACAGCATGACCGAAGAATTGGAACCCGTTTCGACGCCGAGCAAAGACGCGCGGCAATGGGCAATGTTTTGTCACTTTGCGGCTTTTTTGGGCATGGTGTTTCCCTTTGGGAATCTGCTCGGGCCTTTGATTGTTTGGCAGCTCAAGAAGGAAACCGACCCTTTTGTCGACGATCAGGGCAAGGAGGCGTTGAACTTTCAGATCACCGTCGCCTTGGCCATGCTCGTGTGTTTCCTGCTGATGTTTGTAGTGATTGGCGTGTTTTTGATCTGGATTGTTGGCGTTGCGGCTCTGGTGTTAACTATCATTGCCGGCATCAAGGCCAATGAAGGAAAGGCCTATCGCTATCCGTTCTGCTGGCGCTTGGTGAAGTAAGCTTTTTGCAGATGTAAAAAAGCCGGCGTGAAAGCCGGCTTTTTTGTGGGCGCTTGCTTGTGCGCTTAGACGCTGAGCGTCCAGTCGTAGTCCACGATCAGCGCGGCGTGCTGCGAGAAGCGTGGCTGACGCGGCAGGCGCGCACCGCGCACAAAGCGGCGCAGGCCGGTGGTCAACAACTGATAGTCGTAGCGATAGCCCAGGTTGAGTAACTCGGCCTGCTCGCTGTTAGGCCACCAACTGAACTGATCGCCTTCGCGGTTCACTTCACGCAGGGCGTCGACATAGCCCATGGTGCCGACGATCTCGTCCATCCACGCCCGTTCGGGCGCCAGAAAGCCTGGCTCCTGCTGGCAGTCACGCCAGTTCTTTACGTCCAGCTTCTGATGCGCAACGTAGAGCGAGCCGCAATAGATGTACTCGCGACGCTTACGACGTTGCTTATCCAGATACTGGGCAAAGTCGTCCATAAACTTGAATTTCTGATTCAAGTTTTCATCGCCGTTCTGCCCGGTTGGTAACAGAAGCGTGGCAATACTTACTTTGTCGAAATCGGCCTGCAGATAGCGCCCGTAGCGATCAGCCGTCTCGAAACCGAGCCCACTGATCACCGCCTTGGGTTGCAATCGCGAGTACAGCGCCACACCACCTTGGTCTGGAACTTCTGCGTCGCTGGCATAGAGGAAATAGCCATCCAGTTGGAGGGCTGGGTCGTCCAGTTCAAAGGCGGAGGCACGGGTGTCTTGCAGGCAGATGACGTCGGCATTCTGCGCTTGCAGCCAACTGAGCAAACCTCGCTCGACTGCAGCCTGAATACCATTCACGTTCACACTGATGATCCGCATAAATGGCCCCCAAAAACACGTGCGTGTATGATACCCGAGCTCATCCTTATTAGCTAAACCCACAGCTAAATCCGTGTCTTTTGGGGCTTTTATGCAAGCGTACCAGCGCGACTTTATCCGTTTTGCCATCGAGCGCGGCGTGCTGCGCTTTGGTGAGTTCACCCTCAAGTCCGGGCGCACCAGCCCCTATTTCTTTAATGCCGGTCTATTCAACAGCGGTTCAGCATTGGCCCAGCTTGGGCGTTTTTACGCTGAAGCGGTGGTCGCCAGCGGCATTGATTTCGACGTGTTATTTGGCCCGGCTTATAAAGGTATTCCGCTGGCCGCCAGCACCGCTGTTGCGCTTGCCGAACACCATCAGCGCGATTTGCCCTGGTGCTTCAATCGCAAAGAAGCCAAAGACCATGGCGAAGGCGGCACCCTGGTTGGTGCGCCGTTGGCCGGTAATGTGCTGATTATTGACGACGTCATTACCGCCGGCACCGCTATCCGCGAGGTCATGCAGATCATTCAGGGGCAAAGTGCCACTGCAGCTGGCGTGCTGATTGCATTGAATCGCCAAGAGCGCGGCAAAGGTGAGTTGTCGGCCATTCAGGAAGTTGAGCGCGATTTCGGTATTCCGGTGGTCAGCATCGTTTCGTTGGAACAAGTACTGGAATACTTGGCCGAAGATGCTGAACTGAAAAAATATCTGCCTGCGGTGCAGGCATACCGAGCGCAATACGGAATTTAAGTCTTAACCACGACAGGGTGTTGTTTGCATGCTTAGGCCGGACGTTATCTGTTTCACGTTGATCTTCAGCATGCTGACCTTTGCCGGTACTGCGGCCGCCGATAGTTCCGTGCGTTTCTACCGTTACGTGGATGCCAAGGGTGTTACGGTTCTGGACCGTCAGGGCGTTCCGTCGGACCTCATTTCCAAAGGCTACGAGGTACTCAACGATCAGGGCCGTGTGATTCAGGTCGTCGCGCCGGCGCCGAGCCTAGAGGAACGCCAGCGCGCTTTGGCTGACAAAGCCCGGGCCAGTACCGATGCGCAATTGCTGCGTTTGTACTCCACGCCCGAAGACGTTGATCGTGCCAAAGCCCGCAAGCTGGCGGAGTTGGATGGGGTGATTACCGTCGCGCGTGGCAACCTGGCCTCGTTAAAAACCCAGCAAGGCAACTTGCAAGGTCAGGCTGCGGACATGGAGCGTGCTGGCAAGCAGGTGCCCGACCACTTGGTGGCGCAGATCGAAAATATCAAAGCTGAACAGGTAGGCGTTGAAGCTGACATTCAACGTTACGTGGTGGGCCGCAAGCAGGCCGAGGCAAGTTTTGACGCTGACCGCGCTCGACTGCTAACGCTGTTAGGCCCCAAGCCGTAATTTCATTGCGCATTAAAAAGCCCCGCTGAGAATCCTCAGCGGGGCTTTTTAATGCGCGTGTATCAGTGGTGCTTGCGGTTGCAGATCAGCGTGCCGACGCCACTGTCGGTGAAAATCTCTAACAGCACCGCATTCGGTACACGACCGTCGATGATATGGGCGCTATTCACGCCGCACTGTACTGCCTCCAGTGCGCAGCGAATTTTCGGCAGCATACCGCCGTAAATAGTGCCGTCAGCGATCAAACCATCCACCTGTGCAGTGGAAAGGCCAGTGAGCACGTTGCCTTCTTTATCCATCAGGCCGGCAATGTTGGTCAGCAAAATCAGCTTTTCCGCCTTCAGCGCTTCAGCCACCTTGCCAGCCACCAGGTCGGCATTGATGTTGTATGACTCACCGTTGGCACCCACGCCGATAGGTGCGATCACTGGGATAAAGTCGCCCTTGACGAGCATATTGAGCAAGTCGGTGTTAACCCCGACCACTTCGCCGACGTGACCGATGTCGATGATTTCCGGCTGGGTCATTTCCGGCGTTTGCCGGGTAACCGTGAGCTTTTTCGCGCGAATCAGCTCGGCATCTTTACCGGTCAGGCCGATGGCGCTGCCGCCGTGGCGGTTGATCAGGTTGACGATGTCTTTGTTGACCTGGCCGCCCAGCACCATCTCCACCACATCCATCGTCGCGGCATCAGTTACGCGCATGCCGTCGATAAAGTGGCTTTCGATGGATAGGCGCTTGAGTAGGTCGCCAATCTGTGGGCCGCCGCCGTGCACTACCACCGGGTTTATCCCCACAGCCTTCATTAACACGATGTCGCGGGCAAAGCCGGTTTTCAGCTCGTCGCTTTCCATGGCGTTGCCGCCGTATTTGATAACCAGGGTTTTGCCGACAAAACGACGAATGTAAGGCAGGGCCTCAGAGAGAACCTTG
This sequence comes from uncultured Pseudomonas sp., assembly GCA_964543145.1. GTDB lineage: Bacteria > Pseudomonadota > Gammaproteobacteria > Pseudomonadales > Pseudomonadaceae > Aquipseudomonas. The sequence continues at coordinate 7,902 of CAZIWV010000037.1, forward strand.
GCAACATTGGTGGCGGCATCGCGTTCGAGGGTCATGCGGGGCTCCAGCAAAACGGCGTAGCCGGCCACGAGGGCCGGCTATACAGGCGGTCAGAATGGCAGGTTGAGGTCGGGTGCAGCGGTGTACAGCTGGGCGCGGAACAGCTCTTTGATGCGATCAAGCTCTTCCTGGCTGTCGGCTTCAAAGCGCAGTACCAGCACCGGCGTGGTGTTGGAGGCGCGAACCAGGCCCCAGCCCTTTGGATAATCGACGCGCACGCCGTCCAGGGTGGTGACGCTGCCTTCGCCCCAATGACCATCACGCTGCAAGGCGGTGATGATGCCGAACTTGTTTTCGTCGGTAACGGTGATGTTGATTTCCGGCGTGGAGATATCGCTCGGGAACGCAGAGAACACGTGCTCTGCGTCGCGCTTATCCTGGCTGAGAATTTCCAGCAGGCGAGCGGCACTATAGATACCGTCGTCGAAACCAAACCAGCGCTCTTTGAAGAAGATATGCCCGCTCATTTCGCCAGCCAGCAGGGCGCCGGTTTGCTTCATTTTCTTTTTAATCAACGAGTGGCCGGTTTTCCACATCACCGGACGGCCGCCGTAACCGCTGATCAGTGCGCCCAAGCGACGTGTGCACTTAACGTCAAAGATTACGTCTGCACCAGGGTTGCGTGACACAACGTCTTTGGCAAACAGCATCATCAGGCGATCGGGGTAAACAATGGTGCCGGTGTTGGTCACCACGCCAACGCGATCGCCGTCACCGTCAAAGGCCAGACCCAAGTCGGCGCCGGTTTCTTTAACCTTGGCGATGAGGTCAACCAGGTTTTCTGGCTTGCCCGGATCCGGGTGGTGGTTCGGGAAGTTACCGTCGACATCGCAAAACAGCGGGATCACTTCACAGCCCAGGGCTTCGATCAATTGCGGGGCGATTACGCCAGCCGCGCCGTTGCCGCAGTCCACCACTACCTTCAGCGGCTTGGCCAGGGCAATGTCGTCGCGAATCTGTTTGAAGTAGCGGTCCAGCAGTTCAACCTGCTCAACGCTGCCTTGGCCGCTGCTGAGGTTATTGGTTTCGATGCGCTCACGCAGGGCTTGAATCTGTTCGTTGGCCAGGGTGTCACCAGCAACCACGATTTTGAAGCCGTTGTAGTCCGGCGGGTTGTGGCTACCGGTCAGCATCACGCCGGTTTTACCGGCCAATACGTTGGCGGCGTAGTACAGAACAGGGGTGGGCACCAGGCCGATGTCGCTGACGGCGCAGCCAGCTTCTACCAGACCTTGAATGAGCGATTGCACCAGTTCGGGGCCAGACAGGCGACCGTCGCGGCCTACCGATACATTAGGTTCGCCAGCAGCAAGGCTTTCGGCGCCCACTGCGCGGCCGACCCAGTAAGCGGTTTCAGTTGTCAGGGTGTCGCCAACTACGCCGCGAATGTCATAGGCGCGGAAGATGCTGGCGGGCAAGTTGGGTGCGGTGTGCGGCACATTGCTCATAGCGGGGGCTTGCTCCAATCCCAGGAGATCCTGGTCTTCGTCGAGGATGTCGATATCAAGAATATCGGTGTCTTGAAAGAGAGGGTTCACCAGCTCGGCAGGCTTTACGGCGACAGATGCTGCCACTTTCGTGCCACTCGGACTGCTTGGAGTAACCTTGCTCTCTTCTACTTCGGGCGGCGGTGCGCTTTGCCGGCGAGGCAGTCGCGCGAGTTTCTGCGCCAGCGCGTTTAGAACGGGCAAGCGCAGGCTGAAGGCTTTGACGCTTTTGCCCGCAGAGAGTTCTTGTACTAATTGGCTGAGCTGCTCGGCATCTTTGCGCAGGATGCCTTGCTGGCGATTATTGAGCAGCATCAGACCCAGCAGTGCGCCGGAGAGCGCAAGCGCTACAGCCAGTAGTAGTGGCAAGGTGGAAACCGGCGGCATCGACAGCGCTTCACCGGGGAGGAATTCCAGCTTCCAGTTGGAGTTGCCGCTGGTGAACGCCAAGGGGGCACTGGTTGAGTCCTGCCCGCGAGTGGCGAGCACCTGCGCCGGACTCTGGCCGAATTGCTGGGATAAGCGCAGCTGCCCGATGCCATCGGGCAGTGGCGGCAGGGCAGAGAGTAGGCGTTGCAGGTCGATAATCAGCAGCAGAGTGCCCTGCAGCGGTTGGCCATCAGCCAGGCGCAGCGGCGCGGCACTATATACCAGCCAGCGTGGACCTACTTTGTACGCTTCTGGGGCCGGGGTTTGACCGGTTTCGACGCGTCGCAGCAAGTCCATTGCCGCAAAGTTCATCGGCGCGGCACGTGTGGTGTTCTGTAGGGCTTGGCCTGGTAGGTTGATATAGGCATCAACTACGCCGTCCCAGTAACCGAGGTCGCGCTCAGCGGCGCTGATCGCTTCCGGGCTCTGGCTCTGCAAGGCGAGTAGCAGTTTTGGATTGCGCGCAGCAGCTACGGTATCAGCGCTGAGCTGGCGTAGGGCTTGCTGCAAGGCAGCGGCCTGGCTGCCACCCCAGGCATGGGCAAGCTCGCCCTGGGTTTGTGTTTGGGCGCTGGTGAGCAGAGCAAACCACAGAACGGCGGCCGCGCCGAGCAAGCCGATAAACGCTACACCCAAGCCGGGCAGCAGTGTCTTCAGCAAAGGCTCAACGTCAGCTTTGACGGCCGTCGGGTCGCTCACTTGCGGTAGGGTTTCAGCGTCCTTGGCAGTGCGCTTGAAGAGTTTCAATCGGTGTCTCCTCGGCGGTTCGTCCTGGCTTTGGTCAGTTGCGACCTGGGCGTAGCGGTCATTGGCTGCCCGAGTGGCCGAAACCACCCGCGCCGCGCTGGCTCTCATCGAAGTTTTCCACCAGCTCGAAACGCGCTTGCACCACCGGCACCAGCATCAACTGCGCGATACGCTCGCCTACGGTGATGGTGAAAGCGCTTTGCCCGCGGTTCCAGCAGGACACCATCAGCTCGCCTTGGTAGTCCGAGTCGATCAGGCCGACGAGGTTGCCCAGCACAATGCCGTGCTTATGGCCCAGGCCCGAGCGCGGCAGAATCAGGGCAGCCAAGCCAGGGTCGCCGATATAGATCGACAAGCCGGTTGGGATCAGCACGGTTTGCCCAGGCTCGAGCACGCGGTCTTCGGTAAGCATGGCGCGCAAATCAAGGCCCGCTGAACCTGGGGTGGCGTATTCAGGCAGGGGAAAATCACGGCCAATCCGCGGGTCGAGAATCTTGGCTTGCAGTGCGTGCATGGGTAGCTCTTTACAGGTGGTAAATAGGCCTTAGGCCTGGTTCAGACGTTCGGCGATAAAGGCGATCAGCTGGCGGGCAATCTTGCCTTTGCTGGTTTGCGCCAGGCTGCTTTGCTGCAATTCGCGGTCAATGATGGTGATTGCGTTCTCTTCACTATTGAAGCCGATGCTGGGGTTGGCCACATCGTTGGCGACGATCAGGTCGAGGTTTTTGTCTTTGAGCTTGCGAGCAGCATAGTCGAGCAGTTTTTCAGTTTCAGCGGCGAAGCCGACGCTGAAGGGCCTGTCCTCCCGTTGCGCCAAGCTCGCGAGAATATCCGGGTTGCGCACCATCTGCAGGAGCATGCCTTCGCCGGTGGACGGGTCTTTTTTCAATTTGTGCTGTGCGACCACTTCCGGGCGGTAGTCGGCCACCGCGGCGGCAGCGATCAGCAGGTCGCAAGGCATGGCGGCTTCGCAAGCGGCGAGCATGTCGCGGGCGCTGACCACGTCGATACGGTTGACTCGGTCTGGCGTTGGCAGATGCACAGGGCCTGTCACCAACGTGACCTTGGCGCCGGCTTCAACGGCGGCCTCGGCCAGGGCAAAACCCATTTTTCCGGAGCTGTGGTTGGTGATGTAGCGCACCGGGTCGATATTTTCTTGGGTCGGCCCGGCGGTGATCAGCACGTGGCGTCCGGTCAGGCTTTCGCGTTTGAAGCAGTCGGCGGCGAGCTGGGCGAGGTCGTCGGCTTCGAGCATGCGCCCCAGGCCTACATCGCCGCAGGCCTGGCTACCCGAGGCGGGGCCAAACATGTGCAGGCCGCGCTCAATCAACAGCTGGCTGTTGGCTTGGGTGGCCTCGTCACGCCACATTGCTTGGTTCATCGCCGGTGCCAGGGCGACCGGTGCGTCGGTGGCCAGTACCACGGTCGTCAGTAGATCGTTGGCGATGCCTTGGGCCAGGCGCGCCATGAGGTCGGCGGTGGCGGGTGCGATCAGAATCAAATCAGCCCATTTGGCCAGTTCGATATGGCCCATGGCCGCTTCGGCGGCGGGGTCGAGCAGGTCCATGTGCACGGGGTGGCCGGAAAGTGCCTGCAGCGTTAGCGGGGTGATGAATTCACGACCACCCTGGGTCATGACCACACGGACTTCCGCACCTTGGTCGCGCAGACGGCGAACCAGTTCGGCGCTTTTATAAGCGGCAATGCCGCCACCCACGCCAAGGACGATGCGTTTCCGATACAGCCGCTGCATAGGCCTGCCTTATAAGAAGTGGAATCCCCCACGACGGCGGCCTCCCCAGGCCGGTCGTCGCGCAAAAAAGTCGGGCTAAGATAGCACAGCGCCCGCAGCGGAACAGCGGGCTGCGCTCGACATGGAGGGGATCTATGAGCATTCGAAATTGGCCCGCGCAGGATCGTCCGCGGGAGCGTTTATTGGAGTACGGGGCTGGCAGTTTGACCGATGCGCAATTGCTGGCGATTTTTCTGCGCACAGGGGTTGCTGGGCGCAGCGCGGTGGACCTTGCCCGTGACCTGCTTGGGCAGTTCGGCGGGCTGCGCGCATTACTTCAGGCAGACCTGCGTACCTTCAGTGCGCACCTGGGGTTGGGGCCTGCCAAGTTTGCGCAACTACAGGCGGTGTTGGAGATGTCGCGCCGGCACTTGGCCGAAAACCTTAGTCGCGACTCAGTGTTGGAGAGCCCGACGGCGGTGCGTGAGTACTTGAAAGCGCAGTTGCGACATGAGGAGCACGAGGTGTTTGGTTGCCTCTTCCTTGATGCCAAGCACCGGGTCCTGGCGTTTGAAGCCTTGTTTCACGGCACTATCGACGGCGCTAACGTCTACCTGCGGCAAGTGGTTAAGCGCGCCTTGGCGCATAACGCGGCGGCGCTGATTCTTTGCCACAACCATCCATCAGGCTCGGTTGAGCCAAGCCAGGCTGACTGCCGCTTAACGGCACAGATAAAGGAGGCGCTGGCGCTGGTGGACGTGCGCGTGCTCGATCACTTCATCATTGGCGAGGGGGTGCCGCTGTCGATGGCAGAACGTGGCTTGTTGTAGGCAGTTGCTTGCGACGGCTGAGGCGTAGAGAGCAGCTCTCTACGCCTTTTCCAGGCTTAAGGCTTGCGCGTAACTTTCGAAAAGTCTTGCCGACCGAAGGGGCTGACCTGATAGCCCTGTACGTCGTTTCGCGTTAAAGCCGCTGCAGTTGGATGTGCCAGGGGCAACCACAGCGCCTGTTGTTGGATTTGCGTTTGCGCCTTGATGTACAGCTCGGTGCGTTTGGCCACATCGCTGGTGCCTTTGCCGTCGCTGATCAACTGATCCAGGCCTTTGTCGCAGTAGCGGGCAAAGTTGGTTCCCGACTGCACAGCCGCGCAGGAAAACTGCGGGGTGAGGAAGTTGTCCGGGTCGCCGTTATCGCCGGCCCAGCCCATAAAGAGAATGTCGTGTTCGCCGGCTTTGGCGCGACGCACCAGTTCGCCCCATTCAATAACGCGGATTTGCGCGCGAATGCCGACCTTGGCCAAGTCGGCCTGCAATAGCTGCGCGCCAAGACTTGGGTTGGGGTTAAGCAAGCTGCCGGTAGGGCGGGTCCAGAGGGTGGTGTCGAAGCCGTCCTTTAATCCGGCTTTGGCTAGCAGGTCTTTGGCGTGTTGCACGTTATGGGCGTAACCCGGCAAGGCCTTGGCATAGCTCCAGGTGTTGGGCGGAAAAGGGCCATTGGCGGCGGTGGCGCTGTCTTCGAACACGGCCTTGAGGTAGTTGGCTTTATCGAAGGCCAGGTTGATGGCTTGGCGCACCTCGGGTTTATCCAGTGGCGGGTGCTGGCTGTTAAACGCCACGAAGGCGGTCATAAAAGCCGGGGTCTCAACCACCTTTAATGCGCTGTCTTTGCGCGCGGCGGCGACGTCCAGCGGCTTGGGCGACAGCGCAACCTGGCATTCGCCGCGCCGCAGTTTTTGCAGGCGCACGTTGGCATCCGGGGTAATGGCGTACACCAGAGCGTCCACCGCGGGTTTACCGGCGAAGTAGTCCGGGTTGGCGGCATAGCGCACCACGGCATCTTTTTGGAAGCGCTTAAACACAAACGGGCCGGTGCCGACGGGCTGGGCGTTGAGCTTTTCCGGGGTGCCGGCTTTGAGCAGCTGAGCGCTGTATTCAGCAGAATAAATAGACGCGAAGCCCATGCTCAAGGTGGCCAGGAAAGTGGCTTCCGGATGATTAAGGGTAAAGCGCAGGTGCTGCGGGTTGGGCGCTTCCACGCTTTTGATCAGGCTGGGCAGTTGCATCGACTGGGCGTGGGGGAAGCCGCTTTGCGCCACCTTGTGCCACGGGTTGTTGCTGTCGAGCATGCGTTGGAAGCTGAACAGGGCGTCTTCGGCATTCAGCTCGCGGCTGGGCTTGAAGTAGTCGGTGTGGTGAAATTTCACGCCTTGGCGCAGTTGGAAGTCGTACACCAGGCCGTCGTTCGAGACCGTCCAGCTTTCTGCCAGACTGGGCTGTAGCTTGCCGCTGACCGCATCGAATTCCACCAGGCGATTCATGAGTACGTCGGCCGAAGCGTTGGTGGTGGTCAGCGTGTTGTACTGCACTACATCGAACCCTTCCGGGCTGGCTTCGGTGCAGACACTCAAGGTCGTGGCGGCCTGAGCAGTGGAGGCGAGCAGCGAGACAAGCAACAGCGGCAAGGCGGCGAGGCGCATGGGCAGACTCCTTGAGTGCTCGCAAGCGCAGGTGCTGGCGAGTCGACGGCCCATCCGCGGGCCTGGCTAATCGGTAAGAGGCCTACCCTAGACCATGGCGCGCAGCAGAACAATCTGCCTGGGCTGACGAGTGGTTATCGGAGAAATATGCCTTGTTTAAGCGCTTGCAGGTAGAATGCTCGGCCCCGTTTGGCCCGTAGGCAGTAGTTATCCTTGTTGCTCCGGGGGCTTTCTGGTATAAAGCAGCGCTCTTTTCTAGGGGCCCGGTTCCTTCGCTTGTAGGTGTGGCCGGTAAGACCCTGAAGAAACGCGGCGCAGAGCGCCAAATGACTTTGAGTTTAAGCGGCCAACCCATGCCGGGTTGGGCATGTGGTTTTAGAGGGCTGAGGCATGTCGAGAGTCTGTCAAGTTACCGGTAAGGGTCCGGTAACCGGGAATAACATTTCCCACGCTAACAACAAAACCCGTCGCCGTTTCCTGCCAAACCTGCAGCATCACCGCTTCTGGGTTGAGTCGGAAAAACGTTTCGTCCGTCTGCGCGTTACTGCCAAAGGCATGCGTATCATCGACAAGCGTGGCATTGATGTCGTGCTGGCCGAAATCCGCAGCCGCGGCGAAAAGGTTTAAGGAGAAAGTCATGCGTGAATTGATCCGTTTGGTGTCGAGCGCCGGTACTGGCCACTTCTACACCACCGACAAGAACAAACGTACTACCCCGGACAAAATCGAAATCAAAAAATTCGATCCAGTTGTTCGTCAGCACGTGATCTACAAAGAAGCCAAAATCAAGTAATTGATTAGGCTTAAAAAGCCCCGCCTAGTGCGGGGCTTTTTTTCGCCTATCGATCGGCTGCGCGGCGGCGTTAAAAACGCTCTAGCTCGCTTGATCTCGATTTGTGGCACGGCTGAAATCCTAAAAAGCATCGCCCACAAAAAAGCCCGCTCATTGAGCGGGCTTTTGTTTCTGCGTTGCCGGTAAAGCAGCAATCAGAACGCTGGAACTACAGCGCCTTTGTACTTCTCTTCGATGAATTTCCTCACTTCAGGTGTACGCAGGGCTTTGGCCAGTTTCTGAATGCCGTCGGAGTCTTTGTTGTCCGGGCGGGCTACCAGGTTGTTGACGTAAGGCGAGTCGCTGCCTTCGATGATCAGCGCGTCCTTTTTCGGGTCGAGCTTGGCTTCCAAGGCGTAGTTGGTGTTGATCAGTGCCAGGTCAACCTGGGTGAGTACGCGCGGCAGGGTGGCAGCTTCCAGTTCGCGGAATTTCAGGCCCTTGGTGTTTTCGCTGATGTCTTTGGTGGTGGCCAGAATGTTGTTGCTGTCTTTTAGTTTGATCAGGCCCGCTTTTTCCAGCAGCAGCAGGGAGCGGCCGCCGTTGGTGGCATCGTTCGGGATGGCCACGGTAGCGCCTTGTGGCAGTTCCTCGAGCTTTTTGTACTTGCTTGAGTAGGCGCCGAAGGGTTCTACGTGCACGCCAACTACGGTAACCAGGTTGGCGCCGCGGTTCTTGTTGAACTCGTCGAGGTAGGGTTGGTGTTGGAAGAAGTTGGCGTCCAGACGTTTCTCAACAACCTGTACGTTCGGCTGAACATAGTCGGTGAACACTTTAACTTTCAGGTCCACGCCTTCTTTAGCCAGGGTTGGCTTGATGAATTCGAGGATTTCCGCGTGCGGCACGGCGGAGGCGGCAACGGTAATGGTTTCCGCGTGAGCGGAGAAGGCTGCGACGGCAGCCAGGGCAGCGATCAGTTTTTTCATCTCGGGGTTCCTTGTGGGATGCAGTGTTGGCGGCTGGTGGCCGCACTCATTGGTGTTCTAAAGCGGTTTACTTTCTAGAGAAGTGCACCACCAGCTTGTCGCCGACGGTTTGCAGCACCTGGACCAAGACCAGCAGCAGAATGACGGTGACCACCATCACATCCGTCTGATAGCGCTGGTAGCCGTAACGTACTGCCAGGTCGCCAAGGCCGCCGCCGCCAATCAGGCCGGACATCGCGGTGTAGGAGACCAGGGTGATCGCGGTGACGGTGATCGCAGCAACAATGCCCGGCAGCGCTTCCGGCAGCAGGGCGTTGACCACGATTTGCCGTGTCGTCGCGCCCATGGCCTGGGTGGCTTCGATAATGCCGCGGTCGACTTCACGCAGCGCGGTTTCCACCAGGCGCGCAAAGAATGGGGTAGCGCCGACCACCAGAGGCGGAATGGCCCCGGCGACGCCCAGTGAGGTGCCAGTAATCAGCACGGTCAGCGGGATCATCACGATCAGCAAAATTACAAATGGCACCGAGCGCAGGATATTCACGACTACCGACAACAAGGCATACAGGCCCTTCTGTTCGAACATCTGCCGCGGCCCGGTAAGAAACAGCAGCACGCCCAAGGGCAAGCCCAGCAGCACGGTAAACAGCATGGAGCCGCCGAGCATGCTCAGGGTGTCGAGCGTGGCTTGCCAGATTTCGATCCAGTCGACGTTGGGGAGTAAGGTTTCCATTAGCGCAGCACCTCCAAGTGCACATCACTGGCACCAAAGCGCGCCAGCGCGGCGTCGATATCGCCGCCGGTGAGGGCCAGGGTGAGCTGGCCGTAGGGGGTGTCTTTGATATGGGCGATGCGCCCGGCAAGGATGCTGTAGTCCACGCCAGTTTCCCGCGCGACCACACCCAGCAGCGGTGCATAGGTGGCTTCGCCTTGGAAGGTCAAGCGCACGATGCGCCCGCTGACATGGGCAAAGGCATCGCGCTGTTCATTTTCGTCGATCTGCTCGGCTTCCATGACGAAGCGTTTAGTGGTCGGGTGTTTCGGGTGCAGGAATACCTCGGTCACCGGGCCATGTTCAACGATTACGCCGGCATCCATTACCGCCACGCGGTCGCACACGCGGCGGATCACATCCATTTCATGGGTGATCAGCACGATGGTCAGGTTCAGTTCGCGGTTGATCTGCGCCAGCAAACCCAGCACCGAGGCGGTGGTTTGCGGGTCGAGGGCACTGGTAGCTTCATCGCACAGCAGAATTTTTGGCTTGGTCGCCAAGGCGCGGGCAATGCCTACGCGCTGTTTCTGCCCGCCAGACAACTGCGCCGGGTACTTCTTGGCGTGGTCGCTAAGGCCGACACGCTCAAGCAATTCGGCAACGCGCTGGTCAATGGCGCTGGACGACAGCTCGCCAGCCAGTTTCAGCGGTAGGGCGATGTTATCGGCAACCGTCTTCGAGGAAAGCAGGTTGAAGTGCTGGAAGATCATGCCCACTTGCTGACGGAAACGTCGCAGGCCAGTGGCATCCAAGGCGGTGACATCTTCGCCATCCACATCAATACGTCCACCGGAAGGTTCTTCCAGGCGGTTGATCAAACGCAGCAAGGTGCTTTTGCCGGCGCCGGAATGGCCGATGATGCCAAACACTTCGCCGCGGGCGATGTTCAGGTCGGTGGGTTGCAGGGCTGCGATGTCGCGGCCATTGACGCGATACGCCTTATGGACGTGATGAAAGTCGATCACTCGTTAAACCTTTTGGGCTTGGCGGTCTGCCGGATAGGCATAAAGGAGCGCTAGTCTAACCGGCGCTTTATAGACCGTAAAAATATTTGTATTCCTATAGCTATATCTTTCAGTTCTAAGCAGAAAGAGCTGTCGCCACAGTCTAGAAGGTGTTGCGCGGGTTGCCTGGCCTGCGGGTGTTCAGGCCGGGCAGTTCGGGCTTAGCCCTTGGCTTGCGGGGTCAGCAGCAGGCGCGGCACTTGCTCCAGTTTCAGGGCCTGCGACAGGCGCGGGCTGAAGCTTGGGTCAAGGCGTTTGATCCGCGCCAGCAGCAGCGATGCAACCCAGGGGTAATCCTTGGCCTGGCGTACTTCGATGCGCACATCGCAGTTGAAGGTCACCACATCCACGGCAACCGCATCGAGCAGGCTGCGCAGGCGTTCATTGTCTTGGTTGTCGAGCATGGGCAGCGAGACGACGCTGCTAGTGGCGGCGGGGTTGATGATGCGTGCGGTCGGTTTTGCCTCTTCGGTTGCCATTGGGGCTTGCGCAACGGGCGCTTCGCTTGGTGTTGCGGCCTTAGCTTTTTCGGCGGCGATGCGCTGTTGGCGCACCAGTTCCGCGCGCTCGGCAGCTTCCTTGGCGGCGGCTTGGGCCGCGCGGGCGCGCTGTTGTTCGATGGCGTTCAATTCGGCAGCGCGCGCCTGGGCGATTGAGCTATCCAGCCCTTTGGTCAGCGCTGGGGCTTGTGGCATCAGGCTGCGGGCGTGGCTCAAGGCTTTGGTCGCCGTGTCCAGGTCGCCTTGCTGCAAGGCGTTTTGGCCCTGTTGCAAATAGGCGTCGGCCAGCTGCCGTTGGTATTGCTCCAGGCGTGTATCGCCCTGGGCGCGCGGCGCGATGGTGTTCAATTGCTCTTCAGCGACGCTGAGTTGGCCAGCGTTAAGGCTTTGCTCAACCTGGCGAAAGGCGGCGATTAAATCGTCGGTCGGTAGATTGGCAACCTTCGGCGCGGCCTGTTGGCAGGCGGCTAACAGCAGTGAAATCGCCAGAACGGGCAGGTAACGGGAGGCGAACAGCTTCATTTATGCAACTCTCGGGTAGCGCAAAACCCGCGAGTTTACACCGCCGCGCAGGGCGCACCAAACCCCGCGCAACGTGCGCCGACGTGGCGCTTCAAGCGTGGCGGCGGGGTAGGGCAAAGCTCAGTAAAAACAGCGCGGCAGCGGTGACCACAATGGATGGGCCGGCCGGGGTGTCTTTAAACCAAGACATGGCCAAGCCGCCACACACTGCGATCACACCCAGCACACTGGCGCCGCCGGCCATTTGTTCCGGTGTGCGCGAATGGCGTTGCGCGGCGGCGGCCGGAATGATCAGCAGCGAGGTGATCAGCAGCACGCCGACGATTTTCATCGCCACGGCAATTACCACGGCAATCAGTAGCATCAGCGCCAGGCGCAAGCTGGCCACCGGCAGGCCTTCGACCTTGGCCAGTTCTTCATGCACGGTCACCGCCAGCAGCGGGCGCCACAACACGACTAACGTCACCAGTACCAGCGCGCTGCCGGCGAGAATCCAGATCAGGTCGTTAGTGCTGACGGCTAAAAGGTCGCCGAACAGATAACCCATCAGGTCGATGCGCACGTCGTGCATAAAGCTCAGCACCACTAAGCCCAGCGACAAAGTGGTGGGCGCCAAAATGCCCAGCAGTGTGTCGGAGGCCAGCGGCTGGCGCTGTTGCAGAGTTAGCAGCAATACCGCGAGCAGCACGCAACCCACGGTAACCGCCAAGGTTGGGCTGATATCCAGCAGAAAGCCCAGGGCTACACCCAGCAGCGCGGCATGGGACAGGGTGTCGCCAAAATAGGCCATGCGCCGCCAAACCACGAACGAGCCCAAGGGCCCGGCGACCAGTGCCAGGGCCAGCCCGGCGAGCAACGCGTTAAGCAGGAAATCAGGCATGGTTACAGCCGTCTCCGTGGACATGGGGCTGCAGCTTGCCGTGAATGGTCAGGCCACTGGCAGCGGCCTCGCCCTCGACAACGCCGCCATGCAGATCATGGGCGTGGTCATGGTGGTGGTGATAAATCGCCAAGTCTTGTGCGTCCTGGCCGAAGAGCTCGACAAATGCGGGGTCGCCGCTGACCTGTTCCGGGTGGCCGGAGCAGCACACATGGCGGTTCAGGCACACCACCTGGTCGGTGGTGCTCATTACCAGGTGCAGGTCGTGGGACACCATCAACACGCCGCAACCATGGCGATCGCGCAGGCGCGTGATCAGTCGATAAAGGTCAGCCTGGCCCGCTACGTCCACGCCTTGCACGGGCTCATCCAGCACCAAGAGTTCGGGCTTGCGCAACAGGGCGCGGGCCAGCAGCACACGCTGCAGTTCACCGCCGGAAATGCTTTGCAGCGGGCTGTCGATGACTTGGGTGGCGCCCACTTCCTCCAATGCCGCGTGGGCGGAGTGGCGATCAACGCCAGGCACCAGGCGCAGAAAGCGCAGCACGGTGAGCGGCAAGGTTGCATCCACATGCAGTTTTTGCGGCATATAGCCGATGCGCAGTTTCGGTTTGCGCCAGACGCTGCCCACTTCGGTTTTCAACAGGCCCAGCACCGCTCGCACCAGGGTAGTTTTACCGGCGCCATTGGGGCCGATTAGGGTGACGATTTCGCCGGGCTGCACGCTCAACTGCACATCATTAAGCACCGCTTGCCCGGCAAAACTGACGCCAACACCTTCAAGGCGGATCAGAGCAGTGCTCATACGCTTTTCTGGCAGCCGGAGCAGACGCCGACCACTTCCACGGTCTGGCTTTCCACGGTGAAGCCGACGTCGCTGGCGCCGGCAACGATGGCCTGGCTGATGGCGTCGTTGGACAGTTCGATGGCCGCGTTGCAGTTGCGGCAGATCAGAAACTGGCCTTGGTGCGCATGCGCCGGGTGGTTGCAGCCGACAAAGGCATTCAGTGAGGCAATGCGATGCACCAGGCCGTTTTCCAGCAGGAAATCCAATGCGCGGTACACGGTTGGCGGCGCAGCGCGACGGCCGTCCTGTTCGGTCAGCACGCCAAGAATGTCGTAAGCGCCCAATGGCTTGTGGCTTTGCCAGACCAGTTCCAGCACGCGACGGCGCAGTGCGGTCAGGCGCAAACCGGCGCGCTCGCAAATGACGTCCGCTTCGGAAAGCGCGTTATGCACGCAGTGGGAGTGATCGTGCGGGCGTGAAGCCAGGGGTGTAAAGATCATGGGCGGGGCGACGGCTGGTGAAAGAGACGTTATTCTATAACCCTTTTCTCGGCGAGTGTGTTCCTGTGTCGCGTTTTCTTGTGGTCTTTCTGCTGTTTTTTTCTGCGTCTGCTGCGGCGGACGTTCGCGTTCTGACCAGTATCAAGCCGTTGCAGCTGATTGCTGCCGCTGTGCAAGACGGTGTTGGCTCGCCAGAGGTGCTGTTGCCGCCGGGTGCGTCGCCGCATAACTACGCGCTGCGGCCGTCTGATGTGCGTCGGGTGACTGAGGTTGAGTTGCTGTACTGGATTGGCCCGGACATGGAGAGTTTTCTTCCCCGCGTCCTGAAAAGCCGCAGCTTGCCCAGCGTAGCCGTACAAACGCTGCCGGGGTTGAGCTTGCGTCACTTCGGCGAAGGTGAAGCACACGCCGATGGCGATGAGCACGATCATGATCACCAGCCCGGCAGTTTGGATGCACACCTGTGGTTATTGCCCGCCAATGCGCGGGTAATTGCCGAACGCATGGCCGCCGACTTGGTTGCCGCTGACCCCAGCAATGCCGAGCGCTATAAAAGTAATCTGCGTGCGTTCAGCGAGCGTTTGACCGCCCTTGATGGTCGTCTTAAACAACGAATGGCGGGTGTAGTCGGCAAGCCGTACTTCGTTTTCCACGAAGCCTTTGATTATTTCGAGTCGGCCTATGGCCTGGAGCACGCTGGCGTGTTCAGCATTGCCAATGAAGTGCAGCCCGGTGCCCAGCATGTGGCGGCGATGCGCGAGCGCTTGCAGCAGGCGGGGCCGACTTGCGTGTTCAGCGAACCGCCCTTGCGGCCTCGGCTAATTACTACCTTGAGCGACGGACTGCCGGTGCGCTTGGCCGAGTTGGATGCCTTGGGTGGGAAGGACATTCCGGTAACTGCCCAGGGTTACGAGCAACTGCTGGAAACCCTGGGCAATGACTTGGCCGGCTGTCTGGAAGCGCTCTGATTACAGGGCGAAGGGCAGGGGCAAATGCACGTGTTGGCGCTGCGCTAAGCGGCGCTGGAACTCTTCCGGGTTGTGGATAAGTACGTCCTGCCCGGCGAAAGATTCCGCCGCAATCAAGCGCGAAATCCAGAAACGCACGCACGCCACGCGCAGCATCACCGGCCACAGCTGCGCTTCGGTCGGCGTAAAGGGGCGCAGTGCCGCATAGGCGCCCAGCAACGCCCGGGCCCGTGGCGCATCCAGCACGCCATCTTCGCTAGAGCACCAGTCGTTAACGGCAATGGCCACGTCATACAGCATCGGGCCGGAGCAGGCGTTGTAAAAGTCGATCAGGCCGGCCAGGTGCGGGCCGTCAAACAAGGCGTTATCACGGAATAGATCGGCATGCAGATTGGCGCGTGGCAGGGCAAGAATGTGCGCATACTCGGCCTGAATTTCCGCCAGCGCGGCGTTGAGCAATTGCTGGTTTTCCAGTTCCAGCTTGGTAGCGGATACCGCACCTTCGCGCAGCATCCAATCCAGCCCACGATCAGTTTTGCGTTCCAGCACATGCTCGCGGGTGGCCACATGCAGCTGCCCGAGCAGCGTACCCACCTCGCTGCAATGGTGCGCATTGGCCTGGGTCACGTGCTTGCCCGCCAATCGTGGTTGCAGCAGCGCCGGTTTGCCAGCAAGGCTACGCAACGCCTCGCCCTCTGTAGTACGCAAGGCATAAGGCACCGGCAGGCCTGCGTCGTGCAGAACATCCAGTAGCTCGATAAAAAACGGCAGGTCTTGAATCGGACCGCGTTCCACCAGGGTCAGGACAAACTCGCCCTGTTCCAGGCTAATGAAAAAATTGCTGTTTTCACTGCCGGCACTGATGCCCTGAAAATCGCGCAAACGGCCAAGGCCATAGGGCGCGAGGAATACTTCCAGCTCGGGGCGGGTGAGGGGGGTGAATACCGACATCGAAAACCTGCCAACTACCTATAAAGGGCTAGGGAAAGCGCGCCGCTTACCATTTGAAGATTTCCCAAGCGGGAATCAGCATGTCTGGGTTGTCAGAGCGAATGAAATTGCCATCGCTGCCATCGGCACGTACCAGAAAGTACGGCTTGCCGCCCTTTGGCGTGACCTTGATGGCGTACAGGAAGCCGTTCTGACGGTATTCCTGAATGGTTTTGTCGCCGTCCTGGCGAATGGTGACGTCCGGATCGCCCGTTACGGGCTCGTCTGCGGCATAAACGTTAAGCGAGCCAACAGCCAGCAAGCCTGTGAGCAATAAGCTGGAAAGTGTGCGCATGGTAACCTTGCCCCTCTGTCGTCGACGATGCCGCCATTCTAGCGCCGCTCGGGTCGCTGCGGCGCGGGCTTTTATGCCGCAGCCGTTGCACCTTGCTATCGTTGCTCGCTACATTTTTCGCTGTCCGTACAACACGGCCCGTCCTAAAGGTTGATTCCGCGCATGTCTCAGACTCCTCTCGTCCTGGTGGACGGTTCGTCCTACCTTTACCGCGCTTTCCACGCCCTGCCGCCTTTGACTACGTCCAAAGGCCTGCCGACCGGCGCGGTAAAAGGCGTGTTGAACATGCTTAAAAGCCTGCGCAAGCAGTACCCGGATAGCCCGTTCGCCGTGGTGTTCGACGCCAAAGGCGGAACCTTTCGCGATGAGCTGTTTGCCGACTACAAGGCCAATCGCCCATCGATGCCGGACGATCTGCGTGTGCAAATTGAACCTCTGCACGCCAGCGTGCGCGCCCTCGGCTACCCGCTGCTGTGCGTGGAAGGCGTTGAGGCAGACGACGTGATCGGCACCCTGGCCCGGCAATGCGCTGCCGAAGGCCGCGACGTGGTGATTTCTACCGGCGACAAAGACATGGCCCAGCTGGTTTGCCCGCACGTTACGCTGGTCAACACCATGTCCGGAAGCGTCTACGACATTGATGGCGTAAAAGAGAAATTCGGCGTCGGTCCTGAGTTGATCATCGACTACCTGGCGCTGATGGGCGACAAGGTCGACAACATTCCCGGCGTGCCCGGCGTCGGCGAAAAGACCGCTGTAGGGCTGTTGGTGGGCGTCGGCGGTGGCCTTGATGTGCTATACGCCAACCTCGACAAAGTGCCCGAGTTGCCGATTCGCGGCGCTAAAGCGCTGCCGGCCAAACTGCTTGAGCATAAGGAGATGGCGTTCCTCTCCTACCAATTGGCAACCATCAAGCTCGACGTGCCGCTGGATATCCAGATTGAAAGCCTGCACCCCGGCGCTCAGGACCGTACGGCGCTAGCCGAGCTGTACACGTTGCTGGAATTCAAAACCGGGCTGGATGAGCTGGCGCGCGATATCAAAGCGGCCAATATCGCCGCCATCCGCTCCGGCGGTTTGTTTGATGAGCCGGCAGCGCCTGCTGCTGCCGTTGATTCAGTCGAAGAGGCCGCGCCGGCGCTGGCAGCCGACGTTAACTACGAAACCGTGCTCGATGCCGAACGCTTCGCCGTCTGGCTGGAAAAACTGCACAAGGCCGAGCTGTTCGCCTTTGATACCGAAACCACCGGTCTCGACGCCCAGCAAGCGCAACTGGTGGGTATTTCCCTCGCCGTTCAGGCCAATGAAGCGGCTTATATTCCGCTGACCCACTCGTATATGGGCGTGCCGGCGCAATTGGACCGCGACACGGTACTGCTGGCGCTCAAACCGATTTTTGAAGACGCAAGCAAAGCCAAGGTCGGCCAACACGCCAAGTACGACATCAATATTCTGGCCAACTGCGCCATCGGCGGTGACCTGCAAAATGGCATTCAGGTGCGCGGCCTGGCGTTCGACAGCATGCTCGAATCCTACGTGCTCGACTCCGTGGCCACGCGGCACAACATGGATGCGCTGGCGCTCAAGTACCTCGACCACACCACTATCTCGTTTGAAGAGATTGCTGGCAAAGGCGCCAAGCAGCTGACGTTCGATCAAATTGCCTTGGAGCAAGCCGGGCCTTATGCGGCCGAGGATGCCGATATCACCCTGCGCTTGCATCAGACCCTCTGGCCCAAGTTGCAGGCAGTGCCGGGCCTGGCCAAGGTCTTGAGCGAAATCGAAATGCCGCTGGTGCCGGTATTGGCGCGTATTGAACGCCAGGGCGCGTTGGTCGATGCCAACTTGCTGGGCATTCAAAGCAATGAGCTGGGCGAAAAAATGGTTCAGCTTGAGCGTGAGGCGTTTGCCATTGCCGGTGAGGAGTTCAACCTCGGCTCGCCCAAGCAACTGGGCGTAATCCTCTATGAAAAGCTCGGCTTGCCGGTGCTGAGCAAAACTGCCAAAGGCCAGGCCTCGACCGCCGAAGCTGTTCTTGCTGAACTGGCTGAGCAGGACTACCCGCTGCCTAAAGTGCTGATGCAATACCGCACGATGAGCAAGCTGAAAAGCACCTACACCGACCGATTGCCCGAGCAGATCAACCTGCGCACCGGGCGTATCCACACCTCCTATCACCAGGCGGTGACGGCCACCGGGCGTTTGTCCTCCACCGACCCAAACCTGCAAAACATTCCGATTCGTAGCGCCGAAGGCCGCCGTATTCGCCAGGCTTTTATCGCACCGCCGGGCTACAAGTTACTGGCCGCCGACTACTCGCAAATCGAGTTGCGCATTATGGCGCACCTGGCCCAGGACGAAGGTTTGTTGCATGCCTTCCGTAATAACCTCGACGTGCACCGGGCGACGGCGGCAGAGGTTTTTGGCGTCGAGTTGGAGCAAGTCACCACCGACATGCGCCGCAAAGCTAAGGCGATCAACTTTGGTCTGATCTATGGCATGAGCGCTTTTGGCTTAGCCAAGCAAATCGGTGTCGACCGCAAAGAGTCGCAGGCCTATATCGACCGCTACTTTGCCCGTTACCCAGGCGTGCTGACGTATATGGAGCGCACCCGCGAGCAGGCGAGCGAGCAGGGGTATGTTGAGACCCTGTTTGGTCGGCGCTTGTACCTGCCGGAAATTCACTCAAAAAACGCCGGCCTGCGCAAAGGCGCCGAACGAACGGCGATCAACGCGCCGATGCAGGGCACGGCAGCGGACATCATTAAGCGGGCGATGGTGAAGGTGGATAACTGGCTGAGCGAATCCGGCCTGGATGCCAAAGTCATCCTGCAGGTACACGATGAATTGGTGCTGGAAGTGCGTGAAGATTTGCTGGAAACCGTCAGCGCCGAAATCCGTCAGCGCATGAGTGAAGCTGCCGACCTCGACGTTCCATTACTAGTAGAAGTCGGCATCGGTTCAAACTGGGATGAAGCCCACTAAAGCTCAGGTTTTCGCTGCGGCATAACGTCGCGGCGTGTGCGTATTAGTAGGAAGCAGATGGAATTAGGGGGAGTTTTTTTATTGCTAACCGGTTTTAGGCCAGTTTTGAACTTTCGCTAAATCAGGGCGGTCAGAGTTACTGAATGGCTGATGAAGCCCTTCGGTGCTCCTATGTTGTGTTAAGTGTTGGCAGATATCTGAGCCCCGCCCTAGCGGTTCAGACCCTTAAACCCCGAGCCTCTCCCTCCCCATACGAAGCTCGGGGTTTTTTTTGCCTGCAATTTACTCAGCAGGCACTGTGTCTTCCAGCTCCATCCAGCGCGCCAGCACGGCTTGCGCCTCTTCGATGCCCATACGCTTAGGCGCCGAAAACAGCTGAATAGTTACCCCATCACCCCAGCCTTTACGCAGGTCTTGCTGCACTTTGAGCAACGCGTTTTTGGCGGCGCCGTAGGCCAGTTTGTCGGCCTTGG
Source organism: uncultured Pseudomonas sp. (assembly GCA_964543145.1). Taxonomy (GTDB): domain Bacteria; phylum Pseudomonadota; class Gammaproteobacteria; order Pseudomonadales; family Pseudomonadaceae; genus Aquipseudomonas. Next base: position 27,249 of record CAZIWV010000037.1, read on the forward strand.
TTAGCAGGATATGCATAGGCATTTCGCTGGCTGCAGACCAGTCGAGCATCAGCCGGTCGAACTCGGTGAGCGGGTGGCGGATGTCCATCATCAGCATCAAACCCTTCAGGCTTTCGCGGCTGCCTAGATAGGCCTCAAGGTGGCGCTGCCAGTGCAGTTTCAGCGGAATTGGAACCTTGGCGTAGCCGTAGCCAGGCAGGTCGACCAGGCGGCGTTCTTCATCCAAACGGAAGAAGTTCAGCAGCTGCGTGCGGCCTGGCGTCTTTGACGTACGGGCCAAGCTGGCGTGGGTCAGGGTGTTCAGCGCGCTGGATTTACCCGCGTTGGAGCGCCCGGCAAAGGCCACTTCATAGCCTTGGTCGTCGGGACATTGGTCCACTTTTGCAGCGCTGATCATAAACGCGGCCTGTTGGCACAGACCGATGATGGGGTTTTTAACTTGCATCAGATTTTCCGGTGAGGGGGTGCCAGCGAGTGGCCCGGCGTGCGGTGTCGCTTCCGTTTCAGTGACGCCAGTATATAATGCCGCAGATTTTGTGTGCGCTTTGTCCGGAATAAGGGCAAGGAATTGCTATAAGGATTTTCCGATTTCGCGCATTAGAATGCGGAACGGCCCTCACTGATGAGGTTGATCTGATGAAGTTGTTGCTGCTTGCAGCCACTACTGTGTTGTTGTCCACCATGGCTCATGCAGCCCAGGACCCGGAAGCGGTATTCAACCGTTCCTGTGGAGCCTGCCATAATGGACAACTACCGATGGCGCCTAAAAAAGGTGACACGGTCGCTTGGTCGCCGCGCTTGGCCCAAGGCATGGATAAGTTGGTCGAGCATGTGACCGATGGATTTAACGCCATGCCGCCTCGCGGCTTGTGCACCGACTGTAGCGCCGAAGACTTCCAAGCCATCATCCAGTGGATGAGCAAGTAAGCCACGCGTTGATTCTCTCCCTTTAGCCGTAATTGGATTAGCTGATGAACAAAGTACTCGTGAGTCTGCTGTTGACCCTGGGCATCTCCGGTATGGCTCATGCCGCAGGCGACGCAGCTGCAGGTCAAGGCAAAGTAGCTGTATGTGGCGCATGCCACGGTGCCGACGGCAACAGCCCTGCGCCGAACTTCCCGAAACTGGCTGGCCAAGGCGAGCGCTACCTGCTCAAGCAACTGCATGACATCAAGGCCGGCAACCGTCAGGTCTTGGAAATGACCGGCATTCTGACCAACCTGAGCGATCAGGACCTGGCAGACATCGCCGCCTACTTCGCCAGCCAGAAAATGAGCGTTGGCGCGGCCGATCCAAAACTGGTGGCGCGCGGTGAAGAAATCTTCCGCGGCGGCAATTTGGAAACCGGTATGCCAGCGTGCACCGGTTGCCACTCGCCCGATGGCGCTGGTAATGCTGCCGCCGGTTTTCCACACTTGGGTGGCCAGCATGCGACTTACATTGCCAAGCAGTTGACCAACTTCCGTGAAGGCGAGCGCACTAACGACGGCGACAGTATGATCATGCGCGGCATTGCAGCTAAGCTGAGCAACAAGGATATCGCTGCCGTATCCAGCTACATCCAAGGCCTGCACTAATCGCGTCACGGTAATATCCGGTACGCATTGGCGGGCAGAAAAGGGTGGCGAGAGCCGCCCTTTTTCGTTTCAGCGCCCCTTACAATATTGGCCCTCAGCCGGGAACCCGCTGCAGGGCAACCGGTCGAAATCCAGCTCGCTATCAGGCGAGTTTTATCCGCCAAGGAGTCAAGCATGCGTAACCTGATTTTCAGTGCTGTCCTCGCCACCGCGAGTTTGATCGGCATGACTGCAACCGCCACTGCTGCAGAGCCGATCGAAGCCGGCAAACAATATGTCGAGCTGAGCAGTCCTGTTCCGGTTTCCAAGCCCGGTAAAATCGAAGTCGTTGAGTTGTTTTGGTACGGCTGCCCGCATTGCTACCACTTTGAGCCCACCATCAACCCATGGATCAAGAAGCTGCCTGATGATGTGCACTTCGTGCGTATCCCCGCCATGTTCGGCGGCGTGTGGGATGCCCACGGCCAACTGTTCGTGACCCTCGAGTCCATGGGTGTTGAAGACAAAGTTCACGCGGCCATCTTTGATGCCATCCAGAAGCAAGGCAAGAAACTGGCTAAGCCAGACGAAATGGCTGAATTCCTCGCCACTCAAGGCATCGACAAAGACGAGTTCCTCAAGGCTTACAACTCGTTTGGCGTGAAGAGCCAGGTTGAGAAAGACAAGAAGCTGGCCATGGCCTACCAGATCAGTGGCGTACCGACCATGATCGTTAACGGCAAATACCGCTTCGACATCGGCTCCGCCGGTGGCCCGGACGAAGCATTGCAAGTGGCAGACCAACTGATCGCCAAAGAACGCGCAGCGAAGTAAGCCGCCATGCTCAGGCGCTGGGGTGCCCCACGTGTTGCAGGCCTGCGTGATGCGCAGGTTAATTCACAGTGCGGCGACTCCGGCGCCCTGCCGGCAGATGGCCGTTTGCGTCTGCTCAGTTTCAATATTCAGGTCGGCAATAGCACCGAAAGCTATCGGCACTACCTCACCCGTGGTTGGCAGCACCTCTTGCCGCACCAAGCTCGCTCCTCCAATCTGCAACGCATTGGTGCGTTGTTGGGGGATTACGATCTGGTCGCCCTGCAAGAAGCCGACGGTGGCAGTCATCGCTCGGGCTATATCAACCAAGTTGAACACCTTGCCCAACTGGGCAGCTTTCCTTACTGGTACCAGCAGCTCAACCGCAACCTCGGGCGGCTGGCCCAGCACAGCAACGGCGTGTTGAGCCGCTTGCAGCCAACGGTTATCGAAGACCACCCCTTACCCGGCCCGCCCGGCCGTGGCGCGATTTTGCTGCGCTTCGGCGAAGGCGACGATGCCTTGGTGGTGGTGATGATGCACCTGTCGCTGGGGGCGAAAACCCGCGTGCGGCAACTGGCCTATATTCGTGAACTGATCGGCGATTATCGCCATCAGGTGCTGATGGGCGACATGAACACCCACGCTTCTGATTTACTTCTCAACTCACCCTTGCGTGACTTGGGTTTGCTTGCGCCGCAGGTGGAGGCCACCTTTCCCAGCTGGCGCCCGCAGCGTTGTCTGGACCATATTCTGTTAAGCCCAACGTTAACGCTGGAAGCTGTGCGCGTGTTGGCTCAGCCGATTTCCGATCACCTGCCTGTGGCGGTGGAAATTCGTTTACCCGATAGCCTGTGCAGTTCTCCTGATAGAACCAACACTTCCCTCGCGGAAATACAGACATGAGTAACGACGCGCAGCGCTGGAAAGAGAAGTACCTGAGCAGCCTCGAGGATCAGGAAAAACTCGAACGTCGTTGGGATTTGCGCCTCGACCTGTTACGTCGTGGCCTGGTGCGCAGCTCGTTAGCCGCCGAGGGCACCGACAAAGCTGTCGACCAATGCATGGTTGAGCTGCGCGAAATCGTCCGTCGCGATGATATGGATGCTGGCCTTTCCGCCCTGATTCCGCGCTTGGAAAAAGCCGTACTCGATTCCGAGCAGCGCCGGGTGGAGCGTGCCGCTCAGGTCACGGGCGCCCTCGGCGGGCTGGTTAGCCAACTGTTGAAGTTGGAATTACCCAGCGAAGTACGCAAACCGCTGAAGAAATTTACCAAGCAAGTGGAACATCGTGCCGGCCAGGTGCGTGAACTGCCGGCGCTGTTGTCAGAACTTAGCGATTTGCAACGCCAGGCACTGGCTGTGCTGGAGGCTCCGGAAGCGGCGCGCCCCGGTTTGTTGCAACGCCTGTTCGGCGGCCGTGATGGCGACGACTCTAGCGAAGCCCCGGCCGCCGCAGCTGAGGCGCAAGCAGCGCAGCCAGCAGCGCTTGCTTCGGCCCCGACGCCGTCAGTTCAGGCAGCGCCAGCGGCTTCTGCTCCAGCAGCCCCGGTGGTTCCCGCCGTTACCCCCGTACCCGCCGCTGAGCCCGCCGCAGCGGTAGTCACGCCTTCGCCGGCCGCAGTTCCTGTGCCGGCGCCCGTTGTTGCTGCGCTACCCGAGGCTGTGTCCGTGCCAGCTGCGGCGCCAGCCTCCAGCCGCGAAGCCGCCGCCGTTGCTATCAACGAAGCCCAGGCCGCCGCTCGCGTGGCATCGCGCCCGTCATCCTTATCGACCCTCGATAGCCTGCCGCTCGCGGCCTCTCTGCTGACCGACGGCGCCACCGTATCGGCGACCATTCATGCCACCGAGGAGCAGGAACTGGCGGATCCTGACTTCGCCATTCCGCCACCCCCGGAAGCGGGCTATAGCGCCATTGCCGCCCATGTTGAAGCCACGCTGTTAGGCCTGCTTGACGACTTGCCAGTGCCCGAGCACCACAAGCCCCAGGCGGAGTCGTTGAAAGTACGCATCCAGGCCGGGTTGAACCTGTATGAATTAGTGCCGGTGCTCGATGATTTCGCTGTATTAATGCTGGCTGTCGCGGACCTGGGCCAGCGCGAGTTTGAAGGTTATCTGGCGCAACTCAACCAGCGCCTGGCCAGTTTCCAAGGTGGCTTGCAGGACGCCCATCAGGGCTACAGCGAGTCGATGGCCGCTGCCCGCGAGCTCGACAGTGAGCTACGCCAACAGGTCGATGGCCTGCACAGCAGCGTGCAGGAAGCCACGGACCTCAGCAGCCTGAAAAACCTGGTGGAAAACCGCCTGGACGGCTTGCTTAGCACCATGTCCCAGTACCAGTCCCAGCGTGATGAGCGCGACCAGGAAGTCGCCGGCCGCCTGCAAACCCTGGTCGAGCGAGTGGCGAGCATGGAGCAGGAAGCCAAGGGCTTTCGTGATCACCTTGAAGAGCAGCGGCAAAAGGCGCTTACCGACCCGCTGACCGGGCTGCCCAACCGCGCCGCCTGGGCCGAGCGTTTGGAACTGGAAGTGGCGCGCTGGCAGCGTTACGGCGGCGACCTGCTGCTGGCTGTGTTGGACATCGACCACTTCAAACGCATCAACGACAACTACGGCCACCTGGCAGGCGACAAGGTGCTGAAGATCATCGCCAGCGAGCTCAATAACCGCCTGCGCAAAACCGACTTTATGGCGCGCTTTGGCGGCGAAGAGTTTGTGCTGCTGATACCAGCCACGCCCATTGCTGGCGGCCAGCAACTGATGGAAACCTTGCGCACGGCTATCGAGGCCTGCCCCTTTCACTTTAAAGGTGAGCGCGTAACCATCACCGTGTCTGCTGGCCTAACGGCCTTTGCTGAAGGCGAGAAAGGCGACGAGGTTTTCGAGCGTGCCGACCAGGCGCTTTACCGTGCCAAGCGCGGCGGCCGTAATCAGGTGGATGTTGCCGTTTAGTCGCAGCACACCCTACCTGATCAAAGGCGTTAGCCCTGCAATTCAGCCGTTAACCGTTGCAGCGCTTCTTGCCGCTCGGCCTGCTGCAGCCGTGCCTGTGGGTTGAGCGATGACCAGCGCGGATGCGCTCGGGCTTGGCGCAATACCGCGGGTAGCTTCGCCCAGCCCGCTTCTTTACCCACACCTACTTCAATGGCTGCAGTTGCCGCATGTCCGCGCGCGCTCAGCGCCTCTAGCAATTGGCGTTGGCGTACGGCGAGCACGCGCAGCACGTTATCGTCGACGCTCAGTTCACGATTGCCCTTGAGTTTGCCCAGCAGCCGCTCACCATAGTTGCGCGCGGTCTGCACGCCACCACCGGCCAACGCGCCGAGCAAGGTCGCTGCGCCTAAGGTCAAACCGCCCACCATCAAGTCGATACCTGCACCGGCTGCCGCGCCGGCGGCCATGCCGCCGCCTACCTGCACGCCCAACTGCTTGAGGGTTTCCGGGTTAAACAGGTCGTCACCCCAGCGGCCGTTCAGCAGGGGCAAGTCGGCGGCGCGAGCATCTTCCTGGCGGAAGGCATACAGCCGCAACAGCGCCTGCACACAGGCCTGCTCGCGTTGGCGGATGCTCTGGTGCAGGGCTTGAACCTGCGCCTGCTCGTCAGTGCCGACACTGCGCCGGCAGGCCGCGCAATCAATCAGCAATTCAGCAATCAGGCGCACGCCAGCGGCATGCCGAGCCTGGGCTTGGGCTTCATGGTCGGCGATCAGGCGTTCCAACTGCGGCCGCGACTTTTCCAGCAGCAGGGCCAGGCTTTCATACAAGCGCCGCTCGCCATCCAGCGGCGGTGCCACCGTATCGAATCGCACCAGCGCATGCAGGCCCAAGCGCGCCAATGCTTCGCGCCATTCGCCTTCACGCTGCTGGGCGCTGGTTACGAAGTTGAGCACCGGCAACAGCGGTTTGCCGCAGCTGCCGAGCACGGCGAGTTCATCGCGGTATTTGGCCAAGACTGGTTCGCGGGCATCTATTACATACAGGCCGGCGTCAGACGCGAGCAGTTGGCGCAGCACCTTGGCTTCTTGTTCAAAACGCTGGCGCGCCTCGCTACCTTCAAGAAAACGTGCGGCGCGGGCGGGGCCATCCAAGCGTTCGCCGGGACGGTCGAGGCGTTCCAGGTAATCGAGCAGGGCGATGGCATCTTCCAGGCCCGGGGTGTCGTACAGCTCCAGCAGGGCTTGGCCATCGACGGATAACCGTGCGCCTTCGACATGGCGGGTGGTGCTGGGGCGATGGGAGACTTCGCCGAAATCAACATCGCGGGTGAGGGTGCGCAGGAGCGAGGTTTTGCCAACGTTGGTGTGGCCGACTACGGCGAGTTTTAGGGCCTGGGTCATGGATAGTCCTCTCGACCGAGTAAATGCCGGCCCTCTCCCCTAGCCCCTCTCCCGCAAGCGGGCGAGGGGAACGAACGACCTACGCGGTCAGGCCCCCTCGCCCGCTTGCGGGAGAGGGCGGGGGGAGAGGGTTGGGGCCAGCGAAGGTTACTCATGCCCGGTCTCCAACCACGCCAACGGCGCCCCTTGCCGCCACTGCAAGCCCAGGCCATCCAACGCCCCACGCCAATCCCCCAAGCGCTGACTGTCCAGCGCCTCCCCCGGCTGCGCCGCCAATAACCAAACCCGCGTTTGCCCCGCACTGCGCGCCAACTCCGCGAGCAACGCCAAGGTGCCGCGATCTGGCGAGCGACGTGGGTCGCAGGCAATGGCTAAACGCGCCGGCGGAAAGCGGCTGAGCTGGTCCAACAAATGCTGACGCTGCTCGCGGCTATCAATCACCCCGGCATCGGCGACGCCTTTGGGCAGTGCTGGCGGCCACGGCCGCTGTGGGTCCAATTCGATGGCCACCAATACTGCGCCTTCGCTCTCTACAGCGGCATTCGCTGCCTGCACGGTAGCCGACAGTTCCGGCGCTGCGTCGGTTACCCCTAGCCGCTCGCTACTGGGTTGCAGGCGTTCACGCAGCAGGCTGTAGCCGGGCAGGTTGAGGTCCAGGCGCAATGCCGCGCGCCCTCGGCGCCACCGCCAGGCGCAGAATGCGGCGAGCAATGCGCGCGGTAATACGCCATAGGTCAGCAACATTCCCAGCAACCAAACTGCCCAGGCCTGACGCGCGCTTTCTTCCGCTACCGCATCAGCGCCACTGGCGCGAATCAGCTCGACTGTCGGCGTGCTAAAGCCCAGTAACTGCGGCAGGGCGCCGAGCGTTTGCGTGAGGGTGACAAAGGTGTCGCTGCCAAGCAGGGTGGTTTCCCAAACAAAGCCATAACGGCGCGTGGCCAGTAGCGCCAACAGGCTGCCCAAGGCACTTAGCAAGGCCAGCACCCACAAGCCATGCACCAACATGCCCAGTGCCCAGCGATTTAAACGCTGGCGCTGCAAGAGGATGAGTAGGGCCGGCGCCAGTTGTGCCGCCTGGACATCTCGGGCGAATTTTTCGCTAAGCCATAACCATAAGCGGCCCAAGGTGGCGTGGCCGTCGCCAGCCAAAACCAGGCCAAGCGCCCAGCCGGCCAGCATTACCAGATGCAGGCCAAGCAAACTGCCCAATGCCCAGAACACGTTCACCGGCCGCTGTCCGTCGCCCAATGCCGCCAGCCCCAGCCCGGCGCCGCTCAGTACGGCCAGCGCCATCAATAACCACAGCGCCAAGCGAGCGCCCTGGTGCCAATGCAGCAGGGCGGTAAGCATGCCGTCACGTTGCGCCAACCACAGCGCGCGGGTTTCGATGCGGCTGGCCAGATCACCGCCAGCGGCCGCCGCCAGGCGATTGGCCTCGCGGTCTTCCAGCGGGCCGGCCTGCTCTTCACGCAGGCGCACGGCTTCGGTCAGCCACAAACGTTGCAGGGGGGAAAGGGGAGGCGTGTGCGTTTGGCTCATCAGCAACTCATGGCGGAAAAAGAGGTGCAGCAGGGGGGAGGATAACCGCTCAAGCGCAGCCGATCATCCGTTTGCTTTTTTTCCAACGCCCTTGCCGTTATCCTCGCCGCCATGAATACGACCCTACCTCTTTGCCTGATCGCCGCCCTCGCCGACAACCGCGTGATTGGCCGCGACAATCAATTGCCCTGGCATCTGCCGGCCGACCTCAAGCACTTCAAGGCCATGACCCTCGGCAAGCCGATTATCATGGGCCGCAAAACCTGGGACTCCCTGGGCCGGCCATTGCCGGGGCGACTCAATCTGGTGGTCAGCCGCCAAGCCGCCCTCACCCTGGAAGGCGCCGAAGTGTTCCCCTCGCTTGAAGCGGCGCTGGTGCGCGCCGAAGAATGGGCGCGGGCCGAGGATGCTGACGAACTGATGCTGATCGGCGGTGCTCAGCTCTACGAGCAAGGCCTGGCCCTGGCGCAGCGTTTGTACCTGACCCGCGTGGCCTTGAGCCCGGAAGGCGATGCCTGGTTTCCCGCCTTTGATGAAGCCGCTTGGCACCTGGCCTCCAGCATTGAGCACGACGCGGTGGCCGATACCCCGGCCTACAGCTTTGAAGTCTGGGACAAGCGTTAACCCCGCACGCTGCAACAGCTGACTACGCTAAACACGCCGCCTCTCTAGGCGGCGTGCTGTTTTTGCTTTTTCGAGGTAGCCCCATGCAAGACAACACCCCGGACGTCCTAGCGGCGGAAACCGTCGCGCCGCTCTTTGTTCGCCACCCACTGTGGGAAGACGGCCTGGCCATGATCTCCGGCACCGCCATGGTGGCCTTGGGTATTGCCTTCTACGCCCATGCCGGCTTGTTGACCGGGGGCATGGTCGGCTTGGCGTTTCTGCTCAAGTACCAGGCCGGCGTGCCGTTTGGTTTGATGTTTTTTCTGCTTAATCTGCCGTTTTACCTGCTTGGCATTTGGCGCATGGGCTGGAGTTTTACCCTGCGCACCGGCTGCGCGGTGGCGCTGGTGTCGGTGTTGGCCGAGCTGACGCCCACCTGGGTGTCGTTTAACCACTTGAGCCCGCTATATGCCTCAGTGTTTGGTGGCTTGGCGATGGGCTTGGGCCTGCTGATGCTGTTCCGCCACCGCGCGAGTTTGGGTGGGGTAAATATTCTTGCGTTGTTTCTGCAAGAGCGTTTTGGCGTGCGCGCCGGGTGGGTGCAGATGGGCGTGGATTTGCTCATCGTGCTGGCGTCTGTGTTTGTGATTGCGCCAGAGAAAGTGGGGTTGTCGATTCTGGGTGCGTTGGCGTTGAACCTGGTGTTGGCCATTAACCATCGCTCGGATCGTTATACCGGTGTGAGTTAACCACCGGCCTTCCCGCGAAGGCTAGACCAATAGCTCTCGCAGCGTTCCGGTTATCTGCCCCTCTGCGATCTCCAAAAAACCCACACTGATCGGCAATTTAAACCGCCGCGGCCCGGCACTCCCGGGGTTGATATACAGCACGCCATGCACCTGCTTTTGCAGCGGCTTATGGGAGTGTCCGGTCACCACCACATCGATACCGGCCGGCAGTTGCTCGGGCACATCGGCCATTTCATGCACCACGTAAATGCCGATGCCGTCGATGCGCAGCACGGCATGGGTGGGTACGCTGCTGGCCCAGCTGTCGTCTTCGTCGTTATTGCCGCGCACCACCGTCAGCGGTGCGAGGTCGTGCAGAGCCTGGAGAATTTCCGGTTTGCCGATATCACCGGCATGCACGATGCGGTCGCAGCCTTCGAGCGCGGCCAGCGCCTCGGGGCGCAGCAAGCCGTGGGTGTCGGAAATCAGGCCGATTTTCATGGGCAGGGGCTCCCGAGTTAAACGGTTGAAATGGAAAAGCTTATTGGCTAAAGGGTCGTTTTTCGCGGTTTTCCATGGCGCTTTCACGACAGTGCATGACGTCCTCGGCAATTGCACTGTCGTTGTCGGAGCAAGCTTGTCACGGTCATTTGCTAGCGTCGGGGTTTCACTCAGGGAGACCCACCATGAAGCTCGCGTCGTCGCTATTTGCCGCTGCATTTGCCCTTGGCTTGGCTGGCCATGCCGCTGCCGCCACCGAACTTAAACACTGGCCAGCAGACGCGGCCAAGCAACTGGACGCCATGATTGCGGCGAATGCCAATAAGGGCAACTTCGCGGTCTTCGATATGGACAACACCAGCTACCGCTACGATCTCGAAGAGTCCCTGCTGCCGTTTATGGAAAACAAGGGCGTGCTGACCCGCGACACGCTCGACCCGTCGCTAAAACTGATGCCCTTCAAAGACACCGCCGAGCACAAGGAAAGCCTGTTCAGCTACTACTACCGCCTGTGTGAAATCGACGACATGGTGTGCTACCCCTGGGTGGCGCAGGTGTTTTCCGGTTTTACCCTCAACGAGCTAAAAGGCTATGTCGACGAGCTGATGGCCTCCGGAAAGCCGGTGCCGAGCACCTACTTTGAAGGCGATGTGGTCAAGACCATCGAGGTGCAGCCGCCCAAGGTATTTACCGGCCAGGCCGAGCTGTACAACAAGTTGATGGAAAACGGCATTGAGGTGTACGTGATGACCGCCGCCTCAGAAGAGCTGGTACGTATGGTCGCCTCGGACCCCAAGTACGGCTACAACGTCAAACCGGAAAACGTCATTGGCGTCAGCCTGCTGCTTAAAGACCCCAAGACCGGTGCACTGACAACCGCGCGCAAGCAAATCACCGCCGGCAGCTACGATGCCAAGGCCAATATGGGCCTGGAAGTAACTCCGTATCTATGGACCCCAGCGACCTGGATGGCCGGCAAGCAAGCGGCGATCCTGACCTATATCGATGAATGGAAAAAACCGGTGCTGGTCGGCGGCGATACCCCGAGCAGTGACGGCTACATGCTGTTCCATAGCGTCGACGTGGCCAAAGGCGGCATTCACCTGTGGATCAACCGCAAAGACAAATACATGGGCCAGATCAACGCCATGATGGCCAAGCATGCGGCGGCGCAAGCCAAGGAAGGCTTGCCGGTGACGGCGGATAAGAATTGGGTGGTGGTCAAGCCTGAAGAGATTCAGTAACTGCGTAGAAGAGCCCCTCTCCCCAGCCCTCTCCCGCGAGCGGGCGAGGGGGCCGACCACGCCGCGATTAGATTCCCCTCTACCGCTTTCGGGAGAGGGGCTAGGGGAGAGGGGCCGTTGATCTTCCTCCGCCGACAAAAAAGCCCCGCACTAGGCGGGGCTTTTTACATTTCACCAACAGCGATCACAGCCCGTCGAGCATGGCCTTGTTACGTACAGCACCTTTATCAGCACTGGTCGCCAACAATGCATACGCCTTCAGCGCGGTGGTCACTTTACGCGGCCGCTTCTCGACCGGCTTCCAACCCTTCTTATCTTGCTCATGACGGCGATGGGCAATTTCTTCATCGCTCACCAGCAAATTAATGCTGCGGTTAGGAATGTCGATCAGCACTTTATCGCCGTCGCGCACCAAGCCAATAGCCCCGCCCGCTGCCGCTTCCGGCGAGGCGTGGCCGATGGACAGGCCCGAAGTGCCGCCGGAGAAACGGCCGTCGGTGAGCAGGGCGCAGGCTTTGCCCAGGCCTTTGGATTTCAGGTACGAGGTCGGGTAGAGCATTTCCTGCATACCCGGGCCGCCTTTGGGGCCTTCGTAGCGGATGATGACGATGTCGCCTTCCTTCACTTCATCAGCAAGGATGCCGCGCACGGCGCTGTCCTGGCTTTCAAAGATCTTGGCGTTGCCTTCAAACACATGGATCGACTCATCGACGCCGGCGGTTTTCACCACGCAGCCGTCCAAGGCGATGTTGCCGTACAGCACGGCCAGGCCGCCTTCTTTCGAATAGGCGTGTTCGACGCTACGGATGCAGCCGTTTTCACGGTCGTCATCCAGGGTGTCCCAACGGGTCGACTGGCTGAACGCAGTCTGAGTCGGAATGCCCGCCGGGCCGGCTTTGAAGAAGTGGTGCACGGCTTCGTCGTTAGTCTGGGTGATATCCCACTTGGCGATAGCTTCGGCCATGGACTTGCTGTGCACGGTCGGCAGGTCGGTGTGCAGCAGGCCGCCGCGGGCCAGCGAACCAAGAATGCTGAAGATGCCACCGGCACGGTGCACGTCTTCCATGTGGTACTTCTGAATATTCGGCGCCACTTTGCACAGCTGCGGCACCACGCGGGAAAGACGGTCGATATCGCGCAGGTCGAAATCGATTTCGGCTTCTTGAGCGGCAGCCAGCAAGTGCAGGATGGTGTTGGTCGAACCGCCCATGGCGATGTCGAGCATCATGGCGTTTTCGAAGGCTTTGAAGTTGGCGATATTGCGCGGCAATACCGACTCGTCACCCTCGCCGTAGTAGCGCTTGCACAGCTCGACAACGGTGCGGCCGGCTTGCAGGAACAGCTGTTCGCGGTCGCTGTGGGTGGCCAGGGTCGAACCGTTGCCCGGCAGGGCCAGGCCCAGGGCTTCGGTCAGGCAGTTCATCGAGTTGGCGGTAAACATGCCGGAGCACGAACCGCAGGTAGGGCAGGCGCTGCGCTCGTACTCGGCGACTTTTTCGTCCGAGGCGCTGGAGTCGGCGGCAATCACCATGGCATCAACCAGGTCCAGGCCATGGCTAGCCAGCTTGGTTTTGCCGGCTTCCATTGGACCGCCGGAAACAAAGATCACCGGAATATTCAGGCGCAAGGCAGCCATCAGCATACCGGGGGTGATCTTGTCGCAGTTGGAGATACAGACAATGGCGTCGGCGCAGTGGGCGTTGACCATGTACTCCACGGAGTCGGCAATGATCTCGCGGCTTGGCAGCGAATAGAGCATGCCGTCGTGGCCCATGGCGATGCCGTCATCGACGGCGATGGTGTTGAATTCTTTGGCCACGCCGCCGGCGCGTTCGATTTCGCGGGCAACCAGTTGGCCGAGGTCTTTCAAGTGCACATGGCCAGGCACGAACTGGGTGAAAGAGTTGGCGATGGCAATGATCGGCTTTTTAAAGTCTTCGTCCTTCATCCCGGTGGCGCGCCACAGAGCGCGAGCGCCGGCCATGTTGCGGCCGTGGGTGGAGGTTTTTGAACGGTAATCAGGCATGACGGTTTCCTGCGGCTAATCAGGTGTCTGTTGATAGGTGCTTGAGCGCTGATCTACCGGAGACGACGGCAGTTGGCCGTGCGGTCGGTGTGGGTCGTATTCGAAGCGGGGTTACCGTTCGTACGGCCGGGGCCCAAAAGCCCGCCGGGGATGGGTGGCGAGGAATGGGCCGATTCTACGCCCCACGCGCCCGCCGAGGAAAGGCTGGCGGTCGGTGATGGCGAGGTGCTCTGTAGGGGGCGTCGTGCGCACCAGTGCGATATCGGCGTAAACCGCTTGGTGCGCACAGCACACCCTACGAGCGCTCTGCGTTATGCGTTGGGCAGCAACCGGCAGGTCAGGCTCTTGATGTAACGGGTTTCGGCAATGGCCATATGCACCGGGTGGTCCGGGCCTTGACCGCCGCGTTCGAGCATGAGGATGTTGCGGTCCAGGTGGCGGGCGCTCTGCAGCAGGATGTTTTGCAGGTTGTCCTCTTCCAAGTGCATGGAGCACGACGCGCTGACCAAGATGCCGTCTTTGCTGAGCAGGCGCATGGCCATTTCGTTCAGGCGGCGGTAGCCGGCTTCACCGTTTTTCATGTCTTTTTTGCGTTTGATAAAGGCCGGCGGGTCGCACACCACCACGTCAAAACGCTCTTCCGAGGACTTCAGTTCTTTCAGCGCGGCAAACACGTCACCTTCGATGCAGGTGACTTTCTCGGCCACGCCGTTAAGGGTGGCGTTGCGCTCTACACCGTCCAGGGCGAACGCTGAGGCGTCGACGCAGAACACTTCGCTGGCGCCAAACGCGGCGGCTTGCACGCCCCAGCCGCCGATATAGCTGAACAGGTCGAGCACACGCTTGCCTTTGACATAGGGCGCCAGGCGCGCGCGGTTCATGCGGTGGTCGTAGAACCAGCCGGTCTTCTG
>CAZIWV010000038.1:0-41373 GCA_964543145.1 uncultured Pseudomonas sp.
CGGTTGAAGGCGATGCCGGAGATGATCGGCTGTTCCATGGATTCCTCTTCATCAATAGTAATAAGGGTGCCCGGACCCTCTTGGAAGCTGTGCAGCACGCGCAGCGGGACGTTGTATTTGCCGGCGAATTCCACCGAACGAATCTGCAGCACCTTTGAGCCCAGGCTGGCCATTTCCAGCATTTCTTCAAAGGTAATCTTGTCCAGACGACGGGCCTGGGGAACAACGCGCGGGTCGGTGGTGTAAACGCCATCGACGTCGGTATAAATCTGGCACTCTTCAGCTTTCAACGCTGCCGCCAGGGCAACGCCGGTTGTGTCGGAGCCGCCACGGCCTAGCGTGGTGATATTGCCCTGCTCGTCCACACCTTGGAAACCAGCGACTACAACCACACGCCCAGCCTTGAGGTCGGCGCGAATTTTCTGATCGTCGATCTGCAAAATGCGCGCTTTGTTGTGGGCGCTGTCGGTAAGGATGCGCACCTGGTTACCGGTGTACGACACTGCGGGCACGCCGCGCTTAATCAACGCCATCGCCAGCAGAGCAATAGTCACCTGCTCACCGGTGGAGACCATTACGTCCAGCTCGCGCGGAACCGGTTGATCACTAATCTGCTTGGCCAAGTCGATCAGGCGGTTGGTTTCACCGCTCATAGCCGACAGCACGATCACCAGGTCATTACCGGCTTCGTGGAATTTCTTGACCTTCTCGGCCACCTGCTCGATACGCTCGACGGTGCCAACGGAGGTGCCCCCAAACTTCTGTACGATCAAAGCCATTTGCAGCTGCCTCAGCCCCTCATTAATCAGTCGCCTCGCCCCGTTGCCAACGCCTGCCGGGCAGCAGGCGGCAATCTGGGGCGAGCGTTATAGACCTTGTTCGACGTAAGGCACGGTCAGCGCCAGCGCGGCGTCCAGAGCGCCAGCATCAACGCCGCCACCCTGAGCCATGTCCGGGCGACCGCCGCCCTTACCGCCGACCGCTGCCGCGGCCTGCTTCATCAAATCACCGGCCTTGAGCTGCGCGGTCAGGTCTTGGGTAACGCCTGCGACCAGCACAACTTTGTCATCGCTCACCCCGCCAAGCAGGATCACTGCGCGGCCGAGCTTGTTCTTCAACTGGTCGACCAGCGCCAACAGCGCCTTGCCGTCCAAGCCATCCAGACGATGGGCGAGTACCTTCACGCCTTTCACATCTACTGCCGAACCCGAGAGGTCATCACCTGCGGCGCTAGCGGCCTTGGCTTTGAGTTGCTCCAGTTCTTTTTCCAGTTGGCGGTTGCGTTCAACCAGACCACTGAGTTTATCCAGCACATTGTCGCGGTTGCCTTTGACCAGCGCCGCCGCTTCTTTCAGCTGCTCTTCGGCGCTATTCAAGTAGGCCAGCGCAGCGGCGCCAGTGACGGCTTCGATACGACGCACGCCGGCAGCAACACCGCCTTCGCTAGTAATTTTGAACAGGGCGATATCGCCCGTGCGCGAGGCGTGAATACCGCCGCACAGTTCCACCGAGAAACTGCCGCCCATGCTCAATACGCGCACGTTGTCGCCGTACTTCTCGCCAAACAGCGCCATGGCGCCTTTGTTCTTAGCGGTTTCGATATCGGTTTCTTCGGTTTCGACTGCGGTGTTCTTGCGGATTTCGGCGTTGACGATGTCTTCCAGCGCTTTGATCTGCTCAGGCTTGATGGCCTCAAAGTGGCTGAAGTCGAAGCGTAGACGCTGACTGTCCACCAGCGAGCCTTTCTGCTGCACGTGTTCGCCGAGCACCTGGCGCAAGGCTGCGTGCAGCAAGTGGGTAGCCGAGTGGTTTAGCGAAGTGGCTTGACGCACGTCTGCTTCAACGTGGGCTTCAATGCTGGCGCCTGTTTTCAGGCTGCCTTCGGTGACCACGCCGTGGTGCAGGAACGCACCACCCGCTTTAGTGGTGTCACGCACATCAAAGCGCACGTCGCCGGCTTGCAGGTAACCGCAGTCACCAATCTGACCACCGGATTCGGCGTAGAACGGGGTCTGATCAAGAACAACCACGCCCTCCTCGCCTGCATTCAACGCGTCGACCGCTTGGCCGGCCTTGAACAGCCCCACTACCTTGGCGCTACCCGAAGTGGCTTTATAGCCGAGGAAAACCGTTTCGCCGTCGACTTTTACCAGACTGTTGTAGTCCATGCCGAACGAACTGCCTTTGCGAGCCCGCTCGCGCTGGGCTTCCATCTCACGCTCGAAGCCAGCTTCGTCGAGGGTCAACTCGCGCTCACGGGCAATATCGCCGGTGAGGTCCATCGGGAAACCAAAGGTGTCGTAAAGCTTGAAGATCACTTCACCGGGAATAACAGTGCCCTTGAGCTCGGCCAGATCCTGCTCGAGGATTTTCAGACCTTGCTCCAGGGTTTTCGCGAACTGCTCTTCTTCGGTTTTCAGCACGCGCTCAATGTGCGCTTGCTGAGCTTTCAATTCCGGGAAGGCATCGCCCATCTCAGCAACGAGCGCGACAACGATCTGATAGAAGAAGCTGCCCTTGGCGCCCAGCTTGTTACCGTGGCGGCAAGCACGGCGGATGATACGGCGCAGCACGTAGCCACGACCTTCGTTGGACGGTGTTACGCCATCGGCAATCAGGAAGCCGCATGAACGAATGTGGTCAGCCACGACTTTCAGCGAAGGCTGGTCGTCATTGCTGCAACCGATGGCCTTGGCGCACGCGGCCAGCAGGCTTTGGAATAGGTCGATTTCATAGTTCGAGTGCACGTGCTGCAGCACAGCGCTGATACGCTCCAGGCCCATGCCGGTGTCCACCGACGGCGCAGGCAACGGATGCAGCACACCATCGGCGGTGCGGTTGAACTGCATAAACACGTTGTTCCAGATCTCGATGTAACGGTCGCCGTCTTCCTCTGGCGAGCCGGGTGGGCCGCCCCAGATATCAGCGCCGTGATCGAAAAAGATCTCGGTGCAAGGACCACACGGGCCGGTATCGCCCATGGTCCAGAAGTTATCGGAAGCGTACGGCGCGCCTTTGTTGTCGCCGATGCGAACCATACGTTCGGCGGGTACGCCGACCTCTTTGGTCCAGATGTCATAGGCCTCGTCATCGCTGGCGTACACCGTGACCCAGAGTTTTTCCTTGGGCAGGTTCAGCCATTGTTCGGAGGTGAGGAATTGCCAGGCGTAGTTGATGGCGTCGCGCTTGAAGTAGTCGCCAAAGCTGAAGTTGCCGAGCATTTCAAAGAAGGTGTGGTGACGTGCGGTGTAACCGACGTTTTCCAGGTCGTTGTGTTTGCCGCCGGCGCGCACGCACTTCTGGCTGCTCACGGCGCGGGTGTAGGCGCGCTTTTCTTGGCCGAGGAAGCAGTCTTTGAACTGGTTCATGCCGGCGTTGGTGAACAGCAGCGTCGGGTCATTGCCCGGAATGAGCGAGCTGGAAGCAACGCGGGTGTGACCCTGTGCTTCAAAGAAGCGGAGGAAGGCTTCGCGAATTTCTGCGCTTTTCATAAATTTTTCCACGGCATAAGGCGGCGATCTAATTAGGTGCAACGCGCGGCATTGGCTACTGTGCTGCGGGGGCAAAGGGCCGCATTATATCGGCCCGAGCCCTAGGGTACAGTGCCTTTGTTCGATAGTAAGCGGCCATTTCAAGCAGTTTTTTGCGTGAGTTAGCGCGCAAACGCGGCGAATGCTTCGATCACTTGCTCAATATCGCTGCGACTGACATCCAGATGGGTGACCAAACGCAGACGCGCTGAGGCGGAAATGGTGATGCCCCGCTCGGCCAAAAACGCCTTTAACGCCGGTGCTCGATCCGCCATTTGCACGTAGACCATATTGGTCTGCACCGGCTCAACCCCATAGCCGAGGTCCACCAGCCCGGCCGCCAACGCTGCGGCATTGGCGTGATCGTCGGCCAAGCGCGCAACTTGATGTTCCAGCGCATACAACCCCGCCGCCGCCAAAATGCCCGCCTGGCGCATACCACCGCCGACCATTTTGCGCAGCCGCCTTGCCTTGTCGATCAACTGCCCAGAACCGAGCAGCACCGAGCCAATGGGCGCGCCAAGGCCTTTGGACAAACATACGGAAACGGAGTCGAAATATTGGGTAATTTCCCGCGCTTCAACGCCCTGTTTCACTGCCGCGTTATACAGCCGGGCGCCGTCCAGGTGCAGTTGCAGACCGCGCTCCTGCGTCAGCTTGCGCGCCGCCGCCAAATAGCTGAGGGGCAGCACCTTGCTCTGCATGGTGTTTTCCAGGGCGAGCAAACGGGTGCGGGCAAAGTGGAAATCGTCGGGTTTGATCGCTGCGGCTACGCGTGCCAAGTCAAGGGAGCCATCGGCTTCTACCTGCAGCGGCTGCGGCTGAATGGACCCCAGCACCGCCGCGCCGCCCCCTTCGTATTTGTAGGTGTGCGCTTCCTGGCCAACGATGTATTCGTCACCCCGCTCGCAATGGGCCATCAGGCCAAGCAGGTTGCTCATGGTGCCACTGGGTACAAACAAGCCCTGGGCAAAACCGAGTTTTTCCGCAAGGTACTGCTGCAAACGGATTACGGTCGGGTCTTCGCCATACACATCATCGCCTACTGGCGCCTGCAACATGGCCTCGCGCATACCGGGAGTGGGTTGGGTGACGGTGTCGCTACGTAAATCGATGACGGGCATTTCGGGTCTCCTCTACGGCGGACCCTCGACCCTAAAGCAGCCGCTCTAGAGCGACAAGAGGCACCACGACTAATTGCCGACTAAAGTGCGTCGACGTTGGTAGGCACCACCAGAATGCCGGCGCGCAGGCCGTTCTTCACCTTGGGGTTGGGGAAGATAATACGCGCGCCGCGCTCTTCCACCACCCAGCGCATGCCGCCACTGTCTTCCGCCAGCACATAACCCACCGGCAACTCGCTAAAGTTCTCGATATCTGCAGGTAAGTTGAGATGGAAGGCGTCGCTGTGTTTAATGATTTCCCGCGCGACGGCAAACAATTGCAGCCCCTCGAGGTTGTCTGCCTCAAGCGCCGGCTCCTTATTCTCGATCAGGCACTGCAAGCGCGTTTCCAGCGCCTCAAGGTTGACCCCATCGTTTTGACCAAAGGCACGTGCCTTGCCCAACTCCAGGGTGAACGCTTCGGCGTCTAACTGTGCGTAGGTGTAAGAGCTAAAAGTGATGGAGCCTTTGCTTTGCAGCAGCACCGCCGCCACGCCTGCGGCCTTTAAACGAGCCAGCTCAAGCACCGAATGTTTGCAGCCTTCACGCCATGGATAGAGCGCAAACTGCTCGATTTTCGAACCACGAATGGCGGTATGCAGGTCGTAATGCAGACGCTGACGCGGCGAGTCAGTCGGCGCCTGATTAAAAAAGCTCGCGCTCAGGCGTTCCAGCTCACAGGCGCGCAGGGCTTCGAAACCGCTGCTTTGCTCGTGCCGGCCATTGAACAGGCGGTTGATATCCTGCTCGATATACCGCTCGCCCTTGCGCATCGCCTCGGGGTTGCCGAGCAAAAACAGCATGCGCGCGCGGGGCTTGAGGTCACCACGGGCGATGCCTTGTAGCAGGCGATCAAGCAATTCGATGGGGGCTGTTTCGTTACCGTGGATACCGGCCGACAACAGCAGATCAAGGCCGCTGTCCTGCCCCGCTGGCGGGGTTATCTCCAGTGCGCCCTCCGCCAACCAACGCAGGCGTGCGCCCTCGGGGGTCAGTTGAATCTTGGCGGCCGGCTCACGGCCTACCAGGGTCAACTCCAACAACTTACCGAGGGCTAGCATAGGGCGCGTTCCGTCTAGTTCTTAGTGGTTACAGTCAGGGCCGTGCACGTGACCGTCTTCGTCGTCGTCCAACTCGCCGGCTGGTTCCATTTCCAGTTCCAAGCTCACCAGGTTAGTCGCCAGCGGACGCAGCAACAGGTTGGCGTACTCGGCGTCGCCCTCCTCCACGTCCACGCCAATGATCAGTTGGCCGCGGCCGTCTTGCTGAATCCACACTTCTTTGCCCTGCCAGATCACGGCAAAACGGGTGCAGGAGGTTTCCAGCTGGGTGCCGTCGGTATCTTCGAGGATCAGTTGCAAGCTATCGGACATGGTCAAAACACTCTTAGTTAAGCTGGAAGGGGTACACAGAGCCTAGTTTAAGGATCTGCGTCAGTTCATCCAATGCCGAACGGCATTCGACCAGCAGCTGTGGATCGGCCAGATCGCTTTCGGCCATGCGGTCGCGGTAGTGCTTGTCGACCCAAATATTCAGGGTGTCGTACAGCGACGGGGTCATGATCACGCCGTTATTTACCGCGTTGAGTTCGTCTTCCTTCAAGGCAACGCGCAGGCGCAAACAGGCCGGGCCGCCGCCGTTTTGCATGCTTTGCTTAAGATCGAACACCTTTACTTCACGGATCGGTCCGTCATCAGCCGTCAGGCGCGACAGGTAATTCCATACGCGTTCGTTGTTGCGGCATTCCTCCGGCACGATCAGCAGCATGCTGCCATCGCCACGCGACAACAGTTGGCTGTTGAACAGGTAGGAATGCACCGCGTCCTCAACGCTGACGGCATCGCGCGGTACGCACACAGCCTGGAACCGGCCGCCACGGCGGGCGAGTTTGTCGTGCAGTTCGGCCACTACCTTGTCGGTTTCGAGAAAGGCGTCCTGGTGATAGAACAGCACCTCGCCGTTACCGACGGCGATCACGTCGTTATGGAACACGCCTTGGTCGATCACCGCTGGGTTTTGCTGGGCATACACCACGCCGGCATCGCTCAGGCCATGCAAGCGGGCCACCGCCTGGCTGGCTTCCAGGGTCTGCCGCGCCGGGTAACGCTGCGGGCCTGGGTAGCGGGCATCAAACGCGCTGCGGCCAAAAACGAAAAACTCCACGCCGGCATCGCCGTAGTCTTTGCAAAAACGGGTGTGGTTGGCCGCGCCCTCATCGCCAAATTGGGCGACGGCAGGCAGGGCCGCATGATGGGCAAAGTGCGCTTGGTCGGCAAACATCGCGCCGAGTATGCGGCTGGTGACCGGATGCTCCAGGCTGCGGTGGTATTTGCAGTTGAGGTTGGCGGCGGTGAAATGCACGCGGCCATCGGCGGTGTCAGCACTTGGGCTGACGGTGGCGGCGTTGGCCGTCCACATGCTGGATGCCGAGCAACTGGCGACCAGCAGCGGCATCGCTTCTTTAGCGGCGCGCTGGATAACCTCGGCATCGCTGCCGGTAAAACCAATTTGGCGCAGCGCAGCCACATCCGGACGCTCTTGCGGGGCCAGCACGCCCTGCTTAAAGCCCATCTCCATCAGCGCCTTCATTTTCGCCAGGCCTTGCTTGGCGGCTTCCTTGGGATTGGAAACCTGCTGGCTGTTGCCTTGCGAAGCGACGTTGCCGTAGGACAGCCCGCCGTAGTTATGGGTCGGGCCCACCAGGCCGTCGAAGTTCACTTCAAAGGCATTTTTGTTGTTGTTATTCGCGTTGGTCACAGGCTGACTCCCGGGGTCAGGGTTGCAGGCAGGCTCAGGGTGGCGCTTTCCAGCGAGGCTACCGGGTAGGCGCAATAATCCGCCGCGTAATAGGCGCTGGCGCGGTGGTTGCCAGAAGCACCGACACCACCGAACGGCGCCGAACTGGCGGCACCGGTGAGCTGTTTGTTCCAGTTAACGATGCCGGCGCGGCTTTCTAACCAAAACTGTTGGTAACGCTCGGCCGAATCGGACAATAAACCAGCGGCCAGGCCGTACTGGGTGTTGTTGGCCTCGGCAATGGCGCCAGCAAAATCGGCATAGCGGATCACTTGCAGCAAGGGGCCGAAAAACTCTTCGTCCGGACGTTCGCTAACCGCCGTCACATCAATGATGCCAGGGGTCAGCAAGGCAGCGTTTTCCAGCGGCTGACCCATGGCCAGCAACACGCTAGCGCCATTGCTGAGCAAATGCTCCTGGGCCTTGAGCAGATGGCGCGCCGCATCCAGAGAAATGACCGAGCCCATAAAGGGCGCGGGTTGGGCGTCGAAGGCGCCAACCTGAATGGTTGCCGCCACCGCCACCAACCGCGCGAGCAAGGCATCGCCCCACTCGCCTTGCGGCACCAGCAAGCGCCGCGCGCAGGTGCAACGCTGGCCGGCGGAGATAAACGCCGACTGAATAATGGTGTACACCGCCGCGTCGAGGTCTTTGACCTCTTCCACGACTAGCGGGTTATTGCCGCCCATTTCCAGAGCCAGAATCTTGTCCGGGCGCCCGGCGAATTGTTGGTGCAGCAGATTGCCGGTGCGGCTCGAACCGGTAAAGAATAAGCCGTCGATACCGCTGTGCGCCGCCAAGGCCACGCCCGTGTCACGAGCACCTTGCAGCAGGTTCAGCACGCCAGCCGGCAAGCCGGCTTCGACCCAGCACTGCACCGTTAGCCCAGCCACTTTTGGTGTCAGCTCACTGGGTTTAAACACCACCGCATTACCGGCCAGCAGCGCTGGAACGATATGGCCGTTAGGCAAGTGCCCAGGAAAGTTATACGGGCCAAACACCGCGACCACACCATGGGGTTTGTGGCGCAGCACGGCGGTGGCGTCGGCCAAGGGTCCGCTCTTTTCGCCAGTGCGCTCACGGTAGCTTTGAATGGAGATGGCGACCTTGTTGACCATGCTGGTCACTTCGGTGGCCGACTCCCACAGCGGTTTGCCGGTTTCTTCACCGATGGTCCGGGCCAGCTCGTCGCTGCGGTTTTTCAAGGTGGCGGCAAAACGTTCCAGCACGACGATGCGCTCGTCGAGCGACAGTTTCGCCCAAGCCGGAAATGCGTGGCGCGCGGCCTGCACGGCAGCGTCGACTTGCGCTTCGGTGGCGGCCTTGCCGGTCCAGACCACGTTCTGGGTCACCGGGTTCAGCGATTCCAGGGCTTCGCCAGCGCCCGCTTGCCAGGCGCCTGCAATGTAATGGCTGTTCATCGAGTCAGCTCCTTGTTTTCTACCGCCAGCGGCACCGCACGCACCTGATCGCCTGCCTTCAACTGCAAGCGCTTGGCCGTAATTTGATCGACCACCAACGTACCGGCGGCCAAACGCGCCGGCGCCGCGGTAATACGGCATTCGTCGCGCTTGCGGTTATGCATCAAGAAGGTGGTGGCGTCGTCGCCCGGCGTGCCGATGGCCAGCACCAGCGCTTGGCTGTCACGCACGGCGCGAATCTTCTGCGTTTCGGCCTCGATGGCCGGGCCGGCGTCGAAAATATCGACATAGCCCTGGTAGCTGAACCCTTCAGCCTTGAGCATATTTAGTGCTGGCTCAGTGTCGGGGTGCACGCGGCCGATAATTTCCCGCGCTTCCTGGGAGAGAAAGCAGGTGTACAGCGGAAACTTGGGCATCAGCTCAGCGATAAACGCCTTGTTGCCCACACCAGTCAGGTAGTCGGCGCGGGAGAATTCCATTTTAAAGAAATGCCGACCCAGGCTTTCCCAGAACGGCGAACGGCCATCGCCATCGGACATGCCGCGCATCTCGGCAATGATCTTGTTGCCAAACAACTGCGGAAATTCGGCGATAAACAGGAAGCGTGCTTTTGACAGCAAGCGGCCATTCAGGCCGGTGCGGTGGTCCGCTTTAAGAAACAGCGAGCACAGCTCGGAGTTGCCGGTCAGGTCGTTGGCCAGGAACAGCGTGGGAATCTCGCGGTAGATATCCAGCTCTTGCGACGCGCTGACGGTGAGCCCGACGCGGTAGTTGTACCAAGGCTCACGCAGGCCAACAGCGCCAGCGACAGCGGAAATACCCACCACTTGGCCGTCGTCATCTTCGAGCACAAACAGGTAATCGGCGTCGGCACGGGTGGCTTCGCCGCGGAAGGCCTTTTCCGCCCAACCCACGCGGTGGGCCAAACGCTCTTCATTGGCGGGTAAGGTGGTCAAGCCAGCGCCGGTACTGCGGGCGAGGTCAATCAAGGCAGGCAAATCAGCACTGCGCACGGGACGAACGATCATGGCTATTCCTCTTAAACCGCTACCAGGCGCACGCTTGCGCCCTCACCGACGCCCAAGGCCTCAGCAACCTCTGCACCCAGGCTCACCGGCTTGCCCGGCACCCAATCCAACTCAACCACCACCGCGCGGAAATCCTGCAGCTGGCCGTTGGCAACCAAATACAGGCGGCCTTTGCCCGGCTCACCCACACGCGCTGGCACCACCCGGCTCTGGGCAATCGAGCGAATGCCCGAGGTGCGCGCATGCAGGGTTGGGCCGCCGTCAAAGATGTCGATGTAGTGGTCAGTCTCAAAACCTTCGCGCATCAAAATGTCGAAAGTGATCTGCGCCCGCGGGTGCACCTGGCCCATGGCTTCCTGGGCGGCGTCCGGCAGCAGCGGCACATAGATCGGGTAATGCGGCATCAGCTCGGCGAGGAAGGTGCGGCTTTTCAGCCCGCACAGGCGCTCGGCTTCGGCGTAGTTCAGGTCAAAGAAGTTGCGGCCCACGGCGTCCCAGAATGGCGAATCACCCTGCTCGTCGCTGTGGCCAACAATCTCCACCACCACCGCATCGGCAAAGCGCTCCGGGTGGCTGGCGACAAACAGCAAGCGCCCACGGGAATTAAGCTCAGCCCACGGCGAATCCACCAGCGGTTGCTCGACGTAAAAACTGGTCAGCAGGCTATTACCGGTCAGGTCGTGGCACAGCGAGAGCACGTGAATCTTGTTGTGGATCGACAGCGAGCGCGAGGCATGTACAAAGGTTTCGTTGCGAAAGCTGTAGAACGGCTCGGAGTAACCAGCCGAAGCCACCACGCCGGAGCAACCGACCAAGCGACCGCTCTCGGTGTCTTCGAGCACGAAGAAGTAGCTTTCTTCGCCGTTAAAACTGACTTCGGCGGCAAACGAGGCTTCGGACGCGGCGATCTTGTCCTTCAGCCTACCCGCATCGTCCGGCAGCGAAGTAACACCAACCGGGCTGTCCGCAGCCAGACGTTGCACGTCAGCCAAGTCAGCCATTTGCGCAGGGCGCATCACCAGCATGGTGTTACTCCTTAAATTCTCTTTGGGTATGAAAAGCGCAACGCCGCCGGCTCGCACCCGGTAGGACTGACCAGCAGCCCTACAACCAATGGGGTGAACAGCAGCGTTGCGATATAGCCGTCAGGCTTGGGTCAGCTTGGCCACGGCGCGCTCAAAGCGGTCGAGACCTTCGTCGATGTCGGCATCCGGAATCACCAGACTTGGGGCGAAACGCACCACGTCAGGACCGGCTTGCAGCACCATCACGCATTCTTTTTCGGCGGCGTTGAGCACGTCCTTGGCTTTGCCCTTCCAGGCATCGCTAAGGGCCGCACCAATCAACAGACCGAGGCCACGCACTTCAGTGAAGATGCCGTATTTGGCGGCAATCGCTTCCAGGCGGGTTTTGAAGCGCTGGTGTTTGGCTTTGACGCCATTGAGCACTTCCGGGGTATTGATCACATCCAGCACGGCGCCGGCGACTGCCGAGGCCAGCGGGTTACCGCCGTAGGTGGTGCCGTGCACGCCAACCGAGAGGTGTGCAGCAATCTTGGTGGTGGTGAGCATGGCGCCGATGGGGAAACCGCCACCCAGGCTTTTCGCGCTGGAGAGGATGTCAGGCGTCACGCCGTAATTCATGTAGGCGAACAACTCGCCGCTGCGGCCCATGCCGCTTTGTACTTCGTCGAATACCAGCAGCGCGTTATGCGCGTCGCACAGCTCACGCACGCCTCTGAGGTAAGCCTGGTCGGCCGGCACAATGCCGCCCTCGCCTTGCACCGGCTCCAGCACCACGGCACAGGTTTTGTCCGAGATAGCAGCTTTTAGTGCAGCCAGGTCGTTGAAGGGAACGTGGGTTACGCCTTCGATTTTCGGGCCGAAGCCGTCGGAATATTTCGGCTGACCGCCAACGGTCACGGTAAACAAGGTGCGACCGTGGAAGCTGTTGGTCGCGGCGATGATTTCGAATTTTTCCGGGCCATACACATCGCTGGCGTAACGACGGGCCAGCTTAAAGGCCGCTTCGTTGGCTTCGGCGCCGGAGTTGGCGAGAAACACGCGCTCGGCGAAAGTGGCGTCCACCAACTTGTGCGCCAGGCGCAGGGCCGGCTCGTTGGTGAATACGTTGGACACGTGCCAGATTTTATTGGCTTGCTCAGTAAGCGCTTTAACCAGTGCCGGATGAGCATGGCCCAGAGAGTTCACTGCGATACCGCCGGCAAAGTCGATCAGCTCTCGACCGCTCTGATCCCAGACTCGGGAACCCTCGCCACGCACCGGAATAAAAGCGGCTGGGGCGTAGTTGGGAACCATCACCTGATCGAAATCGGCGCGCTGGACCTGCACTTGCTCAACGGACATCGAAGCTCTCCTGAAGAGGACCGCCAACCCCAAAGGTCGGCGCTGGATTGAATTGTAGGGACTGATTTAGGGAGGGCATTGTCGGCATGCGACAACTTCTTATAGCGCCAACCCGGTATTTTTCGCGGCTTTCATAAAGGCGACAGAAGGTGTCGCGAAGGCGCAGTCTAAACGCTGTTAGGTGATTGACCAACGATCGGCTGCGCGTCGGCATTGCTGCGTTAAAAACGCTTTTCCAATGCTCATGGGCACCAGCCCATTGCGCTTGAAAAACCGTTTTTGCCTTGCACTGCTCTAGCTCGCTCGATCTTGAGTTGTGGCGCCTGGACGTTTTTAAAAGCAAAAGCATCGCGGCTGAAGCCGCTCCTATGAGATAGCACCATGCATAGGAGTGGCTTCAGCCGCGATGCCCTTCAGGTCAACCGCGCTCGGAGGGTATGGAGCTGAGCTCGAACGGGCTGCTGCTGCGGCGTTGGTTGCGGTCTTCGCGCGGGGTGGCGCCGAAGAAGTTGCGGTAGGCGCTGGAGAAGTGGGGGCCGGAGGAGAAGCCGCAGGACAGGCCGATCTGGATGATCGATTTGCTGGTTTGCATCAGCAGTTGGCGGGCTTTGTTCAGGCGCAGTTCCAGGTAGTACTGGCTGGGTACGCGGTTGAGGTATTGCTTAAAGATGCGCTCCAGCTGTCGACGGGACACGCACACATGTTGGGCAATTTCGTCGGTGGTCAGCGGCTCTTCGATGTTGGCCTCCATCAACAGCACGGCCTGGGTCAGCTTGGGGTGGCTGGAGCCGAGGCGGTTTTGCAGCGGAATACGTTGGCGCTCGCCACCTTCACGAATGCGCTCAACCACCAGCTCTTCGGACACCGCACCAGCCAGCTCGGCGCCGTGGTCACGGGCGAGCACGGCGAGCAGTAGATCAAGCACCGCCAAACCGCCGCAGGCGCTCAAGCGGTCGCGGTCCCAATCAAAGAGATGGCTGGTGGCGATCACTTTCGGGAAACGTTCGGTGAAATCGTCTTGCCAGCGCCAGTGCACGGCGGCGCGGTAGCCATCGAGCAAGCCCAACTGCGCCAGGGGATAAACCCCCGCCGACAAGCCACCAATCACACAACCGGCACGCACCAACTGCTTGAGTGCGCTGGATAAGGCCGGGGCCAGTTGGCCGGGCGGCTCGTCAGCCAGCAAAAAGAGTTTTTGACAGCCTTCAAGCTTGCCTGCCCATGGCTCACCCGGTAGGCGCCAGGCAGCTTCGGCAGCAGGCTCAGCCTGCAGAAAGACCATTTCGTAAACCACGTCCGGGTGCACGCGCTGGGCGACACGCAGCGCCTCTTCGGCCAAAGCCAAAGTCATGGCCTTGGTGTTGGGCCAAAGGAGGAAACCGATTCGGTGGGCAGTCATGGCTGGCAGTCTAGGCTCTGTTGGCATGCTTTACATGCCAGGTGGTGATGCAATGCGGTCTTGGATAGTGGCCGCGCTGAAGCTTACTTCAAGCTGCCAGAAAGAAACTGCTTAAGACGTTCGGACTGTGGATTAACCAGAACTTCTTTCGGACAGCCACGCTCCTCTACAACCCCTTTGTGCAGGAACACCAATTGGTTGGAGACCTCACGGGCAAAACCCATTTCGTGGGTGACTACCACCATGGTGCGGCCTTCTTGGGCAAGGTCCTGCATTACCTTCAGCACTTCGCCCACCAGCTCCGGGTCCAGCGCCGAGGTCGGTTCGTCGAACAACATCACTTCCGGTTCCATCGCCAGGGCGCGAGCAATGGCCACACGCTGCTGCTCGCCGCCGGACATATGCGCCGGGTAAGCGCCTTTACGATGGGCCACGCCGACTTTATTGAGGTAATGCTCGGCCTTTTCGATGGCTTCTTTTTTTGGCACGCCGAGTACATGTACCGGCGCCTCAATAATGTTCTCCAAGGCAGTCATGTGCGCCCACAGGTTGAAGTGCTGAAACACCATCGACAAGCGCGAGCGCATGCGTTGCAGCTGCTTGGGGTCGGCGGCTTTCAGTGCGCCCTCCTTGTTGGCCACCAGCTTCAGCTCTTCGCCGTTAAGCAAAATTTTGCCGCCGTGGGGCTGCTCCAGCAGGTTGATGCAGCGCAGAAAGGTACTTTTGCCTGAACCACTGGAGCCGATGATGCTGATCACATCGCCAGCTTTGGCCGCCAACGAAACACCCTTGAGCACTTCATGGTTGCCGTAGCGTTTATGCAGGTCTTGGACTTCGAGTTTGTACATGGTTCAGGTTCTCGGAAGGCAGTGGATCAGACACAGCTGACGTTGCTAAACAAAAGTAATCAGGCCTTGCGCGGCGCCAAGTAGGCCAGCCAGCGGCGCTCGGCCAGCTTGAACAGGCGCACCAACACAAAGGTCAGGCTCAGGTAAATGGCACCGGCAGTGATATAGGCCTCAAAGGGCAGATAGAACTGCGAGTTGATGGTTTTTGCTGCACCGGTGATGTCGATCAGAGTGACGATGGACGCCAGGCTGGTGGTGTGCAGCATCATGATCACTTCGTTGCTGTACTGCGGCAGCGCCCGGCGCAGGGCCGATGGCAGCAGAATGCGGCGGTACAACTTGGCGCGCGACATGCCCATGGCCTTGGCTGCTTCGATCTCACCATGGGGAATAGATTTCAGGCTACCGGCGAGAATTTCCGCACTGTAAGCGCTGGTGTTAATGGCAAAGGCCAGGCACGCACAAAAGGTGGCGCTGGACAGGTACGGCCACAAGAAGCTGT
This sequence comes from uncultured Pseudomonas sp., assembly GCA_964543145.1. Lineage (GTDB taxonomy): Bacteria > Pseudomonadota > Gammaproteobacteria > Pseudomonadales > Pseudomonadaceae > Aquipseudomonas. Next base: position 15,054 of record CAZIWV010000038.1, read on the forward strand.
TACGCACCGCCTCAAACTGCGCCAGGCCGTAGTAGATCAAAAACAGCTGCACCAGCATGGGCGTGCCGCGAATGACATAGGTGTACAGCCAGGCCAGGGCATTGACAGCCGGCTGTTTCGACACGCGCATCAGCCCCAGCGGCACAGCAATCGCCAAACCGATAGTCAGCGAAATCAGCAGCAGTTTGAGGGTGACGAGAATGCCGCCCAGGTACAGCGAGTAATTGGCCCAGATTGGCGAGAAGTCGAAAATCATAATTCAGCCACCTTCAAACCTACCGAGTAGCGTTTCTCCAAAGCCCGCAACAGCAGCAGCGACACACTGGTAATAGCCAGGTACAAGGCCGCCACCGTCAGGTAAAACGTAAACGGCTGATGGGTGGCATCGGCGGCGTTTTTGGCTTTGAACATCATGTCTTGCAGGCCCACCACGGAAATCAGCGCCGTGGCCTTGGTCAGCACCAGCCAGTTGTTGGTGAAACCGGGAATAGCGAAACGGATCATCTGTGGCACCAGCACGCGGAAAAACACCTGCGTACCGCTCATGCCATAGGCGGCGCCAGCCTCACTCTGGCCTTTGGGGATGGCCATAAAGGCACCGCGAAAGGTTTCCGACAGGTAGGCACCAAAGATGAAACCCATGGTGAATACGCCGGTGGAGAACGGGTCGAGGTCGATGTAATCCTCAAAGCCCAGCAGCGGCGCCACGCGGTTCACCACATCCTGGCCGCCATAGAAAATCAGCAAAATCAGCACCAGATCGGGAATGCCGCGAATCACCGTGGCATAGGCCTCGCCTAGCAGCGCCAGCCACTTGATAGGCGACAGACGAAAAGCGGCGCCAATCAGGCCAAGCACAATCGCCAGCGCCATCGAAGTCAGCGCCAGGGAAATGGTCAGCCATGCGCCATCAAGAATGGTCGAGCCGTAGCCGTTGAGCATAGGAAAAGCCCACAAGTCAGAGAAACATGCTTAGCGAAACAAACTGCCGACGCTTGGGTTTGGCGTAAACCGTCGCAGGCAGGCCTTTAGAAAAAAAGCCGGACAAATAAAAAGTGGCACATCCCCGCAATCATCGAGCCTGTGCCACTTTCGTTTAGCGCGGGTTACTTGCCGTAAACGTCAAAGGCGAAGTACTTGTCCTGCACTTGTTTGTATTTGCCGTTAGCGCGGATGGCCAAAATGGCGGCGCTAATTTTTTCCTGCAGCGCGGTGTCGCCTTTGCGTACCGCGATGCCCTGGCCTTCGCCGAAGTATTTTTCGTCGGTAAAGTCAGGACCGGCGAAGGCGTAGCCCTTGCCTGCATCAGTTTTCAGGAAGCCGTCGTCGATATTGACCGAGTCAGCCAGGGTGGCGTCCAAGCGGCCAGAAGCCAGATCAAGGAACACTTCGTTCTGCGAGCTGTAACGCACGATCTCGGCGCCAGCTGGGGCGAAAACTTCGGTGGCGTAACGGTCGTATACCGAGGAGCGCTGCACGCCGACTTTCTTGCCTTTCAGGTCAGCCAGCGGGTCGTTGATGGTGGTACCGGCCTTCATCGCCAGCTTGGCTGGGGTGGAGTAGTACTTACCGGTGAAATCGACCGACTTCTTGCGATCGTCAGTGATCGACATAGACGAGAGGATGGCGTCGAACTTGCGCACTTTGAGCGCAGGAATCAGGCCGTCGAACTCTTGTTCGATCCACTTGCACTGCACCTTCATTTCTTCGCACAGGGCCATGCCGATGTCGTAGTCAAAGCCGGTAATTTTGTCGTCCGGAGTTTTGAAGGCAAACGGTGGGTAAGCCGCTTCAATACCGATACGCAGAGGTTTGGCATCATCAGCGATAGCCAGGGACGACAGCAGGGACACCGCCAGGGCGCCGAGAAGGGCGAGCTTCTTCATCGTGGACTCCTTAATAGGTCGTGAGCTGGTTAACAGGCCGACCGTTGAATTATAGGGAGAGTCGCCATCTTTGCCGGGTGGTAACCCGAAGGGACGAAGCTCATCGGCCGACGCGCAGGTAGCGGCGTCTGGGTGGCGGCATTCTAACGACAGCCCCAAAGCCGATATTTCTTCAATGCGACAAGTAATTACAAAAGGGCTTTGGCGGGGATTTTGAGTATTGACAGAGGGCGCCAAAAAAGGCAGCAAACACGGCGAGGGTAAACCAGTAGCTACAGCACTATTCGTGCCTATTTTTCACAAGCCTCATAAATACTGGGGTTCTCTGTTTAATTATTTTTCTGCCGTAGGAAATTTCGCCCAAGAATCGGGCACGGTGTTTCGGTTTGCCCCGTGATGAAGCGCGGTGTTACTGCCGTTCTTCACCCAGGTGAATGCCGATAAAAATCTCCCTGCCTACCTCGGCTCAAAAAAAAGCCCGCCGAGTCGGCGGGCTTTTTTTGAGCTCTGAAACGTTAGGCCACGGCTTGCTGCATCGCCTTGTGGGTATCAATCAAATGCTGCACCACGCCTGGGTCGGCCAGGGTGGAGATATCGCCCAGGCTGTCGTATTCAGCGGTCGCGATTTTGCGCAGGATGCGCCGCATGATTTTCCCCGAGCGGGTTTTCGGCAAGCCTGGCGCCCACTGAATCACATCTGGCGCGGCAATCGGGCCAATCTCTTTACGCACCCATTGCTTAAGCTCCTGGCGTAGCGCCTCGCTTGGCTCTTCGCCAGCGTTCAAGGTGACGTAGACATAAATGCCCTGCCCTTTGATGTCGTGCGGCATACCGACCACGGCGGCTTCCGCCACTTTCGGGTGGGCGACCATGGCGCTTTCGATTTCAGCGGTACCCATACGGTGCCCGGAGACGTTCAATACATCGTCCACGCGCCCGGTAATCCAGTAGTAACCATCTTCGTCACGACGGGCACCGTCACCGGTGAAGTACATGCCGCTGAAGGTTTTAAAGTAGGTATCAACGAAGCGGTCGTGGTCGCCAAACAATGTACGGGCCTGGCCTGGCCAGGAATCCAGAATCACCAGGTTGCCTTCAGCCGCACCTTCAATCAGGTTGCCGAGGTTATCCACCAAGGCCGGCACCACACCGAAGAATGGCCGCGTTGCCGAACCTGGCTTGAGCGCGGTAGCGCCTGGCAACGGGCTGATCAGCACACCGCCCGTTTCGGTTTGCCACCAGGTATCAACAATCGGGCAGCGCGATTGGCCAACGGTTTCGTAGTACCAGTTCCAGGCTTCCGGGTTGATCGGCTCGCCCACCGAACCGAGCAAGCGCAGGCTCGAACCGTCGGCACCTTCGATCGCGGCTTTGCCCTGGGCCATCATGGCGCGAATGGCGGTTGGCGCGGTGTAAAGGATATTGACCTTGTGCTTGTCGATGATCTTCGACACACGGGTGATATCCGGGTAGTTGGGAATGCCTTCAAATAGCAGCGTGGTCGCGCCATTGGCCAGTGGGCCGTAAACGATATAGCTGTGGCCAGTCACCCAGCCGACGTCAGCGGTGCACCAGTAGACTTCGCCCGGCTTGTAATCGAACACGCGCTCATGGGTCAGCGCGGCATACAGCAGGTAGCCAGCAGTGGTGTGCTGCACGCCTTTCGGTTTGCCGGTGGAGCCGGAGGTGTAGAGGATAAACAGCGCTTCTTCAGCACCCATTTCTTTCGGTGCGCACACGCTGCCAGCGACCTTCATCAGGTCTTCGTACCAGATGTCGCGGTGCTGGTTCCACTTGATCGGCGAGCCAGTGCGTTTGCACACGATCACCTTTTGAATGCTGCTGGTTTCCGGGTTGGTCAGGGCATCGTCGACGTTGGCTTTGAGCGGGGTTTTCTTGCCGCCGCGCAGGCCCTCATCAGCGGTGATCACCACCTTGGAGCGGCAGTCGATAATGCGCCCAGCCAACGCTTCCGGAGAGAAACCGCCAAACACCACCGAGTGAATAGCCCCAATGCGCGCACAGGCAAGCATCGCTACTACGGCCTCAGGGATCATCGGCATATAGATGGTCACCACATCGCCGCGGTGCACGTCTTGGCCGCGCAGGGCGTTAGCGAATTTGCACACTTCTTCGTGCAACTCGCGGTAGGTGATATTGCGGTGTTCGGAGGGGTCGTCGCCTTCCCAAATAATTGCCAACTGGTCGCCACGTTCAGCCAAGTGACGGTCCAGGCAGTTAGCCGAAACGTTAAGGGTGCCGTCGGCAAACCATTTGATATCCACGTGGTGATCGTCGAACGAGGTCTGCTTCACTACGCTGAACGGCTTGATCCAGTCCAGACGCTTGGCCTGCTCGCGCCAGAAACCGTCGGGGTTGACCACCGACTGCTGGTACATGGACTTGTAAGTCGCCTCGTCGGTCAGGGTGTTGGCCGCAACCTCGGGACGTACGGGATACAGTGATGCAGCACTCATCGGGATACCTCGGTGAATAGTTGTTTTTGTATGGTGCCTTTTGTAGACCTCCCCTCCCCTGCGGACCATTCGACCATGGTCTTACCGGCTTAGGACCATGGTCGTGGATGGATGGAGATCAAGCTCAACTGCCCCTCTCCCCAACCCTCTCCCGCAAGCGGGAGAGGGGGCCAACCGAGGTAGGGGCGCCGAACGCCGATCTGTTCCCCTCTCCCGCTCGCGGGAGAGGGGCTAGGGGAGAGGGGCGGGCCAAGCGCGATTTTTAATCCTTCCCCATCCCGTACTGCTTCAACTTATTGGCAATAGTGGTATGGGAAACCCCCAGCCGCTTGCCCAACTGCCGGCTGCTGGAATGTTCGCTGTACAGGCGCTCCAGCACGGCTTTTTCAAAGCGCCCCATAATCGCCTCCAACCCGCCTTCCAAGGAAAAGTCCCCCAGCGGCTGCGGCGCGCCATAGTCCGGCAGGCGGATATGTTCCGCTTTAACCAACGCCCCATCGCACAGCGAAACCGCCTGAAACAGTACGTTCTCCAACTGCCGCACATTGCCCGGCCAGTGGTAATGGCTAAGGCGTTCAAACGCTTGCGGCGCCAGCTTGGGCAACGGGCAACCGATCTGCCGACTGGCTTGGTCGAGGAAGTGTTCAACCAACGGCATCAGCCCATCCAGGCACTCGCGCAGCGGCGGAATATGTAGGCTCAACACGTTAAGGCGGTGGTAGAGGTCTTGGCGGAATTCGCCCTTGCCGCACAGTTCAGAAAGGTCGACCTGGGTGGCGCAAATCACCCGCACATCGAGGTACACCTCTTCGTCGCTACCCACCCGGCGAAAGCAACCATCCTGCAGAAAGCGCAGCAGTTTGGCTTGCAGCCGTGGGCTCATTTCGCCCACGCCGTCGAGAAACAAAGTGCCGCCGGCAGTGAGTTCCAGCAGACCCAATTTGCCTTCCGGCCGTGCACCTTCGAAAGCGCCAGGGCCGTAGCCAAACAGTTCGGTTTCGGCCATCGATTCCGGCAGGCCAGCGCAGTTCAGCGCCATAAACGGTGACTGCCCGCGCGGGCTGGCCAGGTGGCAGGCGCGGGCCAGCAGTTCTTTGCCGGTGCCGGTTTCGCCTTCGATCAGCAGCGGCGCGTCCAGCGGCGCCATCCGCCGTGCTTCCCGCACCACCGCTGCCAACACCCGCGAACTCTGGAAAATGCTGTCAAAGCCGCGCAACTCTTGTTTGCGCACGTGGTAAATGCGCTCGCCCACACGGTCGGCGCGGTGCAGGGTCAGCACCGCGCCGGCCATAGCGTCGCTTTCTTCATGCTCGGTTTGCAGCGGGGCGATATCGGCAAGAAACACATCGCCTTTGATCTTCACCCGCAGGCCATTGATGCGTGATTTATTCGCGCGCACCAACTCGGGCAAGTCGAAATCTTCGGCATAGCGCGACAGCGGCAGGCCCGGCACCTCATCCACGCGTACGCCGAGCAGCTGCGCGGCGGCGCGGTTGGCGGCGACGATGGAACCGGCCATATCGATGGACAGCACCGGAAACTCCAGCGCACCCAGCAAGGCATTTAATTCCAGATGCCGGCGCTCGCTAGGCATCAGCCCCACGCGCTTAACGCCAAACACCCCCGGTATCGCTTCGAACTGGGGGCGTAGGGACTGGAATTGCAGGTTGATCAGATTCGGGCAGTGCAGGTAGATCGCGTTGCCCTGCTCGCCGCCCACTTCACCACGCGCGACGTTAATGCCGTATTCGACGAGCAAGTTCAGGATGTCGCGCAGAATGCCAATTCGGTTTTGGCAATGGACTTTGATACGCATGGCGGGCCTGTTTTTGTTGTTGTGGTCGCCGCTATCAACGGAAAAATCTGCCGATGCCGCGTAATTTTCGTAAAGGATAGTTTACGCATTACGCCATCAGCAACACGAAGCCTCGCCACTTGCGCCAAATCGTCACTATTTCTTTACGGAATTTGCCGCGCAACCTTGTGGGCCAGCAACCCTGCCCGGCTGAAAACCCGCACGCCTCGGGTTATCTCTAGTCCCATCTATAACAACAAACACAAGCGAGGCAGCGATGGAGCAGTCGCAATACGTGGCACGGGAGCCGGACAGCAGCGGCTTTATTCACTACCCCGACGCCGAGCACCAGGTGTGGAACACCCTGATCACGCGCCAGCTGGAAGTGATCAGAGGCCGCGCCTGCCAGGAGTACCTGGATGGCATCGAGCAACTCGCCCTGCCCCATGAACGCATTCCGCAACTCGCTGAAATCAACCGCGTACTGCAAGCCAGCACTGGCTGGCGCGTGGCGCGGGTGCCGGCGCTGATTCCGTTCCAGACTTTTTTTGAACTGCTGGCCAGCAAGCAATTTCCCGTCGCCACCTTTATCCGCACCCCCGAAGAACTCGACTACCTGCAAGAGCCGGATATTTTTCACGAGGTCTTTGGCCACTGCCCGCTACTGACCAACCCCTGGTTCGCGGAATTTACCCACACCTACGGCAAGCTGGGCTTGCAGGCCAGCAAAGAGCAGCGCGTGTTTCTCGCTCGCTTATATTGGATGACCATCGAATTTGGCCTGTTGGACACACCACAAGGCCGCAAGATTTACGGCGGTGGCATTCTTTCCTCGCCGAAAGAAACCCTCTATAGCCTTTCCGACGCGCCCGAACACCAAGCCTTCGACCCGGTCGAAGCCATGCGCACGCCGTATCGCATCGACATTCTGCAACCGCTGTATTTCGTGCTACCCGACCTGAAGCGCTTGTTCGATCTGGCCCAAGAAGATGTCATGGCCATGGTGGTTCGCGCCGCCGAGCTCGGTTTGCATGCTGCTAAATTTCCGCCAAAAGCGGCTTAATTACTTTTTATAGGAGCCCTCAATGACTGCCCTTAACCAAGCCCACTGCGAAGCCTGCAAAGCCGATGCGCCGAAAGTCTCCGATGCCGAACTGGCGCTGCTGATCAAAGAAATTCCGGACTGGAATATCGAAGTACGCGACGGCGTTATGCAGTTGGAAAAACTCTATGCCTTCAAAAACTTTAAACAGGCCTTGGCCTTTACCAACTCCGTGGGCGAAATCGCCGAAGCCGAGGGTCATCACCCCGGCCTGCTCACCGAGTGGGGCAAAGTCACCGTTACCTGGTGGAGCCATTCGGTCAAAGGCCTGCACCGCAACGACTTCATCATGGCCGCGCGTACCGACCAGGTGGCCAAGACCGCAGAAGGCTTGAAGTGAGCCATTTCAGCGGCGTAGCGCGAGTGCCGGGCGATCCGATTCTGGGCTTGATCGACGCCTACCGCAGCGACCCCAATCCGCACAAGCTCGACCTGGGCGTGGGCGTGTACAAAGACCCGCAGGGCAACACGCCGATTCTGAACTCGGTGAAAATCGCCGAGCGTCACCTGGTGGATAGCGAAACCAGCAAAAGCTATATCGGTGGCCATGGCGACCCGCTGTTTACCCAGCACTTGGCGCGCCTTGTGCTGGGCGCGGACTCCGCCTTGCTCAACGACAACCGCGCTGGCGCCACCCAAACGCCAGGCGGCACCGGTGCACTGCGCTTGGCCGGCGACTTTATCCGCCACTGCCTGCCGGGGCGCGGCATCTGGTTAAGCGACCCGACCTGGCCGATCCACGAAACCCTGTTTGCGGCGGCTGGGCTGAAGGTCAGCCACTACCCCTATGTCGATGCCAACAACCGCCTGGTGTTCGACGCCATGCTCGCCGCCCTGCGGCAAATCCCGGCGGGCGATGTGGTGCTGCTGCATGCCTGCTGCCATAACCCCAGCGGTTTCGACCTGAGCCAAACACAGTGGCGCCAGGTGCTGGACGTGGTACGTGAGCGCGAACTGCTGCCGCTGATCGACTTCGCCTACCAAGGTTTTGCCGAGGGCTTGGAGGCCGATGCCTGGGCCGTGCGCCTATTGGCTGCCGAGCTACCGGAGGTGCTGATCACCAGTTCCTGCTCGAAAAACTTTGGCCTGTACCGCGAGCGCACTGGGGCCTTGCTGGTGAGCTGCGTCAGCGCCGACAAGCTGATGGATGTGCGCAGTCAGCTGGCGGCCATCGCGCGCAATTTGTGGTCGACCCCACCGGCCCATGGTGCGGCCGTGGTGGCGCAGATTCTTGCCGATGAAAGCTTAAAGTTGGTTTGGCAGGAAGAAGTGGAAGCCATGCGCGTGCGCATTGCGCAGCTGCGCCAAGGGTTGCTCACGGCGTTGCAGCCTTATGGCTTGGCCGAGCGCTTTGCCCATATCGGCAGTCAGCGTGGCATGTTTTCCTATACCGGCTTGAGTGCTGAGCAGGTTAAGCGGCTGCGTGATGAGCACAGCATTTATATGGTCAGCACCGGGCGCGCCAACGTCGCGGGGATGGATGAAACGCGGCTGGAGTATTTGGCGGCGGCGATTGCCAAGGTCAGTGCGTAGTAGCCGGATAAATTAACGCACCTGGGTCCCCGCGCAGGCGGGGATCCAGGTGCGCTGATGTCAGAGCAAATGCCCGTCACCGCTAAAAATCCACCTTCCCCCGCCCAGCCTTAATCGCCCCGCGCTGGCTTTTACCTTCCAACCGCCGCTTCTTCGAACCCAAGGTTGGCTTGGTGGGCCGGCGTTTTTTTTCGACTTTGCTCGCCGCCAGAATCAACTCTTTCAAGCGCTCCAAGGCATCGGCGCGGTTCTGTTCCTGGGTGCGGTATTGCTGGGCTTTGATCACCACTACGCCATCACTGGTGATGCGGCTGTCGCGCCATTCCAACAAGCGTTCTTTATAAAACGGCGGCAGGGACGACGCGTTGATATCAAAGCGCAGGTGCACGGCGCTGGAGACTTTATTAACGTTCTGCCCACCCGCACCTTGCGCTCGAATGGCGGTGAGTTCGACGTCGGTGTCCGGCAGGTGGACGCTATTGGAGATAACCAGCATGAAGGGGAACCACGTTTAAGACAGGCTGGCAGGATAGCGGACGTCGACGAGTGGAATACACAACAACGGCAAAAACACCGTCGTCCCCGCGCAGGCGGGGACGACGGGCGTTAGCCTAATAACCGAGTCACTCGGTCACGGCCTGCAGCGCCGCTGTTTTAGCCCGCGCCAATTTCACCCGATAGCAACCCCACATAATCACCAACCACACTGGAATCGCGTACACCGACACCTGTATGCCCGGAATCAGCAGCATCACGCCAAGAATAAACAGCACAAAGGCCAGGCAAATGTAGTTGCCGTAAGGGAACAGCAAGGCGCGGAACGCCGGGCGTACGCCGTCTTTGTCCATTTGCTGGCGGAATTTCAGGTGCGAGTAGCTGATCATCGCCCAGTTAATCACCAGCGCCGCCACCACCAGCGACATCAGCAATTCCAGGGCGTTTTGCGGCACTACGTAGTTCACCACCACGGCCAAAAACGTCACCAGCGCCGAGAGCAGCAAGGCATTAACTGGCACGCCGCGCTTATCCACCTTGGCAAATACACTGGGCGCATCGCCCTGCTCGGCCAGGCCCAGCAGCATGCGGCCATTGCAGTAGGTGCCGCTGTTGTAGACCGACACCGCCGCCGTTAGCACCACAAAGTTCAGAATGTGCGCCGCCGTATTGCTGCCCAGCATCGAGAACACCTGCACAAACGGGCTACCGCTGTAGGGGTCGCCGGCGCTATTAATGTGCTCCAGCAACAGGTTCCAAGGGGTCAGCGACAGCAGCACCACCAGGGCGCCTACGTAGAAAATCAGGATGCGGTAAATCACCTGATTGATCGCTTTGGGGATCACGGTTTTCGGTTGGTCGGCTTCAGCGGCGGTAAAGCCAAGCATCTCCAGGCCGCCAAAGGAAAACATGATAAAGGCCATGGCCATGACCAACCCGCTGATGCCGTTAGGGAAAAACCCGCCCTGCGCCCACAGGTTAGTGACCGTCGCCTGCTCACCACCTGCGCCACTAAACAGCAGGTAGCAACCGAGCACGATCATGCCGACGATGGCCACCACCTTGATCATGGCAAACCAGAATTCCGCCTCGCCAAACAGTTTTACGTTGGCCAGGTTGATGGCGTTCACCAGCACAAAGAACGCCGCAGCTGAGGCCCAGGTCGGAATCTCCGGCCACCAGTAGTGAATGTACTTACCCACCGCGGTGAGTTCAGACATGCCCACCAAGATGTACAGCACCCAGCAGTTCCAGCCCGACAAAAAGCCGGCAAAGCCGCCCCAGTATTTATGCGCAAAGTGGCTAAACGAACCGGCTACCGGCTCTTCCACAATCATTTCGCCAAGCTGGCGCATGATCATAAAGGCGATAAAACCGCAGATGGCGTAGCCAAGAATCATCGACGGCCCGGCGCTTTTCAGCACCCCGGCCGAGCCTAAAAACAGGCCGGTACCGATGGCGCCACCGAGGGCGATTAGTTGGATATGGCGATTTTTCAGGCCGCGTTTGAGCTGGCCTGAGGCAAGACTGTTTTGCATAAGACGTCACCTACTTGTTTTTATCTGTGACGGAATCGGACCCGTCGCGCTTGTGGCGCAACGGAGTTCAGCAAGGCGTTGGTAGCGGTTCAGCCTTGGTGTGGTGGGCGCTGCCCTTACTGAGCGGGAGCGTCTGGCTGCACCTCCGGCGCGGCATTGGCAAATGCCTCAAGGGAGTTACAGCGCTCGACCACAGCGAGAATGCGTGGGTACGCATGGAGGTCACAGTTAAAACGGCGCGCATTGTACACCTGCGGAATCAAACAGGCTTCCAGGTAGCCGGGCCGTTCGCCCAGTGACAGTGGCGTGGGCAAGCGCGCAAGGCCCTGCTCCACCGCCGCCAAGCCGGTCTCAACCCAGTGGCGATACCAGGCGTCTTTGGCCGCCGCGTCGACGCCCAGTTCTGTGCTGAGGTACTGCAACACCCGCAGGTTGTTTAGCGGGTGGATATCGCAGGCGATATGCAGCGCCAGGCCACGGATTTGCGCACGCAAAGCGTGGTCTCTGGGCAGCAACGCCGGCTGTGGGTAGCGCTCGTCCAGGTACTCCAGAATTGCCAACGACTGCGCAATACGCGTGTCACTGTCCACCAGCAACGGCAGCAACCCCTGCGGATTTAACGCCAGGTAATCAGCGCCATGTTGCTCGCCGCCGTCCTTTAGCAAATGCACCAACACCGACTGGTACGCCAGGCCCTTGAGGTTAAGGGCGATTCGCACGCGATACGCCGCGCTGGAGCGCCAATAGTCGTAGAGCGTCAGCATGCTTTAGCCCCGGTACCTGGTAACCACCTGGTCGATGGCGCCGAAAATGCTCTGCCCGGCAGTGTCGAACATCTCGATGCGCACCCGGTCGCCAAAGCGCAGATACGGCGTTTTTGCCTCGCCCTGCTCAACGATTTCCAGCATGCGTTTTTCCGCCAGGCAACTGGAACCGGCGCTGCGGTCGTAGTTCGACACGGTGCCGGAACCAACAATACTGCCTGCCCCCAGTGCGCGGGTTTTCGCCGCGTGGGCCAATAGCGTGGGGAAGTTAAAGGTCATATCGGTGCCGGCATCGGGCTGGCCGAACAGCTCGCCGTTGATATGCGACGTCAGCGGCCGATGCACCTTGCCGTCGCGCCAGCTTTCGCCCAACTCGTCCGGGGTGATCGCCACCGGGGAAAAGCTCGACGACGGTTTGCTCTGGTAAAAGCCAAAGCCCTTGGCCAACTCGCCGGGGATCAAATTGCGCAGCGATACATCGTTAACCAGCATCAGCAGCTGAATATGTTCGCCCGCCTCGGCTGCAGAGACGCCCATGGGCACGTCGTCAGTGATCACCGCCAACTCGGCTTCCAAGTCGATGCCCCAGGCTTCGTCAGCCATCAGGATCGGGCTATGGGGCGGGATAAAGGTATCGGCGCCGCCTTGGTAAATCAGCGGGTCGTGCCAGAAGCTTTCCGGCATTTCGGCGCCACGGGCTTTGCGTACCAGCTCGACATGGTTGACGTAGGCGCTGCCGTCGGCCCAGTGATAGGCACGGGGCAAGGGGCTGGCGCAGGCGGCTTGGTCAAAGGCAAAGGCTTCGTCCTCCAAGCCGTCGTTAAGGCGTTGGTAGACCGCTTCGAGTTTCGGCCGGGTGGTCGGCCAGGTGTCGAGGGCGGCTTGTAGGGTGGGTGCGATGGTCGGCACGTTGACCGCGCGGGTCAGGTCGCGGGAGACCACGACTAATACGCCGTCACGGCCTTGGTTTAGGGATGCGAGTTTCATGGGAAAGCCTTTTTAAATTTTATTGGGTGTTGGATCGGTGAAGGACTGGAGACCGCTGCCCTCTCCCCCCGCCCCTCTCCCGCAAGCGGGCGAGGGGAGACAAGCCGCGTTATCCCTGTAGACCGAGATCAGTTCCCTCTCCCGCTTGCGGGAGAGGGCTAGGGAGAGGGGCTTTTCAGCTTTTCCCCGGCCCCCGCCAAGAATCCACATACGCCGCCACATCCACCGCCGCCGCAGCCTCGCCAATCTCCAAGCCACGCCTGGTATCAATCATCACCGCCACTTCCTCAACAAAAGTCGCCGGGCTTTCCTGGCTCTTTTTCAGGGCTTTGGGGTGCGGGCCATGCGGGAAGCCGCAGGGGTGCAAGGTCACCATGCCGGCTTCAATATTGTCGCGGCTGAAGAAGTTGCCCCGGTGGTAGAACAGCACTTCGTCGTAGTCGTCGTTGTTGTGATAGAACGGCACCTTCAATGCGCCGGGGTCACTTTCCACCGGCCTCGGGGTAAAGGTGCAGACCACAAAACCATTGGCCACAAAGGTGGTGTGCGCCGACGGCGGCAGGTGGTAGCGGTGGCTCATCACCGGGCGAATATCGCGCCAGTTCAGGCGCACCACGGTGTTGTCACCATGCCAGCCGACCACATCCAACGGGTTATACGGGTAGGTCACGGTGCTGATCTGGTTGCGCCGTTTGATGCGGATTTGCCAGGTGTTTTCGTCTTGCTGCGCTTTGAACGCAGCGTCCAAGTGCGGATGGTCGAGCACCGCCGGGTCGAAGATGGCATGGGGGCCGAGCAGGCCTTTGTCCGGCAGCTGATAGGCGCCATCGGTATTTTCGATCAGCAGCATAAAGGTCGGCTCAGCCGCCTCAATGCGCCAGGCCGTACCACGGGGAATCACCAGATAATCGCCATCGCGATATTCCAAGTGGCCAAAGTCGCAGTAGAAATGCCCGTTGCCTTCATGCACAAACAGCAGCTCATCGCCGTCGCTGTTGCGCACCAGGTGGCGCATGGCGCCGTTGCACTTCCACACGCGAATACGCACATCGCTGTTATGCAGCGCCAGCGGCGCGGCCAGCGGGCAATCGCTTTCGCTCGGTACGCGGTTGAGGTCAAAGGCATGCGGGCGCAGCGGCCCGTGCCAGTCCACCCAACCAGTGGGCGGGTGTTTGTGGTGCAGGTGCGCGGCGGGGCCGAAAAACCCTTCGCGGCCCATTTCCCGCTCATAGGTGCCTTCGGGAAAATCGCAATGCGCCTGGCGTGAACACTCGCCTTCGCGCAGGGGAAAACTGATCCAGTTGCGGCTCATACGGTAGCTCCTGCTCAGTCAGCGGCAATCACGCCACGGCGCACTTGGTCTTCTTCAATCGACTCAAACAGCGCCTTGAAATTGCCCTCGCCAAAGCCTTGGTTGCCCTTGCGCTGGATAATTTCAAAGAAGATCGGGCCGATCACCGTGTTGGTGAAAATCTGCAGCAAGATGCCGTCGTCGCCGGGGGCACCATCAATCAGCAGGTTCAGTTCCTTGAGCAGCGCCGTCGGCTCGCTATGGCCGGCCACGCGGCTATCGACCTTGGCGTAATAGGTGTCGGGGGTGGTCATAAAATCCACGCCATTGGCGCGCAGCTGGCGCACGGTGGCGTAGATATCGTCGCTGGCCAGGGCGATGTGCTGGATGCCTTCGCCGTGGTACTCGCGGATAAATTCCTCGATCTGCGACTTGTCGTCGGCCGACTCATTGATCGGTATACGAATCTTGCCGCACGGCGCGGTCATGGCCCGCGACAGCAGGCCGGTGAGCTTGCCTTCGATATCGAAATAACGAATCTCGCGGAAGTTGGCGATGCGCTCGTAGAAGCCCGACCACACATCCATCTGCCCACGGTTAACGTTGTGGGTCAGGTGATCGATTTCGCTCAGGCCCACGGCGTTGTCTTGCGGGGTGCGGCCTTCGATGTACTCGAAGTCGACGTCATAAATGCTCTTGTCGCCATAGCGGTCCACCAGATACAGCAACGAACCGCCGATGCCTTCCACGCAGGGGATATTCAACTCGCCAAAGTTAGCGTGGCTGCCCACCAACTTGGCCCCTTGCGACTCCACGTACGCCGCCGCCTGCGCAGCGTTTTGCACGCGAAAGGCCATGGCGCAGGCACTCGGGCCATGCTTTAAACCAAACTCACGCACGTGCCCGGTGGGGCTGCCGTTAAGCACAAAGTTGATGTCGTTTTGCTGGAACAAAAACACTTCTTTGGAGCGGTGCTTAGCGGTTTCGGTAAAACCCATGGCGGTAAACAGCTCACGCAGCTGTTGGATGCCTTCGGCGGTGGGCGCGGTGTATTCGACAAACTCGAAACCGTCGGTGCCGATCGGGTTGTGCGGCTGAATGGGGGTGGGTTTAACAGCGTGCAAAGCGTTCATGGCGCCTCCGGGATTGTTGTTATGCGGTGGCCGGGGTGGCCTCTGCGTTCATAACAACCTGCGCGGAGGGGCGTCACAAGCGGGGGAACGGGCAGGATTGAGTGGCTCGTGCGGATGGGTTGGCACGTAATCCTTACGGCGCTCGTAGGGTGTGCGGTGCGCACCACGGCGTACACACGGATATCGCTTGGTGCGCACAGCACACCCTACGGCGTGGGCGCTTCAACGGTGTAACGATTACTTGCCAGAGCGGTCCATTTACCTGCCAGGCTCTGCACGCTCCGCAGGCCGCTCATGCTCCGTATGCCCCCCTAAACGCACCTCCGGGCCAAACGGCAGCGGCTTGGCAATCGCATAACCCTGGGCGTAATCCACCCCGACCTCGGCCAGCGCCAGCATGATCTCGGGGGTTTCCACGAACTCGGCAATGGTCAGCTTGCCCATCACATGGCCGATCTGGTTGATCGACTCGACCATGGCGCGGTCGATGGGGTTTTCAAGCATGTCTTTCACAAAGCTGCCGTCGATTTTCAGGTAGTCCACTGGCAAGTGCTTGAGGTAGGCAAACGAGGACATGCCCGCGCCAAAGTCGTCCAACGAAAACCGGCAGCCCAGGCTTTTTAGCTCACTGATGAAATGCATGGCGCTGCCCAGGTTGGCGATGGCGCTGGTTTCGGTGATTTCAAAACAAATCTGCTGCGGCGGAATATGGAAGTGCGCCAGCTGCTCGCGCACATAGCCAAGAAAGGCCTGATCACCAAAGGTCGGGCCCGACAGGTTGATGGCGCAGGTGGCAATCGGGTCGCTGCTCTGGCTGGCATGGCGCTGGGCTAAAACGCTAAATGCATGGCTGACTACCCAGCGATCAATCAGCGGCATCAGGCCATAGCGCTCGGCAGCCGGAATAAAGCGAATCGGCGGCACCAGTTGGCCATCTTCATCGCGCAGACGCAGCAGCAATTCCAGGTGCGCGCCCTGGCCATGGTCGGCCGCCACCGGGGCGATCAGTTGGTAGAACAAGCAGAAACGCTCCTCCTCCAGCGCCGCATGAATACGCTGCACCCAGGCCATTTCGCCGAAGCGGTTAGACATTTCCGAGTCGTCACTCTGGTACACCTGCACGCGGTTGCGGCCCTTTTCCTTGGCCATATAGCAGGCCATGTCGGCCGAGCGCAGCGCCTCGGCCAGGCTAATACGCGAGTGCTCCAGGCTCACCAGGCCGATGCTCACACCAATATTGAAATTGCGCCCATCCCAGGCGAACTGCAGGTCTTGCACGGTAATACGCAGTAGCTCGGCAATGCGTGCGGCCGGCGCCGCCGGGCAGTTTTCCAGGAGAATGCCGAACTCATCGCCGCCCAGGCGCGCCAGGGTGTCGCCGTCACGCAGGTGCTCCTGCAACAGCACACACACCTGGCGTAGCAACTGATCGCCAGCGGCATGCCCGCAGGTGTCGTTGACCACCTTGAACTGGTCCAGGTCGAGAAACAGCAACGCGTGTTGCCCTGGGTGGTTAGCCAAGCGCGCCAAGGCGCTTTCCAGGCGCTGCTCGAACTCACGGCGGTTAGCCAAGCCGGTCAGCGCATCATGGGAAGCCTGCCACGACAGGGTGTCGATGTACTGGCGCTCGCGGGTCATGTCGTGCAGCACCAGCACCGCACCAACAATCTGCCCGGAAATCAGAATTGGCGCGCCGACCAAGGCCACCGGCACTTTGCTGCCGTCCAGGCGCACCACTTGCTGGGCATGGGCACTGCTAGCAATTTCGCCGGCGAGAATGCGCTCAATCAGCGGCGCATCGGCCAACTGGCAATCGCTGTCGTGCAAATTAAACAGCGTCACCAGCGAGCGGCCGCGGGCCTGTTCGTAGCGGCACAAAATCAACGCCTCAGCGGCCGGGTTGAGGTACTCCAGGCAGCCATAACGGTCGGTGCGAATTACCGCATCACCAATCGAGGCCAAGGTGGTTTGCGCCCGCTCCTTTTCCGTGCGCAGTGCCCACTCAGACGCCTCGCGCTGCTGCACCAACTTAAGGGTGCGCAGCGTGGCCAACAAAATCAGCACCACCGCCACCAACACATTGGCCGCCAACAACAGGCGCTGAATAAAACGCGAGCCCTCGCCCAGGGTGTCGGAGAAAGCTTTTTCCACCGGGGTGACTTGCAGGTTGATGGCATGAATCTGCGCCTTCCACGCCTGCAACTGCGCCGCGTTGGCGGTGCCGGCGCGGATGCCCTCATGCATCTGCTCGGCCAGCGCTTGCAAGGCCAGCACAAAACGGTCGCCCACCTGCCAATGGCCGATGGCGCGCTTGAGGTAACTGAACTCGGCAAAGTCGCGGTACAGCCAGATCAGCCCGGGAATATCTTCCGGGTGCGTACCGCCGCGCAGAAAGCCTTCATAAGCGGCGTGGTAATCAGGCTTAGGCAAATCCATGGCCAAGCGCGCGGCGTAGTCGCCAAGGGGGATAGCAATAGCCGCTTGATAGGCACGGTAATCGGCCTCATCGGCGCTATCGGCATACAGGGTCAAATGGCTGACCGCATCCTTCTGCCCCTTGGACCACAGGCTTTCGCCGGTCACATAGGCGCGCACCGACGACATAACCTCCAAGCTGATGCCCGCCAGCACTGCCTGCAGCACAACAATGGCAATAAACGGCCACACCAACACGAACAGGCGACGCTTATCCCGCATGCGAAGTGCCCCACACAATCCCTATGAACGCCAAGCGCAACGCGCCCGCAACCGCCCCCAATGGCAAGGCGGCTTTTGCAGCATAGGATTAAACCAGGGAAGTTGCGCAAAGCGCGGCGTTACAGGGGTTGGCGCGGCCTTTTGCGCAATGGCGTAAGCAACTCACCCAGGCCGTTGTGATCAATCTCCTGCATCAACTGCAAGAGCTGGCCGATCTCACCCTTAGGGAAACCCTCACGGGCAAACCAATTCAAATAAGGCCCCGGCAAATCCGCAATCAACCGGCCCTTGTACTTGCCATACGGCATCTCGCGGGTGACGAGCAGCAGGAGGTCTTCGGGTTTCATAAGGGCATAACCTTTTCGAGCTAAGCGACAGGTCGGCGCCCTAGCCTGTGTAATATGCAGCCGGCAAGGACGCGCGCGCCATGGTAGCGCCGCCCGTTGCCAGGCTCCAAATGGCTGACACCTGTTAGAGGGAACTACGCACACCATGAACACCCCCAAACCACGAGTGTTGGTGATTGGCGGCTTAGGCAATTTTGGCGCGCGCATCTGCAAGCGCCTGGCTATCGGCGGGCAGGTCGACGTTATCGCTGGCAGCCGCAGCTGCGAGAACAACGGCACCCATCAGTTCGCATGCGGGCAGGTTGTGCGCACTGCCAAGGTGGATATCGACGCCCCTAACCTGGCCCAGCAGTTCACTGAACTCGCGCCGGCCATCGTCATCCACTGCGCCGGGCCCTTTCAGTCGCAAGACTACCGAGTGGCTTTAGCCTGCTGCGCAGCCAAAGCGCACTACATCGACATCGCCGATGGCCGCGCTTATGTCGCCAACTTTCCGGCCAGCCTTGCCGCACAAGCCACGGCCGCAGGTATCTGCGCCATATCGGGCGCCAGCACAGTGCCCGGGCTTTCCTCTGCCGTGGTGGATCAGCTCGCCCAAGGCTTTTCGCGCCTGGACGCGATCGACATTGCCATTGCGCCCGGCCAGCAAGCACCTCGCGGTGTAGCCACCATTCAGGCGGTGTTCAGCTATGCCGGCCAGCCCTTTAGCCGTTTGAAAAACGGCCAGTGGGGCCCTGTGCATGGCTGGCAAGACTTACGCACAATCCGCTTTCACACCCTTGGCAAACGCTTGGCCGCCGCCTGCGATATCCCCGACCTAGAGCTGCTCCCGGCACGTTACCCCACGGTGCAAACCGTTGAGTTTCGCGCCGCGCTGGAACTGCGCGTACAACACCTCGCCCTATGGTGCGTGGCAGCGTTAAAGCGCCTGGGCGTGGCGCTGCCCATGGCGCGCTGGGCGGCAACGCTGGATCGCTTCTCCTCGCGCTTTCTTGACCGTTTTGGCCATGACCGCGGTGGCATGCGCGTAACCGTGCAGGGCCTCACCAACAACGGCCAGGCGGGCGCGAAAACCTGGCATTTGACCGCCCCCAATGGCGACGGCCCGGAAATACCGACCTTGGCGGCCGTGTTGCTGGCGCAAAAGCTCCTAAGCAACACGAAATTTGAAGCGGGGGCATTTACCGCAACAGGCCTGCTGGCACTCGACGAGTTTGTGCCGGAATTCGACCACTGGGGCTTTTCCACCTTTATCGAAGAGGGCCGCTGATGGCGCAGCGACGTATGACATTAACAATGCCCGCCACCAGCGCAGCGGCATTCGAGGCCTTTCATAACCACGCCAAGCGCCTGGAATGGGACACCCTGCTCTCTGCTGCCTATGTAGAAGGCGGTGCCAGCCACCCCTACGTCGGCGCCATTTCCTTCAACCTCGGGCGCGGCTGGAAACGTTTTTTCGCCATGCGTACGCGCTTTGTCAACTATCAGCCACCTACCATTGCGGCGGCGGTCATCGACGCGCCAACCGGGCTGTTCGAGCTATGGGCGGCGTCGATGCGCCACAGTGACGTGGGCGACGGCACTTCGCTTTTGCATTACACCTTTACCATTCGCCTGCGACCGCGATGGCTGGGTGCGGTTCTAGACCCCATGGCCATTTGGCTATTCGAACGGGAAACCCGCCGGCGCTTTGCCGCGCTGGCTGACTACCTCGCAAAAAGCCCGAACACGCTTTAACACGCAAAAAAAAACGGGAGCCCAAACGGGCTCCCGCACTTAAATCAGTGACTAAGGTTCGGTGCCTTTCGCTACGCGGCCGGACCAAACTACAACCTCACCTGCGTTTCGAGAAACGCGGCGGCAGTCTGGCAAATGCGCGCGCTACATTCCGTGTCGCTTTGTTGCGCGTGTGCAAAGAAATGTAAACGCCGCAGGTGCTGGCCCCAAACGCTGGCTCCCGGCAGAATGCCGGCATGTCGACTTATACCCTCCCCGCCTGTTGCAGCCCATTGGCTGAGTACTGGCCTTTGCCGCAGCCACTGGCCAATAGCCGATTTGTCAGCACCGCGTTCGATCCGGCGTTGTTGCAGCCGGATGATTTCCACCGTAGCCAGATTCCCCCCACCCATGGCGTGGCCAAGCGCCAGGCCGAGTTTCTCGCCGGCCGCGTGTGCGCGCGTGAAGCGTTGCGCCGGTTAAATGGCAGCGAGGTAGTGCCGGCGGTTGGCGCCGACCGTGCGCCGCAATGGCCCGCGGGCGTTAGCGGGTCGATTACCCATGGCAAAAACTGGGCGGCGGCGATTGTGGCCAATAGCAGCGATTGGCGCGGGTTGGGGCTGGATGTGGAAAACCTGCTGAGCAGCGAACGCGCCGCGCGCCTACAGGGCGAAATCCTCACCCCCGCTGAACTGCGCCGCGCCAGTGTGCTCGACCCCGAGCAATTGGGGCTGCTGGTAACCCTGACGTTTTCGCTGAAAGAAAGCCTGTTTAAGGCGCTGTATCCACTGACCTTGCAGCGTTTCTACTTTGAACATGCCGAGGTGCTGGAATGGAGCGAGGCTGGTGACGCGCGCTTACGGCTGCTGACTGACTTGTCGCCGCAATGGCAAAGCGGCAGTGAGGTGCAGGGGCAGTTTGGGCGGTTTGACGGGCGCTTGTTGAGTTTGGTGGCCATCCGCTAGGTGCGGTCGGTCCGCGCTCGGTGTTCAAAGGAGAAATCGCTTGGTGCGCGCAGCACACCCTACAGAGCCCGTGCAGGCCTTCACCCGACGATAAATAAACACGACCCGTAGGGTGTGCTGTGCGCACCATGGCGATGTCGCGCCTATAAAAGCGGGCAATGCTGGCAATGCCCGATACCGTCTACCTGATGGGCCAAGCAGCAGCTGCGGCGTTGGCGCTGCGGGTTGTAGCGGATGGCGGCGTACAGCGGGCTGTCGGGGTCGCGCAGGCGTTCAAAGCCGGCGCTTAGGTCGGCGTCGGTAAGCGCGCCGAGCGTTTGCAGGGTGCTTTCGTAGTAATCGCCCACACTGCCCCAGAGCACGGCCGCTGCCACCTGGCCGTAGTCGGCCAGGGCTTGGATAACCGGCGGCAGGTGCCGGTCGAGCAGGTCGGCGAAGCATTTATTCAAGGTGCCCGGCTCGCCCTCCCCGGTTAGCGCAATGGCCGCCGGCAAGCCGCGCTCGTCCAGCACCACGCGCAGGTTTTCCAACGGCAAGCGCCAGCCGTGCACCAGCGTCGCCACCAGCACGGGCGGCAGCAGGGCCATAAAGTAGTACTTGGCATATTGCGAGACGAGCACGTCGCGCTGCGTGGCAAACAAATCGTCGCCGTAGATCGCCCGCAAGCGCAGTTCCAACCCGTCAGGTAGTAGAAACTCCCGCAGGGTTAACCCCGAAGCCTGCGCCAAGGTCGGCGCAAATTCGGCTAAGCGCCCGGCGAATAAGCGCTCGCTAAGGTTCATTGTTTACGCGGCCAAACCAGGCTAAAGCAGGCGCCACCGAGTGCTTCACTGCGGCTAATCTGCGCCCGCCCGCCGTGCCAGTAGATAATCCGCCGCACAATGGAAAGCCCCAGGCCATGCCCGCCCGAGGCGCGGGTGCGGCTGTCGTCCAGGCGCAGAAATGGGGTAAACAGGCGCTCCCACTCGGCTTCGGGAATGCCCGGGCCGTCGTCTTCCACATCCAGCCGGCAGCGTTTCAGCCCGACTTGGTAGCTCAAGCGCACCCGCGATTCGGCATGGCGCATGGCGTTGCTCACCAGGTTTTGCAGGGCACGGTGCAGGTAGCGCCATTCGGCTTCCACCAGCGCACCGCTGCCGTCGATAGCGTGAATGCTCGGGCCGCGTTCAACCCGTACGCCGGGGCGCAGCGGCGCCAGTTCGTCGATGACTTGGTCGAGCAAGGTGTCGAGGTCGATCGGTTGAAAGTTCAGCGCCGGCGCGCCTTGTTCCAGGCGGGCGTAGGTGAGCATTTCGTCGACCAGCTTATCCAGGTCTTGGATATCGCCGTCCATGCCGTCCATATACTTGCGCCGCGCGGCGTCGGTTTGCGCGTCGCCGATCATTTCCAGGCCAAAGCGCAGGCGCGCCACCGGCGTGCGCAGTTCGTGGGACACGGCGCGGACCATCTCGCGCTGAATGGTCAGCGAGCGTTGCAGGTGTTCAGCCATGGCGTTAAACGCCGCGGCCAGGCGCCCTACCGAATCGGCACCACCGGCCGGCACCCGCGACTCCAGTTTGCCCAGGGCAATGCGCGTGGCGGTTTCTTCCAGGCCAAGCAGGCGCTGTTCCAACTGCCGCACCAGCAGGTACACGATCAGGCCGATCAGGCTCAGGGCGATGGCGCCGATCAGCACCAACAGCTGCGGCGGATAGGGGTTCATTTGGTACAGCGGGCCGATTTCCAACACCCACGGCGTGCCGGCAACGCCGGAGAACACATGAATGGAATCGCCCTCTTTGCCCAACGCCATCACCGTGTCGCCTTCGTCGATACGCCGGCGCTGGTCATCGTCCAACTCGGCTTGCTCAGGCTTGACCAGGCGCAGGTTAAAGCCAAATTCCTTGGCGGCCTTGAGGTCGGCCAGGCGTTGCGGCTGCTCGGCAATCGGGTAGCGGATCAGCTCGTCAATCAACAGGTACACCGTGGCCCGGGCCAGCTGTTCACTGATTTGCTGCACCTCACCGACCAACACCATCTGCCCCTGCTCGCCCATCAAGCCGTACACCTTGGCCGCGTGCGGGCCGGTCTGCTCCACCAACACCTGGCCGTCAAGCAAGCGGCTGCGGGCGCGGCTGTCCAACGGCTGATCGGCCAGCGGCTCCAGCGCCAAGGGAATACCGAGCAGCCGCGCCCACACCACCACCGCGCGGCGGCGCTCCACCGGGCTCATGGCGGCGAGGTTGTCGGTCATCAAACTAAAGGTGCCGCGCGCCAGGCGCTCGCGGTATTGGTCGCTGCGCACCTCGTTCAGCAGGTGCAGGCTAAGCACGCCAAGCAACGCCACCAGCACAAAGGCCGCCAGCATGCCGCCATAGATGCGCAGAAAAATCGAGTTCATCCGTGGCCTCTATATATAGGAGCGTTTCAGTGGGCCAAGGCTTCGGCCGCTTCGGCAACAAACAGATAGCCCTTGCTGCGCACGGTTTTGATCAAACGCGGGTGCATGGGGTCGTCACCGATTTTCGGGCGGATGCGGGAAATGCGCACATCAATGGAACGGTCGAGGCCGTCGTATTCAATGCCACGCAAGGCGGTGAAAATTTCTTCGCGGGACAAAATGCGCCCGGCATTCGAAGCCAGCAGCCAGAGCAAATCGAACTCGGCGCTGGTCAGCTCAATGCTCTGCTCACGCAGCCAGGCCTCGCGCATGGCGCTGTCGATCACCAACACACCGTACTCAAGACGGCGCTGATCCACCGCCACCGCGTCGCTTACCCCTTCGCTACGCCGTAGCAAGGCACGGATACGCGCCAACAACACGCGTGGGCGCACCGGTTTGCATACGTAATCATCGGCGCCCATTTCCAGGCCGAGCACTTGGTCCATGTCATCACTGCGCGCGGTAAGCATCAGGATCGGGCCGTGGTAGCTGCCGCGCACCTTGCGGCAAATCGACAGGCCGTCTTCGCCGGGCAGCATCAGGTCGAGCACCACCAAGTCGGGCTGGTCACGCAGAATGCGCGCCGCAGCTTTGCCGCCGTCAGACTCGATGGCCACCTTCAAGCCATTGCTTTCCAAGTACTCGCGCGTCAGTTCGGCCAGACGTTCATCGTCTTCCACAATCAGGATTTGCCAGGCTTCTTGCTCCACCACTGTCTCCTACTGCTTGGGCCGTGACCGGGGTAAGGGGCGGCATTGTATATCAAACGTCTGCCAGGACCGGTTGACGGCGTTGGGCCCGGCCCTCACCCCCAGCCCCTCTCCCGCTAGCGGGCGAGGGGTGCAGACCGCACACGTTCCAGTTCCCTCTGCCCGCTTGCGGGAGAGGGTTTTAAGATGTTCGTCTACCGCTGCTCTCTCCCCCAGCCCCTCTCCCGCTAGCGGGCGAGGGGAGCAGACCTCGCACAATTCAGTTCCCTCTGCCCGCTTGCGGGAGAGGGTTAGGGAGAGGGTTTTAAGATGTGCGTTTGCCCCAGCCCTCTCCCCCAGCCCCTCTCCCGCTAGCGGGCGAGGGGAGCAGACCTCGCACAATTCAGTTCCCTCTGCCCGCTTGCGGGAGAGGGTTAGGGAGAGGGTTTTAAGATGTGCGTTTGCCCCAGCCCTCTCCCCCAGCCCCTCTCCCGCTAGCAGGCGAGGGGAGCAGACCGCACACGATTCAGTCCCCTCGCCCCTCGGGGAGAGGGCTAGGGTGAGGGGGCGGGCCGGCGCGCAAATTGCCATTCCTACACCGCCCCGAGCCCCTACACACCCCTCCCCAGCGCTGCAACAAAAAACACAACATATAGTGGTACGGTGCAAAAGCCTTCACGTAGGACCGAACCTACAAATGCGACCATTTAACCCGCGACGAGCGGTCCCCGGCGAGCAATCCCAGTGCCCATGCGGGTTAAGCCAACTTACCCCAAAGTAACCCACAGCTTTATCCACAGGCTGTGTGTAACAGTCGCCTTGCAATGAGTCGGTGAGCGCTCTATCTTGTATCCCCATCGCGCCAAACACCTACATGTTGGGTTTTAGGCTTGCTACCGGACACTAGAAGAATGAAACGTCAAGCCCCTTTCGTGGGCCTCAACCGGTGGCACAATCGCTCTTTAATTCCCCATTTGCCGCCTCGGTGGCAAATTTTAAAACTGGCCTAAATTATGCTCGACGAGCGGCCAGTTTTCGGTGTAACGCCACCAGGCACGCACCACTAGGTATTGTGGTTACGTTTTAACCAGTACACGTTGCTTTTTGAGCCAGGGATGAGCTTGAGCACCACCCCTCAGACCTGTTGTAAGACCTTGCTGCCGGCCTTCCCTACTTAAGGAGCGCGCCAGGTGCAGGGCATGAGCTTTGTGCAAACAGTGGTTCTAGCAACACCTGGCTTACAGAAAACAATCGAATAAACAGCGTCACCACGCAGTGTCCAAAATTAGATAAATGCAGAACACGGAGACTTCAATGCAGACCGACCTCTCTCGCGAGAACCCGCAGGCCGTAGCGCCTCAAGTGCCTGACACCACTCAGGACCTGAACGCCACCGCCCCTGGCCAACTGCGCGTGATCAAACGTAACGGCACCGTGGTGCCGTACACCGATGACAAAATCACCGTAGCCATCACCAAAGCGTTTCTTGCAGTTGAGGGCGGCACTGCTGCCGCTTCGTCGCGCATTCATGAAACCGTCGCGCGCCTGACCGAACAAGTCAGCGCCACCTTCAAGCGCCGCATGCCCTCGGGCGGCACTATCCACATCGAAGAAATTCAGGACCAGGTTGAACTGGCCCTGATGCGCGCCGGCGAGCAAAAAGTCGCCCGCGACTACGTGATCTACCGCGACGCCCGCACCAAAGAGCGCGCCGTACGTGGTAGCAACGAGCCTGCACAACCGCACCCAAGCATTCGTGTTACCCACGCCGACGGCAGCGTGGCACCGCTGGACATGGGCCGCCTGAACACCATCGTTACCGAAGCCTGCGAAGGCCTGGCTGAAGTCGACGGCGACCTGATCCAACGCGAAACCCTGAAAAACCTCTACGACGGCGTAGCGCAAAGCGACGTCAACACCGCCCTGGTGATGACCGCCCGTACCCTGGTAGAGCGTGAGCCGAACTACTCCTACGTCACCGCGCGCCTGCTGATGGATAACATCCGCGCCGAAGGCCTGGGCTTCCTCGGTGTCGCCACCAGCGCTACCCACCACGAAATGGCCGACCTGTACGCCAAAGCGCTGCCGGCCTATATCGAAAAAGGCGTTGAGTTCGAACTGCTCAACCCCGTGCTGAAAGACTTCGACCTGGTAAAACTGGGCAAAGCCATCAACCACGAGCGCGACCAGCAGTTCACCTACCTGGGCCTGCAAACCCTGTACGACCGCTACTTCATCCATAAAGACGGCATCCGTTTCGAGCTGCCACAAGTGTTCTTTATGCGCGTGGCCATGGGCCTGGCGATTGAAGAAAAGCAAAAAGAAGACCGCGCCATCGAGTTCTACAACTTGCTGTCGTCGTTCGACTACATGAGCTCCACCCCTACCCTGTTCAACGCCGGTACGCTGCGTGCACAGCTTTCCTCGTGCTACCTGACCACCGTGCCGGACGACCTGGGCGGCATCTACGACGCCATCCGCGA
>CAZIWV010000039.1:0-40924 GCA_964543145.1 uncultured Pseudomonas sp.
TGATCGAAGAAGAAGCCCTGAAAGACCGCACCGCCGAAGTTCGCGCCCAAGTGCCAATTCCGGTTGCCGCTTTCCTGCTCAACGAAAAACGCAACTCCATCACCAAGATCGAACTGCGCACCCGTGCGCGCATCGTTATCTTGCCGAACGACCATCTGGAAACCCCGCACTTCGAAGTGCAGCGTATCCGTGATGACAGCCCGGAAGCGCTGACCGCGCAAACCAGCTACGAAATGGCCGCCGCCGAAGTGGAGGAAGTCGCACCGACTGCCGCCACTCGCACGCTGGTTCGCCAGGACGCCGCTATCAAGACAGCTCCACAGCGTGTAGCGCCGGTGCAAACTGCCGCCGAGCAACCTGCCCCTGCCGCCGAGCCAAGCCTGTTCAAAGGTCTAGTGAAGTCGCTGGTCAGCCTGTTTGCCGGCAAGGAAGAAGAAAAGCCGGTTGTTGTCGAGAAGAAAACCACCAGCGAGCGCCCACAGCGCAGCGACGAGCGTCGTAACGGTCGTCAGCAGAACCGCAACCGTGGTGGCCGTCGCGACAGCGAAGAACGCAAACCGCGTGAAGACCGTGGCCCACGTGAAGAACGTGCACCGCGCGAGCCG
Organism: uncultured Pseudomonas sp.; assembly: GCA_964543145.1. GTDB lineage: Bacteria > Pseudomonadota > Gammaproteobacteria > Pseudomonadales > Pseudomonadaceae > Aquipseudomonas. The sequence continues at coordinate 606 of CAZIWV010000039.1, forward strand.
CGCGAAGAGCGCGCCCCACGCGAAGCCCGTGAACCGCGCGAGCCGCGTGAAGATCAGGCACCGCGTGAAGAACGCGCACCACGTGCACCGCGCGAAGAGCGCAAACCACGTGAGCCGCGTGCCCCGCGTGAAGACCGTGCACCACGTGAAGATCGCCCACAACGCGAACTGCGCGAGCCGCTAGACGCCCAGGGCCAAGACGCCCCGAGCGAAGAGCGTGCCGAGCGTAAGCCGCGCGAAGAGCGTCAGCCACGTGCCCCGCGTGAAGAGCGTCAACCGCGTCCAGTGGTCGATGCCAGCGGTGACGAAGAAGAAGTATTGAACGCCGAAGAGCAGCACGACGAAGACCAGGAAAACGCCGAGGGTGGCGATCGTCCACGTCGTCGTTCCCGTGGTCAGCGTCGTCGCAGCAACCGTCGTGAGCGTCAACGTGATGCCAACGGCAATATCATCGAAGGCAGCGAAGAAGCGGGCTCCGAAGAAGCTGGCAGCGAAGACACCGGCAATGCCGCTGTCGCCACTGCTGTAGCCGCAACGGCTGCCACCGTGGTCAGCGAAATTGTTGCTGAGCACCAGGCTCCGGCTAGCGCAACGGCTGAAGCACCAAGTGTTGAGCGCAGCGAGCCAGTTGCTGTGGTTGAAGCCAACGCCGTTGAAGCCAATGTGGTTGAGGCTGCTGCGGTTGAAGCGGTTGCTGCGGTTGAAGCGGTTGCTGCTGTTGAAGCAGCCCCTGTAGAAGCGCCGGCGGCCGAAACGAACGTGGCTGAAACCCCGATCGCTGCAGAGTCGACCCCAGCCGTTGAAGCGCCTGTGGCGTTTGAAGCTGCACCGGTTGCAGCGCCTGCCGCTGAAACTGCAGCAGTTGAAGCTGCGCCGGTCGCCGAACCTACCCCGGAGCCGGTAGTAGAAGTGGCTGCGGTCGCTGAAGTAGTTCAAGCCGCACCCGTACTCACCAGCAACGGTCGCGCTCCGAACGACCCACGTGAAGTGCGTCGCCGTCAGCGTGAAGCCGAGCGCCTGGCCAAGGAAGCTGAAGAAGCCTCCGCCGCCGTGGTTGAAGCGGTTGCTGCCGCTGAGCCCCTGGGTGTCGCGGCGCACGCCGCTGCAGATGTAGAGCACAGCGTTGAAGCAGAACAAGCCAAGCAGGAAGAGTCGCCTGAACCGGCTCCCGTGCACGTGGCTGAGCCTGCAGTAATCGTTGAAGAAGTCCGCGAAGAAACCGCTAGCGAGCAACCTGTCGCAGTGGAAGAAGTTGCCGAGAAAGCCGAGAAAGAAGAAGACAAAGACGAGAGCAAACCGCTCGTCTAAGCCTTCGCGCTGAAGTGAAAAGGGGGATGCCAATGGCATCCCCCTTTTTTATGGCCTACGGATTGTTGGGCTTCGCTTCGCTCAACCCAACCTACGATTGGGCGGAAAAAAGGTCACCCCGCGCGACGCTGTTCGGCAATATCCAGCACGCCTGCTACTAACGCATAGCCCTGCTCATCGTTGCGCCACACCAAACCGCCTTGCCACATACGGCGTAGGGCCTGGCTTAGGCATAGCTGAGAGATCGGCACCTGGGCGTTTAACAGGCGCGTGTGGATGTCGTGCAGGGTGATGGCCTGGCCAACCTCACTGCAGTCACACAACACATCAAGAATCTTCAGGCGCGGCTGGCTGCATTTGAGCCCCGCTTGGCTAAGGATGCGTTTGAATTTCTGATTGTCGCGCTGCAGCAAGTCCGGATTCAGAGCTACCTTGCCCACGCTCCGGCGAGTCAATACGTTCATATACAACTCCTGTTTTGGAACGGCGCTCATAGCAAAAAAATTGGCGCCTTATTAACAAGACGGATGAGCGAGGAAAAAACCGCAAAAAAATTTGCCTAACGGATAACTTTTCTTTGCCGCCCTGGCAAATCGTCGCCGGTAACCGCCGCCCTCGCCGATGGGCAAACCCCAGGCTTAGGGCAAAACCAACATAAAAACGTTCAGCGCGAACAGCTATGGGCCGTTTATGAAGGGTGTTTGCACAGACCGTGCAGCAGGTAGAATGCGCGCCGGCGCCAATTCCGGTCGCCATGGGTTCCCTAACCCCATCCGTCAAAAAGGCCCCGCCATGTCGCTGATTGCCCCTGAACGTCGCCGCGTCGCGCTAGCGACCTTGGTGCTGTTCCACATTCTGATCATCATCGCCAGTAACTACTTGGTGCAGTTGCCGATCACCCTGTTCGGCTGGCACACCACCTGGGGAGCGTTCAGCTTTCCGTTTATTTTCCTGGCCACTGACCTCACTGTGCGCCTGCTCGGCAAAGGCCCGGCGCGGCTTGTGATTGCCCAGGTGATGGTGCCGGCACTGGTGGTGTCGTACATCGTCTCGGTGCTGTTTCAGGAAGCCAGCTTTCGTGGCGTTGGCGCCCTGCTGGAATTCAACGAGTTTGTGCTACGCATTTCCCTGGCCAGTTTTCTCGCTTATGCCTTTGGGCAGATTCTCGATATTCAGGTGTTTGACCGGTTGCGCCGCCTGCGCCAGTGGTGGATTGCGCCGACCGTCTCCACCATCTTTGGCAACCTGCTCGACACCTTTGTGTTTTTTGCCGTGGCCTTCTGGCACAGCAGCAACCCGTTTATGGCCGAGCATTGGGTGGAGATTGCCAGCGTCGACTATGGCGTAAAGCTGACCATCAGCTTGCTGCTGTTTGTGCCGTTGTATGGCGTATTGCTTAACGCCATTTTGCGGCTTCTCGCTGGTCGGCAAGCGGCCTAAACCATCGCCTGATTAACACCTTCGCACCTGGATCCCCGCCTGCGCGGGGATCCAGGTGCCGCAACGTCGCGGCCGAACGCCCGTTACCCACCTTTCAGGTCGATATCCTGTGAAATAGCCGTAGGTTGGGTTGAGCCAAAGGCGAAGCCCAACAGGCCGACCGCAGGTCGGCGCGTATCGGTCCAGCCCGTGTTGGGCTTCGCTGCGCTCAACCCAACCTACGCCCCGCCCCAGGCACCCGCCTATCTTTTTTGTACACAATCCTAAATAAAACTGTTCCACATCCTGTTCACAAGTGATTATGATCGGCATATTCTGACCAGATGGACAGTTTTCCCATCCTGACAGACTGAGGGCCGTGACCCTCGTAAGCCCATGACCGAACAAAAACAATTGGCAGGCTAAATCATGACGACCCCCGCAAGCTCCCCCAGTAGCACCCGCTCGGACCTCATTTACGGCCTCAACGACCGCCCGCATTTCAGCGCGGCATTGTTCGCCGCCATCCAACACGTACTCGCCAGCTTTGTTGGCATCATCACCCCCACCCTGATCATCGGCGGCGCCCTCGGCCTGCAGAGCGAAGTGCCTTATCTGATCAGCATGGCGCTGTTCGTTTCTGGCCTGGGTACCTTTATTCAGGCACGGCGCTTCGGCCCGGTGGGTTCCGGTTTGCTCTGCCTGCAGGGCACCAGTTTTGCCTTTATCAGCGTGATTCTCAGCGCCGGTTTTATGGTGAAAAGCCGCGGCGGCGGTACCGATGAAATCCTCTCAACTATCTTTGGCGTGTGCTTTTTCGCCGCCTTTATTGAGGTGGCGCTCAGCCAATTTATTGGCAAGTTGCGCAAGCTGATCACCCCGGTGGTCACCGGCACCATCATTACCTTGATGGGTCTGTCGCTGATCAAAGTCGCGGTTACCGATATGGCCGGCGGCTTCGGCGCCGCAGACCTCGGCGCCCTGAGCAACCTGGGCCTGGCGTTTTTGGTGCTGGCGATCATCGTGGTGCTGAACCGTTTTGATATTCCGATTCTGCGCTTGTCGGCCATCATCATTGGCCTGGGCATCGGCTTTCTGGTGGCGTGGGCCCTGGGCAAGGTGGATTTCGCCGCCATGCCTGAGGTGCCAGCCGTGAGTATTCCGCTGCCCTTTAAGTATGGTTTCTCCTTCGACTTTTATGCCTTTATTCCAGTGGCCGTGATCTTTCTGATCACCCCGTTGGAAGCCGCAGGTGACCTCACTGCCAACTCGATGATCTCGCAGCAGCCAGTGCGGGGCCCGGTGTATATCCGCCGGATCAAGTCAGGGCTGCTTGCCGATGGCTTGAACTCGGCCATGGCCGCGGTATTCAGCAGCATGCCGATGGTGACCTTCGCGCAGAACAACGGCGTTATTCAGCTCACAGGTGTGGCCAGTCGTTATGTGGCGTACTTCATTGCCGTGCTGCTGGTGCTGCTCGGTCTGTTCCCGATGGTCGGCGCGGTGCTGCAACTGATGCCCAAACCGGTACTCGGCGGCGCCACATTGATTATGTTTGGCACCGTGGCCGTGGCCGGGATCAAGATCCTCTCCGAGGCCGGCCTGCACCGACGCAATATGCTGATCGTGTCGATTTCCCTCGGCCTGGGCCTGGGCGTGGCGGCTGTGCCGGAAGTGCTGCGCGAGCTGCCAAGCGCGCTGCATAACATCTTTGAATCGCCGATCACCGTCGGCGCCTTTGCGGCCATCCTGCTGAATATCTTCTTGCCGGAGGAATACCTGGATGCCATCGAAGAAGATGAATTCGATCCGGAAGCCTCGATCGTGGAAGTGATGCAAAACCCTAGCGTTGAAGACATCGCCAACGATCAGGCCCGCAACGGCAAAGTCAGCCTGCAGAGCTGAGCCCCACCGCCCCTCTTCAACCCGCTCCCCTAACCCGCCCGCACCGTCACGGTGGCGGGCGCTGGGCGGTGCCTGGGCTGGAAAACTGTAAAACCACTACAACAATAAGGAATGCCCCATGAACCTCAAGCATTTGCCGCACTGCCTCGCCCTGTCTGCCGGTCTGTTTGCCGGTGGCCAAACGGCGTTGGCGGGTGACCTGCTGCAATGGCAAAACAACAGCCTGACCTACCTGTATGGCCAGGATTTCAAGGTTAACCCTGAGATCCAGCAAACCGTCACCTTCGAGCACGCCGACGGCTGGAAGTACGGTGACAACTTCTTATTTATCGACAAGATTTTCTACAACGGCGAGGCCGATGCGGGCGTTGGCAACAACACCTACTACGGCGAATTCAGCCCGCGTTTATCGCTGGGCAAAATCAGCGGGCAGAAGATTGCCTTTGGCCCGGTCAGCGACGTGCTGCTGGCGATGACCTATGAGTTTGGCGAAGGCGATGTGGAGTCGTACCTCATTGGCCCAGGCTTTGACCTGAGCATTCCAGGCTTCGATTATTTCCAGATTAACTTCCTCAACCGCCATACCGAAGGCAATCGTCCAGGCGACAACGTGTGGCAGATCACCCCGGTGTGGAGCTACACGATTCCCGTGGGCGAATCCGACATTCTGATCGACGGTTTTATGGACTGGGTGGTCGACAACGACAAAAACGCCCAAGGCACCTACCACGCCAACCTGCACTTCAACCCACAGATCAAATACGACTTGGGCAAAGCGCTGCACTGGGGTGAAAAGCAGCTGTATGTGGGTATCGAATACGACTACTGGAAAGACAAATACGGCATCGACAACGACAGCTTTCTCGGCGACGTAATCCTCAACGGTACCGACCAGAACACCGCGAGCTTGTTGGTGAAGGTGCATTTCTAAGAGGGTCTACGCAGTCGTAGGGTGTGCTGTGCGCACGACCGCGTAACCGCACAAACCGCACAAACCGCTTGGTGCGCGCAGCACACCCTACGTATATGCGTGCCGCAAAAAGAAAGGGCGACCCGCTTTTGGCGGGTCGCCCTTTTGCGTCATGGGGCGACGGATGAGCGCCCCGTGACAACAACCGCGATAACGCTAGATCAGCTCGCGCGCGACATATTGCGCAGTGCTTTGACCTGATCGTGGTTGCGCTGCACGCCCTGGCGTTGTTTTTCCAGGATGCTGCGCACATTAGCTGGCAGGTCTTTTTCCAGCGCTTCTTTGTAGTGTTTCAGCGCTACGTCTTCACCGCGCTCACATTCATTGAGAATGGCGGTTTCGCTGTGGCCGGTGAGTACGCTTTTCAGGTTCACCCAACCGCGGTGCAGAGCACCGGTGGTGCTGGAACTGGTCTCCGGGTCGCCACCGAGGCTGCGCACCAATTGCTGCAGTTCACCGGCAGCGGTTGCGCACTCTTGCGAACGCTGGGTGAACAGCCCTTTGAGTTCGGGATTTTCGATGTCATTCGCGCATTCATGAAAACCTTTCTGACCGTCTTTGCTGGTCTCGATCAGGTTATTAAGCAGCGAGATGGTGTCTTTGTTGTCCATGTTCAAATTCCTCTTTTGCGTCTCGGGCCTCAGGTAGAAGCCGCCAGATTTAAGTCAGCTAGTGTTCGCCGACCGCTCGGAAAAATGGAGTCGAGGGGATTGCCAAAGGTTCAGGAAAAGCGCGCGCAGAACGGCCGTTGCGAACCGTGATATCACGCTCGAACGCTAGAGAACACAAGGCCTCTAACCGCTCGTCAGGGCTCTGAGTCTACGGTTAGAACTCAGGGGGTTTGCTTGGCCTTTTGCCGCTTAAGGGCGTCGACTTTCCACTGTTCCATGCCCATAAATTCCGAGTCGAGATTGGCCTCGACTTGGTACTTGTCTTTAAGCTTGGCGATCTGCTCGTGTTGCTCAATGAGGAACTGATCAAAGCGTTGAATCAGCTGCGGGTGCTTGCTGCTGGAGAGGTTAAACGTGCCCCGGGTGAACGGCAGCTTGGGCTCAAACACCAGCGCGCCGGGCTGGGCACGAATGTTATCGAGGTAGTAGCTGGCGACCACTATGTTGAAGTACGCGCCATCGGCGTCTTTCTTCAATGCCAGTTTGATCATGGCGGGCAAGTCGTCACTGGCGATCAATTGGGTTTGCTTGGCCTCGACCCGCGCTTGGTACGCCCAGGGCGTCCAGCCGTTCACGATGGCCAGGCGCTGAAGTTTGTCTACACCCTGCCCTTGGCGCATCGGCGGCACCAGCACGCCGTCCACATAGTTCACTACGGCTTGGCTATAGCTGAGATTTTTGCCGGCTTTCTGTCCCTGCGCCCAGGTGGGATTGTCGGGGTATTTAAAATCCACCTCGCCCTGCAACAGCGCCGGTAACAAGCGCTCGCCGGACAGCGGGCGGTAGTCGAACTGGATGCCGGCGGTGGCAGCAAACAGGTCCAATACCTCGCGGGCAAAGCCGGAATAGTTACCCTGCTTGTCGGTGCTGTAGTGCGGCATAAAGGCCAGGTTTTCCACGCCGACCACATAGGTTTGCGCGTGGGCGGTGTTGGCGAGAAAGGTCAGGGCAATCGTGCAAACGAGCTTGTGCTTCACAACGGGCGTCCTTTGTTATTTTTGTTTGAATTGGAATGGGGAGATCGCCGTGCTAACCGCCGGTTACGCTCATAAACCGCAGCACCTGCACCTGTTCTTGCTGGCCGAAGTGATGGCGTTCAGGTTTCAGCTGCAGGGCCTCGACCAAGGCGTGGCGCAGGCGTTGGCTATCTCCCGGATGGGCACGCATTAGGCCTTTTAAATCCAGCGCGCCTTCATGGCCCAAGCACAGCACCAGCTTGCCTTCGGCCGTTACCCGCACGCGGTTACAGTCGCCGCAAAAGTTGTGGCTATGGGGCGAGATAAACCCCACCTGGGTGTCGCTGCCCACCACCTGCCAATAGCGCGATGGCCCGCCAGTTACACGGCTGCTGCGAACCAGGGCGAAACGCTGTTCGATCCGTTCGCGCACCTGTTCGCTGGAGCAGAACGTTTGCTCACGGCTGTGGCTTCTGATGCTGCCCAAGGGCATTTCTTCGATAAAGCTGATATCCAGGCCACGCTCTACGGCGAACTGCACCAGGTCGTGCACTTCGTCGTCGTTACGCCCTTGCTGCACCACGCAGTTGAGTTTGATGCGCTGAAAACCAACTGCGCGTGCCGCGTCGATTCCCGCGACCACCTGCTCGAGTTTGTCGCGCCGGGTAAACGCGGCAAAGCGTTCGCGCTGCAACGAATCGAGGCTGATGTTCAGGCGTTTAACTCCAGCGGCGTGCAGTTCGCCGGCCATATCCACCAGCTGTGAACCGTTGCTGGTGATGGCCAAATCCTCCAACTCAGGGCGCGCGCCCAAGCGCTGTAACAAGCCCACTACGCCCTTGCGCACCAGCGGCTCGCCGCCGGTAATACGGATGCGCTTAACGCCCAAACCGATAAAGGCATCGGCGACGTTGTACAGCTCTTCAAGGCTCAGAATGTGGGCGCGCGGGGCGAACTGCATGTCTTCGCTCATACAGTACGTGCAGCGGAAATCGCAGCGGTCGGTCACCGACAAACGCAGGTAAGTGATACGCCGCCCAAAGGGATCAACCAAGCTGGTGTCAGGTGCAAGCGGCATAGGCAAGACGGTTCTCCAACTGCTCAGGGAGCCGGACAATAGTGACGATGGATTTATTGACCAGAGGGTCAGAAATGTACCCAATAAATACTGATCGCGTATACAAGAATTTCAGATCACCGCCGCGTTTTGTCTGACGTTGAGCCTGGCGCAAACGCGGTGCTACCATGCCCGACCACGTAAAAAGCCCATCGATGCGGTGCCTAGAAAAAAGAGTCTTTAGATGACCAGTATTCGCGAGCGCAACAAAGAGCTGATTCTGCGCGCAGCCAGTGAAGAGTTCGCCGAAAAGGGCTTCGCCGCCACCAAAACCAGCGACATCGCCGCCAAGGCGGGCTTGCCCAAGCCCAACGTGTATTACTACTTCAAGTCCAAAGAAAACCTGTACCGCGAAGTGCTGGAAAGCATCGTCGAACCGCTGCTGCAGGCCTCGCAGCCGTTCAACCAAGGCGGCCAACCCGCCGACGTGTTGCGCGCCTATATTCGTTCGAAAATCCGTATCTCCCGTGACCTGGCCTATGCCTCCAAGGTATTCGCCAGCGAAATCATGCACGGCGCCCCACACCTTTCCCCCGAGCAAACCGCGCAGCTCAATGCGCAGGCCAAGCACAATATCGGCTGCATCCAGGCCTGGATTGATCAGGGGCTGATGGCCAAGGTCGATCCGCATCATTTGCTCTTTAGCATCTGGGCAGCGACGCAAACCTATGCCGACTTTGACTGGCAGATTTCCATCGTTACCGGTAAAGCCAAGCTCGATGACGCCGACTATGAAGCGGCGGCGGACACCATTATTCGTATGGTGATCGGAGGGTGTGAGGTGAGTGAGGAAAGCATCAAGCCGGTGAAAGTCGCCGGGTAATTCGCTCCCTTGACAACTCTGGGTCCGCGCCTACGCGGGGACGACGGCGGTTTCCCTAAAAACACCGTCATCCCGGCGCAGGCCGGGATCCAGAATCGCGGATAAATACCCGTTCCGCGACTTAACCGATATCCGCCTGCAACCCCGCCGCCAACACGCCTTTCACCGCGCACTGCTCGTCAATATCCGAGGTATCCCCGCTAATCCCCACGGCGCCAATCACCTGATTGTCTGCGTCGCGAATCAGCACGCCACCGGGCGCGGGAATCACATTGCCGTGGGCCAGGGTGTTCACCGCGGCAATAAAGCTCGGGCGCTGCTGTGCGTCATTGGCAATCAACCGTGACGCTTTGCCCAAGGCCACCGCGCCCCAGGCTTTGCCAATGGCGATTTGTGGGCGAAGCATGCTGGCGCCGTCTTCACGCAGCAGCGAAATCAAATGGCCGCCAGCATCCAGCACGGCAATGGTTAGCGGCGCAGCGCTAATGGCGCGGCCGGCCGATTGCGCCTGTTCGGTAATACGGGTGGCGAGTTGCAGGGTTAGAGCGCTCATAAGCCTTACCTTTTTTTGTAGTTGGGCACCCCTGGGCGCTGCAATGGCGACCACAGAGGCAATCCGAAGACGATTTCAACTATCGCACCCAAAACAAAAAACGCAAGCAACAGATACAATCCAAATTAATTTTGTATACATAAAGCCAAGCCTCTAGCCACAATCCGCCAAGCACTCCGCTAAAACAGGCGTTTTAAATCATTTTCGCGCCTGCGCCATTTGCCCAAGAAAAATTGTTGACCGCAAAGTCATGGCCTGAATAGAATCATCCACAGCAAGTTGTATACAATTTAAGAACAAAAGAGGCACAACAAATGGCCAAAATGAGAGCAATTGAGGCAGCCGTCCTCGTGATGCGCCGCGAAGGCATCGACACCGCGTTTGGTATTCCCGGCGCTGCGATCAACCCCCTGTACGCCTCACTGAAAAAAGTCGGCGGCATCGACCACGTCTTGGCTCGCCACGTGGAAGGCGCCTCGCACATGGCCGAGGGTTACACCCGTACTAAGGCTGGCAATATCGGCGTGTGCATCGGCACCTCCGGCCCGGCTGGCACCGACATGGTTACCGGCCTGTACAGCGCCAGTGCCGACTCCATCCCAATCCTCTGCATCACCGGCCAGGCGCCGCGTGCCCGTATGCATAAAGAGGATTTCCAGGCCGTGGATATCACCAGCATCGTCAAGCCGGTGACCAAGTGGGCGACCACCGTTATGGAGCCCGGCCAAGTGCCGTATGCGTTCCAGAAAGCCTTTTTTGAAATGCGCAGTGGCCGCCCAGGCCCGGTGCTGATCGACCTGCCGTTTGATGTGCAAATGGCCGAAATCGAATTTGATATCGACGCCTACGAGCCACTGCCGCTGAGCCGCCCCGCCGCTAACCGCGTGCAGGCCGAAAAAGCCCTGGCCATGCTCAATAACGCTGAGCGCCCGCTGCTGGTAGCCGGTGGCGGCATTATCAACGCCGATGCCAGCGACAAACTGGTGGAATTCGCCGAGCTGGTTGGCGTGCCGGTTGTTCCAACCCTAATGGGCTGGGGCAGCATTCCCGATGACCACGCGCTGATGGTCGGTATGGTCGGTCTGCAAACCTCGCACCGCTACGGCAACGCCACCCTGCTGGAGTCGGACCTGGTATTTGGTATCGGCAACCGCTGGGCCAACCGCCACACCGGCTCGGTGGATGTGTACACCGAAGGCCGCCGTTTTATTCACGTTGATATCGAGCCGACGCAAATCGGCCGTGTATTCAACCCGGACCTGGGCATCGTCTCCGACGCCGGCGCCGCGCTGGATATGTTTATCGCCGTGGCCAAAGAGTGGAAAGCCGCCGGCAAACTAAAAAGCCGCGCCGCCTGGTTGGACTCGTGCCACCAGCGCAAACGCACCCTGCAGCGCAAAACTCACTTCGACAACGTGCCGGTCAAACCGCAGCGCGTGTATGAAGAAATGAACGAAGCGTTTGGCAAAGACACCTGCTACGTCAGCACCATCGGCTTGTCGCAGATTGCCGGCGCGCAGTTCCTGCACGTGTACAAGCCGCGCCACTGGATCAACTGCGGCCAGGCCGGCCCGCTGGGGTGGACCATTCCGGCAGCGCTGGGCGTGGTCAAAGCCGACCCAACGCGCAACGTGGTGGCGCTGTCTGGCGACTACGACTTCCAGTTCATGATCGAAGAATTGGCCGTCGGCGCGCAGTTCAACCTGCCGTATATCCACGTGGTGGTGAACAACTCCTACCTGGGCCTGATTCGCCAAGCCCAGCGCGGTTTTGAAATGGACTACTGCGTGCAACTGGCCTTTGAAAACATCAACGCGCCGGAAATCAACGGCTATGGCGTTGACCATGTGGCAGTGGCTGAAGGTTTGGGTTGCAAGGCGATTCGCGTGTTTGAGCCCAACGATATCCAGGCCGCCCTGCGCCAGGCTCAGGAACTGATGAAACAACACCGCGTGCCGGTGGTGGTGGAAATCATCCTGGAGCGCGTGACCAACATTTCCATGGGTACCGAGATCAACGCGGTTAACGAGTTTGAAGACTTGGCGTTGACCGGCGCGGATGCGCCGACGGCGATTTCGTTGCTGGATTAAAAGCGACCTTCCACCCAACACAAATCGGTCCCCTCGCCCGTTTACGGGAGAGGGCTAGAGAGAGGGGCTTTTGCGTTCAACCGCAGCCCTCTCCCCCGGCCCCTCTCCCGTAAACGGGCGAGGGGAGACGAGCGACCGCAGCGCCTATACAAAATCGTCCCCTCTCCCGCTCGCGGGAGAGGGCTAGGGTGAGGGGCCTTTGCTCTTCCCTCTCCCAGCCAAATCGAGGAGAAATTCCATGCCACGCTTTGCCGCCAACCTGTCCATGCTGTTCACCGAAGTGGACTTCCTGGACCGTTTCGACGCTGCCGCCCAAGCCGGCTTTAGCGGCGTTGAATACCTGTTTCCATACGACTACCCAGCCGAAGAAATCAAAGCCCGCCTAAGCACCCATAAGCTGGAGCAAGTGCTGTTCAACCTGCCCGCTGGCGACTGGGCCAAGGGTGAGCGCGGTATTGCCTGCCACCCGGACCGCGTTGAGGAATTCCGCGCTGGCGTCGACAAGGCCATCGCCTACGCCAAGGTGCTGGGCAACAGCCAAATCAACTGCCTGGCTGGCATCCGCCCACAAGGGCCGGACTGCGCCACGGTGGAAAAAACCTTTGTCGACAACCTGAAATACGCCGCCGAAAAACTCCAGGCCGCGGGTATCAAGCTGGTCATGGAAATGATCAACACCCGAGACATTCCAGGCTTCTACCTGAACACCAGCAAACAGGCCCTGGCTATTCGCGAAAAAGTCGGCAGCGCCAACCTGTTCCTGCAGTACGACATCTACCACATGCAAATCATGGAAGGTGATCTGGCCCGCAGCCTGGAAGGCAACCTGGCGGCGATCAACCACGTGCAGCTGGCCGACAACCCCGGCCGCAACGAGCCCGGCACCGGCGAGATCAACTACCGCTTCCTGTTCGCGCACCTGGACCGCATTGGTTACCAGGGCTGGGTCGGTTGTGAATACAAGCCGGCCACTACCACCGCTGCCGGCCTTGGCTGGCTTAAGACACATAACGCCATTTAAGGAGCATTCCCATGGCTAAAATCGGCTTTATTGGCACCGGCATCATGGGCAAACCCATGGCGCAAAACCTGCAAAAAGCAGGTCACACCCTGTTCTTCTCTGAGCACTTCGACAAAGCCCCGGCTGACCTCCTGGGCGACCAGGGCGTTGGCTTGGCCAACCCGAAAGAAGTGGCGCAGGAATCCGAGTTCATCATCGTCATGGTGCCGGATACCCCGCAGGTAGAAGACGTGTTGTTCCGCAAGGACGGCGTGCTGGAAGGCGTTGGCGCCGGCAAAGTGGTGATCGACATGAGCTCGATCTCCCCTACCGCGACCAAAACCTTCGCGGAAAAAATCAAAGCCACCGGCGCCGCTTACCTCGACGCGCCGGTGTCTGGCGGTGAAGTCGGCGCCAAGGCGGCCACCCTGTCGATCATGGTTGGCGGCTGCCCAAATGCCTTCGAACGCGCGCTGCCGCTGTTCCAAGCCATGGGCAAAAACATCACCCGCGTCGGCGGTAATGGCGACGGCCAAACCGCCAAAGTGGCTAACCAAATCATCGTTGCTCTGAATATTCAGGCCGTGGCGGAAGCCCTGCTGTTCGCCGCCAAAAACGGCGCAGACCCGGCCAAAGTGCGTGAAGCACTGATGGGCGGTTTTGCCGGCTCGAAGATTCTGGAAGTACACGGCGAGCGCATGATCAAAGGCACCTTTGACCCAGGCTTCCGCATCAGCCTGCACCAGAAGGACTTGAACCTGGCCCTGGCCGGCGCCAAAGAACTGGGCCTGAACCTGCCCAATACCGCCAACGCCCAGCAGGTGTTCAGCACCTGCGCGGCCATCGGTGGCAGCAACTGGGACCACTCGGCGTTAATCAAAGGCCTGGAACATATGGCCAATTTCTCCATCCGCAAAGACTGAACCACCGCAAAACCGTAGGTTGGGCTAAGCAAAGCGAAGCCCAACAAAGGGCGGCCAACATGGCCCACGCTTGTCGATCCGCCCCAATGTTGGGCTTCGCCTGCGGCTCAACCCAACCTACGCCCCGTGAACCTCCGGGTTCACGGACCCTTTTCGACCTCCCGGTAAGCGGTGTCACGGCCTGCGAGCCGGGTAGGTCGATTTCAGTCCACAGCCGTTGCGCACGACGGCTGTGGACTGCAATCGATCGCAGCCATAACAAGAAAAGATCTCGGAGTAGCCATGACCCCTGACCCGAAAACCCTATTGCGCGACTTGTTCGCCACCGCCATCGACGCCGCCCACCCGCGCCAGGTATTGGCCGACCACCTACCCGCTGACCGCAGCGGCCGGGTGATCGTCATCGGCGCCGGCAAGGCCGCTGCGGCCATGGCCGAAGTGGTCGAGCGTGAATGGCAGGGCGAGGTATCCGGCCTGGTGGTAACCCGTTACGAGCACGGTGCTAACTGCGAGAAAATCGAAGTGGTTGAAGCCGCTCACCCCGTGCCGGATGACGCCGGCGAGCGTGTGGCCCGGCGGGTGTTGGAGTTGGTGAGCAATCTGCAGGAAAGCGATCGAGTGATCTTTCTGCTCTCCGGCGGTGGCTCGTCGTTACTGGCCCTGCCCGCTGCGGGCATCAGCCTGCAAGACAAACAAGCCATTAACAAAGCCCTGCTGAAATCCGGCGCCACCATTGGCGAGATGAACTGCGTGCGCAAGCACCTCTCGGCGATCAAGGGTGGGCGTTTGGCCAAAGCCAGTTGGCCGGCCAGCGTATATACCTATGCCATCTCCGATGTGCCGGGCGATGAAGCCACGGTGATCGCCTCCGGGCCTACGGTTGCCGACCCCACTACTTCCCAGCAAGCGCTGGCGATTCTGGCCCGCTATGGCATCGACATTCCCGCCAACGTGCGTGCCTGGCTCAATAGCTCAGAATCGGAAACGGTAAAACCCGGCGACCCGTGCCTGGCCCGCAGCCATTTCCAACTGATCGCCACACCGCAGCAATCGCTAGATGCCGCAGCCGCCAAAGCCCAGGCCGCCGGTTTGCCGACGCTGATTTTGGGCGACCTGGAAGGCGAGTCCCGCGAAGTCGCCAAGGTGCACGCCGGCATCGCTAAGCAAATTCAGCTGCATGGCCAGCCGATCAAACCGCCGTGCGTGATTCTCTCGGGCGGCGAAACCACCGTTACCGTACGCGGTAACGGCCGTGGCGGGCGCAATGCCGAATTCCTCTTAAGCCTGACCGAGAGCCTTAAAGGCCTGCCCGGCGTGTACGCCTTGGCCGGCGATACCGACGGCATCGACGGCTCCGAAGACAACGCCGGCGCACTGATGACGCCCAGCAGCTACAGCCGCGCCGCCGCACTCGATCTAAGCGCCAGTGATGAGCTGGATAACAACAATGGCTATGGCTACTTCGCGGCCCTGGGCGATTTGATCGTCACCGGCGCGACGCGGACCAACGTCAACGATTTTCGCGCCATTCTGATCCTTGAGAAGCCTGCCCAATGAGCCTGCCTACGCCCAACGAAAACAAGTCCAAAGCCGACAAGAAAGTAAAAATCCTCGCCACCCTTGGCCCTGCGGTGCAAGGCGTGGATGACGTACGCCATTTGGTCGAGGCCGGGGTCAACCTGTTCCGCCTTAACTTCAGCCACGGCGAGCACGCCGACCACGCCATGCGTTACCAGTGGGTGCGCGAAGTGGAACGGCAACTCAACACGCCCATCGGCATTTTGATGGACCTGCAAGGACCGAAACTGCGCGTCGGCAAGTTTGCTGGGGGCAAGGTCAACCTGGTTCGCGGTCAGGCCTTCCGCCTGGACCTGGACGCGACTCCTGGCGATGAACGCCGGGTCAACCTGCCCCATACGGAAATCATCGACGCCCTCGAACCTGGCATGAGCCTGCTGCTTGACGATGGCCGTCTGCGCCTGGAAGTCACGCGCAAACAAAACACTGGCGTCGACACCCTGGTCAGCGCCGGTGGCGAACTGTCCGACCGCAAGGGCGTAAACGTGCCCGAGGCGGTTTTGCAGCTCAGCCCGCTGACCCGTAAAGACCGCATCGACCTCGACTTTGGCCTGCAACTGGGTGTGGATTGGGTGGCGCTGTCGTTTGTGCAACGCCCGGAAGATATCGTTGAAGCGCGCGAGCTGATTCAGGGCAAAGCCTTCTTGATGGCGAAAATCGAGAAGCCCTCGGCCGTGGTGCACCTGGAAGAAATCGCCAAGTTGTGCGACGCGATTATGGTGGCCCGTGGCGACCTCGGCGTCGAAGTACCGGCCGAGAACGTGCCGCGCATTCAGAAGGACATCATCCGCACCTGCCGGCAATTGGGTAAGCCGGTGGTGGTGGCGACGCAGATGCTGGAATCCATGCGCTTCTCCCCCGCCCCGACCCGCGCCGAAGTAACCGACGTCGCCAATGCCGTGGCCGAAGGCGCCGATGCGGTGATGCTGTCGGCGGAAACTGCCTCCGGCGACTACCCGCTGGAAGCCGTGAGCATGATGAGCAAGATCATCCGCCAAGTGGAAAACGGCCCGGACTTCCAAGCCCAACTCGACGTTAGCCGCCCGCAAGCCGAAGCCACCGCCTCGGACGCGATCAGCTGCGCCATCCGCCGTATCACCGGCATTTTGCCGGTGGCGGCGTTGGTCAACTACACCGAATCGGGCAGCTCCAGCCTGCGCGCCAGCCGTGAACGACCGAAAACGCCGATTCTTAGCCTGACCCCGAATATCCAGACCGCCCGCCGCCTGACCGTGGCCTGGGGCATCTACTCGGTGGTGAATGCGCGCTTAAGCAAAGTGGAAGAAATCACCAGCACCGCGCTGGAAATTGCCCAGGCACAGAACATGGCCAAACGCGGCGACACCGTGGTGATTACCGCCGGCGTACCGTTCGGGCAATCGGGCACCACCAATAGCTTGCGCATCGAAACCCTGTTGTAAGAAATCCCATCTGGTTCACGCCAGTTTTGGCGCTCAACGTGCCCTCGTTGCGCGCCTTTTTTTATCGTTTGAATCCCACCGCAATGACCCAACGCTCATACGCCAAAACCCTACTCAACGGCTGCAGCCAAATCTTCCTGCAACAACACCCGCTGTTCGGCGCCCTATGCCTGCTGGCCATCGCCATCGGCGCGCCGAACTTGCTTGGCGGTGCTTTGCTTGGTGGGTTTGCCGGGGCGTTGGCGGCACGGCGGCGCGGCTACGACCAGGCGGATATCGAGGCCGGTCTCTACAGCTACAACGGCATCCTCCTGGGCCTGATGCTATGCCATCACTTCGCCTGGTCGGCCGTGCTGCCGCTGCTGATCATCGCCAGCGCGGGCGCGTCCAGCCTGGTGCTCAACCGTTTGATGTGCGGCAACCGCCAACGGCAATGGTTACCCGCGTTCACCGCGCCCTTTGTCGGCTTGAGCTGGCTGCTGTTAAGCCTGTTGCCGAGCACACTGGCGCCGCCGCTTCAGGTGGCAGCGCCATTCAGCGCAACGCTGGACCTAGCCGGCATAGTCGCCGCGCTACTGAGAGGCGTGGGGCAGGTTGTTTTTCTCCGCGAACCACTGGCCGGCGCCATCGTGCTACTCGGCCTACTGTTGGCCAACCGCCGCGCGGCTCTGTGGGCGTTGCTGGGCTCAGCCATGGGCCTGGCCCTGGCGTTGTACCAAGGCTGGCCGCTGAGCAATGCACTGTCGGGGTTGTACGGCTATAACGGCGCGCTGGTGGGGGTGGCGTTAAGTCAGGTGTACCGCAAACCGGCGGTGGTGTTGCTCGGCATCCTGCTCGCCCTGCCCCTGCAACCGGGGTTCGGCGCATTCGCGCTGCCGGAACTGACGGCGCCGTTTATTCTCGCCTGCTGGCTGGTGCAGGCCAGCCAACGCACCTTGCAACGCGGCGCCGAAGATTCCAGCCCCTGGCGCCTGTAGCGTGATATCCGCGTGATGGTGCGCATAGCACACCCTACAAGAGCGGCGCGGCGTGCGTTCGTAGGGTGTGCTGCGCGCACCGGGCGATTTGGGCTTATCAGCCCTTAATCACCAAACTCAATGCCTCTTCAGCCAACTCGTCCAAGCTCATTGGCCCCTCTGCGCGAAACCAGGTGGTGCTCCACGACAGCGCCCCGGTGAGAAACCGCCGCTGCACAAAGGGGTCGCCAGTGAAATAGCCCGCCGCTTTGGCCTCGCCCAACACTGCCAGCCAGATCTGCTCATAGGTGTCGCGCAAGTTGAGGATATAGGCCTGCCCCTCCGCTGACAGCGAGCGCCACTCATACACCAGCACCGCCATCGCTTCACCGGTGCCGCCCATGATCGACTGCAATTCGCAACGGATCAGCGCCAGCACACGCTCGCGCACGTTGGTGGCATCGGCGAGGGCGGCCTGCATTAGGGCGGTGTTGTAGCGGATGGTTTCTTCCATCACCGAACGCAGGATCTCGTCCTTGCTTTTGAAGTGGTGAAAGATGCTGCCCGACTGAATGCCCACGGCGCCGGCCAAATCGCGCACCGTGGTGCGGTCATAGCCTTTGCTGCGGAACAGGTGAGCAGCGGTTTGCAGCAGCTTGCCACGGGCGCTTTCCGGGTCCGTGACTTGGCCGGCTTGCACCAAATCGTGCATCACCTTCTGGGCTTGTGTTTCATCCACGCGTATTCCCCCTAACCCAACGCCCGGCCCAAAAAGTGGCAAGTGCTTGTCGGCATTGGTGAAATTTAAGCGCGAAGCGGTAACCAAGCAAGCGCTTGGCAGTGCTTTAGGTGAGAAAGATAAAAAGGGGGCTTCCCTAACCAAGCGCTTGCTTGGTATGGTCAGCCCATCGAATGGGTGACGGACACAATTCCAATGACTAAAACCGTACGCATCGGCTGCGCCTCCGCCTTTTGGGGTGACACCTCTACCGCTGCTGCTCAGCTGGTGAATAACAGCGCGCTGGATTATTTGGTGTTCGACTACCTGGCCGAAATCACCATGTCGATCATGGCCGGCGCGCGCATGAAGAACCCCGAGCAAGGCTATGCCGGCGACTTTATTGAAGTGCTCGCGCCGCTCTTACAGACCATCGACAAGAAAAAAATCCGGGTCATCAGTAATGCCGGTGGCGTTAACCCGCAGGCCTGCGCCAAGGCCTTGGCTGCCGCCTGCGAGAAAGCCGGCGTAAGCCTGAAAATCGCCGTGCTGCATGGCGATAACCTGCAAAGCAAACTCCCCGAATTAAACAAAGCTGGTACCCGTGAGATGTTCAGCGGCAACCCGCTGCCGCCCATGTGCGTATCGGTAAACGCCTACCTTGGCGCGCCGGGCATTGTCGAGGCTTTGGCCTTGGGCGCCGACATTGTGATTACCGGCCGCGTGGTCGATAGCGCAGTGGTCAGCGCCGCGCTGGTACACGAATTTGGCTGGAGCTGGCAGGACTACGACAAACTCGCGCAAGCCGCGCTGGCCGGCCATATCATCGAATGCGGCGCGCAGTGCACCGGCGGCAATTTCACCGACTGGGAAAGCGTGCCGGACTACGAGCACATTGGTTTTCCGGTGATTGAAGTCGAAGCTGATGGCAGCTTTATCGTCGGCAAACCGGCGGACACTGGCGGCCTGGTCACGCCCTTTACCGTCGGCGAACAAATGCTCTACGAAATCGGCGACCCACGGGCTTACCTGCTGCCGGATGTGGTCTGCGATTTCACCCAGGTGCAGCTCACTGACTTGGGTAGCGACCGCGTACAAGTCGACGGCGCCAAAGGCTTGCCCCCCACCGATCAATACAAAGTCTCGGCCACCTACCCGGATGGTTTTCGCTGCACCGCCAGTTGCCTGATTGCCGGCATCGACGCGGTGAAAAAAGCCCAACGGGTAAGCCAAGCGATCATCAGCAAAACCGCAGAAATGTTCGCTGAACGTGGCTGGCCGGGTTATGTGGAAACAAACATCGAACTGCTCGGCAGCGAGGCCACTTACGGCCCCCACGGCCAGCGCCAAGACAGCCGCGAAGTGGTGGTAAAACTGGCCGTGCGCCACGCGAAAAAAGAAGCGCTAGTCCTCTTTTCGCGCGAAATCGCTCAAGCCGCTACCGGTATGGCGCCAGGCCTCACCGGCATTGTCGGCGGCCGCCCGACGGTGTATCCGGTAATTCGCCTGTTCTCCTTTTTGGTCGACAAAAACGCCTGCACCCTGGAGGTGGAACTGAACGGCGAACGTCATCCCGTTGCCCTGCCCAGCGTCGACAGCCTTGACCCGGCGGCTCTGGCCATCGCGGTCGAAGCGCCCCTGCCCCTGGGGGATGCCGACGCCAGTGTGCCATTGGTAAAACTGGCCGTAGCGCGCTCCGGCGACAAAGGTAACCACAGCAATATTGGCGTGATGGCCCGTGAGGCTGAATACCTGCCGTGGATTGCCGCTGCGCTCAGCGTGGAAGCGGTGGCCGAGTGGATGGGCCACGTGCTCGACCCCATTAACGGGCGCATCAACCGCTGGTATCTGCCCGGTTGCAACGGCCTCAACTTCCTCCTGGAAAACGCCCTGGGCGGCGGCGGTGTAGCCAGTTTGCGCATCGACCCGCAAGGCAAAGCGTTTGCCCAACAGCTATTGGAATTCCCGGTGCCGGTGCCAAGGGCGTTGGCAGAGAAATTGGTTTAAATCTCGACCGGCACACCCTACGCAAAACGCGTTATCCCGAGGTGACGCGAAAAACAAAAAAAGCGAGAGCCGCACATGAGCTACGACTCCATCTACAAACCCGGCCTGTTCAGTGGCCAAACCATTATGGTCACCGGCGGCGGTAGCGGTATCGGCCGCGCTACGGCCCATGAGTTGGCCTCGCTCGGCGCCCATGTGGTGCTGGTCGGGCGCAAGTGGGACAAGCTGCAAAGCACTGCCGACGAAATCATCAGCGATGGCGGCAGCGCCAGTTGGAAAGCCGCCGATATCCGTGAAGAAGAGGTGGTGAAAGTGATGGTCGCCGAGGTGCTGGCCGAACACGGGCGCATCCATCATTTGGTCAATAATGCCGGCGGCCAATACCCGGCGCCGTTGGTGTCGATCAACCAGAAAGGTTTCGAAACCGTGGTGCGCACCAACCTGGTTGGCGGCTTCTTGGTGGCCCGGGAAGTGTTTACCCAAAACATGAGCAAACACGGTGGCAGCATCGTCAATATGCTCGCCGATATGTGGGGCGGCATGCCCGGCATGGGCCACTCCGGCACGGCCCGCGCCGGCATGGAAAACTTCACCAAAACCGCTGCCGTGGAATGGGGTTATGCCGGCGTGCGGGTCAATGCCGTGGCACCAGGCTGGATTGCCTCCAGCGGTATGGACACCTACCCCGACTCCATGAAAAACATGATCCGCTCGCTGAAAGATCACGTGCCGCTGCAACGCATTGGTACCGAGTCGGAAGTGGCCTCGGCCATCGTCTTTTTGCTGACCCCCGGCGCCAACTTTATCAGCGGCAATACCGTGCGCATCGACGGCGCCGCCAGCCAGGGCAGCCGTGCCTGGACCCTGGGCAAAGCCAAGAGCGCCGAGTCGTATAACGGCTTTCACCGCGCCTATTTGCCCGACGTACTCAAGCCCTCGGAGAAGGAGTAGCCCATGCCGGTCATTCAGTCCGAACTGGACACCAACAGCGCCGACTACGCGCGCAACCGCGAGGCCATGTTGGCCACGGTCGCAGCGTTTCGCGAGGTCGAGCAAAAGGTCTTGGACAAGGCTGCCGACGCCAAAGCCAAGTTCGACAAACGCGGCCAACTGCTGCCGCGCGAACGCTTGAATTTGCTCCTCGACCCCGGCGCACCCTTCCTCGAATTGGCCTCGCTGGCCGGCTACAAATTGCATGACGACAAAGACGGCACCGGCGCTGGTGGCGGGATTATTTCCGGCATTGGCTATATCGCTGGTGTGCGTTGCCTGGTCAATGCCAGCAACAGCGCGATCAAAGGCGGCACCATTTCCCCCAGCGGCCTGAAAAAGACCCTGCGCCTGCAACAGATCGCCTTTGAAAACAAACTGCCAGTGGTGACCCTGGCCGAAAGCGGCGGCGCCAACCTTAATTACGCGGCGGAAATTTTCGTCGAAGGCGCCCGCGGTTTTGCCAACCAGGCGCGCATGTCGGCCATGGGCTTGCCGCAAGTCACCGTGGTACACGGCTCCAGCACGGCGGGTGGCGCTTATCAGCCGGGTTTGTCCGATTACACCGTGGTCGTGCGCGGCAAAGCCAAGATGTTTTTGGCCGGCCCACCACTGCTTAAAGCCGCCACCGGCGAAGTGGCCACCGACGAAGAATTGGGCGGAGCCGAGATGCACGCACAAACCGCCGGCACCGCGGAATACCTGGCGGAAAACGACGCCGACGGCGTACGCATTGCCCGCGAGATCGTCAGCATGCTGCCGTGGAATGCCCAGTTGCCGCACCGGCCCCGCAAGCCGGTGCGCGAGCCACTGTACCCGGCTGAAGAGCTGCTTGGCTTGATCCCCAGCGACGCGAAAAAGCCCTACGACGTGCGCGAAATCATTGCCCGCATTGCCGACGGCTCCGAGTACCTGGACTTCAAACCCGAGTTCGATAACCAGACCATCTGCGGCCACCTGCACATCGAAGGCCAGGCCTGCGGTTTTATCGGCAATAACGGCCCGATCACGCCCAAGGGCGCCGCCAAGGCTGCGCAATTTATTCAGCTGTGCGACCAGAGCAACACGCCGATTCTGTTCTTTCACAACACCACCGGTTTTATGGTCGGCACCGAGTCGGAACAGCAAGGCGTAATCAAACATGGCTCTAAGCTGATTCAAGCGGTGGCCAACGCCCGCGTGCCGAAACTGACCATCGTCGTCGGCGGCTCCTACGGCGCCGGCAACTACGCCATGTGCGGCCGCGGCCTGGACCCACGCTTTATCTTCGCCTGGCCCAACAGCCGCACCGCCGTGATGGGCGGCGCCCAGGCCGGCAAAGTGCTGCGCATCGTCACCGAAGACAAGCACGCCAAAGAAGGTAAAGAAGCCGACCCGAAAATGCTCGACATGCTCGAAACCGTCACCGCGCAAAAACTCGACAGCCAATCCACCGCCCTCTACGGCACCGCCAGCCTGTGGGACGACGGCCTGATCGACCCACGTGACACACGCAAGCTGCTGGGCTTTTTGCTGGATATTTGTGCTGAAGCCGAGGTCCGCCCGCTTAAGGCCAATACCTTCGGTGTGGCACGGTTTTGAAGTATCGAACGTAGGTTGGGTTGAGCAAAGCGAAGCCCAACAATCGGGCCCCAAACGCGATGCCAGCCCCTTGTTGGGCTTCGTCGCGGGGCTCCTCAACCCAACCTACAAATCACCGAATGACTGATTTCCCGAGGAGAACAACAAAAATGATCATCACCCAGGAACACGAAGAACTTCGCCGCACGGTACGTAACTTTGTCGACAAGGAAATCAATCCGCACGTCGATGAGTGGGAAAAGGCCGGGCGTTTTCCCATTCATGACATTTTCAAAAAGGCTGGCGACCTCGGCCTGCTGGGCATTTCCAAGCCGGAAAAATTCGGCGGCATGGGCCTGGATTACAGCTACTCCATTGTTGCCGCTGAAGAGTTTGGCACCATCCGCTGCGGCGGTATTCCGATGTCCATTGGCGTGCAGACCGATATGTGCACCCCGGCCCTGGCGCGCTTTGGTTCCGACGAGCTGCGCGAGGAATTCCTGCGTCCGTCCATTACCGGTGAAGCGGTGGGCTGCATTGGCGTGTCGGAAGTCGGCGCCGGCTCTGACGTGGCCGGGCTGAAAACCACCGCGCGCAAAGATGGCGACGATTACGTGATCAACGGCAGCAAGATGTGGATCACCAACTCGCCGTCGGCTGACTTTATGTGCCTGCTGGCCAATACCTCGGACGACAAACCCCACGTCAACAAATCGCTGATTGTGGTGCCGATGAAGACCAAGGGCGTCAGCGTATCGCCGCACCTGGACAAGCTGGGCATGCGCAGTTCGGAAACCGCCCAGGT
The DNA here is from genome assembly GCA_964543145.1 of uncultured Pseudomonas sp. Classification (GTDB taxonomy): domain Bacteria; phylum Pseudomonadota; class Gammaproteobacteria; order Pseudomonadales; family Pseudomonadaceae; genus Aquipseudomonas. The sequence goes on from CAZIWV010000039.1 coordinate 24,376, forward strand.
GTTCTTTGACGACGTGCGCGTGCCGCAGCGCAACCGCATCGGCCATGAAGGCGCCGGTTTTATGATGCAGATGCTGCAGTTCCAGGAAGAGCGCCTGTTTGGCGCGGCCAATATGATCAAGGGCCTGGAATACTGCGTCGATGCCACCATCGAGTACTGCAAAGAACGCAAAACCTTTGGCCAGCCGCTGCTCGACAACCAAGTCATCCACTTCCGCATGGGTGAACTGGCCACCGAAATCGAATGCCTGCGCGCCCTGGTGTACCAAGCCACCGAGCAATACATCAAAGGCCGCGACGTGACCAAACTGGCCTCCATGGCCAAGCTCAAAGCCGGCCGCTTGGGCCGCGAAGTGACCGACAGCTGCCTGCAATATTGGGGCGGCATGGGCTACATGTGGGACAACCCGGTGGCCCGCGCCTACCGCGACGTGCGTCTGGTGTCCATTGGCGGCGGCGCCGACGAAATCATGCTGGGCATTATCGCCAAGCTGATGGGCACCCTGCCGGGCAAAAAGAAGGGCTAAGCCATGACCTTACCGACCGCCACCACCCTGCTACTCGAACAAGCCGACGGCGTGCTGTACATCACCCTGAACCGCGCCGACGTGCGTAACGCCATGAGCCTGACCATGGTCGAGGAACTGCGCGCCGTGCTGCGTACCAGCGCCGCTGACGCCAGCATTCGCGCCCTGGTATTGCGTGGCGCCGATGGGCATTTCTGTGCCGGCGGCGACATCAAAGACATGGCCGGCGCCCGCGCCCGTGCACAAACCGACGGCGAAGACGCCTACCGCCGGCTCAACCGCGCCTTTGGTGCCTTGCTGGAAGACGCGCAAAACGCACCGCACGTGCTGATTGCCGTGCTTGAAGGCGCGGTGCTCGGCGGTGGGTTTGGCTTGGCCTGTGTGTCGGATATCGCCATTGCCCACGGCAACGCCAAGTTCGGCTTGCCGGAAACCAGCCTCGGGGTGATCCCCGCGCAAATCGCGCCCTTTGTGGTTAAGCGTATCGGCCTGACCCAGACCCGACGCTTAGCCCTGACAGCGGCGCGTTTTGACGGCGAAGAAGCACTGCGCTTGGGCTTGGTGCATTTCAGCGAAGCCGATGAAGCCGGCGTTGAGCAGCGCTTGCAGCAGGTGTTGGAGCAGGTTCGCCAGTGTGCGCCAGGTGCCAATGCGGCGACCAAAGCGCTGCTGTTGGCCAGCGAAAATGAACCGCTGAATACCTTGCTTGACCAGGCGGCCGGGTTGTTTGCCGCAGCAGTGGTAGGAGAGGAAGGCGTGGAAGGCACGATGGCGTTTATGCAGAAGCGTAAGCCTAGGTGGGCGGTGTGATGGCCGCCCCGACCGCTCGCGGATTAGCGCCCCTCGCCCGCTTGCGGCAGAGGGGCTGGGGGCGGCGGCCAGTGAGAGGGAATCCTGCAAACACAATAAAAATAGGAGCGCGCTAACCCATGCCAGCCTTCAGTAAAATCCTTATTGCCAACCGCGGCGAAATCGCCTGCAGGGTGATGCGCACCGCCCAAGCTCTGGGCTATCGCACCGTGGCCGTGTACAGCGACGCCGACGCCGATGCCCGCCACGTCCAGCTTGCCGACCAAGCGGTAAATATCGGCCCAGCCCAGGTCAACCAGTCGTACCTCAGCATCGAAGCGATCATTGCCGCCGCCCAGAAAACCGGCGCCGACGCCGTGCACCCCGGCTACGGTTTTCTCTCGGAAAACGCCGCCTTTGCCCAGGCCTGCCAGGCGGCCGGCATTGTGTTTATCGGCCCCACGGTTGAAGCCATCCACCTGATGGGCAGCAAACGCCTGTCGAAAATTGCCATGCTCGACGCTGGTGTGCCGTGCATTCCCGGCTACGAAGGCGCCGAGCAAGACGACGGCGTGCTCAGCCGCGAAGCCGAGCGCATTGGCTACCCACTGATGATCAAAGCCAGTGCGGGTGGCGGTGGCCGCGGTATGCGTTTGGTGACCGAGGCCAATGAGCTGCTGGCGCAAATCCGCACCGCGCGCTCGGAGGCGCAAAACGCCTTTGGCTCCGGCGAGCTGATTCTGGAGCGCGCCGTGCTGCAACCGCGGCATGTGGAAATTCAGGTGTTTGGCGACGAGCACGGCAACATCGTTTACCTCGGTGAGCGCGACTGCTCGGTGCAGCGCCGCCACCAAAAAGTCGTGGAAGAAGCGCCCTGCCCGGTGATGACCCCGCAACTGCGCCAAGCCATGGGTGAAGCGGCAGTAAAAGCGGCGGCATCGGTGAATTACGTCGGCGCCGGCACCGTGGAATTTTTGCTCGACCAGAGCGGCGAATTCTTCTTTCTGGAAATGAACACCCGCCTGCAGGTGGAACACCCGGTAACCGAGTTGATCACCGGCCAGGACTTGGTCGCCTGGCAGCTGCACGTCGCCGCCGGCCAGCCGTTGCCCCTGCGTCAGGATGAAATCCAACTGAGCGGGCATGCCATGGAAGTGCGCTTGTATGCCGAAGACGCGGCCAATAACTTCCTGCCGCAAACCGGCGCCGTGCTGCGCTGGGAGCCGGCATTGCTGGACGGTATTCGCATCGACCATGGCCTGGTCGAAGGCCAACGTATCACGCCGTTCTACGACCCCATGCTGGCGAAAATCATCGCCTACGGCGCCACCCGCGACGAAGCCCGGCGCAAGCTGGTGCGTGCGGTGGAAGACTGCGTGCTGCTGGGCGTCAACGGCAACCAACGTTTCCTCGCCAACCTGCTCGCCCACGACGAATTTGCTGCCGGCAATGCCACCACGGCGTTTATCGGCGAACACTTCCACGCCGACCCCAGCCTGGCCCCACAAGCGCCTACCGTCATTGAACTGGCCAGCGCTGCCGCCCTGCTCTATCAAGCGGTTGCCGAGGCCCGCGCGCATCAACCTGAATTGGCTGGTTGGCGTAACGCCAGCACGGCACCGTGGCGCTTTGTGCTCAAGCACGGCGAGCACAAATACCCGGTAGAACTGGCCGTACAAACAGCCGGCCGACAACCGCGTTTGCTGGCCCGCGTTGGCGAACAACAACTCGACCTGCACCTGCTTAACCACGACGGCCGTTGGGCCACCCTCACCATAGACGGCATCCGCCAGCGCCTGGCCTACCACCACAGCCAGGTCCAACTCTGGTTGTACGGCCACAACGGCAACCTGGAACTGCTCGACGTTACCCACGAACCGGTCAGCGCCGCTGGCGCCGCTGCCTCCGGCCATATCAAAGCGCCGATGGATGGCGCCATTGTTGATGTGCTGGTGAGCGAAGGCGATCGGGTGAGCAAAGGCCAGCTACTAGTGGTACTGGAGGCGATGAAAATGGAGCATCCGTTAAAGGCCGGCTGCGACGGGATTGTGCGGCGGGTGCAAGCCAGCCAGGGCGACCAGGTGAAGAGTCGGCAGGTGCTGGTGGAGATAGAAGCCGACGCTTAGGCCATGCGGCTCCCCGCCCTCTCCCCCGGCCCCTCTCCCATAAATGGGCGAGGGGTGACGAATGCCTGCGACGCCCTCGGTCGGTCCCCTCGCCCGTTTACGGGAGAGGGCTAGGGAGAGGGGCCTTTGATGCCGCGCAAAAAAATCCATGCGATATGCAAAAACAAGAAAAGCCCAGGAGAACCACCCCATGTCCCTATCCGGCAAAACCCTCTTTATCTCCGGCGCCAGCCGTGGCATCGGCCGTGAAATCGCGTTAAAGGCTGCGGCCGACGGTGCCAATATCGTGATCGCCGCAAAAAGCGCCGAAGCCCACGCCAAGCTCGAAGGCACCATTCACTCGGTGGCCGCCGAAGTGGAGCAAGCCGGCGGCAAAGCCCTGGCCTTGCAATTGGATGTACGCGACGAAGAGGCGGTAAAAGCCGCCATGGCCAAAGCGGCCGAGCATTTCGGCGGTATCGATGCCTTGGTCAACAACGCCGGCGCCATCAAGCTGGTGGGCGTCGAGCACCTGCCGCCAAAACGCTTTGACCTGCTATTCCAGATCAACACCCGCGCGGTGATGGTCTGCAGCCAGGCGGCGCTGCCGTATTTGAAAGAGAGCAAGGGCCATATCCTTAACCTGTCGCCGCCTTTGAATATGGACAGCAAATGGTTTGCCCAACACGGCCCCTACACCGTGACCAAGTACGGCATGAGCATGCTGACCCTGGGCATGAGCGAGGAATTCGCCAAGTACGGCATCAGCAGTAACTCGCTGTGGCCAAAAACCATGATCGCCACCGCCGCCATCGAGTTCGAGCTGGGCAGCCGCGAGGCTTTTAAGCGGGCGCGGGTGCCGGCGATCATGGCTGATGCAGCCCATGCCATTCTCAGCAGCAGCGGCCGGGCGATTACCGGGCGCTTGTTGATTGACGAAGACATCCTGCGCGAACAGGGCCAAAGCGAGTTCGAGCACTACCGCTTCGACCCGGCCGGCGGCCCGCTGATTCAGGACTTGTTTGTCGACTAAACCGGGTTTGCCCATCTGCCCGTTTGCCTCTGCGCCAGGGCCATAGTGCCGCTGGCGCAGGCGTTCTACAGTGCCCGCTCGTCTCTGACAAAAAGCATAACGACGCGCATATGAGCCAAGCCGACCTGATCACCCCTGCCCGCTTTATCGCCCACCTGCCCGCTGTATTCAGCCGCGTGCCGCGTATGTTGCGCGGGCTGTATTACGCCGGCATTCGTAACCGCGAAAAGAACCTGTCGCTGGCTTGGGCCCTGGAGCGCGCCGCCGACCTGTATGCCGATCGCCCAGCGGTGCTGGAGGAAAACCGCCAGCTCAGTTACGCCCAGTTCAACGCCTGGGCCAATCGCCTGGCCCGCGCCTTAAAGAAACAAGGCGTGGCCCATGGCAGTGTGGTGGCGGTAATGCTGGAAAACCGCATTGAGGTGCTGCTATTGCTGGCGGCGTTGGCCAAGCTTGGCGCAGTGGGAGCGCTGGTCAATACCACGCAGCGCGGCCAGGTGTTGGTGCATAGCCTGAACCTGGTAAAGCCCAGCCATTTCGTGATTGGCGAAGAACTGCGCGAACCGTTCGAAGCGGTGCGCGAACAGGTGCACGGCAGCGACCGCCACTGTTACTGGCTGAGCGATGGCGACAGCTTGAATGCACCGGGTACCGCGCCACTGGGCTGGGAAAACCTGATGCAGCTGGCCTGGAGCGAGCCCAACACCAATGTCGCCGACAGCGCCACTGTGCGCCTGAAAGACCCGTGCTTTTTGATCTACACCTCCGGCACCACCGGCCTGCCGAAAGCCTCGATCATGAGCCACGGCAAATGGATCAAAGCCTACGGCGGCTTTGGCCACTCCGGCCTGGGCCTGACAGATCAAGACGTGCTGTACCTGACCCTGCCCTGCTACCACAACAACGCCGTTACCGTGTGCTGGAGCGCGGCATTGGCCGGTGGCGCGGCGATAGCCCTGCGCCGGCGCTTCTCCGCCAGTGCGTTCTGGAAAGACGTTAAGCACTACAACGCCACCTGCTTTGGCTATATCGGCGAACTGTGCCGCTACCTGCTGAACCAGCCGCCGTGCGCCGAGGAACAGCAAAACAGCCTGACGTGCATGATCGGCAACGGCCTGCGACCATCAATCTGGGGCGAATTCAAACAGCGCTTTGGCATTGAGCGGATCACCGAGTTCTACGCTTCCAGCGAGGGCAATATCGGCTTTACCAACGTGTTCAATTTCGACAATACCGTGGGCTATTCGCCGGCCACTTACGCCATCGTCCGTTACGACCTGGAAAATGACCGGCCGCTGCGGACCAAGAAAAACTTTCTGCAAAAAGCCGACAAAGGCGAGCCCGGTTTGCTGATCACCGAGATCAGCGCCAAATGGCCGTTCGACGGCTACACCGACCCGGCAAAAAGCGAAGCGGTGATCCTGCGTAACGTGTTTAAAAAGGGCGATGCCTGGTTTAACACTGGCGACTTGATGCGCGATATCGGCTTTAAACACACGCAGTTTGTTGATCGCTTAGGCGATACGTTTCGCTGGAAAGGTGAAAACGTCTCCACCACCGAAGTGGAAAACGCCCTGGGCGCGTTTGCCGGTATTGAAGATGCCGTGGTGTATGGCGTGGAGATTCCCGGCACCAACGGGCGCTGCGGCATGGCGGCGCTGCGCTTGGCACCTGGGCTGCAGCTGAATTGCGCAGAACTGGCCACGCACCTGGATCGTGAATTGCCCGCCTATGCGGCGCCGCTATTTGTGCGACTGCTGCGGGAAGTGGAAACCACAGGCACGTTTAAATACAAAAAGAATGACTTAAAGATGGCGGCATATAACCCGCTATTGGTGACCGACCCGCTGTATGTGCGCTTGCCGGGCAGTGACAGGTTTGAGGTATTGGGCTGGGCGGTTTATGAGGCGATTCAGAAAGGGCTGCATCGGTTCTAAATCGCTCGGTAGGGTGTGCTGTGCGCACCATGGCGTCCCACCGTCTATCGCTTGGTGCGCACAGCACACCCTACAAAAACAGACGCCGAACCCCTTATGACGTCCCACCTTACGAGGCGACGGGTCAATGGCGAAACTTAAACTGCAACTCCGCGCCATCCACCGTATCGAGAATACCGCCGTCCTTTTCCTGATCACGGCTGCGCTCGTTGGTAATCACCCGCCCGCCTACTTCAAACGGGCTTTGCCCAGGCTTTTCCCCGAACATTGGCGGCAGTATGGCGGGGTCGCTGGTCGCTCGGCTGGTTCCAGGGGCAGAGGCCACTTCCGGCTCCAGCTTATTCACCAGGTCTTTAGGCAAATGCAGATCCAGCTTGGCTTTGGGTACCTGAGCCTGTTTCACCGCGGCGCTGGCTTTCTGTTGCTTCGCCGTTTGCGGCTTGTTTACTTGCAGGCGCTGGATTTTGTCCGGTGGCTGCGGCGGGCGGGCCTGCACCACAGGCGTCTCTTTCGGCTTTTCGGCGTCCTTGACCACCGGCGCTTTCGTCGGTAGCGGCTCCAGGGTGCTTTTGATCAACGGTTCCAGCGGTTTAACCGTTGGCGTCGGCGCAGCCTTGGCTGCCGGTTTGGTCACCGGCTCTGCCGCCGGCGCAGGCGTTTCAGCCACAGCCGGTGCCGCAGGCGCGGGCGGCGTTTTGGGAGGTGTCGGGTCTTTGTCGCAGGCGCCTAAAAACACTATGGCGATCAGCAACCCAGACGTCTTTTTCGCAATCATGGGCAATCGTCGAACTCGGCAGAGGCCAACATGCTCGCGCGCTCAGCCGTCCCTGGCAAGCGTGCATTCCAGGCAACGGCAACGCGCCGCCCCTTTACTGCTGACCGCGCAAAGCCCGTAAACGTTGCAACTCAATGCGTAAATCAAGCTGCGGATGCAGTTGTTGCAAGGTGTGAAGTTGCTGCTCGGCAAGCTCGGCGTGGCCGTTGTCTTGGAGTTGGATGATCTGCCTCAGGCTACGTTGCAACTGCGCTTGGCCGTGCTCGGCATCGGTTTGCGCTTTGCTCGCCAACGCCGAGGGTGAAGCGGGCCCGGCAGCGTCGGCAAACGGTGCAGCGGCAGCTTGAGGTGCCTCTTCAGCCTTGTTGAGCTGTTCATTGAGTTCTCCACTGATAATCGCCGGCTTGCGCATTTCCGGGCGCGCGCGCGCGACCTCTTTGGCCACCGATTTCTTTGCAAGCTCCGACTCAGCGGCGTAGTACGCATCGGGGTCGGGCGATTCTGCCTCAGGCGCTGGCGCCATAACCGGCGCAGGTGCAGGCACGGAAAACGACAGCGGCGCCGCGTCAAACTGCTGCTCGGGAGCACGTTCCAACGTGCGCATCGCCAGACCAACGCCGATACCCAGGGTGGCAATGCTGGCAAAGGCCATCGACCAACGGGCGCGCTGGCTGCCACCAAACAACCAGCCATGCAGACGGCTCAACGCCGGTGTTTTTTCAGCAGGCCGCGCTGCGGGTGCCGAGGCCGCAGCAGCATGGGCGTGAGCCGCCGCCAGAATGCGTGCATCCAGCTCGGCAGACGGTTCCTGCTGGCTGTGCCGGCGGTAGTGCTCAAGCATCGTCTGGTCCAGCTCGGCGCTTTCGCGGGGGTCGTGCGTCATAGGGATACCTCGTCGGCGGTGGCCGGGTCCGTCAGCAACCGTCGTAACTTGCTCATGGCGTAACGCAGGCGGCTTTTCACCGTTTCCGCCGGGGTTTGCGTTAGCGCCGCGATTTCGCCCAGGTCCAGATCGCCATGGGCACGCAGGAGAAACACTTCGCGCTGCTCAGCCGGCAGATCATCCAGCGCCGCCTGCAGACGCTGTTGATCACGGGTCAGGCTGAGCTGTTGCTCCGGGTTGGGTTGGCTGTCGGCCTCGCCATGCAGCTGTTCGTCGTACTCGTCTTGCAGGTATTGGCGCTTGCCGTGCTTGCGCCAATGGTCGATCAGGCGGTTACGCGCAATCTGGTATAGCCAGGTGCTGAACTGCACCGCCTCGCGCTGCTGCGATTCGCTGCGGATCACGCTCATCCAGGTTTCCTGGAACACTTCCTCAGCCAATGCGGCATCGCCGCACAGGCCACAGAGAAAACGGAACAGGCCCAGGCGGTGGCGTGCGTAGAGCACGGCAAACGCCTGGCTATCACCCTGCCGATAGCGACGCAGCAGCTCGGCGTCGCTAACGGGCAGGTCTGAGGGTAAGGGGGCGGCTGCCACGCTAGTCGACCTTGGCCATGGTGGTGGAAGAAGGAGTGGCGGCAGTTTGCAGGCTCTGCGCCAGTTCTACCAGTTGCACAAACTCAGCGCGCAGGCCGAAGTGGTCGTCGCCCTTGGCGCTGCGGGCCAGCTTGGCGCTGGCGGCCAGATCAAAGCCCTGGGTGTATTGCCCGCCTTTAAGCTGCTGGGCAAAAGCCGCAACCGCCGCAGCAAAGCGCAAGTCAGCGCTGGCATCGGCAATGGCCGGCGCCTTGGCGTTGGCGGCAATCGGCACTTCCAGCAGGCGGCTTTGTTCCTGATCTGGCGCTTTGTAGCGGATGCGCAGCAGGGCCATTTCACTGGAGGCGGCACGTTTGCTCTCGGCCTGTCCGTAGCGCAACGGCTCCAACCAACCTTTGTTGCCGGCCGGGACGATTTCGTACAGCGCGGTAACGGTATGGCCCGCGCCGATTTCGCCGGCATCGACCTTGTCGTTGCTGAAGTCTTCACGCTTCAGGGCACGGTTTTCGTAACCCAGCAGGCGGTATTCGCTGACCTGCGCGGGGTTGAATTCGACCTGGATTTTCACGTCTTTGGCCACGGTTACCAGGGTCGAGCTGAGCTGTTCTACCAACACCTTGCGCGCTTCACGCAGGTTGTCGATATAGGCGTAGTTGCCGTTACCGGCGTCGGCCAATTGCTCCATCAACTGCTCGTTATAGTTGTCGGTGCCAAAGCCCAAGGTAGTCAACGACACACCGGTTTTGCGCTTGTCGGCGGCGAGTTTTTTCAAGCTATCGAAGTCGCTGATACCAACGTTAAAGTCGCCGTCGGTAGCCAGCAGAATGCGGTTGATGCCCTTGGCGATAAAGCCCTGCTGCGCCTGTTCATAGGCCAGCTGAATGCCCGACTCCCCCGCCGTCGAACCGCCCGCTTGCAGCTTGTCGATGGCCGCGCGGATTTTGCCTTTCTCGCTGCCCGACGTCGGCGGCAGCACCACGCTGGAGTCCCCGGCATACACCACCAGCGACACTTTATCTTCGCCGCGCAATTGCTCCACCAACAGCTTCAAAGTGCTCTGCACCAGCGGCAGGCCGTCGGGGCGGTCCATGGAACCGGAGACGTCGACCAGAAACACCAGGTTGGCTGGCGGCATGGCTTGGCTTTGCAAATCCGAAGCTTTGATCGCCACCTTGAGCAGACGACTATTGGCGTTCCACGGCGTTACCGCCAGCTCGGTGCTGACGCCAAACGGCGTGTTGCCGGACGCCTGTGGGTAGCTATAAGGGAAGTAGTTCACCAGTTCTTCCAGCCGCACCGCTTCGCCTGGCGGCAGCTGGCCGCGATTAAGGAAACGGCGCACGTTGGCGTAGCTGCCGGTATCGACGTCGATGCTAAAGGTCGAGACCGGCTCTTGGGCGACGGCGTGAATCGGGTTGTCGGCGAGTTTTTGGTATTGCTCGCGGTACGCGCTTTGGAAGTCCGCCGATTGCGTATCGCCGCTCGGCGCTGGCACAAGCATGCGCCGCGGGGCTACGGACGCAGCAGCGTAGCCGGCATTTGGATCGATTTTTTTCGCCTCTGCCGGTGCGGCTTGCTCGGCTAACGAGGCGTCGGCGTAGGTCACCGGTGCTGCGGGCATTGGGGCGTTTTTTGCCACCGCCGAGTCCGACTCCTTCACCGAGCAAGCAGTTAACGCCAGCAACAAACCACCAGCAAAACCATAGAGCAACGGCGTACGGGATAGAGCGAAATAGTGAGCCATGGTGGCGTCTCCTGTAGGTCCATTCGCAGGGGTAGACGGTGGGGTTTTGGGATTGGGGTTAAGCGGTTTGAAAAATAATTACGGCGTCGGATGAAATGTGACGGTGCCGAGACTCTGGGTCCCCGCCTGCGGGGGGACCCAGACTATTAAGCCGAGCGCGGGCTAAAAAAGGTTCGGCGTCTCCTGGCACAACTGATTGGCCAGCATGCCAAGGGTCATGATTGCCCGCTCCGATTCCCTGTTCCACGGAATGCCACAGTTCAGCCGCACGCAGTGGTTGAACTGCTCGGTGTTACTAAAGATCAGCCCGGGGGCAATGCTGATGCCTTGTTGCAGGGCACGTACGTGCAGGTCTTTGGTGTTGACCCGACGCGGCAGGCTGACCCACAGAATAAAGCCGCCCTTAGGCCGGGTGATCTGCGTGCCTTCGGGGAAGTACTGCTGCACCGCCAGCTGAAAGGCGCTGAGGTTTTTCCGGTATTCGTGGCGAATGTAGCGCAGGTGGCGGTCGTAACCGCCGTTTTCCAAATACGCCGCCACGCCCATTTGCGTAACGCTGCACGCCGAGTGGGTGGTGAAGGTTTGCAGGCGCTGGATATCGTCTTGGTATTTGCTGGCGATAATCCAACCCACGCGCACGCCGGGCGACAGGGTTTTCGAGAAGCTGGAGCAGTACAGCACGCGCCCTTCACGGTCGTGGGATTTCAGCGCTTTGCTCGGGCCTTGTTCGAACAGCAGCTCGCCGTAGATATCGTCTTCGACAATATGGAAATCAAACTCGCGGGCCTGGCGCAGCAGCTGCTTTTGCCGCTCTTCAGGGATGGTGCCGCCCAGCGGGTTGCTTAGGCGCGCAGTCAATACCAGGGCTTTGATCGGCCATTGGCTGGCGGCCAATTGCAGCGCTTCAAGGCTGATGCCGGTGCCGGGGTCGCTGGGGATTTCGATGACTTTCAGGCCCAGCAGGTCAGCCAGTTGCAGCAAGCCGTAGTAGGTCGGCGACTCGGTGGCGATCAGGTCGCCCGGCTTGGTCAGCACCCGTAGAGACATTTGCAGCGCATCCACGCAACCGTGGGTGATCACCACTTCGGCGGGGTCAACCACCACGCCGGCATCGCGCATACGAATGGCCACCTGGCGACGTAGCGGCTCAAAACCCGGGCTGAACATATAGCTAAACGCCCGTGGGCTCTGAAAGCGGGTGACCTTGGCCAACTGCTGGTGCAAGGCGCGCACGGGCAGGTAATCGACATGCGGCACGGCAGCGCCGAAAGGGAATACACCCTCGCGGCGCGCTTCTGTAAGCACTTGATGAATGATGGTGCTGCGGGTGACCAGGCCAGGGCGTTCGACCCGGGCAATATCCGGCGTGGCAGCGGTGAGCGCCGGGGTTTGGTGCACATAGAAACCCGATTGCGGGCGCGCGCGGATCAGGCCCTGGTCTTCCAGATTGGCATAGGCCTGCAACACCGTGGCATGGCTGACATTCAGCTGCGAACTCATCTTACGTACCGAGGGCACGCGCTCACCCGGCTGATACACGCCACGGCGAATATCCTCGGCCAATTGTTGGGCGATACGTTGATAGAGCAACAGACTGGTCATGGCAGCTTCCTGGTTACCTGAGCGCGAACACCGATACAGTAGCGAAACAGTTTAGAACTGAACCGGCACAGTTGGGGTTTTTGTTTTGCATACAGAACAGGGCCGGCCGGCAAATCGTAGGGTGTGCTGTGCGCACCAAGGCGCCCACACAGGTATCGCTTGGTGCGCACAGCACACCCTACGGGCACAAGGTTGGGGCGGTGCCTGTGCGGTGAACGCAGCAAAGCTCAACAGATCACACCCACAAAAAACCCCGGTGCTTGTGGCGACCGGGGTTTGTGGTGACGCGGGTGTTGATCAGCGATCCGAGCCCAACTTGCCTTGGTCGTCGGAGAACACAATTTCCACTCGGCGGTTCTGCGCTCGGCCACGCGATGAGGCGTTTTCGGTAACGGGGAAGTCGGCGCCATAGCCAGCGACCTGGATACGTTTTTCGTCGATACCTAGGTCGACCATGGTATCGGCCACGGCTTGAGCGCGGGCTTTAGACAGCGTGAGATTGTCCTCGGCGCTACCGCGGTTGTCGGTATAGCCCTCAACCCGCACCACGCGGCGTGGGTTGAGTTGCAAGAACTGCACAAGCTTGAGCAAGGTGCGGTTGGCCGACGGTTTGAGCTCGGCATCGCTGGCATCGAACAGCACATCGCCCAGGGTCAGGACCAAGCCGCGATCCGTCTCGCTGGCGGCCAGGTTGATCTGCTCTTCCAGCCATTTGCCCTGTTGTTGCACGCTCACCAATTTGGCTTCGCGCAGGTTCAGTTGCAGGCGCTCAAGCTCCATCTGCAACTTGCTCTGACGCTCCTGGTTGACGCTGAGCTTGGCGTGTTCGGTGGCAATCGCGCTGTAACGCTGGCTGAGGTAGGCGTAATGCTCCACATCGGAATCGCTGCCCCAGTAGGTGGACAAACGATCGGCGCGCGACAGCGAATCGCCGGCGCGAATGACATCGCGCGGCGCATAGCGCAGGGCGTTGGTGTCTTCTTTGACTTTCTGGAAGCTTTCGCGAGCAGCTTCCAGGCTCTGTTCGGCATCAGGCGTGGAGGCACAGCCAGCCAACAACGTCAGGCCCAACAGGGCAATGGACAGACGGTAAGAGCGCTTGATCACTGCAACGCTCCCAGTTGTTTCTGCAGACGTTTGATGCGGGCGTTGAGGTCAGCCAACTGGGTTTCGCTCTTGGCGGTCAACACCAGCCCCTCGGCCAAACGCGCGTCCAATTCCGCTTGTTCAGCTAAGCGGCGGGCGCGATTGAAATCTTCTTCAGCCACGTTTTTCTGCGCGAGCGCCAGCTTTCGTTCTGCCTGGACCATCTCGGGAATCTGCTCATCGGCGCCTATGGCTTTGGCTTGCGCGACCGCCTGTTCAGTCAGGCGCATTTGCTCGTCTGGCGCGGGGTCTTTGGTACAACCAACCAAGGCCATAACGACCAGGCTGGTTGCCAGTATGCGTCTATGAATCACAAAAAATTCCTACTGTTTCGGGGGAGTCGCCGGTTGCAGTTGTTGCTCTGCCCACAGCTTGAGGTTGTGCTGCAGCAGGGCTTGCGGCGCGCCAGAGGCGGTCAATTCTGTCATCTTTTTCGCCAGTTGTCCGCGCAGCCACGGCTCGTTACAGGCCGAGTTGAACGACAACGTCACGTACAGACCTTCACTGGAGATGGGCGGTTCCAGGGCTTCGAGATCGGCGGCCATGCCCAAGGTTTCGGCCAGGGCCAAACCTGGGTAACGCTCGTATAGCACGTAGTCGGTACGCTCAAGCAAGAGCTTTTGGTAGGCCTGGGTCAGGCTTGGCACGGTTTCCAGGCTGAGATTGTCTTTAGCGAAATGGTCAAAGGCCTGACCGAAACTGTTATTCACCAAGGTGCCACCGGTGTGCAGGCGCAGGTCTTCCCACTGGGCATAGGGGAAGCCTTTGCCGCGTTTTACCCAAACCACGCTAGTGGTTTCCAGGAAGGCCGGATGGATATAGTCCATCACCTCAAGGCGCGGTGTGGTGAGAAAGGCGCCAGCGATCATATCAACGCGGCCGGTACGCACCTCGTCTTGAGCGCGGGACCACGGGCCGGTGTAGATCACGTCGATATTCACACCCAGCTCTTTGCCCAACTGCTTGAGCAGATCGGCGTTGGCGCCGATCAACAGCTTGGGGTTGGCCGGGTCGCGCCAGAGATAAGGCGGGTATTCAGGGTTGCCGGTGGCCACCAGACGTTCACACTTTCCAGCGGCAGCGCTCACGCTCGGCAAGCCGGCGAGCAGCAACAACAGCGCGATAGAGTGAAGGCGTATCAGCATCAGCGGGTTCCCGAACTGATCGTTGGTTGGGGTGGCGGGTAGTAGCACAGCGTCATGCTAGCTTAGTCGAATTGAAATAATTATTGGCGATAAGGACGGTCCATGAAAAAACTAGTCGTTGGCTTTGCGATCTGTGTGGCAGCAATTGCTGCCCTGTTCTACTTTTCTCCCGCCACCTTGATGGCCACTGCACTGTTTGCCGAGCGCCAAGCGGCACACCTGAGCAGCGAACAAATCACCGTTGGCGACCTGAGCATTCACTATTACGAAGGCGGCCCGGCCAGCGGCGAAACCATCGTGATGATCCACGGCTTCGGCGCCAACAAAGACAACTGGCTGCGCTTTGCCAAGTTCTTCACCGAGCGCTACCACGTGATCGCCCTCGACCTCCCCGGCTTTGGCGACAGCAGCAAACCCGATGCCAGTTACGACGTCGGCACCCAGGCCGAACGTGTGACCGCATTTGTAAAAGCGCTAGGGCTGAGCAAGGTGCACCTGATCGGCAATTCCATGGGCGGCCATATCGCTGCGTTGTATGCCGCGCGCCACCCCGAGCAAGTGCTCTCGCTCGCGCTGCTGGACAACGCCGGCGTTACCTCGCCGAAGAAAAGCGAGCTGTATGAAATGCTCGAACGCAACGACCCCAACCCCTTAGTGGCCCGTGACGCGGAAAGCTTTGCCAAGCTGGTGAGCTTTGTGTTTGTCCAGCCGCCGAGCGTACCGGCCAATGTGCAGCGCTACATGGCGGAGCAGGCAAGCGCCAGAAGTGAGCAGAACGACAAGGTGTTCAAGCACCTGCGCGAGCGCTATATCCCACTGGAGCCGGAGCTGCCGAAGATTCAGGCACCGACCTTGCTGCTGTGGGGTGACAAGGACCGCGTGCTGGATGTGTCGAGCATCGAGGTAATGCGTCCACTGCTGAAAAAGCCCAGCGTGGTCATCATGAAAGACTGCGGCCATGTGCCAATGATTGAGCGGCCGGAGGAAACGGCGCAGCACTATCAAGCCTTTCTCGATAGCGCTAAAAACTGACACCTTGGGTAAAAAACTAGGCATAAAAAAACCCGCTCAGTGAGCGGGTTTTTCTTGGGCGGGAAGTGCTGGGGTTAAACCAGTTTTTCCAGCTCAGGTACTGCTTCGAACAAGTCCGCAACCAGACCGTAATCGGCTACCTGGAAGATTGGCGCTTCTTCGTCTTTGTTGATTGCCACGATGACCTTGGAGTCTTTCATCCCGGCCAAGTGCTGAATGGCGCCGGAGATACCAACGGCGATATACAGCTGTGGTGCAACGATTTTGCCGGTCTGGCCAACCTGCATATCGTTCGGCACAAAGCCTGCGTCCACTGCAGCGCGCGAAGCTCCGACAGCAGCGCCGAGTTTGTCGGCCAACGAGTACAGGTGTTTGAAGTTGTCACCGTTCTGCATGCCACGACCGCCGGAAACGACGATTTTGGCAGCGGTCAGTTCAGGACGGTCGGACTTGGCCAGCTCTTCGCCAACAAAGGACGACTTGCCAGCATCAGCCGGGCCGCTTACCGCTTCAACAGCAGCGGAACCGCCTTCGGCAGCAACTGGGTCGAAACCGGTGGAACGCACGGTGATCACTTTCACGGCAGCCGAGGACTGCACGGTAGCGATGGCGTTACCGGCATAGATCGGACGCTTGAAGGTGTCAGCGCTTTCTACCGAAATGATCTCGGAGATCTGGTCAACGTCCAGGGCAGCAGCAACGCGCGGCAGGATGTTTTTGCCGTTCGAGGTAGCGCTAGCCAGGATGTGGCTGTAGCTCTTGCCCAGCTCAGCAACCAGCGGAGCAACGTTTTCTGGCAGTTGGTGAGCGTAAGCAGCGTTGTCAGCCAACAGTACTTTCGACACACCAGCGATTTTGCTGGCGGCTTCAGCGGCGGCAGCGGCGTTGGCGCCGGCTACCAGCACGTGAATGTCACCACCGATTTTTGCGGCCGCAGCCACAGTATTCAGGGTGGCAGGCGCCAGGGCTGCGTTGGTGTGTTCAGCGATAACTAGGATAGTCATTAGATTACCTTCGCCTCGTTCTTCAGTTTCTCGACCAATTCAGCAACCGACTTAACCTTGATACCGGCGCTGCGAGCAGCTGGGGCTTCAACTTTCAAGGTTTTCACGGTGGACGAGGTGGAGACGCCAAGCGCATCAGGAGTAACAGTCTCCAGCGGCTTTTTCTTGGCTTTCATAATGTTCGGCAGCGACGCGTAGCGCGGTTCGTTCAGGCGCAGGTCGGTGGTCACGA
>CAZIWV010000040.1:0-40879 GCA_964543145.1 uncultured Pseudomonas sp.
TGGCGGCGGTGTCGGGGATGTTTCCCATCGTGTTCTTTTTTATCGCCCTGGTGATCGGTCTGGGCGCCGGCGCTTCGGTGTTGATCGGCCAGGCGTGGGGCGCGCGGGAGCCGCAAATGGTCAAGGCCATTACCGGCGCGACCCTGACCCTTGGCGCGCTGATCGGCCTGGCGGCCGCCGTGCTTGGCACCCTCTTCGCCCGCCCTGCCTTGCAAGCGCTGGGCACCCCCGCCGACGTGTTAGACGATGCCAGCGCCTATATGCAGGTGATGATGCTGACTATGCCGCTGCTGCTGGTGTTCGTGTTGTTCACCCAACTGCTGCGCGGTGTTAGCGATACGCTGTCGCCACTGCTGGCGCTGATTCTTTCCACCGTCGCCGGCTTGCTGCTGACGCCAGCTTTGATCAAAGGCTGGCTAGGTTTTCCGCCGCTGGGTATTCAAAGTGCCGCCATCGCCGGGTTAATCAGCAACCTGCTGGCCATGCTGCTGCTCACCGTGCGCCTGCGCAGCAAACAGCATGTGCTGGCGCCTGACCGCGAACTGCTAAAAGCCCTGCGCCTGAACCGTGAAATCCTCGGCAAAGTGCTGAGCATCGGTTTGCCTACCGGCGTGCAGATGGTGGTGATTTCGCTGTCAGAGCTGGTGATTCTGGCCCTGGTCAACCAACACGGTTCGCAGGCCACAGCGGCCTACGGCGCGGTCACGCAAATCGCCAATTACGTGCAATTTCCGGCACTGTCAATTGCCATCACCGCCTCCATCCTTGGCGCCCAAGCGATTGGCGCAGGACAGCTGGAGCGCATCGGCGCCATATTGCGCACCGGCCTATTGATCAACACCTTTCTCACCGGCGCCCTGGTGCTACTGGGCTACGCCCTCTCGCACTGGCTGCTGGGCTTGTTTATCACCGACCCCATCACCCGCGCCCAGGCCGAACACCTGCTGCATATCATGCTGTGGAGCATCCTGATCTTCGGCTACCAAGCAGCGGTCGGCGGCATAATGCGCGCCAGCGGTGTAGTGCTTATGCCCGTGGCGATCTCGATCTTCTGCATCCTTGGCGTACAAACGCCCGCGGCCTACTTGCTGGATGCGCACTTTGGCCTGCAAGGTGTATGGATGGCCTTTCCGCTGGCCTACGTGACCATGCTGGTGTTGCAGGTGGCGTATTACAAACTGGTGTGGCGGCATCGGCAGATTAAGCGGTTGGTTTAAGACGTTGAGCCGTTCGGGGTGCTTAAACGGTGGTTCGCTGACTGTTTTTCATCCGCTACAATCCTTTGCATTCCCATAAGGTTCACAGCCATGACGTCAAAAAGCCTGGAAGCCAAGAAAGCATATATCGCTGAATCGCGGCTCTCGAACTATGCGGCAAGCCTTCGACTTGAAGGGTTTGACACGACACCCGATGACGCAAAGCTCAAGTACAAAACCCGAGAGGAAGCGGTCAACGCTATTCTCAACCGCAAGGGCTGACCCCTGGATAAGTATGCGAGTGGCGATGACCCCTATTGCTACCCAGGCACTGGGGTACTGCGCAACCGCTTTCAGCTTTTAGACGATGAGACACTGGCTCTGCTCGAGTACGAGCTGTCGTTTATCGCCATCTCCGAAATCGAATTCCAACTTCCGCCCTACGACTTTGCCTACCTAAAACGTCTGCACCATCATGTGTTCAAGGACATTTATGAATGGGCTGGCGAAATCCGCACTATCGACATCACCAAAGGCAACACGCGCTTCTGCACTGCCTCACGCATAGAACCCGAAGTCGCCAAGGTCTTTCAGGCAATGGCGCATAAAAACTGGTTCGAAGGCCTCGACAGACCAACGCTGATCACTTCCGTAGCAGAGAGCTTTGGCGACCTGAACATGGTGCATCCATTCCGTGAGGGAAACGGCCGCACTCAGCGCCTCCTTTTCGAGCACGTCATTGCCAACGCGGGGTTCAAAACGACGTGGTGGGCGGTCGAAGAAAGTGAGTGGATCGCGGCCAACATTGACGCCGTGTTATGCGACTACACCGCCCTCGAACGTATCTTTGCGCGCGTCATCGGTGCCCCACTGAAATTCGATTGATAGCTCCCTCTGCCCGACCAAATCCAAACCAGGACTCCCCATGATCGATTTCAACAACAAAGGCTTTTTCAAACTCAAGCAAAACGACGAATACGCTGAGCGGGTGAGTTCGTTATTGCTGGAAGGCGAACAGGTGATCGACTCGTATAAGTCGATGCGCGACGGCGTGGTGTTTACCAATAAACGCATCATCGCGGTGAACGTGCAGGGCCTGACCGGCAGCAAGAAAGACTTCACTTCCCTGCCCTACAAAAACATCGTCGCCTACTCGGTGGAAACCTCGGGCACGTTTGATTTGGACTCGGAGCTGGAGATCTATTTCTCGTCGCTGGGCAAAGTGAAGTTCGAGTTCACCGGGCGGACCTCGATAGTGGAAATCTCCCGGCTGATTTCCAAGCATGTGTTGTAGGCGGGCATGTTTGGCTTGAGTTTGCCCCGTTAGGCTTCGCAGTGCTCAACCCATCCTAAGTGCGTTCGTAGGTTGGGTTGAGCCGAAGGCGAAGCCCAACAGGCCAGCCCACTATTAACCTGCATAAAAAAGCCCCGCACATGGCGGGGCTTTTCGTTCCAACTATCTACTCAGCCAACAAATCGCGTAGCCAACCAGAACAACCCAGCAGCCAAGCCCATGGAGATAGGCAAGGTCAACAGCCAGGCCAACAGGATGTTGCGCACGGTGCCGCCCTGCAGGCCGCTTTTGTTGGCGACCATGGTACCGGCGACGCCGGAGGACAGTACGTGGGTGGTGGACACCGGCAGGCTGAACACGTTGGCCAGGCCGATGGCGCAAGCAGCGGTGATTTGCGCCGACATGCCTTGGGCGTAGGTCATGCCCTGTTTGCCGATCTTCTCGCCGATGGTTAGTACCACACGCTTCCAACCGACCATGGTGCCAATACCAAGCGCCAGGGCCACGGCCAGAATCACCCAGAACGGCGAGTATTCGGTGGTGGCGGTGAGGTCTTTACGTAGTTTGTCGAGGTCTGACTTTTCCCGCGAAGCCAGGCTGTCGAGCTTGCCGACTTTCTTTGCGGTGTCGTCCAGGCAGAGCAGGTAACGACGCACTTGAATGCGCGTGTCCGGTGCCAGGCTGTGGTAGTCGCTCACGCCTTTGAGGTCGTTCAACAGGCCGGCGATGGTGGCTTCGGTCTGTTGTGGGTTGCAGCGGAACAGCTCCGGCATTTCAGCGGTGTTGCCTTTGCCCAAGGCCAGGAACTCGCCCAGGCTGTCGCGGTTGCGGTCGTAGAACTGACTCAGGTGCACGGTGGCATCGCGAGTACGTTCGATCTGGTAGGTGGTGCTGTTCAAGTCCAGCACAAACTGAGTCGGTACGATGCCGATCAGCACCAGCATGATCAGGCCAATACCCTTCTGCCCATCGTTGGAGCCGTGCACAAAGCTCACGCCCATGGCGGAGAGCACAAGTACCAGACGGTTCCAGAATGGTGGGTGTTTCTTGTCGTCGATCTTGCGGCGCTGCTCAGGAGTTTTGTGCATCTTCGACAGCGGGCGCCACCACTTGAGACCAAGTAGCACCAGGGCCGCCACGGCAAACCCGGCGATAGGCGAGGCGATCAGCGACATACCGATGTCGATCGCCTTCTGCCAGTTCACCCCATCAGCCAGGGGAATATCGGTGATCAGCGCATTGGCCAGACCAACACCAAGAATGGAGCCGATCAGGGTGTGCGAGCTGGAGGCCGGAATACCGAAGTACCAGGTGCCCAGGTTCCAGGTGATAGCCGCAGCAAGCAGCGAGAACACCATAGCCAGACCGTGGCCGGTGTTTACGTTGATCAGCAGCTCAACCGGCAGCAAATGCACGATGGCATACGCCACGCCGACACCGCCGAGCAATACACCGAGGAAGTTAAAAAAGCCCGACAGCATCACCGCCAAATGTGGCGGCATGGCCTTGGTGTAGATGACCGTCGCCACCGCGTTGGCGGTGTCATGAAAGCCGTTGATGAACTCGAAGAACAGGACAAACGCCAGGGCCAGGATCAAGCTGACGAGCACCCAGGGCTCTAGCCCGCTGAAAAGATCAAACATGTGGTTTTCTGTTCAGGTCGAAAGGGGGCGCGATTATGCCAGATAACCGCCGTGAGCAAATCGGCAAAACTGCCAGTCGGTAATGCTAGTAGAGAAATACTGTCACGCTACCGTCACAAACCCACAGCCCGCGCGGGCTGCGCTCTGGTGCGGCAAATTGTTACTGCTGCGCGACAGAGGCATCGGCGTCTAAGGCTTTACGCGGCCGCAGCATAAAAGCCAGCGCAATCATGCTGGTTGCTAGAGCGGTAAGCACGATAAATGGCACCTGGTAACTACCAGTGATGTCACGCACCAGGCCAGCGAGGATCGGTGTAAAGCTACTGATGCAGTAGCCAGCGCAGAGCATCATCGCGGTCCAGCGGCTGACCGCCAGCGGCGTTTTCACTTCGTACATCGGCAGCACCAGCGACAGCGCAAAAGAGCCACTCAGGGCAAAGCCCAACAGCAGCGCCCAGACTTGCGGTAGCAGTGTCGGCAAAAAGGAAATCATGCCCAGGCAAATGCTTGAGGTGATGGCGCACACCAGCAACAACTGCGCACGAATGTTGTAGCGCTGCGCCAACCAAGGCAGCACAAAGGCGCTGGGCAGGCCGATCATCATGAACGAGCTGAACAAGGCATTGCTATGCAGCGCCGAGAAGCCCACTTCCAGATAGCGCGCCGATAGCCAGGTGGCCAAGGTGTAGAACAAACCGGCCTGAATGGCGAAGAAACCAGTGATCACCCATGCCCGCGGCTCACGCCACGGCAGGCCGCCGCCACTGCCGACCTGTGCCGGGTTTTCCTTTTTATTCGGCACACACAACCAGATCAGCAATGCCAATAAGGCCGGCAATGCCCAGATCGCCAAGCCCCAGTGCCAGCGCTCACCGAACACAGTGGTCAGCGGCCCAGTGAGTACCGCGCCACCGGCGCCGCCGATGGTCATGCTAAAGGAATACCAGGCCACCACACGGCCGACCTTGCCGACAAAATGGCGCTTGATATAGCCCGACAACAGCGGCCCGGCCACGGCAATACCGGCACCCACAAACACCGCACTGCTAATCAGCACCACCGCGTTATGGCCAAACAGGCGCAGCGCCACGGCCCCGCCAATCAACGCCATACAAGCGGCGATGGTGCGTTCCAAACCGAAGCGTACGGCCAAACGTGGCGCAACAGGCGCAAGCAAGCCCATGCACAACACCGGTAAGGCGGTGGTCAGGGCCATCAGGCCACGGCTTAGGGACAGTTCGTTGGCGATCAGTTCGATCAGCGGCGCGAGGGAAGTGATGCCAGGGCGCAAATTGATCGCCGCCAACACCAAGGCGACGAATAAAAGCGCCCGAGAGATGGGTTTCACAGGAGTAGTCAACATAGCAACGACCAGGCAGGCCGGGCCAGCAACCCTACTATTCAACAACGGTGCCTCACAAGCCTGACTGGCAAAATAATTGACCAGTCAGACAAGTTTTAACTACTGAGGCGTTATTTACCTTTGGCGCGCATCTTTTCAGCCATCACGGCCATTTCGTTGTACAGCGCGTCTGGGTTCTTCTGCTTTAACGCCCAGGCCATACGGCCTTGTTCGTGGGGCAGAATCATAAAATCGTTGTTGGCCACCGAGGTGTAGATGTAGTCGGCGATGTCTGCTGCGCTGATTGGGCTGCTTTCCAGCAACTTGCCAACCTGGGCTTTCATGGTTGGAGTTGGGCCGCGGAAAGAGTCCATCAGGTTGGTCTGGAAGAACGATGGGCACACCACGTGCACACCGATTTCCTGTTGCTTGAGTTCGGCCAACAGACTTTCCGACAACGCCACCACACCGGCCTTGGCGACGTTGTAGTTGCTCATCGCCGGGCCCTGCATCAGCGCGGCCATGGAAGCGATGTTGATGATCCGACCTTTGCTTTTTTCCAGCAACGGCAGGAAGGCTTTGCAGCCTTTGACCACGCCCATCAGGTTGATGGAAATCTGCCAATCCCAGTCTTCCAGCGACAGGTCGCTAAAGAAGCCGCCAGAAGCCACACCGGCGTTGTTGACGATAATGTCGACGCCGCCGAATTTGGTTTCGCAGGCTTGAGCCAGCGCCGTCAGCTGGCTGTAGTCGCGTACGTCGCAGCGCAGGGTAAAACCGTCGCCGCCGGCTTCGCGCACCAGTTTCAGGGTTTCGGCCAGGCCCGGCTCGCTGACATCGGACAGCGCCAATTGCCAGCCTTCGCGCGCCCAACGCAACGCGATTTCGCGGCCCAAGCCAGAACCTGCGCCGGTGATCATCATGCGATTTTGCATAGTAAGGCTGCCTTGTTATCTGTAGTCGTTATGGGTGAGGAGTGATGCCAGTGTAGCGAAGGCATTTGCCTAGCCCACGCACCATTAGGCTGCTGAATGACCTAAGCAAACCGCACTCATGCCCGGCCTTGGCGGCGGTTTATAAGGCGCCATAACAGGTACAGATACACCGCGCCGTTCAGCACGACCACCACACTACCAAACAGCAGTTGCAACTCATGGGTCAGGCCGCTGGGGTAAATCAGCGGGATCAGGTAATGCTCGATAAACCCACCCTCGTAACCGGCCTGCCCCGCCGCCTGACGGTAGTGGTTTTCCAACGGCGTCAGCGGGCAATACAGGTGTAGGAATTCCACCGCGGCGCCCCACGCAACGGCTGGCACATGCAGTAGCGCCAACCAGCGCCAACGCAACACCAGCAGGCCGCCAAACAGTACAAACACGATAAACAACAAGTGCACCAACACAACGGCGTCGGCTGCCAGGCGATAGCCCATCCCTACTTCTCCTCACCGGTGTAGAAAAAAACCTGAATCATTAGAAAGCAGCCTGAGTCGTAGTTAATAGACGAGGCAAGCGCAACGGTTGTGGGCGGCCTCTGAAGGAAGTTGCATTTAATGGTCTAGAACAAGGAATCCAACCATGGGCCTCAGCACAATTCTGATCGTGGTACTTATTCTCCTCCTGGTCGGCGGCCTGCCGCTGTACCCGCACTCCAGAAGTTGGGGCTACGGCCCGTCGGGCATTCTGGGTACCATTTTGATCATCGTGATCATTCTGGCGTTGCTTGGCAGGATCTAGTTGCCGCCGCAATAAAAAACCCCGCTTTGGCGGGGTTTTTTATTGCCTGCGCAGAACCCGCCGCCTACTCCGTCATCCCCGCCTTCGCGGGGATGACGGAGTAGGCGGCGATGACGCTGGCCGAGCATAAAAAAAGGCAGCCCGAAGGCTGCCCAAATCACTCAGAGTTTTTGCTCGTTAGTGTGCTGCTGCCCCACTGGCGCCCAGGCCAGTTTGCGAGCGCACGAATTGCGGCAGGAAGCGCGCACGTTCCTCACCAGCGGAGGTGGATTTGTCGGTAATGGAGAAGAACCAGATACCGGCAAATGCCACGATCATCGAGAACAACGCTGGGTATTCGTACGGGAAGATGGCCTTGGCATTACCCAGTACCTGCACCCAAACGGTTGGGCCGAGAATCATCAGGGTTACTGCGGTAATCAGGCCCAACCAGCCACCAACCATAGCGCCGCGGGTGGTGAGGTTTTTCCAGTACATGCTAAGGAACAGCACGGGGAAGTTGCAGCTGGCAGCAATGGAGAACGCCAAGCCAACCATAAAGGCGATGTTCTGTTTCTCAAAGAGAATGCCCAGGCCAATGGCGAGAACGCCGAGGGCGATGGTGGTGATCTTCGAGACACGCAGTTCATCTTTTTCGTTGGCTTTGCCGTTTTTCATCACGCTGGCGTAGATGTCGTGCGACACCGCCGACGCGCCGGCCAAGGTCAACCCCGCCACTACCGCCAAAATGGTGGCAAAGGCAACTGCCGAGATAAAGCCCAGGAACAAGCTGCCACCGACCGCATTGGCCAGGTGCACCGCCGCCATGTTGTTACCACCCAACAGCGCGCCGGCTGCGTCTTTAAACGCCGGGTTGGTGCTTACCAGCAGAATGGCGCCAAAGCCGATGATAAAGGTCAGGATGTAGAAGTAGCCGATAAAACCAGTAGCGTAGAACACGCTCTTACGGGCTTCTTTGGCATCGCTCACGGTGAAGAAGCGCATCAGAATATGCGGCAGGCCAGCGGTACCAAACATCAGCGCCAGGCCTAGGGAGATCGCCGATACCGGGTCACTCACCAACGCCCCAGGGCTCATGATGGCCTGACCTTTGGCGTGCACTTTTACCGCTTCGGAGAACAGCGTGCCGAAGTCGAAGTTGACGTGTTTCATCACCATCAGCGCCATAAACGAGGCACCGGAGAGCAACAGCACAGCCTTGATGATTTGCACCCAGGTGGTGGCCAGCATGCCGCCGAACAACACGTAGAGCACCATCAAGATACCGACCAGAATCACCGCAACGTGGTAGTCCAGGCCAAACAGCAGTTGGATCAGCTTACCGGCACCGACCATCTGCGCGATCAAGTAAAACGCCACCACCACCAGCGAACCGCTGGCCGACAGGGTGCGAATTTCTTTCTGCTTCAAGCGATAGGACGCCACGTCGGCAAAGGTGTATTTGCCCAGGTTGCGCAGGCGCTCGGCGATCAGGAACAGAATGATCGGCCAGCCGACGAGAAAGCCGATCGAGTAGATCAGGCCGTCATAACCAGAGGTGTACACCAGCGCGGAAATACCCAAGAACGAGGCCGCCGACATATAGTCGCCAGCAATCGCCAGGCCGTTCTGGAAACCGGTGATTTTGCCGCCAGCCGCGTAATGGTCGGCGGTGGAATTGTTTTTCTTCGACGCCCAGTAGGTGATGAACAACGTGGCGCCTACAAAGGCGACAAACATCACAATGGCCGAGACGTTGACGGGCTGGCGTTGGACCGCACCGGAAATGGCATCGGCTGCCCAGCCGGACTGGGTAAAGGCAAGCAAGCCGCATGCGGCGAGAATACGGGCAATCATTGCTTCACCTCATCCAGGATGGCTTGGTTCAGATCGTCGAACTCGCCGTTGGCGCGGTACACGTAGATACCGGTCAGCACAAAGGCCGAGAGGATCAGGCCGATACCGGCCGGAATGCCCCAGGTAGTCGGCGACCCTTCGCTGATCGGCGTACCGAACAGCGCGGGATCAAACGCAATGATCAAGATGAAGGCCACATAGAGGCCAAGCATGATGGCGGACAGTATCCAAGCGAAACGCTCACGCTTGGCTACCAATTCTCTAAACTTCGAGCTCTTTTCAATCTGCTCGTAGATGCTGTCGTTCATTTTATTTTTATCCTCCGCAGCACGGGTTGCTGGTGAGCTAACTCTAGTTCGCCTATGGCTGGAAGACAGACGACCTTAGTCTTATTCGCGACCATGGTCGCAACCCAACGCCAAACGCTTTGTTCACGCTATCGCCAGAAACAACAAAGCCGCTCAGTGAGCGGCTTTGTCGGTAAAGCGTGGGCTAACTTATTTCAGCCACTCGTTGACGCGATCCGGGTGCTCTGCCACCCACTTCTTGGCAGCTTCTGCAGGCTTGGCGCCCTCTTCCACCGCCAGCATCACACTGCCGATTTCATCCGGGGTCCAGGTGAATTTCTTCAGGAAGGCGACCACCGTTGGTGCTTTGGCTTCCAGACCTGGGTTGGCCACGCTGTCCACGTGCTCAGCTTCGCCGTAAACCAGTTTCGGGTCTTCCAGGAAGCGCAGTTTGTATTTGGCAAACATCCAGTGCGGAATCCACCCGGTTACTGCAATGGGCTTCTCGGAGCGAATGGCACGAGCCAGTTCAGCGGTCATGGCGCTGCCGGAGCTGGCCAGCAGCTTGTAGTCCAGGCCATAGTCTTTGATGGCTTGGTCAGTTTTCAGCATTACGCCTGAGCCCGCATCGATACCGACGATGCGGCCGCCAAAGCCGGCTTTCTCGGCTTGCAGGTCGCCGATGGATTTGGCTTTTACGTACTCAGGTACGATCAGACCGATTTTGGCGTCTTTGAAGTTCGGGCCGAGGTCGACCACTTGGTCTTTGAGTTTTTCGTAGTAGGCGCCGTGGGTGGTTGGTAGCCAGGCCGAAAGCATGGCGTCGAGCTGACCTTTTGCCACGCCTTGCCACATGATGCCGGTAGCAACGGGCATCAGTTGGACGTCGTAGCCGAGTTTTTCTTTGATGATTTCTGCGGCCACGTGGGTGGTGGCGACGCTGTCGGACCAGCCATCGACATAGCCGATTTTCAATGTAGGTTTATCTGCTGCACCCGCCAAACCGGTGCTCAGTGCCAGTGCCAAACCAGCACCCAAACCCAATAACCGACGCATTTTGCTCATAAGTCTGTTCCCCAAATATAGTGGCCCGGCAGCTGCCGAGTGGCAGGTGGTTTTGTTTGTCTTTGCTCTATCTAGTAGCGATGCCCTTGCAACCGTGTTGCAGGCCCACGCCCTAAGTCAGTCGTGTGCCGACGCCTCGATAATCGACCCAACTGGTGATGGCACCTGCTCCAAGAACGACATAAACACAGCCAAGAAACGACACCGCCAAGCTGGAAACGACAATGCAGTTATCTGTGCCCGGCAGAACGTCATTTAGGCGATTGCAAACCCTTGATTTTTTTGATTGAACGCGCGTTCAACAACCCGCCAGCCAGCATCATTTACATGTGCTAACACTGGTCCACGCCGCCTCTACGCTAAATAACGGGAATGCAGGTAAACTGCGCCGCTTTGCTCCCAGACGCGCCTAACACTATGCCCGCACCCTTACGTTTTCCCGTCCTGCCCTATGCGTTTGCCTTCTTGCTCGCCGTGTTCGCCATTGGCGGCCTGTGGTACGGCTTGGGCAAACCGCTTGTCCTGCCCGACGCCGCTACGCCAACGCATAAGTTGCAATGCGCGTCATACACCCCTTTTGATAAAGACCAATCGCCGTTCGATCAGCCCTTCGCGCTGCGTCCCGAGCGCATGGATGCCGACCTGGCGTTGCTGGCCACCCGTTTTCACTGCATTCGTACCTACTCCATGACGGGCCTGGAAGCCATTCCAGAGCTGGCGCGCAAGCATGGCCTGAAGCTGATGCTCGGCGCCTGGGTCAACGGCAACTCGGTGGACACCAAGAAAGAAGTCGATGCGCTGATCAAGTCGGCCAACGAAAACCCGGACGTGGTGCAATCGGTGATCGTCGGCAACGAATCGTTGCTGCGTAAAGAAGTTACCGGCGCGCAACTGGCAGAGTTGATTGCAGACGTGAAGTCGCAAATCAAGCAGCCGGTTACCTATGCCGATGTTTGGGAGTTCTGGCTCAAGCATCCGGAAGTGGCGCCAGCGGTGGACTTCCTGACTATTCACCTGCTGCCCTATTGGGAAGATGACCCCACTGGCATCGACGAAGCCCTGGCTCACGTCGGCGAGATTCGTCAGGTGTTCGGCGCCAAATTCGCCCCCAAAGATATTTTTATCGGCGAAACCGGCTGGCCAAGCGAAGGCCGTCAGCGTGAAACCGCGGTACCGAGCCGTGTCAACGAAGCCAAATTTATCCGTGGTTTTGTCGCCATGGCTGAGCAAAACGGCTGGAACTACAACCTGATCGAAGCATTCGACCAACCTTGGAAGCGCGTAAGCGAAGGCGCCATGGGCGGTTACTGGGGCCTGTTCGATGCCGATCGCCAAGATAAAGGCGTACTGGCCGGGCCGGTTTCCAACTTCGCCAACTGGAGCCTATGGCTAAGCGTTAGCGGCGTGATTTTCTTCGCGACCCTGCTGCTCGCCGGGCGCCCCTCCTCCACGCGTTCGGCCTTGCTTCTGCCGCTGCTGGCAGCAGTCGGCGCCTGCTGTATTGCGCTGTGGGGTGAGATGGCGCGGGTGAATAGCCG
Organism: uncultured Pseudomonas sp.; assembly: GCA_964543145.1. Lineage (GTDB taxonomy): Bacteria > Pseudomonadota > Gammaproteobacteria > Pseudomonadales > Pseudomonadaceae > Aquipseudomonas. Next base: position 11,938 of record CAZIWV010000040.1, read on the forward strand.
CTATATCGGTGAATGGCTGTGGGCGGCGTTTCTGGTTGGCCTGAACCTGGTGGTACTGGCCCACGCGGCGCTGGCGTTGTCGAACAAAGCCGGCTGGCGCGCCAACCTCTATCGCTGGCTGCAAGCCCGTGGCGGCTGGTGGTTGGCGGCTAGCGGTTTTGCCGCGGCGGTATTGATGCTCGGCCTGGTGTTTGACCCGCGCTACCGCTGCTTCCCGAGCATGGTCTTGCTGCTGCCGGCCTTGGTATACGTATGCCGTCCGGTGGCCGGGCCACGCCGGGAAGTTGCCCTGCTGACCTTGATCGTCGGCGCCGGCATTTTGCCGCAGCTGTATCAAGAAACCCTCGGCAACTGGCAGGCCCTGGGCTGGGCTGCCGTCAGTGTGCTGATGGTGGCCGCGTTGTGGCGCAGCTTGCGAGTTACTGCCCGGGTGGCATAAACCACAGGCAATAAAAAACGGGGCTCAGATGAGCCCCGTTTTGCTTTGTGGGGTGTGCTATGTGCACCAGGCGATTCAGGCGAGATCACTACGGTGCGCACAGCACACCCTAGGACGTTAGGCGCTAAGCCGTGGCGCCCGTACCAGTCGCAAGGCTGCAATCACCACCGCAAACACAGCCAGGCTGGCGCTGTATAGCACCAACGCCGGCAAGGCAAACACCAACGCCGCCACCGCCAACCACCAGCCGGCACGGCCCGGCACCACAAACGCCAACACCGCGCCAATCAAACCGACCAGGGCAATAACCCGGAAATGGATCAACAGGCCAAGGCCATCACGCACTTGGCATTCCCAGCGCTGCGCCTGGTCAACGCAGATGCCGACCCACTGGCTGTCTTCCATCAGGGCAAAACGCAGCCCATAGGCAGCGGCTAGCCACAGGGCCAGAACGATCAGCAAGGCGATCAGAGGCAAACGACGGGACATGGGACTCTCCGGTAAATAAAATCGGCGCTCAGGATAAACGCCAGCGCACGGTATGCAAGCGCCAGAGCACGAAACATCAAGCCTTTAGCGAGGAATTCATATCACCCTGTTGCCGCGCGCGCGTTGTCCCTGCAAGCTCAGCCTATTCCGCCACTTCTGGAGCCTGTATGTCCCGTATCCAACTGCGCAACGCCACGCCCGACGATGTTGCGCTGATCCTCGGTCTGATTCACGAACTGGCGGTGTATGAAAAGCTCAGCGACCAAGCCGTCGCCACCCCGGAAGACCTGACCGCCAACCTGTTCGGCCCACGGCCGTTCGCCGAAGTGCTGATAGGCGAGTTGGATGGCGAGCCGCAGGGTTTTGCCCTGTTCTTTCCCAACTTCTCCACCTTTCTCGGTAAACCCGGCATTTATCTCGAAGACCTGTATGTTCGCGAACACGCCCGCAGTTCGGGCCTGGGCAAGGCCTTGCTGGCGCGCCTGGCGCAACTAGCGGTGGAGCGTGGCTGCGGGCGACTGGAGTGGTCGGTGCTGGATTGGAACGAGCCGGCGCTGGGCTTTTATCGTCGCCTTGGCGCCCGCGCTCAAGATGACTGGACCACCTACCGACTGAGCGGCGCCGCCCTTGGCGAGCTGGCTAAACAGGCTGAGTAAAATATCTGTGCTATACCAGCCAAGCCGCTGTCATAACGCCGGATTCATTCCGCACTTTATCTTCTAAAGGGATTTGCGATGCCGCGCCTCTCACGTTTTGCTGCGCTTATGGCTGGTTTATGCCTGAGCCCGTTGTTGTCGGCCGCCGACATCGACGCGGCCAGTTACGGCTTTCCCCTGACCAACCCGTTCGAGGCGACTATCGCCACAACGCCTCCGGAGCTGCGCCCGCAAGTGCCGGACGACCTGGATATTGATCAGGCTGACTACAACCTCAAGCTGCACCCCGAGCGCGAGCTGGAAGTGCCGGATAACTTCTGGCCAGTGACCACGCTGCGTTATCGCATGGCCAAACAGAAAGGCCCGGCGCCGCTGATTTTTATCATCGCCGGCACCGGCGCGCGCTTTGACAGCACCATCGCCGACAACCTTAAACGCGTGTTCTACGGCGCGGGCTATCACGTGGTGCAGTTGTCCTCGCCCACCAGCTACGACTTTATGACCGCCGCATCTCGCCATGCCACACCCGGCGTAAGCACCGAAGATGCCGACGATATGTACCGCGTGATGCAAGCGGTGCGCGCCCAGCATCCGGAAGTGGACGTCACTAACTTCTACCTCACCGGCTACAGCCTGGGCGCCCTGAACGCCGCCTTTGTTAGCAAGCTGGATGAAACCCGGCGCAGCTTCAACTTCAAAAAAGTGTTGATGCTCAACCCGCCGGTAAACCTCTACACCTCAATCACCAACCTCGACCGCTTGGTACAAACCGAGGTCAAGGGCATCACCAACAGCAGCACCTTCTATGACACGGTGCTAAGCAAGCTGACCCGCTACTTCCAGCAGAAGGGCTACATCGATATCAACGATGCCATGCTCTACGACCTGCAGCAGTCCAAGCAGCACCTGTCGGATGAACAGTTGGCGATGCTGATCGGCACCTCGTTCCGTTTCTCCTCAGCGGACATTGCCTTTACCTCCGACCTGATCAACCGTCGCGGCCTGATTACCCCGCCACAAACGCCGATCAGCGAAGGCACCAGCCTGACCCCGTATTTCCGCGAAGCCCTGCAGTGCGACTTTGACTGCTATATCCGCGAGCAGCTGATCCCCGCCTGGCGCGCCCGTACCGACGGCGGCAGCCTGTTGCAGTTGATCGACCAGGTGAGCCTGTACGCTCTGGAGGACTACCTGAAAACCAGCGACAAAATCATGGTCATGCACAACAAGGACGACGTCATTCTCGGCCCCGGCGACTTGGGCTTTTTACGCAGAACGATGGGCGATCGTTTGACCGTTTACCCGCACGGCGGGCACTGCGGCAACCTCAACTACCGCGTAAATACCGCCGCCATGCTGGAGCTGCTCCATGACTAAAACATCCTTGCTGCTCGCCCTTCTGCTCGCCAGCGGCGCCGTGCATGCGGCCGAACCTGCGGCCACCCCTTCCACCCCGGCTGAACCGGATGGTTTTACCGAGCCGCTCAAAGGGCTGAAATTCAACCCTGGCTTAGACCAACGCGAATTCGAGCGCTCGACCCTCGACGCGCTAAACGTCTGGGATCCGCTGGAATCGGTGAACCGCCGCATCTACCACTTTAACTACCGCTTTGATGAATGGGTGTTTTTGCCAGTGGTAGACGGCTACCGCTATATCACGCCGCAGTTTGTCCGCAGTGGCGTAAGCAACTTCTTTAGCAACATCGGCGATGTGCCCAACCTGCTCAACAGCCTGTTGCAGTTCAAAGGCCAGCGTTCGATGGAAACCACCGGCCGCCTGCTGCTTAACACCACCATCGGCATTGTTGGCCTGTGGGATCCGGCGACCATGATGGGCTTGCCTAAACAGTCGGAAGACTTCGGCCAGACCCTGGGCTTCTACGGCGTGCCCGCTGGCCCATACGTCATGTTGCCGATTCTTGGCCCCTCAAACCTGCGTGACACCGGTGGTTTAGTCGCAGATTTTGCGGCTGAACAGCAGATCAACTTCCTTAACGTCGCCGAAGTTAGCGACGACCACCCGGAACTGTTGCTACTGCGCGTCATCGACCGCCGCTACGTGACCACCTTCCGCTACGGGCAAACCAACTCGCCGTTTGAGTACGAGAAAGTGCGCTACGTATACACCGAAGCGCGCAAGTTGCAGATCGCCGAGTAACGGGTTGTTGGGCTTCGCTGCGCTCAACCTACGGTTAAGTCGTAGGTTGGGTTGAGCGCAGCGAAGCCCAACGGGCCGGCCCAGCCGCCAGCCAACCTATCGACAATCCATCGACAATCCCGATTGGTATGAGGCCAAATTCGCACCAATCCATCTACCAGAAAGGGTTAGCATCGCTCCATTGATTGCCTGGAGAGATCGCCATGCCCGCCCTTCGCACCATTATCAGCATCCAACCCGGCCAACCCGCCTCTGACGGCGCTGGCGTACGCCTAAACCGCGTTATCGGCGGCGCAGGCATCGAGCGCTTCGACCCGTTTCTGATGCTCGACGAATTCGGCTCCGACAACCCCGACGACTACATCGCCGGCTTTCCGCCGCACCCGCACCGTGGTTTTGAAACCATCACCTATATGCTCGAAGGGCGCATGCGCCATGAAGATCACTTGGGCAACGTCGGCCTGCTCGGCAATGGCGGCGTGCAGTGGATGACCGCCGCGCGCGGCATCATCCACAGCGAAATGCCTGAACAGGAAGAAGGCGTGATGCGCGGCTTTCAGCTGTGGCTGAACCTGCGGGGTAAAGACAAGCTTGGCGACCCGGGTTACCGCGATATCCCGGCCGAAGAAATTCCGCGTATTCGCACTGCAAACGGCGTTGAGGTAGTGGTGATTGCCGGTCAGTTTGACGATGGCCAGGTGCAGCAACTGGGCGCCGTGCAACGGCCGCATACCGAACCGCAGCTGTTTGATTTGCGCCTCGGCGCTGGCGGCTCAGTGGCGCCGCGCCTGCCGGAGGGGCATCGGCTGATGCTGTATGTCTACGACGGCAGCGTTCAGCTGGATGGCCGCTCGATAGACGCCGGCAAACTGGTGCGTTTGTCTGATAACGGCCAGCTGCAATTGAGCAGCGAGCAAGGCGCCAATGTGTTGCTGGTGGCGGGTAAGCCGCTGGGCGAACCGATCGTGCAATACGGCCCGTTTGTGATGAACACCCGCGAGGAAGTAGAGCAGGCGCTGCGCGATTTTCGTGATGGAGTGTTGGCCTAGTACATCAACGGCTTGGTGCGCACAGCACACCCTACGGCGATACGACTGTAGGGTGTGCTGCGCGCACCAAAACGATAGCCGGGAACACGCAAACTGCGATTACAGCGACGCTGCCACCTGAGGCTCCAAGCCCAAAAAGCGCACCAGTTCGGCCTTCTGGGCCATCGCATCCTGGTAGCCCAACTCAATCAGCTCGTTGCAGTACCCCGCCTCAAACAGCAGGTAACTCAACACCCCTGCCCCACCGGCTTTTTTCGCCCCAGGTCCACGCAAAAACATGCGCAAGGTACGCGGCAGTTCATGCCAATGGCGCGCGGCGATATGGTCCAGCGGTTGGCTAGGGGCAATCACCAAGACATCCACTGGCTTGATTGCCGTGCTTTTTGCCGGCAAGTCGGCTGGCAGCAAGCGGCACATCTGGTTCATCCGTTCCAACAGCTCGATATCGCTCTCCAGGCTGTCGATAAAGGTGCTGTTGAGCAGATGACCGCTGACCTGCGCCAAACTCGGCGGGCCGGAGGTTTTGGCGCGCATCGGTACATTGTGGGGATTGCCATTGCCACTGACACCCACCACCAACACCCGGTTGGCGCCCAGATGTAGAGCGGGGCTGATCGGTGCGGACTGACGCATGGCGCCGTCGCCAAAGAACTCGCGGTTGATTTTTACCGGCGGAAAAATCAGCGGTATCGCGGCACTGGCCAACAGATGATGCAACTGCAAGCGCGTCGGCATGCCAACCCGGCGATGGCGGAACCACGGATCAATCGCGGCGCGGCCTTGGTAAAAAGTCACGGCTTGCCCCGAGTCGTAGCCAAACGCAGTCACCGCCACCGCACGCAATTTGCGCATACGAATGGCCGCGGCAATGCCGGTGAAATCCAGGTGCTCCGCGAGCAGCCCGCCTAAGGGCGAACTATCGAGCAACGCCACCGGCGCCCGCTTGCCAAGGCCCAACAGGCTATGGCCGAAAAACCGGCTGGCTTGGCGCACGACTCCGGAGAAGTCGCTGCGGTACACCTGGTGGCAGTGGAAGTTTTGCCAAACCTGAGTAAGGCGTTTAATCGCCTCGTTAAATTGCAACGCCCCGCAGGCCAGGCCCACGGCATTGATAGCGCCGGCCGAGGTGCCGACAATTACAGGAAAGGGATTTTGCGTGGTGTCGGGCAGCAAATCGGCGATCGCAGCCAGTACACCCACTTGGTAAGCAGCGCGCGCGCCGCCGCCAGAAAGAATCAGCCCAGTCACCGGTTTTGTAGGGTCGTGCGCTAAATTCATCGAGTCTTCTCAGAAATTTCTTCCGAGTATAGAGGCGCCGAGCGCTTGAAGATTAGCTTTTATGGCACATGCGATGCGTAGGGTGTGCTGTGCGCACCAAGTGGTCTTGGCGAAAATTGCAGTGGGGCGCACAGCGCACCCCACGGGGCCTTCAGCGTTTGTTGTAGAGCTTCGCCTCACCCGGCGGCCGGGTTTTAAAGCGCCGATGCGCCCACAGGTATTGCTCGGGGCAACTCAAAACCGCCCGCTCCACCCACTGGTTAACCCGCAGGCAATCTTCTTCCTCGCTGTCGCCAGGGAAATTGCGCAGCGGCGGATGGATGACCAATTTGTAGCCGCCGCCATTAGGCAAACGCTTTTGCGTAAAAGGCATAACCTGCGCTCGGCCAAGACGGGCGAATTTGCTGGTGGCAGTAACGGTGGCAGCGCTAATGCCGAACAGCGGCACAAACACGCTTTGCTTGATGCCGTAATCCTGATCCGGCGCGTACCAGATCGCCCGACCGGCGCGCAGCACCTTGAGCATGGAACGCACGTCTTCGCGCTCAATTGCCTGGGCGTCGAGGTTGTGCCGCTCGCGGCCACGGCGCTGGACAAAGTCAAATACCGGGTTGCCATGCTCGCGGTACATGCCGTCGATGGTGTGGCGCTGGCCCAGCAAGGCGGCACCGATTTCCAGAGTAGTGAAGTGCACGGCCATAAGGATTACACCCTGGCCCTGCAACTGCGCTTCCTGCAAATACTCCAGACCTTCGATATGGGCCAGGCGCGCTAGGCGCTTGGTCGGCCACCACCAGCTCATGGCCATTTCAAAAAAGGCGATGCCGGTGGAGGCGAAGTTTTCTTTCAGCAGTTTTTTTCGCTCGGCGGCGGTCATCTGCGGGAAGCACAATTCGAGATTGCGCGCGGCGATTTCACGGCGTGAACGAGCGCCCACATACATTAGCCAACCCAAGCCGCGCCCAAGGCCCAGCAGCACGCGATACGGCAGCTGCACCAGCAGCCAGAGCAGGCCCAAGCCGAGCCAAAGCAGCCAATAACGGGGGTGAAGAAAGGGGCGACGAAACTGCGGACGAGCCATCGGTGCTCTCGAAAATCAAACAAAGGCGCGCATTCTACAGGACTGCACGCGGCTTGCGGCCCAACCGCGTTCTCGCTATAAGTCCGGTCTAAATCAGAGCCGCCAGGCGCGCTCGCAACTTTTGCTTTCAGCCCATTTTTTTAAAGGCGCATCAGGCACCCCATGAGCCAAGCCGATCTGCTCAACCAAGACCCCGTATTCCAGCTCAAAGGCAGCATGCTCGCCATTACCGTGCTGGAGCTTGCGCACAATGACCTCGAGCGCCTGGAACAGCAACTGGCCGAAAAGGTTGCCCAGGCGCCAAATTTCTTCAGCAATATTCCCCTGGTATTGGCGCTGGACAAACTGCCCGCCGCCGAAGGCATTCTCGATCTTGGTGAGCTGATGGCGCTGTGCCGGCGCCATGGCCTGCGCACCTTGGCCATTCGCGCCAACCGCGAAGAAGATATCGCCGCCGCGCTCGCCCTGGACATTCCCGTACTGCCACCTTCGGGCGCGCGGGAAAAGCTGGTGGAGCCGGTAGAAGTGGCCGCCGCCAGAAAGAAGGCGGAAAAACCGCCGGAGCCGGTGGTCAAGCCCACCAAAGTCATCACCTCGCCCGTGCGTGGCGGCATGCAAGTGTATGCCCAAGGCGGCGACCTGATTGTGCTGGCCCCGGTCAGTGCCGGTGCGGAACTTCTCGCCGACGGCAACATCCATGTTTACGCGCCCATGCGCGGCCGAGCCCTGGCAGGCGTTAAAGGCGACACCAAAGCACGGATTTTCTGCCAGCAAATGGGCGCCGAAATGCTCTCCATCGCCGGCCAGTACAAAGTCGCCGAAGACCTGCGCCGCGACCCGCTGTGGGGCGATGCAGTTCAGGTCAGCCTGACCGCTGACGTGTTGAACATCACCCGGCTTTAACGGATACTGCGGCCACTTTTCAGGACACTAAAACGGGCATCTGGAAGCCACCTATTGTTGGCGCCAGATTCCCGCATTTCTCTATATTTGGGGTGAATCACCTTGGCCAAGATCCTCGTAGTCACGTCCGGCAAAGGTGGCGTCGGTAAAACCACCACCAGCGCCGCCATCGGTACCGGCCTCGCCCTGCGTGGGCACAAAACTGTGATCGTCGACTTCGACGTCGGTTTGCGTAACCTCGACCTGATCATGGGCTGCGAACGCCGCGTGGTGTACGACTTCGTAAACGTGGTCAACGGCGAAGCGACCCTGACCCAAGCCCTGATCAAAGACAAACGCCTGGAAAACCTCTACGTGCTGGCCGCCAGCCAGACCCGTGACAAAGACGCGCTGACCAAAGAAGGCGTGGAAAAAATCATCAACGAGCTGCGCGAAACCTTCGAATACGTGGTGTGCGACTCGCCAGCCGGTATCGAAAAAGGCGCGCACCTGGCGATGTACTTCGCCGACGAAGCCATTGTCGTAACCAACCCTGAAGTGTCTTCGGTACGTGACTCCGACCGTATGCTGGGCCTGTTGGCGAGCAAATCGCGCCGCGCCGAGCTGGGCGAAGACCCGATCAAAGAACACCTGCTGCTGACCCGCTACAACCCCGAGCGTGTACTCAAAGGCGAAATGCTTGGCGTTGAAGACGTGGAAGAAATCCTCGCCATCCGCCTGCTTGGCGTAATTCCTGAGTCGCAAGCCGTGCTCAAGGCTTCCAACCAGGGCGTGCCGGTGATCCTCGACGACCAGAGCGACGCCGGCCAAGCCTATAGCGATGCCGTTGACCGTCTGCTGGGCAAAGAAGTCGCCCATCGTTTCCTCGATGTGAAAAAACAGGGCTTTATGCAACGCCTGTTTGGAGGTCGTGAATGAATATTTTCGACTTCTTTCGCGAGCGTAAAAAGGAAACCACTGCGTCGATTGCGAAAGAGCGTCTGCAAATCATCGTCGCCCACGAGCGCGGCCAGCGCAGCAAACCGGACTACCTGCCGGCCTTGCAGCAAGAGCTGGTTGAGGTGATCCGCAAGTACGTGAATATCGAATCGGACCAAGTGCACGTGGCCCTGGAAAACCAAGGCAGCTGCTCCATCCTCGAGCTCAATATCACCCTACCGGATCGTTGATCCCACGGGTTTGCATAACGGCGGCTTCGGCCGCCGTTGTCGTTTGTGAAAGTTGTCATTTGTGGAACTGATGCATGCCGCTGTCGAACGTTGAAATCGTCTACCAGGACGAGCAAATCCTGCTGGTCAACAAGCCCACGCTGCTGTTGTCGGTGCCCGGCCGCGCCGAAGACAACAAGGACTGCCTGATCACCCGCCTGCAGGAAAACGGCTATCCCGAAGCGCGCATCGTCCATCGCCTGGACTGGGAAACCTCAGGTCTGATCCTGCTCGCCCGCGATGCCGACAGCCATCGCGAATTGTCCCGCCAGTTCCACGACCGCGAAACCGAAAAGGCCTATATCGCACTGTGCTGGGGCCAACCGGAACTGGACAGCGGCCAGATTGACCTGCCCTTGCGTTACGACCCGCCGACCAAACCGCGGCATGTGGTTGACCATGAACAAGGCCGCCACGCCCTGACCTTCTGGCGGGTGCTGGAACGTTGCGGCGATTGGGCACGCGTCGAGCTCACACCCATCACCGGCCGCTCGCACCAACTACGCGTGCATATGTTGTCGATTGGCCACCCGCTGCTTGGCGACGGCCTGTATGCCCACGAACAAGCTCTGGCCGCCTACCCTCGCCTGTGCCTGCACGCCGCCATGCTGGCCTTCACCCACCCGAAAACCGGCGAGCGTCTGCGCTTCGAGTGCCCCGCGCCATTCTGAACACCAGACATCGATGGCCCGCTCGACGCTAACCCGTAGGGCGTGCTGTGCGCGCCAAGCGATCTCCCGAGCTGCGCATTGGTGCGCACAGCACACCCTACGGTCGAGGTGATCAATACGGTAAACTCCGCGCACTGCTGCCTGGAGTGCCCTATGCGCGATGAATTGAACCAAGGCCTGATCGATTTTCTCAAGGCCTCACCAACGCCCTTCCATGCCACCGCCAGCCTGGCCATGCGCCTGGAAACGGCCGGTTATGTGCACCTGAACGAGCGCGACACCTGGCACACCGAAGCCGGTGGCCGCTACTACGTGACCCGCAACGACTCCTCGATCATCGCCTTCAAGCTAGGCACCCGCTCCCCCTTGGAAGGCGGCCTGCGCATGGTTGGCGCCCACACTGATAGCCCGTGCCTACGGGTCAAGCCGCAGCCCGAATTGCAGCGCCACGGCTTTTTGCAATTGGGTGTGGAAGTGTATGGCGGCGCCCTGCTCGCCCCCTGGTTTGACCGCGATCTGTCGCTGGCCGGCCGCGTCACCTTTCGCCGCGACGGCAAAGTGGAAAGCCAGTTGATCGACTTCCTGGTGCCCATCGCCGTGATCCCCAACCTGGCCATTCACCTTAATCGTGAAGCCAACCAAGGCTGGGCAATCAACGCGCAAAACGAGCTACCGCCCATTCTGGCGCAAGTGGCCGGCGACGAACGCTACGACTTCCGCGCCTTGCTCGCCGACCAACTGGGTCGCGAACATGGCCTGAATGCTGACGCGGTGCTGGATTACGAATTGAGCTTTTACGACACCCAAGACGCCGCGGTGATCGGCCTGAACGCCGACTTTATCGCCGGCGCGCGCCTGGACAACCTGCTCTCCTGCTTTGCCGGCCTGCAGGCCTTGCTGCACAGCGCCGACGAAGAAACTTGCCTGCTGGTGTGCACCGACCACGAAGAAGTCGGCTCCAGCTCCTGCTGCGGCGCCGATGGCCCAATGCTCGAACAAGTGCTGCGCCGCGTGTTGCCGCCGGACGAAGACTTTGTGCGAGTGATTCAAAAGTCCTTGCTGGTCTCGGCCGACAACGCACACGGCGTGCACCCCAACTACGCCGACCGCCACGACGGCAACCACGGCCCGAAACTCAACGCCGGCCCGGTGATCAAGGTCAACAGTAACCAGCGCTACGCCACCAGCAGCGAAACCGCCGGTTTTTTCCGCCACTTGTGCCTGGCCGAAGAAGTACCAGTGCAGAGCTTTGTGGTGCGCAGTGATATGGGCTGCGGCTCGACCATTGGCCCGATCATCTCCAGCCAGTTGGGCGTGCGCACCGTGGATATCGGCCTGCCCACTTTTGCCATGCACTCGATTCGCGAGTTGGCCGGCAGTCATGACCTGGAACATTTGGTGAAGGTGCTAACGGCTTTCTACGGCACCGAATTGTTCTAAGCGTTGGGCTTCGCCTGCGGCTCACCAAACGCGGGCCGCCCCAACCTACACTGGCCCGTAGGTTGGGTTGAGCCGCAGGCGAAGCCCAACAAAGCCACCGCCCACCCGGAGAAAGCCATGCACGGCAGCTGCCTCTGCAAAACCATCACCTACGAGGTCGACAGCCTCGACATGCCGATCAGCCACTGCCATTGCGACACCTGCCGCAAAGCGCATTCGGCGGCCTTTGCCACCACAGCCGGGGTGATGCGGGAGCACTTCCGCTGGTTAAGCGGTGAAGACAAGCTGGCGCGCTACGAGTCCTCGGCCGGCAAATTCCGTTGCTTTTGCTCGGTATGCGGCAGCCAGCTGATTGCCGATCGCCCAGCCCAGCCCCATGTAATCGTGCGGGTGGCGACGCTGGATGAAGACCCCGGCAAACGCCCGCAGCAACATATCTGGACCGAGCACGATAAGGCGTGGTTAAGCTGTGACGGCATCCCCGCCTATCCCCAATGGCAGCCGGGGCGCGGTTAACCGGCCTACTCCGGCACTTCCACGCTGACGTGAATCGCGTCATGCCGCCAACATTCAATATCGCAGTCGATCAAGCGCCCGTGCTGGTCGCGGTTTACCCGCGTAATCCGTAGCGCTGGGCTCCCCACCGAAACCTTCAACGCCGCCGCCGCTTCCAGATGCAACGCCGTGGGCACCATGTCAAAGCGCACGCGGCCGTAGTGAATGGCGTATTGCCGCGCATACAGCTCAGTCAGCGACAAGGTCAGGTCAAACTCAAGAATGCCGGGAAAGTACGCCGGGTTAAGGTAGTGCTCGACATACAGCACCAGCCGGCCATCCACGCGCCGCGCCCGGCGAATTTGGATAACGCTGGACAGCGCCGGCAATTCCAACAGATCGCAAATCATCGCTGGCGCCGGCACCAGCCGCGCGGAAATCACTTCAGTCGAGGGCTGTCGCCCTTGCTCGCCAACCATTGCATCAAAGTGGCTACGCACCAGCGGGTTGTAGGCCAGGCGCGGCAGCGAGACAAACCAGCCGCGCCGTTCCTCACGGTAAATAAGCCCCTGCGCCTCCAACTGGCCCAAGGCTTCACGCAGGGTAATGCGCGTGGTGTCGAACACCTCGCTCAGTTTGCGTTCGGCCGGCAGCTTGCTGCCCGAAGGCAACAGGCCGTGCTCTATCTGCTCTTCCAGTGCCCGGCAGATCGCCGTAACGGCACGGGGTGCCTCATCTCGCATCAAATGCCCTCATCTGGACTAGTCCAGCACCATTTCGGCGCCGGCGCGGGGGCTTAAACCACCCGAAACCTTCAGCAAACCCTAGTCAGCGTAGATGACTGTTGCATGACAACAGGGCGAGATTGCACGCTACATGCCAACCGACGCACAGCGTCTATATTTTCTAAATCAAGCACTTAACCATGGTCTACGCTCTCTTGACGCACCCTGCCACTGCCTTGGCGGCGCGGTGCGCTAGAGCGGCCCGACACAAAATTGTCATGCTTACCCGCTAACTTGGCTTGGCTATTGCTGATCTAGACCAACACCCTCAACACGAAGGAGCGTCGAATGAAACGCCTGTTGCTAGCTTCAATCTTGGGATCGACCATTGCTCTGGCCAACCTGGCCATGGCTGCAGACACCGATTTGAAAGCCCTGGAAACCGCCGCCAAAGCTGAAGGCGAGGTCAACAGCGTGGGCATGCCCGATAGCTGGGCTAACTGGAAAGACACCTGGGTCGACTTGGGCAAGCTCTATGGCCTCAAGCACCTGGACACCGACATGAGCTCGGCGCAGGAAATCGCCAAGTTCGCCGCGGAAAAAGACAACGCCACCGCCGATATCGGTGACGTCGGTGCGGCCTTTGGCCCCATCGCCACCGCACAGGGTGTAACCCAACCCTACAAACCCAGCACCTGGGCACAAGTACCAGACTGGGCAAAAGATAAAGACGGCCACTGGGCACTCGCCTACACCGGCTCCATCGCGTTTATCGTCAACAAAAAGCTGGTGAAAGACGTACCGAAGTCCTGGGCTGACCTGGAAAAAGGTAAGTACAAGGTTGCCATCGGTGACGTCAGCGCCGCCGCTCAAGCGGTAAACGGCGTATTGGCTGCTGCCATCTCTAAAGGCGGTGACGAGAAGAACATTCAGCCAGGCCTCGACCTGTTCGCTGAAATCGCTAAGCAAGGTCGTCTGTCGCTGTCCAACCCGACTATCCAGACTCTGGAAAAAGGCGAAGTGGAAGTGGGCATCGTCTGGGACTTCAACGGCCTCAGCTACCGCGACCAGATCGACCCCAGCCGCTTTGAAGTGCTGATTCCGTCCGACGGCTCGGTGATCTCCGGCTACACCACCATCATCAACAAATACGCCAAGCACCCGAACGCGGCCAAACTGGCGCGTGAGTACATCTTTAGCGACGCCGGCCAAATCAACCTGGCCAAAGGCAATGCCCGGCCGATCCGTGCCGAGCATCTGACGCTGCCAGCTGACGTGCAAGCCAAGCTGCTGCCAAACGCGCAATACGCCAAGGTCCAGCCGATCAAAGACGCTAAGGCTTGGGAAGAAACCTCCAAGGCCCTGCCAGGCCTGTGGCAGGAAAACGTGATCATCAATATGGAATAAGAAGTCTGCTGGCCTAGGCTTGTGACGGAAGAAAGCGGCCTGCCGCTTTCTTCTTTTTTGGCCCACGACTTCTTGGGGTAGTACATGAAGCACAACGTCATCCTGGTGTTACTTGATGGCCTCAACTACGGGGTTGCCCAGCACGCGATGGGCCATCTCCAGGCGTATTGCGGCGCTGGCCGCGCGGCACTGTACAAGCTCGAATGCGAGCTGCCGGCCCTGAGCAGACCGTTGTATGAATGCATTCTTACCGGCGTTCCCCCGATTGAAAGCGGCATCGTGCATAACGACGTGTCGCGCCTGTCCAACCAACAGAGCATCTTTCACTACGCCAGCAGCGCCGGCCTGGTCACCGCCTCGGCCTCCTACCATTGGGTCAGCGAGCTATATAACCGCAGCCCGTTTAATGCCGCGCGCGACCGTCATACCGATGCGCCCGAACTGCCGATTCAACACGGCCATTTCTACTACGCCGACCATTACCCGGACTCGCATTTATTCGCCGACGCCGAAAGCCTGCGGGTAAAACATTCGCCCCACTTTCTGCTGGCGCACCCGATGAATATCGACGACGCCGGTCACAAGCACGGCCTCGACAGCCCGCAGTACCGCAATAGCGCGCGGGTTGCCGACCTGCTGCTGGCCGAGTACCTGCAACGTTGGCTCGATGCTGGCTACCAAGTGCTGGTCACTGCCGACCACGGCATGAACAACGACCGCTCGCATAACGGTCTGCTTACCGAAGAGCGCGAAGTGCCGCTGTTTGTGCTGGGTAGCGCCTTTAGCCTGGACAGCTTTGCCAATCCGAAACAAACCGAACTGTGCGGCACCATCTGCGAATTGCTCGGTGTAGCCCACGACAAACCTGTCTGCCGGGAGCTGTTGAAGTGAATTCAGTCACCCGTGGCAAATGGCTGGCTATGCTGTGCCTGCTGCCGTTTGCGATCTTTTTTATCGCCTTTCAAATTGCCCCGCTGATGTGGGTGGCGGTCAATAGCCTGGACAGCGCCGCAGGTTGGGGCCTGAGCAATTACGCCAAGGTGTTTAGCTCGAAGTTCTACTTGCAGGCGATTAAACACAGCTTGGAGATTTCGTTCTGGTCGAGCGTGATCGGCATCGTCATCGCCGTGCTTGGCGCTTACTCGCTGCGCAAAGTCGACAGCAAACTGCGCGACTTCGTTATGGCCTTTTCCAATATGACCAGTAACTTTGCCGGGGTGCCGTTGGCCTTTGCCTTTGTCATCCTGCTTGGTTTTAACGGCGCACTGACCATCATCCTCAAGCAGGCCGGGGTGATCGACGATTTCAACCTGTACTCGAAAACCGGCCTGATCGTGCTCTACACCTATTTCCAGATTCCCCTTGGCGTACTGCTGCTTTACCCGGCTTTTGATGCCCTGCGTGAAGACTGGCGCGAGTCGGCCGAGCTGCTCGGCGCCAGCACTTGGGATTTTTGGCGGCATATCGGCCTGCCGGTGCTGACCCCAGCGCTGCTCGGTACTTTTATCATTCTGCTGGCCAATGCCCTCGGCGCGTACGCCACGGTGTACGCACTCACCACGGGCAACTTTAACGTGCTGCCGATCCGCATCGCCGCCATGGTCGCCGGCGATATCTCGCTGAATCCAAACCTGGCCAGCGCTTTGGCGATGGTGTTGGTGGGGCTGATGGCGGTGATTACTGTGGCGCATCAATGGCTACTCAAGAGGAGCTACCATGTCGCGCGTTGAAACCCGAGCGGCTGGGCTGTATCACCGCTCGGTGGTCACTCTGCTGTTTCTTATCTTACTGTTGCCGCTCGCCGGCACCCTGCTCTACTCCATCTCGACAAGCTGGTCGGCGACTATTTTGCCCGACGGCCTGACGCTGAAATGGTATGCCCAGTTGTGGACCGACCCGCGCTTTCTCGCCGCCTTCGGCCAATCGCTGCTGGTGTGCTTTGGTTCCCTGCTGTTGTCGGTGGTGCTGATTTTGCCGCTGCTGTTTGTGGTGCATTACCACTTCCCCAAACTCGACGGCCTGATGAACATTCTGATCTTGCTGCCCTTCGCCGTGCCGCCAGTGGTGTCGTCGGTGGGCCTGCTGCAGATTTACGGTTCCGGGCCGCTGGCAATGGTGGGTACGCCATGGATTCTGATCGGCTGCTACTTCACCGTGGCGCTGCCGTTTATGTACCGGGCGATCACCAACAACCTGCAAGCGATCAACCTGCGCGACCTGATGGACGCCGCCCACCTGCTTGGCGCCAGCACCTGGAAGGCTGCGTTTTTGGTGGTGCTGCCCAACCTGCGCAAAGGCTTGATGGTGTCGCTGTTTCTGTCGTTCTCTTTTCTGTTTGGCGAGTTTGTGTTCGCCAACCTGCTGGTGGGTACGCGTTATGAAACCCTGCAGGTGTACCTGAACAACATGAAAAACAGCAGCGGCCACTTCAACAGCGCCCTGGTGATTTCCTACTTCTTTTTTGTGCTGCTGTTTACTTGGGCAGCCGGCCGTTTGAATAAGGACAAAGCATGAGTTTTCTGAGCATTCAGGGGCTGCACAAAAGCTATGCCGCCACCTCGATTTTCAGCGACATCAACTGCGAGATCGCCAAGGGCGAATTCGTCACCCTGCTCGGCCCGTCTGGCTGCGGCAAGTCCACCTTACTGCGTTGCATCGCCGGGCTGACCGAGGTAAATGGCGGGCAAATCCTCCTCGAAGGCCAAGACCTGGTGCCGCTGTCGCCGCAAAAGCGCGATATCGGCATGGTGTTCCAGAGCTACGCGCTGTTCCCCAATATGAGCGTGCAGCAGAACGTCGCCTTTGGCCTGCGCATGCAAAAGGTCAGCAAAGAAGACAGCGCCAAACGGGTAAAAGAAGCGCTGGATATGGTCGAGCTGGGCAGCTTTGCCGAGCGTTACCCACACCAGCTTTCCGGTGGCCAATGTCAGCGTGTCGCGCTGGCGCGCTCGCTGGTTACTCGCCCACGCTTGCTGCTGCTGGATGAGCCGCTGTCAGCCCTTGATGCGCGCATTCGCAAACACCTGCGCGAGCAGATCCGCAGCATTCAACAGGAGCTGGGGCTGACCACCATTTTCGTCACCCATGACCAGGAAGAGGCGCTGACCATGTCGGACCGTATCTTCCTGATGAACGCCGGCAAAATCGTGCAAAGCGGCGATGCCGAAACGCTCTACACCGCGCCGGTTGACGCCTTTGCCGCCGGTTTTATCGGCAACTACAACCTGCTCGACGCCGATGCCGCCAGCCGCTTGTTGCTGCGCCCAATCAACAGCCGTATCGCCATTCGTCCGGAAGCCATCTCGCTCGGTTCGGGTGATATCGAAGGTGAAGTGCGCAGCCATAGCCTGCTCGGCAACGTGATTCGCTACCGCGTACAAGCCCGTGGTGTGGAGTTGCTGGTGGATGTGTTGAACCGCAGCGCGGACGACCTGCACAGCAACGGCAAGCAGCTGCGCCTGAGCATCGACAGCGATGCGATCCGGGAGGTGGCGTAATGGCCCTGGCAATTTTCGACCTCGACGACACCCTGATTGACGGCGACTGCGCCAGCCTGTGGAGCGAACACATGGCCGATATCGGCTGGGTGGACGGCGAGTCGTTTGTTAAAAAGGACCATGAGCTGATGGCGCTGTACGCCGAAGGCAAACTGGCGATGGAAGACTATATGGCCTTCAGCCTGTCGCCCTTAGTCGGCCGCACCGCCGAGGAAGTGGCGTTTGTGGTTGAGCCCTTTGTGGAAGACGTGATTGAGCCCATCTTCTTTAGCGACGCCACCCGCAGCCTGGCCACCCACCGCGAAGCCGGCGACCGTATTTTGGTGATCTCCGCTTCCGCACATTTCTTGGTCAGCGCCATCGCTGCGCGGCTGAAAATTGATGAAGTGCTGGCCATCGACTTGGAAGAACAGCACGGCCACTACAGCGGCAATACCCGTGGCGTGCTCACCTACCGCGAAGGCAAAGTGACCCGCCTGCAAGCCTGGTTAGAACAGGAAGGCGAGAGCCTGGACGGCGCGTATTTCTACTCCGACTCGCGCAATGACTTGCCGTTGTTATCGTTAGTGAGTTTGCCGCGAGTGGTGAATCCGGATCCGGTATTGCGTGACCATGCCGTGAAGGCAGGCTGGCCAATTCTTAACTGGCGGTGACGGCTTGTTGTTTGGCAAACAAACACAAAAAAGGGCAACCCGAGGGCCGCCCTTTTGCTTTAACGCCGAAGCAATCAGGTGGTACGGATCAGGTGATCAAAAGCACTCAGGGAGGCTTTAGCACCTTCGCCTACCGCAATCACGATCTGCTTGTACGGCACAGTCGTTACGTCGCCCGCCGCGAAGATACCCGGCAGCGAAGTCTCGCCGCGTGCATCAACAATAATCTCGCCACGGTTGGACAGCTCGATGGTGCCTTTCAGCCATTCGCTGTTTGGCAGCAGGCCGATCTGCACAAAGATGCCCTCCAGTTCGATGTTGTTGAACTCGCCGGAGTTGCGGTCTTTGTACACCAGGCCGGTCACTTTCTGGCCGTCGCCTTTTACTTCGCTGGTCAGTGCGCTGGTGATCACAGTGACGTTCGGCAGGCTGTGCAGTTTGCGTTGCAGTACGGCATCGGCACGCAGTTGGCTGTCGAATTCGATCAGGGTTACGGCGCTGACGATACCGGCCAGGTCGATAGCCGCTTCCACGCCGGAGTTACCACCACCAATCACCGCCACGCGCTTGCCTTTGAACAGCGGGCCGTCGCAGTGCGGGCAGTAGGCCACGCCACGGTTACGGTATTCCTGCTCACCGGGCACGTTCATTTCGCGCCAGCGGGCACCGGTGGAGAGGATCACGGTTTTGGCTTTCAGCGAGGCGCCGCTTTCAAACTTGATTTCGTGCAGCTCGCCCGGGTTCTTCGCCGGCACCAGCGCGGTGGCGCGCTGCAAGTTCATGATGTCGACTTCGTACTGTTTAACGTGCTCTTCAAGGGCACGGGCCAGCTTCGGCCCTTCGGTTTCTTGTACCGAAACAAAGTTTTCGATGGCCATGGTGTCCAGCACCTGACCGCCAAAACGCTCAGCCGCCACGCCGGTGCGGATGCCTTTACGTGCGGCGTAGATAGCCGCTGCAGCGCCTGCTGGGCCACCGCCAACAACCAGCACGTCGAAGGCTTCTTTGCCGTTGAGTTTTTCGGCGTCACGGGCAGCGGTGCCGGTGTCAATCTTGGCCAGAATTTGCTCGACTTCCATACGGCCTTGGCCAAACAGTTCGCCGTTCAGGTAGATGCTCGGCACGGCCATAACCTGGCGCTGCTCGACTTCATCCTGGAACAACGCGCCGTCGATGGCGACGTGGCGGATGTTCGGGTTGAGCACGGCCATCAGGTTCAGGGCCTGCACGACATCCGGGCAGTTCTGGCAGGACAGCGAGAAGTAGGTTTCGAAATTGAATTCGCCCGGCAGGTCTTTGATCTGCTGGATTACGTCGGCAGCAACCTTGGACGGGTGGCCACCCACTTGCAGCAGGGCCAACACCAAGGAGGTGAATTCGTGGCCCATGGGAATACCAGCAAAACGCAGGCTGATATTGGCGCCAGGGCGGTTTAGCGCGAAGGACGGCTTACGCGCATCGCTGCCATCTTCACGCAGGGAAATTTTGTCGGTCAGGCTGACGATATCGTGCAGCAAGCCGCTGAGCTCACGGGAAGCGTCGCTGTCATCAAGGGACGCGACGATCTCGAATGGCTGTACAACCTTCTCGAGGTAAGCCTTCAATTGGGTCTTCAGAGTGGCGTCCAACATGATGCGGTACCTTCCTTTTTACGAATTTCAGGGAAAAAAATGCCCGAGCGGATCGCGCCCAGGCATTCGGGCTGACGGAGCAGGTGTTGCCCCGCAGCGTTCTGCAAAAAACGGATGAGGGCCTAGGCGACCCTCAGGCGTTTTTTAGATCTTGCCAACCAGGTCCAACGAAGGAGCCAGAGTGGCCGAACCTTCTTTCCACTTGGCTGGGCACACTTCGCCCGGGTGGGCAGCGGTGTACTGAGCAGCGGTCAGCTTGCGCAGGGTTTCGGAAACGTCACGAGCGATTTCGTTGGAGTGGATTTCTACAGTCTTGATCACGCCTTCCGGGTTGATCACGAAGGTGCCGCGCAGGGCCAGGCCTTCTTCCGGAATGTGTACGCCGAAGTTGTTGGTCAGTTGGTGAGTCGGGTCACCTACCAGCGGGAACTGAGCCTTGCCAACGGCTGGCGAAGTTTCGTGCCATACCTTGTGGGAGAAATGGGTGTCAGTGGTCACGATGTAAACTTCAGCGCCGGCTTTCTGGAAAGCGGCGTAGTTGTTAGCGGCGTCTTCGATTTCGGTTGGGCAGTTAAAGGTGAATGCTGCCGGCATGAAAATCAGAACCGACCACTTGCCTTTCAGGGACTGCTCGGTCACTTCGATGAATTTACCGTTGTGAAAAGCATTGGCGGTGAACGGTTTGACTTCGGTGTTGATCAGAGACATTCGCTAAGTCCTTCTGGTTAAGAATGTTTAGGGTTAAGAAATTTACAGGAGGCATAGTAGGCCGATCTTTAGGAAAAGCCCTATTGATTGAACCCATGACAACGATTGGCTTAGTAAATCGTTGTCACCGGACTGCCATACAAAAGCCTAATGCAAACGGCTGATTAACTTAAAGATTCATCCAACAACAAGGCAACCTTGCCAGACACCTTATTGCTGGCTAATGCCGCAAACGCTGCCTCTACGTCTTTGGCGGCGAACGTACGTTCAAGTTGCGGTTTCAGCCGCCCTTCGGTGAACAGCGGCCAGACCTGCTGGCCCAGATCACCGAGCAAATCAGCTTTGAATTGGTCGTTACGGCTCCGCAACGTGGAGCCTTGGAACTGCACGCGTTTGGCCAGCATCGCTGCCAGATCGAATTCTGCCTTGGCGCCGCCCATCAAGCCGATAGATACCCAGCGCCCGTCCAAGCCAATGACCTGCTGATTAAGGGCGGCATAGTTGCCACCGACAGGATCGAGGATCACATCAAACGGAGCAAAGTCGCGCAGGCTTTCCAGATCCTTATCGCGCAGCACGCCGCCCTGGGCACCGAGGCCTTCGCAGTAAGCCAGGCGATCGGCCGAGCCCACGCTCACCCACACCGGGTTACCGAAGGCTCTGCACAGTTGAATAGCCGCCGACCCCACGCCACTGGCGCCGGCATGCAGCAATACTTTTTCGCCAGGCTTGAGCTGCGCCAGTTGAAACAGGTTTAACCAGGCGGTGGCATAAACCTCGGGAATCACCGCCGCTTCCACCAGGCTGAGGCCTTCGGGAACCGGCAGCGCATGACGGCCATCAACCACCACTTCCTCGGCCATTCCACCACCGGCCAGCAGCGCACAAACGCGATCACCCACTTGCCAGGAACTGCCGGGGCCTACTTCGCTGACCACGCCAGAGCATTCCAGGCCCAGCGCGTCGCTAGCACCTGGCGGCGGTGGATACAAACCTGCGCGTTGCAGCAGGTCAGCGCGATTGAGGCCAGCGGCCGCCACACGAATTCGGATCTGCCCAACGTCGCAGATGAGACTTGGTCGTTCTGCCCATTCAGCGCGCCCTTCCACGCCTTGCAATGCCTTCACGGTGCCTCCATAGTGACTTCGGACTGAGCCCGGTGCGAACCATCGAGCTATTTGCATTATGCAGCCGGTGCCCAATGGAACCGGCGCTCTCAAAGACGGCCTAATATGCGTTATCAACTACCCTCGCGTCGACTCAGCATGCAGCGCTTCGTTCCCAGCACCGCCTTAGCCCTTTTGATCGGTTTCAGTGCCTTACCCCTTACCGCTTGCGCCGCTGCCACCAGCCCTGACAACAGTTGGGACAAGCTGCAGCCAGACCGCGAGCAAGTCATTGCGAGTTTGAATGTAGTGGAGCTGCTTAAGCGCCATCACTACAGCAAGCCGCCACTCAACGATGATCGCTCGGTGATCATCTATGAGAGCTACCTCAAGTTGCTCGACCCCTCGCGCAGCTACTTCACTGCCAGCGACATTGCCGAGTTCGATAAATGGCGCACGCAGTTCGACGATTTTCTTAAGAGTGGTGACCTTGACCCTGGGTTCACCATTTACAAACGCCACCTCGACCGCCTGAAACAGCGCCTCGACTTCGCCCTGGCGCTGCTTGATAAAGGTATCGATAAAATCGACTTCAGCGTTGATGAAAGCCTGATGGTCGACCGCGAGAAAGCGCCGTGGGCTAAAGACACCGCCGAGCTCGATGAACTGTGGCGCAAACGCGTAAAAGATGAAGTGCTGCGTCTGAAAATTGCCGGTAAAGAACCTGCCAAAATTCAGGAGTTGTTGACCAAGCGCTATAAGAATCAGCTGTCGCGTCTGGAGCAGACCCGCAGCGAAGATATCTTCCAGGCTTACATCAACACCTTCGCCCAGTCTTACGATCCACACACCAACTACCTGTCGCCTGACAGTGCAGAAAACTTCGACATCAATATGAGCCTGTCGCTTGAAGGTATTGGTGCCGTGCTGCAAAGCGATAACGACACCGTCAAGGTCGTGCGTTTGGTGCCAGCCGGCCCTGCCGACAAGAGCAAACAAGTGGCGCCGTCCGACAAGATCGTTGGCGTTGCCCAAGGCGATGGTGAGATGGTCGATGTGATCGGCTGGCGTCTGGACGAAGTGGTCAAACTGATCCGCGGGCCGAAAGGCTCGGTTGTGCGACTGGAAGTGGTGCCTGCCACCAACGGCCCGAACGACCAGACCAGCAAAATTGTGTCTATTACCCGTGAAGCGGTGAAACTGGAAGAGCAAGCGGCGAAAAAATCCGTACTCAAGCTCAAGCACGATGGCCGTGACTACAAACTCGGCGTGATCGAAATTCCGGCCTTCTACCTCGACTTCAAAGCCTTCCGCGCCGGTGACCCGGATTACAAGAGCACCACCCGCGATGTGAAGAAACTGCTGGCTGAACTGCAGAAAGAGAAAGTCGACGGCGTGGTCATCGACCTGCGCAACAACGGCGGCGGCTCGCTGCAAGAAGCCACTGAACTGACAGGCCTGTTTATCAACCAAGGCCCGACCGTACTGGTGCGGAATGCCGACGGCCGTGTCGATGTACTGGCTGATGAAAACCCAGGCACTTACTACAGCGGCCCGATGGCGTTGCTGGTGAACCGTCTTTCAGCCTCGGCTTCGGAGATTTTTGCCGGTGCCATGCAGGACTACCACCGCGCGTTGATTCTCGGCGGCCAGACCTTTGGTAAAGGCACGGTGCAAACCATTCAGCCGCTTAACCATGGCGAGTTGAAACTAACCCTGGCCAAGTTCTACCGCGTGTCCGGGCAAAGCACTCAGCACCAAGGCGTGCTGCCAGATATCGCCTACCCCGCGGTTGTCGACACCAAAGAGATCGGTGAAAGCGCGCTGCCCGAGGCCATGCCATGGGACAGCATTCGCCCAGCCATCAAGCCGGAAAGTGACCCGTTCAAACCGTTTCTGGTCGAACTCAAGGCTCGTCACGAAGCGCGCGTAGGCAAGGATGCCGACTTTGTCTTTACCCGTGAACGTTTGGAGCTAGCACAAAAGCTGAGCCACGAAACCACCGTGAGCCTCAACGAAACCAAACGCCGCGCGCAACACACCAGCATCGAAACCCAGCAACTGGCCATGGAGAACACGCGCCGCGCCGCCAAGGGTCAAGAACCGCTGAAAGAACTGAAAAAAGTAGACGAAGACGCGCTGCCAACCGAAGACGAAAAACTCAAGCCAGAGGACGACGCTTTCCTGTCCGAAACCGGGCAAATCCTGCTCGACTATCTAGGCTTGAACTCGGCGGTGGCCAAGCACTGACAGAGCGTCATCAAGCGGTCATTAAACTGTCGTGAAATAGGGGGCTGATAGCGATATCAGCCCCTTTGTTTTTTCGGACATCGAGAGCTACCCATGACCGTCACCGAGCAGTTGAGCGCGCTGGACCAGATCCTTGCTCACGGCGACCTGCATAGCCTGTTTCAGCCCATTGTGTCGCTCTCGGAGCGGCGCATTTTGGGCTACGAAGCGCTAACGCGCGGGCCCTCGAATAGCCCCCTGCATTCCCCCGTCAACCTGTTTGGTGTCGCGCGCCACGCCGGTCGCTTAAGCGAATTGGAATTGGCCTGTCGCAAAAGCGCATGCCGGCATTTCAGCGAACAAAAGCTCGAAGGCAAGTTATTCCTTAACGTCTCACCTGACTCATTGCTGGAGCCGACCCACCAACCGGGTCGCACCCTCAAGCTATTGCAGAACTACGGTATTCCGCCGAGCCAGGTGGTGATCGAGCTGACCGAGCAATCGCCCACCGAAGACTTCTCGCTGCTCTACACCGCCCTGCATCACTACCGTGCCATGGGCTTTTCTATCGCCCTCGATGATTTGGGCGCCGGCTATTCGAGCCTGCGGCTGTGGTCGGAATTGCGCCCAGACTACGTGAAAATCGACCGGCATTTTATCGACGGTATCCACCAAGACGCGGTAAAGCGCGAGTTCGTCGGCTCCATTCTGCAAATGGCCAAAGCCTCCCGCGCCCAGGTGATTGCCGAAGGTATTGAACTGGCCGAAGAGCTGACGGTACTGGCAGAGATGGGCGTCGACCTGCTGCAGGGTTACCTGCTTAGCCGCCCGCAAGAACATCCACCGCGCGATGCCCGCAGCCTGCTGCCGAAACTAGAGGCCAGCGCACCCAGCCTGAGCGAAGAAGGCAGCGACTTGAGTGCCCTGCTCAACGAGCAACCGGCCGTGACCGAAACCATGCCCATCGCTGCCGTGCTTGAGGCATTCCGCGCCCAAGCCAACCTGAATTCGCTGGCAGTGCTGAATGCCGAGCAGCAGCCGGTGGGTATCGTCCATCGCCACTCGCTGTCGGACGCCCTGCTAAAACCGTTCGCCACCGACCTGTTTGCACGCAAGCCCATCAGCCGTTTGATGAGTACTGACTTTCTCGCGGTGGATATGGGCCAGAGTTTGCAAAAGGTCAGCCGCCTGCTCACCAGCCGCGCCCGGCAACGGATTGAAGAAGACTTCATCATCACCTTGCATGGCCGCTACCAGGGATTGGGCCGGGTGATCGACGTGCTCAAATTGATTACCGAACTTAAAATCCAGCAGGCACGGCATGCCAATCCACTCACCCTGTTGCCGGGTAATGTGCCGATTCAGCAATGCCTAACCCGCTTGTTACAGCAGGCGCGCGAGGCGGTGATTTGCTATGTGGATATCGACAGTTTCAAGCCGTTCAACGACCTGTACGGCTACGCCAAGGGCGACGAAATTCTGCTGTGCCTGGCGCAATGCCTGAGCGAGCGGGTGGACCCGGCGCGCGACTTTGTCGGCCATATCGGCGGCGATGATTTTCTCTTGGTGCTTGGCTCAGAAGACTGGCGTGCGCGGCTGAACTACTTGCTGGAAGATTTTCAGGGCCAGTGCCGGCGCTTCTACAGCAGCGAACACTTGGAAGCAGGCTGCTTTGTTTCCCATAACCGTAAAGGCCAGCGCGAGGAGTTTCCGCTGCTGTCGCTGTCGTTGGGGGTGGTGCATTTGCACCCTTCAAGCTGCGCAACCATGGATGCGGCGCAACTGGCCGGGCTGGCTTCCGAGGCCAAGCGTCAGGCCAAGAATGTGCCGGGTTACAGCCTGCACATCATCGATACGCAAAAGCTGACGGCATAGCGCTTAAAGTTAGCTCTCAAGGTGTAGCTCAGAGCCCCAGTTCGCTCGCTCGCTGGACGTAACGCTCAGCGAGCAGTGGATCGGCCACCAGGCCGTGCTCACCATCGGCATACAGCTGCGCGAGGCGTCGTGCAGCCAACGGGTGGCCAGCATCGGCAGCCTGCGTCCACCAGCGTGCGGCAGCGTTGCCATCCGGGGCATTACGGGTGTCGCCCGCCAGGGCCAATACACCGAGCTGGTAAGCGGACTTGGCGTCACCGCCAGCCGCCGCTTTGCCCAGGAGGCGAATGCCTTCCTCACGGGCACCAAAACCACGTCCGCGAAAGACCAAAAGGTGACCGTAGAAACTTTGAGCGGCAACGTCGTCCAACGCCGCCATGCGCGCGAACTGGCCTTCCATCCACGCCCAGACACGCGGCTGTTTAACCAGCGCCGGCCAGCGCAGCAAACGGCGAGCAACTGCATAGCCCAAACGGGCTTTGATGCGCCAGTACACCACTTAGGTTTCGTCCGGGTAGTCGTACTCGAACACCCGCACCACTTCCGCAGCATGCCAGGAGGCAGCGGCCACCCCGTCACTCGGGCCACTGAAACGGCCCAAGCGCAGGGCGCAGTCGAAAAAGCCGGTACGCGGCAGACGGCTGGCACCTTGGCTGATCACCAGCGAGCTGCGCAGCGGGTACTCGGCACGCGCATCCAACGCAGCCAGGTGCTCAAGCGCGGCGGTCAGGGTTTGCATGGCGGGAGTGGGTAATTCCAGGCGCTCAATCAACGCACGGTAGGTAAGGAGATGACGCTGACGGCGTGCTTCGGCCAACTCGCCGAGAAGCGCCTGCCAATGCTGGCGACTAATGCTTACGCTCACGTCTCGGCCTCCCAACTGCTGACGCCTAGATTCCACGCCAATGCGCGGCGAATAGCCGAATCTGGCTGGCGCTCGCCGCTCTCGATCATGGCCAAGTAGTGCGGGCTGATGCCCACCGTACGCGCAAGGTCTGCAAGCGCCAGGCCCTTGGCCTCGCGCAAGGCAGTTAGCTCAGTAAAGCTATGGGCCGCCGGGGCTTGCTCGGCGGCTTCGCTGGCCGCCTGTAGCGGCGCCGGAGCATGACCGGCCGCCTGCAACAACGCTTGATATTGCGCCCATGGCAGCACCGCATATTCGGCTTCGCCATCACGCATGATTACCTGCACATCCATCCGCGCCCACCCCATGGAAAAGCAGTACTGAGTGTGTCAGCACTTTCCTTGTAAGGCCGCATCTTAACAGCACAAAACCGCGATGGGGCGTGATGTGCAGGGCAAGTTTTTCTGTCGCTTAGCGCGCGGAATCGCTATCCACTGATGGCACCGGTGATGGCAACTGCAGTAGCGCTTCCTGCTGGGCCGGCGTACGTGCCGCCAGCCAGGCGCGGAATTCATCCAACTCGCCGCTCCAGGTGCGCATCAGCCAACCGAGCACGGCAATATCGTCGATAAAACCAACACCCAGCAGCACATCGGGTATCGCATCAATCGGCGAAACGAAATACAGCAGCGCAGCGACCACCGAGAGCAACGCTTGGGAACTTATGCCGCGGTACTCACCCCGCCACCAGGCCGTGCACAGGGCCAGTAACACTTTCAATTCGGACTTCAAAGCACCCAGGCGACCGCCCTGGGATGCACTTTTGCGCATGACCGCCAGGAGTAATACCGGCAATCTGCCGCGGGCAATAAAGCGTTGGGCAATGGGTAGGTAACGCGCGAAATTCCAGGGAGTTTTCATTGATATTGCTCCTCAGCCCGCATGCTTGCTGGGCTCGCCGGGTTATCCACCGAAGCTGTGGATAACCTTGTGAACAAGATGGCAACTATGTAGGCAAATGCCCGAGCCACGGGGCTTTGCCACAGATCGGGCATTTTTTAATCAGAGTAAAAAAACAAACAAAATCATGCAGTTAGTAAAAAATAAGAGTTGGTACGCAAGTGTCACCTAGTGTCAATGCGAGCGGTTCGCAAAATGTGCATAACCGTAACACCTATGCTTATTTGAGACCCGCTAGTCAACCCGTGGTTCGTATGTTTTGCGTTCTAGGCCGAGCGTAGCGCAGAAACGACAACGCCCCGTCGAGACGGGGCGTTGGGGGTGAAACCAGCGTAATTACTTGGCTGGTTCAGCTTCCGGAGCTTCCGGAGCGGCAGCAGCGGCTGGATCTTTGATACCCAGCAGTTCCAGGTCAAAAACCAGTACCGAGTTAGCAGGAATGGCCGGGCTCGGGCTCTGCGCGCCGTAGGCCAGTTCGCTCGGAATGTAGAGTTTGATCTTCTCGCCAACGTGCATCAGTTGCAGGGCTTCAACCCAACCTGGGATAACGCCGCTGACTGGCAGGTCGATCGGGCTACCACGTTCAACCGAGCTGTCGAACACTTTGCCGTCAGTCAGTTTGCCTTCGTAGTGAACAGTCACCACGTCGGACGCTTTAGGCTGAGGACCATCAGCTTTCTTCACGACTTCATACTGCAGGCCGGAAGCGGTGGTGGTTACGCCATCACGCTTTTTGTTTTCTTCGAGGAATTTCTTGCCTGCTGCAGCCGATTCTTCGGCCAGTTTGGCGGTGCGTTGTTCAGCACGCTCTTGCAGGGCTTTGAAGGCTTCCATCAGCTCTTCGTCTTTAAGCTTTTGCTCTTTCTTGCCAATAGCGTCTTCGATGCCTTGAGCAACAGCCTTGGAATCGAGGTCGTCCATGCCTTCTTGAGCCAGGCTTTTGCCCATGTTCAAGCCGATGCCGTAAGAGGCTTTTTGCGCGGGGGTTTTCAGCTCTACGCTGGTTTGCGAATCGCAACCTGCGAGCACCAGGCCCACCAAGGCCACCGCCGCCGCTAAACGATGTTGTCTCATGCTATTTCCTTGTTCGTGCGCTAAAGAGGGCAATCGAGTGAAGCTGCGAGCTTAGCAGGCTGCCTGGATCACTGGCTACGGGGATACGAACCAGAAAAGTGGCATAAGTTCAGGCATGCAAAAGGAATTTTTCCCGAAACGCACATGGAAAAGTCTCAGGCAAAAATTGCGACAGGCATAAGCCAAAGCACGCTAAACGGCCTGCGGCGTGAGCTATATAAAGAAGGGAAAAATGAGACGTGCAGAAACGAAAAAAGCGACCCTAAGGTCGCTTTCTAAGCGCTCTCTCTACTTCAGTCTGTAGAGGAGCTAAATATGGCGCAGCGGACGGGACTCGAACCCGCGACCCCCGGCGTGACAGGCCGG
>CAZIWV010000041.1:0-39213 GCA_964543145.1 uncultured Pseudomonas sp.
AGGGCGCCAGGCGCGCGCGGTTCATGCGGTGGTCGTAGAACCAGCCGGTCTTCTGCCCTTCAATCCCCGGTGCTTCAAACTTCACGCCGTTTTCTTCTAGGGCCACCCAGTCCGGCACTACGCCGAATGGAGTTTCCACATAGCGCGGCAAACCTTCAGCATCGCGTGCAGCGGAGTCGTTTTTGAACAGCACGCCACGCGGTTGCAGCACTTGCACCAGGGCGGCGAGTACGTCGTCCTTGTGGCGCTCCATGGTAGGCGAGGTGATTTGCACCACGAGAATGTCGAAGAAGCGGTCGACCACCAGACCCGGCAACAGGTCGGAGTCGCCGTACACCAGGCGATAGCACGGCTGTTCAAACAGCGTTTCACGCAGCGACAAGGCCACCTTGATGCGGTGCACCAGCAGGGACTTATCCAGGCTGTATTTGGTGTCGCGCGACAGCAGGCGGGCGCAGATGAGGTTGTTCGGGCTGATGCCGACAACGCCTAGCGGCTTGCCGCCAGCGGCTTCGAGAATGGCTTGGTCACCGGCTTGGAAGCCCGAGAGGGGGGTGGCGGCGACATCGATTTCGTTGCTGTAAACCCACAGATGTCCGGCGCGCAGGCGGCGATCGGCATTGGCTTTAAGGCGCAGGCTGGGCAGGGACATGGGGTCACTCTCCGAAAAAAGAGCGGGAGTATAGCGTAGGTTGGGTTGAGCGCAGCGAAGCCCACCATTCCACACTCAGAACTCGGTGGGCGCCGATGTTGGGCTTCGCCTCTGGCTCAACCCAACCTACGAGTTCTCCGGTTGCAGAGGATGCTTAGGCAACCAACGTTTCTATCAGCTTTTGATTGAACGCCGGAATGTCATCGGGTTTGCGGCTGCTGATAAAGGTACCGTCCTGCACCACTTCTTCATCCACCCATTTGCCGCCGGCATTGGTGATGTCGTCTTTCAGCGAACTCCAGCTGGTCATCGTGCGTCCTTGCACCAGGCCGGCAGACACCAGCAGCCAGGCGCCATGACAGATGACCGCAATGGGTTTTTCGTTCTGTGTCGCTTGCACCACCAGGCTCTGTGCCCCCGCAATGCTGCGAATGGTATCTGAGTTCATCACTCCGCCCGGCAGTACCAAGGCGTCGTAGTCGCCAATGTTGGCAGCCTCAAAGGTTTTGCTGACGGCAAAGCTGTCGCCGGGTTTGTCGTGGTGCCAGCCTTTCACCTGGCCGGTGCTGGCCGAAAGGATATCTACCACTGCGCCAAGTTCTTCCAAGGCCTCTTTTGGCCCGGTCAGCTCTACTTGTTCGAAGCCGTCGGTTACCAGCACGGCGATGCGTTTGCCTTTCAGGGAGGTGGTCATGATGGGCTCCTTAACGATGACTGTTGTTAAGTTCCGAGGACTCAGGGCAGGGGAAAGTTCAGGCTGTCTGTGTTCAGACGAACGGCCGAGGCGCGGCTTGTCGTGAATTTATTCAAGTATTTCAGTGGGTCGGGAGTTTCCTGCAAACCTGAGGGTTACGGCGCGTAATGGCAGGGGTAGACTGTGGTTTCCATCACGCTAATCACGCCCGTGCACTTATGGCCCCAGAACTTACCGCCGAACAAATTCAGAAAGTGCTGCAGGGCATCAGCGTGCCGCCGCAGCCTCAGATCATGGTCGACCTGCAAATGGAGCAGGTGATGCCATACCCGGATCTGAAAAATATCGCCAAGTTGATCAGCCAGGATCCCGGGCTGTCCGGCGCATTGCTGAAAATCGTCAACTCACCGTTTTTCGGGCTATCCAATCGCATCGCCTCGATTCAGCAGGCGGTTAATCTGCTTGGCTGTAACACCGTAATCAACCTGATCAATGCGCAGTCGATCAAGGGCGAGATGAGCGATGAGGCCATCGTCACCCTTAATCGTTTCTGGGACTCCGCGCAGGACGTGGCCATGACCTGCCTGACCCTGGCCAAGCGTATCGGCTACCAGTCCGCTGACGAGGCTTACACCTTGGGTCTGTTCCACAACTGTGGCATTCCGCTGATGATCAAGCGCTTCCCGGACTATATGACCGTGTTGGAGGAAGCGTATGCCAGCGCCAACAGCGAGCGGCGTGTGGTCGATACAGAAAACCGGGTGCTCAACACCAATCATGCGGTGGTGGGTTACTTCATCGCCAAGTCGTGGAATCTGCCACTGCACTTGTGTGAGGCCATCGCCAATCACCACAACGCACTGTCGATTTTTACCGACGACTCGGTGCGCGATGCTCAGTTGAAAACCCTGCTGGCGATTCTGAAAATGTCTGAGCACATCTGCGAATGCCACCGAGTATTGGGTAATCAAAGCGAAGATTACGAATGGCAAAGCATTGAGCAGCTGGTGCTGGAATACGTGGGCTTGTCCGAATATGACTTCCAAACCCTGAAAGAAAGCATCCGCGATCTAAGCATGCATTAATGCGCGGCGGCCGGGCTTACAGCCCATGGCCGCCATTCTGCTAAGGTGCCCACCTGTCCTCTGCCGTGCCGTGCGCCATGCCTGAACTCCCTGAAGTAGAAACCACCCGACGCGGCATTGCGCCGTACCTTGAAGGCCAGCGGGTTAGCCGCGTGATTGTGCGTGACCGCCGGTTGCGTTGGCCGATCCCGGAAGACCTCGATGTGCGCCTCTCTGGCCAGCGCATTGAAAGCGTCACGCGTCGCGCCAAGTACCTGTTGCTGACCGCCGAGGCGGGTACGCTGATCAGCCATTTGGGTATGTCCGGCAACTTGCGCCTGGTGCCGATTGATACGCCGGTGGCCAAGCACGAGCATGTGGATATCGAGCTGGAGTCGGGGCTGGCGCTGCGTTACACCGACCCTCGCCGCTTTGGTGCCATGCTTTGGAGCACCGAGCCGCTGTTACATGAGTTGTTGGTGAAACTCGGGCCTGAACCGCTGACCGAACTGTTTGATGGCGACCGTTTATTCACCCTTTCACGCGGCAAAACCATGGCGGTAAAACCCTTCATCATGGATAACGCCGTGGTGGTCGGGGTCGGTAATATTTACGCTAGCGAAGCGTTGTTTGCTGCTGGCATCGACCCTCGCCGTGAGGCTGGATCAATCTCGCGGGCGCGTTATCTGGAGCTGTCGCTGCAAATCAAGCGCATCCTCGCGCACGCCATTGAGCGTGGCGGCACCACCTTGCGCGACTTCGTTGGTGGCGATGGCCAGCCGGGTTATTTCCAGCAGGAGTTGTTTGTTTACGGACGTGGTGGAGAGTTCTGCAAAACCTGCGGTAGCACGTTGCGCGAGGTAAAGCTTGGGCAACGGGCCAGCGTGTATTGCCCCCGGTGTCAGCGCTGATACAGCTGCGCTTTTTTCCCTGCCTTTCACCGTTAAGGCGCGGCAAAAAAACCGTAGTGTTTGCAGGGCGTGTGTAAGCGCACAGTTACGCGCGGATTTTTCCTCGCCAATCGCCCTGCAAAACCCGCAGAATGCGATCTCCAGCGATTGACGGCCGTCACGCTGACAATTTCCGGCGCGCTGTTATAGTTACAGCCACCGCACTTTGAATCGATGAAGGACCGCACTCATGAACCTGTTTCGCTCAACCGCTGTTGTCCTGGCGCTGACCACTGGCCTTCTGGCACTGCCGGTAATGGCGGGCGGGTCGAGTACCTCCAACCAGAGCGGCGACCCGGCCTATGACCTTGAGGCACCACCTGCCTACGCCATGGTCGGTGATTTGGTCATCGCTCGCCCGCTGCTGATTGCCGCCACTATCATTGGCGCTGGCGTGTTTGTAGTCAGCCTGCCATTTACTGCCGCTGGCGGTAACGTGGGTGAGGCCGGCAAGGCGTTGGTAGTTGATCCTGGCAGAGAAGCCTTTGTGCGCTGCCTGGGCTGCACCGAAAGTGGCTACAAGCGTCCTCAGCAGCAGTGATTTGTCGCCGTCGGGCGAACACAAAAAAGCCGGTCACTTGTACCGGTTTTTTTGTGTCTGCGATTCAGGGTTTGCTGGGTGAAAGCTTAGCCTGGCCAATTCCACGCGGGTCGCTCGCGGCTTCAACGGTGGCGTTGTCTTTTCGCCACTGCAACACCTGCTGATTGCCATAAGGCCGCGCCACGGGTTTGACCTGATAACCGCGCACTTGCAGGGCTTCAAGCTCGGCGGCGGTAAAGGTGTTTGGCTCGTACTCGACCACATCCGGCAAGTACTGATGATGGTAGCGCGGTGCCGCCGGCCAATTCGCCACCGGCTGGCCGTCCAGATACTGCAACATTGCCAGCAACACCATGCTGGGGATACGGCTGCCACCGGGGGTACCGAAGGCGCTGAATTGCGTAGGACTTTCGATAAAGCTCGGGCTCATGCTCGACAAAGGCCGTTTACCCGCCGCAATCGCATTGGCTAGGCTGCCGCTTAGGCCATAGGCATTGGCGCCCTGCACGTTGGCGGCAAAGTCGTCCATCTCATCGTTAAGCAACACGCCTGTGCCCGGAGCTGTGAACGCCGCGCCAAAGGGCAAGTTCACCGACAGCGTCGCCGATACCGCGTTGCCCGCCGTGTCTAGCACTACAAAGTGAGTGGTGTGGTTGCCTTCTTTCCAGGCTGGCGACGGCGGCAGGCTGCTGCTCGGCGTGGCTTTCTGCGGGTCGATGCCGCTGGCCAGTTGCTTGAGGTAGGTGGCGTCGAGCAATTGCGGGATGGGGTTGGCGACAAAGTCCGGGTCGCCGAGTAAGCCGCGATCACGATAAGCGCGCCGCAGCACTTCAATCACGTAATGAGCACGCTGCAGTTTGTCCGCTTCGCGCCAAGGCAATTGCTGCAGCATGGTCAGGCTTTGCGCCAGGGCAATGCCCCCAGCCGACGGCGGCGGCGCGCTGATTAGTTCGCGGCCATCGGCCAGCGGGTAACGCAGCGGTTGGCGCTCCACCACTTGGTACTGCTCAAGGTCTTTTAGGGTCCAGATACCGCCAGCGGCACGTACGCCGTCCACCAGCTTTTGCGCGGTCTCGCCGCTGTAGAACCCAGGTTTACCGTAGCGGCCCAGGCGTTCCAGGGTGTCGGCTAGATCGTGTTGGCGCAGCAAGCTGAGCTCTTTGGGAATCTCACCTTTCTCATCGAGAAACAAACGCGCGGTTTCCGGGTTGTCGCGCATCGCCGATAGCCGCCATAACGCCCGCTCGCGGTACACCCGGTCGATGGAAACGCCATCCCGGGCCAGCCGAATGGCGGGGCCGAGCGAGTCAATCAGCGGCAGTTTGCCGTACTTTCGCGCCAGCTCGACCAAGGCCGCCGGTAGGCCAGGAATGGCCGCCGCTAGCGCACCATCTAGCGACAGCCCGGCCTGCACCTGGCCATCGCGCTTGTACATGTCGGCATGTGCCGCTAGGGGCGCGCGTTCGCGGGCGTCGAGAAAACGGTAAGTGGGTTGTTCGCCCGCCTGGCGCAGCAGAAAGAAGCCGCCACCACCCAGGCCCGAGCTGTAGGGCTCGACCACCGCCAGCGCGGCGCTTACGGC
Source organism: uncultured Pseudomonas sp. (assembly GCA_964543145.1). GTDB lineage: Bacteria > Pseudomonadota > Gammaproteobacteria > Pseudomonadales > Pseudomonadaceae > Aquipseudomonas. Next base: position 5,484 of record CAZIWV010000041.1, read on the forward strand.
AATCGCGGCATCAAAGGCGTTGCCGCCGGCGGCCAGGGTTTCCAGGCCGGCGATGGTGGCAGCGGGGTGGGCGCTGGCGATAGCGGCCTGTTTTGGCGCCTGCGCAGCGGCAGCAGTAAACGCAACAAAGAACAGCAAGGCTGCGATCAGCGCCTTGCCGGGGTGGCTGCCACGCATCCGGCAGCCCATGGGCTTAAGCCTTACCAGTGAGGATCAAGTACTTGTTCATCAGCTCGTCCTTGCTCTCGACATTGTTTTCGTCGAGCGGAATGCAATCGACCGGACACACCTGCTGGCACTGCGGCTCGTTGTAATGGCCGACGCATTCGGTGCACAGGTTAGGGTCGATAACGTAGATCTCTTCACCCTGCGAAATGGCGGCGTTAGGGCACTCTGGCTCGCAAACATCGCAGTTGATGCAGTCGTCGGTGATGATTAAAGACATGAAACACAACTCCTGCCGAAGCGGATGACCACGGCATGTTCAGACAGCGGAAGCGCAAATTGTGCCGGATTGTCGGAGAGGGCGCCAATCGTTGAGCGCAGTAGAGCTCTCTCACCGTCATTCCCGCGCAGGCGGGAATCCAGAATCGGCAAGCTGACGGTGCTCCCCGCAGGAGCCTGGGGCTACGCCTGCGCGGGGACGACCGGCGTAAGTTGCGCTTACTTCTTGAACCGCTCCAGCAGTGCCTCGGCCACCGCCGGGTGCACAAACTTGCTGATGTCACCGCCCAGGTTGGCGATTTCGCGCACCAGGGTGGAGGAGATAAACGAGTATTTTTCGGACGGGGTCAGAAACAGGCTTTCCACGTCGGGCACCAATATGCGGTTCATATTGGCCAACTGAAATTCGTATTCGAAGTCGGACACCGCGCGCAGGCCGCGCAGGAAGATATTGGCGCCCTGCTCTTTGGCGAAATGCGCCAGCAGGGTGGAGAAGCCGACCACTTCCACGTTGGGCAAGTGTTTGGTCACTTCACGGGCCAGTTCAACGCGCTGTTCCAGCGGGAACAACGGGTTTTTTTTCGGGCTGGCCGCGACGGCTATGACCACTTGATCGAACAGGCGCGAGGCGCGTTCAACGAGGTCACCGTGACCCTTGGTGATGGGGTCAAAGGTACCTGGGTACAACACTCGATTCATCGTGACGTCCTGGCGCAGGCCATAGGGGAGTCGGATGGTAGCGCAGCAGCCCCCCTGGGCCAAGTCATGGGCGCTGCCGAACGCAGGAATAGTCCGGCAGCGCCTAGTGTCACGCGGTTTTCAGGCGTTCCGCCAATTGCGTTGCCAGCTGCGCGGTGAGGCCATACACCGACAATTGCGGGTTGGCGCCAATGCTGGTGGGGAATAGCGAGCCATCATGAATCGACAGATTGCTGAGTTGGTGATGGCGGCCGAGGCTGTCGGTTACCGCCTGCGTCGGGTCTTCACCCATGGCGCAGCCGCCCATCACGTGGGCGCTGCCCAAACGGGTGCGGTAAATCTCCAGGCTCAGGCCGTCGATCAGGCTTTTTGCTTCACCAAGGGTCTTCACATAGTCGGCATCGGCATGCAGCGGCAGCACGCTTTTGGCCCCCGCGGCGAACTGGATTTCAGCCATGGTGTGGAAGGCGCGGCGAATGCCATCCCAGGTGTAATCGGTCATCTGGTAATCAAGCACGGGGCTGCCGTCGCTACGCAGTTCCACTATGCCTTCGGCGCTGTCGGGGTGAAAACCATCGCGCAGCAGGGCGAGCATGGCGTTGGTATGCGGCAGTTGCTCCATGCGCATGGCGTTATCCACGCCAAAACGGCCAAGCAAGGTGGCTGTGAGTGAAGGCTGCATGGGCGGTACTTCGAGTTTGTACGACATGCGCCCGGTGGTGCCGTCGTCCCACTGGAAGTGGTCGGAATAGATCGACTGCGGTGCGCCGTAAAACGGGTTGATCACCTGCTCGAATTGCGCGGCGGAGAAGTTTACCAAGTGAATAAAGGTGCGCTTGCCGGTGCGCTGGTGCGGGTCTGGCGCTTTGGAGCGCATCAGAATGGCCGGGGTGTTGATGCCACCGCCGGAGAGCACGTAATGCTTGGCCTTGACCGTGATGGTGCGACCAGTCGGCGCCACGCAGCGCTCATCCATGGCCTGGCATTGAATGCCGGTGACCTTGTCGCGCTCAATCAGCAGCTTGTCGGCGCGGGCCAAATACAGCAGCTCGCCGCCCTTTTCCAAGGTGGCCGGAATGGTGGTCACCAGCATCGACTGCTTGGCGTTGGTCGGGCAGCCCATGCCGCAGTAGCCTAAGTTCCAGCAGCCGAGCACGTTACGGGGAATGACCTTCCAGTGATAACCAAGCTTGTCGCAGCCGGTGCGGATTACATCGTTGTTGGCGTTGGGCGGCATAATCCACTGCGCCACGCTCAGGCGCCGCTCCATCTTCTCGAACCACGGCGCCATCTCCGCCACGCTATGGCCTTTGACGTTATGTTCCTTGGCCCAGTGTTCGAGGGTCGGTTCTGGCGTGCGAAAGCTTGAGGTCCAGTTCACCAGCGTGGTGCCGCCCACGGCGCGCCCTTGCATGATGGTGATGGCGCCGTCTTTGCTCATGCGGCCGATGCCTTCCTGATAGAGGCTGGGGTAGGCCTCGGCCTCCTGCATTTTGAAGTCGCTGCTGGTTTTCAGCGGGCCCTCTTCAATTAGCAGCACTTTGAACCCGGCTGCGCTGAGGATTTCTGCCGTAGTGCCGCCGCCCGCGCCGGTGCCGACAATCACCACATCGGCTTCTAGGGTCAGGTCGTTTTCCAGGCGTGAGCCGTTGTAGGTTTTCCAGCCGCGGGCAAGGCCGTCGGCAAACAGATCAGGTACGGGCATTCGGGCGATCTCGGCTTAATTCTTATTAGTAGAGGTGCAGCAACGCGTGGCGCTCAGACCTTGGGCGGCCCCGGGTAGCCGCAGTGCGCCCAGGATTCCGGGCGGCCATACCAGGACATCATCACCAATTGCAGCACCGAGGCATGGCCCATGCGCAGCAGGCTGAGCGAGCTGTTCTGCCAACGTTCAAGGAAGTGGCTGATGTCCTCGCTGGAGGCATTCTCCCAACTGCCCCATATGCCGGTAAGTGGCCCGCGGGTGACGGCCATAGCCAACACATCGAACAGTTGCACGGTGAGCTTGAGCAGCTCCGGCGACAGGTGATTAAGGCTGTAGTCGAGGTTTTGCAGGGTGCCGGTGATGGCTTGCTGCATATTCTCCGGCTTCACGGCGCCGGCGAGCATCACCGGAATCACGGCCTTGAGAAAGGGCAGGTCGCTGTCACGCACAATGGCAAAACCGCTGGCTGGCGAGCTGGCCGAACAACCACTGAGGCTGGCGGTAAGCCCTGCGGTGGCGAGAAAGGCCGAGCCCATCAGGCCGACCTTGAGGAGGCCGCGTCGGGACAGGCCGGGGGCGTCGATTATTGAGTCATTCATTATTGTTTTTGTGACCTCATCACACGGCCTGGGCGGGCTCTAACGGCCCGCCGCAGGTTCAGACTGGGTTTAGCGCAGGAATAGTTTCAGCACCAGTTTCTGCAAGGCTTTGCCATAGGGCGGGTAAATCACTTTTGCGGCGTTAAAGCGCTGTTTGATAAACACGCCCTTGGCCTTGCTAAAGGTCAGAAAGCCCTCGTGGCCGTGGTAATGGCCCATGCCCGAAGCGCCGACGCCACCGAAGGGCATATCGTCCTGCGCCACGTGCAGCAGGGTGTCGTTCAAGCACACGCCGCCGGCATGGGTTTCATGCAGCACGCGTTTTTGCTCGGCCTTGTTGTAGCCGAAGTAGTACAGCGCCAGCGGCCGGGGGCGGTCGTTGATATAGGCGAAGGCATCTTCCAGGCGGTCGTACGGCACGATGGGCAGCAGCGGGCCGAAGATTTCGTCCTGCATCAGCTTCATATCGTCGTTCACGTTTAACACCACGGTTTGCGCCAGGCGCCGGCCTTGGCTTTCCGGGAACAGCGGCACCAGTTTCGCGCCTTTGCTCTCGGCGTCGCTGAGCAGGCCCTTGAGGCGCTGCAATTGGCGCTCGTTGATCACGGCGGTGTAATCGGGGTTGTCTTTCAGGCTTGGGTAGAAGCCTTGCACGCTCTTGCGATAGGCCTCGACAAAGCCGTCGACGCGGTCCTTGGGCACCAGCACATAGTCTGGCGCCACGCAGGTTTGCCCGGCGTTCATGGTTTTGCCGAACGCGATGCGCTCGGCGGCGTCGCTTAGCGGCACATCGTGGGAAACAATGGCCGGCGATTTGCCGCCCAGTTCCAGCGTCACCGGCACTAGGTTTTCCGCTGCAGCGCGCATGACATGGCGGCCGATGCTGGTGGCGCCGGTAAATAGCAGGTGGTCGAACGGCAGCTTAGAAAACGCCATGCCCACTTCGGCTTCGCCCAGCACCACGGCCACCAAGTCTTCGGGAAAGATGCGCGCCAGCAAGTCTTTGATCAGCTGCGAGGTGATGGGCGTCGACTCGCTCATCTTGATCATCACGCGGTTACCGGCGGCCAACGCGCCCACCAGCGGGCCAATGGCCAGAAACAACGGGTAGTTCCACGGCACGATCACGCCGATGACGCCCAGCGGCTGGTAAATCACCTTGGCGCTGGCCGGTTGGAAGGCCGGGCCGACCGAGCGGCGCGAGGGCTTCATCCATTTTTTAATGCGTTTGGTGGCGTAGTGAATGCCGTGCACGCTGGGCATCACTTCGGCCAGCAGGGTTTCTTCGGCGGCGCGGTTGCTGAAGTCTTGGGAGATGGCCTGCACCAAGGTGTCTTTCTCTTTCAGCAGCAGCTCGCACAGGCTGTTGAGCCACCGAATGCGCTGTGCCGCTTCCGGCATGGGGTTGGCGCGGAAGGCCTCGCGCTGGGCTTTGAGCAGTTCGTCGAGCTGGGAAATTTGCTCTTGGTTTTGTTGTAAGTAAGCAACGTCGGCGACCATTTGAAGGCTCCTGGGCAGTCCAGTTAAGGGAACCCAGGCCGGCAAAAACGTCGGTTCAGGGTTGCGCAAAACAGCGTGCTGGATTTTTAGAGCAATTACTCTAATGTGTCAAATAGGATGCCGACAAGGCGCCGTAGATGCATCCCAACGAAAAGTTAGGCTGCGATGTTTCTGTGGTGTCTGGTAACAATTAGCGCGCTTGTGCGTGTACCTTTGGCGCAAGAGGAGAGCTGAGCCTGGCGCTTTAAACAGCTCTAGAACGCAGCTGCTAGAGAATTTGTGTGTGAGGTACGAGCGCCATGGCCGCGCCAATGAAAACCCGCGAACGCATCATCCAAGCCAGCCTGGAGCTGTTTAACCTTCAGGGTGAACGCAATGTGACCACCAACCACATTGCCGCGCACTTGGTGATTTCGCCGGGCAATTTGTATTACTACTTCCGCAATAAGCAGGCGATCATCGCCGAGCTGTTCAGCCAATACGAACAGCAGGTCGACACCTTTTTGCGTCCGCCAGAAGGCCGTGCCATGACGGTGGACGACAAAACTTTCTACCTTGAAGCCCTGCTCGCCGCCATGTGGCACTACCGCTTTCTCCATCGCGACCTTGAGCATTTGCTGGAAAGCGATGCCAACCTGGCGGCGCAGTACCAGCAGTTTTCCTTGCGTTCCATGGGCCGCGCCAAAGCCATTTACCAAGGCTTTGTCGATGCCGGTATTTTGCTGATGGGCGAGCGGCAGATCGAAGCGCTGACCCTTAATGCCTGGATCATCATGACCTCCTGGGTGCGCTTTCTGTGCACCTCACGTGGTGACATGGGCGATCTCAGCGAAGAGATGTTGCGCCGCGGCATCTACCAGGTGCTGGCGCTGGAGGGCGGCTATATCGCCCCGCAGGCACGCGAGGCGGTGGATACCCTGCAGCAGCGCCTGTTCGTGCCAATCGACGGAGTGGTGTAGGGCTAGCCAAGCGCTGCCAGCCACTGCGGAATGCGCCGCTCAAGGTAATACTCCGGGCGGCGCAGCGAGCCCTGAATAAAACCCACATGACCGCCATGGGCGTGCAGTTCGAATTGCACGCAGCTGGCCAGTTCGTCTGGTTCCGGTAGGCTGTGAGGAAATACAAAAGGGTCATCCGCCGCCTGGATCATCAGCGTTGGCGTCTGAATGCGGCCGAGAAAATAGCGGCTCGATGAGCGCTTGTAGTAGTCATCGGCGTCGGCAAAGCCATGCAGCGGCGCGGTGACGCGGCCATCAAAATCCCAGAACGTGCGCATGTTGGTCAGCGGGCCGAGCTTTTCCAGAATCGACAGGCGATCGGCCTGGCCCTTGTGGGCGAACAGGCGCTGTTTGTCTTTTACGTAGGCGAGCATCTCGCGCATAAAGTGCGCTTGATAGACCTTGGAAAAGCCCATGCCGATGCGGTCGGCGCATTGGTCCAGGCGAAACGGCACCGACACCGCCACCGCGCCTTGCAACTGGCTATCGGCACCACTTTCGCCCAAGTACTTGAGCAGCACATTGCCACCCAGCGAATAGCCAACCGCATACAGCGGCGCCATCGGCCGCTTGGCGCGCAGGTGGCGGATGGTTTCGGCCAAGTCTTCGCTGGCGCCGGAGTGGTAACCGCGCGGCAACAGATTGGGCTCGCCGGAGCAACCGCGCCAGTTCAACGCCACGCTGGCCCAGCCTTGCGCTGCCAAGTTTTGCTGCAGGCCGAGCACGTACAACGAGCTGGAAGAGCCGGTCAGGCCGTGCAGCGCCAGCACCAATGGCGCGTCGGCTTCATGCGGGCCGTGCCAGTCCAGATCGAGAAAGTCACCATCCTCCAGCCACAGACGTTCGCGCTGGCGCTCAAGCGTGGGCGACTTGCGGCACAGTGCATTCCACAGGGTTTGCAGATGCGGGTTGGGTAGCCACCAAGCGGGCGTAAAGGTGTTCATGGGCTAGGTGGCCTTGGGGAGGAGCTGACAGGTTATTAAGCCCTGTCTGATGCACAAACACCGGCGCATGCGCACAAGGTTGGCGTCTGTTTCCAACAAGCATTCACCGAGGGTGATTGACATGGCAAGTAAGCACGTAAAGGTTTTAGGGTTGGTATCGCTGCTGCTGTCGGCAGCAGCAATGGCCGCCGGCAACGGTTGGGATTACTCGGGTAATGAGCAGCCATTTGCCGGCTCGCGTCAGGGCAACGAGTCGACGGTCAAATTTAAGTTCAGCTCCGACGACCCTACGCCCAGGTTCTCGGTCGAGAACAAAAAAAGCTACGACTCGACCGGCAACCTCAGCATCGACAACGACCTGCAGCAGGAGTCGGAGCGCTGTAACCGCATCCGCAGCCAGATGCGCGGCAAAGATGCCTACAAACTGAACTGCTGAGCTAAACGCTGCGCTGCCAGAGCGCGTAGTACACCTGCCCGGCTTTCTGCTCACGATGCAGGCGCCAGTTGCCAGGCATGCTCAGGGTAGAAGGCGGGTTTTCACTTTCGGTGTAAACCCAAGCGTCATCCGCCAGCCAGCCCTTTTCTTCCAGCAGCGTGCAGGCCGGTTGCAGCATGTTCTGGCTAAAGGGCGGGTCGAGAAATACCAGGTCAAACGGCGTGGCGTTCTGGGTTTCCAAGTAGCGCAGGGTGTCAGTCTGCAGCAGTTGGCCGCTGGCGCATTTCAGCGTGTCGAGGGTCTGGCGCAGGCTGGCGATGGCAGCGCCATTGACGTCCAGCGCCAGGCCCAGACTGGCGCCACGCGACAGGGCTTCGAGGTACAGCGCGCCGCTGCCGGCAAACAAATCCAACACCCGCGCGCCCTGCACATAAGGCGCTAGCCAGTTAAACAAGGTTTCCCGTACACGGTTCGGCGTTGGCCGCAGGCCGTGGGCCATGGGAAAGCTGAATTGGCGACTACGCCATTCGCCGCCAATGATGCGCAACTGGCCAAGGCCACCATGGGCGGGGGCGTTGCCTGGTTTTACGGGACGGGCCATTAATGCTCCGGAATGCCAAGCGCGGGCTCGGCAGGGTGATCGGTGGGAGGCGGCAAAGGCTTTTGCGGCACGGTTGGGCCCGCAGTGACGATGACCAAGGCATCGGCATTCAGGTGCTTGCCCATGGCAGCTTTTACCGTATTTACGTCGAGCGCCTGGACCTGTTGCATAAAGTCTTCCAGGTAGCTCAGCGACAAATCGTAGAAACCAATAGCGCCCAGTTGCGCAACTATATCGCCATTGCTGGCGGTGGACAGCGGAAAGCTCCCGGCCAGCTCGCGTTTGGCGTCATCGACTTCTTTCTGCGTCGGGCCGGTGGCCAGGTAATCACGCAAGATGTCCTGCACCAGTTTCAGCGCGCCTTCGCTTTGTTCGGCGCGGGTTTGCAGGCTGATCATAAACGGCCCGCGCGCCTGCATGGCGGTGAAGCCCGAGGATATGCCATAGGTCAGGCCACGCTTTTCGCGCACCTGGTCCATCAAGCGCGTACCGAAACCTCCGCCACCGAGAATCTGGTTGCCCAGAAACAGCGCGGCATAGTCGGGGTCGGCGCGGTCGATACCCATCTGTGAGAGCAGCAGGGTGGTTTGCTTGGACGGGAACTCGATATGGGTTAGCCCAGCTTTTGGCTCTTGCGGTTGAACGGTCTTGGCCAGTGCCGGGCCTTTAGGCAGCGCGGCAGAAACTTGCGCCGTAATGGCTTCAGCCTCAGCCCGCGACAGATCGCCCACCAGAGCAATTACCGCATTGCCCGCCGCGTAAGCTTTTTGATGGAACGCCTGCATCTGCGCGATGGTGATGGCGGGAATGGACTTGGCATCGCCGTCACTGGAGTGGGCGTAAGGATGCTCGCCATACAAGCGCTTAAACAGTTCCAGCCCCGCCAGGTGACCGGGGTTTTGCTTCTGGTACTCAAAACCGGCCAGAACCTGGTTTTTGATCCGTACCAGTGAGTCAGCCGGGAAGGTTGGTTTGCCTAGCACTTCGGCGAACAGCTTGAGGGCCGGCTCGCGTTTATCGACGGCAGTCAGGCTACGCAGGCTGGCCACGCCCATATCGCGATAGGCGCCGTTACCAAAGCCTGCGCCCAAGTCTTCGAAGCCCGCGGCGATGGCGCTTACGTCTTTGCCCGCTACACCTTCGTTAAGCATGGCGTTGGTTAGCATGGCTAATCCTGGGGTGTCGCCATCCTGGCTGCTGCCGGCGGCGAATGTCAGACGAAGATCGAACATCGGCAATTGGTGCGCTTCAACAAACAACACCTTGGCGCCTTCGGCGGTTTGCCACGTTTGGATATTGATCTGCCGATGGCTCGGCGCCTGGCCTTCAAGTGCTGCTAGCGATTCCAGATGATCAGGTGCTTTGCTGGTCGCTGCGGCCACGGTGGCAGCGGCGGATTCAGTCGGTGCCTGCGCCGGGCGGCTGACAAAAAATATCAGCAGGGCCAGCAGTACCAACAGGCTAAGGCCGAGCAGGCCGTAACGCAGACCGTTGCGCTCACTCATGGTTTTTTTCCTTTGGCAGTACTTCGGCAACGCTGAGGCGCTCACGGGTGAAATAGGTGCGGGCGGCTTGCTGGATATCGTCTGGCTTTACCGCTTCGATAGCCGCGAGGTCTGCGTCCATCAATTTCCACGACAGGCCAACGCTTTCCAGCTGGCCGATGGTGCTCGCCTGGCTGCTGATGGAGTCCCGCTCATACACCAGGCCGGCAATTACCTGGGCCCGCACGCGTTGCAGTTCAGCCGCAGTAGGGGCGGTGGTTTTCAACGCTTCCAACTGGCGCCACAGGCCGGCCTCAGCCTGGGCCAAGGTTTTCCCGGTTTGCACGTTGGGCGTGGCGGAGAGCATAAACAGGCTGTCGCCGCGGTTATAGGCGTCGTAACTGGCGGAAGCGCCAGACACCAACTCCTCGCCGCGCTCCAGTTGGGTTGGCAGGCGGGCGCTGTAGCCGCCGTCGAGCAGGGCGGAAATCAAGCGTAGTGCGTGCACGTCGCGAGGCTTTTCGGCAGTGGCCAAACTCGGCACGTTAAAACCCATCATCAGGCTTGGCAGCTGGGTTTGCAGGTACAGACGGATACGGCGCTCACCCGGTTCGGCCAATTCCAATGGCGCTTTCGCGGTAGGAATTGCGCGGCTGGGGATCGGACCGAAATAGCGCTCGGCCAAGGTTTTCACCTCGGCAACGGTGACATCGCCAACCACCACCAGCGTGGCGTTATTGGGCGTGTACCAGGTTTCGTACCAGTGACGTAGCTCCTCTACGCTCATGCGCTGCAGGTCGGCCATCCAGCCAATGGTCGGCGTGCCGTAACCGCTGCCGGGGTAAGCCATGGCTTTGAAACGCTCATAGGCCAGCGAGCTGGGCTTGTCATCGGTGCGCATACGGCGCTCTTCCTTGATGACTTCAATTTCGCTACGAAACTCCTCTGGTGGCAGGCGCAGACTGGCCATGCGGTCGGCTTCCAGCTCAAAGGCCACCGGCAGGCGGTCGCGGGCTAGAACTTGGTAATAGGCGGTGTAATCGTCACTAGTAAAGGCGTTTTCTTCGGCGCCCAGCTCACGCAGGATCAGGCTCGCTTGACCCGGTTTCATCTTTGCGCTGCCCTTAAACATCATGTGTTCAAGGGCGTGGGAAAGGCCGGTCTGGCCGGGTGTTTCGTAACTGGAGCCGACCTTGTACCAGACCTGGGAAACCACCACCGGAGCACGGTGATCTTCGCGCACCACAACCTTGAGGCCGTTGGCGAGGGTAAATTCCTGAGTGGGTTGGGCATCGGCAGCAAAGGCGGACAGCGGCAGGCAAAGGGCCGCAAGCAGCAGTGAGGTGGCGCTGCGGGCAAGCATTTTCATGAAGTGAATGACCTGTCGAGAGGGCCCGCTTGGTCTTAGCGTCGGCGGGCGCGGAGGTGCTAGGATACTCATCCATTTTATTGGCGGCCACGGCTGTTGGGTTTTTACCCTGTTGGCGCGTCGCACCGTTGAGATAGCCCCTCTCCATGTTTGGTTCCAAAGACGACAATAAGACCCCAGCCGCTGCTGAGGCGAACACACCGGACGCATCCGCCGAGAAAACTGGCGAGAAAAAAGGCCTGTTTGGCTGGTTGCGCAAAAAGCCTCAGGAGCCGGTAGCGGCACCTGCGGCTGATATCGCCACGCCTGCTCAACCGGAGCCTGCGGCCCCTTCGGCAGTTGCCGATACGCCTGTGGCCAACGTGCCAGCGCCTACGCCTGCTCAAGAGCAGCAGCCGCTGGCAGTGGTCGAGCCGTTGGCCCTTGAGACTGTTCCAGAGCCACTACCCGAGCCCGAGCCTACGCCCGTTGCAGTGCAGCCTCCCGCCACGCCAGCGCCAGCGCCGCTACCAGCACCAGCACCAGCACCAGCACCAGCACCGGTGCCTGAGTTGCCTGCAGTGGTTGCACCTGCGCCAGTGGTCACGGCGGAAAGCAAAGCCGGTTTCTTCGCCCGCCTGAAGCAAGGACTGTCGAAAACCAGCGCCAGCCTCGGCGAAGGCATGGCTAGCCTGTTCCTCGGCAAAAAGGCCATCGACGATGACCTGCTCGACGAAATCGAAACCCGTCTGCTCACCGCTGACGTCGGTGTCGAGGCCACCACGGCGATCATCCAGAGCCTGACCCAGAAGGTCGCGCGCAAGCAGTTGGTCGACAGCGGCGCACTCTATAAAGCGTTGCAGCAAGAACTCGCCTCGCTGCTCAAACCGGTCGAACAGCCGCTGGTAATCCCGGCAGAGAAAAAGCCCTTCGTGATTCTGGTGGTCGGCGTTAACGGCGCCGGCAAAACCACCACCATCGGCAAGCTGGCGAAAAAGCTGCAGCTGGAAGGCAAGAAGGTAATGCTGGCCGCCGGCGACACCTTCCGCGCCGCTGCCGTTGAGCAATTGCAGGTATGGGGCGAGCGCAATCAGATTGCCGTTATTGCCCAGCACACCGGCGCCGACTCTGCCTCGGTGATCTTCGATGCCGTGCAAGCCGCCACTGCGCGCGGCATTGATGTGCTAATCGCCGACACCGCCGGCCGGTTGCACACCAAAGACAATTTGATGGAAGAACTAAAGAAGGTTCGCCGCGTGATCGGCAAGCTTGACGACACCGCGCCGCACGAAGTGCTGCTGGTGCTGGATGCCGGCACCGGGCAGAACGCCATCAACCAGGCCAAGCAATTCCACCAAACGGTAAACCTCACCGGCCTGGCGCTGACAAAGTTGGACGGCACCGCCAAGGGCGGCGTGATTTTCGCCCTGGCCAAGCAGTTTGGTTTGCCGATTCGCTATATCGGCGTTGGTGAAGGCATTGATGACCTCCGTACCTTTGAAGCTGAAGCCTTTGTTCAGGCCTTGTTCGCCGAGCGGGAGCACGCATGATTCGCTTTGAGCAGGTGGGTAAACGCTATGCCAATGGCCACGTCGGCCTGCATGAGCTGAGTTTTCGCGTACGCCGTGGCGAGTTTCTGTTCGTCACCGGCCACTCGGGTGCCGGCAAAAGCACCCTGTTGCGGCTGATTCTGGCAATGGAGCGCCCCACGTCGGGGAAATTGCTCCTGGCCGGCCAGGATCTGGCGCAGATCACCACCGCTCAAATTCCCTTCCTGCGTCGGCAAATCGGCGTGGTATTTCAGAACCATCAGCTGTTGTTTGATCGCACGGTGTTCAACAACATTGCCCTGCCGCTGCAGATTCTTGGGCTATCCAAACCCGACATCGCCAAGCGCGTCGATGCCGCGCTGGAGCGTGTCGCGCTGAGCGATAAGCGCGATCTGTTCCCAGGCGACCTGTCCACCGGGCAACAGCAACGGGTCGGTATTGCCCGTGCCGTTGTGCATCGCCCCGCACTGCTGCTGGCCGACGAACCTACCGGTAACCTCGACCCGCGTCTGGCGGCGGAAATCATGGGCGTGTTTGAAGACATCAACCGCATGGGAACCAGCGTGCTGATCGCCAGCCACGACTTGGCCCTGATCGCCCGTATGCGCCATCGCATGCTGACCTTGCAACGCGGCCGATTGATCGGCGATGGGGAGGCCGGTTAATGAGCGCCACACGTAATCCGCAAGATTCCTCTTCCGCTGCCGAACGCGTTGGCGCGGCGCCGAAGAAAAACGATCAGAAAAAAGATGACGGCAGCCCGGACTTCACCACCCTGCTGCATGCCTGGCTGGAAGCGCATCGCTCAAGTCTGATCGACAGCCTGCGCCGTTTGGCCAAGCAGCCGATTGGCAGCGTCTTCACTTGCCTGGTGATGGCCGTCGCGTTGAGCTTGCCAATGGGCCTGTCGTTGCTGCTTAACAATGTCGAGCGCCTTGGCGGCTCTTGGCAGCGTGCGGCGCAGATCTCCCTGTTTATGACCCTGGATGCCAACGAGGCTGACGGGCAAAAGCTACGTGCGCAGATTGCCGAGATGTCGGACGTTGCCGATTCCGAGTGGATCAGCCGCGAGCAAGCGCTGGCCGAGTTTCAGCAGCAATCCGGGTTAGGCGAAGCGCTTAAGGAATTGCCGGAAAACCCGCTGCCGGGCGTGGTGCTGGTGACCCCGAAAGAAGTCGATAAAACCGCTCTGGAAGCGTTGCGCCTGCGCTTGGCGGAATTGCCTAAGGTGCAGCAAGCGCAGCTCGACTTGCTCTGGGTTGAGCGCTTGAGCGCGATCCTGAAGTTGGGCGAGCGCTTTGTTTTCGGCTTGACCCTGCTGCTGGTCATGGCGCTGTTGTTGGTGATCGGAAACACCATCCGCCTGCATATCGAAAACCGCCGCACCGAAATTGAAGTCATCAAGCTGGTGGGCGGAACCGACAGCTACGTGCGCAGGCCCTTTCTTTATATGGGCGCAATTTATGGCCTGGGTGCCGGGGTGTTGTCCTGGGCGGTGCTGGCGTTTGGCCTGGACTGGTTGAATGGTGCCGTAGTGCGCCTGGCTGGGCTTTACGGCAGTGACTTCGCCCTGGGTGGCGTGCCAATGTCCGATGGTCTATCCCTGCTGCTTGGCGCCGTATTGTTGGGGTATATTGGCGCCTGGCTTGCGGTGGCCCGTCACTTGAACGAGTTGGCCCCGAAGTAGTAAGTTCCTGTTTCTATATGTGTTTTCGTGCTTTTTGAACTTTAGAGTCAACTGTATAGTCTTACCCGCAGTGCTCAAGAGGCACGAGTTTCGTGAGTCGGAGGATTCGCATGAGCAATTCTTTGCAACCTGTCCATGCCTTAGTCCCGGGTGCAAACCTGGAGGCCTACGTGCATGCGGTCAACAGCATTCCGCTGCTGAGCGTTGAGCAGGAGCGCGAACTGGGCGAAAGTCTTTTTTACCATCAAGATCTCGAAGCCGCCCGGCAAATGGTGCTCGCGCACCTGCGTTTTGTTGTCCATATCGCTAGAAGTTATTCCGGTTATGGCCTGGCCCAGGCCGACCTGATCCAAGAAGGCAACGTCGGCCTGATGAAGGCCGTCAAACGCTTCAACCCGGAAATGGGCGTGCGTTTGGTGTCGTTTGCTGTGCACTGGATCAAAGCTGAAATTCACGAGTTCATCCTGCGCAACTGGCGCATCGTCAAAGTGGCTACCACCAAAGCGCAGCGCAAATTGTTCTTCAACCTGCGCAGCCAGAAAAAACGTTTGGCGTGGCTGAACAACGACGAAGTGCATGCCGTGGCGGAAAGCCTGGGCGTTGAACCGCGTGAAGTGCGTGAAATGGAAAGTCGTTTGACCGGTCACGACATGGCCTTCGACCCCGCTGCTGAAGCGGACGACGAAAGTGCTTTCCAGTCGCCGGCCAATTATCTGGAAGACCACCGTTACGACCCTGCTCGCCAGTTGGAAGATTCCGATTGGAGCGACAGCGCCACGGCAAACCTGCACGAAGCGTTGGAAGGTCTGGACGAACGCAGCCGCGACATCCTTTACCAGCGCTGGCTGGCCGAGGAAAAAGCGACCCTGCATGAGCTGGCCGCCAAGTACAACGTGTCCGCTGAGCGTATTCGCCAGTTGGAGAAGAATGCGATGAGCAAACTTAAAGGCTCCATAGCCGCTTAAGCCTCAACGCAACCGATAGAGCCGCACTTAGGTGCGGCTTTTTTCTGCCTGCCTGATTCTGATTGCCGGAGCGTATTTATGTCCCTTCCGCCGCTACGTATGCAGCACTGGTTGCTGTTTGTGGTGATCGCCATCGCCTTCTTCGCGTGGGGTGGTTGGCTAATGCGCAGCGTCGACAAGGTCGAGCCGCTGCCAGGCATGGCGCAGTGGCAACAGCAGATCCTAGGGCCTATGGCAGAAGGCAAGCTATCGCTCGGTGAGCTGAATGAACGCAGTGCTGGCGAGTTGTGGTTGAAGCCGCGATTGGACGGGCCGCAGCTGGTTTTTCGGTCTGAATTGGCTGCCTCTGGCGAGACGTGGAGCCTTGAGGCGGTTTTGGTTCTAGATGAGCGTGAACACGCTAGTTTGATGTCCGCGACAGGTCTGAAACCTACTGATCCCGAACAGCCACTCAGTGCGGGCATGCTTTCGGAGATGGGTGAGCGCGCATTATCGACCTTAGCATTGCGCCCCAAGCAGCCGGTTAGCGCCGAGCAAGTAATCGCCAGCTTCGGCGCGCCACGCCTGCGTTTGCAGCTTCCCAACGGCGAGGGTTGGGTCTACCCGCAGCAGGGGTTAACGGCCCACGTTGAGGACGAGCGCCTGTTGCTGCTGCATGTGGTGCCGCGCAGTACGCTGGAGAAGTAAAACGTCGAGTTACCAGAACCGACGATTCTTTTGCATCTGCACGATGTAGTCGCTGCCACCCAGTTGACGCATCTGCTGATGAATCCAACTGGCCCGACGGTTTATATAGCCCGTAGGCCGGCTAGCGCTCCATTTCACTGGGTTAGGCAATACAGCCGCGAGCAAGCTCGATTGCCGGCTGGACAAGTAGGGCGCGCCGATTGCGAAGTGTTTGCGCGCCGCAGCCTCGGCGCCGAACACGCCCTCGCCCCATTCCACACTATTGAGGTAAACCTCAAGAATCCGTTGCTTGGGCCAAAGAAGCTCAAGCAGGCCGGTGAACCAGGCCTCCAAGCCCTTACGCAACCAACTCCGGCCCGGCCATAGAAACAGGTTCTTCGCCACCTGCTGGCTAATGGTGCTGGCACCGCGCAGATTGCCGCCACGCTCGTTGTGGTCCAGCGCGGCCTGAATGGCGTCCACATCAAAGCCCCAGTGCTCGGCAAATTTCTGGTCTTCACCGGCAATAACGGCAATCTTCAAGTCGTCCGGCAACTCGCTCCACGGACGCCACGTGCGCTGCAGGTCGATGGGTTTTCCATCAATCCAAGACTCCACCTTGCGCTCAACCATCAGCGCGGTTCCAGGTGGCGGAACCCAGCGAAAGATCAGCACAACGACAACGGAGGCAATGGCGAACCAGAGCAGGAATTTGAACAGGCGGGTAATCAGCTTTCGAAGCATGCGCGGCTATGCCTGGCAGGGTAGGCGGCCATTATAGCCAGGGGTTTGCGTCAGACGGGAAGCTCGGTAGGCGGCAGGAACAGTCCTATCCATGATGTGCTTTCGGTAGGTTTGTAAGAATTTGCACGTCTAAGAAAAGATATCGGCGACACGATGAGCAACTGCTTTGCGCCAGAGCCTTAACGCGGCGCTGACATTAAACGTGCCTTACACACCCAAGAAATGGCCCCATCGTGGGCCCGCGCTGTCTAGTCGTAATCGCACGGCTGGTGCCGTTTTAAATCTTTTTAGAAGGAAATCCCCTACTTTTCCGCGAGACGTCGATTGCATTTGCCCCGGAGGGGGAGCCGGAGAATCGCCGCTCCATTTCACTCTCCGAAACCATCGCTATGGAAGTATATAAATCAGGTTCATGCACTGCCCCTCGGCGTGTAAAAGCACTGGGCAGCGCTGTTAGTTTTTTCGTAACCACCATTTTGACCGTCGTCAGTTTCGGTATTCATGCTGAAACAGCACCTCAGCGCGTAACTCCTCTGGATCGAGAGGAAGATTTCCAAGAAAAATTACGTACACAAGAACAGGTCAACCAAAGACTTGATACACACCTTAATCGCGCTCCAACTATAAAGCCTGCGTCGGAACAGCCAGAAGTCGTGCCAGTTGATAACGGATCAAAGTTTCTCATCTCGAAAATAGAAGTTGACCCTGGTGATGAAATTAAATGGCAGGTGGATCTATCCGATATTTTACGTAATTACGTAAATCGAGAGCTTGGTAGCACCGACCTTTTTGCGCTTATTCGTGATGTGACTAACCGCTATTCCGAAAAAGGATTTTCCACCACCACCGTCAGCCTAGTACCTAAAAATATGAAATCGGGTGTTGTTGATCTAAAGGTCAACTGGGGCAAAGTAGATGGTTGGTTAATCAATGGGCATGAGCCGCAAAGCCGCTACGAAAAACTAGTTGTGCAAATGGCGATGCCGGGTGTTACGCAACGCCCATTCAATATTCACGACATTGACCAAATTGTTGAAAACCTGAATACCGTATCGAAATCTGCGCGTATAGACGTTCAGCCCTCATCACGGATGGGCTACTCGACGTTGAATATTATTACTGAAGAAAAGAATGCCCCCAGCCTGACCCTGCGTGCCGATAACACAGGCACTGGAAGCCCTAGTCAAGGGCGCTATCGTTACACCGCCTCTACCAGCTTGAGCGACTTACTATTAGGTAACGATTCGCTAGGCCTGAATATTTCATCGCGCCGTTACCAAGATGATGAAAATAATGCCGAATATTCAGCCGGTGCAAACTATTCGATTCCATTCGGGTATTCAAAACTCGATCTACGCTTTAACCACTCTCAATATGACAAGCAACTAAAAGGCCGCTACGGCTATTATGGCTCCAGCGGCAACTCCCAAGTTTACGATGCAAAATTCAGTCGCGTGCTGACGCGCGAAAAAACTCAGCGGCTCTCTGCTGTTATGGAGTTGGAACACAAACGTAATGCTAACTTTATTGGAAACTCATTATTAGCGATCAACAGCAAGCCTTATACCACTCTGTCGTTGGGGCTTGACCACGTCACTGATATTTTTGGCGGCTCGCTTTATTCCGACGCGTCATGGGTACAGGGTATTTCTTTCCTAAGTGGCGAAAAAGCGGCATTTGGCGAAAGCCGAGCTGAAAAAAACTTAAGTAAAATCGAATTTAACACGGCGTGGAGTCGACCATTCTCGTTGTTCGAAAGAAATTTTTCCTTTTCTTCACGCATCGGCGGGCAATACGCCAAAGACAATTTATTGACCTCCGAACAATTAGGCCTTGGCGATGAATTTACTGTGCGCGGCTATAAGTCTCCAGTCTTATGGGGGGATCGCGGCATATTCATAACCAATACATTGTCTCTGCCTATACCTGTCGCTGGTGGTTCTATTAGTCCATTTGTGGGCTGGGATATGGGGAGAACGGAAAACGTAGCTTATAAAGAAAATAATGGCTATATCGAGGGGTTTGCCACAGGCGTGAATGGCAATTGGCGATACGGTGGAGGCTCTTTAACGTTAGGAATTCCACTTACTGAAGATGCCGCCGCTCAACAAGACGCCGTGGCTATTTATATGAGTGCATATCTCACTTACTGATTTTGGTTTGATATCTAATCTACCCATACTTAATTTATAGGTTCAATTTATGAATAAGCATCGCTTTCGCCTGATTTTTAGTAAAAAACTTGGCTTTTTAATTCCGGTTGCGGAAATCAATAATAGCCAACGTAAGCCAGGCCAAACAAATGGCCCATCTATTGCTTCGGCAGAAATCCCAAGTGTTGACTGGACACTGAAGCCTTTGCCCGGTGTTATTCGCTGTATGCAACAAGCGTTAGTGCGCGTAGTTCTGCGCGGTGCAATCGCCCCTATCTTTGCCATTACTTGTGTTCCGGGTATGGCCGCAGCAGACATGATCGTTGACCCGAATGCCGCGCCAGGGCAACGTGCGACCTTGAACCAGGCTCCCAATGGTGTGCCGGTAATCGAGATTGCCAACCCCAACGCAAATGGCTTGTCGCATAACCGTTTCCAAGAGTTCGATGTTCAAAAGCCTGGCGTAATTTTCAACAACAGCACAAAAGACGGCACCAGTCAGATTGGTGGCTTTATTCCAAAAAACACCAACCTGAGCCAGCAAGCCAAAGCCATACTCACCGAGGTTACCGGAACTAACCCAAGCAGCTTGTCCGGCACTTTGGAAGTGTTTGGCGGCAAAGCTGATCTCTTAATCGCTAAAAAAACCTACATGCGGTTGGTTATGGTAACGATCTCGAGGTCACTATTACAGAGGCTGATGGCTCGACCAAAAAATTCAATGTCCCTTATTCGCCTTTGGTACAACTGCTGCGCCCCGGTCAGTCTAAATATTCCGCCAGCATGGGCCAGGCTTGGACGCCGGCAACCAATGAAAAAACACCCTATGTGGGTCAATTGAATTATCAGTATGGTATTAACAATTACTTGACCGGATTGGGCGGCAGTATTATTAGCGAAGACTATAACGCTGTTGCGTTGGGTGGTGCGCTAAGTACCTATATTGGTGGCGTTTCTTTTGATTATACCTACGCCAATAGCCAGTTTTCTTCGGGTGAGGTTGCGAATGGTGACAGCCTGCGACTTGTTTATTCGACCCTGATTGCACCGACTAACACTAATATCACGCTTTCGAGCTATCGTTATTCGAGTGAAGGTTTTTGGTCTTTTAACGAGTTTCTTGCTAACGATAACCGCGATTTTGACGTGACAGATCGTGCCTCGAAGATTGATAGATTTCTTGGTGCAAAGCAGAAAGGGCGTTTTGATATAAGTCTGCGCCAGCGACTCGCACCGGGCTACGGTAATTTTTTCGTAAGCGGGTCTACGCGCAATTTTTGGAATCGTGAAGGTACTGATACCCAGTACCAAATTTCATACAATAACCGTTTCAAAGAGCTCTCTTACGATCTATCCGCAACACGCGTAACAAACCAAGATAACCGTCAATATAACGAATATCGGCTGAATTTCACTCTGCCGATATTTCCGTCTGATAGTGGTGCTCGCAATTATGTGAGTGCCAGTGCTTGGAAAAACACGGAGTCTGGCAGCCAGTCTCAGGTTCAGCTCGGCGGTATTGCTGGCAGTGATCAGCAGTTTACATATGGTGTGAGTACTACTCAGGGACTGGATAGTCGTAATACGCAAAAAAGTTACGGCTTGAACGGCGCTTATCAGGGATCCCTGGCAACGCTTACGGGCGGTCTTTCCGAGGGCCAGAACTATCGCCAGGCATCGTTGGGGATATCAGGTGCGGTGCTTGCACATTCTGAAGGCGTAACGTTTGGCCAGACATTGGGTGAAACTGTAGCTCTCATAGAGGCCAAAGATGCGGGGGGCGCACGTATTACTAACTCCAGTGGCGCCGCATTGGATAGCTCGGGCTTTGGCATAGTTCCTTATCTTTCACCGTATTCTCGTAATCGTATCGAGCTGGACCCCGAGGGACTGTCAAGTGACTTGGAGTTAAAAACTACCAGCATTGAATCAGTGCCTGTCGCTGGTTCGATTGTCAAAATAAAGTTCGATACATCTAAACAAAACACCGTGATTATTAACGGGCATTTTGCGGATGGTAAGCCATTACCATTTGGTGCAGAAGTTTTAAATAATACCACGCAGAGTTTGGTCGGCTATGTCGGCCAGGCAGGAAGCATTTTCGCGCGAGGCGTCGAGGACGAAGGCGAGTTATTGGTCAAGCTGAAAGATCGCAACTGCCTAATGCGCTATCACGCTAATTCAAGTGTGAGCGATAAAGGTGTTGTATCCGCGTCTCCTTCGTTAAACAAAACCGATGCAGTATGCAAATTTTGAGTAGGCATCATGTTTAATAAAAATTCAGTTCTATCGTATCGAAATATTATAGCTCCAATATTGTTTGTAATTATAGCGTTGTGTGCTCGTTCTGCTTCCGCATCTTGCGCATGGGCAGGTGCGTCTCCTAGCTACGCGGTAAAGAGCCCGATTGAGTTTCAAAGTTCGGGATATAGAATGCTAGCCAACAAAAACTGGTTTGATGACTCCCGTTACCCGGTGGGTTCGTTGATGGGCGTAGATACTATTTCTTTAAAGGCACAGAATTGCGGTGGTTTGGTGGATCTAAAGGGTAATCGCATTAGCGTTGTTTACACGCCACCCGCTAATGCGCAACCTTACGGCGTCAACGGTTATCGCATTCCAACAAGTTCGCCTGGTGTTGCAATAAATATTGAATTTCCAGATGGTCAGGCTCAAGGAGGTGGAATTTTAATAGGTACCAGTCAGGGTATTGTTTCGGCGGGTGGATTGCTGACTGTAAATGGGAGTAGGATCCCGCCAGTAACTGTTAAGCTTTCTCTCACTAAAACAGGGCCGTTCACTAAAGGCAACGATAGTGCTATTAAGGTCGAAGGCGGCTTGGGTTCTTTCCGCTACTTCAGTGCTAACTTGGCACTGGTTTCGTCGTCAGAGGATCAACTATTATTCCCGACAAAATATAGTTCGGGTGTTGAGGGCGACTACTTAGGGCATGCTACCGCGCCTGTTTGTCATGTAAATAAGTTGGGAGACGTTTCTCTTGCTATTGGCCCCAAGATTATCAGCTTGCCCTCAGTAAGTACGGGAGACTTTTCAGGGGTTGGGGCTATAGAAAAAGGCGCAAAGTCGCAGCAATTTACATTTATCTGCACCGGTACAGCTGACACCAAACCTACCGTCTATTTTGATGCCGCTTTTCCGTTCAATAACGGCGTAGACGGCGTGGGCATGCCTAGCGCCGATAGCGATATTGGTGTTCAGATACTTTTAAATAATTCCCCCGTGCGGTTTGGTCAGAATTCTCCGGTTTTGGGATGGAACTTGGTACCTCTAAATAGTGGCGTCACTGACGTCTTCTACGGATTTCTTACGCCTCAAGGAAGTTATTGTCTTGCAGACTGTGGTGGCGATATGAGTGGCGCAAACTGGGTACAGGGTGGTGCCGGGTCAGGCAATAATGATGGTTTCGACGCTTCTGTTACATTTAAGTATTACCAAACGAAAACGCAAGCCCCGATTCCCAGTTCGTTTTCTGTGCCTTTTACTATCACGATTGAAATTCAGTAGTTGCCTGTGTTCAGCGTTTTTGGCTGTTCCAGTTGGTTGTTGATGTTAGGGTTTGGTCTTTATGTTGGATTGTTAATTATGCCGAGTGCTAAGAATTAATTTTCGCTCGTTTTGAAGATTGGATATTTTTGCTTATGGAAGTGCTGATATGTTTAAGGAAATGCGTGTTTCAGGGTTTTTGTCTAAAACATCTGGTTTTTGTTTTATTGTCGTCTTAGGCCTGCTGTACTCTACGTTTTCTCTTGCTGCGTGCTCATGGAAGGGTAGCGGTATTTTCAGTTCTGTTGCGGCAACTAAGCTCGAGCTAAATTCCAGCAGCTACCGAATGATTGCTCATAGAAACTGGTACGACGATCGCAATTTTCCGCCGGGTACGTTAATGGCTGTGGATAGTTTGACAATGGCGGGGTTTTTATGTAATGGCCTTCCGGAGCTTCATGGCCAAAAAGTTGATGTTGTTTATGTTCCTCCGCCCGGAGCCACTCCTTCGGGAGCGGGCTATTTGGTGACTGGTAACGCAGCAGGAGTTGCGATGAAAGTGGAGTTTTTAGACGGGACTCCACATCGTGACGGCATTTACTTGGGTACGTCGGCCGGCGCAGTAAGTGGCAGTATTTTAACCACGCGCGGAGGCTTACCTTCTATTTCCATACGGTTAACGCTGGTGAAGACCGGCAAGTTCGCGCCATTAGTGGGCACAAACGCTACTGTTTGGTTCCCGAACGGCTTGGGTTGGTTTCGCTATTATTCTGCGAGTGACCCATTGCTAGTTGCCGCTGCCGGAAATCAATTGGTCATGGATGATGTTTTAGCGCCTACTCATCACAGTGGTTATGTCGGTCTCGCGATGACGCCTTCATGCAGTCTTAGTTATCTTGGCGATATTTCGCCGATTACTAACAGTGTTGTCCATTTGAAGTCAGTTTCTAGCTCCGATTTCTTGGGTGTTGGGCCAATAAACCTCTCTTCACGCGCCTTGCCGTTGAAGTTTTCTTGCGAGGCTTCA
The DNA here is from genome assembly GCA_964543145.1 of uncultured Pseudomonas sp. Classification (GTDB taxonomy): domain Bacteria; phylum Pseudomonadota; class Gammaproteobacteria; order Pseudomonadales; family Pseudomonadaceae; genus Aquipseudomonas. The sequence goes on from CAZIWV010000041.1 coordinate 28,538, forward strand.
ATTAGCACCCGCGCATTTGTTACTTTCGATGCGAATTTTCCTCTTAATGCAGGTGTGAACGGTGTGGCTATGCCGGACCCCGACAGCGATATCGGCGTGCAAATATTGCTCAATGAAGCGCCCGTCAGGTTTGGCAGTCGTTCTTCTGAGTTGCCTTGGGCTAAGGTCCGTTTTGATGACGCGCTATTTCCTGTATACGATGTTTTCGAAGGGTTTCTGACTAGGCAGGGAAAGTATTGTGTCAATGACTGCGGGGATACTGTATCTGGGCCAAACTGGGTCGATGGAGCCGTACAGGGATTCAACTTGGGGATGGAGCCGGTAATTACGTTCAGGTATTACCAGACTTCAAACAGTAGGCCAGTTCCCCGAAGGTTCACGGTACCTTTTACTATTTCGCTGGATTGGGATTAGTGGTTAATAGTTATCAGGTTTATTGGAAGCTTGTTGTTCTCTTCCTGTAAGCTCCGAGCAGCGTTTTGAGCAAGCCTACTGTTCAACCTGTCTTGGAGCTTTTGATCGTGCGTATATTTCTGCTGTTGGCCGCGTTCTTCGGTTTTACTGGAGTTGCCCTTGGCGCTTTCGCAGCGCACGGTTTGAGAAGCCAGCTAACTGCCGAATACCTCGCCGTTTTCCAGACGGGCACCCATTACCAACTTATTCACGCCCTGGCACTGCTCGCTGTAGCCGTTCTTTCGCTTCATCTACCTGGGCGTTTGTTGAATGCCGCCGGCTGGATGTTTTGCTTAGGGATTGTGCTGTTTTCTGGCAGCCTTTATCTGTTGACTCTTACGGGCATGAGTAAGCTCGGCATCATTACTCCTTTCGGTGGACTGTCATTTTTGGCCGGTTGGTTATGTCTGGGTTTGGCGGCCTGGCGTACACAGGCTTGATCGCCTGAACCTGACCGCGGCGTCAATTGTGAGACGAATGGCGCGCCTTTGCCTTGGTCAACGCGTGTGTTGGGGCTAGAATGCCGGCCCCCTCACATTGTGATTGCCTGCCATGCGCATTCAGTTGAACGGTGAATCTTTCGAGTTCCCTGACGGCCAGACCGTCTCAGACCTGCTGGTCCTCCTGGACCTTACCGGCCGGCGCGTAGCCGTGGAGCTCAATCTGGATATCGTGCCACGCAGCCAGCACGAGGCAACCGTTCTGCGCGAGGGCGACGCCCTGGAAATCGTGCATGCCATCGGCGGCGGCTAGACCCCGCCTGCGCTTCCCGCTCCCCGTATTTGCGCCACAGCTGAAGAGGAATTCCGATGAGCCAATCTCGCACCGACAAGCCTTTTACCCTCGCCGGCCGGACTTACCAGTCGCGCCTGTTGGTAGGCACCGGCAAGTATCAGGATCTCGACGAAACCCGTCGTGCCATCGAAGCCTCCGGCGCCGAGATCGTCACCGTTGCGGTACGTCGCACAAACATCGGCCAGAATCCCGATGAGCCGAATCTGCTCGATGTGATCCCGCCAGACCGCTACACCATTCTGCCCAACACCGCCGGTTGCTATGACGCCGCCGAGGCCGTGCGCACCTGCCGTTTGGCCCGTGAGTTGTTGGATGGCCACAAGCTGGTGAAGTTGGAAGTTCTGGCCGATCAGAAGACCCTGTTCCCCAATGTGATTGAAACCCTCAAGGCTGCCGAAGTGTTGGTCAAAGATGGGTTTGACGTCATGGTGTACACCAGCGACGACCCGATTATTGCCCGTCAATTGGCGGAAATGGGCTGTATCGCGGTGATGCCGCTGGCCGGCCTTATCGGCACTGGCTTGGGCATCTGCAATCCCTACAACCTGCGCATCATCCTCGAGGAAGCGAAAGTTCCGGTATTGGTCGATGCTGGTGTCGGCACAGCCTCCGACGCCACCATCGCGATGGAACTTGGCTGCGAAGCGGTGTTGATGAACAGCGCCATCGCCCATGCACAAAATCCGGTGTTGATGGCTGAAGCCATGAAGCACGCCATCGTCGCCGGGCGCTTGGCTTACCTGGCTGGCCGTATGCCGAAAAAACTCTATGCCAGCGCGTCCTCGCCGCTGGATGGTCTGATCAAGTAAGAGCCGCCATGACTGAACCGCACGACATCACCGAGCCAGAACACGCTACCGAAGCCGGCGAGCGCAAGCACCGCGCGATCAAGAGTTTTGTCATGCGCGCCGGGCGTATGACCGAAGGCCAACAACGCGGCTTGGACATCGGCAAACCGCTGTTCGTGTTGCCCCTGACTGATGACTTCGTCGATTTCGATAAGGTGTTTGGACGCGTTGCGCCGCGCACCTTGGAAATTGGTTTTGGCATGGGCCACTCGCTGCTGGAAATGGCTGCCGCCGCGCCGGAGCAGGATTTTATTGGCGTGGAAGTACACCGTCCCGGCGTTGGCGCACTGCTTAACGGCGTGCTAACCCAGGAGCTGAAAAACCTGCGCGTGTACGACTGCGACGCCATCGAAGTGCTCAAGCGCTGCGTGGCCGATGCCAGCCTCGATCGCCTGCTGTTGTTTTTTCCGGACCCTTGGCACAAGGCGCGTCACCACAAGCGTCGCATCGTGCAAGCCGAGTTCGCAGAGTTGGTTCGGCAAAAGCTGAAAGTTGGTGGTGTTTTGCACATGGCCACCGACTGGCAGCCGTATGCAGAGGTTATGTTGGAAGTGATGCAGGCCGCGCCTGGCTATCGAAATCAAGCTGACGATGGCACCTATGTGCCGCGCCCAGAGGAACGCCCCGTGACCAAGTTCGAACGCCGTGGCGAGCGGCTTGGCCATGGTGTTTGGGATCTCAAGTTCGAACGAGTTGACTGATTTTTTGCTGTACCGCGCCAGCCTTATCTGCTGGCGCACACGTAGTTGCCAATGCTTTGTTGCACCGTTGTTAAAACAGACCGGCTAGAGCTGGCTAACCTCACCACAGCAACACCCAAGACTGGCTGAATAAATAATAAAGGTGACGTGTCGTCATGGCGTCCCAAGGAGAAAGTCTGTGTTGAGAACAATTGGAGTACTGCTGCTCACGGTTTTTGCGTTTAATGCGCAAGCCAAGGTCGACCCGGTGCAGGCCAACCGCCTGAACGGCGACCTCACGCCGCTGGGTGGCGAACGTAAAGGCAATGCTGCCGGCACCATACCGGAGTGGAATGGTGGCCTGGCGCAGCCGATCCCCAGCTACAAACCCGGCATGCACCACCCCGACCCCTACGCGGGGGAATCGCCTCAGTATGTGGTTAGCAGCAAGAACGTGGCCCAGTACCAGGCGCAATTGCCGCTAGGCCTTAAAACCTTGCTGGAAACCAACCCCGACTATTACCTGCGGGTGTTCCCGACTCACCGTAGCGCCGCAGCGCCGCAGCGGATCTACGATGCCACCCGCTATAACGCCCTCAACGCCGAGCTGATTTCCGGCGGCAACGGCGTGCAAGGCGCAGCGGCGGGCATTCCGTTTCCGGTACCGCAGTCGGGCCAGGAAGCGATCTGGAACCACGTGATGCGTTATCGCGGCGAGCAGATCCACTTCGTCACCAACCAAGCGGCGGTTCTCTCTAACGGCGCGTACAACCTACTCAAGCTCGACCGTGACATTTATTTCCGTTACGGCCGCGAAGGCATGACCCCAGGCGAACTCGACAACACCCTGTTTTTCTACAAGTACAGCGTTGTCGCGCCGGCCAAGCTCGCGGGCTCCGCTCTGGTGGTGCAGGAAACCCTCGATCAGGTTGAGGCTATCCGCAAAGCCTGGCGCTTTAACCGTGGTGAGCGCCGCGTGCGTCGCCTCCCGATGTTGGCCTTCGACACCCTGCAGCCCGACACCAACGGTATGGCCACCGCCGACATGGTCGACTCCTATAACGGCGCGCCTGACCGTTACGAGTGGAAGTTGGAAGGCAAAAAGGAAATGTTGGTGCCGTACAACAGCTACGCCGTGCACCAGAAAGGCATTCCGTACGACACCATCCTGAAGCCGACAAGCATCAACCCCGAGTTATTGCGCTACGAACTGCACCGCGTGTGGATTGTGGAAGCCGAGCTGCGCAAAGGCTTTAGCCATCCGTACGCCAAGCGTCGCTTCTACCTTGATGAAGACAGCTGGCAGATCCTGGCGGTAGACCTGTACGACAAGGACGGCAAACTGGTTGGTCTGCAAGAAAGCCACCCGATCAGCTACTACGACGTCCCTATGTTCGGCAGCACGCTGGAAACCATCTACGATTTCGCCGGCAAGCGTTACTTCGCCGACGGAATGGATAACAACGAGATCATGTACGACTTTAACGCCAAGCTCGGGCCAGGTGATTTCACCCCGCAAGCGCTGCGCCGCGAAGGTAATTGATCCATTCCTAGTCGATAAAAAGGCGCCTGATCAGGCGCCTTTTTCGTAAGAGGCGAACGACTCGTTGTCGTTGGTCTCGTAGGGTGTGCTGCGCGCGCCAAGCGGTCTAGAGACCTGCGCTCCGGTGCGCACAGCACACCCTGTGGGATCGCGTTCAACTGCCGATTGCCGCCTCAGTTACGGTCAGCAATTACGCCGATTAGGAAGAACACCAGCAGCAGTACTGGCGCCAAGGTGTAGTTATTGAAGTACCCCAAGCCCTTGGCCACCAACGGTGTCAGAAAGATCATGGCCAGGCCGTAACCTATCGCGCAGATCAGCACGAACAGCAGGGTGCGGAAGATAAAGTTCAGGCCGCCGATGCGCTGCTGAACCCAGGTGTTGATGCCCGGCCCAAACAGCACCAGCACGGTGGCCATGATCGCCAGGGAAATATCGTAGAGGTGGCCGCGCGTCCAGCGTGAAACCGTGGCAATCAGGTCGAGAAGCAGGTCCATCCGGTGTCCTTAGCCTTATTGGGCAATCAAGTCAGCGCAAAAAGTACTGCAGCAGGTCGTTGAGAAACAACTGGCCTTGCGGCGTTGCCACCAGGCGCTCGGGGTCGTCCATCAATAAGCCACGCGTTTGCGCCTGTTCGCGGGCTTTGGCGAAGTCCTCCAGCGGCAAACCGGTGCGCTGGCTAAACAGCTCGGCCGGCACGCCATCGGTCAGACGCAGGGCATTCATCAAGAACTCAAACGGCAGCTCGTCCACGGTTAGCGCTTTGGCGCCAGCCTGGAAGTGTTTGCCGGGGTCCAGGTAGTCCTTGGGCAGGCGGGTTTTCCAGCTGCGCAAAATTTGCCCGTCCGGGCCTGTCAGCTTGGCGTGGGCGCCTGCGCCAATGCCGAGGAAATCGCCAAAGCTCCAGTAGTTGAGATTATGCCGCGCGCGTTTGCCGGCTTGGGCATAGGCCGATACTTCGTACTGGGCGTAACCATGGTCAGCCAGCAGCGCTTGCCCGGCTTCTTGGATGTCCCACAGGGTGTCGTCCTCGGGCAGCACCGGCGGCTGGTTCCAGAACACCGTGTTCGGCTCCAGGGTTAGCTGGTACCAAGACAAATGCGTCGGTGCCAGGGCAATGGCCTGGCGAATGTCGTTAAGTGCTTCGTCCAGTGATTGATCTGGCAGGCCGTGCATCAAGTCGAGGTTGAAGTTATCGAAGCCGGCGTTGCGTGCCATATCGGCGGCGCGCATGGCTTCATCGCCATTGTGGATGCGGCCCAGTGCTTCAAGCTTGCTCTGCTGAAAGCTCTGCACGCCGATAGACAGGCGATTAATGCCCAGCTGCCGGTAAGCGCGAAATTTGTTCTGCTCGAAGGTGCCGGGGTTGGCCTCCAGGGTGATTTCGATATCACTGGCGAAGCGGATACGTTGCTGTACGCCTTCCAGCAAGCGCCCCAGCGCTTCGGCGCTAAACAGGCTCGGCGTGCCACCGCCAAAAAAGATCGAGGTCAGCTCACGGCCATAGGCCAGCGGCAGGTCACGGTCGAGGTCGGCGAGCAGGGCGTCGACATACTCGGCTTCGGGCAACACCGGGCTGGCGGTATGGGAGTTGAAGTCGCAGTACGGGCATTTGCGCACGCACCAGGGAATATGGATATACAGCGCCAGCGGCGGCATCTGCAGCAGGCTGTGGGCCTTAGTGGCGGGTGGAAAAATCAGCCCGCGGTCAGAGTCGTTCATGCCAAGCCCAAACGCTCGCGCAGCAACACCATGGCGCGGGCGCGGTGGCTGAGCTGGTTTTTCTCGGCGGGGGTGAGCACCGCGCTGGAGCAGTTGCGCTCCGGCACCCAGAACAGCGGGTCGTAACCAAAGCCGTGTTCGCCTTCGGCCTGCTCAAGAATCCGCCCGTGCCACAGGCCTTCGCAGATGATCGGCAGCGGGTCGTCGGCATGCCGGACCAAGGCCAGGCAGCACACAAACTGCGCGCCGCGTTGTTCAGCCGGTAAGCCCTTGAGGGCCAACAGCAGCTTGGCATTGTTGGCTGCATCGCCCTGGCCATCGGCATAACGTGCCGAGTAAATACCCGGCGCGCCGCCGAGGGCGTCCACCGCCAGGCCTGAGTCGTCGGCCAACGCCGGCAGGCCAGATACACGGGCCGCATTGCGCGCTTTAAGAATGGCGTTTTCGATAAACGACAAGCCGGTTTCTTCCGGCTCTACCTGGCTGAACTCGCCTACCGAGCGCACGTGCACGGCATCGCCAAGCATGGCCTGCAGCTCTTTCAGCTTGCCGGCGTTATGGCTGGCAAGCACCAGTTGGCTGAGGTCGATCACAGTGCCTGTCATTTATCGTCCGGGAAAAATTCTTGGTTGAAGTCGATGCTGTTTTCGCTGCCTTCACCGACGCGTACTTTCAGGCTGAAGCGCAGCACTTCACGCTGCTCGAAAGGGAACTGCGCCAGGTAATAAATCGCGCCGCTTTCGGCTACCTGCTTGAACTCCAGCGGGCGCGCTTTGCCCAGCAGGTCGGTTACCGTGCCGGTGACGGTGGCGCTGCTGGCTTTGCCGCTTTTCAGAACGGCGACGTTCAGCACGCCTAGGGTTTTGCTACGGGTCAGCCCGGCGGCGGCGGCGATATCAGGCTGGAGAAAACCGGAGTTAAAAGCGTTGTAGTGCACATCCAGTTCACCAAAGCTGGCTTTGCGCTCGGCGGCAGCCGGCAGGGCCAAACACAGGGCGAGGACGAATAGGGCAAGGCGACGCATGATTGCTCTCCTAAAACAGTGGCGTGTCAGACGGCGAAGCGGTGTTCCAACACGCCTGGGCCGCTGACGCGATAAATGCCGATTTCACCCAACAGATTAGGCCACATCCGCGCGGCGAGGCTGTTGCGGTGCAGGTGGTCGACGGCTAGGCGGTCGAGCACTTTGACGCTGCGCTCCAGGCACAGGGCTTCAAAGTCTTTAAAGGTGCAGAAGTGGATGTTCGGCGTGTTGTACCAGGTGTACGGCATAAAGTCCGACACCGGCATACGGCCGTTGCGCGCCAGGTAGTAGCGGCAGCGCCAGTGGCCGAAATTGGGCACGCTGATGATGCACTGGCGACCGACACGGAGCATTTCTTCCAGAATTTTGTCTGGGTACTGCACCGCTTGCAGCGCCTGGGTCATGACGACTACGTCAAAGCTGTTGCTGGCAAAGTTGCCCAAACCCAAGTCGAGGTTTTGTTCAATGACGTTAACGCCCTTGGTCACACACTCGGCAATGTTATCCGGGTCGATTTCCAGCCCGTAGCCGGTCACTTGTTTATTGTCGCGCAGCCAGGCAAGCAGTTCGCCATTGCCGCAGCCCAAGTCCAGCACGCGGCTGCCGGCGGGTATCCAGTCTTGGATGATTTCCAGATCGGCTCTCACGGCAATCCTCAGAGGCTGATGCGGTTCATATAACCGCTGAATGCTTGCAAGTAACGGGGAATCGGCATCAAAAAGGCGTCGTGGCCTTGAGGTGCATCGACTTCCAGGTAGCAGACGTTTTTCCGTGCGGCCATCAGCGCATCGACGATTTCCCGCGAGCGCGCCGGCGAAAAGCGCCAGTCGGTGGTAAAGGAGATCACGCAGAAGTCGGCTTTCACTCCGGCCAGGGTTTTCGCCAGGTCGCCGCCGTGGGCGGCAGCCGGGTCGAAGTAGTCCAACGCCTTGGTCATCAGCAAGTAGGTGTTGGCGTCAAAGCGCCCGGAGAACTCTTCGCCTTGATAGCGCAGGTAGCTTTCTACCTGGAACTCGACGCTGTGGAAGTCGTAGTTAAGCTTTTCGCTTTTCAGCCCGCGGCCGAATTTCTCGCCCATGGCGTCGTCGGACAGATAGGTGATATGGCCCACCATGCGCGCCAACATCAGGCCGCGCTTGGGGATGACGTTTTGTTCCTGGAAATGCCCGCCGTGGAATTCCGGGTCGGACAAAATCGCCTGGCGTGCCACCTCGTTAAAGGCAATGTTCTGCGCCGACAGTTTGGGCGCCGAGGCGATGGCCAGGCAGTGACGGATGCGTTCGGGGTAACTGATGGCCCATTGCATGGCTTGCATGCCGCCGAGGCTGCCGCCCACCACTGCCGCCCACTGAGCGATGCCCAAGCGGTCAGCCAGCAATGCCTGGCTGTTGACCCAATCCTCCACGGTCAATACCGGGAAGTCGGCCCCATAGGGTTTGCCCGTGGCGGCGTTGACGCTGGAAGGCCCGGTTGAACCGTTGCAGCCGCCAAGGTTATTCAGGCTGACGACAAAAAAGCGGTTAGTGTCGATGGCTTTGCCGGGGCCGATGCAGCTGTCCCACCAGCCCGGTTTGCGCTCTTCGGTACTGTGGTAGCCCGCGGCGTGGTGATGGCCCGAGAGTGCATGGCAAATCAGCACGGCATTGCTGCGCGCTGCATTCAACTGGCCGTAGGTCTCGTACACCAAGCTGTAGTCGCCCAGGCTGCGGCCACAGGCCAGCGCCAATGGCGCGGCAAAGTGCTCAACCTGAGGGATGACCAGACCAACAGAATCTTCGGGAAAGGCGGTGGGCATCGACCCTGCTCTCACAAAAAGGAGGCGCCAGTCTAAAGAGCACCGCCCCCTGCGGCAAGCGCGGGGGGCGGTGGGCTAAGGCTCTGAATTGTCACGGCAAAGATTAGCTGGCGCAGCGACTGTGTTACTCGCCGATATGGGCCTGGCGATTGGAGGACGGCAACGTCACCACTCGTCCCTGGCGCGAAATCGGTGCCGGGCGGCGCAAGGTGCGCAGCATCTCGTTGGCCTGGCTCAGTTGCAGCTCCAGTTCCTTCATGTAGCGCAGCATTTGCTGGCTGCGTACACGCGCTTGCTGGGTGTTTTGCGCCAGGGATTTAAGCCGCAGCATGTGGGTTTCCAGCAGCTGCTTGTGCTCAAGGGTGTGTTGCATCAGCGGCATGAGTGCATCGGCAGCCCATTGCTCGACTTCGCGGCGCAGGCGCTGGTGCAGGCCGATCACCTCTTGCACCAGGGTGGCGAAGAAGCGTCTGGTCAGGGTGCGTTGCTCGGTCAGCAGGGTTCTCAGATGCAGGCGGAATTGGTCGGCCTTGCCTTGCTGCGCCTTGAGTTCGCGTTGGTAGCGCTTGATATTGAACTGCGGGGCATCGACGCCATGCAGTGGATTTTCTTCGTTGTGCCGGCGGTAGATGGCCGAGACCATTTTGTTGGCCATTTCCACTTCCTGGCCGAGGTTGGCCAAGTCGTGTTCCACGGAGCGGAAGAAGTGCAGGATCGCCTGGTTGATGCCCAAGGTCGTCCAACTGCCGGTGAGGTTGGTGCGCACCTTGTTCAGGTGTTCTTCCAAGCGCTCGGAGCGGGCGGCGTTGCGCAGTAAATCGCCCTGACGTTTAAGCAGGCGCTGGTTGGTTTTCAGCCCCAGCAGGCGGCGGTGATGCTGGCTGTGGTCGTCTTTGGTTTTGGCGGTCAGTTCAAACAGCAACTGGCCGTTGTCCTGTTGGTGCGTGGTCAGCAGGGTTTGCTGCTCGCGGACTTTTTCCAGGCGTAGGTTCAATACGTGCTGGCTGTTCTGCAACAGAGCGAGCACCTGATTGACCACACGGTCTTCAAGCAGGCGTTCTTTCTGCGCGACGATGCGCTCGCACAGCAGGTTTTCCAGGTGGCCCAACTGGCTGCGGTCCAGCAGCGCTTGGTCTTTGCGCACCTTGGCCAGCAAGGCTTGCTTGGCCGACAGCGGCAACACATCTTCAATGCCAATGCCCAGTTGCTTGGCGGTGGCGACCTGAATCTGGCTGATGGCGTTCTGCACAAAGGTTTCGCCGGCCAGGTCATCCCAAAGCACGTCGATTTTGTTCAGCACGGCGAACAGGCTGGTTTGGGTTTCTTCGTCGAGTTGACGAATATGGGTTTGCCATACCGCCATATCGCTGGCCGTCACGCCGGTATCGGCAGACAGCAGAAAGATGATTGCCTGAGCGCTGGGCAGCATCGACAGGGTCAGTTCTGGCTCGCTACCCAGGGCGTTCAGCCCTGGGGTATCGAGAATACGCAGACCCTGGCGCAGCAGCGGGTGATCGAAGTTGACGATGGCGTGACGCCAGGCCGGCACCAGTACCTGGCCGGGCTTGCCGGCGCTTTCCAGCATATCTGGGTGGAAGCCCAATTGGATGGCTTGTTCAACCGGCATGGGTTTGGTCTTCGCCACTTGGGTGAAGGCCTGCACCATATTGTCGGGGTCGCTGATATCCAGCGGAATGTTCACCCAATGCCGTGGAATACGCTTGAACTGCGCCACGCTGGCGTCGGTCATGCGGGTTTCGATCGGCAGCAGGCGGATATAGGAGCGTTCCGAGCGCGGGTCGAAAAACAGCTCGGT
>CAZIWV010000042.1:0-37424 GCA_964543145.1 uncultured Pseudomonas sp.
ACCGCCGACCCTCTGCTTGTAAGGCAGATGCTCTCCCAGCTGAGCTAATCACCCCTTGCTTGCGAGGCGCGAAATTTACGCGTGGGTCGAAGCTAAGTCAACACCCTGTATAGAAATTTTCTGCAAATAGTGGTTTTTAGCTTCCCCCATAGAGTGTGCCGTCCGCGCACCGAGTGCGCGCCACGGCATACACCGGCATGTTGCTTACTGCGCGCAACACACCCCATGGGGCCAATACGCGGCTGAATTTACTGCGCCACACGCAATGTGAGCCGCGATGTCACCAGCCCTTCTTCATTGCGATCCAAACCGGCTTCATCAATGCGCACGCCCTGCCCTTCCAGTTCGGTAAACCAACGCAGCAGTTGGTTGAATGCCACCGGCTGCAGATTCACTTGCAGGCTGCCGTCGCCGCCATTGTCGATTCGCTCGATATTTAACTGCGCCGCAGCGGCGCTGCTGGTGACCAGGCCTTGCAGTTGGTCGGGGGCTAGGGTGGTGGTGGGTTTTTCCACCAGAGCGCGGGCCAGCGGTGCCTTGGCTTGCAAGTAGCCGCTCAGTTCGAGCTGCTGGGCCAATGCCTCGCGGGCATTCGTCAGGCGCTGCTGCGCCGGTTGCCAGAGGCTGATGTACAGCAACGCACCGAGCACGCATGCCAGCATCAATGCCAAGGCCAGACGTTCGCGCGGCACCAGGGTGCTCCAGCGCCGTTTTAGGGGCGAACGCTGCCAGCGTTCAAGGATTTGGTTTTTGATCATGGCGGTGTTCATCCCTGCCCCCCCAATACCAAGCGCGCGCTAACACCATTACTCTCCCGACTGGCCGAGCCCAGTTGCACCGGCAGACCGGCATCCGCCAAGCGTTGACGCAAGCGCTCTAGCGCGCTGAAGTCGGGCGCTTGCAGTTGCAGGGCAAGATCGCCGCGGATATCGCTGAAATCCAGCTGGCGCACGCGCACCAGCCCACCATCGGCTTGCACGGCGGTGCTGGCCATTTCCATCAACGTTAATAAGCGACCTTTGCCGCTGGCCGCGCCTTGGCTGAGGTGTTCATCCAGTTGATGGCGCAGGTTGATCAATTTGCTGTCCTGCGGGAACAGCTCGCGGTAAAGCGCGGCGTTGGCCGCAGCAATGGCATCGCTTTTGTGTTGCAACTGCCAGGCTTGCCCCATATTGAAACCCCATTGCAGCACCAGCCATAGCCCAACAAGCCCAAGCACCGCCTGCCAGCGTTTCCAGCCGTGGCTATCTTCGCGACTGGCCAGCTCGCCCTGCGCCAGATTGCACCCGCCGGTTTGCGTGGCCAGCCATAGATACACGTCGCTCTCGCGCTGAGCAGTCTCAATGCCTTCCGGCAGGGCCTGGCCTGACGGCGCTATCACCTGCACCGGCAGCGGACATTGCTCAGCCAGGGCCGGCCAGTCCTCCATAGCCAGCGCCATCCGCGTAGCCACTTGGCCACCAAGCAATAGGCGCTCGTCTAACCAGCACAGCTGCGTGCCGAGCTCGGGCAATAGGTCGGCGTCAATTTGAATGCTGGTAGGCGGCACCGCGCACAGCGCCAACCAACCTTGCAGCCAGGCCGCGCGCACCGCATAAACCCGGTGGCGACCATCGTCCAGTGGCGTGCCCAAGGCCAGGTGAAACAGCTCGACCTCCTCGGCCAGCAACTCCTCCACCGCGAACGGTAAGGCCTGGCGCAACCAGCGGGTTTTCTGCGTGGGCAGTTGCACCGCGCAACACGTCACCGCCTCCACCGGCAACACCAGCCGCCAGGGCCCTTCTAGCTCAGCCATGGCATCCGCCAGCAACAGCTGATCGTGCACACCGGCTTTTACCCGGTGCACCGCCTGACCATCGTCGACCGCCAACGCGGCGGCGGCGGGGAGAAAAATCGTTACCAGGCTCATGGCGCCTGCTCCTTATCGGTTCCTGCTGCTTGCCCGCTGTTGGTTGCAGCGGCAAAGCCATCTTGCCCAAGATCACGGGCCAAGACCCGTACACGTCCCTGCTCATCACGGTGCAGGGTGCTCACCACCACTTGCCGGCGGTCGCCCATACGCACCTCGCTAATCACTTGAAAATAGTAGGTTCCAACGGCCAAACCTTGTGCATCAACCCCCTGCCCTGCCAAGCCAGGCTGCCCCATAAAAATATCCACCGAAGCAAACCCTTCGTTACCTCGCGCCTGAATCACGCTTTGCGCCATTGCCGGGGTCAGGCCATCAGCCAGGCAAGACAGCACCACGGCACCCGCCGTATTAACGTTAAGCGTGGCATCCGCTGGCAAGGCGCTGACATAGGGCAGCAAGCGACGATAATCCGCCTCGGTCATGCCCAACAGTAACCGTAGCTCGGAGACGTCCTGCAGGCGACGGTTAGCCGCGCGATAAGCCGGCTTGGCCAACAAATATTGATTGTCTTCCGCGCCGTCGCTGCCTGTCGGTTGATCGTCGGCATCCAGCCAATCGGCAAGCCGCTCGGCATAGGGCGCGACGATGCCCAAGCGCAATAACAAGCGGCGAAAACGCGTAACGGCCAGTTCATTGACTTGTTGCTTGGTGACCAAACTGTTGAGGTTAAAGCGCCCGCTAGGGTCTTCGATGCGTACATTCAGCACCCCGCCTTCATCCAGCTCAAATGGCCGCAACGGCTTGGCCCAGGCTTCGGCCAGATGATCGACCGGCTGACGCGGGTCACCACGTCGCGCATCCTGTTTGAGCAGCGCCTTAGCCAAGGTCTCGCCGCCCAAGGCGTATTGCCAGGCTTGGCGCACATCCAACAAGTTGGCGCTGCTGCGAATAGACACCTGCTGGCGGGCAATCATGCCGGCGCAGACCACCGTGACTACCGCCACCACCAGCAGTACGGTAATCAGCGCCACACCCCGTTGGCGGATCATGGCGCCACCTGCTCTTCGCCCTGCTGCGGCGCCTGGCCTTCTGAATTGCCGCCCGCTTTGGGGATGTCCGGCAAGCGCAATACCCGCCGCAGCTTGCCGTAGCGGCGATGCTCCAACTCCAGCTCCACGGCCTTGGGTAATTGCTCATAGCGCTCACTTTCATTGCCATCGGTGGGCGGCCAACTCGGCTGCCATTGGCCCTGGCGATCCATATAGCGCAGGGTCAAGCGCGTGACGCCGTCGAGCACGGCTTGCACTTGTGGCTGACTGTCCTGGGCTTGATCAAGCACATTCCAATAACGCCGCTGCAGCAGTTCGCCACTAAGCTCCCAACGCACCCGCTGCAAGCGTGAACGGGGCGCGCCCATGGGATTGCGCCAGCCGGTTCGGGTGAACTCCAGCGCTGTTGCATCGCCGTCGGCACCCAGTAACGCCGGACGCTTTTCGCCAAACGGATCGCGCACCGGCCGCGGCGTCGCTTGCAGCACATCGCGCTCAAAGGCGGCCATCGCGCGCACCAGTTCACGTAGCTGCTGTTCGTGCTCACGGGTAGCAGTGTCGGCCTGCATCACGCTGCTAAGCATGCGGTAGGTGGCCAATGCCAGCAGGGCGAAGATGGCCACAGCAATCAGCAACTCCAGCAGGGTAAAGCCCCGCTCACCCCGGATTGCACGCCTCATTGACCGGGCTCGATAGGGTCGGTGCTGACAAACCCCACCAGGGTGGCTGCGGCGCGATCCTTGATGTCGCCACCACGGCCATTGGCATCGCGGCTGGCCACCCAAATGGTGATGCGGCGCATGGTCGGTTCACTGGTTTCAATCACGCTGCTTTGCCATGACCACTGGCGGTTGGCAAAGTCCACCTGGCCCTGCTGATCACCCGCACCCGGTGGGCTGGGTGAAAGTTGCATATCGCTTAGCTGGTTATCGGCGATCCACATGGCCAGGGTTTTATCTTCCAGCCGTGCAGCGGTTTGCAGGCTGCGGGCGCTAACGCCTAGAACGCTGGCGGCCACCAAGGCAAAAATCGCCAGCGCCACCAGCACCTCCAACAAGGTAAAGCCGCGCGCGCGCTTCATTTTTTCAGCCCCTTGCCGTCGGCCAGTTCCACTTTGGGCAAGCGAAAACCATCGGTGGCCAGTTGCAAGCGCACACCCTGTGGGCGGCGCTCCGCCAGCTGCAAACGAAAGGGACTCAGTTCACCACTGGAAAGAATCAGCACTTGCGGGCTGCGCTCAGCGCTTTTCTGCCCATCATCCTCAGCGTTGGCGCTGGGCAATTTCAGCCCTGCGCCCTCCAGTTCAAGGGTCAGCACGGCAAAGGCCGGCAATTGATGGGGAGTGCGATCCACGGCCTGCCATTTGGCTTTGACCGAGTCGTAACGCAGCACTTGATAAGACGAGGCATCAAACCACAGGCCATATTCACGGTTATCCAACACGGCCTCTTCGGTTAGCACGCCAATCAAGCCGCTAAGGCGTTCGGCCTCGTTACGCAGTTCCCGCGAAGGACCGGCGATACCAGTGCTGAGCACCGCCAAGCCAATCAGGGTGCCGAGAATAACCAGCACCACCAACAGCTCCACCAAGGTGAAGCCGCCCAGGGTCCGCGGGCGCACGGCTGTCACTGATCCCAGTTACCAATATCGGCATCGTTGCCGCTGCCGCCTTCTTTGCCATCAGCACCAAACGAATACAGGTCGAATGGGCCTTTGCTGCCAGGCGCCAGATACTGGTACGCATTGCCCCACGGGTCGACCGGCACGCGTTTGAGATAGCCGTCAGCATTCCAGTTTTTTGCCGGTGGGTTGCCGCTGGGCTTTTTTACCAACGCTTCTAAGCCTTGCTGGGTATTGGGGTAGCTATGGTTGTCGAGCTTGTACATATCCAGGGCGGCGCTGATGCCTTTTACATCGCCTTTGGCGACGGTGATTTTGGCCTGGTCCGGACGGCTCATTACCTGCGGCACAATTAGCGCTGCGAGAATGCCGAGAATGACCACCACCACCATGATTTCGATCAGGGTAAAGCCGCGCTGGCGCATGGCCTGAAGTCGCATTGAAGGTCGGCTGAGTTGTTTCATGTGGTTACCCCACTAATTGGTTCAAGGAAAGAATCGGTAGAAGAATCGCCAGCACAATGAGCAGTACCACCACGCCCATAAACACCAGCATGAAGGGTTCGAAAAGGCCGACCATCAAGGCGATCTGGGCTGCCAAGTCGCCTTCTTGATTGCGCGCGGTGCGGGCCAGCATTTGGTCCAACTCACCGGAGCGTTCGCCACTGGCAATCATGTGCAACATCATCGGGGGAAATTGGCCGCTGGCTTCCAGCGCGCGAGTCAGGCTGCCGCCCTCGCGCACTTTTTGCGCGGCCAGTACCACGTCGGCGCGAATAACCCGGTTGGAAATAACCTGGGCCCCAATGCTCAGGGCCTCCACCAGCGGCACGCCACTGCGGGTAAGAATGGCCAAAGTGGAAGCAAAACGCGCGCAGTCAGTGGCACGTACCAAGCCCCCCACCAGTGGCAGACGCAATTGCAAGCCATGCCAGCGGCGTTTGACCTTGTCATCACGCAATGCCCAACGCGCGGTAAAACCGGCGGCCACCGACAACAGCACAAACAGCCAGCCCCAGCTTTTTACCGCATCGCTCAGGGCGATAAGGCCGCGAGTGAGCGCCGGCAAGGTTTGCCCGGAATCGACAAACACGCGCACCACATCCGGCACTACATACCCGAGCAAAAAGCCGACGATGATTAGCGAGGTAACCATCAGTACCAGCGGATACAGCAACGCCAGTTGCACCTTTTGCCGCGACTGCTGACGTTGTTCGGTGTAATCGGCCAGTTGCTCAAGCACAGGGCCCAGGTGCCCGGCGTGTTCTCCGGCCGCCACAGTGGCGCGATACAGCTCAGGAAATGCCGCCGGAAACTCTTTCAGCGCCGCCGCCAGACTATGGCCTTCCAGCACGCGGGCGCGCACGGCCAACAGCATGGCTTGTACACGCGGCGCCGAGGCTTGCGCAGCCGCCGCACGCAACGCTTCTTCAATGGGTAAAGCGGCTTGAATGAGCGTGGCCAACTGGCGGGTGAGCATGGCCAGATCGCGCGCCGAGAGGCCGCGAACAAAGGTGAAGTTGCCGTCGTGGCTAGCTTGTTCGCGAGTGCGGGTGGCGTTCACTTGCAGCGGCGCCAGCTGTTTTTCCCGCAGCAGCTGCCGCACCTGGCGGGCACTATCGGCCTCCATCACGCCTTTTTGCTGGCGGCCCGCCTGATCCAGGGCCAGGTATTCATACGCTGCCATCAGAACGCGCCCAATCTATGGAGAGTCGGAACAGGGGAAACAGCGTTAACAAACATCAACGTCTATCGCCCCTACGTTGCTGTTGAGTCGGTGAAGCCGAGGATAGTTCGCGCCGTTGAGCACCCGCCGAGGGCGCTTCGTCTTCGCGGGTTACGCGCAGCACTTCCTCTAGGCTGGTAATACCTTCCAGCACTTTGCGCCGGCCATCATCACGAATGCTTGGGCCATTGCTGCGCGCATGGCGGGTCATTTCCTGCTCGCCAGCTCCGCTGTGCACCAAGCTGCGCATATGGTCGTCAAACACCACCAACTCATAGATACCGGTACGCCCGCGATAGCCCTGCTGCTTGCATTCCGGGCAACCACGAGGGTGGTGAATCAACGGCGTCTCACCACTGCGTACTCCGAGGACTTGAGCCTCGGCCTCGGTGACCGGCAACGCTTCTTTGCAATGCGGACACAGCACACGCACCAAGCGTTGGGCCAATACGCCAAGCAACGAGGACGACAACAGAAACGGCTCAACGCCCATATCAACCAGCCGGGTAACGGCGCCAATAGCACTGTTGGTATGCAGCGTCGACAACACCAAGTGGCCGGTGAGCGAGGCCTGCACGGCGATCTGCGCGGTTTCCGCATCACGGATTTCACCGACCATAACAACGTCCGGGTCTTGGCGCAGAATCGCCCGAAGGCCGCGGGCAAAAGTCATATCGACCTTGGTATTGACCTGCGTTTGGCCAATGCCTTCCAGGTGATATTCGATGGGGTCTTCGACGGTAAGAATGTTGCGCGTGCGGTCATTCAAGCTGACCAAGCTGGCGTACAAGGTGGTGGTTTTACCCGAGCCCGTCGGCCCGGTGACAAGAATGATGCCGTGGGGTTTGCGAACGCTGGCCTCCATCAGTTGGCAATCTCGATTGGACATGCCCAAGTGTTGCAAACTCAGGCGCCCGGCCTGTTTGTCGAGCAAGCGTAGCACCACGCGTTCGCCGTTGGCTGAGGGTAAGGTCGACACCCGCACATCCACCTCACGGCCACCCACGCGCAGGGAAATACGGCCGTCTTGCGGCACGCGTTTTTCGGCGATATCCAGGCGTGCCATTACTTTGATCCGTGACACCAACAGGGCTGCCAATTCGCGCTTGGGCTCGAGCACTTCACGCAGCACGCCATCGACGCGAAAGCGCACCACCAGGCGTTTCTCAAAGGTTTCGAGGTGGATATCGGAGGCGTTTTCTTTGATCGACTCGCCAAGGATGGCGTTGATCAAACGGATGATGGGGGCGTCGTCTTCCTGCTCCATCAGGTCTTCAGTTTCTGGCACTTGATCGGCCAGCGCGGCGAGGTCCAGGCGCCCGCCAATATCTTCAGCCAACTGCATGGACGCCGAGTCATGCTGGTAAGCCGTAGCCATGGCTTGGTCGAACTCAGGAAGCGTCAAGGCGCGTAACGGCAGGCGGCGGCCAAGAAAACGTTGGGCTTCGGCCAGGGCCACCATATCCACTGCCGGGCGAAAACCAAGGCTCACCTTTTCTTGCTCAAGCATCAGCACCACGCCATTGCGCTTGGCATAACTGAAAGGCAATCGACGTGGCAGTGTTTCGACCGAGGACATGTTCATCTGTAACCCCACCCTGGCATTTTCAATGTCCGTTTATGTTCAAGATTAAGGATGACTATTGCTCGCCATGCTGCTGATTTTTTTTGATCTTTTAACTATTTGCGCTAGTACTTCGCACAGCGGGGGCTATCTTTATCACACTGCCGAAAAAACACACGCCCTCCCCCACACAAAGAGAATAGGACTACAGGGCGCAGTGGATGCTAAAAAACATGTAGCTGCTCTATGATCGGCCGCCACATACAGCCACCTGAAATCATTCGACAGTAGCGAGTAACTCCATTGTCCGTGCCCGAAACCTTCCGCAGGCTGCTTCACAATGCCCCAACGCTATTGGGTGTATTGCTGATCCTGCTTATCAGCCTGAGTTTCGCCACCCAAACCATCGAATGGCTGCACCTGAACCGCACCCAAGTTAGCGTGCCCGATAGCGAAACCAACGAGCTGGCCAGCGCGCCAGCGTTGGACAGTATTCAAACCCTCTTCGGCCCCACCCGCGTCACACAGGATGCGGCACCGCCAGCCACCAATTTACGCCTGACCCTACGTGGCAGCTTCGTGCACAGCACGGCGAGTAGCTCCAGCGCCATCATTCAGCGTGAAGGTAGCAAGCCGCAGCGCTTTGCTATTGGTAGCGAAATCGACAAGGGCATACGCCTGCATGCGGTGTACCGCGACCGCGTTGAACTCGAACGCAACGGCCGCCTGGAAACCCTGATGTTTAACAAGCGCAAAGCGGGCTCGGGCAGCAACCAGCCCATCTACGACAGCAACGTGGACGCACTCACCTCACTACAGCAACAAGACGAGCAGGAAATGCGCGACCGCATGGAAGCGCTGCGCCAACAGATGGAAAGCGCAGGCGGGCAACCACCCGAGCAAGAGCCCATGTATGAACCGGAGCCGCCCGCTGCCCCTCAACCCGAACCTGAACTCCGACCTATCGATCCGCCTACGGAAAGCGACTAAGCCGATGCCATTGAACCTTTCACGTCTGACCCTGGCCTTGTTTGCCTGCGGCCTGCTCAGCGTCAGCGCCACAACCAGCGCGGCTATCACTCCGGCGGCGGCAAACGCCACGCAGGACCAACAGCAAGACCAGGAGCGCTGGACGATCAATCTAAAGGATGCGGACATCAGCGAATTCGTTGATCAAATCGCAGACATTACCGGCGAGACCTTTGTCGTTGATCCACGGGTCAAAGGCCAGGTGAACGTGGTGTCCAAAGCACCGCTGACCCTCAGCGAAATCTATCAGCTGTTTCTCTCGGTAATGGCCACGCACGGCTTCAGCGTGATTACCCAGGGTGACCAGGCGCGCATCGTGCCCAACGCCGAAGCCAAGGCTGACGCCGATAGCGGCCGGCCAGCGCCGGACCGCTTGGAAACTCGGGTGATTCAAGTACAGCATGGCAACGTCGCCGAACTGATTCCGCTGATTCGCCCACTGATTCCGCAATACGGCCACCTGGCCGCAGTAACCTCGGCCAACGCGCTGATCATTAGTGACCGCAGCGCCAACATCACCCGCATCGAAGATCTGGTGCGTCAGTTGGACCAAAAAAGCGACAACGATTACAGCGTGATCAACCTGCAATACGCCTGGGTGACCGATGCTGCGGAAGCGCTGAACGCCAGCGCCTCTCGCGGCCAGGCCAAGGGCACATCTGGCACTCAAGTGATTGCCGATACCCGCACCAACCGCCTGATTTTGCTAGGCCCACCAGCAGCACGCGCGCGCATGATCGGCCTGGCTAAATCGCTGGATACGCCCAGCAGCCGCTCAGCCAATACCCGGGTGATTCGTCTGCGCCATAACGACGCCAAGACTCTGGCCACCGTGCTCGGCGAAATATCTGAAGGGATCAAAAATCCAACTGGTGGGGCTTCAGAAACAGGAGGAGGCAAACCGCAGAATATTCTGATTCGTGCCGACGAAAGCTTAAATGCGCTGGTGCTGTTAGCAGAGCCCGATACCGTGGCGATGCTGGAAGATATCGTGCACCAACTGGATGTGCCCCGCGCCCAGGTTATGGTCGAGGCGGCAATCGTGGAAATTTCCGGCGATATTAGCGATGCGCTTGGCGTGCAGTGGGCCGTAGATGCCCGTGGCGGGACCGGCGGCTTAGCCGGGGTGAACTTCACCAACACCGGACTCTCGGTAGGCTCGGTACTGCAGGCAATTCAGGATGATAAGGTGCCGACTTCGCTACCAGACGGCGCAATCATCGGTATCGGTAGCAAGAGCTTTGGCGCCCTGATTACCGCGCTGTCAGCCAACAGCAAAAGCAATCTGCTATCGACTCCCAGCCTACTGACGCTGGATAACCAGAAGGCAGAAATTCTGGTGGGCCAGAACGTACCATTCCAGACGGGCTCCTACAGCACCAGCGGTACCACCAACGGCACCACCAATCCATTCACCACCATCGAGCGTAAAGATATCGGCGTCACCCTCAAGGTCACGCCGCACATCAACGACGGCGCTTCGTTACGCCTAGAGATTGAACAGGAAATCTCCTCTATCGCTCCCAGCGCAACTATCTCCGCGCAAGCCGTGGACTTGATCACCAACAAACGCTCGATCAAAAGCACCATCCTCGCAGAGGACGGCCAAGTGATCGTGCTCGGCGGCTTGATCCAGGACGACGTCACCATGAGCGACTCGAGGGTACCGCTGCTCGGTGATATACCTTGGCTGGGCCGGCTGTTTCGCTCTAGCAAGGAAACCCACACCAAACGCAACCTGATGGTATTCCTGCGCCCAACGGTGGTCCGCGATGCGGCTGGCTTGGCGGCATTGTCCGGCAAGAAATACAGCGATATCCGTGTACTCGACGGTACCGACGACAACGCACGGCCAAGCATTCTGCCGGCCAAGCCTGGGCAGTTGTTTGATGGGCAAGGGGATTCGGCGATTGACTTGCGGCCGCGATAAGGCCGCACGTTCCGGTTAACCGTTAAATCGGGATCTGTCGTAGGGCGTGCTGTGCACACAGCAGACCCTACGGCGTTTAGCGGTAAATCATCTTTCTGCTCATGCCGCCGTCAACGACAAACTCCTGGCCGGTGACAAAGCCAGCGCTGGCTGACAACAACCAGGCGACTTGCGCGGCTACATCTTCTACCGTGCCTACCCTACCCGCCGGGTGCTGATCATGATCGGCATCGCTCAACGGCTGCGCACGGCGCTCGCAGGGATCGCGGGCATCAATCCAGCCTGGGCTGACGGCGTTCACGCGGATATCCGGCCCCAAACTAACGGCCAAGGCATGGGTCAAGGCCAGCAGGCCACCCTTGCTCGCCGAGTAGGCTTCGGTATCGGCCTCGGCCTGATGGGCGCGGGTCGAGGTGATGTTGATGATGGCGCCGTAGTGTGCACGCAAGTAAGGCGCGCAATGCTTGGCCAGCAATAGCGGCCCGGTCAGGTTGACCGCCAACACACGATTCCAGTGGGCGAGATCGAGGCTATCGAGCGGCGAGTTGTGCGGGTCGGCAATGCCGGCGTTGTTTATCAGCGCGTCCAGGCGACCAAACTGCCCGAGCACCTGGGCCACGCCCTCCACCACTTGGCTTTCCTGGCTGACGTCCATGGCCACAAACCAGGCGTTTTCACCTAGTACTTTGGCTACCTTCGCACCGCGCTGCCGCTCGGTATCCGCCAGCACCACTTGCCAGCCCTCAGCGATCAGCCAAGCTGCAATGCCCAGGCCAATACCACGAGCAGCACCGGTGACCAGCGCGACCTTGCCGTTATTGGGCAACGAGGCGCCGACTTCCAGTTCAATCATCGCGCTAGCTCAATCACAGGGCAGCGAGACCGCGCGCGAGGTCGGCCTGAATGTCTTCCACTTCTTCCAGGCCCACGGCCACACGGATCAGGCTATCGCGCAGGCCAGCGGCCGCACGCTCTTCCGGGCTCAAACGGCCGTGGGAAGTGGTGCTTGGATGGGTGATAGTGGATTTGCTATCACCGAGGTTGGCGGTGATCGACAGCAAACGGGTGGCATCAATAAAGCGCCAGGCGCCCTCTTTGCCGCCCTTCACCTCAAAGCTCACCACCGCGCCAAACGCGCGCTGCTGACGCTTGGCCAGTTCGTGCTGCGGGTGGCTCGGCAGGCCGGCGTAGTGCACTTTCTCGATGCCGGGCTGCTTTTCCAGCCACTCGGCGAGAATCTGCGCGCTGGCGCAATGGGCCTGCATACGGATACGCAGGGTTTCCAGGCCTTTGAGGAAAATCCAGGCGTTGAACGGGCTAAGGGTTGGCCCGCACGTACGCAGAAAACCCACGACTTCCTTCATCAGTGCTTCACGCCCAGCCACCACGCCGCCCAGGCAACGACCTTGGCCGTCGATAAACTTGGTGGCCGAATGCACCACCACGTCGGCGCCCAGGCTCAGCGGTTTTTGCAATGCTGGGGTGCAGAAGCAGTTGTCGACGATCAGCAGCGCGCCGCGGCTATGGGCTACCTCGGCGAGGGCGGCGATATCCACCAACTCAGCCAGCGGGTTAGACGGCGACTCCACAAAGAACAGCTTGGTGTTCGGCTTGCACGCCGCGCCCCAGCCTTCAACGTTGGACAGCTCCACATAGTCGACCTGCACGCCAAAGCGCTTGAGGTACTTCTCGAACAGGCTGATGGTCGAGCCAAACACACTGCGCGACACCAGCACGTGGTCGCCGGCGCTGCACAGCGACATGATCGCGCCCATGATCGCCGACATACCGGAAGCCATGGCCACCGCTTGATCGGCGCCTTCCAGAGCGGCAATGCGCTCCTCAAAGGTGCGCACGGTAGGGTTGGTGTAACGCGAATAGACGTTGCCCGGTTTTTCGCCAGCAAAGGTCGCGGCGGCCTCGGCGGCGCTACGGAACACGTAGCTGGAGGTGAAGAACATCGCCTCGCCGTGTTCCTGCTCAGCCGAGCGGCGCTGACCCGCACGCACCGCTAGAGTGTCGAAACCTACGCCCTCAAGGTCGCTGTCCAGCCGGCCGGCATCCCATTCCTGTGTCATGCCCTACTCCATCGCAAAAGGTGTGCAGCCCGCCAAAGCAGGCTGGGCTTATCAGTTGTTGTACAGATCAATAATGGCGCTGACCACATTGGTCTTGATCTTTGACGAGTCGTTACGCGCCTGCTCGATACGGTTCAGGTAAGCCTCGCTGACGTCGCCAGTAACGTACTTGCCGTCGAATACCGCGCAGTCAAAGTTGTCGATTTTCACCTTGCCGCCGCCGACCGCTTCGATCAAATCGCTGAGGTCTTGGTAGATCAGCCAGTCAGCGCCAATCAACTCAGCCACTTCTTCAGTGGTGCGGTTGTGCGCAATCAGCTCATGGGCGCTGGGCATATCGATGCCGTAAACGTTCGGGTAACGCACGGCAGGTGCTGCCGAGCAGAAGTAGACATTCTTGGCGCCAGCTTCGCGGGCCATTTGAATGATCTGCTTGCAGGTGGTGCCGCGCACGATGGAGTCGTCCACCAGCATGACGTTCTTACCGCGGAACTCCAGCTCAATGGCGTTGAGCTTCTGGCGTACCGATTTCTTGCGCGCCGCTTGGCCGGGCATGATGAAGGTGCGGCCGATGTAGCGGTTTTTTACAAAGCCTTCGCGGAATTTCACGCCCAGGTGGTTGGCCAATTCCAGTGCCGAGGTGCGGCTGGTGTCCGGGATTGGGATAACCACGTCGATGTCATGGTCCGGACGCTCACGGAGAATTTTCTCGGCCAGCTTCTCGCCCATACGCAGGCGCGCTTTGTACACCGAGATACCGTCCATGATCGAATCCGGACGGGCCAGGTACACGTGTTCGAAAATGCACGGGGCGTATTTCGGGTTGGTGGCGCACTGGCGGGTGGAGAGCTTGCCGTCTTCGGTGATGTACACCGCTTCGCCCGGAGCCAGGTCACGGATCAGGGTGAAGCCGAGCACGTCCAGCGAGACGCTTTCGGAGGCGATCATATATTCCACGCCTTCGTCGGTATGGCGCTGGCCAAACACGATTGGGCGAATACCGTTCGGGTCGCGGAAGCCAACGATGCCGTAGCCAGTCACCATGGCGACTACTGCGTAACCACCGGAGCAACGTTTGTGCACGTCGGTGACCGCAGCGAACACGTCGTCTTCGGTGGGCTGCAGCTTGCCACGAACCGCCAGCTCGTGGGCGAACACGTTGAGCAGCACTTCCGAGTCGGAGTTGGTGTTGACGTGGCGCAGGTCAGACTCGTAGATCTCCTTGGCCAGCTGCTCGACGTTGGTCAAGTTGCCGTTGTGCGCCAGGGTGATGCCGTACGGCGAGTTGACGTAGAACGGCTGCGCCTCTGCGGAGGTGGAGCTGCCTGCGGTTGGGTAGCGCACATGGCCGATGCCCATATGGCCGACCAGGCGCTGCATATGGCGCTGATGAAAGACGTCACGAACCAGGCCGTTGTCCTTGCGCAGGTACAACTTGCCATCATGGCTGGTCACGATACCGGCAGCGTCCTGGCCGCGATGTTGGAGGACGGTAAGCGCGTCATACAGCGCCTGATTGACGTTCGACTTACCGACGATACCGACGATGCCACACATGCGACGCAACCCCTATCTAGGTTTAAAAGCAACGAAGTCGTAGCGCCCGCTTACACCACCGCGCGCGCCACCCTTCAAAAACTGTCTTTCTACTGCTTAAAGCGATTTTGGCTGCAGCACGTTTTTAAACGACAACTCCGCAGGCCCACTCACACCACTGGCCAGCCATTGACTGGCCAAGGTAAGAATCATGTTTTTCGACCAGTCAGCGACGATCAGAAAATGCGGAACCAAGGCCGACTGTTGCCACCAGGAATCCTGCGTGACCGGCGCCAGGCTCAGCAGGCCGACCAGCAACACCACCAGCAAACCGCCACGGGCAGCGCCAAATACCATGCCTAGCACACGGTCAGTGCCCGATAGTCCGGTAACGCGAACCAGCTCGCCAATAAGAAAATTAAATAGTGCCCCCACTAACAAGGTGGCGACAAAAAGAATGGCACACCCGGCAATAACGCGGGCTGAAGGGGTGTCGATGTAATCAACCAGGTGCTGGGATAGTGCGCCGCCAAACATCCAGGCAACGACCCCGGCAATGATCCAGGTCACCAGCGACAGGGCTTCTTTGACGAAGCCACGTTTCAAGCTGATTAAACTGGAGATCGCGATAACGGCGATGATCGCCCAATCGACCCAGGTAAATGGCACGTTGCAGGCCTACCGACGGAAGAGGCGCGGGATTTTAGCAGAGCGCTCGGCAAGGAGTAACCCGAGATTCATCTGACACGGATTAATTCATTGCCGCCGGGCGAAAAGAATAGGCTGCGGCGTGGGTTTGGCTCGTGTGGATTAGGCGGGCACATCAAGCGTCCGCCCTGAGTACGCAATGGTGCGCGCAGCACACCCTACGCACCTACTCAGCTGCTTTCCGGCTGGAAACGCACCACAAAGCCTTTGAGCTTTTGCTGTTTGGTGAGTTGATCACGCAGGCGGTCTGCCTCGGCGCGTTCGATCAACGGGCCGACAAACACGCGGCTCATGCCTTCGGCACTGCGGATATAGGCGTTGTAACCCTGGCTACGCAGGGTTTTTTGCAGGCTTTCTGCGCTGGCGCGATTGGACAGGCTAGCCAACTGGATCGACCAACTGATCGGCAGGCTATTAGCATCCAGACGACTAGGCGCCGCTGCCGGAGCGGCCGGGGTGGCGCTAGCGGTAGCTGGCGGTTTTGTCGAAACCGGTACGGCGGGGGCCGGCGAAATTGGCGTGGAGGGCGGCGTAGACGGCTGCGTGGTGGCAACCGGAGCCGTCGGCAATGGCGCAGGCGTTGTCGCGGGCTGATCAACCGGCACCGGCTCTTCCGGCAGCAACTCAGGCTCAGGGACGGAAACCGGCTCCTGCGCCACTTCAGGCATGGCCGGCGCTTGCGGCATGGCGGGCGCGTCGACCACCACGCGGCGCGATTCATCCGGACGCGACAGCAACATCGGCAAGAAAATAATCGCCAGCGCCACCAGCACCAACGCACCGACTACCCGTTGCTTCAAGCCTTTATCCAGCAAAGCCATTCCCTACGTCCCCCATGGCATGGCGGGCCAGCCATTCCAGGGCCTCGGCCACGCAGTAAAAAGATCCAAACAACAGTATTTCGTCATCGGTGCTTGCACGATCTAGCTGTGCTTCAAGTGCCGCAGCGATGTCGTCATAGGCAACCACATCAGCGCCAAGGTTCAACAATGTCGCCTGAAGCTCAACGGCCGGACGCGAACGTGGTGTCGGCAGCGGGGCTACAGCCCATGCGGCCAGTTGCTTAAGCAAAGGCGCCACAACCCCTGGCAGATCCTTGTCGGCCAACAAACCGAACACCGCCAGACGCTTACCCGGCAACGGCTGACTTGCCAAACGCTGCGCCAGATACTCGGCGGCATGGGGATTATGCCCAACATCCAGCAGCAGCGTGAGTGCCTTGCCCCGCCAATTCACCACGCGTCGATCCAGACGCCCGGTTACCTGGGTGCGCTGCAACGCCGTGACCAACTGGTCAACCTGCCATGGCAGGTCGAGCAGCGCGTAGGCCTGCAACGCCAGCGCCGCGTTTTCCATGGGCAAATCCAGCAATGGCAGGTCGTGCAGGCTGATTTCTTCGCGGGCGATGTTCACGCCGCGCCAATGCCAGCCCTGCTCAGTCACGGCCAGATCGTGGTCACGGCCGCGCAGCAGGAACGGCGATTTCAATGCATCGGCATGTTGCAGCATGGGCAATGGCGGATTGAGGTCGCCGCAAATAGCCGGCACGCCAGCACGGAAAATGCCGGCTTTTTCGATCGCCACCGATTCGCGGGTATCGCCCAGGTATTCAGCGTGATCCAAACCAATGCTGGTGACCAACGCCAGATCGGGGTCGATCAGGTTCACCGTATCAAGGCGCCCACCCAGACCCACTTCCAGCACCGCCGCATCCAGACCGCTGCGCTGGAAAAGCCAGAACGCCGCCAAGGTGCCGACTTCAAAGTAGGTCAGGGAGATTTCGCCACGGGCCGCTTCAACGGCCGCGAAGGCTTCGCACAGTTCAGCGTCAGTCGCTTCGACGCCCGCCACCTGCACACGCTCGTTATAGCGCAGCAAATGCGGCGAGCTATACACGCCGACTTTCAGGCCCTGCTCAGCCAACAGCGAGGCGAGAAACGCGCAGGTGGAGCCTTTGCCGTTGGTGCCCGTTACGGTAATCACCTTGGCTGCCGGCCGGCCCAGACCGAGGCGGCTGGCCACCTCTCTGGATCTATCCAGCCCCATGTCGATGGCCACCGGATGCAACTGCTCCAGATAGCTCAGCCATTGCGCCAGGTTGCGCTGCACGGGGCTGTTACTCATGCGCTGATAGCGGGGGGAGTAATGGCTGGCGTCGGCAGGTTTTGCATTTGCGCCAACAGGCGCGCCAGACGCGGACGCAGCTCCTGACGGGAAATGATCATGTCGATAGCGCCATGGGCCTGGAGGAATTCGCTGCGCTGGAAACCTTCCGGCAGCTTCTCACGCACGGTTTGCTCAATCACGCGCGGGCCGGCAAAGCCGATCAACGCCTTGGGCTCAGCCACAATCACATCACCAAGCATGGCCAAGCTGGCCGAAACACCGCCATAAACCGGATCGGTGAGCACGGAGATAAACGGCACGCCCTCTTCACGCAAACGGGCCAGCACCGCCGAGGTCTTGGCCATTTGCATCAGCGAGATCAGCGCTTCCTGCATACGTGCACCACCGGAAGCGGCAAAGCACACCAGCGGTGCGCGCTCTTTCAAGGCGACGTTGGCGGCCTGAACAAAACGCTCACCGACGATGGCGCCCATCGAACCGCCCATAAAGGCAAATTCAAAGGCACACGCAACAACGGGGATTTGCTCAAGGGTGCCGCGCATGGCGATCAGGGCATCTTTTTCGCCGGTCTGCTTTTGCGCGGCGCTGAGGCGGTCTTTGTACTTTTTGCCGTCGCGGAATTTCAGACGGTCTACCGGCTCCAGGTCGGCGCCGATTTCTTCGCGGCCTTCGGCGTCGAGGAAGATATCCAGACGGGCGCGAGCGCCGATACGCATGTGGTGGTTGCACTTGGGGCAAACATCCAGGGTCTTTTCCAGTTCGGGACGGTAGAGCACCGCTTCGCAGGATGGGCACTTGTGCCACAAGCCCTCGGGAACAGAGCTCTTTTTCACCTCGGAACGCATGATCGATGGGATCAGCTTATCTACCAGCCAGTTACTCATGCACTCAATCTCCAAAGCTGTTGGCTTGTTCAGACCCTGTTACCGGTTGCCTGCACCAAGCAAAAATTCAGGTTTGCCGTCCGGCCGTTACGCTCATGGGCGCCGGGGCTGGACTCGCTACTGCCGCCTACCGCTGTATGGGTTAAACCCCTAAGCCTGCGCGAAGTTCATGCGCTTGCGCGGCGACAGGGGTATGGACGGCCACTACTGGCCAGCCGTCACATGCCATCGCTCGCGCCTAAATGCTCTTCACCGCACAGATAAACGCGCGTACTTTTTCTGCACTTTTAATGCCTTTGCTCTGCTCTACCCCACCGCTGACATCCACCGCATAGGGCTGCACTTGCTCGATAGCGGCGCGAACATTTTCCGCGGTCAAACCTCCGGCCAAAATAATTGGCTTGGGCGACTGCTCCGGCACCAGGCTCCAGTCAAACGCCTCACCGGTACCGCCTGGTATGCCGGCGACGAAGGTGTCGAGCAGAATGCCTGAAGCTTCTGGATAAAGCGCGATCATCGCGCTGACGTCATCACCGGCCTGCACCCGCAGCGCTTTAATAAACGGCCGCCCATAACCGGCACAGTCAGCGGCCGTTTCGTCACCATGGAACTGCAACAGATCCAGCGGCACGGCCTGCAACAAGCTCGTCAGCTCGGCGCGCGGCATATCAACAAACAAACCCACGGTGGTCACAAACGGCGGCAACGCCGCGATGATTGCGCGCGCCTGCCCAGCCGTTACTGCCCGTGGGCTTTTGGCATAGAACACGAAGCCAATGGCGTCGGCGCCCGCCTCGATGGCCGCAAGAGCGTCTTCGAGTCGGGTGATGCCACAGATTTTGCTACGAACGACTGCCACGGCAACGTACCTTTTATTCAGAGGCTCTCTGTACAGAGGCAGGATGGTAGCAAAGCCAGTTGCTGAGCGTCAGCACAGGTCCGGTAGGCCCGAGAGGAAATGCGGACCGATATATCGCTCAGGCAGCACGAATTCTGCCGGGTATTCCACCTGAACCAAGTACAGACCAAACGGATGCGCCGTCACGCCACCCGTGCGGCGAATGCGCGACTCCAGCACCTCTTTCATCCACTCCACCGGACGCTCACCGGCACCAATAGTCATCAGCACGCCGGCAATGTTGCGCACCATGTGGTGCAGGAAGGCGTTGGCGCGCAGGTCCAGCACAATCATCTTGCCGTGCTGGGTGACCCGCAGGTGGTGCATTTTTTTGATCGGCGATTTGGCTTGGCACTGGCCGGCGCGGAAGGCGCTGAAGTCATGCTCGCCAACTAGGTATTGAGCCGCCTCACGCATGCGCTCGACATCCAGTGGGCGGTGATTCCAGGTGATTTCTTCCCCCAGGTGCGCCGGTCGAATCTGATCGTTATAGATGACATAACGGTAGCGCCGGGCGATGGCTTTAAAGCGCGCATGAAAGTGCGCCGGCATCACCTTGGCCCAGGTCACGCTGATGTCGTGGGGCAAATTGATGTTGGCGCCCATTACCCAGGCTTTCATGGAGCGTTCGGCCTGGGTATCGAAATGCACCACTTGGCCGCAGGCATGCACACCGGCATCGGTACGCCCGGCACAGTTGAGCACTACGGGAGAATCGGCCACGCGGGATAAGGCTTTTTCCAGTTCTTCCTGAATAGTCGCCACACCGGAGGCTTGGCGTTGCCAGCCGCGGTAACGCGAGCCTTTGTATTCGACGCCGAGGGCGATTCTGGAAAAGCCAACGGCGGCCATTTCGGCCGCCGCTGTCGGTGTTGCTTCAGTCATGGATCAGACGATACGGGCGATCAGCTCGCGCGCTTCCTGTTGTTGGGCGTCGGAACCTTCGCTGATCACTTCATCAAGGATGTCGCGGGCGCCTTCGCTGTCACCCATGTCGATGTAGGCGCGGGCCAGATCGAGCTTGGTGGCGGTTTCGTCGGTACCGGACAGGAAGTCGAAGTCGTCGTCGGCGTCCAGGCCGGCAGCGGCTGGGCTGCTGGCAGGGGCGATCAGCGAGTCGAAGTCGTCTTCTTCCGGCAGGTCCAGTTTTTCACTCATCTGATCCAGCTCGGCAGTCACTTCATCCAGTTTGGCGGCGAAGGTCTCGTTGGATACCGGCGCGCTTGGCGCATCGTCCGGCACGGACAGGTCGAAGTCAGCCGGCAGCTCGTGCTCAGCGTCCAGACCGGCGTCCAGTTCCGGAGTCGCGTCCGGTTCCAGGCTGAGGTCAGCGAAGTCGTTGCTGCTGGAGAAATCATTGGTGCTAGAGAAATCGGTGCTGCTGGAGCTGCTGAGGTCGTCATCCAGGCTCAGTAGGAAGTCGTCTTCCTCGGCTGTAGCAGCGGATTTCGGCTCATCCAGATCCAGGCTGAAATCAGCCAGGTCGTCGCTCAATGCCGCGTTGCTGCCGGCGCTGGTGCTTGGGGTGTCGTCCAGGCTCAGATCGAAGTCCAAGTCGCTCAGGCTGCTGGCGGCTGGTGTGCTGGTGGAGGCCAGGTCCAGCTCATCGTCGCCCAGGCTCAGGTCGCCGAAGTCGTTCAGCGAATCGTTGCTGCCCGAGGTCAGGTCGCGGTCTAGCTCGGCTTCGAGGTCGTCGAGGCTCAAGTCCATATCATCAGCTGGAGCGGCGGCCGGCTCTGGATCGTCCAGAGTCAGGTCGTCGAGGCTGAAGTTATCAGCGTCGTTATCCAGCGCCGAGGCAGCGTTGGCGCCAGCGAAGGCACCCAACGCGGCGACGGCCATGCCTGGGTAGCGCGATTTCAGCTGTTCGATTTCGCTGTAAGCGCCACCGATTTCGTTCAGCTCACGTTCTTGACGGGCAAAACCTTCCTGATCGCCAAGCTCAGCCTGCACTTCCATCAATTTCAGGCGCAGGTCAGCACGATGCGGCTCGTTGTTGATCGCGTCCTGCAGCAGTTCCGCAGCCTGGGTGAAGCGGCCGTAAGCGATATAAATATCGGCCTCGCCGAGCACGTCGCCAGTTTGCGCGGTAACACGCTCTTCCTTGGTCGGTGCCAGGGGGGCGTCGAGGTCGCTGTCGAGGTTATCGAAGGAAGTATCTGGCACATCCAGATCATTGTTGAACGGGCTTGGCTCATCGTCACCAGCCAGGTCGATGTGCAGTTGTGCTTCTTTCTGCGCATTGCGGCGCGACAACACCATCAGACCGACCAGCAACAGCAACAGGGCGCCGCCACCGGCAATGCCCAACAGCATCGGGTTGGCGAACAGGTCGTCAACAAAGCTGGTTTCTTCAGCGGGCTCAGGTTCAACCACCGGTGCCGGCGCGGGCTTCTGCGCTTCTGGCTGCGGTGCTGGCTGCGGTGCTGGAGTGGGTGCTGGAGTTGGTGCGGGCGCTGGAGCCGGCTCAGCTTCGGCTGGTTTAGCAGCTTCGGCAGTCACTTCAGCCGGCTTGGCGGCTTGTTCGTCGCTGTAGTTGTAGTCTGGCGCTGCTGGTTTGTCGCCGGTCGCTGGCACTGGCGGAGTCGCTTCCGGCGCTACCGCTGGTTTAACCGGCTCAGTGGTTGGCGTGGCGCTAGCGGCGGGTTTAGCAGCTGACGCGGCAGCCGCTGCAGCGGCGTTCGTGTTGGCCGCAGCTTGGTTGCCTTTTGCAGCGATATCGGCCTGCAGCTTGGCCATCTGACTGTCTTTGAGCTGAATCAGACGGTTGAGCTTGTCCAACTGGCTTTGCAGATCGGTCATGCGGCCTTTCAGCTCGTCGTTTTCACGGCGAGTGGAGTCCAGGCTTTCTTTGGTAACGGCCAGCTTGTCGTTAAGCGCCTTGGTATCACCGCTGGCACCCTTCTCGCTGCCCTTAGCCGCTTTACCAGCGTCACCGGAGAGCAATTTCAGGCTGTCTTTTTCGTCCGTCTTGGCTGGAGCATCACCGGCGCTGGCGCGCTTGGTGGCGTCCAGTTGACGTGCACTGCTGGCGGCCAGGCCGCGACCTTCACGCCAGGCGCTGGTCTGCTGAGCCACTTGGGCGATGGCGTCGCTCTGCGAGCGTGCCTTGATTTGCTGGTCATCAGGCAGACGTAGTACCTGGCCGCTTTTCAGGCGGTTGATATTGCCGTCTAGGAAAGCGTCCGGATTGAGATCCTGAATGGCCAACATGGCCTGCTGCACCGAACCACTGGAGCGGGTGCGCTGCGCCACTTCCCACAGGGTATCGCTGGAAGTGGTTTTGTATGTGTCGCCTGCAACCTTGCCGGCTGGAGCCGGGCTCGGCGCTGGCGCAGGAGCGGCAGGACGTGCAGCTGGCGCTGGCTCAGCGGCAACCGGGGTGGCTGGGCGAGCAGTTGGCGCAACCGGCACGGTCGGTTTAATCGCAGGTTTGGCGGCTGGCGCAGCAACGGGTGCTTTCGGCGCGGCAGCGGCCGCGGCTTGTGGCGAATAGAGCGGCGGATCGAGCAGTACGGTGTATTCACGCAGTACTCGGCCGCTCGGCCACAGCACTTCCACGAGGAAGTTCAGGTAAGGCTCACGGATCGGCTTGCTGGAGGTAACGCGGATAACACTCTTGCCATTGGGCTTGAGTACCGGCGTGAACTTCAGATCGGTCAGGAAGAACTGACGATCAATGCCAGCTTTATTGAATTCTTCAGGGGATGCGAGGTTGGGAACCACCTCGGTAGAGGACAGATCCCGAACTTCGACCAGTTCGATTTCTGCGTCCAATGGCTGATTCAGCGCCGACTTCAGGGTCACTTCCCCGAGCCCCAACGCGTGCGCCATACCGGACGTCAGCGCCGAAGCAGCCGCGATTGCCAGCACCAGTTTGCGAACCCGAGCCATAGCGATATCCCTTGTTTTATCTTTTCTTCTCGAACTGCGAGAGGGTCTTATACAGTTGCTGCCTGTTCCGCCGAATGGCGGTTCCCCAACCAACAACAGCTCAGCCCCCGGATATACCAAGATAGGCCAAGCTAGAATGATTCTTCAAATTTCTAGGTAAGTATCTTTTACAGATAGTGTTTTATCAATAACTCAGCGATTTGCACAGCGTTCAGAGCAGCGCCTTTGCGCACATTATCAGACGCAATCCACAAATTGAGTTCGTGCGAATCGTCGAAGCCGACACGAACCCGACCGACATAGATCACATCTTGGCCGACAGCGTCGCCGACCACGGTCGGATAATCGCCCTCTTCTACCAGCTCAATACCCTCGGCGGCTTCCAAAGCGGCATTCACTTCTGCCAGGTCAACGGCATTAGCGCACTGCAATGAAACGCTGAGGCTATCACCGAAAAACACTGGAGCCAGCACGCAAGTGGCAGACACTTTCAGGGTCGGCTCGGCCAGCACTAACTTGAGCTCTTCAACCAAACGTTTTTCTACCCGGCTATAGCCGGTGGCATCGGGTTTGCCGGCCTGGGCCAGCACATTAAAGGCAATCTGCCGATCAAAGAAGCGTGGCTCGAGCGGCCTGACGTTCAACAATTCTGCGGTTTGCCGAGCCAGTTCCGACACCCCTTCCCGGCCGACACTCGAGACGGCCAAACACGCCGTCACGTTTACCCGTTCAATAGCCAGCTGTTCGCGCAACGGTGCAATGGCTACGGCCAGGGCAATCGCGCACGGGCTGGGGCTGTTGATCTGAAAAGGAGCCTTGAGGGTTTCGAGCACCGCGGCATTGGCTTCCGGCACCACCATTGGCGCTTGGTCCACCGCTAAGGCGCCAGACAAATCGATCAGTGAGCAACCGGCCGCCTGGGCGCGCGGCGCAAAGCTGTGGGTGACCTGCTCGGCCGCGGCAAAGAACACCATCTGCACCTGACTGAAGTCGAACTGCTCGACTTCCCGCACCCGCACGTTCTTGCCGCGAAACGGCACCGATGCGCCAGCTGACTCAATGCTGGCCAGCAAATGCAGGGTGCCTATGGGAAAACTGCGCTCTTCCAGCACCTGCACAAGGGTTTCGCCGACGGTGCCGGTGGCGCCAATAATGGCGATATCGAAGGTCTGGCTCATGCTGTTACCTCTGCTGAAAAAGCCTGGGGTGGAACGCGGGGAGCGGCACTGTACCCGCACGGGCATAAAAAAACAGCCTTGGCGCGGCGCCGGCGTTAACCGGCGAGCCCCAAGGCTGCTTTTTCACAACGGTTGTTTAACGCTCGAGCAGAATCCGCAGCATACGGCGCAGCGGTTCAGCAGCACCCCACAGCAATTGGTCGCCAACGGTAAAGGCGCCCAGGTATTGCGAACCCATGTTCAGCTTGCGCAGACGGCCAACCGGAACGGTCAGGGTGCCAGTTACGGCAGTTGGGGTCAGTTCCTTGATGCTCAGCTCGCGCTGGTTTGGCACCAGCTTTACCCACGGATTGTGCTGGCTGATCAGGCCTTCGATATCGCTCAACGGCACGTCTTTGTTCAGCTTCAGGGTCAGCGCCTGGCTGTGGCAGCGCATGGCGCCGATACGCACGCAGATGCCATCAACCGGAATCGGGCTCTTGAAGCGGCCGAGAATTTTGTTGGTCTCGGCCTGGCCTTTCCACTCTTCGCGGCTCTGGCCGTTGGGCAGTTCTTTGTCGATCCACGGAATCAGGCTGCCAGCCAAGGGCACGCCGAAATTCTCGGTGGGGAACGCTTCGCCGCGCATGGCCTCAGCCACTTTGCGGTCGATATCGAGAATGGCGCTGGCCGGGTTGGCCAGTTCATCGGCAACGGCGGCATGGGTGGCGCCCATTTGTTTGATCAGCTCGCGCATATTCTGCGCACCAGCGCCGGAGGCGGCCTGGTAGGTCATGGCGTTCATCCACTCCACCAACCCGGCCTCGAACAGACCGCCCAACGCCATCAGCATCAAGCTGACGGTGCAGTTGCCGCCGATGTAGTTTTTGGTACCGGCATCCAGCGCTTGGTCGATGACCTTGCGGTTGACCGGGTCGAGGACGATAACCGAGTCGTCATCCATACGCAGCGACGAGGCCGCGTCAATCCAGTAGCCCTTCCAGCCCGCTTCGCGCAGCTTGGGGAATACTTCGCTGGTGTAGTCGCCGCCTTGGCAGGTGAGGATCACATCGAGGCTTTTCAGCTCGTCAATGCTGTAAGCGTCTTTCAGCGGGGCAATGTCCTTGCCCACGGCAGGGCCTTGGCCACCGACGTTGGATGTGGTGAAGAACACCGGTTCGATCAAATCGAAATCCTGCTCTTCGAGCATCCGCTGCATGAGTACGGAACCGACCATCCCGCGCCAACCGATCAGACCTACACGCTTCATCGCCACTACACCTTAAGAAAACATGAATACGAAGCCCCGCTTTCGAGGGGGCCGCAGAGAGTAACCGACTTGATGGCGGCCTTGCGACCCCGCAAGCGGTTCTTGCTTAGAGCGCCTTAAGCGCTGCTACAACGGCGTCACCCATTTCACGGGTGCCGACCTTGGTATGCCCCGCCGACCAGATGTCGCCCGTGCGCAAACCTTGGTCCAACACCACGCTGACCGCCTGCTCAATGGCCGCTGCCGCTTCGCTCTGGTTAAAGCTGTAACGCAGCAGCATGGACACCGACAGAATGGTCGCCAACGGGTTGGCAATGCCCTGCCCGGCGATATCCGGTGCCGAACCGTGGCACGGCTCGTACATGCCTTTGTTGTTGGCATCCAGCGAGGCGGACGGCAGCATGCCGATGGAACCGGTAAGCATGGAAGCCTCATCCGACAGAATGTCACCGAACATATTGTCGGTAACCATCACATCGAACTGCTTGGGCGCACGTACCAGCTGCATGGCGGCGTTGTCGACGTACATATGGCTGAGTTCGACGTCCGGGTAATCCTTGGCCACTTCTTCAACCACTTCACGCCAGAGTTGGCTGGAGGCCAGCACGTTGGCTTTGTCGACTGAACAGAGCTTTTTATTGCGTACGCGGGCCATGTCGAAGCCAACGCGGGCGATACGACGGATTTCGCTTTCGCTGTACGGCAGGGTGTCAAAGGCGAAACGCTCGCCGTTTTCCAGCTCTTTGCTACCACGCGGGGCGCCAAAGTAGATGCCGCCGGTCAGTTCACGGACGATCAGAATATCCAGGCCCGCGACCACTTCCGGCTTCAACGACGACGCGTCAGCCAGTTGCGGGTAAAGAATGGCCGGACGCAGGTTGGCGAACAGGCCCAGGGCCGAACGGATTTTCAGCAGGCCGCGCTCGGGGCGAATATCGCGCTCAATCTTGTCCCACTTCGGGCCACCAACGGCGCCGAGCAGAATGGCATCGGCCGCTTGCGCGCGGGCTAGGGTTTCGTCGGCCAGCGGTACGCCATGCTTGTCGATGGCTGCGCCGCCGATCACGTCTTCGCTGAGTGCAAAGCCCAGGCTGAACTTGTCGTTGGCCAGCTCCAGCACCTTGACCGCTTCGGCCATGATTTCCGGACCAATACCGTCGCCTGGAAGAATCAGAATCTGCTTGCTCATACATTCCTCAAATCAATCAGTGGGCTGGCCGTTGGCGGCCGACCGTAAAAAATTCATCTATGTACCGTCGTCCCCGCGAAGGCGGGGACCCAGAGTGGTACAGAATTACGCTGTTCATCCCGACATTCTGGATTCCCGCTTACGCGGGAATGACGGGGAATCCTACTTCTCTGCCCAGAGCACCAGCACATCGGTACTAAAGCTGCCGTCTTCGCCAATCTCGAAATACTCGCGCACTTCCGCCCCCATGGCCTGCTGCAGTTCACGAATGGCCACCCGCAAGTTCTGCGGTGTGCGCATGCGCTCAACCCAGGAGCTGTATTCCAGCAGCAGCCGCTGGCGGCTGTAGCTGCGGGTATGCAAGCCGGCATCGCTGACAAAACGCAGCCACTCGCTGGCCGAATAGTCGCGCACATGGCTGGTATCGCGCAGCACTTCCACGGTTTGCAAATAGGTGTCCAGCAGCGGGCTGCCGGGCGACAACACATCAATAAACGCCGCCACGCCGCCCGGTTTCAGTACCCGGCGCACTTCGCGCAAGGCCTGGCCGACATCGCTCCAGTGGTGTGCCGAATAGCGGCTGAACACGAAGTCGAACTCGCCATCGGCAAACGGCAGACGCTCGGCGGCGCCCAGTTGGGTGCGGATATTAGCCAGACCGCGATCAGTTGCGGCGGCGCTGACCACGTCGAGCATTTGCTGCGACAGGTCGTAAGCCACCACCTCGGCCACCAACGGGGCGACATGGAAACTGACGTGCCCTGCCCCACACCCCAGGTCCAGCACCCGCGCGCCTTGATGACCGGCCAGCTCAGCCTGTAGCAGAGCGAATTCAGTACCTTGGGCGTGCACAGCACTGCTCAGGTAGGCGGCAGCCTGTTCACCGAATTGTTTCTGTACCACTTGGGTGTGGGCGTTGCTGGTCATGGGGATTTCCTTCAAAGGTGCCGTTTGGAACCGCGTTAGGGCTGTTCGCTAGCAAGCCGGCTTCTACAGGTATGTCGCAATCCGCAGGAGCCAGCTCTCTGGCGAAGCTTTTAATCGCGGAATAACCAGGGCTGGCTGGCCCGGTGTTTGGTTTCAAATGTGCTAATGGCAGCAGCGTCCTGCAAGGTCAGGCCAATATCGTCCAAGCCGTTCAACAGGCAGTGTTTGCGGAAGGCATCCACTTCAAAGCCAATCACTTTGCCGTCGGCGCGGATGACAGTCTGCGCGGCCAGGTCGACGCTCAGTTGGTAGCCAACGTTGGCTTCCACCAGCTCGAACAGTTCGTCCACTTCGGCTTCCGGCAAGATGATCGGCAGCAAGCCGTTCTTGAAGCTGTTGTTAAAGAAGATGTCGGCATAGCTTGGCGCGATGATGGCGCGGAAACCGTACTCTTCCAGCGCCCAAGGCGCGTGTTCACGGCTGGAACCGCAGCCGAAGTTCTCGCGGGCGAGCAATACACTGGCGCCTTGGTAACGCGGGTGGTTAAGCACGAACTCTTGGTTAACCGGACGCTTGGAGTTGTCTTGGTTCGGCTGCCCGACATCCAGATAACGCCATTCATCAAACAGGTTGGGACCAAAGCCGGTGCGTTTGATCGACTTCAAAAACTGCTTGGGAATGATCTGGTCGGTGTCGACGTTGGCGCGATCAAGCGGTGCTACCAGGCCGGTGTGTTGGGTAAAGGCTTTCATCTATGTGCTCCTCAGGCCTGGGTCAATTCACGAACGTCGATAAAGCGGCCGGTTACTGCCGCCGCAGCAGCCATGGCCGGGCTGACCAAATGGGTACGCCCACCGGCGCCCTGACGGCCTTCGAAGTTACGGTTGGAGGTGGACGCGCAATGCTCGCCACTGCCGAGTTTGTCCGGGTTCATCGCCAGGCACATGGAGCAGCCCGGCTCGCGCCATTCAAAACCGGCTTCGAGGAAAATGGTGTGCAACCCTTCCGCTTCAGCTTGCGCCTTCACCAGACCGGAACCTGGAACGACCATGGCTTGCTTGATAGTCGAGGCCACTTTGCGGCCCTTGGCGACAACGGCTGCCGCGCGCAAATCTTCGATGCGCGAGTTGGTGCACGAACCGATAAATACGCGATCGAGCTGGATATCGGTGATCGCCTGGTTGGCGGCCAAGCCCATGTATTTCAAGGCGCGTTCGATGGAGTCTTTTTTCACCGGGTCGGATTCTTGGCTTGGGTCCGGCACGTTGGCAGCAACCGGCAACACCATCTCAGGCGAAGTACCCCAGGTGACTTGCGGCTGAATCTGTGCGGCGTCCAATTCAATAACGGTATCGAACACGGCGTCATCGTCGGAAACCAAGTCTTTCCAGGCTTCTACGGCGGCATCCCAATCAGCACCTTTGGGCGCGAACGGACGGCCTTGGATATAGGCGATGGTTTTCTCATCCGCTGCCACTAAGCCAACGCGCGCGCCGCCTTCGATGGACATATTGCAGATGGTCATGCGCCCTTCCATCGACAAATCGCGAATGGCGCTGCCAGCGAATTCCAAGGCATGGCCGTTGCCGCCAGCGGTGCCGATTTTGCCAATCACCGCGAGCACGATGTCTTTCGCGGTCACGCCAAAGGGCAATTTGCCTTCAACGCGCACCTGCATGTTTTTCATTTTTTTCGCCACCAGGCACTGGGTCGCGAGCACGTGCTCAACTTCCGAGGTGCCGATGCCGTGGGCCAAGGCGCCGAACGCGCCGTGGGTCGAGGTGTGCGAGTCGCCGCAGACCACGGTCATGCCGGGCAAGGTAGCGCCCTGCTCCGGGCCGACGACATGAACGATGCCTTGGCGCACGTCGTTCATTTTGAATTCGAGAATGCCGAACTCATCGCAGTTGTCGTCCAGGGTTTGCACCTGAATACGCGACACTTCATCGGCGATGGCGGCGATTCCGCCCTGGCGTTCGGTGAGAGTGGTTGGCACGTTGTGGTCAGGCGTGGCGATGTTGGCGTCGATGCGCCATGGCTTGCGGCCGGCCAAACGCAGCCCTTCGAACGCTTGTGGCGAGGTCACTTCGTGAAGAATATGGCGATCGATGTAAATCAACGAAGAGCCATCGTCACGACGTTTAACCTCGTGCGCTTCCCAGAGTTTGTCGTAGAGCGTCTTGCCAGCCATCAGGTTTTCCTCATCAGTATTTCTATGCGTTAGGCCTTTTATTCCGGCGCTTTCAGCCTGCTCGGAATAGCCTTTTAGCTTGTGGGGTGAATCGTAGGGGCTTGCTTTAAATAACTCAAATTCATATTTTTCATACTTTGGATAACCAAGTGGAATCCCAGTATGGATCTGGCCAACCTCAACGCTTTTATCGCGATCGCTGAAACGGCTAGTTTTTCCGGCGCCGGTGAGCGTTTACACCTCACTCAGCCAGCGATCAGCAAGCGCATTGCCAGCCTGGAACAGCAACTGAACATGCGCCTGTTTGACCGCCTGGGCCGCGAAGTCAGCCTTACCGAAGCCGGCCGCGCCCTGCTGCCGCGCGCCTATCAGATTCTCAATGTGCTGGATGATACGCGCCGCGCCCTCTCCAACCTTAACGGTGAGATCAGCGGACGCCTAACCCTGGCCACCAGTCACCATATCGGCCTGCACCGCTTGCCGCCGTTATTACGCGCCTTTACCCGCGCCTATCCGCAGGTGGCGTTGGATATTCAGTTTCTCGATTCGGAAGTAGCCTATGAGGAAATTCTCCATGGCCGCGCCGAGCTCGCGGTCATCACCCTGGCGCCGCAAAGCCACGCGCCGGTTAAAGCGGTGGCCGTATGGAACGACCCGCTGGACTTTGTCGCAGCGCCGGAGCACCCGTTGGCACGTTTGAAGAAGATTGACCTGCCGGCCATCGCCCAACACCCAGCGGTATTTCCGGGCGAAAACACCTTTACCAACCGCATCGTCAGCAAGTTGTTTGCCGAACAAGGCCTGATCCCCAATATCGGCATGAGCACCAACTACCTGGAAACCATCAAAATGATGGTCTCCATCGGCCTGGCCTGGAGTGTATTGCCGCGCACCATGTTGGATGATCAGGTGGCGCGCCTGCCGATTCCCGGCATTCAGTTACAGCGCCAATTGGGCTATATCTTTCATACCGAGCGAACCCTATCCAACGCGGCCAAAGCCTTTATGGCGTTACTGGATGCGCAACGCCCTGTTTAGCGGCTTGCACAAGCGCTTGGGCAGCAGCTAACGTGCAACACATAACGATAAGAAGGGCTACTTGATGACCCCGCCAAAGCGTTCGCGGCACCTGCC
Source organism: uncultured Pseudomonas sp. (assembly GCA_964543145.1). Classification (GTDB taxonomy): domain Bacteria; phylum Pseudomonadota; class Gammaproteobacteria; order Pseudomonadales; family Pseudomonadaceae; genus Aquipseudomonas. Next base: position 30,763 of record CAZIWV010000042.1, read on the forward strand.
ACACCCCTCTCTTGCACGGGCCCTCTATGCCCAAACCATTTGATGATTTGCCACCTCGTCCGTTTATTCCCGTACTTGATCCCATTGAGCGGGAAAAAGCTTGGCAAGACGCGCCGCGGCTACTCGCAGCCCTTAATGGCGCCCATTTAGGCGCCTGGCACTGGGAACTGGACACCGGCCGAATCGATTGGTCGCGCGGCGCCCAGGCAATTTTCGGCCTGGACCCTAACCGCCCGATACGCACTCAAGTCGACTATTTTTCGCTGATTCCCGAGGCGGAACGGGCAACCGTCCAGCAACTGTTTCAGGACGCCATCGGCGGTGCCCCGACCAACCGTCCCTTTCGCCACCGCATTCGCTGGCCGGACGGCAGCCTGCACTGGCTGGAAATTTCCGGCAGCCTGCACCGCGGCGAAAATGGCAAGAAAAGCATCATGGGGGTGATTCGCGACGTTACCGAGCAGCAAGAACGCGAGCACGCGCTGCGCGCCTCCGAAGAGCGCTTTTCCAGCCTGTTTCATCTCAGCCCCGACGTGATTTTGCTGGTGCGCTATGAGGACAACGTACTCATAGCGGCCAACCAACACTTTGAAACGCTGTTTGGCTGGGGCTCCGAAGGCATTGGCCGCTCCGTCAAAGAACTGGGCTTGTGGGCCGACGTGAGCCAGCACGAACAATACCTGCTAGACCTGACCCAGACCGTTGAGCCGGTTAGCCATGAAGTGCAATTGCGCACTCGGCACGGGCAACTGCTCGACGGCCGCCTGTCCAGCCAGTTGATCGAGCTGGAAGAGCAGAGCTTTATCCTCAGCACCTTTCTTGACCTCAGCGAACACAAGCGCGGCGAGCAAGCCTTACGCGCCAATGAAGACAAGTTCGCCAAAGCCTTTCGCAACACCCCGGATGCGGTGGTAATCAGCGACTACCCCTCCGGCGAAATGATTGAGGTCAACCCAGGCTTCGAGGCGCAGTTTGGTTGGAGTGCGGCGCAAGCCCTGGGTCGCACCTCGATAGAATTGGGGCTATGGCACAACATCAACGACCGTCAACGCATGCTCGACAACCTGGAAACCAATGGCCGTATCGAGCAAATGGAAATTGTCCTGCACAGCCGCGATGGCCAGCAGAGCATCAACCTGGTGTATGGCGGCAAAATCGAGCTGGATGGGCGCACCTGCCTGGTGCTGTCGATGCGCAACATTACCCAGCAGCGCCAGCAGGAACAGGAGTTGCGCGACAGCCGTGAGCGCCTGTCGCTGGCCCTGGAGTCTGCTGACCTCGGCACCTGGGACTGGCATATCCCCAGCAACATGCTCTACGGCTCACCCCGTGCCTCACAGTTGCACGGCATGAATGCCGAGCCTTACCACGGTAGCTTTGCCGATTTTTTCGAGAGCGTTCCTGAAAGCGAACAAAGCGCCATGCGCCAAGCCTACCGCGATGTAGTGGAAGGTGAGCGCAAGGAATATCAGATCACCTATAGCTCGCGCTTCGCCAACGGCGAAATCCACTACCTGGAAAGTACCGCCAAGCTCTACCGCGACAGCGACGACAAGCCGCTGCGCATGGTCGGCATCTTGATGGACATCAGCGAGCGGGTGCTGCGCGTACAACGCCTGGCAGCGTCGGAAGAAAAATTCTCCACGCTGTTCCAGGCCAGCCCCGACCCAATTTGCGTATCGCGTGTGTCCGACGGCGTATTTGTTGAAGTAAACCCAAGTTTTTGCCGCACCTTTGGCTGGGCCGCCGAAGAGATCACTGGCAAAAGCGCCAAGGACATTCACTTCTGGGCCGACACCGATCTGCGCCTGCGCCTGTTTGAGCAACTGAGCCGGGAGAAAGAGCTGAATAACATCGAGGCGCGCTACTTCACTCGCTCAGGCGAAGAGCTGACCTGCGTGGTGTCCAGCCGGTTTATTCGCGTCGACCGTCAGCTGTGCATCACCACCACCTTTCGCAATATCACCGAACGCCAGCAAGCGCAGGCGGCGCTTAAGGCCAGCGAAGAGAAATTCGCCAAGGCGTTTCACTCCAGCCCCGACGCCATCACCATTACCGAGCGCATCAGCGGGCGCTACATCGAGGTCAATGACGGTTTTTACCGTTTGACCGGTTTTCGTGCCGACGAGGTACTGGGGCGCACCGCCGCCGACCTCAAAGTTTGGGCCAAACCCAGCGAGCGCCTGCGCCTGCTGGAAATTCTCGAACGCGAAGGCCGCGTCCATCACCTGGAAATGCTCGGCCGCCACCGCGACGGGCACCTTAAGCAGGTCGAAGTGTCGGTCGAGCCCATCGACCTTAATGGCCAGGACTGTCTACTGCTTACCGCGCGCGATATCGACGAGCTGAAAAAAGCCCAGGCGCAGATTCAGCACCTGGCTTACCACGACCCACTGACCAACCTGCCCAACCGCGCCCTGTTGATGGACCGCTTGACCCAGCAGATTGCCTTGCTGACCCGCCACGAATTACGCGGCGCACTGCTGTTTTTGGACCTCGACCACTTCAAACATATCAACGACTCACTCGGCCATCCGGTCGGCGACTCGGTGTTGAAAATGGTCACCGCACGCCTGGAAGCCAGCGTGCGCCAGGAAGACACCGTGGCCAGGCTAGGCGGCGATGAATTTGTAGTACTGCTCTCCGGCCTGGAAGGCAAACGCTCGGAAGTGATGCGCCAAGTGCGGCAAATCGCCGACAAGCTGCGCAAGCTGCTGGCCGAGCCCATGCTGCTGGACAACCATCGCCTGCAAGTAACACCAAGCATGGGCGTTGCCCTGATCCCCGACCATGGTAATACCCCGGCCGATCTACTTAAGCGCGCCGATATTGCCCTGTACCGCGCCAAAGACTCGGGGCGCAATGCCATTCAGATGTTCCGCAAAAGCATGCAAGAGGCCGCCAGTGAACGTCTACGCCTAGAAAACGACTTGCGTCAGGCGCTGATCCGCGGCGAATTCGATCTGCACTTCCAACCCCAGGTTGATGCCCGCAGCGGCGCAGTAATAGGCGCCGAGGCCTTGCTGCGCTGGTATCACCCAACCTTGGGCCCGCAGTCGCCCGCGCAGTTTATTCATGTGCTGGAAGAAAGCCGGCTGATTCTGGAAGTAGGCGGCTGGGTGTTGGCCGAGGCCTGCCGCGCCTGCGCGCAGTTGCTTGATGACGGACTGATCGCCGGCGACAACTTTAGCCTGTGCGTGAATATCAGCCCGCTGCAATTTCGCCAGAACAACTTTGTCGAGCTGGTTTCCAGTGCCCTGCGTAACAGCCAACTGCCCAACTCGATGCTCAAGCTGGAAATTACTGAAGGCATCGTGATCCAGAATATCGACGACACCATCGCCAAAATGCTGCGCCTGAAAAAACTCGGCGTGACCTTTGCCATGGACGATTTCGGCACCGGTTACTCGTCGCTGACCTACCTTAAACGCTTGCCGGTGGATGTGCTGAAGATCGACCAATCGTTTGTTCGCGATGCCACCAACGACCCCAACGACGCCGAGATTATTCGCGCTATTGTCGCTATGGCCCGCAGCCTGGGTTTGGAGATGATTGCCGAGGGCGTGGAGCAGCAGGATCAGCTGGATTTTCTGCTCAAAGAAGGCTGCCACTTCTACCAAGGCTACCTGTACAGCCGGCCGGTGCCGCTGCCGGAGTTTCGCGCCCTGCTTAGCCACGCGGCGCAGCGGCCCTGAGGCACAAACGACAAGGGCGCCATCAGGCGCCCTTGTTCTACCGCTACAACCCTTAGCTATTCAAAGCCGGGCGCGCACCATTAATAGGAATGCGCTTGGCCTTGGCCTCCTCTGGCACGACACGCACCAGGTCGATGCTAAGCAGGCCGTTGGCCAATTCCGCCGCTTTTACTTCGATATGGTCAGCCAGACGGAACGACAGCTTGAACGCACGCTGGGCAATGCCCTGATGCAGGAAGGTGACGTCTTTAGCGCTATCAGCACGTTTGCCACCACTAACGGTCAGCACGCCGCGCTCAACTTGCAGATCGAGGTCTTCATCTTGAAAACCGGCTGCAGCGACGACGATGCGGTACTGGTCATCACCATGTTTTTCCACGTTGTAGGGTGGGTAGGTGCTGGCCTGTTCATTGCGTTGCGCGGCTTCAAACAGATCGTTGAAACGATCGAAGCCAACGGAGCTGCGGAACAGTGGCGCGAGGGAAAATGCAGTGCTCATGTGTCTCTCCTGAATATCAGCAAAAGGTTAAATCCGAGACCCGACTTCGGCATCCCGTAACCCCTAGATAGTGACTGGCTGATGGCTTTCAAGGGCAACCGATAAACGGCACTAAAAAATTTTTGCGCCTGCGGATTGGGCGAAATAGCGCTTGTAGGGTGTGCTACGCGCATCATCAAGTTAACGCGGATATCGCTTGGTGCGCGCAGCACACCCTACGGGCCTCAGGCGGTTCGCATCCCGCGCTCGCTCGTCTGCGCGCTGACGTGCAAGAGCGCATCGATGCGCGTGCAATCGCTTTCTCGGCGAATCTGGCTGAACAATTCCATGGCTTGCGGGTAGTTGCGAGTTAACTGGCCCAACCACTGTTTCAGGCGCCCCGGCGCATAACGCGGTGAGAGCTTGCCGCGTGCTTGCAGCCAGAACGATTGCAGCAGCGGCATCAGTTCGGCCCAGGTCATCGGCACTATTTCTTCACCGGCACGGGCGGCGGCAATCTGCCGAGCCAAGTCGGGAAGCGCGACTAAACCACGACCAAGCATGATGTCTTCGGCGCCGCTGATTTCCCGGCAACGGCGCCAATCGTCAACGCTCCAGATTTCGCCATTGGCGTACACCGGCACATCGACCACCTCCTGAATGCGCGCCACCCACTCCCAATGCGCGGGCGGTTTGTAGCCGTCGCGCTTGGTGCGCGCGTGCACGACGATCTGCGCGGCACCACCATCGGCCAGAGCCCGCGCGCAGTCGAGGGCGAAGTCGGGAATTTCATAGCCCAAACGCATTTTCGCCGTCACCGGAATCGCCGCCGGCACGCTGCGGCGCACTTCGCTGACGATGGCATGGAGCAGTTCAGGCTCCTTCAGCAGCACCGCCCCACCGCGGGATTTATTCACGGTTTTGGCCGGGCAACCGAAGTTAAGGTCCATCACCGGCGCGCCCAATTCACAGGCCAACGCGGCGTTATCGCCGAGCAGCACCGGATCGGAACCCAACAACTGCACGCGCAGCGGCACACCGGCTTTGGTACGCGCGCCATCGCTGAGTTCGGGGGCCATTTTGTGGAAGTGCGAGGCAGGCAGCAGACGCTCACTGACACGGATAAATTCGGTGACGCACCAGTCGATGCCACCCACTTGGGTAAGCACATCGCGGAGGATTTCGTCGACCAAGCCTTCCATGGGCGCCAGGGCGATCTGCATAGCGGTTTCTCTTTAGAGCGGGCGAAAAAGGCGGCTAGTGTAGGGGCCCGCGCGGGGCAAGGCACGACATTCAGTCTGAATTCCATCGGCGATCAGGCGGTCACACCCCATAGAACCCGATGAAAGGACGCCATCTATGCACACTCCCCCACTTTTTCTGGCCGCTGCCTGCCTGGTCTGCCTCACCAGTGCCAATGCCGAATCGCTGGTGCCCGCGCCGGATGTGCCGCTGAGCACCACCGTAAGCGAAAGCGAAGCCATGGCGCGCTTGGTGGTCAGCCGCGACAACATGGCACCCAACGCCTGCGAGGTGGATCTCTATGTGCAAAACCAATTGGTGGCGCAGCTATCGCCCAAGCAATCGATTGCCGTCGACGTGCCGCCAGGGGAAGTAGCGATCAGCGTGTCGCGCGGTGGTTCGGGGTATTGCGTCAGTGATATGCCGGCGACGGTGCAGTCCGCAGTATTTACCCCAGGGGAAACCCGCGAGTTCAAGATTGTGGTCGACGATACCGGCGTATTCCTCTCGCCGACCGATACGCAGGCGCCATAACCGTTAGCGATTGATTACCGCTGGGCCGTAGCCTTCGAGGAATTCTGGCGGCATGCGCTTGGGCTTGCCGGTACTTAGCTCGATGCACACGAAGGTGGTTTTGGCTCGCAGCAGCGTGACGCCATCGGCGGGACGAATCAGCTGGAAGTGCCGGCTCATACGCAGCTTTTGATCGGACTCGATAATCCAGGTCGCTACCTGCAGCTGCTCGCCTTCGTAGGCGCTGGCCAGGTAATCCACCTCATGGCGCACCACCGCCATGGCGCGATCGAGACGGCGGTACTCAACCAGATCTAAACCCAGACTCTGCGAATGGCGCCAGGCGCAGCGCTCCAGCCAACTGACGTACACGGCATTGTTGGCGTGGCCGAGGCCGTCGATATCGTCGGCGCCTACCTGCAGGTCGATCACAAATGGTGTTGGCAGATCCCAGCTCATACATCCCCTCCCTTACGCGAGGCGGCAGTTTAGCAATCAGGGTGGATGCGTGCGCGATGGATAAACGCTGTGAATGCGTAGATTAGGTCGGTCCGCGTGCGGTGAGCGCAGCGAAGCCCAATGGGTGGTACCGATACGCGCCGACACACCCACTAGCCGAAAAAACAAAAGGGCCATTCCGTAAAGAATGACCCTTCAAAAGTCCGCAAAGCGGATAAATTGGCGTCCCCTAGGGGACTCGAACCCCTGTTACCGCCGTGAAAGGGCGGTGTCCT
>CAZIWV010000043.1:0-36460 GCA_964543145.1 uncultured Pseudomonas sp.
AGGCCGCGCAAAACGAGGATTACAGTTACTCGTACAAGATGAAAAAGAGCAGTGGTCTGTTCGGCTCCAAGAAAAAGAGCTCCATGTCCGAGAGCTCCAATAATCAGGCCGTGTCATCGACCATTACGGCTGGCAGTGACCTGACCCTGGTCGCCAACAACGACATCACCTCCCGTGGCGCAGAGCTCAGCAGCGACAAAGCCGTCGCCCTCTATGCCGGCCACGACATCGTGCTCGACGCCGCCGAAAACAGCGCCAGCCAAGCCGGCGCGAAGTCCAAAAGCAGCCTGTTCTCCAGCAAGTCGAGTAACAAAAGCAGCTCCAACACCAGCCTTACCAGCACCAGCGTGAACGGCGAAAGCCTGCAGTTGGTTGCTGACAACGACATCACTTTACGGGCGGCTGCTGTCCGGGCCGAGAAGAGTCTTATCCTCGTCGCGGGCCGCGACGTAGCTATCAGCACCGCCCAGCAAAGCCAACAAAGCAGCCAAGCGAGCAAATCCAACAAACTCAACTGGCACTTGACGGACTCCCTGGCCACCAACGGCTCCTTCACCCTAGAAAACAAAGGCAAAGGCGCCGAGCAAAAAACCGTACAAGAGGTTGGCAGCACCTTGAGTGGCGGCAGCATCGACGTCAGCAGCGGCCGCGACACCACCGTGCGCGCCAGCACCTTGGTGGCGGACGACGACATTAGCGTGAACGCTGGGCGCAATCTCAGTGTGGTGAGCGGCGAGAGCGTCAGCACGTCCAGCGCCAAATCGAAAAGCAAAAACGCCGGTGAAATCGGCAACTGGTACCAAGGCGCCACGGGCGTTGCCAGCCTTAAAGAAACCAACCAGAACAGCGCCACCACGCAAACCGGCAGCCAGATTGCGTCGTTGGGCGGCGACGTCCAGCTTCAAGCTGGCGAGCGTTACAAACAGGTCGCCAGCCAAGTGGTTGCGCCTTCCGGCGACATCAGCATCATCGGCAAACAGGTTGATATCGAAGCGGGCTACGACACCCTTAGCTCAACCCAGAAACAGAGCTCCAGCCGCACCGCCCTCGGCGGCTCGGTGAGCATTCCGATTGTGGATGCGGTGCGCAGTATTAAAAACATGGGGGAAGCGGCGCAGAGCACAGGGGACACGCGACTCAAAGCGTTGGCCGCTGTGAATATCGCGATGGATGCGCAGCGTGCCTATGACGCTGCCAATACGCTGGGGACAGACAGCCTTACGGGCCTAAAAATCAGCGTCAATCTCAGTAACGACAAGGGCAGCAGTAGCAGCACCCAATCCGGCCAAAACGTGGTTGCTAGCACCGTGGCAGCGGGTGGCAACGTCAACATCACCGCCAGTGGCGCCGGTAAAGACAGCGACCTCACCGTGGTCGGCAGCGAAATTAGCGCGGGCAAAGATGCCACGCTAAAAGCTGGCGGCGACATCAACCTACTGGCGGCGCAAAACACCGCTGAACAGCACAGCAAAAATGCCGGCTCAGGTTGGAGTGTGGGCGTAGGTTTCGCACTGTTTGGTGAGCAAAACGGTTTCACCATCGACCTGGCTGCCAATAAGTCGCGCGGCAATGCCGATGGTTCAGACGTGGCCTGGACCCAAACCACCATTCAGGCAGGCAACTCGCTCGGCTTCTGGTCCGGTGAAGACACCAACCTCAAAGGTGCCATTGCCCGTGGCGACCAAGTCGTCGCCAACGTCGGCGGCGACCTCAACATCGAGAGCGTGCAAGACACCAGTACTTATAAGTCCAAGCAAACCAATGCCAGCGTTGGGGTCAGCCTGTGCATCCCGCCATTCTGCTATGGCGCTCCGGTAGGCAGTGGTACGGCTAGCTTCGGTCAGCAGAAAATCGACAGTGAGTATGCAAGCGTCACTCAGCAGTCGGGCATCAAGGCCGGCGACAAAGGTTTTGACATCACCGTAGGTGGCAACACCGACCTGAAAGGCGCCGTGATCGCCAGCACCGACAAGGCCGTTACCGATGGCAAAAACAGCCTCACCACTGGCTCCCTGACGCACTCAGATATCAAAAACAAAGCGGAGTACGACGCCACCAGCATCAGCCTAAGTGGCGGCTACACCGGCGAAACGCATGACGCGAACGGCAACGTCATCAAGGCTGCCGATGGCAAGCCAAAGTATGAGTCCGGCGCCACTGCGACCACGCCAATTGTGCTTAGCGCCAGTGATGATGCGAAGAGCACAACCCACAGCGGCATCAGCGGCGGCACGATCACCATCACCGATGCTGAAAAGCAAAAGCAGCTAACCAATCAAACCACCGATGAGGCCGTGGCGAGCATCGACCGCGATGTCTCAAGCGACAAAGACGGCAGCAACGCGCTGAAACCGATCTTCGACCGCAAAGAGATCGAAGCGGGCTTTGAAATTACTGAGGCGTTTGTACGCAACGTAGGCACGTTCCTCGAACAGCGTGCTTACGAATCAGCCGATGCCAAAAGAAAGCTCGAAGCAGAAAAAGCCAAACCTGAAAGCGAGCGCAACCAAGCCGTCATTGATCAACTGCAATACACCGTAGATGCCAATAAGACGTGGGAAATGGGCGGTGTCGGACGCACGTTGGTATCTGCACTAAGCGGTGCAGCCGGAGCCAATGTTACCGGCGGCGGTTCGCAGTTATTGCAAGGGGCTGCCGTTAACTACTTGCAGAGTTTGGCGGCCGAGCAAGTCAAGCGCATTGCTGACGACCTGGATTCTGAAACGGCTCGTACCGCACTGCATGCCGTTGTCGGCTGTGCCGGCGCGGCTGCGCAAAACCAAAACTGTAGCGCCGGCGCAATTGGCGCAAGTGCCAGCGTCATCCTCAACAACCTACTCGACAAGCTCAAAGACGAAACTGCTTCGGGTATGACCGATTCAGAAAAACAGAATCGGCTGAATTTGATTGGAACGTTGGTAGCCGGTATTACCGCGGCTGCGGGAGGGGAGGCTGCGGTAGCGGCTAATGCGGCGCAGATTGAGGCGGCTAACAATCATCTCAGGGAAGATGAAAAATTATATTTAATTAAAGTTAGAGAAGAGTACGCGCTAGGTTGTGGAGGGGAGTCAGCTCAGACGGACTCCTGTGAAAGCAAAAAGAAAACTATTGAGGCGTTAGAGGAGAAGGGCGAAAGTATTGCCGCTCACTATGGCAGCGACCTAGCTCCGGATATGTCTGTAGTTCAAGTAACTGTAGATACTGAGCCCGGTGATGTGGTTCGTTGCGTCATATCACCGACTGGTTATTGCGTGGTGACGGATAAGTCGAAAACGACCATCAATGGCTTGGAGTGGATGCTGGCGCCGGCTGATAGAAGTCTCTCTGATAAAGCGTATGCAGAAGAACAGCAGCAGTTAGTAAGGGTCAATCAACTCCTGAAGGAAAACGCAATTGAGTTGTATAACGCAGGATGCGATGGTTCGGTGCTGTGTTTGACATATAAAGTTTTCGGTGGCGAAAACTTAGTTACTGGCGAAACGCCGGGTACCGCAGAGCGTGTGTTGTCTCTTGTGAGTATTGCTGTAGTTGCTGCGGGAGTTAAAAGTCCATTCAAACTGTCTGGTGCAAAAGCGACAGGCGAAGCTGCTACTCAGATCCCAGGTCGAGTACAGTCGCGTGTAAACATTGCCAATGGTCGCACGAAAACGACCCCGCTTCGTGAAAACGGCAATGCCGTATCTGCGGGTTTCGATCATGTTATAGATGGGCATTTCAATAGAGAAATTTCCAATTCGCGCTCCGTGTTTACCATCGCTCCGAATGATCTGAAAGGCATACTACAGAGCAGTTCTGTCGTAAAGTCTCCGGTTGTAGCGCTACCAGACGGCCAATTTGTAAGAACGGTTGATGTAGGGCGGACTATTGGCACTACTACATTGAAAGATGGCGGCGTTCCTACGTCTGTGATAAAGGTATTTACCGATAAAGCAGGGAATTTAATTACAACCTTCCCAGTTAAGGTGGGCAACTGATGCGTACTCTACCCGTAAAAATATGGCATGAATTCCAGTCGGTAGTGGAAACTCTGAGTGACGAAACACCTTCGAGCCAAGTTCTTGACGTAATACTATGTTGGATGAGAAGTAACCATAAGTACCTCGCGGGTGAGCCGTTTTCGGTCTATGGGTTCCATAGCCTTGCAAAATTAGATGAGAGGGAGATTCCAGTTGAATACTCTTCCTTTAAGGTGAGTGATTTAATTAATTTCAAGAAAATTATTTCGGAACGTCAGGCCAGAGATGTAGATTCGATCGCGAGATTTTTACGCGATACGATTGAGGAGTTGGCAACTGTCGAAGTTGACGAAAAATGCCCCAAATGTGAGTCTGAGGGAATGCGCGCTTTTATAGGTAAGCATAATGGATTGTTGGCTTGTCAGTGCAATGTCTGTGGGTACTCCCATTATTCAGATGGATCTAGGGTTAAGATCGGTGGATTAGAGTTTGCGAGTAAGAGACAGTTGCGGGAGCTTGGCCTGATTTAATCGTTCAGAAAGGAGGGCAGATTTATTTATCTGCTCTAAATCGCTAATGGCTGGTCTTTAAGACTCGTTTAATAAAGTCATCCCTTTTCTCCTTTTTGCCGTCCCTTTTCTGAAAGTCGGTGCGATCATGAAAATTAGCAAGCCGAAGTTGATACTAAATCCCTACGAGTGGTTGCCAGGTTATGGCGAGACGAAGGTTTCTTGCAGGTATGAAGGCGTTGATTTGCTCTTGGAAATCGAATATGAGCGGGAGCTTATAGAGGATTCGCAAGATGAGGTATTAAATCTAAAAAGAGGGTTGCTGTTTAAGCGTGTTAATTCATTTTTGAAAATGCCATTTCCTGGGAGTATGTTTTTTGAGTTTGCTGGGAAGTCCGATGAGTTTAGATTGGGTGTGCTTACTGAATTTACTAAGTCTGACTGGGTTAGCGCCAGCCAGGCCGCCTGGCGTGCGCTATACACCCATACGCCTCCAATAATGAGGCACTTTAGTATCCAATTTATGGGTGAAAATATTGCTTTTGAGATTTTGGCGGCAGAGGTAATTTTGACCGATGAAAATATTATTCATCGTCAAGGATAAAGTTAGATTGCGCATGGTTTGCTAACTTTTTGGGGGCTAGAAAGTGATTGGGCGATATTTTAGCCTCTATCACTGTCGTAAATAATTAGAAATTTGATGGTTCTGAATTTTCTGGTGGAGACTCCGCTATATTAACTCTAGGGGTGTTTGAATGGATAAGTATATCGCTTGGGTTGCATGTCTTGCTTGCCTACTTTCCGGTTGTAGTTACCGTGAGGTCTCCCCAGGGCGTTACTGGATTAATTCTCACGCCCCATTCAAAAAAGAACGACCTCAAACTGAAGAAGATAAAATTGAAATTATTAGTTTGAAGGCAGCGAGGCTTTGCGGAAATCGTGGGTTTACTCTGGAAGGAAAGCCTAAGTTAGAGGTTGGAACCAAATACGTTTATATCGGGGTCAACACTAGAGCGACTGCAGTACCGGACTATTATTACACTCAGTATGCGCAGTGCGGTGGCACTACTAATCCCTAACTTTTAGAAGTGGCGAGATGTCCCCACAACTTTCCAAATTGGAGTGATTAAATGAAGTGGGGAATGGATTATTCGCTTTTTGACGCCGTTGTGTTGACCGAGGATATACCAGGAGCTGGGCTTTAGGCCGGTATGCGGGGCGCTATAATTGAAGTGTATGCTCTACCGGTTAAAGGTTATGAAGTTGAGTTTTGCGATTTGGAAGGGAGAACAATTGCCTAGTCGGCATTATTTTCTCGTCAATTTAAGGGGTTGTAATGACCGATTCAGATTTAAAGCAAGAGAGTTGGATGCTTCTGGAGTTCATCGAGTCCCTTGCCGAGACCGAATGGCGGAAGTGTGTGAATAGTCAATACAGTATTAAAGAGCATGGCTTGTGGGTGATAAAAGATCAGTCTAGCCATCCGCCGACGGTTTCGTTTCGATTTAAGGTCGAAGAACCAGAGCTAATCCTACGTTTGAAATCTGCAGTTGAAAGTTATGAGGGAAGGGTTAAGTGGGCTCTGGATGGGCATAAGCGAGATAGGCTTCCAGGCATGAACTGGACCATAGAGCCTAGTCGCTTATTTGAGGTTAAGAGTCGTGCCTTGGAGTTGAATCTGGCACCAAATCAATTTATGGCAAAATATGAGCCTGAGTTTGGACCAGTAGCGTATGAAGACATTATCGATCTTACTGAATATATCAAAAACGCTTTTTTGACAAATTTTAATAGAGCCTAACCAATCAGCAGGTTGGTGACCTAGGTGAAGATATCTCCAAGGTCTTCTTGCGTGACAACAACCACACTGACATCTTCGCTGTGCAGAACCGCAGTGGTAACGGTATCGACATTGTCAGCCGTACACCGGATGGCCGTCTCGCGTTCACTGAAGTAAAAACTTCGCGAACGGGGAATGTGGGAGATCTTTCTGTACGACAGCAGAACATGACGACGTTCATCGGGGATGTTCTGGGTCAGGCAGCTAGTCGACAAGGTCGTTACAAGAGCATCAGCGTGGCAGAGCAGCAGCAGCAGGCTAGTCAGATGCTTCAGGAGTTCAGGCGTGCCCCTGAAAATGTGAGTGGTAATTTGATCGGCGTTGACCTACAGGGTGAAGTATTGCGGGTCTCACCTTGGGCGCGTAATTGACTGATGGGGCGTACCAGAATGAAAAAAATAGAAGGAATCCTAGAGCAGCATCGGCACTGGCTGTCTCAGTCGGATGGGATGGTGGCTCAAGAGCTTGAGTACCTTGAAGAGGATCTTGCCTGTGACTCCTTGGAGGGGTTGGGCAATGTATCTGATTCATTGGGGATACTTGCAGTTTTTCACGGTATACAGGGAGAGGTTTCTATTTGTGCCGGTGATATTTCTGGCTGGGAGGAAGTATCCCGCGCGATGATTTACCGCTATTGGGTGCTAATGCTCAGAGCTAAGACCTTTTCTAATACGAGCTTTCTTCAAGGCATTAGAAACGCCCCGAATCTGACTAATCAGTTGAGCGATGCAGGTTGCTTACTTGCAGGTTTCATTGCTGCGGATAGGCATGATCTAGCAGAGTCGGTCGCCGATGTGCTTGTCGGGATGCTAACTGTTGATGGAGCTGTTGATCCCGGCTATCTCAAAGGGCGTCGATTCGAACCTTTCATGCTGTGGCTCTAATCTGTCTATTCGGGTGGGAGTGCACCTGCCCTGATTGAGTCTATGGATCTCGGCATTTACAAGAAAGTGATAGACAGTTGGGCAGATGAGCAAAGGCTTGCCGGTGTACTGGACGAGGTATGCCAATATCACTTAGCTAACTCCGAAGATAAGGGTGGGGCTTGGGACCCTGAGTTCAAAAACCCACCTTTTGATCTGCTGCCTTTGGAGGTTTTCGCAATTTTTAAGGTTCGCCAACAGTGCGGGTTGAAGTCACTTGCAGTTGCGAATCCCTTGTTATCTATTGAAGTGGCTGCATTGGAGAATCTGGCTTTCAAGCCTGATGACGTTTCTGTAAGGGTGGAGACGGCCTATAGAAATTTCTTCAGCTAAAGCACAGATAGGCGAATGCTAACCGCAGTTGTACGGTGCAGTTCGTGAGTGAGTTTAAGCCTGGCGCTCGTTATGTGATTGGAGGCGGCATCGTTGATGAGCCTGGTCAATTGGGCGGTTGCTTTGTGAATATCGTCGACATGGACACGGGCGAACGTTTGGCTAAAACGCCGGCGCCATCGTTGGAGCGTAATTGTGCGTTGGATAATGTGCCGCTGTTGAAGTGATCGGACGCGGTTAGTGGGGCACACAAACGCCGCGGAGTAATAACTCAAATCAAAATGGGGACGCATTTATTTGTCTGCTCTAATTCGTTAACAGGTAGTGTTTTAGAGTCGCTCTTTTCGTCTTTTCGTAAAAAAGGATTGAAATATGCTGCACGAAGAGCGTTTAACTTATGAGGCCCTGAAGATGTGGGCCTTGGACTGTTACTATGAAGGATGTCGAGATCACGCCGCGACGAAGGGTTGAAGTCATGAGCAGATAATGGCATATGTGGATTATCAATTTGAGCATTCTTTTGTGCGTCCTGTGGAGCAGCTTATGTGGCGAGTAATACTTCTTGTCATGTCGGGTGGCTGGAATAAGGATTGGTGTTTTAGTGCTCGTGAAATTATAGTTGAGCAGCTCAAAGAAAATAGCATTGAAAGTATTCTGTTCGGCATTCCCTTAGGTGAGGTGGAGTTGTTTATGCATGATCTTAGAGTGCTGAGGCTTATTTAGGTTATGAATGAAAGACAGAAATTGCTATGTGCGCAGCTCGCAAAAATGGGTTCTGAGCAGGCTGCTGAGTGGTTGATGACCAAATACCCATTAGAGTCAGTAGATTATGGTGAGGCTCTGCTATTGATCCCCCATCGTTCATGGAAACGATCCGATCAGAAGCGACTGGCTCAGTACTACTTCAGGAAATTGCCTTTCTCTGACGCAAGAGGATATGAGGCGTTTGCCTCATTTATGTCCGTAAGGAATTTTCTGGACCGAGTTAAGGAGCGCTTGCCAATAAGTGCTTCTGATGCAAGCTTGCTGCTGTATTACTTGATTCCTGTGCTTAATAGGACTGCTAAAAGCGACTCTGATCGTCAGCTTATTATGAGTCTTATCAATGAAATTCAGCTCCATGACCGCGCTGAACCCATATAATCCGCTGCCCTGGCTGGGCCTGCTGTTGCTGGCCTGGCTCGTCCTCAGCGTGTTGCTTGCGGCAAAAAGGGGACGGATTTGTTTGGCTGCTCTAATTCACTACTAGGTGGTGTTTTAGAGTCGTTTAATAAATCCGTCCCCTTTTCCTAGAAGCTTATTTAGCTTATTCAGGCATGCAGGTATGACAGATAAACAGATACATGAATTAACCATCTATGATCTTACTTGTTTTGGTGTTTGGTACTTCCCTATGGATGAGTCTGCGGAAGATGAGTTAACAGTCCGCCCTCTCCTTGATAAGGAAGCGTGTACTGACGCTCAAATAGTCGTTCGTGCTAGTTTTGTTGGGGGGGATGGTTCTAGTTACTTGGGCTATCTGTACTGGGATGGCGGTGGGGAAGTTGAGTACTTAAAGCCTGTCATTCTTCTTGAAGATGGCTCGTTTGTTACATTCTGGAATGGGATGGTTGAGCCGTGTTGGGCAGACTATTCTGCAAGAGCTCAAGAGCTAAGGAACGGATTTCCTTTTTCATATGTTTCAGATTCTCTTCTCGAGCTACCAGAAATTTCAGGAAGGCTTGAGGGAATATATTACTTAGATGGAGATTACATTTCCTGGGTAAGTTAATGGTCTAAAAGGGACAGGTTAGGCAGTTGGGACAGTCACTTCGATTATGACACTTTGGACCAAAAAGGGGGCGGGTTTATTTGTCTGCTCTAGTTCACTAATAGATGGTGTTTTAGAGTCGTTTAATAAATCCGTCCCCTTAAGGATTCTTAATAGCCAAAGCCGTAGCGGTAAGCAAGCTTAAGAGGGGAATTGGGATGAATTAATTTGTTGTAAGTCTCTAGCTACCCGTTCATTTTCGATTTCCACCGATTTTTCCCTTGGCAACCTAAGCAGCTTCCGCCGTTGGATCATCCCGTTCTGCTGGCGATGCCGTTCAGTGTGTTTCAAATTGGAGTTGTTGGTTTGGTTTTTGCGCGGTTTGAGTCCGTTCACGATTCCAACCAATATCACGCGTTATTTCCATAATTTGAGGTGTTTTATGAAAAAAGTAGTCTTTCTTTCATTTATGCTTCTTGCTGGTTCGCTAACTAGCTTTACTGCCAGTGCCGATGACATCTGTGAGCTGTTGTGTCGTATGCAGGTGGGTGGCAAGGCTTGTAATTGTAGCGTTCCGTCCTTGCCGTGATCGTTGAGCGGTAGCCAACAAAAACCTACGTGCAGTGCGTAGGTTTTTTGTTTTCCGGCGGTAAATCTGGCTTCGTTTCAGCGGGCTTGGTCGATTGGTTTAGCGTTGTGTCCTGTGCCTAAGGTTGACCATGAGCTGCCATACCGAATGTAAAACTACTCACCCGCCCATCTGGCAATACACCGGCGAACTCCCTCCTGGCGGCGGCAACTCGCTAGCTGCGGTGGCGTTTGTTTTTGTGTTGGTGGTGACCTTGCCGGTGTATGGGTTAACGCTGTTGTTGATTACGGCGGTGGAGGCGTTAAAGGGGGTGCCACTGACGTTTATGCAGAGCCTTACCGATCCGTGGTTTTACGCGCCGTTGTTGGGTACGGCGTTGTTGGCGGCGGGGATGTTGCGCTGGGCGGCTTCGGCGCCGCGGGTGTTGGCGTTTACGTTTGATGGGGCGCAGCAGTTGTTTACGTTTACGCAAACCCGGCCGCTGCGCAAACCGGTTGAGGTGCAGGTGCCCTTTAGCGACATTCTCAGTGTCAGGCCTTATTTAATGGCCAGTTATGACACCTCGGGGCACTTTCAGGTGGCGTTTACCGGGCCTGGGGGCAAGGTGGTTGAGCATCGGCTGGGTATGCGGTTTCCATTGGCGGAGATGGAGTTTCATGCGCAGTGGTTAAGGGGCTTTATTGGTGAGCGCGCCCATGAGGTGTTGAATCTGGATTTGTAAGGCGCTTGTGTTGTTTATCTATCACGCTCCTCCACTGACTTAGCCTATGACTGACGACCTGTACGCGCGGTATATCCGCTTCCATACGCCCGACCCGCATATTGCCCCGCGTGAGCAGGTGCCGATGTCGGCTGAGCATTTGGCCTGGGCCAAGCAGTATGGGGTGGTGCATCAGTTCAGTTGGCTGTCGGTGTTGCTGCCGCCGTTGTGCTTTGGCCCGATGCTGCCGGGTTTGGCGTTTTTGCTGGGGTTATTGCTCTATCAGGCGGTGTTCGATGGTGGTTTGGATGTCGACCGCATTATTGGCGACTCCTTTGCTTGGTTGGCGGTGGTGACGGTGCTGTTTACCGCGGCCTGGGCGCTGCGCAATTACTGGCGTGATAAGCACGACCCGACTACGCGTTATTGGCAGCGCATGCCGGAGGCGGGTGTGGTTGAGGTGGAGCGCCATACGTTGGTCGAGGGTTTTAGTGTGTGGGCCAACAGCTATGACCCGGATTGCAACACCCTGACGCTGTGGGCCGATGGTGAGCTTAAGAGTGTGCAAGACAGTGGGGTGGCGCAGTGGGTGTTGGCCAAGACCACAGCGGGGTATTGGTTGGTGGTGAAGAAGGGGTTTGCGGGGGACTTTAGCTATTCCCGGGAAGGGCAGATGCCGGAGGCGCACAGCCATCTGCAGCCGGGTGAAGAGCTGACCGTTGCCTTTGCGCCGGGTACAAATATTTCCCTTGGCCAGCACTTTAGCGGCGCGCCGATTCCCATGGTTACTACCCCGTATAGGCTGACCGCTGATGAGCTGAAGCATTTGGCTGAGGTGGCTCACCACTGGATGTTTTATCCGCCCGATCGCTATGGCGTGGTGAATAAGCACGATGCCGGGTGGGTGCAGCGGTTGGTGGATAAAGCGCTGGCCAGCAATGGACCGCGCCCTAGCGTTTGATCACCGTTAGCGCAATCAAGCGCGACACCACCAGCGCCAGGTACATCACGCCGACAAATTCTTCGATCATCACCAGCGAGCGCGCCATCGGCGTGAGCGGGATGATGTCGCCCAGGCCAACGCCAGACAGCGTGGTAAAGCTGAGAAATAGCAGCTCCATCCAGCTACGCAGTGCGTCGGGGTTGATCAGCGCGCCAAAGCTGCCGGGCAGTAGCAGTTGGCAGAAGGTGTAGAGGTGGGCGAAGGCCCAGGCCAGTAGGGTGAATGTCGCGCCGGCGGCGTAGAGCTCGTCGGTGGTGGCGCGGTGGTCGGCGTTCATATAGCGGATCAGGCTGATGGCGGCGTAGAAGTAGAACAGCGCTTCGAGCAGGGAAATGGTCAGTTCCAGGCCGGTGGTGGGCACCAGTTGGTCAAGTACCGACAGGCAAAACACCGCCAGTGCCAGCAGCACCGCCACCCAGGTTTGCGCTGAGCTGCGTTTAACCACGTGCAGGGCCAGGCCCAGTACCACTAAGCCAAAGGCGCCAAACAGGGCGCGGCCCAGCGGGGTGTCTTCCATCCAGGGGTACAGCAGCACGCCAAGCAGTTGCACAAACAGCAGGCCGGCGGAGGGGTGGCGAACGACGTAGTTGTTGGCAAGCAGCATGGGCGGCCTATTGTGGGAAGCGTTGGGATGCAGACAGCGCAGCGCGGCGAAGCGCTCGATAATTGTCGGCGGTTTTTTAGGGCGCCTGGGTGTGCAGTTGCAGGGTGCCAACCTCGGCGGCGGGCTCGCCGCTCACCTGTATGTTGCCCGGCTGCGCTGTGCAGTTTTGCGCGCTGCAGGGGTAGTTGAGAACCTGCAGGCCATGCTCGTGCTGTTGGCTGACTACCGGCAGCAGCACCTGCCCGGGCTCGCTGCCGACTTGCAGGCTGTCGCAGCCGGTCCAATAGCCGACGATGCGGTAAGCGTCTGGCCCCGGTTTGGCGTTTTTAAACGGCACCAGCACCAGGCTGCTCCAACGTTGGTGCACGCCGCTTTTGCCGATGCCGCTGTGGCTGAATTCCAGGCACATGCCCCAGGTTTTTCCGCCCGTGCTAACGCGGTAGGCGCCTAGCGGCGACAAGTCGAGTTCTGGCAAGTCAGTGCCCATCTCGCGCAACCGCAGCGGTGTGCCATCGAGCTGCTCCAGTCGCCCTGCCTCAAGCCAGATACGCAGCGGCTCGATATCCACCAGGCAACCGTTGGGCCCGCAGCCGTTTAAAGGGCGAACCTCGTGCAACTCGGCCGGCTTGGCGGTGCCGCGCAGGATGTCGCGCAGTTCGGTGGCGTTGGTGGCGGTGCTATCGGCGTGCGCGTGGGCGGCGCCGAGGAGAAAGAGCAGCAGGAGCAAGTGGCGCATGGTGGACGTCCGTGTGGGAAACGCGAGTGCGGTATTTTGCGCAATTACCTCACCGCTTTACCACCACGGCTCAAGGGCCGTTGAGCACGTCGAGCACCCCATACACCCGGTCGATATCACGCCTGGCCTGTGCTTTGTGCCACTTTTGTGTGCCATGGGTACCGGTGTGTTAACGGCAAGAGCGCGTGGTGCGCGCAGCACACCCTACGGCCATGGCGGCTGCTTTTGGGGGTGCCGTGCGCACGCGCAACAAGCGGGCGTTATTCGCCGTTGATGATGACTTGGCCTTGTCTTACCCAGCCGCTGAACGCTTGGCCTTTTTTGTTGGTGTAGCTGACCTCGGCCCAGCCGAAGCTGTGCATATTGGTCACGGTGACCACATCGCCGGGCACGATATAGGCGCTGCTTTTGCCGCAGCTTTCGTTGGGGGCGGTGTGAAAGTACAGGCGCTCTTCGCCGATGATTTTCCCCGGCAGCGGGTTGGGCAGTAGTGGGTCTAGCGAGGCGTTTTCGGCCAGCACGTCGCAGTCCACCGGGGCGGCCGGCGTGCCGCTGACGAACTCGACGTCTTGCAGCAGCAGGGGCGTGTGGTGGTGGCCGCTGATGGCGCCGGTGATGGTGCCTTTGAGGGTGATTTTGCCCTCGGCCATTAGGTAGGGGCGCAGGGTGTCGTAGCCCTTTTGGTCGAGGATCAGTTGCAGGTAATCCAGACGCTGGTCGTCGCTGACTTCAAATTCATCGTTTGCCGTCATGCACAGCGGCTCGGGCACGGCCAGGTAATAGCCGACCTCGGCGTGGTCGCCGGTGGTCAGGTCTTCAAAGCTGGGGGCGCCGGGGAAGGTGTCGGGGTAAATCGTGCCGGTGAGGGTGACGGTTTCGCTTTCAAACGCATGGCAATCGGCAGCAAACGACGAAGCCGGCAATAGGCTGGCGCAGAGCATAAGCACGGCGCCAAGGCGCGAGGAGAGTGACATTGCGGATGGGTCCGAGCAGGGCAGGTGGGGCGGATTAGACGCGCACGCCAAGGGCGATTCAAGTGGCGCAGCTGGGGATGTGATGCAACGGGCGAAAAGAGTGCCGGGGGTACTGTGAGCAAAGGTCGCGCGGTCAGGCGCGACCCATAACGTTGCCTACGCCGCAGAACGGCTGGCATTTACCAGCGCTTTGGACAGCTCGGAGAGGTATTGCAGAACGGTGGTGTGTTTGTCCGCGTCCATGGAGTCGCGGCAGAGCACCAGGTGTTCAACGCACCCGAGCAAAATGGCCGACTGCTCCAGCGCATCGCTGACGGGCACGCCCGCGTTGACGGAAAACAGCGGGAGGCCATCGGGGATACAGAAGGTGCTGGCTTGGGTTACAGCGGTTTGTTGGTTCATACGGTGTTACTCCTGGAAAGGTAAGGAGCTGTCACCGTTCGCGGTCAAACGAATAGGGTGGCAGCTGTACGCAGGTTGACCGACCGGACCCAGGAACTCCGGCACACCCGAAGGTGTCCCGCGCACAGCCGCCATAGCTAAAAGCGTAGGCATAAAAAAAGCGCCTGCTTTCAGAGATGGTGGCGCCATGCGCCTGGGCGTCGGGCGGTCAAACCCGGTCGTTGAGTTGGCAACGACGAAACGACTATAGGCGTGGCGAAAGCGCGGCGGCAAGGTTACAGGCATGGACGCGAGCTGTGGGAAATTTGCGTTTTTTGGGCACGTTGGCGCGAGGCAATTAAGGGTCGCCGGTTTTGCCGTTGTCGGGTTTAATCCGGGGCTTGTATTTTCCAAGTGAAGACGTGGGGCATGCGCCCGCTAGCCTCACTTTTCAAACATAGGTTGCCGATGAAAAACGCTTTTTGCCTGCTGGTGCTCAGCGGCATGCTTGCCGGGTGTTCCGGGTTTAATTACGGCGGCTACCAGGGCGAGTTCAACCCTGCGGTAATGCCCGCGTATGACCTTTCCCAACAGGCGCCCGCCGCCGCGCTGATTTATTTCAACACCTACACCGCCCGCGAAGCGGGTATCGCCGTGCACCGTTTGCTGCTGGCCACCCATGTGGATGGCCAGGTACTGCCTAACGCCAGCGCAACGGCGCCCGCGCGTGGTTACCAAGCGCTGAAGGTGACGCCGGGTAAACATTCGTTGCAGTGGTGCTGGCTGTCGAAAAACACCTGGGGCCCAGGCGGCGAGCGCTGTGGGTTTAAGGCCGAGCAGGTGGAGTTCAAGGCGGGGCAGCGTTATCGGGTGAGCTGGACGGACGCCAAGGCGTTTGAAGGCCAAGCCACCTTTGTGCGCATCAACGCGCAGATTGAAAACCTCGACACCCATGAGGTTGTGTTTCGCCAGCAGCAGTAGCGGTGGCGGGGTTGAGTGGCGTAGGGCAAGGCGGCAGGTGACGCGCAGTGGCCACTTCGCTCGTCGACTGCGATGCCTTATAGATCGCTTGGTGCGCACAGCGCACCCTACGGGGTGAACGCAGGCATTGCGTTTGTTCCTGTAGGGGGCGCCGGCGGTGGGTTTAGCCGCGGTAGTAGCGCTGTGGTACGAACGGGGTTTTGGCCACTTTCATGGGGACGCGTTTGCCGCGTACCAGGGCCCAGACGGTGTTTTCCAGGGCGTTGTGCCCGGCGTTGACGTAGCCCATGGCCAATGGCGCGCCGAGGGTGGGGCCGAAGCCGCCGCTGCATACGCTGCCGATGACGTTGCCGTCGCCATCCACAATTTCACAGCCTTCACGCACCGGGGTGCGTTCTTGTGGCAGCAGGCCAACACGTTTGCTGGTGACGCCTTCTTGTTGCTGGGCAAATACCCGTTCGGCGCCGGGGAAGCCACCTGCACGGGCGCCGTCGGCGCGGCGGGCTTTGGAGATGGCCCAGAGCAGGCTGGCTTCGATGGGGGTGGTGGCGGTGCTCATGTCGTGGCCGTATAGGCACAGGCCGGCTTCCAGGCGCAGCGAGTCGCGGGCGCCAAGGCCGATGGCTTGTACTTGCGGTTCGGCGAGCAGGGCGCGGGCGATTTTTTCGGCGCTGTCGGCGGGGATGGAGATCTCGTAGCCGTCTTCGCCGGTGTAGCCGGAGCGGCTGACAAAGCAGTCCACGCCGAGCAGGGTGACCGGCTGGAAGTTCATAAAGGTCATGCCGGCCACTTCTGGCGCCAGGCGCGCGAGCACGGTGACGGCAGCCGGGCCTTGCAGGGCGAGCAGGGCGCGCTCGAAGTGGGCTTCAACGTCGCACTGGCCGCTGAGGTGTTTTTGCAGGTGGGCAAGGTCTTGGTGTTTGCAGGCGGCGTTGACCACTAGAAACAGGGTGTCGTTGCCGAGGTTGGCGACCATCAGGTCGTCGAGAATGCCGCCGTTTTCGTCGGTGAACATGGCGTAGCGCTGCATGCCCACGGGTAGGTCGATGATGTCGACCGGCACCAGGCTTTCCAGGGCGGTGGCGGCGTTGCTGCCACGCAGAATGATCTGGCCCATGTGCGATACGTCGAACAGGCCCGCTTGGTCGCGGGTGTGTTGGTGTTCTTTGAGTACGCCGAGGGGGTATTGCACGGGCATGTCGTAGCCGGCGAACGGCACCATGCGTGCGCCGAGTTCCAGGTGCAGGGCGTGGAGAGGGGTTTTGGCCAGGGATTCGGTGGTCATGTGCTTGGCTCCTGAAAAATAGTGGGTGGGGTGGGGGAAGGGCCCCTCTCCCTAGCCCTCTCCCGCAAGCGGGAGAGGGGACTGATCGCGGTGTTGCTTTAGATGGTCTCCCCTCGCCCGTTTACGGGAGAGGGGCCGGGGGAGAGGGCCGCAGGCGACTCGGTTTCAACATTCGATGATGTTCACCGCCAAGCCACCGCGCGCCGTTTCCTTGTATTTGTTGTTCATGTCGGCGCCGGTCTGGCGCATGGTGCGGATCACTTTGTCTAGCGACACAAAGTGTTGGCCATCGCCGCGCAAGGCCATGCGCACGGCGTTGATGGCTTTTACCGAGCCCATGGCGTTGCGTTCGATACAGGGCACTTGCACCAGGCCGCCGATGGGGTCGCAGGTCAGGCCGAGGTTGTGTTCCATGCCGATTTCCGCGGCGTTTTCCACTTGCTGCACGCTGCCGCCCATCACTTCACACAGGGCTCCGGCGGCCATGGAGCAGGCGACGCCGACTTCACCTTGGCAGCCCACTTCGGCGCCGGAAATCGAGGCGTTTTCTTTGTAGAGAATGCCGATGGCCGCGGCGGTGAGCAGAAAGCGCACCACGCCGTCGTCGTTGGCGCCGGGGATAAACCTCACGTAGTAGTGCAGCACCGCCGGCACAATGCCCGCTGCGCCGTTGGTGGGGGCGGTGACGACGCGGCCGCCGCTGGCGTTTTCCTCGTTAACGGCGAGGGCGTAGAGGTTGACCCAATCCAATACCGACAGCGCATCACGCAGCGCCGCTTCCGGGCTGTTGCGCAGTTGTTGGTACAGGGCGGCAGCGCGACGTTTCACTTTCAGGCCGCCGGGCATGATGCCTTCGTTGTGGCAGCCGGCTTTAACGCAGTCTTGCATCACTTGCCAGATACGCAGCAGGCCGGCGCGGGTTTCCGCTTCCGGGCGCCAGGCGCTTTCGTTGGCGAGCATCAGTTGGCTGATGGTCAGGCCGTGTTCAACGCAGTGGGCCAGCAGTTGGTCGCCGCTTTTAAACGGGTAGGGCTGCACGGTGGCGTCTTCAACAATACGGTCGGCGCCGGCGGCGTCTTCGTCGACGACAAAGCCGCCGCCCACCGAGTAGTACTCGCGGCTGCGCAGTTGCAGGCCGGCGGCGTCAAAGGCGCGAAAGATCATGCCGTTGGGGTGTTGTGGCAGCGGTTTGCGGATCATCGCCAGGTGCTGTTTTTCCACAAAGGCGATGGTGTGTTCGCCCAGCAGGTTGAGCTGACCGTTTTTGCGAATGGCGGCCAGGCGCGCATCAACGGTGGCGGTGTCGACGGTGTCGGGGTGTTCGCCTTCCAGGCCGAGCAGCACGGCTTTGTCGCTGCCGTGGCCTTTGCCGGTGGCGCCGAGTGAGCCGTAGAGCTCGACTTTTACCGAGGCGGTTTGGCCGAGCAGGTCGTCGCGGCGCAGGCCTTCGGCAAACCGCGCGGCGGCGCGCATAGGCCCGACGGTATGGGAGCTGGAAGGGCCGATACCGATCTTGAATAGGTCGAACACGCTAAGTGCCATAAAGACCTCGGGAGAGGAGGGTGCCCGTAGGGTGTGCTGTGCGCACCAAGCGCTATCGGGGAAAACGCTTGGTGCGCACAGCACACCCTACGGACGTAAGGCGATCCATTGCGGCACAGCGAGTGGCCGCAATGGTTTTACCGTCAGGCGTCAGCGTATTCGCTGATCGACGGGCAGGAGCAGACCAGGTTGCGGTCGCCGTAAACGTTGTCGATGCGCGCCACGGGCGGCCAGTATTTGCTTTCGATCAAGCTGGCCACCGGGTAGGCGGCTTGCTCGCGGCTGTAGGCGTGCGGCCATTCGCCGAGCAGTTCTTGGGCGGTGTGTGGGGCGTTTTTCAGTGGGTTGTCCTGGGCATCCGACTCGCCGCGTTCAATGGCGCGAATTTCGTTGCGGATGCTGATCATGGCGTCGCAGAAGCGGTCGAGCTCTTCTTTGGATTCGCTTTCGGTCGGCTCGATCATCAGGGTGTTGGCCACGGGGAACGACATGGTTGGCGCGTGGAAGCCGTAGTCGATCAGGCGCTTGGCCACGTCATCCACGCTGATGCCGCTGGTTTCTTTTAGCGGGCGCAGGTCGAGGATGCATTCGTGGGCGACCAGGCCATTGCTGCCGGCGTAGAGCACGGGGAAGTGTTCTTCGAGGCGGTTGGCAATGTAGTTGGCGCTGAGAATGGCCAGCTGCGAGGCGCGTTTGAGGCCTTCGCCGCCCATCATTTTCATGTACATCCACGAGATTGGCAGAATGCTTGCGCTGCCAAACGGCGCGGCGCTGACGGCGCCTTCTTTGCGCGCCATGTTGGCGTGGCCTGGCAGGAACGGCGCCAGGTGCGCTTTCACACCAATCGGGCCAACGCCCGGGCCGCCACCGCCGTGGGGAATGCAGAAGGTTTTGTGCAGGTTCAGGTGCGATACGTCGCCGCCGAATTTGCCTGGGGCGCAGAGGCCGACCATGGCGTTCATGTTGGCGCCGTCGATATACACCTGGCCGCCGTTGTCGTGAATGATCGCGCAGATTTCGCGGATTTCTTCTTCAAACACGCCGTGGGTGGACGGGTAGGTGATCATCAGCGCGGCCAGGCGGTCTTTGTGTTCCAGGGCCTTGGCGCGCAGGTCTTCCACATCGACGTTGCCGCGGGCATCGCAGGCGGTGACCACCACGCGCATACCGGCCATGTTGGCGGTGGCGGGGTTGGTGCCGTGGGCAGACGAAGGAATCAGGCAGATATCACGCTCCGTGTCGCCACGGCTGGCGTGGTAGGCGCGAATGGCCAAGAGGCCGGCGTATTCACCTTGCGAACCGGCGTTAGGTTGCAGCGACACGGCGTCGTAACCGGTAGCCGCGCAGAGCATGCTTTCCAGTTCATCGGTGAGCTGCTGGTAACCGACGCTTTGCTCGGCCGGCACAAACGGGTGCAGGCTGCCAAAGGCGCTCCAGGTGATGGGCTGCATTTCGCTGGCGGCGTTGAGCTTCATGGTGCACGAGCCCAGCGGGATCATGGTGCGGTCCAGGGCCAGGTCTTTGTCGGCGAGGCGACGCAGGTAGCGCATCAGCTCGGTTTCCGAGTGATAGCGGTTAAACGACGGGTGTTGCAGGAAGGTGCTGGTACGCAGCAGGCCTTCGGGCAATTGCACGCTGGCGGCAGCGGCGAGGGTGTTGAAGTCGGGCAGCGCTTGGCCGTCGGCGAACAGCGCCCACAGGGCTTCTACGTCGGCCTGGGTAGTGGTTTCGTCAAGGGACAGGCCGAGTTGCTCGGCGCTGATCTGACGCAGGTTGATCTGCGCGGCCCAGGCTTTGGCGTGCAGCGCTTCGGTACGGGCGCCGGTGTTCAGGGTGACGGTGTCGAAGAACGCGCCTTGCTGCACCGGCAGACCAAGTTGGGCCAGACCTTGTGCGGCAATTACGGTAAGCACGTGCACGCGTTTGGCGATATCGGTCAGGCCTTGCGGGCCGTGGTACACGGCGTACATGCCGGCGATATTGGCCAGCAGCACCTGTGCGGTGCAGATGTTGCTGGTGGCTTTTTCGCGGCGGATATGTTGCTCGCGTGTTTGCATGGCCAGGCGGTAAGCCGGCTTGCCGTGACGGTCGATGGACACACCCACCAAGCGGCCGGGCATATCGCGTTTGAACGCGTCACGGGTAGCAAAGTAGGCGGCGTGTGGGCCACCAAAGCCCAGCGGCACACCAAAGCGTTGCGCGCTGCCCAGGGCCACGTCGGCGTTGAATTCGCCGGGCGGGGTCAGCAGGGTTAGGGCCAGCAGGTCGGCGGCTACGGCTACCAGGGCGCCAGCGGCGTGGAAGCGCTCAACCAAGGCGCGGTAGTCGTAGATATCGCCATTGCTCGCCGGGTATTGCAGCAGGCAGCCGAAGTAGGCGGCGAAGTCTTCAATGGCGTTTTCATCGCCCACCACCACGTCAATGCCCAGGGGCTCGGCACGGGTGCGCAGCACGTCGAGGGTTTGCGGGTGGCAATGTTGGGAGGCGAAGAAGGTTTGGCTGGCTTTGTTTTTTGCCAGGCGTTTGCAGAAGGTCATCGCTTCGGCAGCGGCGGTGGCTTCGTCGAGCAACGAGGCGTTGGCGATTTGCAGGCCGGTGAGGTCGCAGATCATGGTTTGGAAGTTGAGCAGCGCTTCCAGGCGGCCTTGGGAAATTTCTGGCTGGTACGGGGTGTAGGCGGTGTACCAGGCCGGGTTTTCCAGCAGGTTGCGCAAGATAGGCGCTGGCGTCAGGGTGCCGTAGTAGCCCTGGCCGATGTAGGTTTTGAACTGCTGGTTTTTGTCGGCGATGGCTTTGATTTCTGCCAAGGCGGCGGTTTCGCTCAGGCCTTCGGGCAGGTCGAGCACGCTGGTGCCCTTGATGCTGTCGGGGATCACGCTGGCGCTCATGGCTTCCAGGGAGTCGTAGCCCAACTGCTGGAGCATGGCGGTGATATCGCGCTCGCGCGGGCCGATATGACGGGCGATAAATTCGTTACGGGTGTCGAGGGAAATAGTCATCAGGGCCTCAGGCGTCGTCGTTGGCTTTAAGCAGGCGGTCGTAAGCGGCTTGGTCGAGCAGGGTGGCCAGCACGCTGTTGTCGGCCAGTTGCATACGGAAAAACCAGCCTGCGCCGAGGGAATCTTCGTTCACGGTTTCCGGCGCGTTTTCCAGCGCGGCGTTTACTTCTACCACTTCACCGTCCACCGGCATGGCGATGGTGCTGGCGGCTTTTACCGACTCCAGCACCGCCACTTCGGCACCGGCGGCGTGGGTGCCCAATTCCGGCAATTGCACAAACACCACATCACCAAGGGCTTCTTGAGCATAGGGGGTGATGCCGACGGTAACCAGGCCATCACTGTCCAGACGCAGCCATTCATGTTCACTGGTGAATCGCAATTCGCTCATGTCGCTTCCTAGGTCGAGGGTTTGCCCCGCTATCAACGTTCCGAGCGGGGCGGGCAATGGACCAACCGATTGCAAAGGCGGTGCCAGATAAGTGCGGTGTAGGGCTGCCGGGGGGTTGTGGCAATTGCTGTAGGGGAAGTCGCTGTTTTCGCTGTAGCGAAAACGCTACAGAAAGGCGCGGGCAGCCGGAAATGCCGAGCTAGAGCCAGTTGTAGCGGGGTTTTGCTTTGGCTGGAATGAAATGAATACGGTGTAATGAAAGCGATACGGTTGTAGGTGAGTTGGAACCGATGGGTTGTGCCGACGGTCATTAACCCACTGCCCATGAAATAGGACGTTCGCTATGCATACGCTCTCGCGCCACCTGCTTGCTACTGCCCTGACCCTGTGCGCCGCCACCGGTGTTCAGGCTGCTGATTCCCTTACTGTGCAACTGAGCCAGGCGACCGAAAAGGGCGCGGGTGCGGCGGTGGGTACGGTGGTGGTTACCGAATCCAAGTACGGCTTGGTGTTTACCCCGACCCTTAGCGGTTTGCAGCCCGGCGTTCATGGCTTTCATGTGCACGTAAACCCCAGCTGTGATGCTGCCGAGGTGGACGGCAAGCTGACGCCGGCCGGCGCGGCGGGTGGGCATTGGGACCCGAAAAAGACCGGCAAGCATGGCTTTCCGTGGGAAGACGATAACCACCTCGGCGACCTGCCGGCGATCTTTGTGACCGCCGATGGCAAAGCTACCCAGCCGGTGTTGGCGCCCCGGTTGAAGAAGCTTTCTGAGTTAAATGGCCATGCGTTGATGTTGCATGCCGGTGTTGATAACCATGCGGATCATCCGGCGCCGCTGGGCGGTGGTGGGGCGCGGTTTGCCTGTGGTGTTATTAAGTAAACCGGTTGATTTTGGCAGGGCCCGACCCTCTCCTCCAGCCCCTCTCCCCTGTCCGGGCGACCGCAAGCAGGCGAGGGGAGCTAATCGGTGCTCGACCGGGAACCTCAATTCCAGGTCAACACAAATCCGGTCCCCTCGCCCCTCCGGGGAGAGGGTTAGGGTGAGGGGCGCGATGACGGGCAGAACCATCTAGCCTGCAGCGCCCTCACCCCCAGCCCCTCTCCCGCAAGCGGGCGAGGGGAGCCTAATCGCGGTCTCCCTTTAGAACTCGATCAGCCCCCTCTCCCGCTTGCGGGAGAGGGTTGGGGAGAGGGCAGCGATTTACGACCCTTTTGAAATTCCGTATTTACGCAACCGCTTGGCAATCGCCGTATGCGAGGTCATTAACCGCGCCGCCAATTGCCGACTCGACGGGTAGCTGCTGTACAACTTCTCCAGCAAGCCCTTCTCAAAGCCATCCACCGCCTCTTCCAAGCTGCGCACCTCGCCCTCCACCTGCGGCGTCACGGAGGTGCCGGCGATATCCAGATCGCCCACATCCACCAGCGGGCTGTCGCACACCGCGGCGGCGCGGAAGATGACGTTTTGCAGTTGGCGCACATTGCCCGGCCACGGGTTGCTCAGCAGCGCCGGATAGGTGCCGGGCGTCAGGCGGCAGATGGGCCGCTGAATCTGCGCGCAGGCTTGCTGCATAAAGTGCCGGGCCAGCACCAGAATGTCGTGGCCGCGTTCGCGCAGGGGCGGTACTTCCAGGGTCAGTACGTTCAGGCGGTAGAACAGGTCTTCACGAAAGCTGCCTTGGCTGACCATTTTTTCCAGGTCGCGGTGGGTGGCGCTGAGGATGCGTACATCTACCTTGGTTTCGCGGTCGCCACCGACGCGGCGAAAGCTGCCGTCGCTTAAAAAGCGCAGCAGTTTGGCTTGCAGGTAGGGTGACATTTCGCCGATTTCATCGAGAAACACCGTGCCTTGGTGCGCCAATTCCAGCAGCCCTGGTTTGCCGCCACGCTGGGCGCCGGTAAAGGCGCCGGGGGCGTAGCCGAACAGTTCGCTTTCGGCGAGGTTTTCCGGCAGCGCGGCGCAGTTCAGGGCCAGGAACGGCGCATTGCTGCGTGGGCTCAAGGCGTGACAGGCGCGGGCCACCAGTTCTTTGCCGGTGCCGGTTTCGCCACGAATCAGCAGCGGCGCCTCCAGGGTGGCGATGCGTTGCGCGCGCACTTTCAGGTTGCGCACGGGCTGCGAGTCGCCCAGCAGGGAGTCGAAGCCTTCGGCGTGGTCGTGGTGCAGGGCGGACAACCGTTCGCCAATGCGGTTGGGCAAGTACAAGGTCAGCAGGCCGCCGGCCAGTTGCGTGTGCTCGCCGGTAGGCGCGTCGGTGATTGGCATGGCATCCAGCAGCAGCGCTTGGCCCTTTAGCGATACTTCGCGCATGGGCAGGCGAAAGCCGTGTTCGATCAGCGCCTGTTGCAGGCCGTCGTCGTCGAACAGGCTGGTGAGTGGTTCACCGGCCGGCTCGTGGCCGCACAGGGCAATCAGCGCCGGGTTGGCCAGCAGTACATGGCCGCTGTCGTCTACCGCCAGCACCGGGTCGGTCATGGCGGCGAGCAAGGCATCCAGTTGCAAGCGTCGGCGTTGGCCGGGGAGGATGTCGACTACACGCACGTCCTGCACGCCCTGAATCTGCAGCAGGGCATCGCGCAATTCCTCCAGCACTTGCGCGCTGAGGGTGGGGGCGTCGATATAGACGTTGGGCGGAATCATCTCCACGGCATCCAGGTTCAAATTGCGCCCGCCGAGCAGGGCGAGCACTTCCTGGGTGATACCAACGCGGTCGATAAAGGTGACGTGAATGCGCATGTGGGGCTGTTTGCTAAGGAGAGGCGGGGGCAAGTATGCCCGTTTACCGCTAGCCTTGGCCAAGCCAGCGCATGTTGCGTGCCGGGCCTGCCGCCAGGCCGTTGCCTTGGGCTACAATGCGCGCCGATTTCGCCCCCGGCCCACCACCGAGAACTGTTGCCCATGTCCGCCTGCCAGACTCCTATCATTGTCGCCCTGGATTTCCCTACCCGCGAAGCTGCTTTGCGGCTGGCCGATCAGCTCGATCCCAAGCTGTGCCGGGTCAAGGTTGGCAAGGAGTTATTTACCAGCTGCGCGTCGGAGATCGTCACCACGTTGCGTGACAAGGGCTTTGAGGTATTCCTCGATCTGAAATTTCACGACATTCCCAACACCACCGCCATGGCGGTTAAAGCAGCGGCAGAAATGGGCGTGTGGATGGTTAACGTGCACTGCTCCGGTGGCCTGCGCATGATGGCGGCCTGCCGCGACACGCTGGATAAGTTCAACGGCCCAAAACCGCTGTTGATCGGCGTGACGGTGCTGACCAGCATGGAGCGCGAAGACTTGGCCGGTATCGGTCTGGACATCGAGCCGCAAGAGCAGGTGCTGCGCCTGGCCGGTTTGGCTTCGCAGGCGGGCATGGACGGTTTGGTCTGCTCGGCACAAGAAGCGCAGGCGTTGAAGGCGGCGCATCCGAACCTGCAATTGGTGACGCCGGGGATTCGCCCCGCTGGCAGTGCGCAAGATGACCAGCGCCGTATTTTGACCCCCCGTCAGGCGCTGGATGCCGGCTCCGATTATCTGGTGATCGGCCGCCCAATCAGTCAGGCGGCGAGCCCGGCGCAGGCGCTGGCGGCGGTTGTGGCGGAATTGGCGTAACGGCCGAACCTCACCCCAGCCCTTTCCCTGTAC
This sequence comes from uncultured Pseudomonas sp., assembly GCA_964543145.1. Lineage (GTDB taxonomy): Bacteria > Pseudomonadota > Gammaproteobacteria > Pseudomonadales > Pseudomonadaceae > Aquipseudomonas. The sequence continues at coordinate 25,131 of CAZIWV010000043.1, forward strand.
GGGCGATCGTAAGCAGGCGAGGGTACTAGACATAGACGGTGATCGGCCCCCTCTCCCGCTAGCGGGAGAGGGCTGGGGAGAGGGCCGCTGACACCGAAACTCCGAAAAAACTCAGCCTTATTTCAAGGCATTTCCGCCTTTTTCCATACTTTTCTGTCAGCCCCCCGCGTTTGCCTGGCTATGCTCTGGCCTGTGCACGTAAAAATGTGGGCTGGGTCACGATCGGGCCTTGGCGGTGAGCGTAACTGCCAGGGTTTAGAACAAGAAAGCTGCGCCACAGCTAGGGCTGCGAGCGGGCAAAACGGAGTGCGCTATGGCTACCGAGCAGTTCGATGTATTGATTGTTGGCGCCGGTCTTTCCGGCATTGGCGCGGCCTACCGCCTGCAAACGCTCTGCCCGGGCAAGCGTTACGCGATTCTTGAAGGGCGCGCCGATATCGGCGGCACCTGGGATCTGTTCCGTTATCCGGGGCTGCGTTCCGACTCCGATATGTTCACCCTTGGTTACCCGTTCCGCCCCTGGCAAGCGGCCAAGGCCATTGCCGACGGCGCCTCGATTCTGCAGTACATCAAAGACACCGCCCGCGAGTTCGCAATCGACCAGAACATCCGCTTTAAGCAGATGGTCAAGTCGGCGGCCTGGTCGTCCCACGACGCGCTGTGGACGGTGCAGGTGCAGCACCCGGAGAGCGGTGCGCTGACGACCTACCGCTGCAAATTCCTCTATGTGTGCAGTGGGTACTACGACTACGCCGCCGGCTATAGCCCCGAGTTCCCCGGTAGCGAGCAGTTCAAGGGCCAACTGGTGCACCCGCAGCAGTGGCCAGAAAACCTCGATTACACCGATAAGAATGTGGTGGTGATCGGCAGCGGCGCCACCGCTGTAACCCTGGTGCCGGCCATGGCTGAACAGGCGCGCCAGGTGACGATGCTGCAACGCTCGCCGAGCTATATCGCCTCGTTGCCGGCCACCGATGTGGTGGCGGATTTCCTCCGCAAGCACTTGTCCGAAGGGCGCGCCCATAGCCTGGCGCGTTGGAAAAATGTGCTGCTGACCCTGGGCTTTTTTCAGTTCTGCCGCCGCGCGCCAAACCTGGCACGTAAGCTTCTGCGTTTTGGCGTAAAGCGTGAACTGCCGGCCGGCTATGCGGTGGACACCCATTTCAACCCGCAGTACCAGCCGTGGGACCAGCGCCTGTGTGCCGTGCCCAATGGCGACCTGTTCAAAGCGCTGAAAAGCGGCAAGGCGCAGATGGTCACCGAGCAGATCGACACCTTGACCGAAACTGGCATTCGTCTGCGCTCGGGCGAGGAGCTGGCGGCTGACATTATCGTCACCGCCACCGGTCTAAAACTGCAGGCCTGTGGCGGCATGAGCATCGAGGTGGACGGCACGCCGGTGCAGATCGGCGACACCCTGGCCTATAAAGGCATGATGCTGAGCAACGTGCCCAACTTCGCCCTCTGTGTGGGCTACACCAACGCCTCCTGGACCCTGCGCTCGGACTTGGCCTCGCGCTATGTGTGCCGCGTGCTGAATTACATGGACGACAACGGCTACAAAATGTGCGTCGCCAGGCATGTGGCGCGCTCGGTAGCGAAACGGCCGCTGCTGGATATGACCGCTGGCTATGTACTGCGCGCCGCCGATGTGCTGCCCAAGCAAGGCCCCGGTGCGCCGTGGCAGATGAAGCAGAACTACATTCTCGACCTGTTTAACCTGCGCTACTCGGCGCTGGAAGACGGCACCCTGACATTTCGCCACGACCCCGCCCTAGGCATGGCGCCGCGCGTAGTCGAGCGCGCCGCCTCCGCCGCGTAGGGTATGCCGTTGATCTCGTAGGGTGTGCTATGCGCACCAGCGGTTTCTGTGGGGACGCCATGGTGCGCACAGCACACCCTACGGGCGAAGCGCGGTTTTTGCTGTTGATCTTGTAGCGTGTGCCGGTCCGCGTACGATGCGCGCACCAGGCGGTCATCCGATAAACGAGCTGTCAAACCTTCACCCCCTGTTCGCGCAGGCGCTTGTACAGGGTGTTGCGGCTGAGCCCGAGCTGGCGGGCGAGGTGGGAGATGTTCCGCCCGCACTGTTCGTACTGGCTTTTCAAATCGCTGTCGTCCACCGGCAGCGCCTTAAACTCCGCCACCTTGGGCATATCGCCGTTAGGCAAGTCGGCAAAAAAATCATCAGGCAAGTGTTCAGCGCGAATCGGTTGGTCGTCGGCCATGGCCAGGGCGATTTGCAGCACGCTGCTGAGTTGGCGCAAGTTGCCGGGCCAGGGGTGGCGCAGCAGCAGTTGCATCACTTCATTGCTTAAGCCGGCCCATTGGTAGGGCTCGCGGTGGTGTTCCCAGAGCCGCTGGATCATCGCCTGTTTGTCGCTGCGTTCGCGCAGCGGCGGCAGTTCCAGGTTGAGGCCGCTGATGCGGTAGTAGAGGTCTTGGCGGAACAGGCCGCTGTCCACGTCCTGGCGCAGGGCGCGGTTGGTGGCGGAGATCAGGCGGATGTCTACCGGGTACAACTCGCTGCTGCCCAGGGGTTGTACGCAACGCTCCTGCAACACCCGCAGCAAACGCGCCTGCACCCGCAGCGGCATATCGCCGACTTCATCGAGAAACAGCGTGCCTTTATGGGCTTTGCGAATCAGGCCGATGCTGCCTTTCTGGTTGGCGCCGGTGAAGGCGCCTTTTTCGTAGCCAAACAGTTCGGATTCCACCAGCTCAGCCGGAATGGCCGCGCAGTTCACCGCGATCAAACTCTGCCGCGCGCGCGAGCTGGCGTGGTGCAGGGCTTTGACGAACACCTCTTTGCCGACTCCGGTTTCGCCATACACCAAGATCGGAATGTCTTTTTCCAGCAGGCGCTCGGCTTGGCGTACGGCTTTGTCCACGCGCGGGTCGCCGAGGTTGATGGAGGCCAGGGTAAACGGGCTTTCCGCCGGTTTTTCCTGTGGCTTGGTAATGGGCGGCGGCGCCGGGCGGAAGTCGCGGGCCTGTATCGGCACCGGCTGTTTGGGCCGTTTAAGTTGGGCGTGGAAGCGAAAGCGGCCACCAGCGCGCAGGTTAAACGGCAAGTCTTGCGGCTGATTAAGCAGTTGCTGCAACGGAATATCGAACAGGCTTTCGATGGTCACCGCCGCCAGGCTGATGCCGAGCAGGCTGTCAGCGCGGCGGTTGGCGGAGACCACTTGGCCGCTTTCATCAAACACCACCAGGCCTGCCCACGGGCTGTCGAGGTTGTTCAGGCTGGTGTTAAAGGTCAGCTGAAAATAGCCCTGCTGGAACAGGTTGAGGATTAGCCGGTTTTCCACCGACTGGCTCATCATTTTCACCATGCCCAGGGTGTGGGAGGGCGGCAGGTAGCTGTCGCTGGACACATCGAGCACAGCGATCATCTGCCGCTGCTCGTTGAAAATCGGCGAGGCCGAGCCGGTCATAAAGCGGTTGGCTTTAAGGAAGTGTTCGTCGTGCTGAATATGCACCGGCTGCGCGCAACTTAGCGCGGTGCCTATGGCGTTGGTGCCGGTGTAACGCTCCAGCCAGCTGGCGCCAGCGACAAAACCTGCGGCGTGGTTGGGCTCGATAAAACGCTGGTCGCCCCAGCTCTGTAGCACCTGGCCCTGGTTGTCGGCCAGCATGATCAGGCAGTTGGAGTTCGCCAGAATATTGCCGTAGTAGGGCAGCACTTCTTTATGGGTGGTTTGCACCAGCGCCTGTTGGCTTTCCAGCAACGCCGACACTTCGCCGGGGCTGGGTTGCACAAACACCGGGGCACTCTGGTGCGTGAGGCCGAAGTCTCGGCAGCGGCTCCAGGAGTCTTGAATGATGGTGTCGTGGGGCAGGGCGCTTTCGGCCATGACGGGGTCTCGCTTGTTTTATTTTTATTGTCTGCCAGCTATCGACCGGTCTGTGCCGGGCTGGTTCAGTGTCGTCTATGACTGTTCAAAGTCAACAGTGGCCACTGTTCAGTTGTTCACGTTTAGCTGTTCAAGGCTGTTCAGTGCACCTGCTTATCGCCGCTGTTCATTGGGCAAAAAGCCTTTGCTGACAAGGTGTTGCAAGCTCCGGGCCGAGGTTGGCACAGAACTGGCTCTGTATATGCCCAAAGGTTGACGCAGGCCACTGCGCTACAAACCGACAACAACAATAAAAAGGACGACTTATGTCGCTAGTGCTTGAACACGTCACGCGTGTGGTCGACGGCATAACCCATATCGACGACGCCTCGCTCAGTTTCGAACCCGGCTCCTTTAACGTTCTGCTCGGCCGCACCCTGTCCGGCAAGACCAGCCTGATGCGTCTGATGGCCGGCCTGGATAAGCCCAATAGCGGGCGCATTCTCATGAACGGCGCAGATATGACCCACGTACCGGTGCGCAAGCGCAACGTGTCGATGGTCTATCAGCAGTTCATCAATTACCCGACCCTGACCGTGTTTGAAAATATCGCTTCGCCGCTGCGCCAGGCGGGCTTTAAAGAGGCCGAGATTGTTGACCGCGTGCACGCCACGGCAAAGATGCTGCGCATCGACGCCTTGCTCAAGCGCCACCCGCTGGAGCTGTCCGGCGGCCAGCAGCAACGCACGGCCATGGCCCGGGCGCTGGTCAAAGATGCCTCGTTGATCCTCTTCGATGAGCCGCTGGTTAACCTCGACTACAAGCTGCGCGAGGAGCTACGCCAGGAAATGCGCGAGCTGTTCGCCGCGCGCCATACCATCGCCATTTACGCCACCACCGAGCCCAACGAAGCGTTGGCCTTGGGCGGCACCACCACCATCCTGCATGAAGGCCGCGTGGTGCAGAGCGGCAAAACTGCCGACGTGTATCACCGCCCGCAGCAAGTGCTGGCTGCGGAGTTGTTCTCCGAGCCACCGATCAACCTGATGCCGGGGCGGATCAGCGGCACCGAGGTGAGCTTTGCCGATTCGGTGCACTTCCCGCTCAACCCGGACCTGCAAAACATTGGCGAAGGCGAGTACCGCTTTGGTGTACGCCCCAGCCATATCGGCCTGGTGCCGAGCAATGATGATGATCTGGAGCTGGCGGTGACCGTGGAACTGGCGGAAATCAGCGGTTCAGAAACCTTTCTGCATGTGCGTAACGAGCAGTTTGTGCTGGTGCTGCATTTGCCCGGCGTGCACGAGTACGACGTGGATACCGCGATCCTCATCTATATCCCCACCCATAAGCTGTTTGTCTTCGCCGCCGACGGCCGCCTGATTCAGGCCCCCAGTCGCCGCGTTGGGAGGGTTGCCTGATGGCCGAGATCCGTTTGCACCACCTGGCCCACAGTTACAGCAAAACCCCGAGCGGCCCGGACGATTACGCGATTCGCGAGATGAACCATATCTGGGAGCAGGGCGGCGCCTATGCCTTGCTCGGCCCGTCTGGCTGCGGCAAGTCGACTTTGCTGAACATTATTTCCGGGCTGCTTAGCCCCTCCGAAGGCGAGGTGCAGTTCGACGGCAAGGTGGTGAATTTGCTGCCGCCGGAAGAGCGCAATATCGCCCAGGTTTTCCAGTTCCCGGTGGTGTACGACACCATGACGGTGTTCGATAACCTGGCCTTTCCGCTGCGCAACCAAGGCATGAACGAAGCCAAGGTGCTGAGCAAGGTCAACGAGATTGCCGAGGTGCTCGACCTGCACCCGCTGCTAAGCAAAAAGGCCAAGAACCTCACCGCCGATGAGAAGCAAAAAGTTTCCATGGGCCGTGGCCTGGTGCGTGACGATGTGTCGGCGATTCTGTTCGACGAGCCGCTGACGGTGATCGACCCGCACTTGAAGTGGAAGCTGCGCCGCAAGCTCAAGCAGATTCACGAGCAGTTCAATATCACCATGGTCTACGTCACCCACGATCAGCTGGAGGCCTCGACCTTTGCCGACAAAATTGCGGTGATGTACGGCGGCCAGATCGTGCAGTTCGGCACCCCGCGTGAGTTGTTTGAACGGCCGAGCCACACCTTTGTTGGCTACTTCATCGGTAGCCCAGGCATGAACCTGATTGATGTCACCCGCACCAGTGGTGGGGTGAAGTTTGCCAATACCGAGTTGCCCTTAAGTGCGGCGCTCAACCAGCGGTTGGCGGCATTGCCTGAGGCGAAGTTGAAAGTCGGTATTCGCCCGGAATTTATCCATATCTGGGATGGCCCTTACGACGATGCCCTGTGCGGCGACGTGCAGCACGTCGAGGACCTGGGCACTTACAAAATTCTCACCCTCACCCTCGATGGCCAACAGCTCAAAGTGCGCTTGCAGGAAGACCAGCCGGTGCCGCAGCAAAAGGTGTACCTGAGCTTTCCGGCGCAGTGGCTGATGGTTTACGCCGATGAGTACTTAGTTGAAACCCTGGTTGAAGCGCCAGCGGAGGTAACGCCATGAAGGTGCAAAACAACAAGGCCTGGTTTTTGGTATTGCCGGTGTTTTTGCTGGTGGCCTTTAGCGCCATCGTGCCGATGATGACGGTGGTGAACTACTCGCTGCAGGATATTTTCGACCAGTCCAGCCGCTACTTTGTCGGCGCCGATTGGTACCGCCAGGTGTTGGCCGATCAGCGTTTGCACGACTCGCTGTTGCGCCAGTTCATCTATTCAGCTTGCGTACTGCTGATCGAAATTCCCTTAGGCATTGGCATCGCCTTGTGCATGCCCACCAAGGGCCGCATGGCCTCGCTGGTGCTGATTGTGCTGGCCATTCCGCTGCTGATTCCATGGAACGTGGTCGGCACCATCTGGCAGATTTTCGGCCGCGCCGATATTGGCTTGATGGGCTACACCCTTAACAAGCTGGGCATCTCCTACAACTACGCGGCCAACACCGGCGATGCCTGGGCCACGGTGTTGATTATGGATGTGTGGCACTGGACCTCGCTGGTGGCGCTGCTGTGCTATTCGGGACTGCGGGCGATTCCGGATGTGTATTACCAGGCCGCGCGTATCGACCGCGCTTCGGCATGGGCGGTGTTCCGCCATATCCAACTGCCGAAGCTGAAAAGCGTGCTGCTGATCGCCGTGATGCTGCGCTTTATGGACAGCTTCATGATCTACACCGAGCCCTTTGTGCTGACCGGTGGCGGGCCGGGGAATGCGACCACATTCCTTAGCCAAACCCTGACGCAAATGGCCATCGGCCAATTCGACTTAGGCCCGGCAGCGGCGTTCTCGCTGGTGTACTTCCTGATCATTCTGTTGGTGTCGTGGGTGTTCTATACCGCCATGACCCACAACGACAAAAACCGCTGAGGTCCGCGCCATGACGACAAGAAAAAAAGTGGTGTTGGTGCTCTACATTCTGTTTCTGCTGGTGCCGATTTATTGGCTGTTGAACATGTCGTTCAAAACCAATAACGAGATCCTCGGCGGCCTCAGCCTATGGCCCAGCGAATTCACCTTGGCCAACTACAAGGTGATTTTCACCGACCCCAGTTGGTACACCGGCTACCTCAACTCGCTGTACTACGTAACGCTGAACACGCTGATTTCACTGACGGTAGCGTTGCCGGCGGCTTATGCGTTTTCCCGCTATCGCTTCCTTGGTGACAAGCACCTGTTCTTCTGGCTGCTGACCAACCGCATGGCGCCACCGGCGGTGTTTTTGCTGCCGTTCTTCCAGCTGTATTCGTCCATCGGCTTGTTTGATACCCATATCGCTGTGGCGCTGGCGCACTGCCTGTTTAACGTGCCGTTGGCGGTGTGGATTCTCGAGGGCTTTATGTCCGGCGTGCCGAAAGAGATCGACGAAACGGCGTATATCGACGGCTACAGCTTCCCGAAATTCTTCGCCAAGATTTTTATCCCGTTGATTGGTTCGGGCATCGGCGTGACGGCGTTTTTCTGCTTTATGTTCTCGTGGGTCGAGCTGCTATTGGCGCGCACCCTGACCTCGGTAAACGCCAAGCCGATTGCGGCGGTGATGACCCGCACCGTGTCGGCCTCGGGTATCGACTGGGGCGTGCTGGCCGCCGCCGGGGTGCTGACTATTCTGCCGGGCATGCTGGTGATCTGGTTTGTCCGTAACCATGTAGCCAAGGGCTTTGCCCTGGGCCGGGTGTGAGGAGCTGATGATGGAATGGATGGCCTGGACGACCCCCACCGCTGCGTTCTTTGGCGCAATTGCCTTGCTGCTGGCGGGCATGACGGTGTGGGAGCTGCGCTCGCCTTGTGTTGAGCGCCGTGGTTTTTTACCGATTGCCACCACCCGTGGTGATCGCTTGTTTATCGGTCTTCTCGGAAGCGCTTACCTGCATCTGCTGGTGATTGGCGCGACTGAATGGAGCATCTGGGTGGCGTCCGCGCTGTCCCTGGTGTGGCTGTTGGCTGTGATGCGTTGGGGGTAGCCGGCGGGCGGGGCGGCCCTGCCTGTTTTGTGTCCGCGCCCGCTGTGTTTGGTATGTCCCACCTAATAATTACCAGGAGGTGTCTATGTTGAACAAAAACAACAAACTGCGACATAGCGTGACGTTGGCGGCGATTTTCGCCCTGAGTGGCTTGAGTGCAACGGCCTGGGCAGATGCCTACGAAGACGCGGCGAAAAAATGGATCGGCAGCGAATTCAAGCCATCGACCCTGACGGCTGAACAGCAGTTGGAAGAGCTGAAGTGGTTTATCAAAGCCGCCGAGCCGTTTCGTGGCATGAAGATCAACGTGGTGTCGGAAACCCTGACCACCCACGAATATGAGTCCAAGGTGCTGGCCAAGGCCTTTAGCGAAATCACCGGCATTCAGTTGACCCACGACCTGCTGCAAGAAGGCGATGTGGTGGAAAAACTGCAAACGCAAATGCAGTCGGACAAAAACATCTACGACGGCTGGGTGAATGACTCCGACCTGATCGGTACCCACTTTCGCTACGGCAAAACCGAGTCGATCACCGACATGATGGCCAACGAAGGCAAAGCCTTCACCTCGCCGACCCTGGACCTGAAAGACTTTATCGGTATCTCCTTCACCACCGCGCCGGACGGCAAGGTGTATCAACTGCCTGACCAGCAATTCGCCAACCTGTATTGGTTCCGCGCGGACTGGTTTGAGCGCGCCGACCTCAAAGCCAAGTTCAAAGAGAAGTATGGCTACGAGCTGGGCGTACCGGTGAACTGGTCGGCTTATGAAGACATCGCCAAGTTCTTTAGCGAAGACGTCAAAGAAATCGATGGCAAGCGCGTTTACGGCCACATGGACTACGGCAAAAAAGACCCGTCGCTGGGCTGGCGCTTCACCGATGCCTGGTTCTCCATGGCCGGTGGCGGCGACAAAGGTTTGCCTAACGGCTTGCCGGTGGACGAGTGGGGCATTCGCGTAGAGGACTGCCACCCGGTCGGTTCCAGCGTTACCCGTGGCGGCGACACCAACGGCCCGGCCGCTGTGTTTGCTACGCAGAAGTACGTCGATTGGATGCGCGCCTATGCACCGCCAGAAGCGGCGGGCATGACCTTCTCCGAGTCGGGCCCAGTGCCGTCGCAGGGCAACATTGCTCAGCAAATCTTCTGGTACACCGCCTTTACTGCCGACATGACCAAACCGGGTCTACCGGTGGTAAACGCCGATGGCACGCCAAAATGGCGCATGGCGCCGTCGCCGCGCGGGCCGTATTGGGAAGAGGGCATGAAGCTTGGTTATCAGGACGTGGGTTCCTGGACCTTCCTCAAATCCACCCCAGAAAAACAACGCTTGGCCGCTTGGCTGTACGCGCAGTTTGTGACCTCGAAAACCGTGTCGCTGAAAAAGACCATCACCGGTCTGACGCCGATTCGTGAATCGGATATCAACTCGCAAGCCATGACTGACCTGGCGCCAAAACTCGGCGGTTTGGTTGAGTTCTACCGCAGCCCTGCCCGCGTGCAATGGACCCCGACCGGGACCAACGTGCCGGACTACCCGCGCTTGGCGCAGCTATGGTGGAGCCACATTTCCGAAGCTGCCAGCGGCGAGAAAACTCCGCAGGAAGCCTTGGATGGCTTGGCCAAAGACCAGGACGCGATCATGACCCGCCTGGAACGCTCGAAAGTGCAGCCCATTTGCGGACCGAAAATGAACCCGGAACGCGACGCCCAGTACTGGTTTGACCAGCCAGGCGCACCGAAACCGAAACTGGCGAACGAGAAGCCAAAAGGCGAAACCGTTAACTACAACGATCTGTTGAAGTCGTGGGAAGCGGCGCGCAAATAAGCGCTCGCAGAAAATAAAAACGGCACCACAAAGGGTGCCGTTTTTTTATGGCTGCTTTTTATTGCGCCAACCTCAATCGTGCAAATGCTCGGCCGCATACAAGGTGTTTTCCAGCAGGCATGCTCGGGTCATCGGCCCAACCCCACCCGGAACTGGCGTAATCCAAGCAGCGCGGGGCAGGGCGGTGTCATACACCACATCACCGACCAACTTGCCGTCGTCCTGGCGATTGATACCGACGTCAATCACGATGGCGCCCGGCTTGATCCACTCACCTTTAACCAACCCCGGTTTACCGGCAGCCACCACCACCAAATCCGCGCGGCCGACGTGGCCGGCCAGATCCTTGGTGAAGCGGTGGGTCACTGTCACGGTGCAGCCAGCGAGCAACAGCTCCATCGCCATCGGCCGCCCGACAATATTGGACGCGCCAACAATCACCGCATCCATGCCATACAGATCGACGCCGGTGCTGGCCAGCAGGGTCATGATGCCCTTGGGCGTGCACGGCCGTAGCAGCGGAATACGCTGAGCCAGGCGGCCGATATTAAACGGGTGGAAGCCATCGACATCTTTATCTGGGCGGATGCGCTCAAGCAGTTGCGAGGCGTCCAGATGTTCCGGTAGCGGCAGTTGCAGGAGGATACCGTCGATAGTGGCGTCATCGTTCAGGCGGTCGATTAGCTCGCGCAGTTCGTCCTGGCCCGTGCTGGCCGGCAGGTCATAGGCATGGGAAAGAAAGCCGACTTCTTCGCAGTCTTTACGCTTGTGCGAAACATACACCTGCGATGCGGGATCGCTGCCGACCAGGATTACAGCCAGGCCAGGCGTACGCAGCCCTTGCTCGCTGCGTTCGGCGACACGTTGGGCGATCTGCTTGCGCAGGCTAGCGGCGATCGCCTTGCCGTCGATAAGTTGTGCGGTCATGACGCTTGGTTAACCATCGGAAATGATTGAAAAAGGACGCGCATTCTCGCATGACCGGCGGAGCGGGCAAAGGCAGGCGGTCAGCAATTTGGCGTAACTCCTTTATCTCACTGAATTTTTTACGTTTTAGTGTTGACGGCAAGTTAGCTCGTCTATAACATTCGCCCCGCTTGTCGAGCACAGCCAAGTGCCCGTAGCTCAGCTGGATAGAGCATCCGCCTTCTAAGCGGATGGTCGCAGGTT
>CAZIWV010000044.1:0-5977 GCA_964543145.1 uncultured Pseudomonas sp.
TGGTCATCAGCTTGCCTTTGGCGTTCCACACCAGCTCTTCCATGGTCAGCCAGCCCAGGCCTTGCACAAAGGCACCTTCTACCTGGCCGATGTCGATGGCCGGGTTTAGCGAGTTGCCCACGTCATGGAGGATGTCGCCGCGCAGGAATTTATATTCGCCGGTCAGGGTGTCGACGATCACTTCAATGCACGCCGCGCCATAGGCGAAGTAGTAGAACGGCCGGCCCGCGGCTTTGCTGCGGTCATAGAAGATTTTCGGCGTGCGGTAGAAGCCGGTGGAGGAGAGTGAAACTTGGCCGAAGTAGGCCTTCTGAATCATCTCTTCAAACGACAGGTACTGGTCACGCACACGCACCTGGCCGTTGCTGAATTCCACATCTTCCGGGGTGACTTTGTATTCGCGGGTAAGGAAATCCACCAGGCGCGCCTTGATGGTTTCAGCCGCGTTTTTCGCCGCCATACCATTAAGGTCGGCACCGCTGGAGGCGGCAGTCGGCGAGGTGTTGGGCACCTTGTCGGTGTTGGTCGCGGTGATCTGGATGCGCGAGATATCCACCTGCAGCACCTCGGCGACAATCTGCGCCACCTTGGTGTTGAGGCCCTGGCCCATCTCGGTGCCTCCGTGGTTCAGGTGGATGCTGCCGTCGGTGTAAATATGAATCAGCGCACCGGCCTGGTTTAAAAAGCTGGCGGTAAAGCTGATGCCGAATTTCACCGGGGTCAGCGCCAGACCTTTTTTCAGCACCGGGCTGTGTTTGTTGAATTCAGCAATTTCCAGGCGGCGCTTGGCATAGTCGCTGCTGGCTTCCAGCTCGGCGGTCATCTCGTGGATAACGTTGTGCTCAACCGTCTGGTGGTAGTGGGTGACGTTGCGCTCGGTTTTGCCGTAGTAGTTGAGCTTGCGCACTTCCAGCGGGTCTTTGCCGAGGTCGCGGGCGATGTGGTCCATGATCTGCTCAATGGCAACCATGCCTTGCGGGCCACCAAAGCCGCGATAAGCGGTGTTTGATGCGGTGTTGGTTTTGCAGCGGTGACCGTTAACCGTGGCGTTGCCGAGGAAATAGGCGTTGTCGGAGTGGAACATGGCGCGGTCGACGATGGAGTTGGACAGGTCCGGCGAATAGCCGCAGTTGCCGGCCAGTTCGATTTCGATGCCATGCAGCAAACCGTCGTCGTCAAAGCCAACGTCGTACTCGACGTAGAACGGGTGACGCTTGCCGGTCATCTGCATATCTTCAACACGCGGCAGGCGCATTTTGGTTGGGCGCTTGGTCAGGTGCGCGATCACCGCACACAGGCAGGCCGGGCTGGCGGCCTGGGTTTCCTTGCCGCCAAAACCACCGCCCATGCGGCGCATGTCGATGACGATTTTGTGCATCGGCACATCCAGCACTTCGGCCACCAGCTTTTGCACTTCGGTGGCGTTTTGCGTGGAGGTGTAAACGATCATGCCGCCATCTTCGGTGGGCATTACCGAGGAAATCTGCGTTTCCAGGTAGAAGTGTTCCTGGCCGCCGATATGCAGCGAACCTTGCAGGCGGCGCGGCGCGCTGGCCAACTTGCCGGCCGAATCGCCAATTTTGTGTTGATGGCTGTCGAGCACAAAGTGCTTGTTGCGCAGCGCCTCGACCACATCGAGCACCGGCTCCAAGTCTTCGTATTCGATGATCGCCGCCATGGCGCCTTTGCGCGCGTTTTCATGGGTGTCGGCAGCGACCGCGATCACCACCTGGCCAACGTACTGCACCAGGCCATCGGCCAGCAGCGGGTCGCCGGGGGCCACGGCGCCGATATCGAGCAGGCCAGGTACGTCTTTATGGGTGATGGCGATGGCCACGCCCGGCACTTGGTAGCAGGGCGAGACATCTATTTTGCTGACGCGGGCATGGGCGCGGTCGCTCAGGCGGGCATACACGTGCAACTGGTTTGGGAACTCCAAGCGGTCGTCAACATACACCGCTTCGCCGGATACATGCTTGTCGGCGCTGTCGTGCTTAACGCTTTTGCCGACGCCGCTGGTAATACCGGCGCGGAACAGCTCGGCCAGTTCTTCCTGGGTTTTCGGGGCGTGGTGGTTAGACATAAGCGGTCACCCGTGTTTCGACGTCTGGAGTTTGCAACTCAAGGAAGAATTTACGTAGCAAGTTCTGTGCGGTGAGCAGGCGGTATTCCTTGCTGGCGCGGAAGTCGCTGAGCGGGCTGAAGTCTTTCGCCAAGGCTTCGCAGGCCTGTTCAATCACATCCATATCCCAGGCGGCGCCTTGCAGCACGGCTTCGCAGGCAGCAGCGCGTTTTGGGATGGCGGCCATGCCACCAAAGGCGACGCGGGCGCTTTGCACCACGCCGTTGGCGACTACCAGATTGAACGCGGCGCAGACGGCGGAGATATCGTCGTCCAAACGTTTGGACACTTTATAAGCGCGGAACGCCTGGTTGGCCTGACGGCGCGGCACGATGACTTTCTCGATAAATTCGGCTTCCTGGCGGGCCGTCACCTTGTAGTCGAGGAAGTAATCCTCAATCGGCAGGCTGCGGGTCTGGCCGCCTTTGCGCAGTACCACGCGGGCGCCAAGGGCTATCAACAGCGGCGGGGCATCACCGATGGGCGAGGCGTTGCCGATATTGCCGCCGAGGGTGCCTTGGTTGCGGATTTGCAGCGAGGCAAAGCGGTGTAGCAGTTCGCCGAAGTCTGGGTATTCCTCAGCCAGCGCGCCGTAGCAATCGCTGAGCGCGGTGGCGGCGCCGATTTCAATGGCGTCGTCGGTGAACTCGACGCGCTTCATCGCTTCGACATGCCCGACATAAATCATCACCGGCAACTCACGGTGGAACTGGGTGACTTCCAACGCCAGGTCGGTACCGCCGGCCAGCAGGCGCGCTTGCGGGTTGGCGGTGTAGAGGTCGGCCAGATCACTGATGGTTAGCGGCAGCAGGCAGCGCTTATCGCCGCTGTTGAGCTCGGCGGTTTCCTGCGGGGCGATGGCTTGTAGCTTGGCGATGGTTTCAGCTTCGGCGGCGTCGAATTGGTCCGGCTGTTTCTGGCAGCAGGCTTGCTCGGCGGCATCGATGATCGGGCGGTAGCCGGTGCAGCGGCACAGGTTGCCAGCCAGGGCTTCCATGGTTTGGCCTTTATCAAAGCCATTGCTGTTCTTTTGCAGGGCAAACAGCGACATCACAAAACCTGGTGTACAGAAGCCGCACTGCGAGCCGTGGCAGTCGACCATGGCTTGCTGAACGCTGTGCAATTGGCCCTGGTGCTTGAGGTCTTCAACGCTGATCAGCTGTTTGCCGTGCAAGGACGAAACAAAGGTCAGGCAGGAGTTGAGCGTGCGGTAGCGGATGCGCGGGGTGCCGGACGAGTTGTCCAGCTCGCCGACCACCACGGTACAGGCGCCGCAGTCACCGGAGGCGCAGCCTTCTTTGGTGCCGGGTTTGGCCACGTGCTCACGCAGGTAATTAAGCACAGTGACGTTTGGGTCGAGACGCTGCTCAGTGCGCAGCTCACGGTTGAGTAAAAACTGGATCAATTACGACCTCCAGGCACTTTCTTGTTTTTTAAGGCACGCATTTTTTTCGGTGAAGTCGGGGTTGCGTAGCGGCTAACCCTCACCCCCGGCCCCTCTCCCGCAAGTGAGCGAGGGGTGAACAGCCGTTGAGTCTGGGTGGAATTTAGAGAATTCTGACTTTTGGGTCAATAAAATATTTGACTCTTTAGTCAAGCAAACCGCATGCCCATGATCAGGGGGCAACCCGCTGCTACTGCCAAGCGTTGCTCGCCTAATGCGGTAACTGTTTTGTTGAGGTTTTTTTCACGAATCTTTGACCGCTGCGTTTCTAGCATCCGCCTCCATCAACTGATGGGTGGAACAAACGCGTGAATTCACTGCTTAAAGTAAAGGCCATACGCCCGGAACTGCTGACCTTGATTGGCAGTGCGTTTCTGCTGCTGGCCTGTAACTCTGTGCTCTGGAGCCATGTGTTCAGCATTACGCCGAGCACTGGTGCGGGCTTGATGATGCGCCTGGCCTTTGGGTTGATCGTGCTGGCGGCGTTCAATCTGGTGCTGACTTTCTTGGCCTTTCGCTGGGTGCTCAAACCTGTGCTCACCGGGCTGCTGCTGATCAGTGCGGGAGTCGCCTACTTTATGAGCCAGTACGGCGTTGTGGTTGACTTGGGCATGCTGCGTAACGCCGCGCAGACTAACGCCACCGAAGTACGTGATCTGTTGTCGCTCAAGCTCGCGCTATATGTACTGTTTTTGGGCGTTTTGCCGGCGCTACTGGTGTGGTTTACCCCGATTAGCTATCGCCGCTGGCCGCGCGAGTTATTGACCAAGCTGCTGGTAATCATTGCTTGTAGCGCGGTAGTTGGTGGCGTAGCGCTGCTTAACTATCAAGGGCTGGCTTCGTTGTTTCGCAATCACCATGAACTGCGTCTGCTGGTGGTGCCGAGCAACTATGTTGGCGCCTCGTTTAGCTACCTGCGCGAAGAAGTGAAAACCAAGGGTGAACCCTTTCGTATCCTGGGCGCTGACGCAGTAAAAGCGCCGGCCTGGCAGAGCCACCGGCGTAAGTCGTTAACCGTGTTGGTGGTCGGTGAAAGCGCGCGGGCGGATAACTTCGGCATTCTTGGCTACGAGCGCAACACCACGCCAAAACTCAAAGCGCAGGCCGGCGTGATTGCCTACCCCAATGCCCATTCATGTGGCACGGAAACCGCCGTGTCGGTGCCGTGCATGTTTTCCAACCTCGGGCGTGCCAACTACAACGCCACCACGGCGTATTCCCAGGAAGGTTTGTTGGACGTAATCAAGCGCGCTGGCCTGAATGTGCAGTGGCGTGACAACCAGTCCGGCTGCAAAGGCACCTGCAACCGAGTTAACTTCGAAGACGTCAGCGATCTTAAAGATCCCGCCCTGTGCGCCAACAGCGAGTGCCACGACGAAATCCTTCTCAAAGGCCTGCAGAACTACATCGACAACCTGCAACAAGACACTGTGCTGGTGCTGCACCAAATGGGCAGCCATGGCCCGGAATACTTCAAACGCTACCCCAGGGAGTTTGAGCAATTCACCCCGGTGTGCACCAGCAACGCCCTTAACGAATGCTCGCGGGAAAGCATCGTCAACGGCTACGACAACACCATTCTGTACACCGACCATGTGCTCTCAGGCTTGATCGACGTACTACGCAGCAACCAGAACAAAGTCGACACCGCCATGCTGTATATGTCGGACCATGGTGAGTCCTTGGGTGAGTACAACCTGTACCTGCATGGCACGCCATACATGATGGCGCCGGAGCAGCAAAAACACGTTGGCATGCTGGCTTGGTTCTCAGACAGCTATCAGCAAGAATTCCAGGTCGACGCCGATTGCCTGCGCGCCCAGCGCGAACAGCCAGTAAGCCAAGACAACCTATTCAGCTCCATGCTCGGGCTGTTGCAGGTGAATACCCAGGTGTATGACAAGGGCTTGGATATGTTTGCCGGGTGCAGGAAGTAGGGGGGGCTCGCGCCTCCACCGTTTTCTCGGAAAGTCTGGGTTCCCGCCTGCGCGGGAATGACGGTGTTTTATATAAATCGTCCGTCGTCCCCGCGTAGGCGGGGACCCAGAGTCTTGCGAGAGAAGCTGATGGTACGCCCAGAGCCCTAGCCAGACGCCCACATGCAGGCGAGGGGAGTGAAGGCTTACGCGGTCAGTTCCCTCTCCCGCTTGCGGGAGAGGGTTAGGGAGAGGGGCTTTCGGTTTTTGGATCTTCGTTGGTACCGGCCCTCACCCCCGGCCCCTCTCCCCTAGCCGGGCGCCCACAAGCAGGAGAGGGGGAGTGAAGGCTTACGCGGTCAGTTCCCTCTCCCGCTTGCGGGAGAGGGCTAGGGTGAGGGGCTTTTGGTTTTAGATCTGCGTTGGCCCCGGCCCCTCTCCCCTAGCCAGACGCCCACATGCAGGCGAGGGGAGTGAAGGCTTACGCGGTCAGTT
>CAZIWV010000044.1:6077-34636 GCA_964543145.1 uncultured Pseudomonas sp.
CCCTCTCCCGCTTGCGGGAGAGGGTTAGGGTGAGGGGCTTTTGGTTTTTGGATCTTCGTTGGCCCCGGCCCTCACCCCCGACCCCTCTCCCCTAGCCGGGCGCCCGCTAGCAGGCGAGGGGAGCAGAGCCGTTGAGTTTGTTACGCCACCTGCGTTTCACTTAGCTGATGCTCTTCCCCCGCGTAGTAAGACCGCACCCGCGGGTCCATCACCTTGCGCCACAGCGGCGGAAACAACGCCAACACAATCATCCCGGCATAGCCATTGGGCAATTGCGGGCTGTCGTCGAAGTGGCGCAGCACTTGGTAGCGACGCTTGGCGTAGGCGTGGTGGTCGGAGTGGCGTTGCAGGTGGAAGAGAAACAGGTTGGTCAGCAGAAAGTTGCTGTTCCATGAATGGCTGGGGTTGGTGCGTTCATAACGGCCGTTGTCCTGTTTACGCCGGTGCAGGCCGTAGTGCTCCACGTAGTTAACGATCTCCAGCAGCGTCAGCGCCACGAATGATTGGCCAAGGAAAAACAGCGCGCCCATCCAGCCAAATGCCAGGGTAAAGCCGAGCAGAAAACCGGCGCTGATGACGTACCACCAGATCAACTCATTGCGCCAATGCAGCTGCGGCAAACCGCGCCGTTGCAGCCGTTCTTTTTCCAGTGCCCAGGCATTAAGAAAGTTGTGTTTATACGCATGCGGCAAAAACGCGTACAGGCTCTGCCCATAGCGCGACGATGAAGCATCTTCCGGTGTGGACACATGCACATGGTGCCCACGCACATGCTCAACCTTAAAGCCGGCATAGCACACCGCCGCCAGTAACAGGCCGCCTGCGTTCTGCTCCAGCTGCGGGTCTTTGTGGATAAATTCATGGGCCACGGTAATGCCGATGGCGCCGGTTACGGTGCCTACCGACAGAATCCAGCCCAAGCGTCCAACCCAACTCCAGGCCTCGTAATGCACAAAGGCCCAGCCGGCCCAAACCAGCATGCCCAGCAAAAACGGCACCGTGGCCAAGCTAAGCAGGCGGTAGTAGCCCTGTTTATCCATTTTGGGCACATCGGCGGTTTCGTCGGGGTTGGCCGGGTCGCGGCCGACAATGGCGTCCAGAATTGGGATGACGCCAAACACAATGGTCACCACCAAAAAGGCCCAGGCATCGGCATGCTCGCTGCCCACGGACCAGTAAAAACTCATGGGCACGCCCAGCACCGGAATCAACCAGATCCAGTAGCCGGCTTTTTTCAGGGCGATCATCCAGGAAGAGGGCAGGTAAGCAAACATGGTGAGCTCCGTTGTTATTGTGGAGGGGGAGTCGACCGTTGAAATTGTAGGACAATCCGCTTGCCGAAAAGCCGTTACCGACCCAACCTTTTGGACGGCAAGCCGCTTGGCCGTAACCTTGGCGGGGTAACACCCTGTGTTACACTCGCGCCCCGCGCAACACCGCTCGATAGCCACCATTTCGAAGGAAAATCATGACGTTCAAGGCACCTGACAGCCTCGCCGAGCAGATCGCCCATCATTTGGCCGAGCGCATTATTCGTGGCGAGTTGAAAGAACGTGAGCGCATCCAAGAGCAGAAAGTCACCCTGGCCCTGAATGTCAGCCGCGGTTCGGTGCGCGAGGCCCTGCTGATTCTTGAGCGCCGCCACCTGATCACCATTCTGCCGCGCCGGGGTGCCCACGTTAGCGAGCTCACCCCCCACAACGTTAAAAGCCTCTACGCCTTGGTGATTGAGCTGTACATCCTGCTTGGTTACGCCGTGGCCGAGCGCTGGAAAACCACTGAGGACCTGCAGCCATTTGTGCAGATTCAGCAACGTTTGAGCGAGAACGCCGAGGCCGGTGATATCGACAGTTTTGTGCAGAGCAGCTTTGATGTGATGCGCGCCGCGTTCCCGTTTGCCAACAACCCGTTTTTGCAGGAAACCCTGGAAAACCTGTTGCCGGCCATGAGCCGCACCTATCACCTGGCCCTGGAAAAACGCAAAACCGAGATGAGCCAGTTCCTCAATGCCTTTGCCGGGCTGCTACAAGCGGTGATCGCCCGTGACCCAGTAAAGGTGCGCGAAACGCTGACGGCCTACAGCCAACACAATTGCCAAATGGTGCTGGCCGCCATGGCTGAGCGCTAGTCCGGTCTCGGGCTAAGGAAAGCGATCTATGCGGCTCAAGTGCATCAAGCTGGCGGGGTTTAAATCCTTCGTCGACCCGACCACGGTGAACTTCCCCAGCAATATGGCGGCGGTGGTCGGGCCCAATGGCTGCGGCAAATCCAACATCATCGACGCCGTGCGTTGGGTGATGGGCGAAAGCTCGGCGAAAAACCTGCGTGGCGAGTCGATGACCGACGTCATCTTCAACGGCTCCAACACCCGCAAGCCGGTGACCCAGGCCAGCATCGAGCTGATCTTCGACAATAGCGACAGCACGCTGGTCGGCGAATACGCCGGCTACGCGGAAATTTCCATCCGCCGCCGCGTAACCCGCGACAGTCAGAACACCTACTTTCTGAACGGCACCAAATGCCGCCGTCGCGATATCACCGATATCTTCCTCGGCACGGGCCTAGGGCCGCGCAGTTACTCGATTATCGAGCAGGGCATGATCAGCAAACTGATCGAAGCCAAGCCCGAAGACCTGCGTAACTTTATCGAAGAAGCCGCCGGCATCTCCAAGTACAAAGAGCGCCGCCGCGAGACGGAAAACCGCATTCGCCGTACCCACGAAAACCTCGCGCGTCTGACCGACTTGCGTGAAGAGCTCGAACGCCAACTTGACCGTCTGCATCGCCAAGCGCAGTCGGCCGAGAAGTACCAGGAATACAAAGCCGAAGAGCGTCAGCTCAAGGCGCAGTTGTCGGCGTTGAAGTGGCAGGCACTCAACGAACAAGTGGCCCAGCGTGAAACCGTGATCGGTAACCAGGAAATCGGCTTTGAAGCCTTGGTCGCCGAGCAGCGCAACGCCGACGCCAGCATCGAGCGCTTTCGCGACGGCCACCACGAACTGTCCGAACGCTTTAACCAGGTGCAGGGCCGCTTTTACTCCGTGGGCGGCGATATTGCCCGCGTCGAGCAAAGCATTCAGCACGGCCAACAGCGCATTCGTCAGTTGCAGGACGACCTCAACGAAGCCGAGCGCGCGCGCCTGGAAACCGAATCGCACCTGGGCCATGACCGCACCTTGCTGGCGACCTTGGGCGAAGAGCTGGCCGCGCTTGAACCGGAGCAAGAAATCACCAACGCCGCCGCCGAAGAAGCTGCCGCCGCGTTGGAGGAATCCGACAGCGCCATGCAGGGCTGGCAAGAGCAGTGGGACGGCTTTAACCAGCGCTCCGCCGAGCCGCGTCGCCAGGCTGAGGTGCAGCAGTCGCGGATTCAGCAGTTGGAAACCAGTCTGGAGCGCTTGGCTGAACGGCAGCGCCGGCTTAATGACGAACTGGCGCTGCTTTCGGCCGACCCTGAAGACGCTGCCATTCTTGAGCTGAGCGAGCAGGTCGCCACCAGCGAGCTGACCCTCGAAGAGCTGCACATTGCCGAGCAAGCCTTGGTCGAGCGCCTGGAGCAATTGCGTGCTGAGCTGCTGCAAGCGGGCCAGGCGCAGCAACAGGCGCAGGGCGAACTGCAACGTTTGAACGGTCGCCTGGCTTCCTTGGAGGCGTTGCAACAAGCCGCGCTGGACCCTGGCAAAGGCACCGCCGAGTGGCTGCGTGAACAGCACCTCAACGAACGCCCGCGTTTGGCCGAAGGCCTGCGCGTAGAAGTCGGTTGGGAGTTAGCGGTGGAAACCGTGCTGGGTGCCGACTTGCAGGCCGTCTTGCTCGATGACCCACAATCGCTCGCCAGCCTTGACCTGGCTGGTTTCGAACAGGGCGATCTGCGCCTGGTCAGCCCGGCCAAAGGTGGCGCGCGGGTGGCCGGTAGCTTGCTGGATAAAGTCGAAGCCAGCGTCGATTTGGCGCCGTGGTTGGCCAAGGTCAAACCGGTACAAACCCTCGACGAAGCCCTGGCCCTGCGCGGCCAACTCGGTGAAGGTGAAAGCCTGATCAGCCGCGACGGCTATTGGCTCGGCCGGCATTTCTTGCGCGTACGCCGCGCCAGCGAAGCCGAAAGCGGCGTATTGGCCCGTGGCCAGGAAATTGAACGCCTGGGCCTGGAGCGCGACGAGCGCGAAGCCAGCTTGGCGAGCCTGGAAGAACGCCTGCTGGCGCTGCGCGAAACCCAGCAGCAACAGGAAGAAGCCCGCGAACAGCAACGCCGCCGTTTGCAAGATGAAGCCCGTCGTCAGGGCGAGCTGAAAGCACAGCTCTCAGCCGGGCAGGCCAAGGTTGAACAGCTGACGTTGCGTCGCCGTCGTCTTGATGAAGAACTCGGTGAATTGGGCGAGCAACGTGCCCTCGAGTCTGAACAGCTCGGCGAGTCGCGCTTGCAACTGCAAGACGCCCTCGATGCCATGGCGCTGGACACCGAGCAACGCGAACTGCTGATGGCCCAGCGCGATGCCCTGCGCGAACGCCTCGACCGCGTGCGCCAGGAAGCCCGCCAGCACAAAGACCACGCCCACCAATTGGCCGTGCGCTTGGGCTCACTGAAGGCCCAGCACGACTCCACGCGCCAAGCCCTGGAACGTTTGGAACTGCAGGCCGAACGCCTGCACGAAAAGCGCGAACAGCTCAATCTCAACCTCGACGAGGGCGCCGCGCCGCTGGAAGAGCTGCGCATGAAGCTGGAAGAGTTGCTGGATAAACGCATGGGCGTGGAAGACGAACTCAAGCTCGCCCGCCTGGGCCTGGAAGACGCCGACCGCCAACTGCGCGACGCGGAAAAACGCCGCACCTCGGCCGAGCAGCAGTCGCAACTGCTGCGCGGCCAGCTCGAACAACAGCGCATGGAATGGCAAGCCTTGACCGTGCGCCGCAAGGCCATTCAAGACCAGCTGCTGGAAGACAACTACGACCTGCACGGCGTGCTTGGCACGTTGCCGACCGAAGCCGACGAGAAGTCCTGGGAAGAAGAGCTGGAGCGCCTGGCCGCGCGCATTGCCCGTCTCGGCCCGATCAACCTCGCGGCGATCGACGAATACCAACAGCAAGGCGAGCGCAAACGCTACCTCGACGCGCAAAACGCCGACCTGGTGGAAGCGCTCGACACCCTGGAAAACGTCATCCGCAAAATCGACAAAGAGACCCGCAACCGCTTTAAAGAAACTTTCGACCAAATCAACGGCGGCTTACAGGCGCTGTTCCCGAAAGTATTCGGCGGCGGCAACGCCTACCTGGAACTCACCGGCGAAGACCTGCTCGACACCGGCGTAACCATCATGGCGCGCCCGCCCGGCAAGAAAAACAGCACCATTCACCTGCTCTCCGGCGGTGAAAAAGCCCTGACCGCGTTGGCCCTGGTATTTGCCATCTTCAAACTCAACCCAGCGCCGTTCTGCATGCTCGACGAGGTGGATGCGCCGTTGGACGACGCCAACGTTGGGCGTTATGCGCGGTTGGTAAAAGAGATGTCCGAGACGGTGCAGTTCATCTATATCACCCACAACAAAATCGCCATGGAAATGGCCGATCAGTTGATGGGCGTAACAATGCATGAACCTGGCTGCTCACGACTTGTCGCAGTAGATGTTGAAGAAGCCTTGGCTTTGGTGGAGGCATAAGTGCTTGCGCGGTGTAAAGTTGCCTTTCGTCGTGCTAGCTTATTGCCCACTTTTTATTATTTGTCGCAAATGCCTGTCAGAACATGGAGTTGCTATACGAAGGTTTAAGTTACTGACGGTTGTTTTGAATGTGCGTTGAGTCAGAGGGCGGATGCCCTTTCTTCACTATTATTTTTTCAGGGGCTACAGAACTACATGGAAATCGGTCTGCGGGAGTGGCTGATCGTCATCGGCATCATTGTTATCGCTGGCATTCTGTTCGATGGCTGGCGGCGCATGCGCGGTGGTAAAGGCAAGTTGAAATTCAAGTTGGATCGCAGTTTTTCCAACCTTCCAGATGACGATGGCGCCCCGGAACTGCTGGGCCCGCCGCGTGTGCTTGAGCGTCACGCTGAACCCAAAGTTGAAGAAGAAGATTTGCCGGCCATGAGCCCGCGCGAACTGAACCGTCGTCGCGGCAAAGTGGTGGAACCGAGCCAGGGCGACCTTAATCTTGGCCTTGATGAGCCGGTGCCGACCTTGCTTAACCCGGTCGATGACGAGCCGAAAAAACGTAACCCCGCCGTGCCACAAGACAGCCGCGATTTACCGCCGGTTGAAGAAGTGCTGGTGATTAACGTGGTGGCCCGCGAGGGCGAAGGTTTTAACGGCCCGGCACTGTTGCAGAATATTTTGGAAAGCGGTCTGCGCTTTGGCGAAATGGATATTTTCCACCGCCACGAAAGCATGGCCGGCAATGGCGAAGTGTTGTTCTCCATGGCCAACGGGGTTAAACCCGGCACCTTTGATTTGGACGATATCGACCACTTCAGCACCCGTGCCGTAAGTTTCTTCCTTGGCTTGCCAGGCCCGCGTCACCCGAAACAAGCTTTCGACGTAATGGTCGCTGCCGCACGCAAACTGGCCCATGAACTAAGCGGTGAACTGAAAGATGACCAGCGCAGCGTAATGACCGCGCAAACCATCGAACACTACCGCCAGCGCATCGTTGAATTCGAGCGCAAAGCCCTGACCAACAAGCGCTAAGGCGCTAACGTTTAACGCGGCTGGCAACGCTCCGTAGGGTGTGCTGTGCGCACCACGGCGTTCTCCGATGAATCGCTTGGTGCGCACAGCGCACCCTACGGTAGCGGGATACGCCAGACCGACCGGTGATCCAACGTTTCAATCGAGCAGCTTCGGCTGCTCTTTTTCGTTTCGAGAATGCCCAAATGACCGATGCCCAAACCGCCGCCACCCGTATCAGCCAATTGCGCAGTGAGCTGGACCAGCATAACTACCGCTACCACGTGCTCGATGAGCCGAGCATTCCGGACGCCGAGTACGACCGCCTGTTCCATGAGCTGAAAGCCCTGGAAAGCGAACACCCGGAGCTGGTCACCCCCGATTCGCCTACCCAGCGCGTCGGCAGCTTGGCGCTGTCGGCCTTTGGTGAGGTCAAGCACGAAGTGCCGATGCTGAGCCTGGGTAACGCCTTCGCCGAGGAAGACCTGCGCGATTTCGACCGCCGTGTGCGTGAAGGCTTGGCCGATGAGCTGCCAGCCGGCGATCTGTTCGGTGCGGGCGCCACGGTTGAATACAGCTGCGAGCCCAAGCTTGATGGCCTGGCCGTCAGCCTGCTGTACCGCGACGGACTGTTGGTGCGTGGCGCCACCCGTGGCGACGGCAGCACCGGCGAAGACATTAGCGTCAACGTGCGTACCGTGCGCAATATCCCGCTCAAACTCCAAGGCAGCGGCTGGCCGTCGGTGCTGGAAGTGCGCGGCGAAGTGTTTATGTCCCGCGCCGGTTTTGAACGCCTAAACGCCAGCCAGGCCGAGCAGGGCGGCAAGACGTTTGCCAATCCGCGTAACGCTGCCGCCGGCAGCCTGCGCCAGCTCGACTCCAGCATCACCGCCAAACGCCCACTGGAGTTCTGCTGCTACGGCATCGGCCAGGTGCAGGGCGAACTCCCCGATACCCATATCGGCATCCTCAACGCCCTGAAAGACTGGGGCATGCCCATCAGCCGCGAGCTGAAGCTGGCCCAGGGCGCCGAAGAGTGTCTGGACTATTACCGCGCCATTGGCGCCAAACGCGATGCGCTGCCGTATGAAATAGACGGCGTGGTGTTCAAGGTCAACAACCTGGCCTGGCAGCGTGAGCTGGGTTTCCGTGCCCGTGAACCGCGTTGGGCCATCGCGCATAAATTCCCCGCCAGTGAAGAACTCACCGAATTGCTCGCCGTGGAATTTCAGGTGGGCCGCACCGGCGCCGTTACCCCGGTTGCGCGTTTGCGCCCGGTTAAAGTCGCCGGTGTGATGGTTGCCAACGCCACCTTGCACAACATGGACGAAGTCGCGCGCCTGGGCATTATGGTCGGCGACACAGTGATTATTCGCCGCGCCGGCGACGTGATTCCGCAAGTGGTGCAAGTGGTCCTCGACCGCCGCCCTGCGGATGCCAAACCCGTGCACGTGCCGGAGAATTGCCCGGTGTGCGGCTCCCACGTAGAACGCACGCAACTGGTCAAACGCAGCAAGGGCCGCGAAACCGTCAGCGAAGGCGCGGTGTACCGCTGCGTCGGCCGCCTGGCCTGTGGTGCGCAGCTTAAGCAGGCGATCATCCACTTCGTCTCGCGCCGGGCCATGGATATCGAAGGCCTTGGCGACAAGAGTGTCGAGCAGTTGGTGGATGAGAAGCTGATCAGCTCGCCAGCCGACCTGTACAAACTGACTTTCGAACAGATCGTCGAGCTGGAGGGCTTTGCCGAGCTATCCAGCAAAAACCTGCTGGCCGCCATCGCCAATAGCCGTAAACCGGAACTGGCGCGCTTCATTTATTCCCTCGGTATTCCCGACGTCGGCGAAGAAACCGCCAAGGTGCTGGCGCGTTCGCTGGCCTCGTTGCAGCGGATCAAACAAGCGCTGCCCGAAGTGCTCACCTACCTGCCGGATGTGGGCCTGGAAGTGGCCCATGAAATTCACGAATTCTTTAGCGACAGCCATAACCAGAGCGTCATCGAGCAACTGGAAAAAGAGCTGGAAATCCAGGGCCAGGGCGAGCTGGCTGCCGAGTATGCCGCCAGCACCACCTTGGCCGGGCTGATCGACAAGTTGCATATCTCGTCAGTCGGCCCAACCGGGGCGAAAACCCTGGCCGCCAAGTTCGACGAATCGCTGGAAAAAGTCCTCGCCGCCGACTGGCTCGACCTGCGCCAAGCCCTCAGCGAAAAGCCCGCCAACGCCGTGCGCGAGTTCTTCGCCGTGCCCGAACACCGCGAGCGCGCACTGAAAATCGAAGCGCAACTGCGCGACTTCGGCATGCACTGGGAAAGCGAAAAACGCGTGGTAGAAGGCCTGCCACTGGCTGGGCAAACCTGGGTGCTGACCGGCAGCCTGGAAATCATGAGCCGCGACATCGCCAAGGAAAAACTCGAAAGCCTGGGCGCGAAAGTAGCCGGTTCAGTGTCGGCGAAAACCACCTGCGTGGTGGCTGGGCCTGGTGCTGGCTCGAAGTTGGCCAAGGCCAGTGAGCTGGGCGTGAAGGTGCTGGATGAAGCAGCGTTTTTGCAGGCGCTAGCGGGTTACGGCATTACCCCGTAAACGCGTGGCACCCGTGGTGCGCATAGCACACCCTAGGTGGAAGCAAGCGCGCTTGGTG
The DNA here is from genome assembly GCA_964543145.1 of uncultured Pseudomonas sp. Taxonomy (GTDB): domain Bacteria; phylum Pseudomonadota; class Gammaproteobacteria; order Pseudomonadales; family Pseudomonadaceae; genus Aquipseudomonas. The sequence goes on from CAZIWV010000044.1 coordinate 15,374, forward strand.
CACTCGATTAGCGTCTTATCCAGAACGCTGGATCCCCGCGTAGGCGGGGACCCAGAATCTCCAGGCGACTGCGCAAGGCGCACACCCGCGCAATCACTTAATTAATCGCGTCGGTCAACGCTTTGGCTGGCACATATTTCACTACTTTCTTCGCGGCAATTTCGATGGCTTTGCCGGTCTGCGGGTTACGGCCGGTGCGGGCCGGACGGTCCGCCACTTTCAGTTTGCCAATGCCCGGCAAGGTGATTTCGTCGTAGTTCTCCAGGGCATCGGTAACGATCTCGCTCAGTTGTTCCAGCACCGCGCGCACGGTCGCTTTTGAGGCATCGGTCGCTTCGGCGATATCGCTGATCAGTTGGTCTTTGGTCATGGCCATGGGGGTACTTCCTTAAATCGGATTCTGAATGGGGTGTTGCGCGAAAGCCGGCACGCTAGCACAAAACTATTGCACGATCAGTGCGGCGCGCGCTTTTCATAACCTACGTCAAGTATCCGCCATCCCTTGCCGATAGCTTTACTGAGCCCAGCGGCTATAACGCTCACCGCGGTGATTGCAAAAGGCCTGCTCGGCGCCCAATAAAACTACGTCTAGCGTCTACGCTTGCATCTAGTTGTCCTGCCGTTTGGAGATTGATCATGCTGCGTCTTTTTGCCGACCTGGGTTTTCGCTGGAAAATCGCCCTGCCTATTTTGCTGCTGGCGGTGTTGTTAGTGCTGATGGGCGTGCTGGGGGTGCGTGGCATCACCCAGGTGGCCGATTCCAGCAGCAAACTGACCAACCGCTATCTGCCCGCCATCAGCCTGCTGCTGAACGCCGACCGCGATCTGTACCAAGCGTTTGTCGCCGAACGCAGCCTGCTTGACGAAGCCGCAGGCTCCCATATCGACGACCTGAAAAGCTCGCACGCGGAAAACCTGCAACAAGCCTACGACCGCGTGCACAAATATGCAGCCATGGACCCTAGCGCCGAAGCTCAAGCGCTGGTGGCGCAGTTTGATCAGGGCTACGGCGTGTGGAAAGCCACCAGCCTGAAAGTCGTGCAGCTCGCCTCCAGTGATCCTGACGCCGCCAGCACCCTCAGCTTTGGCGACAGCGAAAAACAATTCGACAATATGCGCGATGCCATCGACAAACTCGGTGAGCTGGAAGACAACGCCGCCAACAGCGAAGGTAAAACCGCTATCGCCCTCGGTGATGAGTTGACGTGGCAGCAGGGCGGTGTTGTTGGAATCGGCCTGTTGGTGTGCCTGATTCTGGTTGTGGGGTTCCCGATTCTGGTTACCCGTCCGCTGGAAAACCTGCTGCACCGCATTGAACAAATCGCCGACGGCGACGGCGACCTGCGCGTGCGCCTTGATGTGCTTTCACGCGATGAGCTGGGCAAGTTGAGCCTGGCTTTCAACCGCTTCCTGGACAAGCTGCAGCCATTAATTAAAGAAGTGGGTCGAGTCACCGGCGAGGTCGCCGATTCTGCGCAAACTCTGGCTGGAATGGCTGCGGCCAACGACCGCCTGATCAGCAGCGAACATGCCGCCGTCGACCAAGTGAGCACCGCCGCCACCGAAATGAGCGCTGCTGTTAATGAAGTCGCGCGCAACGCGCAAAACGCCGCAGACGCGGCCCGCAGCGCGGAAACCCAATCGCGCGAAGGCGCACAGGTGGTCGGCGCTACCATCAGCGCCATGCGCCAACTGGCCCAGGAAGTGGAAAGCGCCTCCGGCACCATCCAGACCTTGGAACAGGAAACCGCCAATATTGGCGCCGTGCTGGCCGTGATTAAAGGCATCGCCGAACAAACCAACCTGCTGGCCCTTAACGCCGCCATCGAAGCCGCACGGGCAGGAGAGCAGGGCCGCGGCTTTGCCGTGGTTGCCGACGAAGTTCGCGCCCTGGCCGCACGCACACAAGACTCGACCAAAGACATCCAAAACATGATCGAACGCTTGCAAGTGGGGGTGCAGGCCGCCGTCAAAGCCATGGACTCGGGCAGTATCAAAGCCCGCGACAGCGTCGACCGTGCCGCCGGTGTTGACCAAATTCTCTCCGAATCCAGCGACTCGGTCGGGCGCATCAATGACATGGCCGCGCAAATTGCCACCGCCTGTGAAGAACAAAGCAGCGTCACCGAAGAGATCGCCCGCAACATCAGCGATATCCGTGATCTCTCCAACGAAGCTGCCGCCACCTCAGAGAAAAGTACGCAGGCGAGTCAGCGACTGTCCGAGTTGTCGTCCGGGCTGGCAAAGCTGGTGGGAAGCTTCCGGGTATAGGGCATTACACATGCTGCGCGCGGGACGATTTGCTCCCGTTCCAGCTTTATGGGGGTCGGTTAACTTATTGAAATTATTATAAATAGTTTGGCAAATGGTCCTGGCATAACCACGCCAGATCGCTAGTGGTGATGGCCCCATATTGATTTGATAGCGCTAGGCTCGGGTTAGCCTTTTTCCGTGAAGCGCCTTCAATCACCGCGGAGTTGTCTGCCATGAAACCGTTCGTTCGTTGCTCCTTTTTCCTGCTGGCAGCGCTCGGCTTGCCCGTTGGCGTGCAGGCCAGTGCGTTGGACGACTTTACCCGTATTACCAATTCCGCCATTGCTGGCCACAACCGTGAGTTCGTCTTCGGCACGCCGCAAGACTGTGCTGACGCCTGTGTGCGTAGTGACCGGGCTTCGTGGTGCAAGTCCTTCGACTACTACAAGCATGACCGCGGGGGCTGCGACCTCAGCGACAAACGCGACCGAGACGTTGGTGGGCTAAAGACCAACTACCCGGGTAACCCCTTCGACCACTATGTGCTCAAATCCGACCCACTAGCCGCCTATGCTCGTCTGAGCAACGCGGCCATCCCCGGACACAACATTGAGCAGCTGCAAAACGTAACCCCTGAAGACTGCGCCGTCGCTTGTTCAGAACCTAGCCGCACGTGGTGCAGGTCCTTCGACTACTACAAAGATTCGCACAAGTGCGACCTCAGCGATAAGCGCGGCAGCGACGTTGGCGGCTTAAAGGTTGACTACTCAGGCAACCCGTACGACCACTACTACCTGGTCGCCAACGAAGGTGTTGTCAACCCAATCCCCGGCAAAAAGCACATATTGCTTATTGGCCTCGACGGCCTGCGCGGGGACGCGCTCTTCTGCAAAGGCTGCGCGAATACCCCGGCCTTGCGGGCCTTGGCCGAAGGCGGCCTGCAACATCGCAATGTGCTGGCGGGCGGAAGGCAAGCCACCGTCAGCGGCCCCGGCTGGGCCAGCGTCTTCACCGGCTTTTGGGCCAGCGAGCACGGTGTTTTCGGCAACGAAACCAAGTGGCGTATGGCCCAACCCCACGTGTTCGACCTGATCAAACGTAAGTACCCAACTGCCACGGTGGCCATAGTGGGCGACTGGTACAACATCACCCACAATCTCAAGCCTGAGAGGGCCGACTTTGTGGTGGCCAACGGCGACAGGAATTCGCAGCAGGCCACCGATATGGTGAAGTACTGGCTCTCGTGGAAGAACCCGCCAACGGCGATCTTCTACTACCTGCAAAACATCGACATTCACGCGTCCAGCTATGCGCCCTTGAACGCTTACTATCAGAGCAAAATCCGTGATGAAGACCAACAAATCCAACAGGTGCTCGACGCTCTGGCAACACGGCCTGGTTATGCCGATGAGGAGTGGCTGATCGTCGTTACCTCTGACCACGGCGGCCAGAATAGTGGTCATGGCGGGCAGAGCGCAGGGGAGCGCAGCACTATCCTGATTCTTAACAACAGCTACCAAAACCCGACCAAGCTGCCCTACTGCACGGGCGATTTGACCTTTATGGCAGCCATGCGGCAAATCGATGTGGCCCCTCATATTCTTGACTTTCTTGACCTCCCCAATACGACGATTGGCCGCGACTATTTTGCTTGTGGTGGGTGGGCTCCAAGTTATCCGGAATGAGCAGCAGGAATTAATCCGGAAGAGTGACGGTGATTCGGGGGGGAGGGCGGATAAGGGGTGGGGTTGAGTTTAATAGGGGCGGATTGCCCCCAATTAATCTGATCTCCACCTTTGTAGTGGCCAACCACAGAGGAACTCGCAGCAGGCCACCGACATGGTCAAGTACTGGTTCTCGTGGAAGGACCCGCCAACGGCATAGCAGGTCGCAAAAACATTGTGGGTGACTATGTATTGGCGTGCGCTGTTAAGACGCTGGCCCTTACTGAGGGAACACGTTGCTGGACAGCGCTAGCGCTGGGTTATTGACCATTCACGCAAATTCCCCATGCTGATTTGGTAATCCGCTTATTCGTTGATTACGCTATACGCTACTCAGCGAACTTCTTCATCGCGAGTATCGCCATGAAATTCATTTATCTGTGCCTGACTTTAGCGCTGGCCGCTGCCTGCCTTCACGTGCGGGCGCAAACTACGGCGTTGGCCGACTTTTCCCTTACCCACAATGCCGCCATTTCTGGCCACAACCGTGAACGGCTGAGTGACGTCACCGCACAGCAATGTGCCGAGGCCTGTCAGCATCCCGACCGCTCGAACTGGTGCGTGTCCTTCGACTACAACAGACTCAAGCTGTTCTGTGACCTGAGCGACAAGCGAGCCGAAGATGTGGGTGGCCTTAAGACCGACTACGTCGGTAACCCCTACGACTACTACTCGCTTAAACCCGATCCACTCGCGCCCTTTGCGCGCGTTAGCAACGCAGCTATCCCTGGTCATAACGTCGAACAACTGCGTAACGTACAAGCCAAAGACTGCGCTAGCGCTTGCCTAGACGCCAGCCGCAGCCAATGGTGCAAATCGTTCGACTATTTCAAGGCCCAGCAGAAGTGCGACCTAAGTGATAAGCGCGCCAGTGACGTCGGCGGCCTAAAAAGCGACTACCCAGGCAATCCGTACGATCACTATTTGCTGGTTGCAGGGGAGGGTATTGCCAATCCGATTCCTGGTAACAAGCACGTGCTGTTTATCGGCATTGATGGCTTGCGCGGTGATGCTCTGTTCTGCAAAGGTTGCGCGAACACCCCGGCCCTGAAGGCGTTGGCCAATGGCGGCGCGGTGCACCACAACGTGCTGGCTGGCGGCTCGCAAACCACCTATAGCGGGCCTGGATGGGCCAGCGCCTTCACCGGCTTTTGGGCCAGCGAGCACGGTGTGACTGGCAACGACCGCAATTTGCCTCTGCTCAAACCTCATGTGTTTGACCTGATCAAACACGCTTATCCCACTGCTACGTTGGGGGTGGTCGCCGACTGGTTTAACCTCACCCATAACCTCAAACCCGTCGAAGCAGACTTCGTTGTGGCTAACGGTCTCAAGGAGTCGCAACAGGCTACTGACACCGTGAAGGGATGGCTCTCCTGGAAGAACCCGCCAACCGCGATCTTTTACTACTTGCACAATGTCGACATCCACGCCGCCAGCTACGCCCCGCTGAATGCTTTCTACCAGAGCAAAATCGTTGGCGAGGACCAGCAGATTCAACAAGTACTGGACACCCTGACGGCGCGTCCCGCTTATGTGCACGAGGAGTGGTTGATCGTCGTCACCTCCGACCACGGCGGCCTGAACAAGGGCCATGGTGGCCAGAGCGCAGGAGAACGCGGCACGATCCTGATCCTCAACAACAGCTATCGAAACCCCAGTAAGCTCGCCTACTGCCTAGGCGATCTGACCGCCACGCCGCTGCTGCAAGTCGATGGTGTTACCCCCCATATCCTCGACTTCCTCGGCTTGCCCAACCACACAGCAGGCCACAAGAGCCCGGTTTGTGGGGCGAGGTGATAGCGATCGGTAAGCGCCGTAGCGGCCCCTCATCCAGTCCTGCTCGTTACACTAGCCGGGTGTCGCAAGTGCTTATAGCGGATGCTTTTTTGCAGATCGCCAGCGCCTGCTAAGAACACAGCAGCGTCACCGAAGAGATCGCCCGCAACATCCGCGACATCCGCGAGCTTTGCAACGAAGCCACTGCTACCTCGGAGAAAAGCACCCAGGCCAGTCAGCGGCTCTCCGAGTTGTCCTCGGGGCTGGCAAAACTGGTAGGAACCTTCCGTGTTTAGGGTGTTGCGGTGTTAACCGCGATCGGGGAGCCCGGTAAAGGCGCTCCCCATAGCCTCAATCAATACTTAACCCGCAATTTCCATATTGATTTGATAGCCGCTCGGTCATCTGGCGTTTCTAACGTGCAAGCTCCTTAATTGCTGTGGAACCGCCATGAAACCGATCTTCCTGAGCCTATCGTTGGCCGCCGTTTGTTTACCGCTGTGGGCCCAAGCCAGCGGCCTCGCCGACTTTACCCTCACACCCAATGCCGCGATTTCCGGCTACAACCGTGAAAACCTCGCCAGCGTCACGCCAGCGCAATGCGCCGAGGCGTGCCAAGGCAGCGAGCGCTCGGGCTGGTGCGTGTCTTTCGACTTCAACAAAACCACCAGCGCCTGCGACCTCAGCGACAAGCGCGCCGGCGACGTAGGCGGGCTGAAAACCGACTACAGCGGCAACCCCTACGATCACTACTCGCTTAAGCCCGACCCGCTCAAAGCCTTCGCCCGTGTACCCAACGCTGCCATTTCCGGCTACAACGTCGAAAACCTGAAAAACGTAACGCCCAAAGACTGCGCCAGCGCCTGCACCGACGCCAGCCGCAGCAGTTGGTGCAACTCCTTCGACTTCAACAAAACCACCGGCGCTTGCGACCTCAGCGACAAACGCGCCAGCGACGTCGGCGGCCTGAAAACCAACTACGCCGGCAACCCCTACGACCACTATTTTGTGGTTGCCGGCGAAGGCATTCCCAGCCCCGTACCCGGTAACAAACACGTGTTGTTTATCGGCATCGACGGCCTGCGCGGCGATGCCCTGTTCTGCGAAGGCTGCGCCGCCACCCCGGCCTTGAGCGCCCTGGCCAACGGCGGCGCCTTTCACCGCAACGTACTGGCCGGCGGTGTGCAAGACACCTTTAGCGGCCCCGGCTGGGCCAGCGCTTTTACCGGCTTCTGGGCTGACGCCCATGGCGTAACCAGCAACGCCCAGAACCTGCCCATGCTCAAACCGCACGTCTTCGACCTGCTCAAACAGAGCTACCCAACCGCCACCGTTGGCGTAGTGGGCGACTGGTTCAACATCACCCACAACCTCAAACCTGCGTCTGCCGACTTCGTCGTAGCCAATAGCGCCAAGAACTCACAACAGGCCACCGACACCGTGAAAGACTGGCTCAGCTGGAAAAACCCACCCACTGCGATTTTCTACTACCTGCACAACGTCGACGTCCACGCCCCCAGCTACGCGCCGTTGAACGCCAACTACCAAAGCAAAATCCGCGGCGAAGACGGGCAAATCCAGCAAGTGCTCGACACCCTGGCCGCGCGCCCCGATTACGCCAACGAAGAGTGGTTGATTGTCGTGGCCTCCGACCACGGCGGCCTTAACAGCGGCCATGGCGGGCAAAGCGCAGGGGAGCGCGACACCATCCTGATACTCAACAACAGCTACCAAAACCCCGGCAAAACCGCCTACTGCATAGGCGACATGAGTGCCACGCCGCTGCTGCAAATCGACGGCGCTACCCCGCATATCCTCGACTTCCTCGGCCTGCCCAACGCCACCGCCGGGCACAAGTATTCCGCTTGCGGGCTGTAAGCCAAGAGACGCAAGTGCTTGTAGCGGATACTTTTTTAAAGCGCACGAGGCGGTTGTAAGTTCTCGACAAGCCGGTACAATGGCGCGGCCTTCAGCCTTGAAGGCACGCGTTATGGTGACCCCCATCGGTCCCCCCGCAACGATTACCCGTTAACCTGGTCAGGTCCGGAAGGAAGCAGCCACAGCGGGAACATTGTGTGCCGGGGTGTGGCTGGTGGGGGTTGCCTCTCTCTCTAAGTCTCTATTTCTAAAGACTTATCTGCACCAAAATTCTCAATGTGTGACACCTGTAGAACACTAAAATGTTCCATGGATCAGCGTGCATGCTTCGTCTGCGAAAAACAGCTTTCTCCCCCTAACTACCTCTGTGTGATGTATTTCGTGTGGCTTTGCCGTACGCGTCTGGGTGCGCCTTACTAGCAGAAAGAAACATAGGGGAGATAGGTATGTTTGAGCTAAGCGCGAGCGCGCAGAAGCCTGCAGCGGGTGAGGACCGTGGAGTTGATCGACTCCGGCCATTCGATTCAGGAAATCAGCGATGTCGTTGAAGAGGTTTGTGCTGTGGTAGCGCAGTCTTCGAGAAAAGCCTCCCGGAGTTCTGCGGCGTTATCGCCCGGCTGGTCTTGTGGATGCTGCTGCCTTATGGCCTTCTACCAGACCTACCCTGTAAGAAGGCCGGCGGATGATGACTGACGAAGAGCTTGGAGAAATAAAAGCGAGATGTTTGGCCGCGACAACCGGACCATGGGCCTCTTTCATTGAGGGCCGGGACCATGAGGGTGGTTCAAGCTTTATCATGGTTGGGGACGAAGGCAGTAGGGCGGACGATATAGAGCTGACAGGTGCTACAGAAGCCGATCAAGACTTTATTGCCCATGCACGGCAAGATGTTCCTGCCCTTGTTGAGGAAGTGGAGAGGTTGAAAGCGCTACTGGGAGGCTTTGTAGGCTAATAGATGGTCAGCTCGCTTAACATTCTTCAGGATCTGGTTTATCCATCCAAAAGCCTTCCGGCGTTGGAGCTACATAAATCTACCGTGGCTCTCACAGAGCGCGGGTAGACGCTGAAAGGTCAATTGATAAACAGTGATCGGTCTCAAACAGGAATACAGCTGCTCAGTCGGCCAGTATCTTGATATTTTTACGTGTTACTTATCCTCATGAAAAAAAGGTCAATGGAATGAGCGCTACAAAAATAATCAGGCTTATATCAACTCTTTCATTTTCTATTTTCACTGTTTTTTACCCTAGCATAGGGTGCTCAGGTGGGAGCATTGAAGAACAATGGATTCAAATGATTGAGTCGGAATTTCCTAAAGGGTGCGTATTTAAAATAAACGGAACTTTTGTCGCCATTGGCAATAATGGATTCCGCATTAGTGGTTGGCTGGTAGAGACTTGCGAAGGAAGCTATGAATATTGGACGAGTTATCTGCCGCCCGATGTTCGCCCGGAGGAAAAGCGAATGGACATGGGGCGAGGTGACAAACTATCGGCAGTGTCTGTTGAACAACTCAGAAAGAAGTAAAATTTAAAAAAATAAAGAAGTAAGCGATCTAATTTTTATATTTGAATCATTCATATGCAAGGTGCACCCGGCGCAATGGATGCGATGGCTAGGATGAGCCACACCTAGTGCTTACCGTAGTCCCTTTCCAGGCTTCTTTTCCCGTGGTCTACGGGAGCCTCCTCCGAAAATGAATACTTATTTCTTAGCTGCTTTCGGGTCATTGGGCTAATTTTGCTGAGTCGCTGTGTTTGTGGGTAGTCTTGATTTGGACTTAACTCAGGAGGGATATAATCCGTCCGGTATTGAAAATCGCCCTGGCAAGTTTGCACGATCCAATAAAATTGGCTAACACCGCTATTGGCTAAAAAGCCGTCATAAATATCCATCCTGAACACGCAGCCACTAGGGAAATCGGCTTCAATAAACTGGTCCCAGTCTCCGCTATTTCTACTGCCAGCCAAGCACAACGATGAAGCAAAAGTAAGAATCAGAGCAGAACGCCTGATGCATGATACAACTGCTGATTTTTGATTTATTTGCATATATTGAATGTCATTTGAATGAAAGGCGGGGTGCTTTTTCACTGGGTGGGAATGAGTAGAACGGATAAATGTGACGGAAGGCTTCAGCAAGTAGACTCCGCATCCATGCACTCAAAGTATTTTCGCGCATCAATTTGGTTTGAAGAACTGAACGTTAAGGTTGAAAATGCTATTTTTTCAGCAGCAGTCTGGAGTTTGTGCGCAAGAGCGTCAACTTGAATAGGGTTTGCCGGCCGAGTAATCGCCTCGTAGGCGCCAGTTTCAAAAGATTTTGAACTGTGTACGTCCGTCCAGTCATAAACGTAAAGCCCCAATCCTGACAGGCTTATATAACTATCCATAGAGGCGATGTTATCAACCAAAAGTTTGACAACGGAGACAATTGGGAGCTCGTCGATAAGGTCGCCTACCTCGGAAATGGAAACACCCTCGTGGTTTAAAGCCATGATTGGTATCGGCCCAGAGCCGGCAGTTATGAAAACGGCAACATTACCCTGTGCGTCGGATGCTATCCAGTAGCAATCAATTCCCCATGGATATTGAGCAGAAACCATTAATTCAATCCTTGCAAACCACTAGTTTAGTTTTCACCTTTGACAGCATCCCTTGTCTATCTTTGCAAGGCTGAAATGCTGATATTTGAGATGCGCATAACATGCAGATTACTCCCGTTGTATGCGTTTTTCCATACACAAAGAGCTTACGTTTCGTTTTCTTGATTTGTTTCAGAATTTTTATAGCGAAAGTATCTAGATTTTTAGATGCGGCGCTTAATACATGGTTCTACGGGGTATCCCAATTATCTAATAAAGAGCGGCTTTCCTATTTCTCACACCAAGGCTCATTTTCAATGTGTGGCAGTCGCTGGAGTGCTGCTTTGGCAGGCTTGAAACAGAGCACCTACCCCCGCCGCATTCTGGACCATGCTTTTTCTCTGAGCAGTCTTAGTTTCTCGCCCCAAGGGGTTGCTTTTAACGCAGGATTTAGCTTCATTACGTCCAGTCCTGTCTGGCGCGCTTGGTAGCACGGCAGTCTCTATTGATACGCCGGAATGGCGAATAAACGAAAGTATCTTGGCGCTGAATTGCCCAAAGGAACGGGGTAAATGAAAGGAATCATTGCGGCGATAAAACCGCCCTACGTATTTATAAGTCTACTTTTATATGCGGTTTGTCTAACGCAGGCGGCAGTTTACGTTGGGCCAAGCTTTCGGCCTGAAATAGGCGCGTCGTTGTTACTCAGTGGTTGGCTCGGAGTAATAATAGACGGGCAGCTCTCATGGCTGGCTAACGTGTTTTACCTTGTCGCTATTATAAAAAGAAAGAAGCCGAAGTCTTCCCTGAAATTCGCCGTGCTTGCGTTAGTGACGGCCATATTTTTACTCAAAAGACAAATCATGGTAAGCGAGGCTCCTGCCTATGCTGATATAACTGCCTACGGATTAGGTTATTTCTTCTGGATTTTGTCGTTTATGATGTTGGCAGTCGGCCAGTTGCTACCATTGTTGAAATTTAACAATAGATCTACCGCCATTGTAGCAATCAGTGGTGCTGTATTATTGGTTGCTATCTTTTGTATTCAATATTTTAAAGGCGAACATTCGCTTTACGCCTTCAAGGCAAAGCGCGCTGCGGCTTATGATAAATACTGTGCTGTGGCTGGGCAGACCATTTACAAAGTCGTTGATGAGCCAGTCTACGGATTGTTTTTTGATCCTAATTATGGAGTGCAAATAAGCGGCGCCACCTCTGTCTCGCTAAGTACCTTCAACTCCGATAATCATTCGATCCAAAATGGTTGGGGGCCGGAACAGTTTTATGAAGAAAAGAATACTCGATTCGTAAACGGAGTCTCTACCGGCAATAGGGCACCATTCCTACGTCACAACAAAGATGGAAAGAAAGATATCGTTCTGGAAGTCGAGCAGCTGAAAAGCGATTACGTAGTTAAAACTACGGTTTTTGATTTGCCACGTGAGTTACAGCTGCACGCAGGCTTAATTGAGGTCAAGGATCTTCGGGATGGCTCGGTGCTTGCGACAGCTACATACGTGTTTGATCAGATCGGACGACGTTATTGCGGGTACTCAGAGCGCAATAGCTTCGGCACACAGCAAGTTATTAACGCCGTTTTTCCAAAATTCAGAAGGTGACTTCCAGGCGACCTTTCAAATTTTTATGACGGATATCTTGGTCTGCACTAGGAGCGTCAGTGTTATTTCTGAGTTGATCGTTCAACTCATGGGAAATCTCTCAATAGAGGTTGTTAAACCGTCCTGACCCTGTAGGAAATTTCGAAGTAAACGCCAGGATGTTCTGCAAGCCCAGTGTCCACACGCTATTCTCCCGCCCTGACACGTCCGGATTGGCGAAAGGTACCCGTAGATGAATGACCTCCCTGAAAACGAAAAGCAGATTGCCCTGGTGGTCATTCGGGAAATGACCAAGTCGCGGCGCAGCATGCAGGATATTCAGGATGCGGCAGATGAGGTGCTACGGGTGTATCGCAAGGTGACGGCGCCGAAAACGCCTAACCGGGTGTGGCGCCTATGCCAGCGGTTGTTGCTGCCGTTTGGTAATAACTGAGTCGCGGCGAGCGGTGCACATGTGTTTCGGGGTGTTCTCGCGAGCTGCGCAGTGGTGCGCACAGCACACCCGAAGCAAACGTGGCGGGCCTTATAGAGGAAAGCTGTTTGCTCTTGATCCCGTAGGGTGTGCTACGCGCACCAAGCGGTGTTGCGGCGTGCACGTAGGGCGCCCAACGAAGGCTAAAGCCACACCAGTCCATAGATGATCAGGCCGACAATCCCCAGCCCGACCACGACAAGGGCACCCATCAATACGCGGAAATTTCTGCGGCTTTCTCGGTTGATTTCGTTCACGTCGTTGGCGATGCCGTCCAGCTCGCGGCGGATGTTTGCGAATTGTGCGCCGAGCTTTTCTTCCGGTGTTTCCACGCCACTCTCTCCAGACCGTTTTAATTCTTGCGCCAGTATCCATAAAAGCGCGCGCCGACCAAGGCCGCGCGCCTCAAAGCTAATTTGCCACTATTGAATAGTCCTACAGCTATGTAGGAAGATTGCCAAATAACTGTATGCGTATACAGCTATTTGTTAGGCGTTTTTCTTGTCGCCTTTTGCCGTCTTTCTTATGCCAAGGACATGTTGATGTTGCGTTGTTTGCTCTTGCTCTGCCTGCTCCTCACCACTTCCGTTCACGCCGCTGCCCCTCGCACCTTTGCCGAAGCCAAGAAAGCCGGTTGGAAGCTGTATGCCGCCAACCCGGTGGAGTTTTATTGCGGCTGCCGGTTTACCGGCAACAAGGTGGACCTGAAAAGCTGCGGTTATGTGCCGCGCAAAAATGCGCAGCGCGCCGCGCGTATTGAGTGGGAGCACATTGTGCCGGCCTGGGTGATTGGCCATCAGCGCCAGTGTTGGCAGAAGGGCGGGCGCTCCAATTGCGCGCGCTCGGACCCGAAGTACCGCTTGGCTGAAGCTGATTTGCACAATCTGGTGCCCAGTGTCGGCGAGGTAAATGGCGACCGCAGTAACTTCGGTTATGGCTGGCTGCCGCAAAAGCCGACGCAGTATGGCGCCTGCCCGATGGTGGTGGATTTCAAGGCGAAAAAGGCCATGCCACGCCCGCAGGTGCGCGGCATGGTGGCGCGTACGTATTTCTATATGAGTGAGCGCTATGGCCTGCGCCTGTCCAGGCAGGACAAGCAGATGTACGCGGCGTGGAATAAGCAGTATCCGGTCAAGCCCTGGGAGCTGGCGCGCAATCAGAAAGTCGCGTGCATCATGGGGCGCGGCAACCCCTATGTTGGCAAGGTCGATCTCAAGGCCTGTCGCTAGCGGTCACCACAGGTGCACGGCCAAGCCGAGTGCGGCGCAGGTGGCGAGCACTTCGATTACGCCGCGTTTGAGGTGGAACAAGGCGAAAAATGCCCAGAGGGCGATGAGTAAAGATGCCCAATCGATAGCTCCGGCAAAGCCCTGCGGCCAAAACACGTGGTAGGCAAAGAACAGCGCCAGGTTGACGATAACGCCGACCACGGCGGCGCTGATGGCGGTGAGCGGCGCGGTAAAGCGCAACTGGCCGTGGGTGGATTCCACCAGCGGGCCGCCGATGAGGATGAACAGAAACGACGGCAGAAAGGTAAACCAGGTAACCAGGCAGGCGGCCACGGCGCCGGCAAGAAAGAGCTGGTCCGGGCCGAAGATCTGTTTAACAAAACCGCCAACAAAGGCGACAAACGCCACCACCATAATCAGCGGGCCAGGGGTGGATTCCCCCAGCGCCAGGCCGTCGATCATTTGCCCGGGCGTGAGCCAGCCGTAGTGGCTGACCGCGCCTTGGTAGATATAGGGCAGCACGGCGTAGGCGCCGCCAAAGGTGAGCAGGGCGGCTTTGGTAAAGAACCAGCCCATTTGCGTAAGCGTGCCTTGCCAGCCGTAGAGCGCGGTGAGAGCGGCCATGGGCACGCACCAGAGCACAGCGCCGCAGGCCAGTAACACCAGCAGGCGGCGGATGTGGAAGCGGGCATGGGCGGGTGTGGGTGTGTCGTCGTCGATCAGTGCGGCGCCGAACGATTGCTGCGCGTTGGCACTGTGGCCGCCGAGGTTGAAGATCGCTGGGCGCAGCTTGCCGCCCAGCCAGCCGAGTATGCCGGCCGCTAGAACAATCAGCGGGAAGGGCGCGTGCAGGGCAAAGATGGCGACAAACGCCGCCGCCGCGATGCCCAATAGCCACGGGTTTTTCAGCGTGCGCGAGCCGATACGGTGGGCGGCGTGTACCACAATCGCGGTCACCGCCGGTTTGATGCCATAGAGCAAACCGGCCACCGCGGGCGTCTGGCCAAAGCTGACATACACCCACGCCAGGCCAATCAAAATCAGTAGCGACGGCAGCACAAACAAGCCGCCAGCAATCACCCCGCCCCACGTGCGGTGCATCAGCCAACCAATATAGGTGGCGAGCTGCTGCGCCTCCGGGCCGGGCAGCAGCATGCAGTAGTTCAACGCATGCAGAAAACGCCGCTCGGACAACCAACGCCGGCGTTCCACCAGCTCTTGATGCATCAGCGCAATTTGCCCCGCCGGCCCGCCAAAGCTGACAAAGCCCAGCTTCAGCCAGAACCAGAAAGCCTGGCCCATGCTGACCGGCTGCGGGGCTTGCGACTTCTCGGCGGGCATCATCCGTGCGAATTCCTTTTACCGTTACAGACTCAGGCGCAAGGCCAGCGCCGCAAGGGTGATCAGCAGCACTGGCAAGGTCAGCACAACGCCGACTTTAAAGTAGTAGCCCCAGGTGATACGGATGCCTTTACGCGCCAATACATGCAGCCACAGCAAGGTGGCCAGGCTGCCGATGGGGGTGATTTTTGGCCCGAGGTCGCAGCCGATCACGTTGGCGTAAATCATCGCCTCGCGGATTACCCCGGTGGCGGCGGAGTCTTGAATCGACAGGGCGCCGACCAGCACGCTGGGCAGGTTATTCATCACCGATGACAATAAGGCGGTGGTCAGCCCGGTGCCGATGGCGGCGGCCCACAGGCCATAGCCGGCAAAATAGTCGAGCGCTTGGGTGAGATAGGCGGTAAGGCCGGCGTTTTTCAGGCCGTACACCACCAGGTACATGCCGAGGGAAAACACCACGATCTGCCACGGCGCATCGCGCAGCACGCGGCGGGTGGAAATCACATGTCCGTGGGCGGCTACGGCATATAAGGCAGCTGCGCAGACACCGGCAATCACGCACACCGGAATGCCCAGCGGCTCTAGCGCGAACAGGCCGATCAGCAATACCACCAGCACACCGACGCCCACGGCAAAGGTCGGTTTATCGCGAATGGCATCTGCCGGCAGCTTGAGGTCTTCGGTGGCGTAGGCCAGGGGAATGTCGCGGCGGAAGAACAGGTACAGCACCGCCAAGGTGGCCGCCACGCTGACCACGTTCACCGGCACCATCACCGCCGCGTAGTCGTTAAAGCTGAGCTTGAAGTAGTCGGCGGAAACGATGTTCACCAGGTTCGATACCACCAGCGGCAGGCTCGCGGTGTCGGCAATAAAGCCGGCCGCCATGACAAAGGCCAAGGTAGCGGCGGGGGAGAAACGCAGAGCTAGCAGCAGGGAAATCACGATGGGCGTGAGAATCAGCGCCGCGCCGTCATTGGCAAACAGGCCGGACACCGCCGCACCGAGCAGCACGGTAAAAGCAAACAGACGCCGGCCATTGCCTCGCGCCCAGCGCGCCACATGCAGCGCCGCCCACTCGAAAAAGCCGGCTTCGTCGAGGATCAGGCTGATGACAATCAGGGCAATAAAGGTCGCCGTGGCATTCCAGACAATCGCCCACACCGTGGGAATGTCATGTAGGCCAACCACACCAAACGCCAAAGCCAAAAGCGCGCCGACACTCGCCGACCAACCAACGCCAAGGCCTTTGGGTTGCCAGATAACCAGAAGCATGGTGAACGCGAAGATAAGAAAAGCGACAAGCATGGAAGTACTCAGGTAAGGGGCTGGGTCGGGCGGGTGTGTACGCTAATACAGGCGTCGTAGGGTTTGCTAGGCGCACCCAGCGATTTGCGCGTGAACGCATTGGTGCGCACAGCACACCCTACGCGAAGGCTCACTTCAGCGGTTCAGGGCTGCACTGTAATCGCTGGCGCTTTCCATTGGCCATGGGCGACTTCAGGTTTTGGGTTGTATAAGCGCAGCACGCCATAAAACGGCCCGGGCGGCACCGGCAGCCAGTTACTTTCCAGGGCAATGCCGGGGCTGAGGCGTTGCAGGTACAGGGTAATGCCGCCATCGGGATCACGTTGCAGAAGATCGAGCATGCGCGAGTTGACCAGGTAGCGGTTCAGGCGGTTGTCGATCAGCAGCTTGCTGTTGGCGTCGTACAGGGTCAGCGACCAGAAGGCGTCTACCGGCGGCAATTGCTCCTCTGCAAAACGCAGGCTGTAGTCATGCTGCAAGCCATTGAGCGGTTGCTCGTATTCATCGTTGAAATAGCCGATGAAATTGGCCTCATCCGCCGAGGCGGCGAACAGGCCAATGGCGGCGCCGGCATAGCGGCCTAGGTAGTTATTGGCCAAGTGCGCGCGGTCGCCAAACAGTTCGCTGGCGGGAATCTGGCCGCTGTCTACTTCAGCGCTTTTAAAGGTGGCGAACTCGGCCCGCGCGGCATCGATGCCCGCTTGCAGGGCCTTGTATTGGGTGGGGGTTAGCCGGTCTTCATGGAACGGCTGGTCGCTGTTGATACCGATACCCGCAAAGCGTCGGCGCAGCGCCACTTCCGAGGAGTGTGGCGGGGCGAAGGTCAGGAGAAAATCCAGCAGCCGGAAGGTGGCCGGGGTGGCGGCGCCGTCCGGGCTGGGCGGCGGCCAATCGATTCGCGGCGCCGTTGGCCGCGCTTGCAGTTTCAGGTAACTGCTCAAGGGCTGCAGGGTATAGCCCTGTTGCACCTGGCGCATCTTGGCCATGTCGCCGGCATTGAACAGCTGGGTGCGGTACAACGCGTAGACGATGCTGCTTTCACTGCTCAACACCTTGTCGATGCCAGCGGGCGTCGGGCCTTGCCAATCTGGCCCGGCAATCAGAAAGCGGCCGCCCTTGCTGCCCGTGGTACGAGTGCCCAGGTAGGCAAAGTTGTGGGTAAAAATGTCGCTCAACTGCACCGAGTAATAGCGCTCGTTATCGATGGTCGGCAGCGTCAGCACCATCGGCTCAGCGCGTAGATCCAGCCAGGCGTAGGAATAGCGGGTATCGGCAATGGGCGACTGCACCGCCCGGGTCTTGCCGTTGTACACGTCGGAATTATGCGAAATACGATTGAACGGCGCCTGGTAGGCGTTGCTCTCGGTATCCACTGCCTGGATATAAAGGGTCTTGTACATCTCCACCATCGGGTAGCCATAGATATAGGCTTCTTTAGCAATGGCCTCGGCCTCCAGCGGCTCGACCTTGATCTCGGCATGCACGGCAGAGCCATACAGCAGGCCGAGGCCAAGAGCGAGGAGGGCGAATGGTTTCATGCAGGGCGCCTTTAGCGGGTGAGTCCGGTTTCACACGTTCGCCGCAATGCCATTGCTGAATTAGCCTGACATCAGGGATAAAGAACGGCATTGGGCAAATTGGGTTCCGAGTATATGTCTAGCATTGCCGCTGCACTCCTGCGTTTAGCGTTGGCCTTCGGGCTGATGGTGAGCGCCGCACAGGCTGACGATTTTGCGTTGTCCTGTTACTACAGCGCCGCCGACAACGATGAAGGCCTGGCCGAATACGCCCACTGCGCCCGCCGCGATGGCGATACCCTGCGCGTGGCGCCCGAACACCTTCGTCATTTGAGTTTTGCTGAGGAGGGCCTGGCCAGTCTGGCCGCCGACGGTGCGATGTATTACGTCAACCAGCAGGGCGCCAGCCTTCAGGTGCCGATCTTCGACAACGGCGCTGACTATTTCGCCGAAGGCCTGGTGCGCGGGTTGGTTAAGGGAAAACTCGGCTATTACGACAAACACTTCAACCAGGTGATCGCGCCGAAGTACGACTGGGGCACGCCCTTCGACGGCGGCAAGGCCGAAGTGTGCGTGGGCTGCACCCGCGGCCCGGCCGATGCCGATGGGCATTGGTCGATGGGCGGCGGGCGTTGGGGGGTTATTGATCGCACTGGCAAGGAAGTGCAGCCGCTGCGTTAAGGCGCTGGTGCCTCTGAGGTTTTCGGCGTGACTGACTCACCGCTTTCCAATTTGGCCAAAATCCGGTCCAGCCGCTCGGTAATCGCCAAGTCGATTTTCTCGTGCAGGCGCATGATTTCCAGCTCCGCGCGCAGGTTCACTTCAAAGTCGAGGCTGGCGGCGAGGCGGTCTTTTGAGGCCTGACGGTTCTGACTCATCATGATGATCGGCGCCTGAATGGCGGCGACGGTGGAGAGCATCAGGTTAAGAAAGATGTAAGGGTAGGGGTCGAAGGCCATGCCGAAGTGGGCGAGCACGTCGGTGTTGAGCAGCATCCAGCCAAGCAAGATGACCGAGAAGGCGATGATAAAGGTCCAGGAACCGCCTATTTCTGCAACCCGGTCGGACAGGCGCTGGCCAAAGGTGGAGGCATCGTCGGCGGCATCGGCGGCGTCGCGGCTGACCGGACGGTGGTCGGTCATATGCTCCAGTACATTCACTTCTTCCGGCTCAAGGTCGGAATGGGTTTTGCCGAGAAAGCGCGTGGCCAGGTGATCCAAAGATTTTTTGTTGACTGCCATACGAAATATCCGTCGCGAGAGTGAGGTGAGGGTCGGAACCTGGTGCCCTTGTCGTAGCTTAATGGCCAGCCGACGCCGCGGTTAGATCGGCCCGTTCAGGCCGAGTTCAGTTGCCTGCTGACTGCTTTTTTACCGCTAAGCCAGGCGCCGTCGGCTTCAATTGCGTGTTCTGAGCCTAAGCGCACACGCGACCTGCCGGGCAAAGCGCCAAGTCGGATGCAATTTGCCCCGTGCTCCGCTAGGATTAGCCCCACTTCTTGCCCCCCAGCTGCGACGGTTTTCAATGAGTTATCAGGTTCTTGCACGTAAATGGCGTCC
>CAZIWV010000045.1:0-33968 GCA_964543145.1 uncultured Pseudomonas sp.
GGGTCGGCGAGCACAATCGCGTGCATCTTGCCGGCCAGGTTGTCGAACACCACCACGGCATCGGACACCATCAGCAAGATATCCGGCACGCCAATCGGGTCCGGGTTCGGACTTTTGCCCAAGCGTTTCTCCACGTAACGCACACAGTCGTAGCCGAAGTAACCGACCAAGCCGCCGTTAAAGCGCGGCAGACCGGCGATGGTCGGCACGTTGTAGCGGGCTTTAAAAGTTTCGACAAAGGCCAGCGGGTCGTCAGCTTCCAGGCTTTCGATCTCAACGCCGTCGTGGGTCACGCTGACATGGTGGTCATGCACCCGCAGCACAGTGCGGCACGGCAAGCCGATGATCGAATAACGCCCCCACTTCTCGCCGCCTTGTACGGACTCAAGCAGATAGGAGTTGGGCTGGTCGGCCAGCTTGAGATAGATCGACAGCGGCGTGTCGAAGTCAGCCAGGGTTTCGCAGGCAAGCGGGATGCGGTTATAGCCTTCAGCGGCTAGGCGCAGAAATTCTTCGCGGATCATGTCAACAGCCTCATGGCTTGAGGGTAGAACCTGCTTACTCGTTACTGCGCGCCGCGCTCTAGGCGGGCATGGCAATGGCGCGTATTACACGCCCTCGCCTTTGGCTCGCAACGTCGTCAAACAGGTTTAGGGTCGTACTGGCAAACACACCGGAAAACCGGCCGGGCTCAGATCAGGCGCGCCAACGCCAACGGGCCAGGGCCTTGAGGATTTTCATCCCGGATTTAACGAACCAGTGTTTGCGGGTGACCACCACGATGGCATCTCTTTGGCGGGGGGATTTGACAGCGTCGGGCAACATTATCTCAGCGGCCGACGCGGCGCAATCCGGGAGCAGTTCGCGCAGATCATCAATCACCAACGCAGGCGACTCCTCGCTAATCGGTCGGCCGTGGTTGTAGCCGTAGCTCATCGCCACACAGGCCACCCCCGCAGACTTGGCGGCCAGCACATCGCTGCGCGAATCGCCGACAAAAATCGCCTCACCCGGCGACACTTCAGCCATTTGCATAACGAAATACAGCGCCGTCGGGTCGGGCTTTTGCTGCGGCAGCGTATCGCCGCCGATGATCCAGCGAAAGAAGCGGCCAATCTTCATCTCATCCAGCAGCGGGCCAACAAAGCGCTCGGGCTTATTGGTGATCAGGGCCATTTCGATGCCCTGGCTTTTCAGCCACTTCAACGTTTCGCGCACGCCGGGATAAAGCGCGCTGAGGTTATGGCTGTCGGCATACAGCTCCATAAAGATCGCCAGCGCTTGCTCGGTATCGGCTTCACTGACGGCGTCATGGTCCATGCCACCCGCCAAGGCGCGGCGCACCAGCACGCGCACGCCATTGCCAACCCAGGTCCGCACCTGCTCGATACCAGCAGCCGGGCGCTGCAGTTGCGCCAGCATTTGGTCGACGGCAACGGCCAGGTCCGGCACCGAGTCGATCAAGGTGCCGTCCAGATCAAACATCACCAGGCGCGGCATGCGCCCGGCGAGCACCTGTGCAAAGCCGCTCATGGGCGGGCGAGCGCGAGTTCGGCGCGCATCTGGGCGATGACGGCCGCGTAGTCCGGGGTGTTGAAAATGGCCGAACCGGCGACAAAGGTATCGGCACCGGCGGCGGCGATTTCGCGAATGTTTTGCACGTTTACGCCGCCGTCGATTTCCAGGCGGATATCGCGGCCGGAGGCGTCGATCAACGCACGGGCTTCGCGCAGTTTGTCGAGGGTGCCAGGGATAAACTTCTGCCCGCCAAAGCCTGGGTTAACGCTCATGAGCAGGATCATGTCGACCTTGTCCATCACATACTTCAGGCTTTCCAGCGAGGTGGCCGGGTTAAACACCAGGCCGGCCTTGCAGCCACCGGCTTTGATCAGTTGCAACGAACGATCAATGTGCTGGCTGGCTTCAGGGTGAAAGGTGATGTAAGTGGCGCCGGCTTCGATAAAGTCGCCAATGATGCGATCGACCGGAGACACCATCAGGTGCACGTCAATAGGGGCAGTAATGCCGTATTTGCGCAGCGCCGTGCAGACCATCGGGCCGATGGTGAGGTTGGGCACGTAGTGGTTGTCCATCACATCGAAGTGCACGATGTCAGCGCCAGCGGCCAGGACGTTGTCGACTTCCTGGCCCAAGCGGGCGAAGTCAGCGGAAAGAATGGATGGAGCAATAGCGAAAGGCTGCATGGCGCACCTCGGGCAAAAAATCGTCGCGCATTGTACCCGAGGATTTCTGCCCAGCGCCTGTCCTGTATCAGAACGCAGATTGTGCTTTCGTAGGGTGCGCTATGCGCACCTAACGATTTCTGAGCGACCGCTTGGTGCGCAAAGCACACCCTACTCGGCGGAAGCCGTACGCAGTTTCTCACTGCGCCCGCGCAACCATTCAAGCGTCAGCAGCAACACAATGGAGAAGCCGATCAGCAAGGTCGCAGCGGCCGCGATAGTGGGGCTGAGGTTTTCGCGGATACCGCTAAACATTTGCCGTGGCAACGTGGCTTGGCCTGGGCCGGCGAGGAACAGGGTCACCACCACCTCATCAAACGAGGTAGCGAACGCAAACAACGCCCCCGAAATCACCCCTGGCGCAATCAGCGGCAAGGTGACGCGGCGAAACGCGGTAAGCGGCGAAGCGCCCAAGCTGGCGGCGGCGCGCACCAGGTTGTAGTTAAAGCCCTGCAGGGTGGCCGACACGGTGATGATCACAAACGGCACACCCAGCACGGCATGCACCACGATCAGCGACAGATAGCTGTTACCCAGGCCCAGCGGCGCGAAGAACAGGTAGCTGGCCACACCGACGATCACCACCGGCACCACCATGGGCGAAATCACCAGGCTCATCACCAGCGCCTTGCCGCGGAACTCGCCACGGGTCAAACCGATCGCCGCCAGGGTGCCAAACACCATGGCCAGCAACGTCGCCGCCGGGGCGACGATCAGGCTGTTTTTCAGCGAGCGCATCCAGTCGGCCGAAGCGAAGAAGTCTTGGTACCAGTGCAGGGAAAAACCTTGCAGCGGGTAGACCAGAAAGCTGCCGGAGTTAAACGACAGCGGCACAATCACCAGCACCGGCAAAATCAAGAACAGCAGCACCAGCGCGCACAGGGTGCGCAGGGCGTAGTACCACACGCGCTCGATCGGAGACATGTAAGGGCTTTGCATAGGGTTCTCCTTATCAGCTCAAGCGCAGGCGGCTTGCGCCCACCAGCCAGCTGTAAACCACGTAAAGGGCCAGGGTGGCGAACAGCAGCAGGCCGCCAAGGGCCGTGGCCATGCCCCAGTTAATGCTGGTGTTGGTGTAGAAGGCGACAAAGTAGCTGACCATTTGATCGGTCGGGCTGCCCAGCAATGCCGGGGTGATGTAGTAGCCAATGGCGAGGATAAACACCAATAGGCAACCGGCGCCGACACCGGCCAGGGTTTGTGGAAAATACACACGCCAGAAACTGGCAAAGGGGTGGCAACCCAGGGAAATGGCCGCACGCATATAGGTTGGCGAAATGCCCTTCATCACGCTGTAGATCGGCAAAATCATAAACGGCAGCATGATATGGACCATGGCGATATAGACGCCGGAGCGGTTGAACACCAGCTCCAGCGGCTTATCAATAATGCCCATGGCCAACAGCGCGCTATTGATCAGCCCGCCCGATTGCAGCAGCACAATCCAGGCCGCCACGCGCACCAGAATCGAGGTCCAGAACGGCAGCAGCACCAGAATCATCAGCAGGTTGCTCTGCCGCGACGGCAGGTTGGCCAGCAGGTAAGCCAGTGGATACGCCAGCACCAGGCAGATGGCGGTGATCACCAGGCCCATCCAGAAGGTGCGAGCAAAGATATCCAGGTAGATGGCCTGGTCGGGGGTGGCCGGCGCCACTTCCCCCACATCGTCGATGCGATGGTCAACGGCGGCCAACAGGTAGTAAGGCGTCACGCTGCTGGTATTGCGGCGGATCACTTGCCAGTAGGCCGGGTCGCCCCAACGCTCATCCAGCCCTTCCAGCGCTTCTTTATAAGAGGCTGGCGTTTCGGCAAAAGGCAGCGCTTTGGCGGTTTTCATCAGCAGGCTGCGGTAGCCGGCCGATTCCATATTCAGACGCTTGGACAGATCGCCCAAGACTTGATTTTTACGGGCTTCGCCCAAGTCTTCACTGATGGCCTTGTACACCGGCTCAGCCGGTAAGCCTTTGCCATCCCAGTCGGCAACCGCCTCCACGGTGCGCGGCAGGCCATTGACCACTTCCGGGTTGGCCACGCTCTTATAGAGCAGCGCCACAATCGGCACCAAAAACACCAGCAGCAGAAACAGTACCAGCGGCGCGATCAGCGCTTGTGCCTTGAGGCGATTGACGCGCTCGGCACGCGCGAGGCGTTGTTTCAAAGTGGGGGCGGCGACGGCCATGGCTAACTCCGGAAAAGAATTCTGTAAACGCCACTTACGTACGAACGTAAGTGGCGGTCTTGCCTACAGCAGGTACAACACGAGCTCGTTTACTTGGCAGCCCAGGAGTTAAAACGCTGCTCCAACTGCTCGCCGTTATCTGCCCAGAAGGCCACGTCGATCTGTACTTGATCGGCAATGTTTTCCGGGGTGGTCGGCATGTCTTTCAGGAGGCCTTTGTCCAGCAAGGCAACCGCTTTGGAGTTGGCCGGACCGTAGGCGATATTTTCCGAGTAGATCTTCTGCTGCTCAGGTTGTACCGAGTAGGCGATGAACTTCTTGGCTTCTTCGGCGTTTTTCGAGCCCTTCGGAATGGCCCATGCGTCGAAGTCGTAGATGCCGCCGGTCCACACCACTTTCAGGTTGCTTTCTTTTTGTACGGCAGCGATACGGCCGTTGTAAGCCGAGCTCATCACCACATCACCGGAAGCGAGGTACTGCGGCGGCTGAGCACCGGCTTCCCACCACTGGATATTCGGCTTCAGCTCATCAAGCTTTTTGAACGCGCGGTTCTGGCCGTCTTTGCTGGCCAGCACTTTGTACACGTCTTTCGGCGCAACGCCATCGGCCATCAGGGCGAATTCCAGGGTGTACTTGGCGCCCTTACGCAGGCCACGTTTGCCTGGGAATTTGCTGGTGTCCCAGAAATCGGCCCAGCTGGTCGGCGCGGTTTTCAGCTTGTCGGCGTTGTAGGCCAACACGGTGGACCATACGAAGAAACCCACGCCGCAGCTTTGGATCGCGCCTGGCACGTAGTCGGCTTTGTTGCCGAACAGTGCAGGGTCGAGGGTTTCGAATAGGTCTTCGTCGCAGCCGCGCGACAGTTCTGGCGACTCAACTTCTACCAAGTCCCAGGACACGCTGTTGGTGTCGACCATGGCTTTGACCTTGGCCATTTCACCGTTGTATTCGCCAGCAACGATTTTGCCTTTGCCTGCGGCTTCCCACGGTGCGTAGAACGCTTTTACCTGAGCTGCCTTGTTCGCTCCCCCGAACGAGATAACGGTCAAGTCGGCCGCCATGGACTGAGCGGCAACCGCCAGCCCAAGTGCCACGGTGACGAGTTTCAGTGCTTGTTTCATTGTTGTTTTCTCCACAGTGTTGGGTTGAATGACGCGGTGACTAACTGCGAACTTCAAAAGCTTTTAAGCGCTTTCCAATAGCGGATCGAGCGCGCGAACGTGCTCCACTTGCCAGCCGAGGGGTACCACGTCACCTACTGCCAATGCCGGATCGAGATCGGCAATGGGTTGTTTGACGAAGAAGTCGGCCTTACCACACACCTCAAGGCGCACACGCACGTGGTCGCCCAAATAGATAAATTCCGCCACGCGGCCCGAGAAGCGGTTGTTGCAGCTGTCGCTGGCGCTGTTGAGCAACACACGCTCAGGGCGGATCGACAAGGTGACCGGCTCGCCCGGCGCACCGACGTTGACGGCCAGCGCGGTAACCTTTTCACCACGGGCCAACTCGACCACGCAGCGCTCGCCATCAACGCTGACCAAGCGGCCATTGAGGCGATTGTTCTCACCGATAAAGTTGGCCACGAACGTGTTTTTGGGCTCTTCGTAGAGCGTGCGCGGCGGAGCGATTTGCTGGATTTCGCCTTGATGGAAAACCGCTACGCGGTCAGACATGGTCAGTGCTTCGCCCTGGTCGTGGGTCACATACACCACGGTCACACCCAAGCGTTGATGCAGGTGTTTGATCTCCATCTGCATATGCTCACGCAGCTGTTTATCCAGTGCGCCGAGGGGTTCATCCATCAGCACCAGCTGCGGTTCGAACACCAGCGCACGGGCCAGCGCCACACGTTGCTGTTGGCCGCCGGAGAGTTGACCGGGGTAGCGATTGCGGAAGGTATCGAGCTGCACCATCGACAGCGCGCGCTTTACTCGCTCGCTGACATCGGTCTTATTCATGCCGCGCACGGTTAGCGGGAAGGCCAGGTTCTCGGCCACCGTCATATGCGGGAACAGTGCGTAGTTCTGGAACACCATGCCGATATCGCGCTTGTGCGGCGGCACGTTGTTGATCGAACGGCCGGCCAGTTGAATTTCGCCATTGGTGGGCGTTTCAAAGCCGGCGAGCATCATCAGGCTGGTGGTCTTGCCCGAGCCCGAGGGGCCGAGCAAGGTGAGGAATTCGCCTTTGCGGATTTCCAGGTTGAGGTCTTTGACGATGAGGTTCTCGCCGTCGTAGCTCTTCTGAACGCCACGAAAGCTGACCAGCACATCGTTGACTTGCGACTCGCCCATGACCCCACCCTTTTGATTTTGTACGTCGTGCCTTAAGGCTAGAGAACCCTGGAGACAGCGCAAATCGGGGGCTATGAGAGATTGCTATAAGCAAGCCGGAAGACTGAGGGTAGGGATTGCCCTACCCCGCTGGCGTGATTGGGTATTGCCACACCCAGGGATGTGGCGGCAGAGCGGCACGAGGGAGGAAGGGGGTCGTAAATAGGTATGTGGCTGCTACCCGTCGTTCCCGCGCAGGCGGCGGTCCGACGACTCGGAACCCAGGCACGGTGACAACAAAACAAACGACGTTCTCCTGCGCCATTCTGGATTCCCGCCTTCGCGGGAATGACGAGAGCGAGGAGCCCGATCAGACCAGTTTGTGTTCCATGGCGTACTTGACTAAATCCGCCACCGAGCTGGCGTTAAGTTTCTGCATCAAGCGCGCTTTATGGGTGCTGATGGTTTTGTTGCTCAACGCCAATTGCTGAGCGATGTCGTTGACGTTGGCGCCCTGCACCAAGCGTTCAAACACCGAGAACTCTCGCTCGGACAAGCGCGTGTGCAAGGGCCGCGAATCGGTCAGGCCAACTTCGAAGACCATGCGGTCGGCCAAGTCCGGGTCGATATAGCGCCCACCCGATGCCACCCGGCGAATGGCGGTAAGCAGCAGCGCCGGATCGCTGTCCTTGGTGGCATACCCTGCCGCACCTGCCTTCAGCGCACGCGCCGCCATCTGCGCCTCGTCGTGCATCGACAACACCAGAATCGCCGGCGGATTGGTCAGGGCGCGAATGCGTGGAATCGCTTCCAAGCCATTAACGCCCGGCATGGAAATATCCAGCAGCACCACCTCGCACTCGACCTGGCGCAAGGTTTCCAATAGCTGCTCGCCATTGCTCGCTTCGCCAACCACGCTCAAGTCTTTGGCCAGGCCAATCAGCTGTTTGATGCCTTCGCGAACGATAGTGTGGTCTTCAGCGACCAGTACACGAATCAAATCACTCTCCTTTTCCGGCCAATGGAATACGCACGTTCAGGGTCGTGCCTTCGCCCACTTCGCTATCGAGGCGCAACGTGCCACCTAGCATCAGCACGCGTTCACGCATACCGACCAGACCAAACGAAGCACTACGCCCGGGCGCGGCAACAAAGCCGATACCATCATCGGCCACGGTCAGGCATAGCTCATCGCCCTCAACCGCCAAGCGCAGCGCAACAGTATGCGCCTGGGCATGGCGCATCACATTGGTCAGCGCTTCCTGAAGAACCCGGAACAGGCCGATGGCCTTGGCATCGCTCAACGCCGGCAGGTTCTCCGGCACCTGCACAATGCAGGGGATCTGCGTGCGCGACTCAAAGCGCTGGGCTTGCCACTCGATGGCCGAAGCGATACCGGCATCCAGAATCGGCGGGCGCAAGGCAGTGGCCACATCGCGCACCAACTGGAATAGGTTGGCGATCAAGCGCTTCATGCTGTTCAGGCGCTCCTGCAAACCGGGGTCAAGCTCGGCATAGGCCAGCTCGCACATCGAGGTTTCCAGTTTCAACACGGTGAGCACCTGGCCCAGTTCGTCGTGCACTTCGCGGGCGATACGGGCTTTTTCTTCTTCGCGCACGCTCTCCAGGTGCGCCGACAGTTCGCGCAGTTGGGCGCGGGAGGCGGCCAGTTCCAGCTCGATGCGTTTGTTGTCGGTGATATCCCAGGCGATGCCGTCCCACACCACCGAGTTGTCATCCAGGCGGCGGGCCATGGCTTTGATATCGGCCCAGCGTTGCTCGCCATCGTGGGTGAGGATTCGCCCTTGCCAGTGCCAGTCGCGGTCATTGGCAAAGGCCAGATCCTGGCTGCCGTGGTAGCTGGCTTTGTCTTCGCTATACACTAGGCTGCGCAGACCGCGATCGCGTGCCTGCAAGACAGCCGCGGGATAGCCGACCATGCCTTCGCTGCCATCGCTGATAAAGGCGAACTCCACATCAGCGCCGACGTGCGGCCGCTCCAGGCGAAACACCATGCCCGGTACGTTGGCGGCGATGCCCTGCAAGCGCGCCTGGCTTTCCTGCAAGGCAGCCAGGGCGCGACGACGTTCGGTGACGTCGGTGATATACACCACCAGGTACTCCGCCTGACGAAAGCGCAAAAAGCTCAGCGACACATCGGCCGGCAAGCTACTGGCATCGGCGCGGAGCAACGTGCTTTCAAAACTCAGCGGCTCACCGTCACTGCCACGGGCGCGTTTCCACAGGGCCAGCCAGCGGTCCATATGCAGCTCTGGGTCAAAGGCCGCCAAGGGTTGATCCACCACACCGCCAGGGGCGTAACCAAGCATCTGCTCAGCAGCGCGGTTGGCGTAACGCACATGGCTGTCCCAATTGACCCAGAGGATGCCGACGGTGCTTTGGTCGATGGAAAACTGCGTCAGGCGTAACGCCTCTTCGGCGGCTTCGCGCAACTCCAGCGCATGGCGGGCGTCGAGTAAATCTCGCTCCAGCCTTCGCACCTGGCGGCGCAGCCAAAGCAAACAAGCAACCGCCGCCAGCAGCAACACGGCAAACAGGCTGGTGAGGTTTTGCCAAAAACCCGGCGACTCGCTCAGGCGCGGGTATTTGATCTGCACCCAGCGGTTATGCAGTTGGTCGAGCTGCTTAGGCGTCAAACCTGCCAGCGCCTTGTCGACAATAGCCGACAGCTGCGGCCAGTCGCGCCGCGACGCCACCCGTAGCAATTGCGGAAAGCCAATATCGCCGACCACCGCCAGCTCGGCGAACTCAGACTCGCCCGATAAGCGACTGAGCTGCGCCTCATCGATGACCACATACTTCACCTGCTGGGCCAACAGGTTTTGCAATGCCTGGCGCTCGCTATCGACGCCTTGCAGCTTGAGGTTGGAATAGGACGTGCGCAGGTAGTCGGCCACCGCACTGGGCACACGCACCGCCACTGGTTCGTTGCTGCCCAACTGCTCGAAATCCACCGCCGCGCCGCCCACGCGGGCGCCCACCACCAATTGCGGTACGCGCATATACGGGTCGGTAAACAGCCAGTGGCGTAAGCCGCCCGGGGTTTGCATCTGCCCGGGGGCGAGGTCGAACATACGGTTTTGCGCGGCGGCTTCGAGGGCGGCCTGGTCGGGGTAGGTTTGCCAGATCAGCTCAACCTGCATGGCCGCGGCCAAAGTTTTCATCAGGTCGATATGGGCGCCGGACAGCTTTTGTAGGCGGCGGTCCATTTGCGCATAGGGGGCTTGCAACACCACACCAACGCGCAACTGCTTATGCGCAGCCAGCCAGGTACTTTGCTCGGCACTCAGCCCAAGGGACGCTGGCAACGTCTCACTAAAGGCGCCAGATGGCAGCAGCGCGACAACGAGCAACACGGTGCCCAGCCAGTGACGAATCATCCCGCAGCAAACCTCGGCGATGGGGTGGAAAGCGGCATACCTTACTCCACGCCTGACAAATAGCCGACAGCCGATTAGGCTGCACCCATCGTCATCGCCAAGGATTCGCCCGATGCTCCTGTCGCTCCGCTCACGTCTGGCGCTGTTGCCACTACTGTTATGCGGCTACCTGCAGGCCGCCGATGAGCCCGCCCCGGCCAAAGAAGGCGATACACCGGCAGCGGTGGAGCGCGCGCCATTGCCGGAGCGCAGTGTGGATGACGCCAGCGCCCTGGCCAAACGCGTGCCTGCCAAGGAACAGCAACAGCTCAGCGCCGGTGACGAAACCTTTCTGGCCCTGTGGAAGCTGGCCAATGTCGGCGAACCCAGCGGCGTAGTGATTTTGGTGCCCGGCGATGGCGAAACGGCAGACTGGCCACAGGTAATGGCGCCCTTGCGGGAAAAACTGCCGGATGCCGGCTGGCACACCCTGAGCTTGAGCCTGCCCGACCCGCAGGGCGATGAGCCGCCACTACGGCCCATTGAGCAAGCGGCCACGCCAGCGGCTGATGGTGAAAAGAAAGCCGATGCTCCGAGCGAAACCACCGACCCGGCGCCCGCAACCACGCCAGAAAACGCCGCCGTCCCGGCCGATGACACCCCGCCGCCCAGCGGCATCAGCGAAGAACAACGCACCACCCACGCCAGCCGCGTGAGTGCGCGCATCGAAGCGGCCATCGCCTTTGCCCAAGAAAAGAAAGCCAAGGCCATCGTGCTGCTAGGTCATGGCAGCGGCGGCTATTGGGCGGCGCGCTATCTGGCGGATAACAAGCCCAAGTCAGTAAGCAATTTGATTCTGGTCGCGGCGGAAAAGCCGGTGGGGTTTAGCCCCGTTCTGGAAGAGCTGGTGCCAGAGCTAAAGCTGGCCACCGGCGACTTCTATTACAACGACTCCGCTCTCAATCGCGATGCTGCTAAAGCCCGCGCTCAAGCAGGTAAGCGGCAAAAGCATCCGGCCTATATTCAGGTGGCCATGGGCGCATTGCCTGGCGATCGAGCGACTGAGCAGGAACAGCTATATCGGCGGGTGAAGGGGTGGCTGACCCAGCATCTGCAATCGGGGGCGGCGAGACCGGATCGCCCGGCACCTGCATCGGCACCAGAACCAAATAACCCGCCCGAGCCGATACAGCCGACCTCGCCGGGAATTTAACGTCGTAGAGCAGGCGGGTTAACGTACGGTGGGTGCACCACGGCAACTGCCGCGCAACGCCCTTGGTGCGCACAGCACACCCTACGAGGGCAACAGCGGTTTAGCGAAACCCGCGCTGCTCGCGCACCACGGCATAAGCACTGTGCAGCTCGCGGGTTTTTTCCGTGGCTTCGCGCACTTTTGCCGGGCTAGCGCCAGCGCCGACTAATTTGTCGGGGTGGTGACGGCTAAGCAGGCGGCGATAGGCGTTTTTGATGGTTTGCACATCACTGCCATGGGGCACGTTTAGTACCCGCAAGGCTTGCTCATAGCTCACCGAGCTTTGCATGTTGGTGCTTTTACTGCGTGGTTCAAACTCCGCGCCCAGCGCCACTACCGCATCGCGGCTTAAACCCAACCATTTGCCCCACAGCACAATCAGTTCACGTTCGGTGCTAGTGGCGCGGCCATCGGCCCAGGCCATGCGCCAGCAGGAGCGCAATACCTCTTCACCGACCAGTTTCTGGGCCCGCTGGCGGCGCAGCGGCAGGCGTAAACCGTCTTGTGCGTTTTTGCCTCGGGTAAAGGCCTCGATGGCGCGCCGCTGTTCGCCATCGGCCAATTGCAGGCGCTGCATTTCTGCCCTGGCCTGCTGAATATGTACCTCCAGTACCTGGCCATCGCTTTTGGCCAACCGCCCAAGCAGGACAAACAACAAATCCTGATCAGAAACGCCGCTCGGCTTTGCGCCTTTAAGGCGAGCGCGAAGGTCCGCCCAGCTGTCTAGCGCCATGCGCCGGTCGACCACCTGCCCCAGCAGAATGCCGAGCAAGGCCCCCGGAATACTGGCCAGCGCTAAACCGGCGGTGGCACCGACTACGGTGGCCGGCCAGAGCATCAGTTAGCCACCGCGAGCAGTTGCTCGACTTCGGTCAGGCGCTCGTGGGTGCCGACATCCACCCAATGTCCGCTGAAATGTTCGCCACTCACCTGCCCCGCCAGCATCGCCTCACGCAGCAGCGGCGCCAGCTTGAAGGCGCCAGGTTGGCAGCCGGCAAACAAGGCGGGGGCCAACACGGCGATACCGCTATAGGTCAGTGTTGCCGCGCCGGGCTGGGCATCGCTGAGCTGGCCATCGCGCAGAGTAAAATCGCCGGTCGGGTGGTGGGCTGGGTTGTCGATCATCACCAGGTGGGCCAATCCATTTAGTGTGCGAGGCACGACGTGGAAATCGTAGCTGGTCCACACATCACCGTTAACCACCAGAAACGGTTCGCTGCCCAGCAGCGGCAGCGCGCGGAAAATTCCGCCGCCGGTTTCCAACGGCTCGCCCTCAGGGGAGTAGACGATATGCAGACCAAACTGCGCACCGTCGCCCAGGTAGTCTTCGATCTGCTGACCGAGCCAGGCGTGGTTAATCACCACCTCTTTAAAGCCAGCCGCCGCCAAAGCGCGCAGGTGGTATTCAATCAGCGGCACACCCGCCACCGGAATAAGCGGCTTGGGCGTATGCAGAGTCAGCGGGCGCATGCGTTCGCCCTTGCCCGCCGCCAGAATCATCGCCTTCATACCGTGGCCACCCCCTCGCGAAGGCTGGCAAACAGCTCGCCCAGTTCCGCCAGTTCAGGACGGCGTGCCAGTACCGCATCTATATAGGTAAAGAAGCGCGGCACATCGCCGAGGTATTTCGGCTTGCCATCGCGGTGGCAGATGCGGGCAAAAATACCGATTACTTTGAGGTGTCGTTGCAGCCCCATCAGATCGCTGGCGCGCAAAAAGTCTTCAAGTTCGCTCTGCACCGGAATGCCCAGCGCGCCAGCCTGCTGCCAGTACTGCGTCAGCCAGCCGCGCACACGTTCCTCTGGCCAGCTGAGAAAAGCGTCCTTGAACAAGCTGGTAACGTCGTAAGTAACCGGGCCATACACCGCATCCTGAAAATCCAGCACGCCGGGATTCGGCTCGCTGAGCATCAGATTGCGCGGCATGTAGTCGCGATGCACCAACACCTTCGGCTGGGCCAGGGCGCTGTCGATCAATACGTTGCTGATTCGCTGCCACGCCGCTTGCTGCGCATCGTTGAATTCAACGCCCAGCTCATGGCGTACATACCAGTCCGGGAACAACTGCAACTCGCGGGTCAACAAGGCGTGGTCGTAGCTCGGCAGCGGCGTGTCATGGGGCAGCTGTTGAAGAGCCAGCAAGGCTTGCAGCGCATCGGCGAACAAGGCGTCTGCATTTTCTTCATTTATGACGTCGAGATAGGTTTGCCGGCCGAGGTCGGGGAGCAATAAAAAGCCGCGTTCGAGGTCTTGGGCCAAAATTTCTGGAACATTTATTTTTGCCTGAGCGAGAAAACCGGCGACTTTTACGAACGGCCGGCAGTCTTCCTGGGGCGGAGGAGCGTCCATCACAATGAATGTGCGGCCCTCGGCCTGCCAGCGAAAATAGCGCCGAAAACTGGCGTCGCTACTAGCAGCAGTAAGGGTTGCGGGGGGAACAGCCCCCCAGCCACGCTGACTAAAAAGGGCCGGCAGTTGCTCATCGAGCCACACGGACAGCTGTTGCAGGCGTACATCTTCATCAAGCATTACAAGGGTCTCCGACGGCCCTAGCCGTTGTGCGGGTCATGCTTTATTATCCAGCATCTTTTTCAGCCCATCGAGAGGCGTGCGGTCCTAGCGGGCCGATGGCGCGCAGGAAGCCCGGACTACAAGATGGCAGTAAAATACCCCGCGTTTCGTAAAAAATTCCCTCTGCTGGTTACCGGCAGCCTATTGGCCTTGCAACCTGTTGCTACCCAATATGTGGTCGCCGCTGAGCAGTATGACTGCGCAGTGTCGCCTACGGGTGGTTGGGCGTGTGCTCCGAAAACGGACAACGCTGTGTTGCCTCCACGCCCGGTGCATAGCGCCAGCGCGGTTAGCTCTGTGGCCGGCACTTCGGCCGAGAAGACCAGCACGGTCGCCTCGGGTGAAGCCGTTGGCAACGAGGCCAAGCCTGTGCTGGTTACCGAGAGCAAAGGCAAAGCCCTTAAATCTCGCAGTGCTGACTACAGCCACCTCGACTGGGTGCCGCGCGACAAACTCACTGCTGAGCAACTGGCCGAAACTGGCCCGTACTGCTCCGGTGCGTATGTTGAGCCAGTACGCCCAGGCATGAACGACAAAACCGCGAAGAAAGATGCGCCGACTTACGTTTCCGCCAAAGCCTCGCGCTATGAGCAGGAACAGCAGGTCGCCACCTTGGCCGGTGATGTGGTCATGCGCCAAGGCAGCATGCAGGTTGAGGCCGACGAGGCCAGCCTGATGCAAGCTGAGAACCGCGGCGAACTCAATGGCAATGTGCGTCTGCGTGACAACGGCGCATTGGTCGTCGGCGACCACGCGGCCTTGCAGCTGGACAACGGCGAAGCGCAAATCGACAACGCCGAGTACGTACTGCATAAGGCCAGCGTTCGCGGTAGCGCGCTGTATGCCAAGCGCCAGGAAGACTCGATCATCCGCCTCAAGGATGGTACCTACACTCGTTGCGAACCGGGCAGCAACGCCTGGAACCTCAAGGGCAATAACATCACGTTGAACCCGGCCACCGGTTTCGGTACCGCCACCAACGTGACCCTGCGGGTTAAAGACATTCCGGTGTTCTACACCCCGTATATCTATTTCCCGATCGACGACCGTCGCCAGTCCGGCTTCCTGCCGCCTAGCATCAGCTCGTCGAGCGATACCGGCCTGATGCTGGTAACGCCTTATTACTTCAACTTGGCGCCGAACTACGACGCTACCTTGTATCCACGCATCATGACCGAGCGCGGCGTGATGATGGAAGGCGAGTTCCGCTACCTCACCGAAAGCAGCGAAGGCCAAGTCGGCGCCGCTTACCTGGATGACGGCGACGACGAGCGCAAGGGCGAGCCGAAGTACAAAGACCAGCGTTACCTCTACAGCTGGCAGAACAAAACCGGTGTTGACTCACGCCTGCTGGGCGAGGTCGATTACACCAACATCAGCGACCCTTACTACTTCCAGGACCTGGAAACCGACCTCGACGTTGGCAACCAGACCTTCGTGAATCAGCAAGGCGCCCTGACCTACCGTGGCGACAGCTTCGACGCCAAGCTCAACGTGCATGCCTATGAGCTGGCCACCGTTACGGACGTAACGCCGTACGATCGTCTGCCGCAGGTAACCTTTGATGGTGTTCTGCCGTTCCAACCGGGCGGCCTGAACTTCACCTACAACACTGAGTTTGTGCGTTTCGAACGTAACCTGGACGAGTACACCTACGAAGGGCAACAAAGCCCGGACAGCTACTTGACGGGGCTGACTCGCGCCAACGGCGATCGTGTGCACCTGGAGCCAGGTGTGAGCTTGCCGCTGAACTGGGATTGGGGCTACGTCAAACCGACGCTCAAGTACCTGTACACCGACTACAGCCTGGACCTCGACAGCCAAGGCAAGAGCCAGCTGGCGACCGCTGGCGACAAGTTCAGCAGCAGCGAAAATCGTGGCTTGCCGCTGTATAGCGTGGACGCCGGTCTGTACTTCGACCGCAACACCACGCTGTTTGGTAACAACTACCGCCAGACCCTGGAACCTCGTGCCTACTACCTGAACGTGCCGTATCGCGATCAGTCGGATATTCCGATTTTCGACACCAGCGAAGCGCCATTCAGCTACGCCTCGCTGTTCCGCGAAAACCGCTTCACCAGCAGCGACCGAATTGGCGATGCCAACCAACTGTCGCTCGGCACCAGCAGCAGCTTTATCGAACCTAACGGCTTCAAGCGCGCCAACGTTGCCATCGGCCAGACCTTCTACTTCGAAGATCGCCGCGTGCAGCTGCCAGGTATCGACGGCAAAGAAACCGCCTCGACATCGCCATACGCCCTGGCTGGCGAGTACCGCTTCAACAACGACTGGCGCGTGAGCTCGGCCCTGAACTGGGATCCGGATATCGGCGAAACCCGCTCGGGTAACGTCATGGCCCATTACCAGCCAGAAGCCAACCCAGGCAAGATCGTCAACGCCGGCTACCGCTATCGTAACGACGTGAAACGCTTCAACCCGCGCACCGGCGAGTTCGAACTGGCAGGCGAGGAGTACAAGATTGATCAGTCCGACGTGTCGGTTATCTGGCCAGTGGTGCCGCAGTGGAGCGCTATCGCTCGCTGGCAGTTCGACTACAACCAGAGCCGCACGCTGGAAGCCTTCGGTGGTTTCGAATACGACAACTGCTGCTGGAAGCTACGCGTGATCAACCGTTACTGGGTCGACTACGACGAATTCGATCTGGAGCGTCAAGCCAAAGGCGACCGCGGGATCTTCCTGCAAATCGTGCTTAAAGGTCTGGGCGGCGTGATCGGCAACAAAGTTGAGAGTTTCCTCGACCAAGGCATTCAAGGTTATCGTGAACGTGAAGACCAAGCTTACTGATTGTCTGCGCCCGCTGTTGCTGGGCGCAGTGCTTCTGGGTACCGCGGCACAGGCCGAAGTGCAGTCCATTGACCGCGTCGTGGCGATCGTCGACAACGACGTAATCATGCAAAGCCAGTTGGATGACCGTCTGCGCGAGGTTCAACAAACCATCGCCAAGCGCGGCGCAGCACTGCCACCTGAACACGTGCTGAGCCAACAGGTACTGGAACGTCTGATCATCGAAAACCTGCAGCTGCAGATTGGCGATCGCTCGGGCATTCGTATTACCGACGAAGAACTGAACCAGGCCATCGGCACCATCGCTCAGCGCAACAACATGAGCGTTGAGCAGTTCCGCGCCGCTCTGGCGCAGGACGGCCTGTCGTTCGATGACGCCCGCGACCAAGTGCGCCGCGAGATGATCATCAGCCGTGTGCGTCAACGCCGTGTGGCCGAACGCATTCAGGTTACCGATCAGGAAGTGCAGAACTTCCTGGCCTCGGACCTGGGCAAGATGCAGCTCTCCGAAGAGTTCCACCTGGCCAACATCCTGATTCCGGTTCCGGAAAGCTCTTCGCCGGAAACCATTCAGGCTGCCGACAAGCAAGCCACCTCGATTTACCAGCAGCTGAAACAAGGCGCCGACTTCGCCCAACTGGCGATCTCCAGCTCCGGTAGCGAAACAGCGCTGGAAGGCGGCGACATGGGCTGGCGTAAAGCAGCGCAGCTGCCTGCTCCATTCGACGGCATGGTTGGCGCGCTGTCGGTTGGCGAAGTGACTGAGCCGATGCGCACCCCCGGCGGCTTTATCATTATCAAACTGTTGGAAAAACGCGGCGGCGGCAGCCAGGTGAAGGACGAAGTTCACGTTCGTCACATCCTGATCAAGCCCAGCGAAATCCGCAGCGAAGCCGAAACCCAACGACTGGTCGAGCGCTTGTACGACCGCGTGATGGCTGGCGAAGACTTCGCCGAACTGGCGAAAAGTTTCTCCGAAGACCCAGGTTCAGCGCTGAACGGCGGCGACCTCAACTGGATCGACCCGAGCACGCTGGTGCCGGAGTTCCAGAAAGTGATGGCCAGCACCGCCAATGGACAACTGTCCAAGCCCTTCAAGAGCCCTTACGGCTGGCACATCCTGCAAGTTATTGACCGTCGCGCCACGGACAGCAGTGATGAGTTCCGCAAGCAGCAGGCCCTCAATGCCCTGCGCAACCGTAAGTACGACGAAGAGCTGCAAGCCTGGTTGCGCCAGATCCGCGACGAGGCGTACGTAGAAGTCAAACTGTGACCCTACCGTGCTTCGCTCTGACACCCGGCGAGCCGGCGGGTATAGGCCCTGACCTATGCCTGCTGCTCGCACAGCACGCCCAGCCCTACCCCCTTATCGCCATCGCCAGCTGCGACCTGCTCAACGAGCGGGCCGCGCAGCTGGGCGTGGCCGTGCGCGCCGTTGCCGTTACCCCTGACGCGTGGCCAGATGCACCAGCGCCCGCTGGCACGCTGTATGTATGGGATACGCCACTGCGCAGCGCCGTGGTTGCAGGCCAACTTAATGTGGCCAACGGTTCCTACGTACTGGAAACCCTGACCCGCGCCGGGCAAGGCTGCCTGAACGGCGACTTCGCCGGAATGATCACTGCGCCCGTGCACAAAGGGGTGATCAATGACGCCGGCATCGCCTTTTCCGGGCATACCGAATTCCTTGCCGACCTGACCCACACCGAGCAGGTGGTGATGATGTTGGCCACCCGCGGTCTGCGTGTTGCCCTGGTGACCACGCATCTGCCGCTCAAAGACGTAGCCGCCGCCATTACCGCCGAGCGCCTGGAGCGGGTCACGCGGATTTTGCACAGCGACTTGGTCGAGAAGTTCGGCATCGCCGCTCCACGCATCCTGGTCTGCGGCCTTAACCCCCATGCTGGCGAAGGGGGTCACCTGGGACGCGAAGAAATCGAGGTCATCGAGCCCACGCTTGAGCGCTTGCGCAGCGAAGGCCTGAACCTGATCGGCCCATTGCCAGCCGACACCCTGTTTACCCCCAAACACCTGGAACATTGCGATGCGGTACTGGCGATGTACCACGATCAAGGCTTGCCGGTACTGAAGTACAAAGGCTTTGGCGCCGCGGTGAACGTCACCCTGGGTCTGCCGATCATTCGTACCTCGGTCGACCATGGCACCGCCCTGGACCTGGCCGGCTCTGGCAATATCGATACTGGCAGCCTGCAGGTAGCCCTCGAAACCGCCTACCAAATGGCTGAAAGCCGTTAGTCCAACCTTTCTTTTGCAGCGACCTGCGCCTTAACTGGCCAGAGAGATCGCCCGCCCCACTAGCAGCAGAGCCACTATGACTGAGCAATACCAACATCGCGCCCGCAAGCGCTTCGGCCAGAACTTCCTGCATGACGCCGGGGTTATCCACCGTATTCTGCGCGCCATCCACGCCAAGCCCGGCGAGCGCCTGCTGGAAATCGGCCCAGGCCAGGGCGCACTGACCGAAGGTTTGCTGTCCAGTGGCGGCACCTTGGATGTGGTGGAACTCGACCTCGACCTGATCCCGATCCTCAAGGGCAAGTTCGACAGCAACCCCAACTTCACCCTGCACCAGGGCGACGCGCTGAAATTCGACTTCACCAGCCTCAACCCCGAGCCCAACAGCCTGCGGGTGGTCGGCAACCTGCCGTACAACATCTCCACGCCGCTGATTTTTCACCTTTTGGAAAACGCCAGCCTGATTCGCGATATGCACTTTATGCTGCAAAAGGAAGTGGTCGAGCGCCTGGCCGCAACGCCGGGTGGCGGCGATTGGGGCCGGCTGTCGATCATGGTGCAGTACCACTGCTATGTGGAGCACTTGTTTAACGTCGGCTCCGGCGCGTTCAATCCGGCGCCGAAAGTGGATTCGGCTATCGTTCGTCTGGTGCCCCACGCCACCCTGCCCCACCCGGCGAAAGACCATCGTCTGCTGGAGCGCGTAGTGCGCGAAGCGTTTAACCAGCGGCGCAAAACCCTACGCAACACCCTCAAAGCCTTGCTCAGCAATGATGAAATCGAGGCCGCTCAGGTGGACGGCAGCCTGCGCCCCGAACAGCTCGACCTGGCGGCCTTTGTGCGTCTGGCCGACAAACTCCACGAGCAGACAACTGCGGCGCCAGCACACTAAACTCGACACCTTGCTGTTCGCTTAATTGAGCCCATCGCATGTCTGATCCCCGTTACCAGATCGACGTCAGCGTCGTGACCCGCTTTCTTCCGGAGCAATCGCAGCCGGAGCAGAACCGTTTTGCCTTTGCTTACACGGTGACCGTAACCAATAACGGCGAGCTAGCGGCCAAGCTGCTGTCACGCCACTGGGTAATCACCGACGGCGATGGCCGCGTGCAGGAAGTACGCGGGCCGGGTGTGATTGGCCAGCAGCCGACCATTGCCGCCGGCGCGAGCCACACCTATAGCAGTGGCACGCTAATGGCCACGCGCGTGGGCAATATGCAGGGCAGCTACCAAATGCTGGCCGATGACGGCAAACGCTTCGACGCTATCATTGCGCCCTTCCGCCTTGCAGTTCCCGGGGCTCTGCACTGATGGCGGTGTACGCCGTCGGCGACCTGCAGGGCTGCCTTGAACCGCTGAAATGCTTGCTTGAGCGAGTAGCCTTCGACCCGAGCAGCGACCAGTTATGGCTGGTGGGTGACCTGGTCAACCGTGGCCCGCAGTCGCTGGAAACCCTGCGCTACCTGTATGCCATGCGCGATGCGCTGGTCTGCGTGCTCGGTAACCACGACCTGCACCTGCTGGCAGCTGCGCACAATATTGAGCGTCTGAAAAAGGGCGACACCCTGCGCGAAATCCTCGACGCACCGGACCGCGCCGACCTGCTCGACTGGCTGCGCCGGCAAAAGCTGATGCACTACGATGTCGACCGCGATATCGCCATGGTGCACGCGGGCATACCGCCGCAATGGTCGCTGAAAAAAGCCCTGCGCTGCGCTGGCGAAGTGGAAGAAGCCCTGCGTGACGATACGCGCCTCCTGCCGTTTCTCGACGGCATGTACGGCAACGAACCCAGCCGCTGGGACAGCGACCTCAAAGGCGTGACGCGCCTGCGGGTGATCACCAACTACTTCACCCGCATGCGTTTTTGCAAAGCCGATGGCACCCTGGATTTGAAGACCAAGGAAGGCGTCGGCAGTGCGCCGCCGGGCTATCTGCCGTGGTTCGCGCACAAACAACGCAAAACCGCCGGGCAAAAAATCATCTTCGGCCACTGGGCCGCCCTTGAAGGCAAATGCAATGAACCCGGCGTTATCGCCCTGGACACGGGTTGCGTATGGGGCGGTGCGATGACTTTACTTAACGTCGACAGCGGCGAATTTCATCGCTGCAGCTGTGAGGAGCCAAGCCCATGAGCGAATTCAAACGCATCCCCCCGGAGCAAGCCCAAGCCCTGCGCGAGAGCGGCGCGGTGGTTGTGGATATCCGCGACCCGCAAAGCTTTGCCATGGGCCATATCAGTGGTTCGCGGCACTTGGACAACCACTCGCTGCATGATTTTATTACCGCCGCTGACCTCGACGCGCCGCTAATCGTCTCCTGCTACCACGGCAACTCCAGCCAGAGCGCGGCGGCCTACCTGGTCAGCCAGGGTTTTTCCGAGGTTTATAGCCTCGACGGCGGGTTTGAGCTGTGGCGTGCCACTTATCCTGAAGAAACCGCTCAAGCCGCCCCCGAATAATTTTTTCCAAGCGTCTATCCCGCGCCCTGCCTGGGCTCTCGCCATTCTGTAACATGGGCTGACACACGCTTATCGTTTGTCAGTCCTTGACCTCTGAAAATCCCAACTACTCTTAAGCTCAGGCCATCCATATAGGGGAGAGCCGGCACACCGGCTTCCGGGGCTATCGGTAGCGACCTTAGGTGTTCTGGGGGATTCTCATCTGCCGACTTGTCGGCAGATTGCCAGCACCCGCACGACCGATCCCGCCCAGCTCTACCATCAGCGAGGTGACGTCATGAGTATTTTCAGCCACTTCCAGCAACGCTTCGAAGCGACTCGCCAGGAGGAATACTCCCTGCAGGAGTATCTCGACCTGTGCAAACAGGACAAGAGCACCTACGCCACAGCAGCTGAGCGCTTACTGATGGCCATAGGCGAGCCCGAGCTGATCGACACCTCGAATAACTCGCGACTGTCGCGGATCTTCTCCAACAAGGTGATCCGCCGCTATCCCGCGTTTGAAGACTTCCATGGCATGGAAGAGTGCATCGACCAGATCGTTTCCTACTTCCGCCACGCCGCCCAGGGCCTGGAAGAGAAGAAACAAATCCTCTATCTCCTCGGCCCAGTTGGCGGCGGTAAATCGTCGCTGGCGGAAAAGCTCAAACAGCTGATGGAGAAAGTGCCGTTTTACGCAATCAAGGGCTCGCCGGTGTTTGAGTCGCCACTTGGCCTGTTCAACCCAGCCGAAGACGGCACCATTCTTGAAGAAGACTTCGGCATTCCCAAGCGCTACCTGAGCACCATCATGTCGCCGTGGGCGACCAAACGCTTGGCCGAATTCGGCGGCGATATCAGCCAGTTCCGCGTGGTGAAACTCTACCCTTCCATCCTTAACCAAATCGCTGTGGCTAAAACTGAGCCAGGCGATGACAACAACCAGGACATCTCCGCCCTGGTCGGCAAGGTCGATATCCGCAAGCTGGAAGAATTTCCGCAGAACGACGCCGACGCCTACAGCTACTCAGGCGCCTTGTGCCGCGCGAACCAAGGGATGATGGAGTTTGTGGAAATGTTCAAGGCGCCGATCAAGGTGCTGCACCCACTGCTCACCGCCACCCAGGAAGGTAACTACAACAGTACCGAAGGCCTGGGCGCTATTCCGTTTATGGGCGTGCTGCTGGCTCACTCCAACGAATCGGAATGGCATAGCTTCCGCAACAACAAGAACAACGAGGCGTTTATCGACCGGATCTATATCGTCAAGGTGCCCTACTGCCTGCGCGTTAGTGACGAGATCAAGATCTACGACAAGCTCCTGTTCAACAGCTCCCTGGCCAAGGCCCACTGCGCGCCCGACACCCTGAAAATGCTGGCGCAGTTCTCCGTGCTGTCGCGCCTGAAAGAGCCAGACAACTCCAACGTCTACTCGAAAATGCGCGTGTACGACGGCGAAAACCTGAAAGACACCGACCCCAAAGCCAAGTCGATTCAGGAGTACCGCGACAGCGCTGGCGTGGACGAAGGCATGAACGGCCTGTCGACCCGCTTCGCCTTCAAAATCCTCTCCAAGGTATTCAACTTCGATCCGCACGAAATCGCCGCTAACCCGGTGCACTTGCTCTATGTACTGGAGCAGCAGATCGAGCAGGAACAGTTCCCGGCTGAGGTGCGTGAACGCTACCTGCGTTACATCAAGGAATACCTGGCGCCGCGTTATATCGAGTTTATTGGCAAGGAAATCCAGACCGCGTACCTGGAGTCCTACAGCGAATACGGGCAAAACATCTTCGACCGCTATGTGCTGTACGCCGACTTCTGGATTCAGGACCAGGAATACCGCGACCCGGAAACCGGCGAAATCCTCAACCGTGTGGCACTTAACGAAGAACTGGAGAAAATCGAGAAGCCGGCCGGCATCAGCAATCCGAAGGATTTCCGTAACGAGATCGTCAACTTCGTGCTGCGCGCGCGCGCCAACAACAACGGCAAAAACCCAACCTGGCTGAGCTACGAGAAGCTGCGGGTGGTGATCGAGAAGAAAATGTTCTCCAACACCGAAGACTTGCTGCCGGTTATCAGCTTCAACGCTAAAGCCAGCAAGGAGGACCAAACCAAGCACAACGATTTTGTCTCGCGGATGGTCGAGCGCGGTTACACCGACAAGCAGGTTCGCCTGCTGTCCGAATGGTACCTGCGGGTTCGCAAGTCGCAGTAACCTGCAGCGTCGGCCCGTGCCGACGCCGTTGCCGCAAGGCCTGCATGCGCATGCAGGCCGTCTGAGCTAACAGTCGGGGCGTAGCGAGCGAAGGAGAGGCTAGGCGAAAAGAGGCGAGGACGCGGAGTTTACATCGAGTAAATGAGCAGTCCGAGCCGCTTTTCAACGACGCATCGCCGAAGCGCAGTAGCCCCCCGGCAGCTCTAAGGAGCGTCCATGAGCTATGTGATCGACCGCCGTCTCAACGGCAAGAACAAAAGCACGGTAAACCGTCAGCGGTTCCTGCGACGTTACCGTGACCACATTAAAAAGGCGGTGGAAGAAGCGGTCAGCCGCCGCTCCATCACCGATATGGAACACGGCGAGCAGATCAGCATTCCGGGGCGAGACATCGACGAACCGCTCTTGCACCACGGCCGTGGCGGCAAGCAAACCCAGGTTCACCCGGGCAATAAAGAATTCACCACCGGCGAACGTATTCCTCGGCCGCAAGGCGGTGGCGGCGGTAAAGGTTCCGGCAAAGCCAGCAACTCCGGCGAGGGCATGGACGAGTTTTCTTTCCAGATTACCCAGGAAGAATTTCTCGACTTTATGTTCGAAGACCTCGAACTGCCCAACCTGGTAAAACGCCAACTGACCGGCACCGACACCTTTAAAACCGTGCGCGCCGGGGTCAGCAATGACGGCAACCCTTCACGCATTAACATCGTGCGCACACTGCGCGCATCCCATGCCCGGCGCATTGCGTTGTCGGGCAGCAGCCGCAGCAAACTGCATCTGGCCAATGCCGAGCTGGACCGGCTAAAGCTGGAAGAACCCGACAACTTCGCCGACATTCAGGCCATAGAAGCCGAAATAGTTCTGCTACGTGCACGGATCAAGCGCGTGCCATTTCTCGATACCTTCGACCTGAAATACAACCTGTTGGTCAAGCAGCCCAACCCCAGTTCCAAGGCCGTGATGTTTTGCCTAATGGACGTCTCTGGCTCCATGACCCAGGCCACCAAGGATATCGCCAAGCGCTTTTTTATCCTGCTGTACCTGTTCCTCAAGCGGAACTACGAAAAGATCGAGGTGGTGTTTATCCGCCACCACACCAGCGCCCGCGAAGTGGACGAAGAAGAGTTTTTCTATTCCCGCGAAACCGGCGGCACCATTGTTTCCAGCGCCCTCAAGCTGATGCAGGAAGTGATGGAAGCGCGCTACCCCACCAGCGAGTGGAATATCTACGCCGCCCAGGCCTCCGACGGCGACAACTGGAACGACGACTCGCCGATTTGCCGCGACATTTTGATGAAGCAAATCATGCCGCTGGTGCAGTACTTCACCTATGTCGAAATCACCCCACGCGAGCACCAGGCGTTGTGGTTCGAATACGAACAAGTGGGCGAAGCGTTTGCCGACACCTTCGCCCAGCAGCAACTGGTGTCCGCGGGTGATATTTACCCGGTGTTCCGTGAACTGTTTCAGCGCCGACTCGTTACCTGAGGTGTTGCCATGAGCGCTCGAGAAAAGGAAAAACGTCAGCCCATTTCCACCGGTTCCGAGTGGACCTTTGAGCTAATCCGCGCCTACGACAAAGAAATCGCGCGGATCGCCGAAGGCTATGCGCTAGACACCTACCCCAATCAGATTGAAGTGATCACCGCCGAGCAGATGATGGATGCCTATGCGTCGGTGGGCA
The DNA here is from genome assembly GCA_964543145.1 of uncultured Pseudomonas sp. Lineage (GTDB taxonomy): Bacteria > Pseudomonadota > Gammaproteobacteria > Pseudomonadales > Pseudomonadaceae > Aquipseudomonas. Next base: position 25,307 of record CAZIWV010000045.1, read on the forward strand.
TGCCCCTGGGCTATCACCATTGGTCCTACGGCAAACACTTTCTCAGCACCGAGAAATCCTACAGCCGTGGGCAGATGGGCCTGGCGTACGAGATCGTGATCAATTCCGACCCGTGCATTGCCTATCTGATGGAAGAAAACACCATCTGCATGCAAGCGTTGGTGGTGGCCCATGCCTGCTATGGCCACAACAGCTTTTTCAAGGGCAACTACCTGTTCCGCACCTGGACCGACGCCAGTTCGATTATTGATTACCTGGTGTTTGCCAAGCAGTACATCATGCAATGCGAAGAGCGTTACGGCATCGACGCGGTGGAAGACCTGCTCGACTCCTGCCATGCGCTGATGAACTACGGCGTTGACCGCTATAAACGTCCCTACCCGATTTCCGCCGAAGAAGAACGCCAACGGCAAAAGGAACGCGAAGAGCACCTGCAACGGCAGATCAATGATCTGTGGCGCACCATTCCCAAGGGTGCCGACAAGGGCAATGACAAAGACGCTGGGCGCTTTCCCGCCGAGCCGCAGGAAAACATCCTCTACTTCCTGGAGAAACACGCGCCGCTGCTCGAACCCTGGCAGCGCGAAGTGGTGCGTATCGTGCGCAAAATCGCCCAATACTTTTACCCCCAGCGCCAGACCCAGGTGATGAACGAAGGCTGGGCCACCTTTTGGCACTACACGTTAATGAACGACCTGTACGACGAAGGCTTGGTTACCGACGGTTTTATGATGGAGTTCCTGCAGTCGCACACCAGCGTCATCTACCAGCCGCCGTTCGACAGCCCCTACTACAGCGGCATCAACCCCTACACCCTGGGCTTTGCCATGTACCGCGACATTCGCCGCATGTGTGAGGAACCCACCGAGGAGGACAAGCGCTGGTTCCCGGATATTGCCGGCAGCGACTGGCTGAGCGCGGTGAAGTTCGCCATGAAAAGTTTCAAGGATGAGAGCTTTATCCTGCAGTACCTGTCGCCGAAAGTGATCCGTGACTTGAAGCTGTTTAGCGTGATGGACGACGACCAGAAAGACGAATTGGTGGTGCCGGCTATTCACGACGAACCCGGCTACCAGGCGATTCGCGAAACGCTGGCGGCGCAATACAACCTGGGTAACCGCGAACCCAATATCCAGATTTACAGCATCAACCGCCGCGGTGATCGCTCACTCACCTTGCGCCACCAACAGCACGACCGCAAACCCTTGGGCGAGTCCACCGAAGAGGTGCTCAAACACCTGCACCGCTTATGGGGCTTCGATATTCATCTGGAAACCGTGCGCGGCGAGCAGGTGATTCAGACCCACCATGTGCCGCCCCGTGGAGAAAGTGAAAACAGCGAATACCCAAGGCTGGACTTGGTCATTCCACCGATCTGAGGACTACACGTTCGACGGGTTGACCCGCGGCAAGCTTGCGTTGAGCATGTTGCATCCTCAGCGGAGCTTGTCGTTTATGTCTGTTTTACGTGTTCTGTTCGTCTGTCTGTTGCTCGCCGGCTGTGCCAGCCCATCACCGCAAGTGTTGGTGGTGCAAACTGCCACGCCTTCACTGGGCACTCGCCACAGTTTTGAAATGCTCCCGCCGAGCACCAACACCGATGGCCAATTGCCGCCCACGACCGATTACACCAAGGTCGATGCCAGCCTGCGCCAAGGCCTGCTCAACCACGGTTACCGCGAAAGCAAGAAAGCCGATTTGCGCGTGGCGTATTCGCTGACCCTTAACGAAACGCCCGTGGAGTTTCGCGTCGACAACCCGCCGAACAACCCCCTCGGCAGCTACTTGGCCGTGCATCGCTTTCAGGATGAAAACATCACCCTACGTCTGCGCGTCACTGACCGCCGCGACAACACTCTCTGGCAGGGCTTGATCACCACCACCCTAAGCCCTTCCTGGCAACGCGAGGAGTTGCTGCACGCAGCGGTGGTCACCTTGCTACAGCAAATTCCCGTCAGCCGCTAAGCCTGGCCATACGCGCTTCAGCAGGTATGCTGTGGCGCTAACGGAGGGTTTTCCATGCAGATTTACAAGGTTGGCGGCGCGGTGCGCGATCGCCTGCTCGGGCGCGCTGTCACTGATATTGACTGGCTGGTAGTTGGTGCCAGCGCTGAAGAAATGCTGGCCCAGGGTTTTCGCCCAGTGGGCGATGACTTCCCGGTATTTCTCCACCCGAAAACTCAAGAGGAATACGCCCTGGCCCGCACCGAACGCAAAAGCGGGCGCGGCTATGGCGGCTTTACCTTTTACGCCAGCCCTGAGGTCACCATCGAAGAAGACCTCACCCGCCGCGATCTGACCATCAATGCCATGGCCGAAGACGAGCAGGGCCAGGTGATCGACCCCTACGGCGGGCAGAAAGACCTCGACGCACGCCTGCTGCGCCACGTTTCCCCCGCTTTCGCCGAAGACCCCTTGCGGGTGCTGCGGGTGGCACGCTTTGCCGCGCGCTACGCGCCGTTGGGCTTTAGCGTGGCCGATGAAACCCTGGCGCTGATGCGCGAGCTCAGTGAGTCTGGCGAACTGTCGGCTCTTACCCCCGAGCGCAGTTGGAAGGAAATCTCCCGCGCACTAATGGAAGAACGCCCCGACGTGTTTATTCAGGTGCTGCGCGACTGCGGCGCCCTAAAGGCCATGCTGCCGGAAATCGACGCCCTGTTTGGCGTGCCGCAGCCTGCAGCCCATCATCCCGAGATCGACACCGGCGCTCACGTACTGAGCGTTTTGCGCCAGTGCGCCGAGCATAAACAACCGCTGACTGTGCGCTGGGCGTGTCTGCTCCACGACCTGGGCAAAGGCCTGACGCCGCCGGAAGAATGGCCGCGGCATATCGCCCACGAACATCGTGGCATCGCGCTGATCAAGGCCGTCAACGAACGCTGCAAAGCGCCGCGTGATTGCCAGGAGTTGGCAGTGCTGGTCGGCGAATATCACACCCACAGTCATCGAGCCTTGGAGCTAAAAGCCTCGACGTTGCTGGAGCTGCTGCAGAGCTTTGATATCTACCGGCGGCCGCAGCGTTTTGAAGAATTTATCGCCGCCTGCGAAATGGATGCGCGTGGGCGCCTGGGGTTGGAGCAGCGCGATTATCCACAAGCTGCTTACTTACGTGGCGCAGCAGAGGCCGCACGTGCGGTGACGACGCAGCCGCTCATAGAGCAAGGTTTCAAAGGCCCGGAGCTCGGCGAGGCGATCAAACGCGAGCGATTGAAAGCGTTGCAGGCTTACAAGAAAGACGCCATGTAGGGTGCGCTGAGCGCACCGAGCGATCTGCCGGCCAACGCAATGGTGCGCGCACCGAACGCCGAACGGTACACCCTACGGCGTGAGCTGTTGCCCGCGCCATTGAAAGGGAACCGGCGCCAACACCTGATCAATCTGCGCATCCCGCCAAAGCTCGGCATAGGGCTTGTGCACACCGGGGTGCAGCCGCTCTGGCACCAACAGCGCCAACGGCCACAGCACAAATGCATTTTTGAGAATTTCGGCGCGCGGCAGTATCAGCCCGTCGAAATCGCCAACCTGATCACCGTAGGTGAGCACATCAATATCCAACGGCAAGCCCTTGCGGTTCGGCGCGTAACGCCCGTTGTCGGCTTCGATGTGCTTGAGGCGGCGATCCAGCTCATGCAGCGACAGATCGGTCTCGGCTAGCAGCACAAAGTTGAAGAACGGCCCGCTCTTGATGCCCACCGGTGCACTTTCAAACACCGGCGAACACTGCATGTTGTGAAGAAACTGCGCCAAGGCCTCAAGGCCAGCGGTCAGGTGCGCTTCGCGCTCGACGTTGCTACCGAGGCCCAGCAGGATCGGGGTCAGAGACATCCGCGCTGGATCTCCACACCCACACCGCCAATGGCCGCGGGAACGGCGCCGGGCTTGGTCAGTTTCAGGCGCAAGCCGGGGATATTGAATTCGCTCATCAGCATCTCGGCCAAGCGCTCTGCGAAGGTTTCCACCAGTTGGAATTGCGCCTGTTCGGCAAAGGCTTGAATGCGGCTGGAGACGGCGGCGTAGTCCAGTGCCTTGGTCAGGTCGTCGCCGGCCGCGGCCGGGCGATTGTCCCAGGCAAAGCTCAGGTCCAGGCGCAGGCATTGGCGAATGTCACGCTCCCAGTCATAGGCACCGATCACGGTGTCGACTTCCAGACCTTCGATAAACACTCTGTCCAAGCCCGCTGCTCCGTTGCACGACAAGGGCGCTGTGCCCCGTTAGAATCGGGGCTCTCTCGCCCCGGATGGATACCATGTTTTGGTTACTGGCGATCCTCGCCTACCTGCTCGGCTCGCTGTCCTTTGCCATCCTGCTCAGCCGCTTGGCTGGCCGTCCCGACCCACGCGCTACCGGCTCCGGCAATCCCGGCGCCACCAATATGCTGCGGGTGGCCGGTAAAAAGCTGGCCATCTTGACCTTGTTCGGTGACCTGCTCAAAGGGCTATTACCGGTACTGCTGGCCTACGCCCTGGGCTTTAGCGTCCAGCAACAAGCCTGGGTTGGCCTGGCTGCCGTGGTCGGGCATCTCTATCCGCTGTACTTCAACTTTCGCGGTGGCAAAGGTGTCGCTACGGCAGCCGGCATGCTCTTGGGGCTCTATCCGCCGGCCGCTTTGCTGGCAGTTGCCGGCTGGGGGCTGACCTTTGGGCTAACCCGTACCAGCTCACTGGCCGCCCTGATTGCCACGCCACTGACCTTGCCGTTACTGGCCTGGCAACAACCGGGTGCCTTGCTGCCGATGTGCGTGCTGACAGGCCTGATTGTCTGGCGTCACCGCAGCAATCTACGCGACCTACTGGCTGGGCGCGAACGGCATTTTTAGCACTCAAATCGCCGGCAGTTGTTCCATTGGCCAACGTGCCTGCACCGAAATTTCCGGCCCTTCGTGCTGGCCGGCCTGCAGCCGCTGGCAACCGGCGTAGGCGATCATCGCGCCATTGTCGGTACAGAACGCCGGGCGGGCGTAAAACACGTTGCCCTTGAGCTCACCCAGCATCTTTTCCAACGAACGCCGCAACGCCTGATTGGCACTGACGCCGCCGGCGATTACCAGACGGTTAAGGCCAGTCTGCTTGAGGGCGCGGCGGCACTTGATGGTCAGAGTCTCGACCACGGCCGTCTGGAAGGCCAGGGCGATGTCGCAACGGGTTTGCTCACCGTCGTCGCCAGTGTCGCGGCACTGTAGCCAGGTGTTGAGGGCGAAGGTTTTCAGCCCGCTAAAACTGAAATCCAGACCTGGGCGATCGGTCATTGGTCGGGGAAATACAAAGCGTTTTTCTACGCCGCTCAGAGCCAAACGGGCGATTTCAGGACCACCTGGATAGCCAAGACCGATTAATTTTGCCGTTTTATCGAAGGCTTCGCCGGCAGCATCGTCCAGCGATTCGCCGAGTAATTGGTATTTGCCGATGCCATCAACCCGTACAAGTTGGGTGTGGCCGCCGGAAACCAGCAGGGCAACAAAAGGAAATTGCGGCGGGGTTTCTTCCAGCATAGGCGCCAACAAATGGCCTTCCATGTGGTGCACGCCGAGCGCCGGAACGTCCCAGGCGAAGGCCAGCGCTTGGGCGCAGGAAGCACCGACCAGCAAGGCGCCAACCAGGCCAGGACCCGCGGTATAGGCGATGCCGTCGATATCCTGCGCGGTGCAGCCGGCCTGCTCCAGCACCTCGCGAATCAGCGGCAGCATGCGCTTGACGTGATCGCGCGAGGCCAGCTCCGGCACTACACCGCCGTAAGCCTTATGCAGGTCGATCTGGCTAAACAATGCATCGCCCAGCAAGCCGCGCTCGCTGTCGTATAAAGCAACGCCGGTTTCATCACAGGAGGTTTCTAATCCCAGCACGAGCATGGGTGGTTCCCTTCAGACTGGGCAATTTCGAAGGCGCGCATGATAATCGCCGTCCGTAAGCCCGACTAGCGGTTTTCGATCAGAGGCTTTGCATTCCTGGCAATGAGGCGTTAACATCCGCAACCCTTAAAAACCCGACGTCCTCCAGCTCAATTTTGCAACGAGTACGTCTACCCCGGTAATGAATGAAGGTAGCTCTGGATGCCAGCCGTCAAAGTTAAAGAGAACGAACCCTTCGACGTAGCTCTGCGTCGCTTCAAACGCTCCTGTGAAAAAGCCGGTGTTCTGGCTGAAGTTCGCAGCCGCGAGTTCTACGAGAAACCAACTTCCGAGCGTAAACGCAAAGCTGCAGCCGCAGTTAAGCGCCACGCCAAGAAAGTGCAGCGCGAACAGCGCCGCGCCGTTCGTCTGTACTAATACACAGACGTTCGCCGCCAGTTCTGCCACGCCCGGCGCAAGCCGGGTTGCCGGCAAAACCGATAGCACAAAACGCTTTAAACGCATTAGCGAAGTTATCAACACTGCTTAGGTAGTGGCGATAAGCCTCGCTTTTTCGCGTTTGCGCGGGAAAAAATCCGCACAAACCGGGGATTCTTGGGCTGTAGAGCCTAGTGTTATCTCTGGCATGATTGGCCTCCTCGCCGCCCTATGCGCCGAGGTACAAGCGCTTTGCCCATTTTCCGAACACCTGAAATCGAGGCAGCAATGCCGACGATTCGACCGACTTCGAGAGCGCCATGGCTGGGCTGATTCCCCAAGGTTTTATTGACGACTTGCTCAACCGCACCGACATCGTCGACGTGGTCAGCTCGCGCGTGCAATTAAAGAAAACTGGGAAGAACTTCAGCGCCTGCTGCCCGTTCCACAAAGAGAAGACCCCATCGTTTAGCGTCAGCCCAGACAAGCAGTTCTACTACTGCTTCGGCTGCGGCGCTGGCGGCAACGCCCTGGGTTTTATCATGGACCACGACAACCTGGACTTCGTCCAGGCCGTGGAAGACCTGGCGAAAAGCGCCGGCATGGAAGTACCGCGCGAGGAAGGCGGGCGCAGCGGCAATCACAAGCCACGACAGCCCACCGATTCGCCGCTATACCCGCTGCTAACGGCAGCTGCCGACTATTACCGCCAGGCGCTGAAAAGCCACCCAACACGCAAAGCCGCCGTCGACTATTTAAAGGGCCGCGGCCTGTCCGGCGAAATCGCCCGCGACTTCGGCCTGGGCTTCGCCCCACCCGGCTGGGACAACCTGCTCAAACACTTGGCCACCGACACGCTGCAACAAAAAGCGATGATCGAAGCCGGCCTGCTGATCGAAAACGCCGACAGCGGCAAACGCTACGACCGCTTTCGCGACCGGGTGATTTTTCCTATTCGCGACAGCCGTGGCCGCGTGATCGCCTTTGGCGGCCGGGTACTGGGCGACGACAAACCCAAATACCTGAACTCGCCAGAAACGCCAGTTTTCCATAAGGGCCAGGAACTCTACGGCCTGTACGAAGCACGCAAAAGCAATCGCGACCTCGACGAGGTGATGGTGGTCGAGGGCTACATGGACGTGATTGCCCTCGCCCAGCAAGGCCTGCGCAACGCCGTCGCCACCCTCGGCACCGCCACCAGCGAAGAACACCTCAAGCGCCTGTTCCGCATTGTGCCCAGCGTGCTGTTTTGTTTTGACGGCGACCAAGCCGGCCGCAGCGCCGCGTGGCGCGCTTTGGAGTCGACGCTACCGAGCCTGCAAGACGGTCGGCGTGCACGCTTTCTGTTTCTACCCGAGGGCGAAGACCCCGACAGCCTGGTACGCGCCGAAGGCACCGACGCTTTTCGCGCCAGGATTAACCAACAAGCGCAGCCGCTGGCGGACTATTTCTTCCAGCAACTAACCCAAGAAGCCGACCCGCGCTCACTTGAGGGCAAGGCTCACCTGGCGACTTTGGCGGCACCACTGATCGATAAGATTCCAGGCGCAAACCTAAAAACTTTGATGCGCCAACGGCTGACTGAAATCACCGGCCTTAGCAGTGAATCTTTCAGTCAGCAGCCCAGCAATCAGCACAATCCAGCCAGCGCACCTGCGGCACAAGCGCATCACGCGCACGGCATGGACGAACCACCGCATTACGACCCGAGCGCCTACTTCGACGTGCCGCCTGATTACGGCCAGCAGGAATACGCGCCGCAGCCAGAGCAAACTTGGCAGCCGAAAACTGGCTTCAAGGGTAAAGGCCAAGGTGGCGGCAAGAAGTGGGAAAAAAATTGGAGCAAGAAAGGCGACCGCGATCGCGATGATTTTCCGCGCGGGCCGCGAGTGGCTGCGCCGGTGGAATCGCCTACGCTGACCGCTTTGCGCACGCTGCTGCATCACCCGCAATTGGCTGAGAAAGTCGAAGATGCCGCGCATTTCGCTGCAGAAAACGACACTTATGCCCAACTGTTGGTCGCTCTACTAGGCGCCATGCAGAAGAACCCGAAACTGCGCTCACTGCAGCTGATTGCCCGTTGGCACGGCACCGAACAGGGTCGCTTGCTCAAGGCTTTGGCAGAAAAGGAATGGCTGATTGACGCCGATAACCTTGAACAACAGTTTTTCGACACTATAACTAGTCTGGCAGCACGCCAACGCGAGCGCAGCCTGGAACATTTGCTGCGTAAAGCACGTCAAAGTGAGCTCAGCGCAGAGGAAAAAGAACAGCTGCGCGACCTGCTCAGTCGTACCGCAACTCCCGTCACACCGACCTCAACTGGCGCGTGAGGTCTCAGCTCTGGTATAATCCTCGGCTTGTTTTTTGCCCGCCAAGACCTTCAGTGGATAGGGTGTT
>CAZIWV010000046.1:0-32572 GCA_964543145.1 uncultured Pseudomonas sp.
ATGATTAACAGTCATTTGCTCTACCGACTGAGCTATCGCGGAACTACTTGCTTCCTTTCTCAGAAACCGGAGCCGGTTGTTAAATCGTTTCCCGTGTCTGAGGCGCGCCATTTTACGTTTCCGCGCGCGCCTGTCAACCCCTTAAATTGCTTTTAGTACAATGATTTGCAGCTGCGTAAGCGGCTGCTATATCTTCCCTATGTCTGTATTCATTGCAGGACGCATCAGCCGTAAGGCTCCAGCCAGGAAAGTCCATGAGTAACCAGGGCATACCGCCAAATCCACCCGGCTCAACGCAGACCCTTGCCAGCCGGGGTATCCAGCCGCGCTTCGGCGACCTGGTGCAAAGCTGTCGAAAACTGGTGATGAACCGCCTGGCCGAGCACCTGACAGGAGTCTTCGCCCAAGTCGACGACACGCTGTTTGAGTGCGCCGAAAAAGCCGAGAACAATCAAGTACAAACCCTGTTCTTCGACAACATGCGCGAGATCCGCAGGCAGCGCCCACAGATAGAACGCAGCTACCACCAGCAGATCGCGCAAAACTTCTCCGACTTCCTCGAAGGCAAGCTCAAGCCGCCACCCAGCGCCAGTGAACTGGACGCCGAGCACATGGCCCTGGTGCAGAACGAGGATTATGAAGAAAGCCTGCAAGTCACCAATATGGTCAGCCGGGTCAAAGCACGCTGCGCGCAACCGCTGTTTGCTCTGGAGCAACGTCTGGCGCTGCTGAACAACGGCCAGAAGCTCGGCGAGGACATCAACCCCTTCGGCCCGCAGATGATTGCCCAGGCCTTTCGCGATGCCCTGACGCCCTGCCCGTTTCCGCTGCGTATAAAAGTCATCCTTTATACGTTGTTTGATACTCACGTTATGCAGAGCCTGGACAGCATCTATGCCGCGCTGAATCAGCGCCTGATTGATGCCGGAGTACTGCCTAACCTGAAGTACACCGCGCAGCGCAACAACCCGCCGGCACGCCCAAAAACAACGCCCGCCGCGCAGGCCGAACAAACGGCCGAGAACCGCACCAGCGGTTCTGCAACCGCTACGCAGCCTCCAGGACAGCCCTACAACGCCGCTAGCGCAGACTTGAGCGGCCCGCCGCCGAGTGACCCGCAGGAGTTACTGGGCAGCCTGGCGGCCCTGCTGGGCGAACACCGCCAGCGCGACATTGACGCCCCGCTACTTGGCGGCACCCGCAGCATTGCCAGCTTTACCCCGCGCGAGGCGACCAGCACCTACAGCGCCTCAGCCCTGCTGGATGCGCTCAACCGCATGCAGCAGCAATCGGCCAACGACCTGTCACAGCGCCTGAGTCGCCCGCAGCAGGTAGAAGGTCTCAAGGCGGACCTGCAACAACAGCTGGAAGCCCACAGCGAACTGCCTGGCCAGCAGAAGGTTTCCGATCAGGAAGCCGACGTGATCGACCTGGTCGGCATGCTGTTCGACTTTATCCTCGACGACGACAACCTGCCGGACAGCTGCAAGACCACCCTATCTCACCTGCACACGCCCTACCTGAAAGTGGCGCTGCAGGACAAAGCACTATTCACCCAACACCATCACCCGGCCCGCCGCCTGCTCAACGCCATGGCCCAGGCTGGCGTGCTGTATGGCGGCGAAGGCGATGAGCGCGGTCTGCTGGCCAAGATGCAGTGGGTGGTTGAGCGGGTTATCCATGACTTCTTCGGCGACCTGCAGCTGTTTGACGGCCTGCTGGAGGAGTTCAACGAATTCGTTGCCACCCTCAGGCATAAGGTCGAGCTACGCGAACGTCGCGCAGTGGAAGCAGCCAAAGGTCGCGACAAACTGCTCGGTGCGCGCCAGCACGCAGTCGAAGTAATTGCCAACTGCCTGAGCAGCCGCCAGCCACCGACCATCATCCGCAACTTCCTCGAACTGACCTGGGCCGACGTGCTGGTATTTGTGCTGCTGCGCAACGGCGAACAGAGCCCGGAATGGCAGCGCGCCTGTGAAGCAGCCGAACAACTGGCCTGGAGCGGCACCCTGCTCGACGAAGCGGGCCGTGAACGCCTGCAAAAACTGCGCGTACCGCTGCTCGAAGACCTGCGCAAAGGTCTGGAACTGCTCGGTGGCTACCACGAGGACGGCATTCGTCGCCTGCTGCAGGACCTGGTGGCCTGCCAGCACGCCGTACAGGCCAAACAACCACAGGTGGCCGCCCAGCTCAAGCCAACCCTGCCCGAGAGCCCGCTGGGCGCCATGCTTGGCGAAGACGCTGCACTGGCGACCCTGGCACCGCGCGAATCAACACTCTCGGCCCGCGCCCAGGCGCTGGCCAAGGAACTGGGGCATATCGAGTTCGGCACCTGGTTCGAGTTCGTCAATGGCGAACAGGTGCGCACGCTCAAGCTGTCCTGGTTCAGCCCGACAACCCGCAACTATATGTTTGTCGACCAGAGCGGCCAGCGCGTGGCAATCAAGCCACTCACCCAGCTGGCCACAGAAATGGAACAAGGGCTGGCGCGCATCGTCACCCCCGAACGAGGTGCACCGCTGGTGGACCGTGCCCTTACCGCCATTTACCGCGTGCTCCAGCGTTTTACCGGGCGCACGGCTGAGACCCAAGAATAAGGAACTCCTATGGATGACGAACGTCGCCTGCACAGCCGGCATAACGCCGACGTGCAGCTGGAAGTCTTCGACTTGCACACCGGGCAGCGCCTGGGCCGCGTGGTCGACCTGTCCGCCGATGGCTTTATGCTGTTCAGCGATACCCCGCTGACCGCCGACGAGCTGGTGGAGTGCCGCCTGGTCAGCGAACAGGAGGTTGAAGGCGTGTGTGAAATCACCCTGGGGGCCGACTGCCTATGGAGCCGACCCGGCGCCGACGGCCAGCACTGCTGGGCCGGCTTTCACATCATTGATCTGGCAGAAGATCAGGCCGCCGCGCTGGAAATCCTGCTCAAGCACCTGTAATCCGACCCAATAAAAAACACCCCGGTCAGCGCAAACTGAACCGGGGTGTTTTTTTATTTTGCAGCCCTATTGTGGCCGACAGCGTTTAACCAAAGACGATTTCATCGCCCTCAACCCTGCCCGTCACGCTAGTGCCAGGCGCAAACTTGCCGGCCAGAATCAGCTGGGCCAAGGGGTTTTCGATCCAGCGCTGCACCGCACGCTTGAGTGGGCGAGCACCATAGACCGGGTCGTAACCGACGGCGATCAGCTTGTCCAAGGCCTCATCGGACAACTCCAGGCTCAGCTCGCGCTCAGCCAGACGCTGACGCAAACGGCCCAGCTGGATCTGCGCAATACCAGCAATCTGATCGCGAGCCAGCGGTTCGAAGATCACCACCTCATCAATCCGGTTGATAAATTCCGGACGGAAGTGCGTGCCCACCGCATCCATCACCGCCGCACGCTGCGCCTCGCGGTCCCCGACCAGCTCTTGAATCTGCGTGGAGCCGAGGTTGGAGGTCATCACGATCACGGTGTTTTTGAAGTCCACGGTACGCCCGTGGCTGTCGGTCAAACGGCCATCTTCAAGCACCTGCAACAGCACGTTGAACACATCCGGGTGAGCCTTCTCCACCTCATCCAGCAGGATCACCGAATAGGGCTTACGGCGTACGGCCTCGGTCAGATAGCCACCCTCCTCGTAACCGACATAGCCCGGCGGTGCGCCGATCAGCCGCGCCACGGAGTGCTTCTCCATAAACTCGGACATATCGATACGCACCAACGCCTCTTCGGTATCAAAGAGGAACTCGGCCAACGCCTTGCACAGTTCGGTTTTACCGACCCCGGTTGGACCAAGGAAAAGGAACGACCCGCTCGGCCGATTTGGGTCAGACAAACCGGCGCGGGAACGCCGCACGGCGTTAGCCACGGCGACTACAGCTTCGTTCTGCCCGATCACCCGCTGATGCAGTAGGCCTTCCATTTTCAACAATTTGTCGCGCTCGCCTTCGAGCATCTTGCTCACCGGTATACCGGTCCACTTCGACACCACTTCAGCGATTTCTTCCTCGGTGACCTTGCTGCGCAGCAACTGGTTCTCGCTCTTGCCGTGCTGATCGACCATCTGCAGGCTGCGCTCCAGATCAGGAATGATCCCGTACTGCAGCTCAGCCATACGATTGAGATCACCTTTGCGCCGCGCCGCCTCAAGCTCCTGGCGGGCCTGCTCGATCTTCTGCTGAATCTGCGCCGAGCCCTGCACCTCGGCCTTTTCCGATTTCCAGATATCTTCCAGATCAGCGTATTCACGCTCCAGGCGGGCAATATCTTCGTTGAGCTTGGCCAGGCGCTTGATCGCCGCCTCGTCGTCTTCCTTCTTCAGCGCCTGAGCTTCAACCTTGAGTTGAATCAGCCGGCGCTCCAGACGATCCAGCACTTCAGGTTTGGAATCGATTTCCATACGAATGCGGCTTGCCGCTTCATCGATCAGGTCGATGGCCTTGTCAGGCAGCTGACGGTCGGTGATATAGCGGTGCGACAGCTTGGCCGCGGCGATGATTGCACCGTCGGTGATGGCCACCTTGTGGTGCACCTCATAACGCTCTTTCAGGCCGCGGAGGATGGCGATGGTGTCTTCTTCGCTCGGCTCATCCACCAGCACTTTCTGGAAGCGCCGCTCCAACGCGGCATCTTTTTCGATGTACTGGCGGTACTCGTTGAGCGTGGTCGCGCCGACGCAGTGCAGCTCACCGCGCGCCAGAGATGGCTTAAGCATATTGCCGGCATCCATCGAGCCTTCGCCCTTGCCGGCGCCGACCATGGTGTGCAGCTCGTCGATAAACAGGATGATTCGCCCTTCCTGCTTGCTTAGTTCATTGAGCACCGCTTTCAGCCGCTCCTCGAACTCGCCGCGGAACTTGGCGCCCGCGATCAGCGCGCCCATATCCAGCGACAACAGGCGCTTGTCCTTCAAGCCATCCGGCACTTCGCCGTTAACGATGCGCTGGGCCAGGCCTTCGGCAATCGCCGTCTTGCCCACGCCCGGCTCGCCGATCAGTACCGGGTTGTTCTTGGTGCGGCGCTGCAAAACCTGAATGGTGCGGCGAATTTCGTCGTCACGACCGATTACCGGGTCGAGCTTGCCTTCCTCGGCGCGCTTGGTCAGGTCGACAGTGTATTTATCCAGAGCCTGGCGATTTTCCTCGACGTTCGGGTCATTTACCGCATCGCCGCCGCGCAGGTTGGTCACGGCATTTTCCAACGCCTTGCGGCTGACGCCCTGACCGAGCAGCAGCTTGCCCAGCTTGGTGTTCTCATCCATCGCGGCCAGCAGCACCAGCTCGCTGGAGATAAATTGGTCGCCCTTCTGCTGCGACAGGCGATCAGCCTGATTGAGCAGGCGCGCCAGATCCTGCGACAAGTTGACATCGCCGGATGGGTTCTGGATTTTGCCCAGCTGATCCAGCTCCTTGCCCAAGGCCAGGCGCAGGCTATTCACATCAAAGCCGACCTGCATCAGCAGCGGCTTGATCGAGCCGCCCTGCTGCTCAAGCAAGGCCTGCATCAGGTGCAGCGGTTCAATGGCCGCATGGTCAAGCCCCACGGCCAGGGACTGCGCATCGGAGAGCGCGAGTTGCAACTTGCTGGTTAAACGATCAATACGCATAAACAATCAACCCTCGTGGTGATGGCAGGCCGGCACACTGAATCGCGCCCAAACAGAAAGCCTGCGGATGAAGAGTAGATGAGGTCGATTGTGCGGGTTTCAAGCCGAGCGGCGTTGACCTGGGTCATTTACCGCAACAGTGCCGCAGCAGCGGCACGTGGGGATCAGTTGCCCAGCCAGATCAGACTGGCAAAGCGACCGGTTTGCGCCGAACGGCGGTAGGAGAAGAAACGCGGATCGTTAAAGGTGCAGAAATCGCCGCCGTACACCGCCTCGACACCACGGGCAGCCAGACGGATGCGCGCCAACTGGTAAATATCGGCAATAAATTTGCCTGGATTGACACTCGACTGGAATGCCGCAGCGGCCTGCGCATGCTGAGCGACAAAGGCTTCACGCACTTCCGCACCCACCTCGAAGGCCTGCGGCCCAATTGCCGGCCCCAGCCAGACCAACACCTGATCTGCCGGCACCGCCAATTGATCCAGAGTGGCTTCCAGCACCCCTGCAGCCAGCCCGCGCCAGCCGGCATGGGCTGCCGCAACACGGCTGCCGGCACGGTCACAGAACAGCACGGGGAGACAGTCGGCGGTCATTACCGTACAGGCAATGCCAGGCGTGCTGGTCCAACTGGCGTCAGCTTCGAGCACCCGCGCAGGATTGGCCTCAACCACTGCAACACCATGCACCTGCTGCAACCAGGCCGGCTTGCAGCCGAGCAGACTGACCAACCGCTGACGGTTTTTCAGCACGGCCTTTGGCTCATCACCAACATGCTCGCCCAGGTTGCAACTGTCGAACGGCGCCATGCTGACACCACCACTGCGGGTGGTGACGCTGGTTTTTACCCTTGCCGGTGCGGGCCATTGCGGCGTCAGCCAGTCGTGCATCCTGTCACCCTGCTCCCTGTTGCCCAGCACTGGGTTAACCAACGTTCTAGCCAATAAAGGCCTCACGGTCCTGGCGCAGCAGCGTCAGCAACCAGACAAAGTCATCCGGCAATGGCGACTGCCATTTCATCCGCTCACCGGTAATCGGATGGTCCAGCTCTAGGAAACGCGCATGCAAAGCCTGACGCGGGAACTCCTTGAGCGTTTGCACCATGCTCGGGTTGGCCGCCGGCGGAATACGGAAGCGTCCGCCGTAGACTGGGTCGCCCACCAGCGGATAGCCAATATGACTCATGTGTACGCGAATCTGGTGGGTGCGACCAGTTTCCAGCTTGACCCGCGCATGGGTATGCGAGCGATAGCGCTCCAGCACCCGGTAGTGGCTGACCGCCGGCTTGCCGCCATCGCTCACCGCCATGCGCTGACGCTGCGAAGAGCTGCGGCCAATCGGCGCGTTGATCTTGCCGCCCGAGGTGATCACGCCAATCACGATGCACTCGTAGATACGGCTGACCGAGCGCTTCTGCAGTTGGTCGACCAGGCGGGTCTGCGCTTCGATGGTCTTGGCCACCACCATCAGGCCGGTGGTGTCCTTGTCCAGGCGATGAACAATGCCGGCGCGCGGCACATTGATGATGTCCGGCACGTGGTGCAGCAAGGCGTTGAGCAAGGTGCCATCGGCATGCCCGGCGGCCGGATGCACAACCAGGCCGGCCGGCTTGTCGATCACCAGAATCTGCTCGTCTTCATAGACGATGTTTAGCGCGATGTCCTGGGCGATCCATTCGCCCTGAGCTTCCTGCTCGGCGTTCAACGCCAGCAGTGCACCACCGTGGACGATGTCGCGCGGACGCAACACCTCACCATCGACGGTCAGCAGACCCTCTTTGATCCAGGCAGACAGACGCGAACGCGAGTGCTCGGCGAACAGGAGTGCGGCGACTTGATCGAGGCGTTGACCGCCCATTTCATAGGGCACCTCGGCGTTCAGTTCAATGATCTGCTTATTAATAGAGGACATGCTCGGCAACAGAGGGGGCATAGCTTTTGGTTTCGGCTACACGCTTGTGGTTAAATACGGCGTCTTTGCCCCAGGGGTACCGGGGGCGCTCATCATAACAGGACGGCTTTGCTCAAGACAGCCGCCGTCACAGGGACGCAAGCCGCCATGCAAGTGAAACACCTGCTGCTGATCGCAATCCTCGCCCTCACTGCCGCCTGCTCATCGAAGCAGGTGGTCGACGAAAATCTGAGCGAGACCGAACTCTACCAGCAGGCACAAGCCGACCTGGACAATAGTAGCTATACCAGCGCCGTCGCCAAGCTCAAGGCCCTGGAGTCGCGTTATCCATTCGGCCGTTATGCCGAACAAGCACAGCTGGAACTGATCTACGCCTACTACAAGAACGTTGAGCCGGAAGCAGCCAAATCCGCAGCCGACCGTTTTATCCGCCTGCACCCGCAGCATGCCAACGTTGATTACGCCTACTACCTCAAGGGCCTGGCCTCGTTCGATCAGGACCGCGGCCTGATTGCGCGCTTTGTCCCGCTGGACATGACCAAACGCGACCCAGGCGCCGCTCGCGACTCCTACAACGAGTTTGCCCAGCTCACCAGCCGCTACCCCACCAGTCGCTACGCGCCAGATGCCAAGCAGCGCATGATCTACCTGCGCAACCTGCTGGCGGCTTACGAGATTCATGTGGCGCACTACTACCTGACCCGCAACGCCTACGTGGCAGCGGCCAACCGCGGCCGTTACGTGGTGGAAAACTTCCAGGAAACCCCAGCAGTCGGCGATGGCCTTGCGGTGATGACCGAAGCCTACCAGCGCCTGACCCTGGATGACCTGGCAGCCACCAGCCTGGAAACCCTCAAGCTCAACTACCCGGATCACCCAAGCCTGGTCGACGGCCAGTTCGTTCCGCGCGAAGAAGAAGCCGACAGCCGCTCCTGGCTGGCCAAGGCTACCCTGGGTCTGATCGAAACCGACACACCACTGCCACCCGGCGAAACCCGCGCCAGCCAGGATGTGATTCGCCAGTACGAAGATGCCGAAGAGCAGATTCCGGACGACCTCAAAGCCGGTACCAGCGAAGAAAAAGCAAGCCGCTCCTGGTTCAGCTACCTGACCTTTGGCCTGTTTGACTAAGCCGGCAAAACGCAGTGGAAAAGGGAGGCCTTAGGCCTCCCTTTTTATTGGCCAGATGGCCGAAGCTGAACGGCAGGCAAGCCGCCGCCCACCACCAAACGCGGCTTATCGCGCAAAGCGGCGAGAAACAACACTCAGCGCACGACTTCAACGCTGGGCGCACACAGACGGGTTAGCTAAACTGCCCGCTTACCGATAGAAAGAGAGCGCCATGGGCCTGTTCCGCTTACTGTTCTGGATTGCCATCATTGCGGCCGCGTTTTGGCTGTGGCGACGCTTTACTCGGCCAACAACCCCTCGCCCTGAAGACCGCAACACCAGCGCAGCTCCTACCCCAATGGTGCGCTGCGAACATTGCGGCACCCATGTCCCGCGCGATCACGCGCTGGTAAAGGGCGAACAGTGGTTCTGCAGCCAGGCGCACCTAGAACAAGGCCGACAATCCGGTGAGCGCTGATTTCTCCCTGAGCGGGGAGCAAAGCTGGCGAATCCTGCGGCTCTACCACCTGTACCGCCTGGTTATCGGCATTACCCTGGCACTGCTGATTTCCAGCGACCTCGATGCCCAACTGCTGGACATGATGCATCCAACGCTGTTTCGCAATGGCAGCTGGCTGTATCTGGCTCTCAACGTCCTGATTATCGCCACCGTGCGCCGCCCCAAGCGCCTGGCGCAGGTATTCAGCCTGGCCCTGGTCGATGTGATTCTGCTGTCCGGCCTGTTCTATGCCGCCGGCGGCACACCCAGCGGCATCGGTAACCTGCTGATTGTTGCCGTGGCGATCGCCAATATCCTGTTGCGCGGGCGTATCGGCCTGCTGATTGCCGCAGTCGCTGCAGCGGGCATGATCTACCTGACCTTCTACCTCAGCCTTAGCCGACCGGCTGCTGCCGCGCAGTACGTACAGGCTGGTGCGCTTGGCGCGCTGTGCTTTGCCGCTGCACTATTTGTGCAGGGCCTGACGCGCCGCCTGCAAGTCAGCGAAAGCCTGGCCGAGCAGCGCGCTGCCGACGTAGCCAACCTGGAAGCATTGAACGCCCTGATCCTGCAGCGTATGCGCACCGGCATTCTGGTGCTGGATGAACTGCACCGCGTATTACTGGCCAACCAGGGCGCCAACCACCTGCTGGGGCATGCCGACCTGACCGGAAAGATTCTCGACCCACACTGCCCAGAGCTGATCAAGCGCATGCAGCAATGGTCGCACAACCCCAGCCTGCGCCCTGCCAGCCTGCAAGCAGCGCCCGATGGCCGCGTGCTGCAACCGAGCTTTATTGCCTTACAGCGCGGCGAGCATAAACACACGCTGATCTTCCTTGATGACATCTCGCAGATCGCCCAGCAGGCACAACAGCTAAAGCTCGCCTCGCTGGGTCGCCTGACCGCAGGTATCGCCCACGAGATTCGCAACCCACTGGGGGCAATCAGTCACGCCGCCCAGCTGCTGCAAGAGTCCGAAGAGCTGGAAGGCCCCGATCTGCGCCTGGCACAGATCATCCAGGACCACTCGCGGCGGATGAACCTGGTGATCGAGAACGTCCTGCAACTGTCGCGGCGGCGCCAAGCCGAGCCGCAATTGCTGGATCTGAAGTACTGGCTGCACCGCTTCGCCAGCGAGTTTCGTAGCAGCGCCGCCCCAGGTCAGACCCTGCACCTGGAAACCAGCAGCGGCAGCATTCAAACCCGCATGGACCCGCACCAGCTGACTCAGGTGCTGAGCAACCTGGTGGAGAACGGCCTGCGCTATAGCACGCAAAAGAACAAGCACGGGCAAGTCTGGCTGAAACTGTTTCGCGACTCGGAGAGCGAGTTGCCAGTACTCGAGGTGCTAGACGATGGCCCCGGCGTTACCGAAGAACAGCTGCACCACCTGTTCGAGCCGTTCTACACCACGGAAAACAAAGGCACCGGCCTGGGCCTGTATATTTCCCGCGAGCTGTGCGAAAGCAACCAGGCCCGCCTCGACTATAAACTTCGTGAAGGTGGCGGCAGCTGCCTGCGTATCACCTTCGCCCACCCGCGCAAACTGAGCTGACCATGACCCGCCAGAGAGCCCTGATCGTCGATGACGAACCCGATATTCGCGAACTCCTGGAAATCACCCTGGGGCGCATGAAGCTCGACACCCGCAGCGCGCGCAACGTCAAGGAAGCCCGCGAGTGGCTGGCGAAAGAACCCTTTGACCTATGCCTGACCGATATGCGCCTGCCTGACGGTACCGGCCTTGAGCTGGTGCAGCATATTCTGCTGCGTCACCCGCAAGTGCCGGTGGCGATGATCACCGCCTACGGCAGCCTGGACACCGCAATCAACGCGTTGAAAGCCGGCGCGTTCGACTTTCTGACCAAACCGGTGGATCTCGGCCGCCTGCGCGAATTGGTTGCCGCCGCCTTGCGCCTGCGCAGCGCCGATGGTGAAGAACTGCCGGTGGACAGTCGCCTGCTCGGCGACTCGCCGCCGATGAAAACCATGCGCAAACAGATTCTCAAACTGGCGCGCAGTCAGGCACCGGTGTATATCAGCGGCGAATCCGGCAGCGGTAAAGAATTGGTAGCCCGACTGATCCACGAGCAAGGCTCACGCGGCGAACAACCCTTTATCCCGGTCAACTGCGGCGCCATCCCCACCGAACTGATGGAAAGCGAGTTCTTCGGCCACAAGAAAGGCAGCTTTACCGGCGCCATAGAAGACAAACAAGGGCTGTTCCAAGCTGCCAACGGCGGCACGCTGTTCCTCGATGAGGTCGCCGATCTGCCGCTGCCGATGCAGGTCAAACTGCTGCGTGCAATTCAGGAAAAAGCCGTGCGCGCCGTGGGCGGCCAACAGGAGCTAATCGTCGATGTACGCATCCTCTGCGCCACCCACAAGGATCTGGCCGGCGAAGTCGCGGCCGGGCGCTTCCGCCAGGATTTATACTACCGCCTCAACGTGATCGAACTGCGCGTGCCCGCCCTGCGCGAGCGCCGCGAAGATATCGCCCTGCTGGCCGACATCATGCTCAAGCGCCTGGCCGACGGCACCGGCCTCAGCCCGGCCAAACTGGATGATGACGCGCTGGAGAAGCTCAAGAGCTACCGCTTCCCGGGCAACGTGCGCGAACTGGAGAACATGCTCGAACGCGCCTACACCTTGTGCGAAGACGACCGCATCACCACCAGCGACCTGCGCCTGGCCGACAGCGTCCCCATCAGTGAAAACGGCGAAGCCAACCTCGCGCAGATCGATAATCTGGAAGATTACCTGGAAGCCATCGAACGCAAGCTGATCATGCAAGCCCTGGAAGAAACCCGCTGGAACCGCACCGCCGCCGCACAGCGCCTGGGCCTGAGCTTTCGCTCAATGCGCTATCGACTAAAGAAGCTAGGTATCGACTAAAGCGAGCATCAGTTATGGAAGGGGCTTTAGCCGCTAGGCCCCACCCAGAGAAACGCTCAACCCGCCGAAACCAACCGCCCAGCCGGCGCATAGGGGGCAGGGTCAACAATCGGCTCACGCCCCAGCATCAGATCCGCCAGCAACTGGCACGACGCCGGCGCCAGCACCAGCCCATTGCGGTAGTGCCCGCAGTTCAGCCACAAGCCATCATGCCCCGGCACGGGCCCAATAAACGGAATACCCTCGGGCGAACCAGGCCGCAGCCCCGCCCAATGCCCCACCACCTCGGCATCCGCCAGCGCCGGCAACAATTCAATGGCGGAAGCTTTTAAGCTGGTCAGCGCCTCGTAGGTAGGCGTTTTGTCGAACCCCGCATGCTCAAGGGTGCTGCCAATCAGAATATGACCGTCACGCCGCGGAATCGCATAACGCCCCTTGGCCAGCACAATGGCAGGCAGAAAGTCTTCGGCGCACTTATACAGAATCATCTGCCCCTTCACCGGCACCACCGGCAACTCGATGCCAAGGGTCTTCATCAGCTCGCCACTCCAGGCACCGGCAGCCAACACAACCTGATCGGCATACATATCACCCTGTGCGGTGTGCACACCCGTGATACGCCCACCCTCGCGAATAAAACCACTGACCGCACAATGCTCATGCAAAGTGACATTCGGCATCTGCTGCAACGCGGCCCGTAGCGCCTTGACCAAACGCGGGTTACGCACATTCGCCACATCCGCCATCTGCACCGCCCGCCCAAAGCCCTTAGCCAACGCCGGCACCGCATGCTCTACCGCCGCGACATCCACAGACTGCAGCGGCCGCCGCTCACGCTGCGCCCAGGCAAGCGCCTCAGCCTCGTCATCCAGATCAAGCCAATACAGCCCGGTGACATACACCTCCGGATCGATCTGCGTCTGCGCCAGCAACTGCTCACCCAACCGCGGATAAAAATCCTGCGACCAATGCGCCAAAGCCGTTACTGCAGGGCTGTAACGCCAGGGATAGAGCGGCGAAACGATACCGCCGCCGGCCCAAGAGGACTCCGTCCCCACAGACTGGGAATCAAACAATGCAACATGGTTGCCGACTGATGCCAATGCATAAGCCGATAGCAAGCCAAGCACCCCACTACCAACGATGAGCTGACATTCGGACACGTAAAAACCTAAAAAATAAAATAGCGTTATTGAAATCACTCAATGACGAGAAAGCTTATCAAAACTGGACTTGCGCCACGCAAAAAAACGACTAGGTTTTAGATGCGAACAAAGGCTACCAAGGAAGCTAGCCTGCACGTCAAAAGGATCAATAAAATGCCAATGCAGAAAATTAGCGGAACGACACTGACTGAATTTATCATCGTGACATCACTTATTTCTATAGCCATATCTATAGCCACACCTCCACTTATTAATTTATTCAAAACCAGCCAAAGCAAAGCATTTCTCAGCGAAACCAGAAGCGCAATTGAATACGCAAGAACCATCGCCATACTAAACAGGGAAATAATAGAAATATGCGGAATTGGCGACCAGTCAACTTGCAATAGCGACTGGTCAAATGGATGGATTATTAAAGAGTTAAAAACTCAAAAACCACTGCAGATAAGAAAACTAGACGGCTCAACCACAATAAGAAGAAGCGGCTTCACACAAAGCATACGATTCTATCCAAATGGAACAACACCGATAAGTAACGGCAGAGTTTATCAATGCAACAATCGTAAAATCACATGGCAATTAGTAATAAATCGTCAGGGGCGATTAAAAACAGGTTCTGAAAGCGATAATCTTTCTCAAGACTACCGATGCAAGGATGAGCAGGCCTGAAACCCGTGCAATCACAAGGCTCTCGACGCCGTCAGTGCACAGGGAATAGCAGTGACAACCGATCATCCCCCCCAGAGCACCAGCTGTCATCGAGCCGATGACAGGACGAAAATCATTCTAGAGGATACGCTCACTGCCCCCTAGGAGAGCACAATGACGCTTCAACCACGCCCGCACGGATTCAGCCTGATAGAGCTAATGGTTGTTTTGGCCCTATTTGCAATTGCTATAGCAATTGCAGTGCCCAATTTAGCTAGCCTGATCCGAAACGACCAAATAGAGAGCCAGGCGCAGCAAATAAATAGCTTGCTCCAGTACGCCAGAAGCGAGGCAGTTGTACGCAGATCTCGAATCAACCTCAGCAACAACGGTGGCACTTGGACTGTAAGAGACTTAAGTAGAAATGAAAATTTGCGACAAGAGACTTTTGACGCAACAAACATTTCAATTGCCACCAACCCATCACCACTTACTGTCACTTATAGCCCTAATGGTACAGCAAGTACTGCCAGTGCAATTGTTTGCAACGATGACAAAGTAGAAACAGCATATCTGATCACGGTACAAGCGAGCGGGAGCAGTAAAATACATGCCCGCGGAAAACAAGCGAATAACACGACGGCCTTAGGGGGGTGCGCGCCATGAATAGGCACGGAGGTATGTCCGGCTTTAGTATGATTGAAGTTTTAGTGACATTAATAATTGTGACCACCGGTGTTTTAGGTATGGTTGCGATGCAGGGCCGAAGCATTCAATTCACTCAAGACTCCGCCCAACGCGGCACCGCAGGCAATATGGCGAACGAGTTACTTGAACTCATGCGCGCCAACCCGGAAGCATTCCTAGACTCTCGCGAACGCTACAAGGAAACATCCGACTTCTACAAAGCAAAAGGCAGTGACTTTCCACCATGCCCCAAGCCAGCACTTACAGCAAAGGACCAACTTGGTTGTTGGGCACAACGAGCCGGAGAAAACTTGCCAGGCGGAAGCGAACTCTTGCAGAGCCACTTTAAAATATGTAGGAGCCCATCACCCGGTGTTTGCAGCGCGACCACGGGCTCGGCAATTGAAATAAGCATGGCGTGGCGAGTCAAGTCTGGCACCTGCATCGACGCAAACGATCAAACTGCGGACAAATCAATATGCACATTCAATCTACGCGCACAGCTGTGAGCAGGAAAATGGATAAAAGACTGTTACACCAAAATGGCTTGTCCATGATTGAGCTCTTAGTAGCACTGGCACTTAGCTGCTTCCTCCTTCTCGGCGTATCTCAGCTTTTTATTGACAGCCGCTACAATTATTTTTTCCAACAAGGCCAAGCTAGCAATCAAGAAAGTAGTCGCTTCACACTATTACTTCTTGAGCAGCAACTTGTTAAAGCAGGCTATAGGCGTTTAGCAGACACCCCAATGGAAAGCGCATTCCCTAAAGCAGACCCAGCTGGAGGATGTGGCGCATTCATTGCGGGGCAAGTAATTGCCCCCGCAACTGGAGATCGAGGCATATGCCTCCGCTACCAAGCTGCAACCGTGAGCGAAAGTGACTGCCTTGGAAATTTAATACCAGGAACACCCGGAAAGTCTTTCGATAAAGTCCCCGGCGACATCACTAAAACCTATCGGATAACATTCACCCCAGGCACAGGAAAGTCCGCAGGCTCATTGCAATGCGGAGGCCAAGAGCTTGTAGCAGGTATTGAAGATATAAATATCAGTTACGGCGTAGGCCCTAAGGGAAAACGCAGTGTTGAAAGCTTTACGGAAACTCCAACGGCTGACCAAGTGGTTAGAGGCGTACGCTTTTCTGTGCTGGCAAGTAGCGGTGAAGCTGATCTACGAAAAGGCGTAGGAGAAGGCGTCGACAGCAAAGCCAAAGCAGACTGGATAACCTATTACGGTGGAAACAAAGCTGCGCTCGACGCTAAAGAGCATGGCCAGTTACTATTTATTGGCCAAGGTGCACAAACCCTTCGGAACATGATGCCATGATCAAGACTTCCCACACCAAGCAACAGGGCGCGACGCTTATAGTTGCCCTAATAATGCTTTTAATAATTACGATTCTAGCTGTTGGCAGCATGCGTGAAGTTACGCTTGAAAGCCGCATAACTGCTAACACAATTGAACAGAAGCGCCTACTAAACTTGGCAGACTCTGGTTTGCGTGAAGCAGAGCGCAGATTTAACAACACATTTACAGCACAAGAGCCCGGTGAAGGCTGCGAGCTAACAAACAAGAAGTATCCATGCCTAGTCAACCTAGCCGCACTTGGTCTTGATATCAATGTGCTACATGCAGACCCCAGAAAATTCGACAATATAGACCCATCGGATGCACGAGCCTGGATGCCCTATATAGGCTCAGACATTGACAACCCAACGACTCTAGATCCAATCAGGACTATCACATGGAACAGTGTACCAATCCCGTCTGGCGAGCAGAACAGTGAAGCTCTTAATCCAGAATACGGTAATTTAATGCGCGGTGAAGGCACATTTTTTTATGCCACTAACAGCAGAGCCCAAGCCACAACTGGCACACAAGGGTCAGCGTTGCTGCAGTCTACTGTAGCACGCGTCTATACAAGCAACTGATGGAGAGCACGATGAACGCACTTTTAGTAAAAGGCAGTAAATTACTGACAGCTAGCTCTCTCAGTATTGCAATCATGACCAGTGCACAACAAGTACACGCAGCAGCAATGGTTCCAAGCCAACAACCGCTATTTCTTACGCAAGGTGTCGCACCTAACATCCTAGTTACGCTCGACGACTCGGGCAGTATGGCGTTCGCCTATGCCCCCGACGCCGCACTGAGCGAACGGAATAAGAACTACTTTAAATCTAATTACTTCAATCCCATGTACTACTCGCCAACAACGGAGTACAAACTTCCTAAAAAAGTAACTTTAGTCTCTGGCGAATTGAAGATAACTGAATACGACGCACCTACATTCACCGCTGCATGGAAGAACGGCTTTACTAAAGCATCAGCTGTTAATCTTTCATCAAACTATGCTGCTACCGTAGATTATGGGCGTGGCGCAGATGTGGATACAGCAGCAGATGGTCGTGCGCACTACTATGAGTACCGACCAAACAACGCAAATTGCAACAAGACAAAAACCGACACAGACTGTTATAGCAAAGTAAATATTCCTGCGACCGCAGCTGCAGAGAAAAATTTTGCGATCTGGTATTCATTTTATCGAACTCGTGCGCTTGCAACACAAACAGCAGCTAATCTCGCGTTCTATTCACTGCCGGAAAACGTCCGCCTTACATGGCAGGTATTAAACAACAGCAGTTGTAACGTGATGGGTAGCGGCTCCAGTTCTGGCAACTGCAATACTAACTATCTACGTGAATTTTCAGGCCAGCACCGAGCCAACTTCTTCACCTGGCTTGAGAAGCTAAGCGTAACTGGTGGCACGCCATTACGCCAAGCAATGCAGCGCGCAGGTAACTTTCTAAGCCAAACTGGTATTAATGGCCCCTATGCATACTCATTAGGCAAGCAAACCAATCCAGAGTATGCGTGCCGCCCCACCTACCATATTCTGATGACTGACGGTATCTGGAACAGTGACAGCGCATCGGTGGGTAATGCTGACAACACGAATATTGCATCCCTCCCAGATGGTAAACCTTATACAGCTATTGCTCCATATAAGGATGGTGCAAGCAATACAGTTGCAGACCTTGCCTTCAACTATTGGAGGCAGGATGCACGCACAAATATAGATAATAAAATCAAGCCTTTTATCTCCGCCGCGAACCCTACTGATTCGACAAAAGAGTATTGGGACCCGCGTAACAACCCATCAACATGGCAGAACATGACCACGTTCACCCTAGGCCTTGGACTGACGTCCAGCCTTACAAGCCCAGCGTGGGGTGGGTCAACCTTCGAGGGGGATTATGGAAAACTCGCGGACGGCTCTATTGCATGGCCAGCGGCGTCAGCTGACTCTGCAAACAACGTTTATGATCTGTGGCATGCGGCGATTAACTCTCGCGGCGAGTTTTTTAGTGCCGACTCCCCTGAAGATATGGTTTCAGCTTTCCAAGCTATACTTACGCGAATCGGTGATCGCAATAACTCTGCCGCACGGCCAGCAATTACAGCAAAACTACAAGAGAGTCCGTCGGGCGATACCTTGCTGCGTTATGCCTATCAGAGCAGCTTCGACAGTTCAAAAAACTGGGCTGGTGACTTGATTCGCTACAAGCTCGAAGAAAAATTTGGTATTACCGAAAAAGTCAAGGAATGGAGCGCACAGGAAAAACTTGAAGCACAAGACCCTGATAGCAGAAAAATTATGATTGCCGGCAACTCCGCCACAAACCTGGTTGATTTCCAGTGGGGCAATCTCAATGCAGCACAACGTGCACTCCTGAATCGCAACCCTGATAGCAACAATACGGTTGACGCATTAGGCGAGGCCAGGCTGCAATTTATCCGCGGCAAGAGTAATGCAAACTTCAGAGACCGAGTAGCGCGCCTCGGTGACATTATTAACTCCGCCCCGGCGGTGGTTGCCAATGCACAGTACCTTGCATATCTGGCCAACCCTATAGAATTTGACAGCATTCCTTACGAGGACTTTAAAAGTAAAGTAGACACGACAAGCACAACACAAGGACGTAAACGGCTTATATACGTTGGCGCAAACGATGGCATGCTCCATGCGTTTGATGAAGCCACCGGCAAAGAAGAGTTTGCATTTATACCATCAACTATTTTTGAAAAGCTCAACCTACTAGCTGGCAATAGCTATAAGGGTAGTGCCCACCAGTTTTATGTTGATGGCAGCCCCGTAGTGGCAGACACGGTAATTGATGGCGAATGGCGTACAGTGCTAATCGGTACATTCAGGGCTGGCGGGAAAGGTATTTTCGCGCTGGATGTTACAGACCCAAGCAAAATCAAACTTCTATGGGAAATTAATCTTACTACTGAAGTGGACATGGGCCACAGCATGCCAAAACCGACTGTTGCGCGCCTGCACAACGGCCAGTGGGCGGTAGTAACGGGTAATGGCTACTCCAGCCAGGATGACAAAGCCGCACTGTTAATTTTTAACGTTAAAGACGGCAGCCTTATTCGAAAACTTGAAGTTAAAGGCAAAGAAGGTATTCCCAATGGACTTTCAACACCAAAACTAGCTGACAACAACAGCGATGGCGTAGCTGACTATGCTTACGCTGGTGATCTTCAGGGAAATATGTGGCGTTTTGATTTACTGACCAAAACCACAGCAGACGTGAGCCTAGACTCTGAACGCCTTGGACGCACAACTGCAGTTTCTGGAGGCAAACTTGTTTCTGCCGAAAAACCAGAAAATGCCAAAAACTTTAAGGTTTCATTTGGTGGAAAACCGCTATTTTCTGCACAAGCTAGTGACAACTCTAGTCAAGCAATTACTGCGGCTCCCTCCATCGTTCGACACCCCTCAAGCACGGGTTACATCATCGTCTTCGGTACAGGCAAATATTTCCAGTCCAGCGATGCGGGAGCCGATACAAGCAGAGCCCAAACTCTTTACGGTATATGGGACAAACAAACAAAAGGCCAAGCGGCTTTAACCACACCAAGCATCAATAGATCCAAGGTAGGGGCAGAGTATACTTACCTTGCCGAGCAAACTTTCACTGAGGAAGTTAATAGCGCAACCTTTACTAACGAAGCAGGGAGCAGTAACAATCGCAATATAAGGATACTTAGCCAGAACCCGCTTGAGTGGCACGATAGCACTACCGGCAAAGGAAAATACGGTTGGCTTCTCGACTTTAAAGTCAACACCACTCTCGAAGGCGAAATGGTAGTTGACGACATGGTTGCTATTGGCCAGGTCTTACTCGCACAAACATTGACACCCAATGACGATCCCTGCGCGGACGGTGTATCGAACTGGACCTATGGAATAAACCCAGCAACCGGCGGGCGACTCGACTTTGCTGTTTTTGACCTAGCTCGCCAAGGCTATGTTGACTCCCGCTCAAACTATAAAAGGTCCGACGGTACTACTGTTCCAGTCTCGGGCTACCAAAATGACGGCATGGGCGGCCTGATCGTAACAACTACACCAGAAGGTCAAATCCAGGTATGCACATCGAGCAGCTGTGAAACTATTGATCCTGGTTTAGAGTCAAGCGGACGCCAAAGCTGGCGCATTGTTGAGGATTTCTAACCATGAAAATGCATAAGACTCTACTTACTCTAGGAGTTCTTGTTTCTCCTATTCTACTGGCGGCCACTTTCGAAGAAGTTGGTCACATTCAAGAAGTTTCTGTTGAAAAAAACACAGTCACAGTAAACGACAAGAAATACTCACTAGCGAACTCCGTACTATCAGGTAATTCGCCAGTAATATTCTCGTTAAAGCCAGGCGCGTTGATTAATTTCTCCGGCGACACCGGATCGCCCAATGACATCATTAGAAGCGTTTACATCCATGAGCTACCGCCGCTAACGGCAGAAGAAATGGACGGACTAAAAAATGCAGAATAAGTACAAAGGCTTTACTTTAGTTGAGCTAATGATGGTTATCGCAATAATTGGGATCATCGCGTCTATCGCGATACCTAACTACAGCGAATATATGACCAGAACAAAGCGAACTGAAGCTATCGGATTGCTTAGTGATATTGCAGCTCGTCAAGAAAGATTCTTAGCACAGAACAACCGCTACATAACAAATAACGATGAGCTAGCATTGCTGGGGGTACAGAAAACAGATACCGCAGCCAAGAAAATAATATCCGAGAACGGCTACTACGAAGCCCAAGTATCTTCTGTCGCTAATGATGGTGGTTACACACTGACAGCAACACAAAAAATTGGCGACACCGCGTGTGGAAACATGACACTTAATGCCCTAGGTATAAAAGGCCGATCTGGAACAAAGCCTGCGGAAGAATGCTGGAAATAACAAACACTCGCTATAGTTCTGTACCGCCCCTCCTTCCCCCATATATCTAATATGGGGGGAAGGAGGGCACTGGGATTAATGCCCATTCTCTAGCGGCAGATTATTTCTAACACCAGTTAACCGTCGCGGGTTGCTCACGACACTTACTTCTCAGCTCTCAATAGAAAACTCCATCTAAGCATCTAAGCATCTAAGCATCTAAGCATCTAAGCCTGATCCTCGACGCGCATCCACACGACACCACGCTCATCTAACTGATTGATCGGCCATTGCACGTATCAGAACGAGTTGGCAAAGCGCGCTGAAACACTGTCAATCAGAAGCGCATAACCCACCTGCACGCAGGATGTCAGCACACTCAGATGAAAAATATGGCCTGCATTATGAATATATAAAGGGTGTAAGGTTACTGCTTTGCAATTACCCTTAACTCCTTCGGCATCGAGAACGTTACATTCTCAGGCCGCCCCTGCAACTCTTGCGCACCTGCTGCGCCCCACTCGCTCAATTGCTGGATAACACCCTGCACCAGCACCTCAGGCGCTGATGCGCCCGCCGTAATCCCAATACCCGCCACGCCCGCAAACCACTCCTGCTTGAGGTCTTCTGCGCCATCAATCAAGTAGGCCGGGGTGCCCATGCGTTCGGCGAGTTCGCGCAGACGGTTGGAGTTGGAGCTGTTGGGGCTGCCGACCACCAGCAGCACGTCACATTCAGCTGCGAGCTGTTTGACGGCGTCCTGGCGGTTCTGGGTGGCGTAGCAGATATCGTCTTTGCGCGGGCCACCAATGGCAGGGAATTTACTGCGCAAGGCATCGATTACCTTGCTGGTGTCGTCCATAGACAGAGTGGTCTGGGTCACAAACGCCAGCGCTTCGGGGTTACGTACCTCAAGCACGGCCACATCTGCTTCGTCTTCCACCAGGTAGATACTGCCGCCGTTGCTGGCGTCGTATTGGCCCATAGTGCCTTCGACTTCAGGGTGGCCTTCGTGGCCGATCAGGATGCATTCGCGCCCTTCGCGGCTGTAGCGCACCACTTCCATATGCACCTTGGTGACCAACGGACAGGTAGCGTCGAAGATCTTTAGGCCACGGCGCTCGGCTTCGTTGCGCACAGCCTGGGAGACGCCGTGGGCACTGAAGATAACGATGACATCGTCAGGAATCTGATCCAGTTCTTCGACGAAGATCGCGCCACGCGAACGCAGGTCTTCGACCACAAACTTGTTGTGCACCACTTCATGGCGGACATAGATCGGTGGGCCGAAGACTTCCAGCGCGCGGTTGACGATTTCAATGGCGCGGTCGACGCCGGCACAGAAGCCACGAGGATTGGCGAGTTTGATATGCATGGCGGTATCTCGACGGTAGACCTTGCGGGCGAGTGTACGGCGCGGCCGCACGCACTGGGAAAGCAATCTTTGTAAGCCGCCGTGATCGCGAGGATCACGCGGGAACACGCAAGACGAAAGCCGCTCCGACAGGAGCGAGCTACACCCTAGAGCGCTTTGACCTCAATAATTTCCACATCGAAGCTCAGCGCCTTGCCGGCCAGCGGGTGGTTGAAGTCGATGGTTACCTGACTGTCGTCAAAAGCTTTGACCACACCCGGCAGCTCGGCATTGGCCGCATCATTGAAGATCACCAGCAGGCCTTCAGACAGCTCCATATCCTGAAACTGGCTGCGCGGCATGATCTGGATATTCTGCGGATTGCCCTGACCAAAGCCCTGCTCCGGGCTGATCGACAGACTGCGCTTGTCACCCGCCTTCAGCCCGTAAATCGCTTGTTCAAAGCCTGGCAGCAGGTTGCCATCGCCGACCTTGAAGGTGGCGGGCTTTTTATCGAAGGTGCTGTCGACCACATCGCCGTTCTCCAGCTTGAGGGCGAAATGCAGGGTCACTTCCCTGTCCGGACCGATACGCACGTCAGTCATTTGCCTGTTTCTCCGGACTTTTCACTTTTGAACATATCCAGCGCCAGCAGGATGGCACCGCCGGTGATGGCCATATCGGCCACGTTGAAGGCCGGGAAGTACCACTGCTGATGCCAGTGCAGCAGGATAAAGTCGACCACATGGCCAAACACCACGCGATCCACCAAATTACCCAGCGCGCCGCCCAGCACTAAAGCCAAAGCCACTGCCAGCCAGGTTTCGCCTGGCTTGAGGCGCTTGAGCCACACCACCAGCACCCCGCTCACCACCACCGCTATCGCGGCGAAGAACCAGCGCTGCCAGCCGGCGGCATCTGCCAGAAAGCTGAATGCAGCACCAGTGTTGTAGGCCAGGGTCCAGCTGAAGTAATCCGGAATAATCACGATCTGCTGGTACATGCTCAGGTTGTTGTCGAACCAGAACTTGCTCACCTGGTCGACCACAAACACCAGCAGGCTCAGCCACAACCAGGCCAGGCGCCCGAAACGACTGGCGTTAGGCGTGCCGTTGTTAAGCATAATGACGAACCTCACCCGCGCCTTCGATGTTGTCCACGCAGCGACCGCAGATTTCCGGATGCGCCGGGTTCACCCCAACGTCCTCGCGGTGGTGCCAGCAACGGGCGCACTTGGCGTGGCCGGACTTCAGCACTTTCAGCTTGAGCCCCGCCACTTCTGTTTCCACAGCATCGCTCGGAGCGCTGCTGAATGGAGCCAAACTGGCGGTGGAGGTGATCAGCACAAAACGCAGTTCATTACCCAGCTTGTTCAAATCAGCAATCAGGCTGTCTTCGGCGTACAGGGTCACTTCCGCCTGCAGGTTGCCGCCAATGGCCTTGGCTGCACGCAAGTTCTCCATTTCCTTGTTCACCGCGACCTTGACCGCCATCACGCGCTCCCAGAACGCACGGTCCAGCTCGAAACCTTCCGGCAGTGGACTCAGGCCCTGATACCAGCCATTGAGCATCACCGACTCGTTACGCGCGCCTGGCAGGTATTCCCACAGCTCATCGGCGGTGAACGACAGCACCGGAGCAATCCAGCGCACCAAGGCTTCGGCGATGTGGAACAGCGCGGACTGACAGGAACGCCGCGCCACGCTGTCGGCGGCGGTGGTGTACTGACGGTCCTTGATGATATCGAGGTAGAAACCGCCCAGCTCCTGCACGCAGAAGTTATGCACCTTCTGGTAGACGTTCCAGAAGCGGTAGCTGTCGTAGGCTTCTTCGATTTCGCGCTGCAGCAGCAGAGCGCGGTCCACCGCCCAACGATCCAACGCCAGCATCTCGTCGACCGGCAGCAGATGCTGCGCCGGATCGAAGCCGCTGAGGTTGGAGAGCAGGAAGCGTGCAGTGTTGCGGATGCGCCGGTAGGAATCGGCGCTGCGCTGCAGGATGACCTTGGACACCGCCATCTCGCCCGAGTAGTCGGTGGACGACACCCACAGGCGCAGGATGTCGGCGCCCAGGCTGTCGTTGACTTCCTGCGGCGCGACCACGTTGCCCAGGGATTTGGACATCTTGCGGCCGTTCTCGTCGACCACAAAACCGTGAGTCAGCAGCTCTTTGTACGGCGCGTGGCCGTCGATAGCCGCGCCGGTCAGCAAGGATGAATGGAACCAGCCGCGGTGCTGGTCGGAGCCTTCAAGGTACAGGTCGGCACGCGGGCCACTGGCATGACCGAGGTTGTGCGAGCCGCGCAGCACGTGCCAGTGAGTGGTACCGGAGTCGAACCAGACGTCCAAGGTGTCGCTAATCTTGTCGTAGTCGGCGGCTTCATCACCTAGCAGTTCAGCGGCGTCCAGCTTGAACCAGGCCTCAATGCCCTCTTGCTCGACACGCTTGGCCACTTCTTCCATCAGCTCGGCGCTGCGCGGGTGCAGTTCGCCCGTGGCTTTGTGCAGGAAAAACGGGATTGGCACGCCCCAGTTACGCTGACGCGAGATGCACCAGTCCGGACGACCGGCAATCATGCTGTGCAAACGCGCCTGGCCCCAGGCAGGGACGAATGCCGTCTGTTCGATAGCGGCCAGCGCGCGCTCACGCAGGGTGTCGCCTTCATTCGGCTGCTTATCCATGCCGACGAACCACTGCGCGGTGGCGCGGTAGATCAGCGGAGTCTTGTGGCGCCAGCAATGCATATAGCTGTGCTGGATGGCTTCGTGCTTGAGCAGCGCGCCGACTTCTTCCAGCTTGGCAACGATGGCCGGGTTGGCCTTCCAGATAAACTGGCCGCCAAAGAACGGCAGATCGCTGACATACACGCCGTTGCTCTGCACCGGGCTGAGGATGTCGTCATTGCTCATGCCGTAGCCTTTGCAGGAACGGAAGTCATCCTCACCGTAGGCCGGGGCCGAATGCACGACGCCGGTACCGGCGCCCAGTTCGACGTACTCGGCCAGGTAAACCGGGGCGAAGCGCTCATAGAACGGATGGCGGAAGCGGATCAGCTCCAGAGCCGCGCCTGGTGCGGTGGCGATGACTTCGCCCTGCAGGCCATAACGGGTAAGGCAGCCTTGCACCAGCTCTTCGGCCAGCAGTAGCAGACGCTCGCCGGTGTCGACCAGCGCGTAGGTGAATTCAGGGTGAACGTTCAGCGCCTGGTTGGCCGGAATGGTCCATGGCGTGGTGGTCCAGATCACGATGGAAGCTGGCTTCGGCAAGCTGGCCAGGCCAAACGCGGCAGCCAGCTTGTCGGCGTCCTCAACCACGAAGGCGACATCGATAGCGTCGGACTTCTTGTCCTGATACTCGACTTCGGCCTCAGCCAGTGCCGAGCCGCAATCGAAACACCAGTTGACCGGCTTCAGCCCCTTGAATACGAAACCCTGTTTGACCATCTCGGCCAGCGCGCGGATTTCGCCGGCTTCGTTGGCAAAGTCCATGGTCTTGTACGGGTTGTCCCAGTCGCCCAGCACACCGAGGCGAACGAAGTCGGCCTTCTGCCCTTCGATCTGCTCAGCGGCATAGGTGCGGCAGCGCTCGCGGGTCAGGTCAGACGGCTGATTCTTGCCGAAGGTGGTTTCCACCTTGTGCTCAATCGGCAGGCCGTGGCAGTCCCAGCCCGGCACATAGGGGGCGTCGAAGCCGGCCAGGGTCTTGGAGCGGGTGATGATGTCCTTGAGGATCTTGTTGACCGCATGACCGATGTGAATGCTGCCGTTGGCATAGGGTGGGCCGTCGTGCAGGACGAACTTCGGCCGACCTTCGCCTTGCGCGCGCAGCTTCTGATACAGGCCAATCTCGTTCCAGCGTTGCAGAATCTGCGGCTCGCGCTGCGGCAAGCCGGCTTTCATCGGAAATTGGGTATCAGGCAGATTCAGCGTGGCTTTGTAATCGGTCATTTCAGGCTCTTCGTAAGCGATTGGCACCCGGCAGTTGAAACCGGGGCTTAAACGCGCCAATGGGCACGGGCGGCAGCAATATCGGCAGCAATTGCCGTCTTCAATGCCTCAAGGGAGGCGAAACGCTGCTCATCGCGCAGCTTGTGGTGGAAAGCCACCGTCAAACGCCGGCCATATAAATCACCGGCAAAGTCCAGCAAATGCACTTCCAGATGAGCACGGCCATCACCGGCCACGCTCGGGCGCACACCTATGTTGGCGACACCCGGCCAGGTTTGGCCGTCGATCTCGGTGCTGACCAGGTACACGCCCTTGAGCGGCACCCGCTTGCGCTTGAGCTGCACATTGGCAGTCGGCGCATTCAGCTGACGCCCCAGTTTCTGCCCGTGCAACACCCGCCCGGCAATCTGGAAAGGTCGCCCGAGCAGGTGCTGCGCCAAGGCAAAATCACCGGCATCCAGGGCTTCACGTACCCGCGTACTGCTGACGCGAATACCGTCCAGCTCGACCGTGCTGGCAGCCTCGACGCTGAAGCCTTCGCGCTCACCGGCCTCGGCCAGAAAGGCAAAGTCACCGGCGCGGTCACAGCCGAAGCGAAAGTCATCACCCACTTCCAGATGCTGCACACCCAGACCTTCCACCAGCACGCGATGCACAAACTCGGCAGCGCTCAGCTCACGCAAGCGGCGGTTGAAGCTCAGGCACAGCACCCGATCAACGCCCTCGGCGGCCAGCAATACCAGCTTGTCGCGCAACCGCGCCAAGCGCGCCGGCGCCACATCCGGGGCAAAAAACTCGCGCGGCTGCGGCTCGAAAATCAACACGCAACTGGGCACACCGAGCTCGGCGGAACGCTCACGCAAACGCGCCAAAATGGCCTGATGACCACGATGGACGCCGTCGAAATTGCCGATGGTGGCGACACAGCCCCGATGCTGGGGCCGCAAGTTGTGTAGGCCTCGAACCAGCTGCATAACGCGCTTCTTGCTCATAAAGTGGCCGATTATACGCACACCGGGCAGCGGACAACAGGCAGCAAATCAGCCGCCTTCAGACAGAGCTGCGCCGCGCAAAGTCGCGCAAGCGAAAGCCCAGCAGTGCCAACACGGCCAAATAGGCCAGCAGCCCCACACCCACCAGCCCGCCCAGACGCAACAAACGCCAGAGCATGGTGCCGTCCGCCCAGGCCGGCAGCTGCTGCATGGCCAGCAGCAGCACGCCCACCATCACCAACAACGCCAGTAACAGCTTGCCAAGGAACAGCGCCCAGCCCGGCTGCGGCTGGAACATGTCGCGCTTACGCAGCTGCCAGTACAACAGCCCAGCATTCAGACAGGCGGCCAGACCGATAGCCAAAGCCAGACCAGCGTGAGCTAGAGGAATTACGAAGATAAACAGCACATTCATCACCTGGGTCGCCAGCAGCGTCACCAGACCAATGCGCACCGGGGTCTTGATGTTCTGCTGGGCGTAAAAGGCCGGCGCGAGAATTTTCACCAGAATGATGCCGACCAAGCCCAGCGAATAAGCGATCAAGGCGCGCTGGGTCATGGCGGTATCGGCGGCGGTGAACTTGCCGTACTGGAACAGCGAGGCAATCAGCGGCTCGGAAATAATCGCCAACGCCACCGCACTGGGCAGCGCCAACACCAGGCACAGACGCAAGCCCCAGTCGAGCAGCTTGGAATAGTCCTCGCGACTGGCACCGGCATGGGTTTTCGACAGGGCCGGCAGCAGGATGGTGCCCAGCGCCACGCCAAGCACACCGGCCGGCAATTCCATCAGACGGTCGGCGTAATACATCCAGGACACCGAGCCCGCGACCAAAAAGGAGGCGAATACGGTGTTGATGATCAACGAAATCTGACTGACCGACACACCAAAGATCGCCGGCCCCATCTGCTTAACCACGCGCCACACGCCGGTGTCCTTGAGGTTCAGCCGCGGCAGCACCAGCATGCCGATCTTGTGCAGATGCGGTAGCTGGAACAGCAACTGCGCCAAACCGCCTACCAGCACCGCCCAGCCCAGCGCCATGATTGGTGGATCGAAGTAAGGCGTCAGAAACAGGGCAAACACGATCATGCTGATATTCAGCAGCGTCGGCACAAAGGCCGGTACCGAGAAGCGGTTCCAGGTATTGAGCACCGCCCCCGCCAGCGAGGACAGGGAGATCAGCAAGATATAAGGAAAGGTCACCCGCAACAGATCGGTGGTCAGCTCAAAACGTTCTGCCTCATCGGCAAAACCTGGCGCGGACGCCCAGACAATCCACGGCGCCGCCAAAATGCCGATAAAGGTCACCAGCGCCAACACCAGAGTCAGCAGACCGGTCACGTAAGCCAGGAATGTGCGTGTAGCCTCATCACCCTGCTGAGTTTTGTACTCAGCCAGAATCGGCACAAAAGCTTGGGAAAACGCGCCCTCGGCAAAAATCCGACGCAGCAGATTGGGCAGCTTGAACGCCACCACAAAGGCGTCCGAGGCCACGCCAGCGCCGAAGGTGCGAGCGATGATGGTGTCGCGCACAAAGCCCAATACACGCGAAAGCATGGTCATGGAGCTGACAGCGGCCAACGACTTGAGCAAATTCATGTAATATCCCGGCTCCGCAAACAAGCACTGGCGCGCAAAGGCGACGAGTGTAGCGGTCTGCCACTGGTCAGGCCAGCACAGGGAAAAGCCAACAGGCTTGACAGCACTCCCTCATATCGGCATGATTCGCGGCCTTATTTGTTTGTAACCCCCAGAATTTTTTCGAGGAGCTTGACGGTGGCCAATACACCTTCTGCCAAAAAACGCGCAAAACAGGCTGAGAAGCGTCGTAGCCATAACGCCAGCCAGCGCTCGATGGTTCGTACTTACATCAAGAACGTCATCAAGGCTATCGAAGCCAAAGACGTCGCCCTTGCTACTACTGCTTACACCCTGGCTGTGCCGGTAATCGACCGTATGGCCGATAAAGGCATCATCCACAAGAACAAAGCCGCTCGTCATAAGAGCCGCCTGAATGGTCATATCAAGGCCCTGGGCGAAGCTGCAGCTGCCTAAGCTGTTAGCGACACGCTGATTGTTCTTAAAAAACCGGCTTAAACGCCGGTTTTTTATTGCCCGCAATAACTGCCGGAGCAGCCTGCAACACCCGGCCACGCCAACAGGTAATCGCCCTGGGACACAAGCCAGAAAAAAGCCCGAATCACTTCGGGCTTTTTTTGCTCAGGGCTTTTCCGGCCAGGGCAGAATCGGAATGGCCGTCACCGCGTTCTGCGGACTGCCCTCGATCACCCGGTCGCTATAGACCAGATAAACCAGGGTATTGCGCTTCTGATCGAAGAACCGCACCACCTGCATGGTCTTGAACACCAGCGAGGTGCGCTCACGAAACACCTCCTCACCCTCTTTGAGCTTCTCCAAGAAGCTGATCGGCCCGACCTGGCGACAAGCAATCGACGCCTCGGCGCGATCCTCGGCCAGCCCCAGGCCACCCTTGACGCCACCCGTCTTGGCTCGCGACAAGTAGCAGGTCACCCCCGCCACCTTAGGATCATCAAAGGCCTCGACGACGATCTTGTCGTTCGGCCCCATGATTTTGAAAACCGTCGACACTTCACCGATCTGCTCGGCCGCCGCCAACCCAGGCAGCAGCACCAGCGCCCCCAGCAATCCCTTTACGACTCGCATCAGCTTTCCCTCAAAACCCATTCAAAGTCTCGCGAGCTAGAGCCATGCAAGGCAAAAACAAGCGAGGAAGCGGAGTGTACTTTTGTACATGAGCATTCTGAGCCTGTTTTTAACGCAGCAGGGCCGACGCGCAGCAGGCTTTGTGCAGGTTTTCAAATCAGGATCAAATTATCCCGATGCACCAACTCGGGCTCATCAACATAACCCAGCAGCTTCTCGATGGCATCCGACGACTGACCGATGATTTTTTGCGCCTCAAGCGCACTGTAGTTGGCCAGCCCACGGGCAATTTCGCGACCATCCGCCGCCACACAGACCACCATCTCACCGCGGCGAAAGCTGCCCTGCACGGCTTTTACGCCAACCGGCAGCAAGCTCTTGGTGCCGGTTGCCAGCGCCTTGACCGCACCATCATCCAGCACCAGGGTGCCACGGGTCTGCAGATGCCCGGCCAGCCACTGCTTGCGCGCTGCCAGCATGCCGCGCTCAGGCGCCAGCAGCGTACCCAGACGCTCGCCCGACTTGAGCCGTGCCAGCACCTGCTCGATGGCACCGCCAACGATTACCGTATGAGCACCGGAACGCGCAGCCAAGCGGGCTGCGCGCAGCTTGGTCTGCATGCCACCACGCCCCAGCGCACCACCGACACCGCCAGCGACAGCATCCAACGCCGGATCATCGGCGCGCGCCTCGAAAATCAGCTCGGCATCGGGGTTATGCCGCGGATCGGCGTTATACATGCCATCTCGATCCGTGAGGATCACCAGCAGATCGGCCTCGACCAGGTTGGCCACCAGCGCGGCCAGGGTATCGTTATCACCAAAGCGGATTTCATCGGTGACCACGGTGTCGTTTTCATTGATCACCGGCACCACATCCAGATCCACCAGGGTGCGCAGCGTGCTGCGCGCATTCAGGTAGCGCTTGCGATCGGACAGATCGTCGTGAGTCAGCAGGATCTGCGCCGTGCGCCGCCCATGCTCAGCAAAGCTCGACTCCCACGCCTGAATCAGCACCATCTGGCCAATCGCCGCAGCCGCCTGCAGCTCATGCATGGCACTCGGTCGCGCACTCCAGCCCAGCTTGCTCATACCGGCCGCTACCGCCCCAGAGGACACCAACACCAACTCGACGCCCTGCTCACGCAACGCGACCATCTGTTTGACCCATACCGCCATAGCCGCGCGATCCAGACCACGCCCATCAGCGGTCAGCAGCGCACTGCCAATCTTCACCACCCAGCGCTGCGCGCCGGTTACCTTGTCACGCATGATCTTCCAACCTTAGCCGCGACCTGTGATTACAAAAACGCCGCAATTAAGCGGCGTTTTGTAGTTGCTTAATCCCGGACGTAAATAATTTCCGGGCCATCATCTTCGTCTTCTTCATCCCAGAAGCTGTCGTCTTCATCGACATCACCGACCGCCTTAACCCCGGAACGACGCAGCGCACGCTTGTCGTCCAGCGCCTGCAGCTGAGCGCGCGCTTCGTCTTCGATGCGCGTATCCAGCTCAGCCAGTTCGGCGGCGTATTCTGGGTTTTCCTGGATGCGCTCAGCGCGCGCCTCAAGGAAGTCCATGATGTCATAACAGAGCTTCTCAGTGCCCTGGCGCGCCAGGGCAGAAATCACATAAACCGGCCCAGTCCACTCGATCCGCGCGACGATTTCAGCAATCCGCGCTTCCTGCTCTTCATCGAGCATCTGGTCAGCCTTGTTCAGCACCAACCAGCGCTCGCGCTCAGCCAGCGACGGACTGAACTTGGTCAGCTCATCAATAATGGTGGCGGCCGACTCAGCCGGATCGGTCAGATCCAGCGGCGCCATATCGACCAGATGCAGCAACAGACGGGTACGCGACAAATGCTTGAGGAAGCGAATACCCAAGCCAGCGCCGTGGGAAGCACCCTCGATCAGCCCCGGAATATCGGCGACCACAAAGTTTTTGTAACGGTCGACACTGACCACACCCAGGTTTGGCACCAGAGTGGTGAAGGGATAGTCGGCGACTTTCGGCTTGGCGGCCGACACCGAGCGAATGAAGGTGCTCTTGCCGGCATTCGGCAAACCGAGCAAACCAACATCGGCCAACACCTTCAATTCCAGCTTGAGATCGCGCGACTCGCCCGGCTTGCCCGGCGTGGTTTGCCGCGGCGCACGGTTGGTACTGGACTTGAAGCGGGTATTACCCAGACCATGCCAACCACCCTGCGCCACCATCAGCCGCTGGCCGGCACGGGTCAAGTCGCCAATCACTTCCTGGGTACCCGCATCGATGACCGTGGTACCAATCGGCACCGGCAGGATCAGGTCCTCGCCCTTGGCGCCGGTACAGTCGGTGCTGCCACCCTTCTCACCATTCTGCGCCTGGAAACGACGGGTATAGCGGTAGTCCACCAGGGTATTGAAGTTCTCGACCGCCTCGATATACACCGAGCCACCGTCACCGCCATCACCACCGTTGGGGCCGCCCTTCTCGATGAACTTTTCACGACGAAAAGCCATCATGCCGTTACCGCCGTCACCGGCTTTTACAAAAATCGATACTTCATCGACGAATTTCATTTTTACGCCTCCCGCAATCACGCGGGTCATCTAAACCGAGAAACACCAGGTTCTTGCAAAATTGACCTGCATTCAAATCGAACGCTACACCCAGGACAGTTTGGCAAGAACCCCAAGAAACAAAAAAGCCCCGTCGCATGGACGGGGCTTTCCCAGCAGTCGCGCAATTAAGCCGCAACGACGCTCACGTAACGGCGGTTGAACGCGCCCTTTACTTCAAACTTGATCACGCCTTCGATTTTCGCGAAGAGGGTGTGATCTTTAC
>CAZIWV010000047.1:0-31429 GCA_964543145.1 uncultured Pseudomonas sp.
GCTTTGCTTAGCAGCAGGCCGTCGGCGCTGTTAATCAGGGTGTTGGCCAGGGTCAGGCTTAGGGCTTTGTTACTGGCAATGGTGCCGGCGCTGTTGTCGAGGGTGTCGCCGGTGACGGTCAGGGTTTGTTGGGCGACCAGTTGGCCACCCGCGTTGTTGATGGTGGTCGCGTTGACGGTGGCGTTGCCAACGGCCAGCACCTTTTTGCCGCTGTTGTTTAGCTGTTGCAGGTCGGTATTTAGATTGCCTTGCGAGGTGATGCTGCCGTTGTTGTTGAGCACGCCACCTTGCACGTCCAACAGCGCCGCGCGGTTGCCGCTGCCGTCGGCTTTTACCCCGGCTTCGAGGCTGCCGTTGTTGTTGGTTTGTGCGCTGGTCAGGGTCAGGTTAGCGCCGCTGGCCAGGCTGCTGGCGATGTCGATCTGCTCGGCGGTGAGGCTGGCGTTATTGCTGGCGTAGACGGTGTCGGTCAGTTCGATTTGTTTGGCATTGGCAGTCAGGTTGCCGGCGCTGGCCACGCGCGCCACGGTGAGTTTGCCGTTGGCGTCGATCTGAATATCTTCGCCGCTGGCGGCCATATCGGCGGCGAGCTTTACCCCGACACCGGCTTCAGTACCGACTAAACGAATGGCGCCGGCGTACATGCCGCCCAAGGCAGAACTGTCGATAGCCAGCAGCGGTTTGCCGTTGGCGTCGTCGGCTTTGGCGATGGCGGCCAGTGTGGCGGCGTCGACCTCGTTGCGGCCGGCGATGATATTTAGGCGCTGGGCTTGCAACTGGGCGTTGAGCTTGGCGCTGCGGGTGATCAGGTCGAACTGGCTGATGTTCGACGCATTGAGGCCGGCGCCTTCGACATTGATTTCACCGCCATTAACGTCGAAATGATCGAGGCGGCCGTTGTCGATTACCGGGGTGCCGGTGGTCAAGGTGGCGCGCGGGGTGTTGATAAAGCCGCAGCCATCGCAGGTGATGCCGTGGGGGTTGGCAACCACCACATGGGCGCCCTGCCCGGCTACTTCGGTGTAGCCCTTGAGCTGGCTCCTGTTGCCGCCAGTCACTTCGTTAAGGATCAGGTTGGCGGCACGGCCATTGAGGTTGCTGTTGCCGAGAATCACGCCGCCCAGTTGGGTTTCATTAAACGCAGCAGTGCCGTTGTTAAGGATCAAGCCCTGCTGGCCGACGTTGTAGTCGGTAAATTTGTTATGGGACAGACCGCTGCCGTTAGGCGTGGCGATATTCACCACCGGCACGCCATTCTGCGCGCTGCCCAAGTTGGTGTTGCCGCCCGCAGCCGCGTCCACCGTCAGCTCTGCAGCGGTGCTGACGATCGGGTTGAGGAACATCACCCCCATCAGGATGCAGGCGATGTTTTGGAACAGCGGGCTACGAACGTCCATTTCGGTACTCTTTAATCGGTGTTTGAAGGGCGCCGCCGGTAAAGGCGTTGCCTAACTTCCAAGGTGCGTAGGCGTGTGCACACCTGCCCCGCAGTGCGTTGCGGCGCACTGCGGGGCTTGGTGTTTACAGATGGTTAGTCGCTTTGGTATTTGGGCGAACGCGGACCGTACAGAAGGCCTGAGCCTTTGGCGGTGGAAAGCAGCCTGCCGCTGGTGGTGCCGGCGATGGGGTACGCCGCATCTTCCATGGAGCTGTTGATGATCTGCGTTACTGCCGCCGTCACCAGCATGCCCACCAGGCCGCCACCCGAGTTGTTGTTGCCTTCGTTGCTGGATGCCGTGGCCGAGCCGGTCCACAGCGTGGTTCCGGTTTTCAGGTCCACCAGACGGGCACTGGCGGTCACGGTGGTGGCACTGCTCAGCACCAGGTACTGGGTGCCGTATTGGCTCACAGTGATGTACAGCCCGGCATCGGCGCCGAAGATTTCGCGCAATTTGGCCGGGGCCACTTCGTGGGCATCGTTGGCGGTGCTCAAGCCATTCTGGCGGAAGGTTTCATCCACCAGCCCGACCGGCACCACGTAGTAACCGGCTTCGGCGAGCGGCACGGTGACTTGCGACAGCATGCCGTAGGTGGCTTTGACGTCGGGCGACTGGTTCACCGGCGGCAGTACCAGAATGGAGCGCGGCCGCGCTTGTTTGTACGCCGAATAATCGAGGCTCTTTTGGGTGCCGGCACAGCCGCCCAACAGTGCCAGTGCAACAAGCCATGCACAGGTGCGGTAGAGGCGCGCCATTATTTAACCTCCGGGGTTTTCTTCTTCATCAAGAAGTCCATGTACGGCGCCGATTCTGGAAACAGCGCCTTTTCGTTCTCAAACGAACGCATCGTTAGTTCTTCGTCGCCCAGGCTGGAATACAACAAGCCCATTTGCGCGTAGAAACCGGGCGGTATCGCGCCGTTTTTGGCCTGGATTTTTTGCAGATCGGCTTTCAACACCTCGAGCTGCGCCTCGGGCGAGCCACCGT
Organism: uncultured Pseudomonas sp.; assembly: GCA_964543145.1. Classification (GTDB taxonomy): domain Bacteria; phylum Pseudomonadota; class Gammaproteobacteria; order Pseudomonadales; family Pseudomonadaceae; genus Aquipseudomonas. The sequence goes on from CAZIWV010000047.1 coordinate 2,427, forward strand.
TGAAATGCTCACGCAGTTGCGGCTGGTAGTTGCCCCACTGGTACAGCGCTGGCTGCCGCGCGCAGCCTCCTAGTGCCACGCTACCAACTAGCAACATGGCGGCCATGGCCCGCCCGGAAAACATCAAATTCATACCCTACTGCTCCTTTTCAATGCTTCAGTTACGGCTTCCATGCGCCGCTATCGACCGCGCCAACCAGCTTTTCCACCGCTTCACGCATGGCCAGGTCGAGTACCTTGCCGTTCAAGGTGGAGTCGTAGCTGGCGGTACCGCCAAAGCCCACCACTTCGCGATTGGAGAGCGAGTACTCACCTGCGCCCTGGGCGGAATACACCACCTCGGAGGTGGAGATGTTGACGATGTTGAGCGCCACCTTGGCGTAGGCGACTTGGGTTTTGCCGCGCCCCAAAATGCCGAATAGCTGGTGGTCGCCGACTTCTTTGCGGCCGAACTCGGTCACATCGCCGGTCACGACATAATCGGCACCGCTCAGGCGCTGAGCCTGGCCCTTGATTTGTGCTTCCTGAAGGGTTTCACCCATGTTGTCGCGGTCCAGCACCTTGAAGCGGTTGCTCTGCTGCAGGTGGGTGATCAGGATGGTTTTCGCCTGGCTGCCCAGACGGTCCACACCGTCGGAAAACACCCCGCGCATGTAGCTCGAGCGGTTATCAAACTTGCCCACGGCAATCGGGCTGCGGGCGCCGTTGTAGACGGAAGCAGCACTCACCACCTGCTGCACCGGCACACTGCGCGAGGACTCGGTAGCGCAGCCGGCGAGGCCCACTACAAGCAGTGCCAGCAGCGCTGGAGAAGCCACGGTTTTATTGATCAACATGCGGTGAAACTCCCTGAGTAAACAGTTAGAAAAAAACGTCGAGGCGGAAATACACGGGGTGCTCCTGACGCTCGATGGCGTCGGGGCGTTCCAATGAGCGGGCAAAGGTCACGCTGGCGGCAAGGTTTTTGCCGCGGGTGCTGAATTCGATGGCGTTGCCGGAGAGGCGCCCGTGTTGGTTGCCGTTGTAGCGGTCGCCTTGAATAACACCGAGGTCATAGGCCAGGGCCACGGCGTATTCCTGCAGGAATGGGCGCAGGGGCTCGAAGGCCACTGGGCGGCGCCAGCGCAGTTGGTTGCGCCAGTAAGCGCCGCTGTCGCCGGACAGCGATTGGTCTTTAAAACCGCGCACTGAGCTTAAGCCGCCAAGGCTGATGCGCTGCGGGCTGAACAGCACGTCTTCGCTGCGCTGGCCGTTGATCAGGCTGTCGACGCTGAAGTTTTCATTCCACAGGGTGAAGGGCTGCAGGTAGCTGGCGGTGAGGCTGTATTTGGTGTAACGCGACACCGGTTGGGCGCTGCGGGGGTTGTTGTCGCCTTGGGCGTCAAAGGCGCCGCTGCCTTGTTGCCAGCCGATGTCGAGGTTGACGAAGGCGGTGCCGATGCGTCGGCCATGGTTAAAGCCGAGCTGGTTTTCGGTCAGGCGTTGGCTGGAAACGTCGATCAGGTTGTTGTTTAGGTAGTTGCGGGTTTGCAGGTGGCTGATGCCGAAGTTGACCGCGGTTTTGCTCAGGTCGTCGCGGTGCAGCACACGTTCAGCACGCAGGCTGTGGGTTTTGCTGTCGCCGTCGGAGCCAAACACAAAACCCGCGCCTTCGCTGCGGGTGCGGTAGTAGCTTTGTGCGTAGCTGTAGTTAAACGACCACCAGCCATAGGGCACGTTGTAGCCGAGGCTTTGGTTGGCCGAGTGTTTCCAGTGGTCGCTCACCGTGTCGCCACCGCCGCGCAGGCTGAGTTGATCGGCCAGGCCCAGTGGGCTGTCCCAGACAAAGCCGGCGCCCCACTGTTGTTCGCCGGTGGAGGTTTGCCCGTCGTTATGGCGGTTGAGGTTGGCTTGCCAGGGTTTGCTGGGTTCGCCTTGCAAACGCACGCGGCTGCCACCCACTTGGGCGCCGGGCACCAGTTCCATTTGCGCGGGGCGCGATTGCAGGCGGTTGAGCTGGTCGACCATCTGCTCCATTTCCCGCAGGTTAAGCACTTCGCCCGTGGTGCCGGGAAAGGTCATGGCCATTTCGCGGGGGCTGGCGATGGCGGATTCGTCGAGGCCTTCGAGGCGCCCTTCCACCACCAATATCTGCAACTCGCCGCTGGCCAGGTCTTGCTGCGGCAGGTAGGCGCGCGAGGTGACGTAGCCATGGTCGATGTAGAACTGGGTGATGCTTTTCAGCAGCTCATTAAGCTGCGCGCTGCCCAGGCATTGGCCTTCATAGGGGCGCAGCAGTTCCGCTTGGCGGCTGGCCGGCAGCAGCGTGGCGCCTTGCAGGGTGATATGGCGAATGGCGAAACACGGCGCGTCGGGGTTGGCGGCCGGGGCTGGTTTTTCGCTGGGTTTGCCGGGCAATTGCTGGAGTTCGTCCAGACGTTTTTGCTGTTCTTGCAGGATGCGCTCCTGGCGGTCGCGGATTAAATCGCGGTCGGCAGGCAGTTCGGCGGCAATGGTGGTATGGGCAAAAAACGTAACAGCTAACAAGGCGCCAATGAGCGCCCTAAGACGTAGCGAAGACATGCCTTCAGTCCCTTGAAGAGGGTGATGCGAAATTAAGAAGGCGCGGATTAAACAGGATTAACAAAACCCTGGCGACGCTTTTTTGACCCGCTGGCCACTATTGCGACATCACTCACAGAGTGGATAGCGAATGTCTTACACACCCAGGTGAATTTCCTGAGTTTTGCACCGCGTAGGGTGTGCTGTGCGCACCACCGGAACGCCGCGGACGTCCCTGGTGCGCGCAGCACACCCTACAGGTCCAAAGCGCCAGCTAGAAAGCGCGCCAACCTGCTCGACGTAGGGTGTGCTGTGCGCACCACGGCGACCACGCCGATATCGCTGGTGCGCGCAGCACACCCTACGGATCAAAAGCGATGGCTGTGAATGCGGGGCGGCCACGTTTGCCACTGAACACCCGGCACATTGATCAGTCACACTGCTGGCGTGCCGCCGATTTCGTTTTAAGGAAACTCCATGTCTGTTGCTGAACCTCTGTTGCATACGCCCTCCCACGCTCGGCAAAGGAGCTCAACACGGTGGGCGTTTTTTATTGCTGGTTTTGCCATGGCGGCCTGGGCGCCGTTGGTGCCGTTTGCCAAGGCTCGAGCCGACTTGTCGGAGGGTTCGTTGGGGGTGTTGTTGCTGTGTTTGGGCGCCGGTTCGCTGCTGACCATGCCGCTGGCCGGTGCCTTGGCTGCGCGTTTTGGTTGCCGGCGGGTGATCTGCGCGGCGGCGCTGTTGGTGTGTTTGGTGTTGCCGTTGCTGACGCTGGTGTCGTCGTGGCCGCTGTTGGCGGTGAGCTTGGCGTTGTTTGGCGCCGGGCTTGGGTGCATGGACTGCACGATCAATTTGCAGGCGGTGATGGTGGAGAAAAACAGCGAAACGCCGCTGATGTCCGGCTTTCATGGGCTGTTTAGTGTGGGCTGTATTGTCGGCGCGGCGGGGGTAAGCCTGTTGTTGGCGCTGGGCAGCAGCCCGCTGCTGGCAGCGTTGGCGGTGGTGGCCATTGTGCTGGCGGTGTTGGCCCACTGCGCGCGCGATTTGTTGCCGTTTGGCAGCTCCAGCAGCGGCCCGGCCTTTGCCATACCCCATGGGGTGGTGCTGCTGATTGGCGCGGTGTGCTTCATCCTGTTTTTGGCCGAAGGCGCGATGCTGGATTGGAGCGCGGTGTTTTTGGTCGAGAGCAAGCAGCTGGCGTCGGCGCATTCGGGTATTGGTTATGTGGCGTTTGCCTGTGCCATGACGGTGGGCCGGCTGACCGGGGATGTGGTGGTGCATAAGGTCGGCCGCCGGCGCGTGGTGTTGCTTGGCACACTGACGGCGGCGCTGGGCTTGGCGGTGGCAACCTTGAGCCCGAATTGGCAATGGGCGCTGTTGGGCTTTTTGTTGGTGGGCGCGGGCTGTTCCAACGTGGTGCCGGTGATGTTTAGTTTGATTGGCAAGCAAAAGGTCATGGCCGAAAACGTCGCGGTGCCGGCGGTTTCCACTATGGGCTACGCCGGTATTTTGCTCGGGCCAGCGTTTATTGGCTTTATCGCCCATGGCAGCAGTTTGGCGGTGGCGTTGCTGGTGTTGGCAGGGTTGTTGGTGGGTGCGGGGGTGTTGAGTTTGTTGTTGCGGTTGGGGGAGTAAAGGCTCAAGCGGCGCCGGGCAGCACCGCGTTGCCTGCGCCCCCTCGCCCCAGCCCTCTCCCCGAGGGGCGAGGGAGCTGAATGGAGGCGACCGCTGGACCGTTATTAAGCCGATAGGCGTTCGCGCAAGCGCCCGAGCATGCCGAACAGGCTGCCGACTTTGTCGCGCTCTGCGTCGTCGCGAGGTTGTTCGGCGATGCGGTTGATGTGTTGCGCCGGCGCTGCACGCCAGATGGCGGCTTGTTCGGCGGCGGCTTTCAGGCCTTTTTCGAACAGCCCACGGCGGATGGGTTTGGGCAGGTAGCGGAAAATCTGCGCTTCGTTGATCAGTTTGAGCAGCGCTTGGGTGTCGCAGAACGGTGTGACCACCAGGGTCAATAAGCCGGGGTGGGCCTGGGCCAGGCTTTTGAGCAGGGGCGCGGTATCTTCGCCGGCCAGTTTCAGGTCGCTGACCAGCAGTTGCACCGGGTCGCTGTTGAGTACTGCCACCGCTTCACTCAGGGTGCGGGCGCGCAACAGGCGATGACCGCCGGCCGCACAGAAGTCGCCGACGCTGGCTAAGGTGTCGGCATCTTCGTCGAGCAGCAGCACGCTCAGCGGCGCGTCATTGGCCGGCGGCAGCTCCAGCACCGGCGTTTGCCGCGCGGCAATTTCCGCGGCTTGGCGCAGGGTAAAGGCCATTTCTTGCTGGTCCCACGGTTTGCTCAGGTAGCGGAAGATGCCGCCGCTATTGAGGGCTTCCACGGCGGCGTCCATGTCGGAGTAACCGGTGAGCAAAATGCGTAGGGCGTTGGGGGCGATTTCCCGCGCCTGGGCCAGCACTTGCGCGCCGCTTATCTGCGGCATGCGCTGGTCGCAGACGATGATGTCCACCGCTTCGCTTTTCAGGCGTTCGAGGGCGCGCAGGGGGTCGCTTTCGGTGAGCACCTCGTACTGACGGCGGAATTGCAGCGCCAGGCTGCGCAGGATGCGTTCTTCGTCGTCGATAAAAAGAATTCGCGTGGTCATCTCAAGCGCTCCGTTGCAAGGTGGTGGGGGTGGCCAACATCGGTTGCTCGTGTTGACTGGCGCCCTGGCGTGGCAGGCGCAGAAGAAAACGTGTGCCGCGCCCAGGCTCGGAGGCCACGCGAATCACGCCGCCATGGTCCTGAATAATTTTGAAGCTGATGGACAGGCCCAAACCGGTGCCCTGCCCGACCGGCTTGGTGGTAAAAAACGGGTCAAAGATTTTCGCCAGCACGGCTGGCGGCATGCCACGACCGTTGTCTTGCACGGAGATAAACACCGCTGCGTCATCGGCCCAGCTTTTCACCACGATTTGCCCGTAACCGTCGATGGCCTGGGCGGCGTTGGTTAGCAGGTTGAGCAGCACCTGGTTGATTTGCGAGGGTGCACAGGGGATGCGTGGTAACTCGCCCAGTTGCATGGCCACTTCGGCTTTGTCTTTGGTGGCGTTGCGGGCGATCACCAGGGCGCTGCGGATGCAGTCGTTAAGGTCAACTTCTTCGCTCATGGCGCGGTCCAGGCGGGCGAAGTTTTTCAGGCCCACGACCAGTTCGGCGATTTGCCCGAGGCCGTAGAGGGTGTCGTTGAATAGCTGGTTCAAATCGTCCATCAGCAGTTCGGGCGCGGCGTCTTCGCGGGCCTGGGCGGCGGCGGCAAAGGCTTGGGCCAGGTGGGCTTCGCTGCAGGCGGGGTCAGCCAGGCAATCGGCCAGCGCTGCTTGCGCCTGGGCCAGGGTGAACAGCGGCGCGCTGAGGTCGCGCAGCAGTTCGACGTTGTTTTTTACGTAGCCCAGCGGTGTGTTGAGCTCGTGGGCAACGCCGGCCACCATCTGCCCCAGCGAGGCCATTTTTTCCGATTGCACCAACTGCGTTTGCGATTCTTTGAGGTCGACCAAGGCTTTGCGCAGCACGCTGTTGCGCTGGGCAATGCGCGCTTCCATGGCTTTAAGCAGGTCGAGCACGGTGCCGATGCCTTGGTAGCGGCCGGCTTCGTCGACCAAAATAAAGTCTTCGGTGATGGGGTATTGCAGTTGGCCGGTGATTTGTTTGGCGGCGTCGTCGAGGCTGGCGTCCAGGCGCACCACCAGCGGCGCCGGGTTCATCACTTCATGCACCGGATGACGGCCGCGCAGGTCGCGGCCGAAACGCTGCATAAAGATGTCTTGCAGCACGGTGCGGCTGACCAAGCCGCTGGGGCGATGCTCGCTATCGACCACGGGCAGCGACAGGAACGCTTTGTGTTCGGGGGTCAGCAGGCGGTCGGCAACATCGCTGATGCTCATGCTTGGCTGCAACGGCTCGACTGGCTTGAGCAAACGGCTAAGGGCACTGGCGGTGGTCATTGGCGAAAGCATCCTTGGGGAAACGCGTTCGTCATTCAACCAGCGCCAAGTTGCCGACATGTGACAGCCATCACAATTAGGCCTTGGCAGTTTTGCTGAACGCAGCGGCACTGCCGCGATCCAACTTCTACGCCGGATGGATTACCCTGCCCGCTTATTCAAGGAGAAACCTATGCCCTGGTATGCCTGGCTGATATTGGTGCTGGCAATTGGTTCGATTGTTGGCGGCCTGATGATGCTGCGCGACACCGCGACCAAGGTGCCGCTGACCGAAGACCAGCTGAAAAAAGTGCACGAACGTAATGCCGAGATGGACGCCAAGGAAGCGCAGGATCGTTAGCCGATCGTTGGTTGGCTCGGTCCGCGTGCGGTGAGCCAATGGCGAAGCCCAACAGGCCGTCCGCGAGGACGGCGCGTATCGGTCAAGCACATACACGCGGAGCCCTTCGGGCTCCATGTTGGGCCGGCCCGTTGGGCTGCGCTTCGCTCAACCCAACCTACGCGAGCCTCAGCACCGCGGCGCCAGCGACTATTACGCATGCTCCGAGAATTCGCGCAGCGCTGAGCTTTTCTTTGAGAAACAGTCCGGCAATCAGCACGCCAAATAGAATCGAGGTTTCGCGCAACGCGGCGATTACGGCGACCGGTGCCAGGGTCATGGCCCATAACACCAGGCCATAGGAAGCCAAGGTACCGAGAGCGCTGAATACACTCACCCGCCAGTATGTGCTCGCGTAGGCCACAAATGCTGCACGCCGCGCCAGCAGAACCCACCCCAGCATCAGCAGCCCGGTGAGTAGAAATAGCCACAGGGTATAGGCCGCAGGTGTGCCGGAACGGCGCACGCCCAGGCCGTCGACCAAGGTGTAGGCGGCGATCACGCCGGCGTTAAGCAAGGCTAACTGCAAGCCCCGCCGATGCGCAGCCGAACGCTTATTGACGTGCCGCGACAGTGCCATGCAGAGAATGCCTAGACAGATCAGGGCGATGCCAAGCAATGCTGCTTGGGACAGCGGATCATCGAGCCAGCACAGGCTAATCAACACCACCAGTAACGGCGAGGTGCCACGCATGATCGGGTAGGTTTGACTCATGTCGGCCAGCTGATAAATGCGCGCGACCAGGGAGAAGTACAGCACGTGCAAGAGTGTCGAGGCAGCAAGATATGGCCAACTGGCGGGCGCCGGCGGCAACAACCATGGCAGCACCAGCGCGGCCAGCAATGCGCCGCTCGCGGTCAGCAGTACCGTGCTTAACAGTTTGTCTGTACCGCCTTTAACAATCGCGTTCCAGCCTGCGTGCAATAGCGCGGCCAGCAATACCACCAAGTAAACCGACACTGCCGCTCCTTATTGCGTCCCCCAACAGCGAGGGCCGTTTATACAGCGGGCGTAGTGCGTGCACAAACTCACACGGTCGAACAGGCAAGGCGCATAACCGAACGGGAAACGGCACATTCTCACCAGGCAAGAGCGCTCCCATGGCGCTTGCCAGCGCACACCGTTACCCCGCGTTAATAAACTGCGCAGCCCTGGCTTAGCAGTTGCGGTTGCAGCAAGCGGATGTCGGATTCGATTTCGTCGATGATGCGGGCAATGTCGTCGCGGTGCAGGTTGGCGCTACAGGCAATGCCAGCAATTGAAACCAGCGTCGCGCCGTTCTGCGGAGAAAAAATGCGCACCTGCATGGTGGTTGAGCTATCCATGCTCGCTTCCAGGCCTAGGGGCTGGAAGTGTTCCTGCAGCAACGCGCATGCGGCGGGAAAGGAACGTTTGCTCACGGCGAGCCCTCTTGTGTCGGTTGGCCAATCACGTTTTCAGCCTAGGCCACTGGTGCGCATGGCGCCCCGGCATTTGGTCTGACGCAATACGACCGTTGAACCGATTCTCTGAACCTCCTGCCGTTGCCCGCTCTCGATAAACCATAGGGCCCACCGTGGAGGCTCGGGGCTAGCGAGCCCAATAGCGCTAAGAAGCCGCTCGCTAGCTTGATCACCCTGCCTCTTGCCCCTTGTGAGAACGCAGCAACCTGACCAGGAGATCGATTCTGATGGCTACACCGAAAAAACCTGCACCTGCCAAAAATTCCAGCGCCAACCAGCCACCCGCCTCCGCAGGCTTGCCAGCAAGCGCGACCGCGGAGCAGAAAGCGCAGGCCGAAGCGGTGCAGCAAACCGTAACCGGCTGCCCGTTTAACGCCAACAAGGCCAAGGAGTATGGCGATGCGTCGGCGCAGCCAAGCCCAGGGCAGACTGTGGATGCACCCGCTGTAGTCGGCGCCAGTACCCTCAGCGAAACCAACGCCAGTGAGAAAACCGGCGAGGCCGAAACCGGCGTTAACCATAACAGCGGCGAGCTGCCACGCGTGCAGGCCGATAGTGCCGGCCAACGCCTGACCACCAACCAGGGCGTCCCAGTTGCTGATAACCAGAATTCGTTAAAAGCCGGCCTGCGCGGCCCGGCGCTGCTGAAGGACTTTATCCTTCGGGAAAAAATCACCCACTTCGACCACGAGCGTATTCCAGAGCGCATCGTGCATGCCCGTGGTTCGGCGGCCCATGGTTTCTTTGAAGCCTATGAAGACCTCAGCGAGCTGACCCGCGCGGCGCCCTTTGCTGCAGCCGGTAAACAAACCCCGGTGTTTGTGCGCTTCTCCACCGTAGCCGGCGAGCGTGGTTCGAAAGACACCGCCCGTGATGCCCGTGGCTTTGCCGTGAAGTTTTATAGCGACGAAGGCAACTGGGACTTGGTGGGCAACAATATTCCGGTATTTTTTATTCAGGACGCGATGAAGTTTCCCGACCTGATTCATGCGGTCAAACCCGAGCCGCATAACGGTATGCCGCAGGCGGCCTCGGCCCACGACACGTTCTGGGATTTCATCTCGCTAAGCCCTGAATCAGCGCATATGGTGATGTGGGTGATGTCCGACCGTGGCATCCCGCGCAGCTACCGGATGATGCAGGGCTTTGGCGTGCACACCTTCCGCTTTGTTAATGCACGTGGCGAGTCGAGTTTTGTGAAGTTCCACTGGAACCCGAAACTGGGCACTCACTCCCACGTGTGGGATGAAGCGGTAAAAATCTCCGGCGCCGACCCGGACTACCATCGTCGCGATTTGTGGGATGCCATTGAAGCCGGCGCTTATCCGGAGTGGGAGCTGGCGGTGCAGGTGATCAGCGAAGCCGATGCCGACAAGCTCAGCTTTGACGTGCTCGACCCGACCAAGCTGATTCCGGAAGAAATCGTGCCGCTGCGCCCGATTGGGCGCATGGTACTAAACCGTAACCCGGACAACTTCTTTGCCGAAACCGAGCAGGTTGCTTTTTGCGCCGCCCATGTCATTCCGGGCATCGACTTTACCAATGACCCGCTGCTGGCCGGGCGCATTCACTCCTACGTCGACACGCAGATCAGCCGCCTGGGCGGGGCTAATTTCCACGAAATTCCGATCAACGCGCCCATCGCGCCGGTGCACAACAACCAGCGCGATGGCATGCATCGGCAGACCATCAATCGCGGCCGGGTGTCTTACGAGCCCAACTCGCTGGCGGGCGGTTGCCCGTTCCAAACCGGCGATGTCGGCTTTGTGCCCTTCCCCGAGCCGGTACAAGGCGACGAGGTGCGCGGCAAGCCCGAGAAGTTTGCTGAGCACTACAACCAGGCCACGCTGTTCTACAACAGCCAGGCGCCGTTTGAGCAACAGCACATTATTGATGCGCTGCGCTTTGAGCTGAGCAAGGTACAGGTGCCAGCGGTACGTACCCGCGTGCTGGCGATGTTGCGCAATATCTCCGACGTGTTGGCCCAGGAAGTGGCCAATGGCTTGGGCGCGCCGCTGCCTGAACCATTGCCCAAAGCGCTGAAGGACAAGGTGGCGGCGGAGGTTGAGCTGTCACCGGCGCTGTCGCTGTTGGCACGCCCTGGCGACGGCAGCATTGCTACGCGGATGGTGGCGATTCTGGTCGGTGGCGAAGTGGACAGTGCGGCGGTCACCTCGACTGCTGATGCTTTGATTGCCGAAGGCGCCATTGTGCGATTGGTTGGGCATCGCGTTGGCCCGTTTACCAGCGCAGGCGGCGCAGAAGTGGTGGCCGATGCCTCGCTGAACAACCAGCCTTCGCCGACCTTTGACGCGGTGGTAGTGCCCGATGGCCAAACGTTTATCGACGGTTTGAAAGGTGATGGGCGCGCATTGGAGTTTGTTCGTGACGCCTTCCGTCACGGCAAAACGTTCCTGGCCATTGGAGCCGGTAGCCAATTGCTGGAGGCGGCGGATATTCCGTTGGCAGATAACCCGCCGGGCGTATTTAGCGGGGATAAAGCCAGCAAAGCGTTGCTTGGCGACTTTATTCAAGGCGTTGCCCAGCACCGTCACCCAGAGCGGGAAACCCATCCGCCAGTGGTGTAAACCCGCGTAAACAAAACGCCCGGCCAATGCCGGGCGTTTTTTTGCAATGCACATGTAGGGTGTGCTGTGCGCACCAAAGCGCGGACGCCACACCCTACGTGAGTTCGATCAGGGCTTGCATCAGTTCGCTTTGGTTGAAGGGTTTGCCGATGTGCGGCAGAGCCAGGTCGTGTTCGTCGAGTATTTCGTTGTAACCGCTGACCAGCAGCACCGGTAAGCTGGGCCAGCGTTGTTTGATGTGCTGGGCCAGTTCGGCACCGGTCATGTCCGGCATGGCCAGGTCGGTGACCACTACGTCGATGCGTGGGTTGTCGGCTAAAAGCTGCAGGGCTTGTGCTGCGGATGACGCTTGTACGGCGGTGTAACCGAGATCATCAAGCATGGCGGCGGTGCTGAGGAGTACCAGCGGGTCGTCGTCGACCACCAGCACAGTAAGCGCGCGCACGTCGGTTGAAGCGCGGAGCGCAGGCGCTTCGCTGGCGACGGCAAGTTGCACCGAGCCTTCGGCCACTGGCAACCACATTTCCGCCGTGGTGCCCTGCCCTACCACACTGCTTAACAGCAGCCGGCCGCCAGACTGCTGGGCAAAGCCGTGCACCATCGACAAACCCAGCCCGGTGCCCTTGCCCACGCCTTTGGTGGTGAAAAACGGTTCAAGGGCGCGGCTCAGCGTCTCACTGTCCATGCCGGCGCCACTGTCGGTTACCGAAAGGCAGATATAACTGCCGGCCTTGAGTTCACCCTCATCGGCTGCGAGGCTTTGCTCGCGGGCGGCGATGATGATCTGCCCACCACCAACCATGGCATCGCGGGCATTAACAACCAGGTTGAGCAAGGCCATTTCCAGTTGGTTGCTGTCGGCCAACAGCGGCCTCAGGTGCAGTGGAAAGCGCACTTCAATACGGGTTTGCGGCCCTAGAGCGCGCTGCAGCATGTCAGACATACCGCGCACCAACGCCTGCGCGTCCAGCGCTTGCACCACCAGTTTCTGGCTGCGGGCAAATGCCAACATGCGCTGGGTGAGCGTGGCGCCGCGTTGGGCGCCTTGAATGGCGTTGTCGAGCAAGTTGAGAATTTTTGGGTCTGCCGGCACACGGCGGCGCACTACGTCCAAACTGCCGAGCACCACCATCAAGAGGTTGTTGAAGTCATGGGCAATGCCGCCGGTAAGGCGGCCAAGGGCTTCCATTTTCTGCGCCTGAAACAGCGATTCACGGGCGTTTTCCAGCGCACGCTGAGCCTCCATGGACTCAGTGATATCGCGGGTAATTTTGGCGAAACCAATCAACTCGCCGAGGTCGTTGCGGATCGGGTCGACCACCACGCTGGCCCAGAACCGCGTGCCGTTTTTGCGAATGCGCCAGCCCTGACTTTCGAAACGCCCTTCGGCGATAGCGCGGTTAAGCCCACGCTGGGGCTCACCTTTGGCGACGTCTTCGGCCTCGAAAAAGAGCGAGTAGTGGCGGCCGATAACTTCCTGCGGCGTATAGCCCTTGATGCGCTGCGCGCCCGTGTTCCAGTTGGTGATGATGCCGTTGCGGTCGAGCATGTACAGCGCGTAGTCGGTAACGCCTTCGACCAACAAGCGAAACTGCTGCTCGCTCTGTTTCAGGCTCTCTTCGGCAATCTTGCGTTCGGTGAGGTCACGGGTCACTTTGGCGTAGCCAATCAACGCACCACCGGCCCCACGAATGGGGTCGATCACCACGTGACACCAGAAACGTTCACCGTTCTTACGCAGGCGCCAGCCTTCGCCTTCAAAGCGCCCTTCCACTTCAGCAGTTAGCAGGGCCAGTTGCGGCAAGCCGTTAGCCCGGTCTTCTTCGGTATAGAAACGGGAGAAGTGCTGGCCAAGGATTTCTGCTTCTTCGTAACCCTTGAAGCGTTTGGCGCCGGAGTTCCAACTGCTGACCAAGCCTTGGAGGTCGAGCATATAAATGGCGTAATCCGTCACCGCATCAAGCAGCAACCGATAGCGGTCCTCGCGCATCAAGGGATCTGGCTTGCGCTTTACCTGCGGCATACAGGCTCCGGGGCAGTGAAGGTGAGAAAAGGGGTGACACGTCGGTGGACGAATCATAGCGGCGCAATTGCTGGCCGGTCCACGTCGCGCGCGCTGGCGCCTCGATTAGCTGTAGAGGTCGGCAGTAGGCATTGGTTCTGAGTATATGCGCCAAGCCCAGAGCGACTCAGCGCGGCCATTGCCAGCCTTACACTACCGCCTCGCACCAACCTGTTACTTAACGCCCCGCTACCTGGCACCACTATGGTGCGCGCAGATTTTATCGTTACCCGACAATGTTTTACCTGCCAGGTGGATAGCCAGGCGCGGCGGCTTTCTGATCCAATATGTCGATAGCGGTACAGTGGTTCGAAAATTGCTGGCATACACTCCGTTCGGGACTGTTTCCCGTCGAACTTCAGCGTTATCTCACGTGATAAAAACACTAAGGACACAAGCAATGAAGAAAGCATGGCTGACACTTTCCGCCCTGGCCCTTTGCATTGGCGCCGGCTCGCTGCAAGCCAAAGAATTCAAAGAAATCCGCTTCGGTGTTGACCCGTCCTACGCTCCTTTCGAATCCAAAGCCGCTGACGGCAGCCTGGTCGGCTTTGATATCGACCTGGGTAACGCCATCTGCGCTGAGCTGAAGGTTAAGTGCAAATGGGTTGAAAGCGATTTTGACGGCATGATCCCAGGCCTGAAAGCACGCAAATTCGACGGCGTAATCTCCTCCATGACCGTTACCCCGGCCCGCGAAAAAGTCATCGACTTCTCCGACGAGCTGTTCTCCGGCCCAACCTCGCTGGTATTTAAGAAAGGTGCTGGCCTGACTGCTGACCCGGCGTCCTTGAAAGGCAAAACCGTTGGCTACGAGCAAGGCACCATTCAAGAAGCCTACGCCAAGGCCGTGCTGGACAAAGCTGGGGTAAAAACCCAGGCCTACCAGAACCAGGACCAGGTTTACGCCGACCTCACCAGCGGCCGTCTGGATGCATCGATCCAAGACATGCTGCAAGCTGAACTGGGCTTCTTGAAGTCGCCGCAAGGCGCCGGCTACGAAGTCAGTGCCGCTATCGACAGCGAACTGCTGCCGGCCAAAACCGCCATTGGTATCTCCAAAGGCAACGACGAGCTCAAAGCCCTGCTGAACAAAGGCATCAAAGCCCTGCACGACGACGGCAAATACGCCGAAATCCAGAAGAAGCACTTTGGTGAGCTGAACCTGTATCTCGGTAATAAATAAGCCGACCAGGCCGTTTTAACCAACGGCCTCGTACTACGCCCACCCCATAAAAAGGGTGGGCGTTTTATTGAAGCCAAAGGGCTTATTCATGTTTGAAACTCTGCTGAATTTTCTCGGGCTTTCGGCCTTCAGCTTGAAGGGCTTTGGCCCGCTGTTGCTGCTGGGCACCTGGATGACCATCAAATTATCGGTACTGTCGCTGCTTGTGGCCGTGGTTCTCGGCTTGCTCGGCGCCAGCGCCAAACTGTCTAGCGTGGCGGCCTTGCGCATTCCCGCGCAGTTGTACACCACCTTGATTCGCGGCGTGCCCGACTTGGTGTTGATGCTGCTGATTTTCTATAGCCTGCAAACCTGGCTGTCGTCGTTTACCGACGCCATGGAGTGGGATTACATCGAAATCGACCCCTTTGCCGCCGGTGTGATTACCCTTGGGTTTATCTACGGCGCCTACTTTACCGAGACCTTTCGCGGGGCGATTCTCGCCGTGCCGCGCGGGCAGGTGGAAGCAGCCACGGCCTATGGCCTGAAACGTGGCCAGCGTTTCCGTTATGTGGTGTTCCCGCAGATGATGCGCTTCGCCCTGCCAGGCATCGGCAATAACTGGATGGTGATGCTTAAAGCCACCGCACTGGTGTCGATCATCGGCCTGGCGGATGTGGTGAAGGCCGCGCAAGACGCCGGCAAAAGCACCTATCAGCTGTTCTACTTTCTGGTGCTGGCGGCGTTGATTTACCTGGCCATTACCAGTGCTTCGAACTTTGTGTTGCGACGCCTCGAACGGCGCTACTCGGCCGGCGCGCGGGAGGCGGTGCGATGATTGAATTGCTGCAGGAATACTGGAAACCCTTTCTGTATAGCGATGGCGTAAATGTCACCGGCTTGGCCATGACCATGTGGCTGCTTAGCGCCTCTATTTTCTTTGGTTTTCTGGTCTCGATTCCGCTGTCCATTGCCCGTGTTTCGCCCTCGCGCCTGGTGCGCTGGCCGGTGCAGTTTTACACCTACCTGTTCCGTGGCACGCCGCTGTATATCCAACTGCTGATTTGCTACACCGGCATTTACAGCATTGCCGCTGTGCGGGAAGTGCCGGTGCTGGATTCGTTTTTTCGCGATGCGATGAACTGCACCATCCTGGCCTTTTCGCTAAACACCTGCGCCTACACCACGGAGATTTTTGCCGGTGCCATTCGCAGCATGAACCACGGTGAAGTGGAAGCGGCCAAGGCCTATGGCCTTAATGGTTGGAAGCTGTACGCCTACGTGATCATGCCCTCGGCCCTGCGCCGCTCGTTGCCGTACTACAGCAACGAAGTGATCCTCATGCTGCACTCCACCACCGTGGCCTTTACCGCCACCGTGCCGGATATTTTGAAAGTGGCGCGGGATGCCAACTCGGCAACCTTCTTAACCTTTCAGTCGTTTGGCATTGCTGCGGTTATTTACTTGGCCATCACCTTTACCCTGGTGGGCCTGTTCCGCCTGGCGGAAAAACGCTGGCTGGCCTTTCTCGGCCCGCAGCACTAAGCCTCTTAGTCAGGACTTTTTATGCGTCATTTCGCCCACGATCTACTCGCCCCGGTGCCCGGCACCGCGCGGCAGATCAATAGCTTTCACTTCGGCCCGCAAGCGGCGCAGAAGAACGTCTATATCCAGGCCTCGCTGCACGCCGATGAGCTACCCGGCATGCTGGTGGCCTGGCACCTGAAACAGCGCCTGGCCGAGCTGGAAGCAGCCGGCCAGTTGCTTGGCGAAATCACCTTGGTGCCGGTGGCCAACCCGATTGGCCAAGAACAGGTGGTGATGGACATGCCGTTGGGCCGCTACGACCTGGAAAGCCGCGAGAACTTTAACCGCGCCTTTATCAATGTCAGCCAGCAGGTGGGCGATGAGGTTGAAGCGCTGCTTAATGACGACGCCGCGCATAACCTGCGCTTGATTCGCGCCAGCATGAAACGCGCGCTCGACGCCCAGGTGCCGACCACCCAGCTGCGCTCCCAGCGCCTGACCCTACAACGCCTGGCCTGCCATGCTGATGTGGTGCTCGACCTGCACTGCGACTTTGAAGCGGTGGCGCACCTGTACACCACGCCTGAGGCATGGGAGCGCGTTGAGCCGCTGTCGCGCTATATCGGCGCCGACGCCAGCCTGCTGGCCAGCGACTCGGGCGGACAGTCGTTCGACGAATGCTTCAGCCTGTTCTGGCTGCAATTGCAGCAGCGCTTTGGCGAGCGTTTTCCAATCGCGCAAGGCGCTATTGCCGTGACGGTCGAGCACCGGGGCGTGCTGGATGTCAGCCACGAGCAGGCGGCGGCGGATTGCCAGGCAATCATTAATTACCTGACCCATTTCGGTGTTATCGCCGGTGACGCCCCTGTCCTGCCCGCCCTGCGCCAACCGGCTACGCCATTGGCCGGGGTTGAGCCCGTGACCACCCCCGTGGGCGGCTTGCTGGTGTTTAGCGTTACGCCTGGGCAAATCATGGCCGCTGGCGACTTGATCGCCGAAGTCATCGACCCGATCAGCGACAGCGTCACGCCCATTTATTGCAGCACCTCGGGCCTGCTCTACGCCCGTTCGATGCGCCGTATGGCCACCGCTGGCATGGCAATCGCCCATGTTGCAGGCGCGCAGGCCTACCGCAGCGGCTACCTACTTTCGCCTTGAGGACACCTGGCCCATGTACAAACTGACCATTGATGGCCTGCATAAAAGCTATGGCGACAATGAAGTGCTCAAAGGCGTTTCGCTAAAGGCTGAAAGCGGTGACGTGATCTGCCTGATCGGCGCCAGCGGCTCGGGCAAGAGTACGTTTTTGCGCTGCATCAACTTTCTTGAACAGCCCAACGATGGCGCGATGAGCCTTGATGGCCAGCAAGTGCGTATGGTCAGCGACCGTGGCGGCATGCGCGTGGCCGATGAAGACGAGCTGCAACGCATCCGCTGCCGCCTGGCCATGGTGTTTCAGCACTTCAACCTGTGGAGCCATATGACGGTGTTGGAAAACATCACCATGGCCCCGCGCCGCGTGCTGGGCGTGAGCAAAGAAGAAGCCGAAGCCCGCGCGCGGCGTTACCTGGAAAAGGTTGGTTTGCCGGAGCGTGTGGCGCAGCAATACCCGGCGTTCCTCTCAGGCGGTCAGCAGCAGCGCGTCGCCATTGCCCGCGCATTGGCCATGGAACCGGAAATTATGCTGTTCGACGAACCCACCTCAGCGCTGGACCCGGAGCTGGTCGGCGAAGTGCTGAAAGTGATTCAAGCCCTGGCCGAAGAAGGCCGCACCATGATTCTGGTTACCCACGAAATGGGCTTCGCCCGCCAGGTCGCCAGCCAAGTGGTGTTCCTCCACCAAGGCAAGATTGAAGAACAAGGCGCACCCAAAGATGTGCTGGATAACCCGCAGAGCGAGCGGCTTCGCCAGTTCTTGAGCGGCAATCTCAAATAACGCCCCGCTCACCGTCGTCCCCGCGAAGGCGGGAATGACGGGGTTGGTCTAAACGCAGGCATAAAAAAACCGGGCACATGGCCCGGTTTTTTTTTATGCGCGGTAGATCGGCTTAGGCCTTAGGCAAGGTCACGCCCAACTGCCCTTGGTATTTGCCGCCACGGTCTTTGTACGACACTTCACAGGCTTCATCCGATTGCAGGAAGAGCATCTGCGCCACGCCTTCGTTGGCGTAGATCTTCGCCGGCAAGGTGGTGGTGTTGGAGAATTCCAGGGTTACGTGGCCTTCCCATTCCGGCTCCAGCGGCGTGACGTTAACGATGATGCCGCAGCGCGCGTAGGTGCTTTTGCCCAGGCAGATGGTCAGTACGTCGCGGGGAATGCGGAAGAACTCAACGGTACGGGCCAAGGCAAAGGAGTTTGGCGGGATGATGCACACGTCGCTTTTTACATCGACAAAGCTCTTCTCATCGAAGTTCTTCGGGTCGACGGTGGCCGAGTTGATATTGGTGAACACCTTGAATTCGTCGGCGCAGCGTACGTCATAACCGTAGCTGGACACGCCGTAGGAGATCAGTTTGTTGGCACCTTCGGCACGCACCTGCCTCTCCACAAAGGGCTCGATCATGCCGTGCTCTTGGGCCATGCGGCGAATCCACTTATCCGATTTGATGCTCATGGCGAGGTGTCCTGAGTAGCGAGGTGAAAAAGTGCTGGCATCTTACCGGGAGCCACGGTTGGGTTCCAGACCGGTGCGGCGCAATAGCGCAATGACCTGGCCCGCCTGCCAGGCCGGCTGCGCTGCCGCGCCCTTACAAACCGCGCTGCCATTCCTGGCGCAGACGCGCCTGTTGCGGTTGTTCGATGGCCTGGCGCACTTGCGCCAGCAGGCGGGCTTTGTCAGCGCCAAGGGTGCCTTTGAGTACCAGGTAGTTGGAGGCGTGGTCGCTGCGAAATACGCTGTTGTTCAACTCAAGGCCCTGCAGCAGGCGTTCCACTTCGATAAACAGCTGATGCTGGCTCAGGGGCTGATAGTCCGCAAAACCTTGGCGGAAACGCGCCTCACCTTGGGGAAAGCTCACCACCAAGGTCGAGAGAAATTCCGGCTGCGCGGCGTTCATTAACCGCGCGGAGTTATCGGCGTGTTGCGCGCTTAAGGTCGTGCCGCCCAAGCCGTTGAGGATCATCACCGAGCGGGTGATGCCCGCTTGGCCGAGCTTGTCCAACGCGCTCAGGGTGGACTCAAAGGTCTCGCCTTTATTGACGCGGGCCAGCACTTCATCGTCGCCCGATTCGGCACCGACATAGGCCATTTTCAGGCCCGCGTCGGCCAGCTCTTTGAGCTCTTCGACCGATTTTTTCCGTAGGTTGCGCGGCAGGCAGTAGCTCGATACGCGGTCGACTTCCGGCATATGTTCGCGGATGGCAGTGAGGATATTGAGCAGACGCCGCGTAGGCAGCACCAGGGCATCGCCGTCGGCCAAAAAGATGCGCTGCACAATCAGTTGCTCGCCGCAGCGGCGGATCTCTTCCAGCACTTCGGCTTCGTCACGGGCGCGGAATTTTTTCTGCTCGGGCGTGTACATCTCGCAGAAGCCGCACTTGTTCCACGAGCAGCCATTGGTGACCGGCAAAATCAGCGAGTGCGCTTCACTGGGCGGGCGAAATACCGGTTCGATATAGCTGATAGGGAATGACTGGGCGCCCATGCACAAGAACTCTTACTAAGGGGGTGTGGAAACGTTGCGCGCTTAGCCGCCGATGATTTTCATCACGGTAACGCCACCGGAGAAGGCCACTTCCTGCTTGTCGCCAAGGGCTTTCACCAGCAGCCCTTGCAGCGCTGGCAGGGCTTGGTGACGGGGTTTTTCCAAGAGGTCGCCGACGAAGTGGCGGTTGCTGGAAGACAGGCAGCCGTGCAGCCAGCCGGTGGAGGACAGGCGCAGGCGCGAGCAGGTGCGGCAGAACGGTACGCTTTCGTTGGCAATCACGCCGAAGTAACCGCGCCCGGGAATCTGGTAGCGCAAGGCGGTGGCGTCTAGGGGCGCGTCGGCCTGCTGGTATTCGTAGTGCTCGCCGATCATTTCCAGCAGCGCTGGCATGCTAATGAACTGCTGCTGAAAGCTGTTGCCGTCGCGGGCCAAGTGGCCCATGCGCATCAGCTCGATAAAGCGCAGTTCAAAGCCGTTTTCCAAGCAGTAGTCGAGCAGCGGCAGCACTTGGTCGAGGTTCTGCCCACGCAGCGGCACCATATTCAGTTTGATTTTCATGCCAGCGGCCCGCGCCTGTTCCAGGCCGCCGAGCACGGTGGCCAGATCGCCGCCACGGGCAATACGGCGAAACGCGGTGGGGTCAAGGGTATCGAGAGAAACGTTGAGGCGGCGAATGCCGGCATCGAGCAGCATTGGCAGTTTTTTCGCCAGCAACTGACCGTTGGTGGTCAGGCTGATATCGCGCAGGCCCAGGGTGCTAACGCCTTTTAGCAAGGCATCAAGTTTAGGGCTTACCAGCGGCTCACCGCCGGTGATGCGCAGTTGTTCGATGCCAGCGGCTTCAATCAAGTACGCCACACCGCGGACCATGGCGTCGGCTGACAGTTCGTCCTGGGCGGCGACCAGGCGTTTGCCGTCGGGCACGCAGTAGGTGCAGGCGTAGTTGCAGGCGGCGGTCAGGCTGATTCGCAAATTGCGGAAGCGCCTGCCCTGACGGTCGACGATCATGGGTCACTCCGGCGTAGGACACGCCGCAGTATAAGCCTGCAGTCAGCCGCACTGCATGCAGCGCACGCGGATATAGGCTGACTGAATAGGCTCAAACAGGTGGGGTCTCGCCGTCGCGCTTGCGCTTGTTGCCCATGCGTACGCCGATGTCCATCAGAAACTGGAAGAAGCCTTCCTGATCTTCCAGCACGTTGCTCCAGAACGGCGAGTGGTACAGCGCTACGGCGCCGTGTACCAGGGCCCAGGCGGCGCAGTAGTGGAAGTACGGCGGCACGTCTTCCAGCTTGCCTTCGGCGATGCGGCCCTTGATCAGCAGGGTTAGACGCTCGAAGTTGGAGGCGCGGATTTTGTGCAGTTGCTCGACCATTTCCGGCACCTGGTTGCCCTTGACCACCTTTTCTTCCAGGCGGTCGAACAAGCGGTAGCGCTGCGGGTCGCGCATGCGGAATTCGAAATAGGCACGGGACAGCGCTTCCTTATCGCGGTCCACGTCGGCCGAGTGCAGCAGCTCATTCAAGTCGCGCTCGTAGTCGAGCATCAGCCGCAGGTACACCTCGGCCTTGGATTTGAAGTGCTTGTAGATGGTGCCTTTGCCAATACCCACGGCGTCAGCGATCATCTCGACCGTTACACTGTCTTCACCCTGTTCAAGGAACAGTTTCAGCGCGACATCGAGAATTTCTTGCTCGCGGCGGCGAAATTCACGGATCTTACGGGGTTCTTTCTGCATAGGAAGAGACTGCGGAGGTCAAAAATCGAAGCCGCGTATTATGCCTATTTAGTGCCAAATTGCACGGATCATCAGACCATGTACGCCTTTCAAGACGAGTTTAAGCAAGATCCCGACCTGCGCTATCTCAATCACGCCGCCGTAGCGCCCTGGCCAAAACGCGCCTCCTTGGCGGTGGCCAAGTTTGCTGAGGAGAACGTTTTGCTTGGCGCGCGCGACTATGCCGAGTGGATGAATGTTGAACAGCGCCTGCGTGAGCGGCTGATGCGCTTGCTTAATGCGCCGTCCAGCGACGATATCGCCCTGGTGAAAAACACCTCCGAAGCGCTGTCGTTTGTGGCCTTTGGCCTGGACTGGGAAGCCGGCCAGCAAATCATCATCAGCGATGAAGAATTCCCCTCCAACCGCATTATCTGGGAAGCCCTCGCCCCTCTCGGGGTTGAGGTGGTGCAGGTGAGCCTCAAAGGCAGCGACCCGGAACAGGCCCTGCTCGATGCCTGTGGCCCGCGCACTCGGTTGATGTCAGTAAGCGCTGTGCAGTTCGCCACTGGCCTGCGCCTGGATTTGAACAAACTTGGCCACGGTTGCCGCCAACGCAACGTGCTGTTTTGCATCGACGCCATTCAGCAACTCGGCGTGCAGCCCTTTGACGTGCAAGCTAATCAATGCGACTTCGCCATGGCCGACGGCCACAAATGGCTGCTCAGCCCTGAAGGCCTGGGCGTGTTCTATTGCCGCGCCGAATTGCGTCCGCAGCTTAAGTTGCAGGAGTACGGCTGGCATATGGTCGAGCGCATGGGCGACTACACCCGCACCGACTGGGAACCGGCCAAAAGCGCCCGCCGCTTTGAATGCGGCAGCCCGAATATGCTCGGCGCCATGGCCATGGAAGCCAGCCTGTCGTTGCTGGAAGAGGTCGGCATGGTGCAGGTGGCGCAATTGATCGAAGAACGCGTGCAATGGCTGCAGGACGGCCTCAGCGCGCTGCCGGGTGTTGTGCTGCACACCCCGCTAAACCCGGCGCGTCGGGCCGGTATTTTTACCTTTAGCGTTGAGGGCAAAGACACCCAGGCGGTTTATCAGCAGCTTAAGGCGCGCAATGTGGTGTGCATTCCGCGCGGGCCTGGCATTCGTTTTTCGCCGCATTTCTACACGGAAAAGCGCGTGATCGACGAAACCTTGGCCATTGTGGCTGAGGTTGTTGCTGGCTGAGCACTCAGCAGCAGCGCGGGTATTCCAAATCCGTTTAAGCAACGGCTTGGCAACACTGGCAGATCGGCGAACTTCACCAATACTGAGCGTTACTGGCTTGCGGCATCTCCCCCAAGTGCCGCGCCAGCCAAGGTACCGTGGACTGTGTACCTTGATTTACTCCTAATGGTCTTAACCCGGATTCACTCCCCCAGAATCCGGGTTTTTTTTAATTTCACTTTTATAGCTGCTGCGCTCGGCCATGCTGCGTTGGAGGCAGGGGTCGAAATGCTCATTGGCTATAGCCAACTGCGCTTTCTCGCCCTACCTCCGCCTTGCCTGGCCTTCGCTCGCGACGCTCTAAAAGCGAAATTCTGCGTACGGTTGATCAAGATCAAGGGCGGCTTCGCTGCGCTGGCCATAAAGCCAAAGCCCAAAACGGGTACGCCACGGTTATTCGGCTACGTGGGCCAGGGGGAATAGGCGTTTGAAGTTTTCGCTGGTCTGCGCGGAGAAGGTTTCGTAGTCGACGCCGCGATGCTGGGCGAGGAATTCGGCGACTTCGCGTACGTATTGCGGCAGGTTGGGTTTGCCGCGGTAGGGGATCGGCGCCAGGTAGGGGGCGTCGGTTTCGACTAGGAGGCGGTCGGCAGGGACTTGGCGGGCGACTTCGCGCAGGGCGTCGGCGTTGCGAAAGGTGACGATGCCGGACAGGGAAATGTAGAAGCCCAGGTCCAGCGCGGCCTTGGCCATCGGCCAGTCTTCGGTGAAGCAGTGCAACACACCGGCGTTAGGCAAGGCGGCTTCGCGCAGCAGTTCGAGGGTATCGGCACGGGCTTCGCGGGTGTGGACGATCACCGGTTTGCCGGTGATGTTCGCCGCTTGCAGGTGCAGGCGGAAGGCTTCGCGCTGCAGCTCGGCGGCTTCGGGTTCGTAGTGGTAGTCCAGGCCGGTTTCGCCGATGGCGACTACACGCGGGTGGTCGAGCTCTTTGAGCAGCCAGTCGAGGGCCGGGGCAGCGCCGGGCTCGAGGTCTAGCGGGTGCACGCCAACCGAACAATCGACGTCGGCGTAACGCTCGGCCAGGGCTTTTACTGCGGCGGCGTTATCGGCACTGACGCCAATACAGAGGAAATGGCCGACACCGCGGGCGCGGGCGGCATCCAGCGCGGCATCCAGAGAGCCGCCATGGGCGGCCAGGTCGAGGCGATCGAGGTGACAGTGGGAGTCGACGAGCATTAGCGGCTGGGCTTACATCGTGTGGGTCGGGCGATCGGAGGTCAGCGCGCCGGCCAGGTAGGTTTCGATTTTGTTGCGGGCGGTGTTGTCACCGTCGTTGAACTGCACGCCAACACCGGCGGCACGGTTGCCTTGAGCACCTTTGGGGGTAATCCAGACGACTTTGCCGGCAACCGGGATTTTTTCCGGTTCGTCCATCAGGTTGAGCAGCATGAACACCTCGTCGCCCAACTTGTAGCTCTTGTTGGTGGGGATGAACAAACCGCCGTTTTTGATGAAAGGCATGTACGCGGCATAGAGCACGGATTTGTCCTTGATGGTCAGGGACAGTATTCCGTTACGTGGGCCAAGGTTGGGTGGCATGCTCATGCTGCATTCCTAGCTACTGATTCAGGGACTGATTCTAGCCTTGTCCGGGCAGGCTTGCCCACTGCACAAGGAGTGCTTCGAGTAGCAAAACACGATTCAAGTTGGCTTTGCCCAGCACTTTTTGCCGCTGCGCCAGTAACCAGTCCTGAATCGCCAACACTTTGGCCTGTGCCGATTTGTCGGCGAGGTACTGCACGACCTTGCGCATATCGGTTAAACCGAGGCCGTCTTCGTCCTTGGTCAGCTGGTAGCGCAGCATCAGTTGCGTCCACTCGCAGAACCAGTCGAACAGCTGCAGCAACGGGATGCTGTTCCAGCCCTCGGCCAGTTGACTGGCGGCCACTTGTTGCTTGAGCAGCTTTTTCACCCCGTCGACCACCAACGCGCGTTGCTCGCGCACGCCTTGGGCGTTGAGCTTGACGGCATTGAGCGGCGAGCCGGCGGCAAGGCTGAGCAGCTCACTGCGTTCCTCAAGCGTGCAATCGGGCAGCGCGTCAGCCAGCCAAGCCAGGCTCTGCGCTTCTGTCGGCAGCGGGCAAGCCTGTTGCACGCAGCGGCTTTTGACCGTCGGTAACAGGCGGCTGGGTTGGTGGCAGACCAGCAAGAGCACGGTGTCGCCAGACGGTTCTTCCAGGCTTTTCAGTAGGGCGTTGGCGGCATTGAGGTTCATCGACTCGGCCGGCTCGACCAGCACCACTTTGCGCCCGCCCATCTGCGCGGTCTGCACCACAAAGCTGACCAGCTCGCGCACTTGGTCAACCTTGATCGCCTTGTCGGCCTCTTCGGGCTCAAGAATAAAGTTGTCCGGATGGGTGCCGGCGGCCAACAACATGCAGGATTTACACTGCCCGCAGGCCCGTAGGTTCTCCGGAGCGCGACACAACAGCGCAGCCATCAGGTTTTCTGCCATGGCGCGCTTGCCGATACCGGCTGGGCCATGGAGCAAATAAGCGTGGGCGTGCTGGGCACGGCCGGCCAGGGTTTGCCAGAGCGAGGCCTGCCAGGGAAACACGTCAGCCACGGGCGCGCTCCAGCAGTTCCGGCAACAAGGCGTCGAGCGCCACTTGCACCTCACTTAGGGTCTGCGCGGCGTCAACTACGCGGTAGCGTTGCGGCTCGGCGGCGGCACGCTCCAGGTAGGCATGGCGCACGGCGTCGAAGAAGGTCCGCCCTTCTTGTTCGAAACGGTCCAGACGGCCGCGGGCGCTGGCACGGGCCAGGCCGACTTCTACCGGCAAATCGAAAATCAACGTCAGGTCGGGGCGTAATTCGCCTTGGACAAAGGTTTCCAACGCGGCGATGCGCTCTTTCGGCAAGCCGCGACCACCACCTTGATAGGCGTAGGTGGCATCGGTAAACCGATCACAGAGCACCACCGCGCCGCGCGCCAGCGCTGGGCGAATAACCTGCGCCAGGTGTTGCGCGCGAGCGGCAAAGACCAACAGCAATTCGGTATCAGCAGCCATCGGCTCGTCGCTGGGCGCCAGCAACAGTTCGCGGACGCGCTCAGCCAAAGGCGTACCGCCGGGCTCGCGGCTTAGCACCACGTCCAAACCCTGGGCGCGCAAATGCGCCGCCAGGTATTCGCGGTTAGTGCTTTTGCCGGCGCCTTCCGGTCCTTCGAGGGTAATAAACAGGCCAGTCACAGGCGGTCCTTACATGATTTATTGCAAAGCGGGCTTATTGCACAGCCGGCACAGGGGCCGGGCTGGAACGGTAGTCGGCGCGTCGCTTGAGTTGAAACTCGCGCACCGCTCGGTTGTGGGCATCGAGGTCGTCGGAGAATACATGGCTGCCATCGCCACGGGCGACAAAATACAGGCTCTGGCCATCGACCGGGTTCAATGCGGCGTGAATGGCCTCACGGCCGACCATGGCAATCGGCGTTGGCGGCATGCCGGCAATGACGTAGGTGTTATAGGGCGTGGCTTCGCGCAGATGGGCGCGGGTCAGCTTGCCGGTGTAGCGTTCGCCCAGGCCGTAGATCACGGTAGGGTCGGTTTGCAATTGCATGCCTTGTTGCAGGCGGCGGACAAATACGCCAGCAATCTGCCCGCGCTCTTGCGGCACACCGGTTTCCTTTTCAATCATTGAGGCCATGATCAAAGCATCGTAGGCGTCCTTGTACGGCACATCAGCCGAACGCTGTTGCCATTCCTCGTCCAGCACGGCGGCCAAACGGGCGAAGGCTTGCTTGAGCAGATCGACGTCACTCATGCCGCGTACATAGCGGTAGGTGTCTGGGAAGAAGCGACCTTCGGGAAACACGCCTGGCTGGCCGACGCGCTCCATCACCTGGGCATCGGTGAGGTCGGTGATGGTTTGCGCGAGCTTGGCCTGCTTGGCGAGTGCGGCACGGACTTGGCGGAAGTTCCAGCCTTCGACCAGGGTCAGGCTGTATTGCACCACGTCGCCGCGCTGCCAGAGCGCCAACATATCCTTGGCGGTGGCGCCGGGGTTGAGCTGATACTCGCCGCTATGCAGGGCTTGGCCAGACAGGTTGAAGCGCCAGTACAAACGCAGCCAAAACGCGTCATGCAACACGCCTTCGCTTTCCAGCCGCTTAAGCACACCACCGGGCGTCGCTCCGGCCGGCACTTCCATCACATAACCAGCGGGCACATTCAACGGCTGCTTAAGCGCGCTGTTTTGCTGCCAGACGAAAAAAGCCAGCAGCAAGCCGGCCAGCAGCACTCCGCCTTCCAATAGCAGCAGTAATTTACGAATCACGAATTAGCAGTCCAGTAGGTCGCGGGCGATGCGCTGCAGTTTACGGGTGAGCGGCCCAACCGGCCAGCTGTGCGCTTGTAGCGCGCACACCGGCCACACGCCGTAGAGGCTGTTGCAGAGGAATACTTCATCGGCAGCGAGCAGCTGTTCATAGCTAAGCGCTTGCACCGACACTGCTATGCCGAGGCTTTCGGCCTGCGCCAACAGCTCGGCACGCATGACACCGGCCACACCGGAACGTGAGAGTTCGGGGGTGGTGAGTACGCCATCACGGACGATAAACAGGTTGCTGTAGACGCCTTCAATCACCCGGCCGGAAATATCCAGCATCAGCCCTTCGGCGTGGTCGCTGTCCTGCCACTCCGAGCGGGCTAATACCTGCTCCAGGCGATTGAGGTGCTTGAGGCCAGCCAACAGCGGTTGCTCGGCCAAACGGGTGGCACACGGGAACAGGCGCACGCCTTGCTCGGCGTTATTGACCGGGTAGGCCGGCGCTGGGGCTGCTTGAAGGATGCGTCGCGCAATAGCTGTGGCAGGTGCCGCATAACCGCGCAAACCATCACCCCGGGTAAGGATCAGCTTGGCCACGCCCTCCCCCACTTCGGCAGCAAACGCCAGCAGCTCAGTACGGACTAGGTTCAGGTCGACGGGGATAGATAAGCGTTGGCAGCCATCGGCAAGCCGTGCCAGGTGTCGCTCAAGCAGCTGCGGCCGCCCGTGCTTGACGCCGAGGGTCTCGAACAGACCATCGCCATACGCCAGGCCGCGATCCGTAAGGGCCACGGCCTGCTGCGGGCGACCATCCACCCAGCTCAGCATTACTCAGCGAACCGGCGGAACACCAGGGAGCCGTTGGTACCGCCAAAGCCGAACGAGTTGGAGACCACTACATCAATCGGCATGCTGCGCGCTTCATGGGGCACGAAGTCGAGGTCGCAGCCTTCATCCGGCTCTTCAAGGTTGATGGTCGGCGGCGCCACCTGATCACGGATTGCCAGGACGCTGAAGATCGCCTCAACCGCACCCGCGGCGCCCAACAGGTGGCCGGTCATCGACTTGGTGGAGCTCACCGCCAGCTTGTAGG
Source organism: uncultured Pseudomonas sp. (assembly GCA_964543145.1). Classification (GTDB taxonomy): domain Bacteria; phylum Pseudomonadota; class Gammaproteobacteria; order Pseudomonadales; family Pseudomonadaceae; genus Aquipseudomonas. The sequence continues at coordinate 30,112 of CAZIWV010000047.1, forward strand.
CGTGGTCGCCAAACACCGACTTCACCGCTTCCGCTTCGGCACGGTCGCCAGTGGGCGTCGAAGTGCCGTGGGCGTTGATGTACTGCACTTGGTCGACGTTTACATTGGCGTCGCGCAGGGCATTGCGGATGCAGCGGGCAGCGCCGGCGCCGTCTTCGGGCGGCGAAGTCATATGGTAGGCATCGCCGCTCATGCCGAAGCCGATCAGCTCGGCGTAGATACGCGCGCCACGGGCCTTGGCGTGTTCCAACTCTTCCAGCACCAAGGCACCGGAACCGTCGGCCAGAACAAAGCCATCGCGGCCTTTATCCCAAGGGCGGCTAGCGCGGGTCGGATCGTCATTGCGGGTGGACATGGCGCGGGCTGCAGCGAAACCGCCGATCCCCAGACCACAGGCGGCCATCTCGGCGCCGCCAGCAATCATCACGTCCGCTTCACCGTAGGCAATATTGCGCGCGGCCATGCCGATGCAATGCGTGCCGGTGGTACAGGCGGTGGCGATGGCGTAGTTAGGCCCCTGTAGACCCAAATGGATCGACAGAAAGCCGGAAATCATATTGATGATCGAGCCAGGCACAAAAAATGGCGAAATGCGCCGCGGGCCTTGGTCGAACAGGGCTTTGCAGTTTGTCTCGATATTGGTCAGGCCGCCAATGCCCGAACCCATGGCTACGCCAATGCGCTCACGGTTGGCGTCGGTGACTTCCAGACCAGCGTCACGCACAGCTTGAAAGCTGGCGGCGAGGCCGTACTGAATGAACAGGTCGATTTTGCGAGCATCTTTGGCCGAGAGGTAATCCTCGACGTTGAAGCCTTTCACCGAGCCGCCGATACGGGTGGTGAAGGCGGAAAGGTCCGTATGCTCAATCAGGCCAATACCACTTTGGCCGGCCAAAATACCCTGCCAGCTGCTTGGAACATCGGTACCCAGGGGCGACAACATGCCCATACCGGTGACCACGACGCGTCTACGCGACACAGCAATCTCCTCTTATGCGTTTTACACAGCGCTATACATGCGCTTAAAGAAAAACCGCACGCCTTGTGGGCAGTGCGGCTTTTCCAAGTCGGGAGTCGACGATTACAGGTTATTACGCGTGAGCGGTAACGTAATCGATAGCTTCCTGAACGGTGGTGATCTTTTCGGCTTGCTCGTCCGGGATTTCGGTTTCGAATTCCTCTTCCAGAGCCATCACCAGTTCAACGGTGTCAAGGGAGTCGGCACCCAGATCTTCAACGAAGGAAGCGCTGTTGGTCACTTCTTCTTCTTTGACGCCCAGTTGCTCGGCAACGATTTTCTTGACGCGTTCTTCGATGG
>CAZIWV010000048.1:0-30246 GCA_964543145.1 uncultured Pseudomonas sp.
AGCAGCTGATGCGCGACAGCCGCATCACGCAGATCTACGAAGGCACCAACGGCATCCAGGCGTTGGACTTTATCCGGCGCAAACTGATGGGGGATGGCGGCGCCGAGCTCAACGCCCTGCAAGACGAATTTGCTGCCCTGTGCGAAGCGCAAGCGCACCGCAGCGAACTGAGCGAATTGGTGCAGCCGCTGCAAGAACGCCTGCACGAATGGCGCGACCTGACCCGCCAAGTGCTGGAGGCGGCCAACCGCGACCCGCAGGAAATCGGCGCCTGCTCGGTGGACTTCCTGCAATACAGCTCCTACCTGCTGCTCGCCGGTCTGTGGCTGCAAGCGGCGGCGCGGGCGCAGGATGCCCTGGATGCCGGCACGGGGGAGGTGGATTTCTACCAAGCCAAGCTGATCAGCGCGTTGTTCTACATGCGCCGCGTATTACCGCGGGTGAGTAGCCACCGCGAGATGCTCTTGGGCGGTGCGGATTGTTTGATGGCGTTGCCGGAGGCGCATTTCGCGTTTTGAGTCCGCGCCGTAGGGTGCGCTATGCGCACCGAGCAATTTACGCGTAAACGTCATGGTGCGCACAGCACACCCTACGAGGCAGGCTGTGTGCACCCATAACAATAAAAAGAGGGTGCCGATTGAAAACCGTTTTTCGCGTTTTACTGGCCCTACTGGCCATTGCCGCTGGCCTCTACGCCTACTTTGTCTACGCCCCCAAGCCGGCGCAGCCAACCCTTAGCGCCAGCCTGCAAACCGAGCATATTCAGGTCGGCGCGCTGGACCGTCAGTACAGCTACTACATTCCGAAAAACCTGCCGGCCAACGCGCCTTTGCTATTTGTGCTGCATGGCTCGCTGCAAACCAGTGAGGACATCCGCCTCTTTACCGGCTACGAATACGAACGCTTGGCCGATGCCCATGGCTTTGCCGTGGTCTACCCCCAGGGCTTTGAGAACAACTGGAACGACTGCCGCAAGGTCGCGGACTACGCCGCGCGCAAGCAGAACATCGATGACAAAGGCTTTATCCGCGCTTTGATTCAGCGCTTTGCCGAGCAGCAACACACCGACAGTGCGCGGGTGTTTCTCACCGGTTATTCCAGCGGCGGCCATCTGGGTTTCCGTTTTGCGTTGGAAGAACCGCAGTTGCTCGCGGGTGTAGCAGCGGTAGCGGCGAACTTGCCGACGGCGGATAACCTCGACTGCAAGGCTTCCGGGCAGGCCACTTCGGTGCTGGTGGTCAACGGCACTGACGATCCGATCAATCCGTATAACGGTGGCGTGGTCACCCTGTTTGGCCTGGGCAATCGCGGCACCGTGCGTTCTGCGGCCGAGACCGCCAATTACTTTGCCGGCTTGGCGGGTTACCCGGCCAATACCGCCACCCGCCAGGAACCCAGCCCATCGGTTCGTTTCGAACAATGGCGGGCCGCAGATAAGCATGAAGTGGGCCTGTACACCGTTGTCGGTGGCGGCCACTTGCTCCCACAAGCCATCTACCGCGCCCCGCGCATGCTCGGCAAAACCGTTGCCGGCTTTAATGCGCCTGAAGCCATCTGGGCGTTTTTTGCTCGCCAGCAGCCTTGAGCACACGTTTACCTGAGGAGATCGCCATGCATCCGTTCAGCTTTGCTACCACCGCACAGATCATCTGCGAATCCGGCTCCGCCCGCCGCCTGGCTGCGCTTTGCCGCGAGCGCGGCGCCAGTTCAGTGCTGATCGTCACCGACCCCGGCATCACCAAGTTCGGCTTGCTAAATGAGGTGCTGCCGGGCTTTAGCGACGAAGGCCTGAGCGTAGCGGTGTTCGACCAAGTGGTGGCCGACCCGCCCGAAGCCATCGTGCTCAAGGCGGTGACCCAAGCCCGCGAGTTGCACGCGCAGTTGATCATCGGCTTTGGCGGCGGCAGTTCGATGGATGTCGCCAAGCTGGTGGCGCTGCTGGCTCATCCCGCGTGCAAGCAGGAACTCAAAGATATCTACGGCGTGGGCAATGCCAAGGGTCAACGCCTGCCATTGATCCAAGTGCCAACCACGGCTGGTACCGGTTCGGAAGTGACGCAGATTGCCATTATCACCACCGGCGAAACCACCAAGATGGGCGTGGTGTCGCCGCTGCTGTTGCCCGACTTGGCGCTGTTGGACGCCGACCTGACCTTGGGCCTGCCGCCTGCTGTAACCGCCGCTACCGGCATCGACGCCATGGTGCACGCTATCGAGTCCTACACCAGCGCGCTAAAGAAAAACCCGCTGTCGGATTTGCTCGCGCGTGAAGCCTTGCGCCTGCTTGCCGCCAACCTGCATGAAGCCGTGCACAACGGCCAGAACCGCAGCGCGCGACAAGCCATGCTATTGGGCGCCTTGCTCGCCGGCCAAGCCTTTGCCAACGCGCCCGTGGCAGCGGTGCATGCGCTGGCTTATCCCCTGGGCGGGCATTTCCATATCCCCCATGGCCTGAGCAATGCGCTGGTGCTGCCCCATGTGCTGCGCTTCAATGCCTCGGCGGCCAATGCCTTGTACGCCGAACTGGCGCCGCTGTTATTGGGCGACAAACTCCAGGCTGGCGATGCGCACAGCCTGACCGAGCAATTTATTGCCGAGCTGTCGGCGCTTAACGAACGCCATGGTTTGCCCAGCCGTTTGCGTGATGCCGGTGTGCCGCAAGACATGCTCGCCAAGCTGGCCAGCGACGCCATGCTGCAACAACGTCTGCTGGTGAATAACCCGCGTGAAGTAACCGAAGCCGATGCCTTGGCGATCTATCAAGCCGCTTATTAACGGAATACCCCATGACCGACCGCCAACACCTGCGCAGCGACTATGCCCACTTCCAGCCGATCACCACGCGCTGGCATGACAACGACATCTACGGCCATGTAAACAACGTCACCTACTACAGCTTTTTCGACAGCGCGGTGAATACCTACCTGATCGAAGTCGGGGGCCTGGATATCCACAGCGGTGCGGTGGTGGGCTTTGTGGTCAGCTCGTCTTGCGACTACTTCGCCTCCATCGCCTTTCCCGAACGCATCGACATCGGCCTGCGGGTTGGCAAATTGGGCAATAGCTCGGTGCAGTATGAGTTGGCGGTGTTTAAGGCCGGCGAAGCAGAAGCCTGCGCGGCGGGGCGGTTTGTCCACGTGTTTGTGGATCGCGAAAGCAATCGGCCGGTAAGTATTCCAGATGGGTTGCGCCAAGCGCTGAGCGACCTCGTCCGTTAAGGTGGGGCTCAGCGCACGGTGTGCGCAGGCGATGCACGGAGCAAAAAAAACCGCCCTACGGGGCGGTTTTTTTATTCAATCGTGACGACGGTGTTTGTTCTTCTTGTGGCCGTAGTGATGGCCATTGTCGTGGCGAGAGTTGCGGCGCTTGCCGTGGCTTTCGCGCTCGGCATCGGCCTGGCTGGCGCTGCCGTAGTTGTTACCCAGCGCGCCACCGGCGGCACCGCCAAGGCCTGCGCCGATCACGCCGCCGGTGCTGCCTCCGACCTTGTTACCGATAACGTTGCCGCCTGCGGCGCCCAGGCCACCACCAATGGCCGCCTCGGTTTTATTACCCTTACGTGCGCCAACAGCCGCGCCACCTGCACCACCCACGCCAGCACCAATCGCTGCGCCGGTGGAACCGCCGACCTGTTCACCCACCACCGAGCCCAGCACGCCACCCAGGGCGCCACCAACGCCCGCAGGCAGGTTGCCCTCGGCGGCAAACGCCTGACCGGCAAACAGGACGGAACACATCAGCAGGGAGGAATACTTCATAAAGGCCAAACCTGTGTAAGAGAGACGGCGCGATCGTGTATCGGCACCGGTACATAAACAAGGTCTAATCGACGGCTGGTAGCGCTTCGCTCACATTCTCTAAATATATGTTTTTACGCGGAAACTTTTGAATTTTGGCTGAGGTCTGAAGCTTCTTGGCAGCCAGGTGAATAAGTGTGCGCGGCGGCGATTGACGTGTCACAGCACACCCTGCGGTTATCTGCCAGAATCGCCTGCACTTCCCCCCGCCAAGGAGCCGGCATGAACGCCGAACAGGCACAGCAACGACTCGGTCAGATCGAGGCGTTTCGTTTGGAGCTCAAGCAGCTGCAAGCCGAGAACGTACTGACCCTCGCCCCCGAGCAACGTCAGCAGGTTGATGAGCATCATCGGCAGCTGCTGCAGCACTTTTCCACCACCCTGAACATCGACGCCGACGAGCGCTCGCGGCAGCTGTCGCTGGGCATGCGCGCGGCTTCGTTTTTTGGCGCGTTGGCCTTGGCAGCGAGCCTGTTTTTTCTGTTTCACCAGTTCTGGGGCATGTTTAGCGAAACCGTGCAGGTGGCGATTCTGCTCGGCACCACACTTAGCACCTTCGCGCTGACCGTCTGGCTGCATGGCCACGACCGCTCCGGCTATTACACCAAGCTGGCGGCGCTTTTGTGTTTTGTCGCCTTTGTGCTCAACCTGTCACTGGCCGGGCAGATCTTCAATATCACCCCCTCTGACAAAGCCCTGATCCCCTGGGGCATGCTCGCGTTTCTATTGGCCTATCAATGCAACCTGCGGCTGTTGTTGGCGGCGGGGCTGATTTGCGTGGGCGGCTATATTGCCGCGCGGGTGGGGGCCTTTGGTGGCGGTTATTGGCTGTCGGTGGGCGATCGACCGGAGAACTTCTTTCCGTCGGCCGTCGTGCTGTTCTGCTTGCCGCTGGTGCTCAACCACGCGCGCTTTCCCGGCTTTGCGGCGCTGTACCGGATATTTGCCCTGCTGTTTATCTTTTTTCCGGTGCTGGTGCTGTCGTTCTGGGGCGAGGGCAGTTACCTGGCGCTCGACAGCAAAACCGTGGAGTCGCTTTACCAGTACCTAGGTTTTGTTATCGCGGGCCTGGGTGTATGGCTGGGTATCCGTCGCGGCTGGCGTGAGGTAAGTACCACCAGCACGGTATTTGGCGTGTTGTTTCTGTACACCAAGCTGTTTGACTGGTGGTGGGAGGCGTTGCCCAAATACCTGTTCTTCCTCGCCATCGGCGTTATCGCCGTGTTGCTGCTGGTGCTGATGCAGCGCCTGCGTAAATACACCGCCAAGACCACGCAGGTGACGCCATGAGCCCGTTAAAGCGAACGTTCTGGCTGGGTACCGGGCTGATTCTGCTGACCAATGCGCTGGCACTGGGTGGCGTGTATTACAACCGCAGCGGCGAGCCGGACAGCGTATTGCAATTGTCCGAACGCGAGCTGTCGGTAGCGTATCGCGGCTTTCTGGATGACCGCGACTACGCCAGCCGCGTGTTGCGTTTGGATTGGCGGGTGGCGGATGGCTGGGTTACTGCCGACAAGCTGCGGGCGCTGGGCTTTAGGGTGCCCGACGACAGCCAGACCCACTGGCGCAACCGTCAAGAGCGCGAAGGCTTGGTGGTGCTGGAGCTGGATGGCCCCTATTACCAGGCGCAGTTAAAAGCGGCGCAGGCGGCCTTGGCAAGCAGCCAACAAGCAGCGCTAGCGGCACCGGATGACGCCAAAGCCAAGGTGGCAATGGACGAAGCCGACTACGAACTGCAGCGCCTAAGTGCCATCACTACGCGCTTGTATGTGGTCGATGCCGGACTGGACGCCGCCAGCTTACGTGAGCGTTATCCGGATACCAGGCATTACGCGATAGCGCGTGCCGGCTTGCGCGTGGGTACGCGCTATTACGGCGTAAGCGATAGCAGCAATGACTATTCCCTGTATGCCGACCTCAACGAACTGAATGTACCCAGTCAGTGGAGTGAGGTGTTTCGCGAGTGGCCGTTGTATGGGCGCGATGCAGAAGACCGTAACAAGGTGCGGGTAGCGCTGGCCTTCGGCAAACGCTTTGAGCCTTGGGTGATTGGGGTAGAGAAGGTCGAGTAGGCCGAAAGAAGATCAAAAGCCGCTGGTCGCGTTACAGTCTCGAGAGACGCGGCACCCCTCGCCCGCTTGCGGGAGAGGGGCCGGGGGAGAGGGCCAGGGCAAGCGATGAAGTTAGATAATCCGCCCGTTATCGCGCGCCGCTTCAAAGCGAATGGCGACAAACTTCGAGGTCGGCGTATGGCTGCCATCGCCCACGCTTTCCAGCGGCACCAGCGGGTTGGTCTCTGGGTAGTAAGCGGCGGCCTGCCCAGCCGGAATGTCGAAGGCCAGCAGGGTAAAACCTTTGATACGCCGCTCACGGCCATCGCCCCATAACGACAACACATCGACCTTCTGCCCCGGCTTATAGCCCAGGCGGATGATGTCGGCTTCGTTGGCGAAGATCACATCGCGCTGGCCTTTTACGCCACGGTAACGGTCGTCGAGGCCGTAGATGGTGGTGTTGTATTGGTCGTGGGAGCGCATGGTTTGCATGATCAGGTCCGGCACTTCACCACGGGCGCGAATGCCTTCGTGGATCAGGTCTACCGGCAGTTGATTGGCCTTGAAGTTGGCCAGGCCGGAGGCGGTATTCCAGCGCCGTTGCCCTGCCGCGTTCCCCAAGTAGAAACCACCCTCTTCACGGGCGCGCTGGTTAAAGCCTTGGAAGCCTGGCACCACATCGGCGATCAGTTCGCGGATGCGGTCGTAGTCTTCGATCAGCCACTGCCAGTTCACCGGTTTGTTACCCAGGGTCGCAGCAGCGATACCGGCGACAATCGCCGGCTCCGAGCGCATCTGTTTGCTCAGCGGCTGCAACTGGCCGTTGGAGGCGTGCACCATGCTAAAGGAGTCTTCCACGGTCACCGCTTGCGGGCCGTTGGCTTGTTTGTCGATATCGGTGCGGCCCAGGCACGGCAGAATCAGCGCTTGTTTGCCGATGGTCAGGTGGCTGCGGTTGAGCTTGGTGCTGATCTGCACGGTGAGGTCGCAGTTTTGCAGGGCTTGGTGCGCGCGCGGGGAGTCCGGCGTGGCTTGGGCGAAGTTGCCGCCCAGGCCGATAAAAACCTTGGCCTTACCATCAAGCATGGCGTGAATGGCTTCGACGGTGTTGTGGCCAAATTCGCGCGGCACTTTAAAGTCGAAGCGGCGCTCCAGCGCATCAAGGAAAAACGCCGGTGGCCGGTCGTTGATGCCCATGGTGCGGTCACCCTGTACGTTGCTGTGGCCGCGTACAGGACACAGGCCGGCACCGGGCTTACCAACATTGCCGCGCAGCAGCATCAGGTTGGCGATTTCCTGAATGGTCGGCACCGAGTGGCGGTGCTGCGTCACGCCCATGGCCCAGCACATAATCACGCGCTCGGCGTTGCGATAGATGTGCGCCATCTGCTCGATCTCGGCTTTGCTCAGGCCGGATTGCTCGACGATATGCTCCCAACTGGTGGCTTCAACCACTTCCAGATAAGCCTCAACCTGGGTGGTGTGCTGGGCAATAAAGGCGTGATCGAATACCGTCGATTTGCCTTTGGCCTGGGCTTCACGGTCCCACTTGAGCAGGAATTTAGCCATGCCACGTAGCGCCGCCATATCGCCCCCGAGGGCCGGGCGGAAAAAGGTGGTGCTGGTTGGGCGATCGCCGTTGCTGAGCATTTCAATCGGGTGCTGCGGATGCTGGAAACGCTCCAGGCCGCGCTCTTTTAGCGGGTTCAAACACACCACCTGGGCGCCACGTTTTACCGCTTCGCGCAGCGGTTCGAGCATGCGCGGGTGGTTGGTGCCGGGGTTCTGGCCGATAACAAAAATAGCCTCTGCATGTTCAAAGTCGTCAAAGGTGACTGTGCCTTTGCCAACCCCGACGCTTTGCCCCAACGCCACACCGCTGGCTTCGTGGCACATGTTCGAGCAGTCGGGGAAGTTGTTGGTGCCGTAGGCGCGCACGAACAATTGATAGAGAAAGGCGGCCTCGTTGCTGGCCCGACCCGAGGTGTAGAACTCGGCCTGGTTAGGGCTGGCCAGGGCGTTGAGGTGGCCTGCGATCAGCTCGAAGGCGGCATCCCAACTGATCGGTTTGTAGTGGTCGCTGGCCGGGTCGTAGGCCATCGGTTCGGTCAGTCGACCTTGGTATTCCAGCCAATAGTCGCTTTGCTCGCGCAAGGTGCTGACGCTGTGTTTGGCAAAAAAGGCTGCGTCTACCCGGCGTTTAGTGGCTTCCCAGTTGACCGCCTTGGCGCCGTTCTCGCAGAACTTGACCATACCGCTTTCTGCCGACTCACCCCAGGCGCAGCCGGGGCAGTCAAAGCCGCCGTGCTGGTTGGTTTTCAGCAGTGCACGGATGTTTTTCAGGGCGTTATCACTTTCCAGCCAGAAGTGCGCCACGCTTTTCAGCGCGCCCCAGCCGCCCGCTGCGCCTTTGTACGGCTTGTAGCGTTGGGTTGGGTTAGGGTCGACGTGATGGCTCATTGTGCAAACTCCGGGCTGTAGACCCGCGGCGCATTTTTATGCGGCAGGTGGATCAGATTAAGGTTGTGGCGGCGTGCCCACTGCACGGCCAGGCCGGTGGGCGCCGACAGGCTGACCAGGGTGGTGATGCCGGCGCGCAGCACTTTCTGGATGAGCTCCAGGCTGCAGCGGCTGGTCACCAGGGCCAGGCCGCCGGTGGTGGAAATCTGCTGGCGGGTGAGGGCACCGATCAGTTTGTCGAGGGCGTTGTGCCGGCCGATATCTTCGCGGCCCAGCAGCACCTCGCCTTGGTTGTTCATAAATAGCGCGGCATGCACGGCGCCGCAGTGTTGGCCCAGGGGCTGGAAGGCATTGATTCGGTCGCGCAGGCCAACTAGCCAGCTGGCGGGCGGTAAAGGCGCTTGAGTCAGAGCGGTGAGCTGCGGCAATGCTTGCTCCACGGCTTCTACGCCACACAGGCCGCAGCCGCTGGTGCCGGTCATTTGCCGGCGTTGCTGCTTAAGGTTCCAAAAGGCGCGACTGCTGATCTGCACCTCGGCTTGACGGGCGGAGCCACAGCCGCTGAGCTTGAGGTCATAAATTTCGTCGATGGACTCGACAATGCCGCTGCCCAAGGCAAAGCCGATGACAAAATCTTCCAGATCATTGGGCGAAACCAGCATCACCGCCTGGCTGATGCCGTTAAAGGCAATGGCCAGCGCCACTTCTTCAGCCAGCTCGGCAGGCGCGGCCACACTGTGCTCCAGCTCACAAAAGCTGTAGCTCTGGCTAGCTTCAATCAGGGAGTCAGCAACAGCGCCGGCATCGGCCGACGCCAGGGGTTGGCGCTTAGCGTTCATTATCGTCACCGAGTTGCACGAGGTTCGGTTGATCGTTATTTGAACAGGTTAGGCCGGTTGTGTAATGACGTCTAATCGCCAGTGCTGATGCGCTGATAGATGCCGTCGATGATGAGTGGCTCTCGGAGATATATCCGTAGGGTGTGCTGTGCGCACCGAGCGCTTAACGCATGTGCGCTAACGGTGCGCGCAGCACACCCTACGCCAGGTTACGACTCCAGCAGCATCGCGCCGGCTTCCTGAAAGCAGGCTTCGGCCAGCGAGGAACGCGGTGCGCTACGGCGCATGATCAGGCCCAGCGGAGCAAGGGTTTGGGCGTCTTCGATGGGTTGCAGCTTGAGGTGTTTGGCCAGCATATCGAGGCCGCCATAGAGCGGCATGATCGCGCAGCACAGGCCGCCGTGAACGGCTTGGACCAACTGATGCACCACATCGGTCTCCAGCAGCGGGGTTGGCGTCAGGCCACGGCTGCGGAAGTTGTGGTTGATCGATTGGCGAAAATGCATGCCGCTGGAAAGCATGCCCAAGGGCAGGTTGATCAGTGCTTCCCAGGTCAGTTCGGCCGCTTCAAAACGGAAAAAACGCTGGTCATAGAGCAGGCCCATGCGGGTTTGCATCAGGTTAAGGCTGTCGAAGTGCTCAGCGTTCAGGCGGTCGAGGTAGGACACGCCGAGGTCCAGGCGATTGCTCGCCAACTGCTCAAGAATTTGCTCGGAGCTTAGCGCCGATAACTCAAAACGCAGGCTGGGGTGTTGCTGGTGCAGGCGCTGCAGCAACGGCATCGGGTCGTAGCTGGACAGCGGCACCACGCCCAAACGCAAGGTGCCGATCAAGCTGCCACGACAGGCCGCCGCTTCTGCGTTAAGGCCGTCGTAGGCGGCAATCACACTGCGCGCCCAGGCCAGCACCCGCTCGCCAGATTCGGTAAAGCCTTCAAAGCGCTGACCACGCAGCACCAACGGCAATTGCAGCTCTTCCTCCAGGCTGCGCAGGCGCATCGACAAGGTCGGTTGGGTGACATGGCAGCGCGCCGCCGCCTGGCCAAAGTGACGGGTTTCGTCGAGGGCGATCAAAAACTTCAACTGCTTGATGTCCATCAGCCCGTCCTACGCAAAGTGTTCAAACCAGCCCGTCGATTAGCAGGCGGTAATCTTCCACCGCCGGGAATTCTTCCGTGTCTTTGGGGCCTTTGCGGCTGTCCGGCTCGCGCACTGCCAGCAGGTGGGCCACGCCATAGTCGCGGGCGCTGCGCAGAATCGGCAGGCTGTCGTCGATAAACAGGCTGCGGCTTGGCTCGAAGGCAAAGTCCGCTTGCAGGGCGGCCCAAAAACGCTGGTCTTCTTTAGGGTAACCATAGTCGTGGGAGCTGATCAGGCGATCGAAATAGGGCGCCAGTTCAATGCGCTCCATTTTCAGTGACAGCGAATCGCGGTGGGCATTGGTGATCAGCACCACGCGTTTGCCAGCCTGACGCAGGGCCACTAGGAATTTGTCGGCGTCCGGGCGCAGGGAAATCAGGTGGGCAACTTCCCGTTTCAATTCGCGAATCGGCAGATTGAGCTGAGCGGTCCAGAAGTCGGTGCAGTACCAATTCAACTGCCCGGCATGCTCGCGAAACAGCGGCAGCATCTGCGCCTCGGCCTGTTCGCGGCTGAGGCCATGCACCTCGGCAAAGCGCTGTGGCAGGTGTTCGAGCCAGAAGTGGTTGTCGAAATGCAGGTCCAGCAGCGTGCCGTCCATGTCGAGCAGCACGGTGTCGATATCGGCCCAGGGCATTAAAGGCATGCAGCTCGCTCCGCAGAAAAAGGCGTGACAGGACGCGCAAAAGGCTGGCGATTGCGCCGTTAAGCGCAATCTGGCGCGGCGACAATCGGAAAAGCCGCGTTATGATAACCCGCCAGGTCATGCCAAGGAGCCGTCCCATGCGTCAGAAACCCACCGTCCTCAATCGCGAAATCGTGGCAAGCAGCCGCCTGTTTCGCGTTGAGGAGCTGCAGCTGCGCTTTAGTAATGGCGTTGAGCGCACCTACGAGCGCTTAGTGGGCAAGGGCGCAGGCTATGGCGCGGTCATGGTTGTGGCGTTGGCTGACGACGAGCATGTGCTGCTGGTGGAGGAGTATTGCGGCGGTACCGACGATTACCAATTGTCGTGCCCCAAGGGCCTGATTGAACCAGGCGAAGACGTGCTTGATGCTGCCAACCGCGAACTCAAGGAAGAGGCGGGTTTTGGTGCGCGTAAACTCGAGCTGCTGACTGAACTATCGTTGTCGCCGGGCTATATGAGCCAGGTTATTCAAGTGGTGCTGGCCCGCGATCTGTACCCGGAAAGCTTGCCTGGCGATGAACCGGAGCCCATGGGCGTTGAGCGGTTTAGTCTGCATGAACTGTCGAGCCTGGCCCAGCATCCACAATTCAGCGAAGGCCGCGCCTTGGCCGCCTTGTACCTGGCCCGCGACCTGCTGACCCAACGCGGCGAATTCACCCCGGCGCCGCGCCCATGAGTGTGCTGCCACTGATGGAACAAGTGGTCGCCTTGGCGCGCGAAGCCGGCGCGGCAATTCTGCCGTACTGGCGCAGTGGCGTAGCGGTAACGGCTAAGGCCGATGATTCACCGGTAACCGCCGCCGACCTGGCCGCCCACCATATTCTGCTGGCCGGTCTGACCGCGCTGGACCCAAGCATTCCGGTGTTATCCGAAGAAGCCGCCGATATCCCCTTAAGCGAACGCGCACAGTGGACGCGCTGGTGGGTCGTCGACCCGCTGGATGGCACCAAAGAATTTATCAACGGCAGCGACGAGTTCACCGTCAACGTTGCCCTGGTGGAAAACGGCAAGGTGCTGTTTGGCGTAGTCGGCATGCCCACCAGCGGCCGTTATTTTTACGGCGGTGCCGGTATCGGCGCCTGGCGTTGCGATGCCCTGGGTCAGCCGCAGGCCGTGAAGGTACGCAACCAGCCGGAACAAGGCTTTACCGTGGTTGCCAGTCGCCGCCATTCCAGCCCTGAGCAAGAACAATTGCTCGCTGGCCTAGCGGCGCTGTTTGGTGATTTGCACTTGGCTAACGTCGGCAGCTCGCTGAAATTCTGCCTGCTGGCAGAGGGCGCAGCGGATTGTTACCCGCGCCTGGCGCCCACCTCGCAGTGGGACACCGCAGCGGCACAAGGCGTGCTGGAAGGGGCGGGTGGCGAGGTGCTGGATATTCACGGCGAGGTGCTCACCTATGAAGCCCGTGAGTCTTTCCTTAATCCGTTCTTTTTGGCCTTGCCGGCGAATGCCAGTTGGCGTGGCGATTTGTTGCGGTTGGCTCGGGTGCTGGACCAACGCTGATGCTCGGTTGAAGATTCTGGGTCCCCGCGCAGGCGGGGACCCAGGTGCCGGGGTTGTGCAGGCCCCCCAGTCTTTCCCTACAACATGTCCTTAAACCGCTCATCCTTCTTGAACACCAACGGCTGACTAAAGCCCGGAATGCGCATCTGCTCGGCGCTTATTTCGATGGCTTGGTCTTCAATCATGTCTTGGCCGAAGTTGTAGATGATGTCGAGCTGACCATTCAGCGCGCGCTGGTCATAAGCCTGGGCGTTGGCGCGGGTGTGTTCGCGGCGGGCGACGTAGGCGGAAAATGCTGCTTCGCCATGACGCTTTTTCAGCATGCGTTCGGCCACATGGGGGGCAAGGATCACGCCGCTGGCGTTGTTGCCGCCAAAGCCTTTGGAGTTGATAAAGCACACGTCCAATTGTTCGGCGCCGACGTTGCGGTCTTTAGTGGCGATGGCCAGGTGTTGCTGGTGCACGTCCGGGGCCACGGCGTCGATGGTTTTGATGCCTGGGATAATGCCGTACTTAAAGGTGCCCAACGCCGAGATCAACTGGTCGCCACTGGCGGTGGCCAGTGAGTGGCCGACAAAGGCTTTCACGGCAGTAACCGGCCAGCTGTCGATACTAAAGGCCGAGGCCACGCGGTCCAGCAGTTCGGATTCGGTCACGCGGTTGGCCGGGGTGCTGGAGCCATGGGCGTGGATAAAACTGCGCTTTTGTACGCCTTCCAACCCGACGATTTGCACCGCGCTGGCCACAGCCTTGGCGACGGTCAGGTAGTTGCCCGGGCCAGGTGCGGAGATGGATTTTTTAAAGCCGTCGGCGTTGATAAACACATCGGCTACCGCGCCATGGATATCGGCGCCCAATTCCAAGGCCAGTTCGTCGTCCATCAGCACGATGTACTGGGCGGACTCAGCCAGGGTAAAGCCGCAGTTCTCCCCAAATGGGCGACTGGCGCGGCGGAAGTCCACATCGTCGCGGCCTTCGATCAAGCGCAGGCCTTCTTCGGTGGCTAGCGCGCCCATGGCGCTGTAACCCTCGATGCACTCGGACAGAATCGGCGCTTCGCTGTTACCAACAACGGCCACCCGTACTTGGCCGGCGGCGATCACGTCGATGGCTTTTTGCAGGTTGTAGAGAAAGGTCGCGCAGGCGCCGGTGACGCTGCCGGTGGTGCCGACGCTGCCCAGCACATAGGCGTTGATAAAGTCGGTGGGCATGCTGTTAAAGCCCAGCGGTAATTGCTTGGCCGACACCCGATTGCCCTTGAGGCGCGACTGCATCAAACCGCCAAAACCGTTTTCGTCGAGCTGGCTCATGATGCTGCCGGAAAACACCGCCACTTCATCGGGCTGCACATGGCTGACGATGGTCTGCCAATCCAGACCGGTGGAGCGCAGGGCGTCGGTGGCGGCGACCACCGACATCTGCAGGCCGCGCGGGTGGAAGCGCGAGTTATACAGCTCGCTCGGCTCAAAGCCGGCCGGCAATTGCCCGGCCGATTTCACACTTAGGGCGCGGTAGCTATCCACTTTGAATTCGCAGCTGCCATGGATGGTGACCTGTACTTGTTTGTCTTCGAGGTCTTCCACTGCCCAGTTCGCCGGCAGCGGCTCGGGCAGTTGTTTGCGTTGGGTGGTGAAGGTCAGCGGTTGAGCGGCGCTGGTTTCGATTTCCAGGCTTTTTTGCCAATGCACCGCTTCGGGGTCCAGATGCTGCTTTTCGATGCGGCGCACTAGGGTGGATTGCAGAATCTGTGTGCCAAAGCGCTGTTCGATTTCGGCGGCGCTGAGGGTTTTGCCTGTGCTGTCTTGATAGGCGCCATCGACCAGGCTGACCAGCTTCATCATAACGGCCAGGCCTACCAGGGTTTCCTGGCGGGCTGCGGCGTCCATTGATTCGATGACGGTACGGCGAAAACCATGGTGAAAAGAGCTACGGCCCGCTGCGTTGTACCCACCAAACCCTACGATGACTGGAAGTCGAGACATCTAGCGCACGCTCCTAAAAAATACTTGGCCAATAGCCGATCACTAAAAATGATGAAGAGCGGCCCGTTAAGTGGGCACGCCTGATCGAGAGACTATGCTGACGCGAGTTGTGACTTATGAGTCACTGTCAACGGCAAGCTTGTTGGCCGTCAAGGCTGCTCGTCCGGCTGTAGGTAGGAGCTGAGGATATGCAGGGATGGGTCTGAAGCAGCTGACCTCCGTCGTCCCCGCGCAGGCGGGGGCCCAGAATCGTGCATGGCAATATTGCTCGCGGGTAAAACTGCACGCCTGGATCCCCGCCTGCGCGGGGACGACGGGTGTTAGCGATAGGTGATGCCGGGTTTGCTGGCGTTAACTCGGGTACCGGCCTTCCCTTGCACGATGGCTTCAATATCGGCCAACGAGCCAATCACTGCGACCTTGCCGGTATTGCGTGCGAACTCGCAGGCAGCCTGCACTTTCGGGCCCATGGAGCCGGCAGCAAAGCCCAGGCGCTCAAGCTCATCCGGGTGCGCTTCGGCGATGGCTTTCTGTGATGGTTTGCCCCAGTCGATATAGGTGGCGGCCACGTCGGTAGCGATCACCAGCAAGTCAGATTCCAGTTGTTCGGCCAACAGCGCCGAGCACAGGTCTTTGTCGATTACCGCTTCCACACCTTCAAGTTTGCCGGCGGCGTTGTAGCGGGTGGGAATGCCGCCGCCACCGGCGCAAATCACAATGGTGCCGTGTTCCAGCAGCCATTTGACCGGGCGGATTTCAAAGATCTGTTTTGGCCGTGGGCTGGCCACCACACGGCGAAACTTGTCGCCATCGGGGGCAATGCTCCAGCCTTTTTCGGCGGCCAAGCGTTCGGCATCTTCTTTGGAATACACCGGGCCGATGGGCTTGGTGGGGTTCTGGAAGGCAGGGTCGTTGGCGTCCACTTCCACCTGGGTGAGCAGGGTGGCGAAGGGCACTTCAAAGGGCAGCAGATTGCCTAATTCCTGCTCGATCATATAGCCGATCATGCCTTCGGTTTCGGCGCCGAGTACGTCCAGCGGATACGGATTTACCGAGGTATAAGCGGCCGCTTGCAAGGCCAGCAGGCCCACTTGCGGGCCATTGCCATGGGCGATGACCAGTTGGTTGCCAGGGGCGATTTTGGCGATTTGTTCGGCGGCGATGCGGACGTTTTCCCGCTGATTATCCGCGGTCATAGGCTCGCCACGGCGCAGCAGGGCGTTGCCACCCAGGGCGACGACAATGCGCATAGCTGTTCTCCTGAAAAAGAGCGGGGCAGCGCTGCTACCCCGCGAGCGGCTTAGATATCGGCCATGGCCGCGACGAGAATGGCCTTGATGGTGTGCATGCGGTTTTCCGCTTGCTCAAAGGCGATATTGGCCGGCGACTCGAATACGTCTTCGGTCACTTCCACGCCGTTGGCCAGGTTCGGGTAGCGGCTGGCGATGTCTTTGCCCACCTTGGTTTCGCTGTTATGGAACGCCGGCAGGCAGTGCATAAATTTCACCCGTGGGTTGCCGGCGGCTTTCATCATGTCGGTGTTCACTTGGTAGGGCAGCAGTTGCTTGATGCGCTCGTCCCAGGCGTCCACTGGTTCGCCCATGGAAACCCAGACATCGGTGTGAATAAAGTCGACGCCCTTGACCGCTTCTTTCGGGTCTTCGGTCAGGGTGATACGCGCGCCACTTTCTTCGGCAAAGCCTTGGCATTGTTTGATGAAGTCATCGGTTGGCCACAGCGCTTTGGGCGCGCCAATGCGCACGTCCATGCCCAGCTTGGCGCCGATCATCAGCAGCGAGTTGCCCATGTTGTAACGCGCGTCACCGAGGTAGGCATAGCTGATGTCGTGCAGCGGTTTGTCGCTGTGCTCACGCATGGTCATCACGTCGGCAATCATCTGGGTGGGGTGGAATTCGGCGGTCAGGCCGTTAAACACCGGTACGCCAGCGTACTGCGCCAGCTCTTCGACGATTTCCTGGCCGTAGCCGCGATATTCGATGGCGTCGAACATGCGGCCAAGCACGCGGGCGGTGTCTTTCATGCTTTCTTTGTGGCCGATCTGCGAAGAGCTTGGGTCGATATAGGTGACGCTGGCGCCCTGGTCGTAGGCCGCCACCTCAAAGGCACAGCGGGTGCGGGTCGAGGTTTTTTCAAAGATCAGCGCAATGTTTTTGCGCTTTAAATGCTGCTGCTCGGTGCCGGTGTATTTCGCCCGTTTCAGGTCGCGGGACAGGTCCAGCAGGTAGCGCAGTTCGCGCTGGCTGTGGTGCATCAGGCTGAGCAGGCTGCGGTTGTGCATGTTGAACGCCATTTTTCAAAACTCCTGTAAACGCGTTGCGTGCGGCGTCGTTGCCCTTGTGGGGTCGACACCGATGGCTGGTGGTGCGGATTAGTAGTCGATCGGGTCGCGAATAATCGGGCAGGTCATGCAGTGGCCACCGCCGCGGCCGCGGCCCAGTTCGCCGGCGCTGATGGTGATGACCTCGACACCGGCTTTGCGCAGCAAGGTGTTGGTGTAGGTATTGCGGTCGTAGCCGACCACCACGCCCGGCTCCAGGGCCACAACGTTATTACCGTCGTCCCATTGCTCGCGTTCGGCCTCGAAGGTGTTGCCGCCAGTGGGCACTACACGCAGCTCTTTGAGCTTCAGGGCTTCGGCGACCACCTTGATAAAGTGCTGGTCTTCGCGGCGTACATCCAGGCCATCCGGGCGGTTGCCATCCGGGCGAATACTGAAGGGCACGATGGCGTCTACTGCTTCGGCAAATACGGTGACCAGGTCGCGGTCGCAGAAGCTAAACACTGTGTCCAGATGCATGGCCGCGCGGGATTTCGGCAGGCCGGCGACAATCACCCGTTCCGCCGCCTTGCTGGCAAACAAGGACTGCGCCAGTTGGCCGACGGCTTGGTGGGTGGTGCGTTCGCCCATACCAATCAACACCACGCCATTGCCGATAGGCATGACGTCACCGCCTTCCAGCGACGCGGCGCCGTGGTCCTGATCGGGGTCGCCATACCAGACCTTGAAGTCGGCGTTAACAAAGTCCGGGTGGAATTTGTAGATGGCAGTCACCAGCAGGGTTTCCTGGCGACGGGCCGGCCAATACATGGGGTTGAGGGTCACCCCGCCGTAGATCCAACAGGTGTTGTCACGGGTGAATTGGGTGTTGGGCAGCGGCGGCAAAATAAAGCTGGAGGCGCCCAGGTAGCCGCGGAACATTTCGATGGCCTTGCCGCCGAACTGGTCGGGCAAGTCGCTGCCAGACACGCCGCCAATCAGGTATTGCGCCAGCGCGCGGGGCTCTAGGCTTTCCAGCCAGGAGCGCACCTCGTTGACCAGGCCCAGGCCGACTTGGTTGGCGGTTATTTTGCGGTCGAGAATCCAGTTGCGGGCGTCAACGTTGCTGACGGTTTCGGCCAGCAGGTTATGCATCTCCACCACATCAACGCCGCGCTCGCGCATTTTGGTGACAAAGTCGAAGTGATCGCGCTTGGCCTGGCTGACCCACAGCACATCGTCGAACAGCAGCTCATCGCAATTGCTAGGGGTCAGGCGCTGGTGCGCTAAACCAGGGGAGCAAACCAACACCTTATGTAACTTGCCCGCTTCGGAGTGGACACCGAGTTTTACCTTGGACATGGCAGTTCTCCTTTCAGAAATTACAGGGTTAGGAAGCCGTCGTAGAGGCCGTAAGCCGCTACCAGGGCGCCAATCACCACCAGGGCGAAAATGCCTTTTTCGATCTGGGTAAAGATGGGTTGGCCGACTTCACGTTTGGCCTTGGCAAAGAGGATGGCGCCGGGTGCGTACAGCAGCGCCGAGAGCAGCAGGTACTTGATGCCGCCGGCGTACAGCAGCCAAACGGCGTAAATCACCGCGATGCCGGCGATGGCCAGGTCTTTGTTGCGCTCCTTGGCCGCTTGCTCGTAGGTTTCGCCGCGTACTGCCAGCAGCAGGGCGTAAGCCGCTGACCACAGGTAGGGCACCAGAATCATTGAGGTGGCGAGGTAGATCAGCGACAGGTAGGTACTGGCGGAAAACAGCGTGATGATCAGAAAAATCTGAACCATGGCGTTGGTCAGCCACAGGGCATTGGCCGGTGCGTGGTTGGCGTTTTCCTTGCGCAGAAAGGCCGGCATGGTGTGGTCTTTGGCGGCGGCGAAAAGAATTTCCGCACACAGCAGCACCCATGACAGCAGGGCACCAAGCAGGGAAATGATCAGACCGACACTGATCAACACCGCACCCCAATGACCGACAACATGTTCAAGCACCGCGGCCATGGAGGGGTTCTGCAATTTGGCCAGTTCTGGCTGGGTCATGATCCCCAGGGACAGCACGTTCACCAGCACCAAGATCAACAACACGCTGATAAAACCGATGATGGTGGCTTTGCCGACGTCCGAACGCTTCTCGGCGCGGGCGGAGAAAATGCTCGCGCCCTCGATGCCGATAAACACCCAGACGGTCACCAGCATCATGTTGCGCACCTGGTTCATCACACTGCCCAGGTCCGGGTTTTTCAGGCCCCAGATATCGGCGGTGAAGATGTCCAGTTTGAACGCGAAAAAGGCGATCAAGATAAACAGCAGCAGCGGCACCACCTTGGCAACGGTGGTCACCAGGTTAATAAACGCCGCCTCTTTCACCCCGCGTAGAACCAAGAAGTGCACGGCCCACAGCACCACCGAAGCACCAATCACCGCTGCCAGGGTGTTGCCTTCGCCAAACACCGGAAAGAAGTAGCCGAGGGTGCTGAACAGCAAGACGAAGTAGCCGACGTTGCCCAGCCAGGCGCTGATCCAGTAGCCCCAGGCCGAAGAAAACCCCATGTAATCGCCAAAGCCGGCTTTGGCGTAGGCGTACACACCGGCATCCAAATCGGGTTTGCGGTTGGCCAGGGTTTGGAAGACGAACGCCAGGGTTAGCATGCCGACGGCAGTGATGGCCCAGCCGATTAACACGGCACCCACATCGGCACTGGCGGCCATATTTTGCGGTAAGGAGAAAATCCCGCCGCCGATCATCGAGCCGACGACCAGGGCGACCAGCGCACCTAAACGAAGTTTGTGAGCGGATTCGGACATGGTGTGCATCCTTGGCTGAGTAAGTAGCAGTGATCTACTCACGCATGGGCAGGTAGATATCTGACTTGAATCAAGAGCCTGCTAACTGTCCATGTGAGCGTCTCGGTATCGACATAAGAGGGCGCATTTCGCGCAACAGCGAGTGTGAAAACATTGCGCGTGCATACACCCGATTGGCGTTGCCAAAACAACGCTAGACCGCTTTTCGCAATGCGCAAGAACGCGGGTTTTGGCTGGCCAAGGGCCATTGCAGGGTGTGGAAATAGCGGGAGGTGAGGGTGATTTCGAATGGGTCTAAGCGACGGGGATTTGATGGTTTAGTGCAGACCGCTTGGCGCGCATAGCACACCGGACTAGAGCACCTCGTCCGTAGGGTGTGTTGTGCGCACCAAGGGATTTTGAACCTTACTCGCTGTCTTCCTGACTGGCGCTCAAGCCATGCTTGCGCAACTTGTCGTGCAGGGTTTTGCGCGGCAGGCCCAGGGCTTCGGCGAGGCTGCGTAGGGAGTTATGCGGGCGCGCTAGTTCCGCTGCGATCAAGGCACGCTCAAAGGCTTCCACCTGTTCACTGAGCCCGCCGGAAGTGGCCAGCTTCGGCACTTCTGGCGTCGCGCCTTCCAAGGACAACTCCAAGCCCAAGGCAAAGCGCTCAGCCGCATTTTGCAGCTCACGCACATTGCCCGGCCAGGTGTGGCAGAGCAGGGTGGCGCGCTGGCCCGGTTGCAATTCACGCACGGGTAAGTGGTGGCGGGCGCTGGCCGATTCGGCGAAGTGCTGGAACAACATCAAGGCGTCTTCGTTGCGCTCACGCAGCGGCGGAATACGCAGTGGCGCGACATTCAGGCGGTAGTAAAGGTCGGCACGGAAGCGCCCTTGGTCGGCGCTCTGGCGCAGGTCTTCCTTGCTCGCGGCGATCACGCGAATATCCAATGGAATCAGCTGATTGCCGCCCAAGCGTTCCACCACTCGCTCTTGCAGCAGGCGCAGCAATTTGACCTGCACCTCCAAACTCATGCTTTCGATTTCATCGAGAAACAGAGTGCCACCATTGGCGAATTCAAACTTGCCGATGCGGCGTTTTTGCGCGCCGGTAAACGCCCCAGGCTCGTGACCAAACAGCTCGCTTTCCACCACCGACTCGGCCAGCGCCCCGGCGTTGATGGCCACAAACGGCCCGTTGCGACGGTTGGACAGGTCGTGCAGAGCCCGGGCGACCACTTCTTTGCCGGTGCCGGTTTCTCCCAGGATGAGTACGTCAGCATTGATTGCCGCCAACGCACCGATCTGCTCGCGCAGACGCAGCATGCCGGGCGACTGTCCGACCAGACGTGCCGACAGTTCCTGCCGGTCGGCCAGGGCCATGCGCAGGCTGCGGTTATCCAGCACCAGTTGGCGCAGGGCCAACGCGCGGCGCACGCTGTCGAGCAGGTCTTCACTGGCGAAGGGCTTTTCCAAGAAGTCATAGGCACCGGCGCGCATGGCTTGCACCGCTAACGGCACGTCGCCGTGGCCGGTAATCAGCAGCACGGGTAAATCGCTGTCCTGCTCATGCAGTTGCGCCAGTAGTTCCAGGCCGTCGACGCCAGGCATACGAATATCGCTGACCACCACCCCCGGCCAGTCGCGCGGCATGGTGCCGGCCAAGCCTTTGGCGCTGGCCAGGCTGCAGACTTTCAGTCCGGCCAGATCAAGGGTTTGGCTCAGTGCTTGGCGCAGGTGAGGATCGTCGTCGATCAGCAGCACCTGGGCTCGGTTATCAAAGGTGCTGTCGGTCATGAGCTGAGATCCTCAGAAGGTTGTCGGTTCACCCCAGGTGCGGCGGGAAGCAAGTGCAGCGTCAGCACGGCGCCGCCGTCCGGGTGGTTGGCCAGATGCAGTTCGCCCCCTAGGGCGAGCATCAGGGTTTCGCAAATCGCCAGGCCCAGGCCCAACCCTTGGGCGCTGGTCTTGGTGGTGAAAAAGGGTTCGCGGGCGCGTTTCAGGGCGTCGGCGGAAAAGCCTGGGCCGTTATCGCGAATGGTCAGGCGCACGCCGTGCTCATCGTTGCTGGTGCTGAGCCAAATGCGCCGTGGCGGGGCTTTTTCCACCAAGGCATCAAGGGCGTTGGCCAGCACATTGCCGAGCACTTGGCGCAGTCGCGTTTCGCCAGCCTGCACCCATAAGGTGGCATCAGGCAGGTCGCGGATCAGCTCCACGTCCATGGCCCGCCGGCGTTTAGCCAAGAGTGCCAGGGCGTCGTCGAGCGCCGGTTGCAGCGCCACGCTTTCCGGCGCATGGCGATCACGGCGGGCAAAGGCGCGCAGGTGGGCGATGATCGATGACATACGCCCGGTCAGCTCACCAATCAACTTCAGATTGCCACGGGCATCGTCGGTGCGTTGATGGTCGAGCAGCACCGTGGCGTTTTCCGCGTAGCTGCGGATCGCTGCCAGTGGCTGGTTAAGCTCATGGCTAATGCTTGCCGACATGGTGCCCAGCGCCGACAGCTTGCCGGCCTGCACCAACTCATCCTGGGCGCGGAGTAATTCCTGCTGCGCGTGCTCGCGCTCAAGCACTTCGTCTTTGAGCCGGCTGTTGAGGGTTTCCAGATCGCGGGTACGGTCCAGTACACGAATTTCCAGCTCGCGACGGGCGCGGGCGTCGATAGCGATGCGTTCCAGATAATGCCGACGGCGTTGCATCAGCAAGCCGAGCAGCAAAATAAGTACCAGCAAGGTCGCGCCGCCGACGGCCACAGCGGTTTGCACCGGGCGCGAAATCTGCTCGGCTGGCGCCAGAATGCTCACCGTCCAGCCGGTTTCCGCCAGGCTGCGGCTTTGAATAACCCACGCCTTTTTACGCAGTTTGAGCATCTGTGGCTCGAGCGTTGGGTAGGGCTTGTTGGCGGCAATTTCGCTGCGCTCTTGTGGGGTTAATTCGCGGCTGGCGCGAAAGCGCCATTCGGCACGCGAGGTAAGAATGACCACGCCATTGCTGTCGGTGACCATCAATTGTTCGGGGGTTTTACCCCACAGGGTCTCGGTGGTGTCCAGATCGACCTTGACCACCAGCGCACCAATCACCGTCTCGCCTTCTTTTACCGCCGAGGCAAAGTAGTAACCGCGTTTACCCGAGGTGGTGCCCAGGCCGAAAAAACGTCCCAGGTGCCCGGTCACCGCTTCGCGGTAATAGGGACGGAAGGCAAAGTTGCGCCCGACAAAACTGTCCGACTGGCGCCAGTTGGACGCGGCCAGTGTGGTGCCGGCGGCATCCATCAAATAGATGGAGTCGGCGCCGGTTTGCCCGCGCACTTGCTCCAGCAGTTGATTGGCGCGTATCTGTGCATCGAGGTTTTGCGGATGCGTAAGCACACCGCGCAGCGCTGGTAAGTCGCCAAGAATCGGCGGTAGCACTTCATAGCGCCGCAGGCTACCGAGCAGGTTGGCCACGTAGAGGTCGAGGGTCTGGCGGTTTTGTTCGATCAGCTCGCTGCTGTAATAACGCTCGGCCAGCTGTTGCAGTGGCCATAACAGCGGTGCCAGCAGTGCGGCCAGCAGCAGCAAACTGCGCCAGCGTGGACGACGCAGCGGCGAGTCAGTCGGCATGGCGCAGGCAGTCGGCAAGCGCCACGTGCCACTGCGGCAGGCGCACATTCCAGGCCGCTTGTAGGTGCGAGCAATCCAGCCGCGAATTCAGCGGGCGTTGTGCCGGTGTCGGGTATTCGCTGCTGGCGATGGGCACCAGGCGGGCGCAGGGTTTACCCGCTTGTTTGAGGTGCTCGCCAATGGCGCTGGCAAAGCCAAACCACGAGGTTTCGCCTTGGCCGCTCAGGTGATAAACGCCCCAGGGCCCTGTCTTGCCAGTTTGCCAGTGGTCAATCAGCGCGCGGGTGGTGTCGGCGATAGTGCCGGCCCAGGTCGGCGCGCCAATTTGGTCACTCACCACACGCAATTCTTCACGCTCTTGCAGCAGGCGCTGCATGGTCAGCAGAAAGTTGCGGCCATATAAGGAGTACACCCAACTGGTGCGCAGGATCAGATAGTCGCCACCCACTGCCGCAATGGCCTGTTCACCGGCCAGTTTGCTTTGGCCATAGACGCCGAGCGGTTGGCTGGCATCGCTTTCCACGTACGGTGACTTTTTGCTGCCATCAAACACATAGTCGGTGGAGTAATGAATCAGTGGCACGCCAAGCGCCTTGGCTTCTTCGGCCAACACGCCGGGAGCGATGGCATTGATGGCGAAGGCTTGCTCGGGCTCACTTTCGGCTTGGTCGACCGCGGTGTAGGCAGCGGCATTGATGATCAGGTCGGGGCGCAGGGCGCGAACTTGCGCGCGCACCGCATCAACGTCGGCCAGATCAAGCTCGGCGCGCCCCAGGCAGATGATTTCGCCTAAGCCTTGTAGGCTGGTGAGCAGGGCTTGAGCGACCTGGCCATTGCGCCCACTGATCAACACTTTCATGGAAACAATTCCGCCTCGGTAAACAGCACGCCCGCCTGGTCTTTAGCCGACAGCTGCGGCGCTTCATTCAGTTGCCAGTCGATAGCCAGCGTTGGGTCATCCCAACGAATACAGCGCTCATGGGCTGGGGCGTAGTAGTCGGTGGTTTTGTACAGGAACTCGGCGGACTCACTCAGCACCACAAAGCCATGGGCGAAGCCGGCGGGTACCCACAGCTGGCGTTTGTTTTCCGCCGATAGCAGCACGCCGACCCATTGGCCAAAGGTGGGTGAGCTGCGGCGAATATCGACGGCGATATCCAACACTTCGCCGGAGCTGGCGCGTACCAGCTTGCCCTGCGCCTGTTCGATTTGATAATGCAGGCCGCGCAGCACGCCACGCTGGGAGCGCGAATGGTTGTCCTGCACGAATTGGCAGTCGACACCTGTCGCCGCTTTAAAAGCGTGGGCGTTAAAGCTTTCGTAGAAAAAGCCACGCTCATCGCCAAACACTTTGGGCTCGATGATCAGTACGTCTGGAATGCTGCAGGCAATAACCTTCACACCTGTTCTCCTGCTAGCCGGAAGAGGTATTGGCCATAGCCGGTCTTGCCGAAGGCCTTGGCCTGAACCAGCAATTGCTCACGGTCGATCCAGCCGTTTTGATAGGCAATTTCTTCCAGGCACGCCACTTTCAAACCCTGGCGGTGTTCGATGGTTTGCACGTACTGCGAGGCATCCAGCAGGCTGTCGTGGGTGCCAGTATCCAGCCACGCAAAGCCGCGGCCGAAGCGCTCTACGCGTAAGTCGCCGCGTTGCAGGTAGGCATTGTTTACGTCGGTGATTTCCAACTCGCCACGCTGCGAGGGCTTTACCGCCTTGGCGATTTCGATGACGTCGTTGTCGTAGAAATACAAACCAGTGACCGCGTAGCTGGATTTAGGCTTGGCCGGCTTTTCTTCAATGGAAATGGCCTTGCCATCGGCGTCGTATTCCACTACGCCAAAACGCTCGGGGTCATTTACCCAGTAGCCGAATACGGTGGCGCCGCTGGTGTGGCTGGCGGCACGTTGTAACTGCTCGGTGAAGTGCTGGCCGTGGAAGATATTGTCGCCAAGGATCAGGCACACCGAGTCGTCGCCAATAAACTCCTCGCCAATCAAAAACGCCTGCGCCAAGCCATCGGGTGAAGGCTGCACGGCGTAGCTGAAATTGACCCCGAACTGGCTGCCGTCGCCAAGCATTTTTTCGAACTGCGGCAGGTCGTGCGGGGTAGAGATCAGCAGGATGTCTCTGATGCCGGCAAGCATCAGCACCGAGATGGGGTAGTACACCATCGGTTTGTCGTAGATCGGCAGCAGTTGTTTGGACACCGCCAAGGTAATGGGGTGTAAACGGGTGCCCGAACCGCCGGCCAGAATGATTCCTTTCATGCTCAGTTACTCCGTTGCGCCAAGGCGTTCGCGCTGGTAGCTGCCGTCTTGCACATGGCGGCACCACTCGAGGTTATTCAGGTACCACTGCACGGTTTTGCGCAGGCCAGTGGCAAAGGTTTCTTCGGGTACCCAGCCTAGCTCGCGTTCGATCTTGCTGGCGTCGATGGCGTAGCGCAGGTCGTGACCAGGGCGATCTTTAACAAAGGTGATCAGTTGCTCGTAACGCTCAACGCCGGCCGGTTTGGCTGGCGCCAACTCTTCCAGCAGCGCGCAGATGCTGCGCACCACGTCGATATTCTGCTGCTCGTTATGGCCGCCAATGTTGTAGGTTTCGCCGACCTTGCCCTCGGTCACCACCTTAAGCAGGGCGCGGGCGTGGTCTTCAACAAACAGCCAATCACGAATCTGCGCGCCGTTGCCATACACCGGCAGCGGTTTGCCCTCCAGGGCGTTGAGAATCACCAGCGGAATCAGCTTTTCCGGAAAGTGATACGGCCCGTAGTTGTTCGAGCAGTTGGTGATCAGCACGGGCAGGTTATAGGTGCGTTGCCAGGCGCGAACCAAGTGATCGGACGCTGCCTTACTGGCCGAGTACGGCGAGCTGGGGGCGTAAGGCGTGGTTTCGGTGAAGAGGTCGTCGACGCCATGCAGGTCGCCGTACACCTCGTCGGTGGAAATATGGTGAAAACGAAAGGCTTGCTTGGCCTCGTCTGCCAGACCCTGCCAATAGCCGCGGGTGGCCTCCAGCAGCGCATAGGTGCCAACGATATTGGTCTGGATAAACGCTGAGGGCCCGTCGATAGAACGGTCGACATGCGATTCGGCCGCCAGGTGCATGATTGCCTCGGGCTGGAAATCGTCCAGCAGGGCGCGTACTTGCGGCTGGTCAGCGATATCCAATTGAGCGAAGCGATAACGCGGGTTGCCCGCCACGCTGGCGAGGGATTCGAGGTTGCCAGCGTAGGTCAGCTTGTCGAGGTTAAGCACCTGGTGCTCGGTGTTTTGCAAGAGATGGCGAATCAGCGCCGAGCCGATAAAGCCCGCGCCGCCGGTGATCAAAATACGCATGCCAAGTGGCCTTGTCGGTTCGCAGGCGCATAGCTTGTCGGCAGGCTTGGCAAGAAGCAAGCGTGAAAGGCCGTGGGGGCGAGGGCGTTTACGCAGGGCTGAAAGCAAAACGCCGTCGCCCGGGCGGGCGACGGCGTTGGGGGGTAAGCGTTAAGGCGTTAGAGCAATTTGGCTTTTTTCAGCGACGCCGTAGAGGCCGGCACTTGGATGATTAGCGGGTGGTCGGTCAGGTTGACCTGAACCTTGTTGACGTTACGCAGCGACTGAACAGGCTCGGTGCCGACGATAGGGTCGTAAATATTAACCGTGGCCTGAGTAGATCCAAGGTTCACCGTTACCGGTGCCGATTGGCCTGGGAACGAGTCCGGTTCTGCCCATACCAGAATATTGGTTTCGTAGTTGCTCTTTTGCAGGGCAAGGAAGCGGCCGGTGGCAGGCAGCCCTACGGTGGAGAAAGGGATCAGCTTGGTCAGGGTGAAGTTTGAGGCGGTAGGCGTCGAATCCAGCAGGATGGTGTTGAGGTTATGCCAGGCGACCGCCGCAGGTGTTGGCGCGTTGTCAGCTTTGGCGAACAAACCATACCCATCGCCTTCATCCATCAGCTGATAGATGTAGGTGCGATGAATCTCGTTGTAAGCGCTATTGGCCAGAATGCTGAGCAGCCACGAAGCGCTTGCCTGAGCCGTGGTTTTTGGCGATTGATAGCCGGTTTCGGTGTACACCGCAGGGCCAACACCAGCGGGCGTGTTACCGAGCACTGAGCGTTTCACATACTTAGTTGGCGGTTTGCCAGCGGCTGGGTAGGGGTGTTGGTTGTTGAAGTCCGCCAGGCCTTTGGTCACCGCTGGGTCCGGACCTTTAGGAATACCGCCGGCGTTGTAACCGGTGAAATAAAACACTTGGGTGTTTTTGAACAGCGGGTGTGCCTTGGTTTGTTTATACAGCTCTGCCTGGAAGGACAGCGCAGCCGGTAGGCCTTTAGTGCCATCGGGCTGCCAAATCAGCGGGAAGTTATTGATCTCGTTTGGCCCTTCCACCGCCAGGGTTGAACCCGGAACGGCTTTCTCTACCGTGCTGATATTGGTCAGAAAGGTGGCGATGGTCGTGGGCGATTTGGTGCCGCCAACGGCAGCAATGTAATTCCATTTCACGCCGGCCTTGGCCAGGGTGGTGTAGTAGTTGTACGGCGGGTTGCCCCAGAAGGGGTTGTAACTGTCACGGGCGTTAACGATGCCCAGGTACTGCATATTGCTGATAACCATCGGCATCTTCGCGTAGTTCGAAGAGCCCTGGCTGACGTGCAGGTTTACGCCCATGGCGTTGATAAAGTCGGCTGAGCGCATCAACGTGGCGGCTGCCTGCGTCTGCAGGCTTAACGTTCCTGCTCCAAATAGAAGCAGCAGGGTTGTAGTGCGGACGAGCTGGTTCATGGTCTACCCCCTTTCAGAAATTTCGAGAACGCTAGGAAAACGCTAGTTGGCACAAATGGCGTTGTCGAAACCCTAGTCGCAAAGTGCCACGCTATCTGCTGAACGGTCCGTTTTAGACGCGTTTTGCGATAAAAGATAGTGCAAAAAATTGCCTGAACTTCATGACCGTTTCAGCGCCGATACAGTTCGTCGTGCTTTTGTTGTAACTGCACCTGCAACGACGCGGCCAGGTTGCATGACGTATCGCCACTCTCAGACGAACTGCTGTTAGTTAATCCGCGCTATCGAGGTAGCGCATCAGCAGGCCATAGCGCCCATCGGCCATGGGAGGCAGCGCAACGTACACGATGTGACCATCGCCGGGAGCAATGCTGATTGCATGGCCAGCTGCGTTTTCCAATGTACTCATAGTGAAGTGCTGATTGCCGTAGGGCGTCATAAGTTCAAAGCGATCGCCTACGGCGAAACGATTTTTCACCCGCACCTCGGCAAGTTCGCCACGCCATTCCCCGGTTAACTCGCCGACAAACTGCTGACGTTCGGCGCGCGAGTTACCGTGCTCATAATTCTGATAGTCATCATGCACATGGCGGCGCAGAAAGCCTTCGGTGTAGCCGCGGTTGGCCAGTGATTCGAGGTCAGTAAACAGGTGCTGAGCAAAGGGTTTGCCGGCGACGGCATCGTCGATGGCCTGGCGATAAACCTGGGCGGTACGGGCCACATAAAAGTGGCTTTTAGTACGGCCTTCGATCTTCAACGAGTGCACCCCCATCTGCACCAAACGCTCGACATGCTGCACCGCGCGCAGGTCTTTGGAGTTCATGATGTAGGTGCCGTGTTCGTCCTCGAATGCCTCCATCAGCTCGCCAGGGCGGCTGTCGTCTTCCAAGAGAAACAGTCGCTCAGTGCTGCTGCCTTCACCCAGCGTCGGAGCACAAGGGCGAACGATTTCGCCCAATTCATTCTGTTGGCCCTCATGCGCCTGGTACTGCCAGCGGCACGCATTGGTGCACGTGCCCTGATTTGGATCGCGGCGGTTGATATAGCCGGACAACAAGCAGCGCCCCGAATACGCCATGCACAGCGCGCCATGAACGAAAACCTCCAGCTCCATCTGCGGTACCTGCTGGCGGATTTCCGCTATTTCTTCCAACGACAGCTCGCGGGACAAAATCACCCGACTTAAGCCCTGCTGCTGCCAAAACTTCACGCTGGCCCAATTCACCGCATTGGCCTGCACTGACAAGTGAATAGGTATCTGCGGGAAGTGCTCACGCACCAGCATGATCAATCCAGGGTCTGACATGATCAGCGCATCCGGCGCCATAGCCACTACTGGCGCCAAGTCCTTGAGAAAGGTGCGCAGCTTGGCGTTATGCGGGGCGATATTGACCACCACGTAAAAACGTTTGCCCAGCGCGTGGGCCTCGGCGATGCCCAGTGCCAGGTTGGCGTGGTCGAATTCGTTGTTACGCACCCGCAAGCTATAACGCGGCTGCCCGGCGTAGACCGCATCGGCGCCATAGGCGAAGGCATAGCGCATGGCTTTCAGGGTGCCGGCGGGGCAGAGCAACTCGGGAGAGAACGGACGGGACATAAGGAATCGCCTGGCGGAGTGGGCGCGCGATTTTAGGGAGTGCTGATGCCGCAAGTATTGATATAGGTCTAATACACCTGGCTGATCAAAAAGTAACCTGCCCGCGCCGTTTTAACTCGCGCGCTGATTGTGTCGCCCTTTATTGATCGTTACCGGCAGGGGCAAGGTTTTTTCGACCTGAGTACATCCATCCACACAGCGCTATGCCATCAAGGTTGGAGCGTACCCATGCGTATTTTTGCCATTCTCATCGCGTTTTTTTCTGTCTGCTTACTCAGTAGCGGTATCACGGCGATGGTCCTAAGACCCACACCACCTACCCCGCCCACTGTGCCGGACGCCCCACCCGGCTTTGTCGCCAAGCCTACCGCGGGTGGCGGCATCCTTTACCAACGCCAAGCGATCGCGCAACTGCCCAGCCAGCCTGCCCCTCACGCGCTCCGCAAAGCGATGAACCTAAGTGAACATGCCAAATGCGTGCTCACCCTCGGCCAGGACCGCTCCTCGCAAGGCGCGAAATGGGTGAAACCTATGGATGACTACTGCGACAACGTGATGATGAAAAACGGCAAGAAGTGAGCAGAGGGGCTGCCGAAATGTGAGTGGTTTGAAGTGGGGAAGTTAGAGCGGGGAGCATTTTTCAGCCCATAGAAACAAAAAAGGCCTCCGATTTCTCGAAGGCCTTTCTTTTATATGGTGCCGGCACCAGGAATCGAACCCGGGACCTACTGATTACAAGTCAG
>CAZIWV010000049.1:0-27726 GCA_964543145.1 uncultured Pseudomonas sp.
GGGAGAGGGGCCGGGGGAGAGGGCCAGCCCCAACGAAGATCCTGCCTTACAGCTTCTTCTCAAATATCTGCGAATTACGCTGGTAGTTGTACAGCGAAGCCCTGGCCGCTGGCAGACGCTCTACGCCACTCGGTTCAAAGCCGCGTTCACGAAACCAGTGCGCGGTACGGGTGGTCAGCACAAACAAGGTCTTTAAGCCCTGCGCCTTGGCCCGCTCTTCGATGCGCTCCAGCAGTTCATCGCCGCGCCCACCATGGCGGTATTCCGGGTTCACCGCCAAACACGCCAACTCACCACTGTCTGAATCGGCAATCTGATACAGCGCCGCGCAGGCGATAATCAGGCCGTCGCGTTCGACGATGGTGAATTGTTCAATCTCGCGCTCCAGCACTTCGCGCGAGCGGCGCACCAAAATGCCCTGCTCTTCCAGCGGGCTGATCAGGTCGATCAAGCCGCCGACGTCTTCAATGCTCGCCTCACGCAGTTGTTCAAACTGCTCCTGGTCTACCAGGGTGCCGCCGCCGTCACGAGTAAACAGTTCGGTGAGCAGTGAGCCGTCTTCGCTGTAGCTGACGATATGGGCGCGTTTGACCCCACCGCGGCAGGCTTGTGCAGCGGCATCCAGCAGTTCGGCCTGGTAGCTGTTGCCCAGGCGCTGCAAATGGTTGGGCACCTGCTGTGGGCGCAGTTCGCGCACCAGTTTGCCGTTGTCATCCATCAGGCCTTGTTCGTTGCCAAACAGGATCAGCTTGTCAGCGCCCAGGTCGATCGCGGCGCGCATGGCCACGTCTTCGCAGGCCAGGTTAAAGATTTCCCCGGTGGGCGAATAACCCAGCGGCGAAAGCAACACGATAGAGCGCTCGTCTAGAAGGCGACCAATACCCTTACGATCAACCCGCCGCACTTCGCCGGTGTGGTGGTAGTCCACGCCTTCGACCACGCCAATCGGCCGCGCGGTAACAAAGTTGCCGCTAGCCACGCGCAGACGGGAGCCCTGCATCGGCGAGGCGGCCATATCCATCGACAGCCGCGCTTCAATGGCGATGCGCAGCTGGCCAACGGCGTCGATCACGCACTCCAGCGTCGGGCCATCGGTGATGCGCATGTCGCGGTGGTAGTGCGGGGTCAGGCCACGGGCAGCCAGGCGCGCTTCAATTTGTGGGCGCGAGCCATGCACCAGCACCAGGCGCACGCCCAGGCTGTGTAGCAGCACCAGGTCGTGAACGATATTGCCGAAGTTGGGGTGCGCAACCCCGTCGCCGGGGAGCATGACCACAAAGGTGCAGTCCCGGTGGGCGTTGATATAGGGGGAAGCATGGCGAAGCCAATTAACGTATTCGGGCATAACGCGAAGAGCCTTTAATTTGTGATGAGAAAGCCTGTGCAGGTACGGCGGGACTTCAGCTTTATCGTCGCAATTGAGGCTGTAACACGCGTTTGCTCCTTGTCACTGAGAGGTAGAGGGGCTGAGGCAATAGTGCTGAATCAGTTCACGCAGCACCTTCACTGTGGGCTGCAAACGTGACAGTTCCAGGAATTCCCCCGGCTGGTGGGCACAGCTGATATCGCCGGGGCCAAGAATAATGGTCTCGCAACCAAGCTGCTGAAGATAAGGCGCTTCGGTGCCGAATGCCACTGCCTCGGCACGATGGCCGGTCAGGCGCTCGGCCACGCGGACCAATTCGGCGTCCGCCACCTGTTCGAAAGCGGGCACATGGGGGAACAACGGCGCGAAGTCGATCTTCACCTGATGCTGCTCGGCAATCGGCACCAGCTTTTCGCGAATGGCGGCGCGCAGCTGTTCGGCGTCCATACCCGGCAGGGGGCGAATGTCGAATTCCAGCGAGCATTGGCCGCAGATACGGTTGGGGTTATCGCCACCATGGATGCAGCCAAAATTCAGCGTCGGTTGCGGCACGCTGAATTGCTCGTTGCGGTACAAGCGCTGCCATTTCTGCCGCAGCTGCATCAGCTCGGCCATGGTCGCGTGCATGGCTTCCAAGGCGCTGTGGCCCAAGCTTGGGTCGGAGGAATGGCCGCTTTGGCCGAGGATATCGATGCGCTCCATCATCACGCCCTTGTGCAGGCGGATCGGTTTTAGCCCCGTGGGCTCACCGATCACCGCCGCGCGACCCAACGGCTGACCGGCAGCGGCCAAGGCGCGGGCACCGGCCATCGAGCTTTCTTCGTCACAGGTGGCCAGCACCAGCAACGGCTGCTTGAACGGATGGGCCAGCAGCGGCAGCACCGCCTCGATTACCAAGGCGAAGAAACTTTTCATATCGCAAACGCCCAAACCCACCCAGGTGCCATCCACCTCGGTGAGTTTCAGCGGGTCACTTTTCCACAGCGCTTCGTCAAACGGCACGGTGTCACTATGGCCCGCCAGCACCAAACCGCCGGGGCCGCTACCAAAGCTGGCGAGCAAATTGAATTTGCCGGGGGAGACTTGCTGCACATCGCATTTAAAACCCAAGTCACCGAGCCAAGTGCTGAGCAGATCGATCACCGCCTTGTTCGACAGGTCCAGGCTCGGCTGCGTACAGCTCACCGACGGCGCAGCGATCAGCGCGGCGAATTGCTCTTTCAAGGTTGGTAATGGCATGCCAAGTCTCCACGGACGAGGCCCATCATAGAGGCATCGGCGCCTTGGAATAAACCTTACACCGATACCGATGTAGGTTGGTTTGAGCCGCAGGCGAAGCCCAACAATAAGCCTCCACGCCGCTGCCAAACGGAACGTAGGCTTAAAAAAACGCCCTGTTTGGCAGCGGTGGAGGGGCTTAATGTTTTGTATCGTTGGGCTTCGCTGCGCTCAACCCAACCTACGCACTGTACACTTCACGCCTTTAGTCACTCCCAAGCGTTTGGATTCCTCGGCCATGCAAAAAGAAACTGAAATCAAACTCCGCGTCAGCCGCGAAACCCTCACCGCCTTGCGCGACCACCCGCTGCTGAAAAAGCGCAACAAAGCGGGCTGGGAGCAGCGCGAATTGCTTAATCAATATTTCGATACCCCCGAACGCGACCTGGCCCAGGCGCGCATTGCCCTGCGCATCCGTCGCGACGGCGAGCAATTTATCCAGACCCTGAAAACCCGTGGCCAAAGCGTGGCCGGCCTCTCCGAGCGCAACGAGTACGACTGGGACGTGGCCAAAGCCAAGCTCGACCTGAAGAAACTCGACGACACTTGCTGGCCGGCTGCGTTAGCCGAGCTGGACAAGAAAACCCTGAAAGTCATCTTCACCACCGACTTCGTCCGCGAGCGCGCCGAAATCGCCTGGGGCCGTGGCAAAAGCAAAGTGGTGGTGGAAGCCGCCCTTGACCTCGGCAAAGTTGTGGCCGACGGCAAGGAAGAAGAAATCTGCGAGCTGGAGTTGGAGCTGCGCCAAGGTGAGCCGCAAGCGCTGCTGGAACTGGCTGCCGAACTGGCTGCCGACCTGCCGTTGATGCCCTGCGATATCAGCAAGGCCGAGCGCGGTTACCGCTTGTTTGATGCCAACAGCTATTCCCTGAGCCTGCCGCAACCGTCGCTGGAACCGGAGCTGCCGCTGGATCAGGCCTTCGCCGCCTTGGCCTGGCATCTGTTGGGCAGCAGCCAGCGTTTGGCCGAGCAATACCGTTTTAATGGCCACTGGCGCTTGCTGGTGGAATGGCTGGAACAACTGGTCGATCTACGCGCCTTGCTCAGCAGTCTCGGCCAAGCCGCGCCTCGCGCCAGCAGCCATGACCTGCGCGAGCGCCTCGACGCCCTGCTCAACGACTGGCGCCCCCGTGTGGTTGCCGGCCTGAGCGACGACACCGCCCGCCAAGCGGCGCCGGCATTGTTTCTCGCCGAACTGGAAGACACACGCTGGGGCCAGTTCTCGCTGAATACCTCGCTGTGGCTGCTGAGCAACGCTTGGACCGCCGAGCGCAATAGCCGTGGCAATCGCCAAGGCGCCGCGCCGTTGGGCAACTGGCTACCGACCCTGCTGGCCGAAGAAGCCCGCAACCTGCAACTGGGCCGCTACCAGCAGCAGCCGGAAGACTTGGCCGAACAGCTGCCGCGGATCGAGCGTATTCAAGTGTGGCTGCGTCTAGCCCGCCAGGTATTGATTGACGTGCCGGAAGTCGACCGCCTGTACGGCGAACTAAACAAACTGCGCGACCTCGCTCACCGCCCCATCGAAGACGACTGCCTGGACGCCCGCAGCCAGCAGGCGCAAACCGCGCTGACCACTAAAGCGTGGAAAGTCCTGCTGAAGCTATAACGCGGTCTTCCAGCATTCCCCTCTCTTGTTTGCGGGCGCCCGGCTAGGGGAGAGGGTGCCCGAAGGGCGGGAGAGGGGCTCTTAGCAGCGACCTCGTTTACCCCGCCCCTCTCCCCCAGCCCCTCTCCCGCAAGCGGGAGAGGGGTGCAGAGCATTTGAGTTTGTTTGGCTGTGCACTCGGTTTGGCGCCGAACAACGCATTCGGGCATGCTTGTGGCTATTCTTTCTTGCCGTACCGTGTTTAACAGGGAGTTCGCATGTCCGCTTTCGCCAACCAGGCCCAAGATCGCACGCTGGATCTCAATGACCTGCTGCGTGAGTTGGTGGCCCAAGGTCGGGTAGCGCAGGACACCGCCGAACAGCTGATGGCGATTCGCCGCAGTTCGAGCAACACCCAGATCCATCCCTTGGAATTTATCGCCGGCCAGCAGGTAGACGACCTCACCCGCCCCGGCAAAAAACTCGATCTGGAAACCCTGACCATCTGGCTGGCCAACCTGGCCGGACAGCCTTACATGCGTATCGACCCGCTGAAAATCAACGTGGCGGCGGTCACGCCGTTGATGTCTTATGCATTCGCGCAACGGCACAAGATTCTCGCTGTAGCGGCGGATAACGAGGCTGTGACCATTGCCAGCGCGCAGCCGTTTGTCGCCAGTTGGGAAGCCAACCTGACCCACGTGCTCAAGCGCCCGATCAAGCGCGTGGTGGCCAACCCGTCGGATATCCAGCGTTTTACCGTGGAGTTCTTCCGCCTGGCTAAATCGGTCAGCGGCGCCTCGGCGGTGGACACCAAAGCCACCAGCATTGGCAACTTCGAGCAACTGCTAAACCTCGGCGCCAGCGACCAAGAGCCGGACGCCAACGACTCGCACATCGTCAATATCGTCGATTGGCTGTTCCAGTACGCCTACCAGCAGCGCGCCAGTGACATTCATATCGAACCGCGCCGCGAGCAGGGCACCGTGCGTTTTCGCATCGACGGCGTACTGCACAATGTTTACCAATTCCCGCCCCAGGTGACCATGGCGATTGTCAGCCGCCTGAAAAGCCTGGGCCGCATGAACGTGGCAGAGAAGCGCAAACCACAAGACGGCCGGGTCAAAACCAAAACCCCGGACGGCGGTGAAGTGGAACTACGCCTGTCGACCCTGCCCACCGCCTTTGGCGAAAAGATGGTGATGCGGATTTTCGACCCGGAAGTGCTGCTGAAAAACTTCGACCAGTTGGGCTTCTCGCCTGACGACCTCAAGCGCTGGACGGAAATGACCAGCCAACCCAACGGCATCATTCTGGTCACTGGCCCCACCGGTTCGGGCAAGACCACCACGCTCTATACCTCGCTGAAAAAGCTGGCGACCTCCGAGGTCAACCTGTGCACCATCGAAGACCCCATCGAGATGATCGAGCCGGCTTTTAACCAGATGCAGGTGCAGCACAATATCGACCTCAACTTCGCCAGCGGCGTACGCGCGCTGATGCGCCAGGACCCGGACATCATTATGGTCGGCGAAATCCGCGATCTGGAGACGGCTGAAATGGCGATCCAGGCGGCGCTCACCGGTCACCTGGTGCTCTCCACGCTGCACACCAACGATGCGCCGAGCGCCATTACTCGTTTGCTGGAACTGGGTGTGCCGTATTACCTGCTCAAGGCCACCTTGCTTGGCGTAATGGCCCAACGCCTGGTACGTACCCTATGCCCGCACTGCAAAGTGCCGGTGGAAATTACCGAAGAAGACTGGCAGTCGCTGACTCGCCCGTGGAACGCCCCGCTACCGACCGGCGCGCACAAGGCCGTTGGCTGCCTGGAATGCCGCGATACCGGTTACCGTGGTCGCGCCGGGGTGTATGAAATCATGCAACTGACCGACAGCCTCAAGCCCTTTATCAGCGCCGACACCGACCTGCTACCGCTGCGCCGCCAGAGCTTTAAAGAGGGAATGCGCAGCCTGCGCCTGTCCGGCGCACAGAAAGTCGCGGCGGGCCTGACAACTATTGAAGAAGTATTGCGAGTGACCCCGCAAAGCGAACAGAAGTAACGTCGTAGGGTGTGCTGCGCGCGCCACGCGGTTTACACATAGTCTCAATGGTGCGCGCAGCGCACCCTACAGTGCGTCCCGTCCGAATGACTTACACAAGGAAGCGTCATGCAAATCGGTAGTGTGCTTTTTCTCTTCGTCGGCCTCGCGGTCGCCATTCTCTTTATGGGTTTCAAGGTTGTGCCGCAAGGCTACGAGTGGACGGTGGAGCGCTTTGGTCGCTACACCACGACGCTGCGCCCAGGGCTGAACATAATCGTGCCAGTGATGGACCGCATCGGCCGCAAGCTCAATGTGATGGAAAGCGTGCTGGATATTCCGCCGCAGGAAGTCATCACCTCCGATAACGCCACGGTGCAGATCGATGCCGTGTGCTTCTTTCAGGTAGTCAACACCGCCCAAGCGGCCTACGAGGTGAATAACCTCGAACACGCCATCCGCAACCTGCTGCAAACCAATATTCGTACGGTGCTCGGCTCCATGGAACTGGACGCCATGCTCGGCCAGCGCGATGTGATCAACGAGCGCTTGCTGCGCACCGTCGATGAAGCCACCGCGCCGTGGGGCATCAAAATCACCCGTATCGAAATCAAAGACATCAGCCCTCCTGCCGACCTGATGGCCGCCATGTCTGGGCAGATGAAGGCCGAGCGCGTTAAGCGTGCACAAATCCTCGAAGCCGAGGGCCTGCGTGCCGCCGCGATTCTGACCGCCGAAGGTAAAAAGCAGGCGCAGATTCTTGAGGCCGAAGGTGAACGTCAGGCGGCGTTTCTGGAATCCGAAGCCCGTGAGCGTCAGGCCGAAGCCGAAGCCCGTGCTACCCAGGTGGTATCGGAGGCTATCGCCAGCGGCAACGTGCAGGCGATCAACTATTTCGTCGCGCAGAAATACATCGACGCCCTGGGTAAATTGGCCTCGGCCAATAACAGCAAAGTGATTTTGATGCCGCTGGAAGCCAGCCAAGTGATAGGCGCGGTGGGCGGTATTGGCGAGATCGTCAAAGCTACTTTTGACACCAATAAGAAAGCCTAAGGACGCGTGACCGATGATGGATTTTCTCCAACACCTGTCCTTCTGGGACTGGTTGGCCCTCGGCACCCTGCTGCTGATTCTGGAAGTATTCGGCGCGGGCGGTTACCTGCTGTGGACCGGCATGGCCGCTGCGGCCGTCGGGGTGATCAGCTACCTATTCCCTGCCCTGCCCTGGCCTTGGCAGTTCCTGCTGTTTGCCTTGCTGTCGCTGCTTACTGCGGTGCTGTGGTGGCAACGCCTGCGCAGCGCCGGCAAAACCTCACAGCAACCGGGACTGAATCAGCGCGGCCAGGAATTTCTCGGACGCACTTTTACCCTGCATGAAGCCATTGTCGGCGGGCGCGGCAAGATCAAGGCGGGCGACAGCTTGTGGTTGGTGATTGGCCCCGACCTACCCGCTGGCACGCCGGTGGAAGTGATTGGCCAGGAAGGGGTGTTGCTGAAA
Organism: uncultured Pseudomonas sp.; assembly: GCA_964543145.1. Lineage (GTDB taxonomy): Bacteria > Pseudomonadota > Gammaproteobacteria > Pseudomonadales > Pseudomonadaceae > Aquipseudomonas. Next base: position 7,773 of record CAZIWV010000049.1, read on the forward strand.
ATCAAAGCGTGCGCCTGACCTGCGCAGCGCTTTTGTCCTGCAAGAGACTTGAACTAGCGCAGCGGCCCGGCGGTCGTAAATTCAAGCCCCGAATTTACGCTCTGGGCGCCCGTCACTGCAGGAGAAACCCCATGCACCGCAAACTCGTTATAGCGTCCTTGTTGTTGGTTGTCCCGGTTGCCTCGGTCTCGGCCGACACCTTCTGGCGCAACGTACTGTCGTCCGGCGCCACCACCGGCTCGTTCTACCTGACCTCGCGTAAAGACCACAAAGTGGTGATCGACGCCCAGGAAGATGCGAGCAGCTTTGTTGCCAGCAACGGCGCAATTCGTGGGCCTTACCTAGAAGCAGCGCTGCAGAACGTGCGCGCCGAGAACCCAGGTTTGAAAGCCTCGGACGACGAACTGGCGCAAGCCATTCTCAGCGCTGAACCGGCTACAGCCGCGCAGTAAATTGCGCCATGGGATTGCCTAGTACGTCTGGTTGTCTCTGAAGCGGATGTGCGAGCATCGCCGCTCACTTCCATAGACAAGGACCGTTGCCATGGGCAATCCCATTCCCACCCTGAAAGTTGTGCTGATCCTGATGATCGCGGTAAACGCCATTTGGTTTACCGACCGGCTGCTGTCCATCGTAGGCCTGGACCTGCTGAGCTATCTACCCAGCACCCTGTGGCAACTGCTGAGCGCGCTGGGCAGCGGCTTGTTGATCATCTTTAACGTGCTGCTGTTGGGATTGTTGCCGAAGTTGCAGCTCAAGCCTGAGTAACCCAATCGCTGCCTATGACCAATCCCCTCGCCCGCGTGCGGGCGAGGGGTGCAGAGCCTTTGACTTAGTTAGGCATCCGCATCCGCTACAGCCTGATAAGCGCCCGCATCCAGCAGCTTTTCCAGCTCGCTCACATCGCTTGGCTGCAGCTTGTAGAACCAGCTGCCATACGGATCACCGTTAACGCTTTCCGGCGCGTCAGCCAGTGCGTCGTTGACGGCAGTCACCACACCGCTAACCGGCGAGTAGATATCGGAAGCGGCTTTTACCGATTCCACTACGCCCGCTTCCTGGCCAGCAGCCAGTTGCTTGCCGACTTCCGGCAATTCAACAAATACCACGTCGCCCAGGGCTTCCTGCGCGTGGTCGGAAATGCCCACGGTCACGCTGCCATCAGCTTCCAGACGCGCCCATTCGTGGCTGGCGGCGTAACGCAGTTCGCTAGGGATATTGCTCATATCGTGGTCCTCGGAGTCGGGGAGGCGGAATGTCCGCCTGGAAAAGTTAGCAGGTTAGCCGATCAGATCAATGCTTTGCCGTGGCGTACAAAGTTAGGCCGAACCACGCGCACGGGATACCACTTGCCGCGGATTTCTACCTCGGCTCTTTCGCCGGTACCGGCAGGAACCCGGGCCAAGGCGATGGATTTACCCAGGGTAGGCGAAAAGCTGCCGCTGGTGATTTCGCCTTCGCCAATACCTTCAACGCGCACCACCTGATGGGCGCGCAATACGCCGCGCTCTTCCAACACCAGGCCTACCAGCTTGGCGTGCGCGCCGGCACTGCGCTGCGCTTCCAACGCTTGGCGGCCGACAAAAGCACGCGCGCTGGGCTCCCAGGCGATGGTCCAGGCCATATTGGCCGCTAGCGGCGAAACACTTTCGTCCATGTCCTGGCCGTACAGGTTCATGCCGGCTTCCAGGCGCAAGGTGTCGCGGGCGCCGAGGCCGATGGGGGCAATACCGGCGCCCACCAATTCATTGAAAAAGCTTGAGGCTTGTTCGCGCGGCAAGACAATTTCCAGGCCGTCTTCACCGGTGTAACCGGTGCGGGCGATAAACCAGTCGCCGTCGGCAAAGCCTTGGAAGGGTTTCAAATTGTGGATCAGCGTGGCGCGGCTGGAGGACACCAGTTCAGCGACCTTGGCGCGCGCATGCGGGCCTTGAATGGCGAGCATGGCCAGTTCGCTGCGCTCATTGAGCTGCACGTCGAAGCCGGTGGTTTGTGCCTGCATCCAGGCCAGGTCTTTGTCGCGGGTGGCGGCGTTGACGACCACGCGGTAGCCCTCAGCGGTGAGGTAGACGATCAGGTCGTCAATCACCCCGCCTTCGGCATTGAGCATGCCGCTGTACAGCGCTTTGCCCAGGTCTTGCAGGCGCTCGATATCGTTGGCCAGCAAGTGTTGCAGATAGGCCTTGGCCTGCGCGCCGCTGACGTCGACGACGGTCATATGCGACACGTCGAATACCCCGCAATCGCGTCGCACCTGATGGTGCTCTTCCACTTGCGAGCCGTAATGCAGTGGCATGTCCCAACCGCCGAAATCGACCATCTTGGCACCCAATGCAAGGTGCTGATCATAGAGGGGCGTGCGCTGTCCCATGGGTTTCTCCTTCCGGGCTTGGCAGAGGTGCGGGCGGTCAGTGAGGCTCCGCAGCGCCTAGAAAAACCAGGCCTTGCAGGAGATTTCAACTTGCCGGTCAGGATGACGTCCCACACCGAATGGCGCGCATTGTAGCCGCAAGACTAGCGCCTGCACACACGCCTGACCCTCTGCGCCGTTACTGCCCGTAACGGCGTGCCGAACGGCGGATCAGGCCGATTACCGGCAACAGGCCGACCAGCACCAGGGTCAATGCCGGCAGCGCGGCGCGGGCCCACTCGCCTTCGCTGGTCATCTCAAAAATGCGCACGGCCAAGGTGTCCCAACCAAACGGGCGCATCAGCAAGGTGGCAGGCATTTCCTTAAGCACGTCGACAAACACCAGCAGTGCCGCGCTTAACGCACCCGGCACCAGCAACGGCAGATAGACGCGGAAGAACAGGCCATAGCCGGCTACACCAAGGCTGCGCGACGCTTCCGGCAGTGATGGGCGAATACGCGCCAGCGCGCCTTCCAGCGGGCCGTAGGCGACGGTGATAAAGCGGATCAGGTAGGCCAGCACCAACGCCAACAAGCCGCCGAGCAATAGCGGTTTGCCGGCGCCGCCCAGCCACTGGGAAAGCGGCACCACCCAGGCGCGGTCGAGGTAGCTAAACACCAGCATGATCGACACCGCCAGCACCGAGCCTGGCAGTGCATAACCGAGGTTGGCCAGGCTGATGGCGCTGCGGATCGGCCGGGTCGGCACCTGACGGCGAGCAAATACCAACAGCAAGGCGGCGGCCACGGTGACCGCCGCCGCAATCGCGCCGAGGTAGAGGGTATGCAGGATCAGGCCAACATAGCGCTCGTCGAGATCAAAGCGCCCGCGCTGCCAGCACCACACCAGCAGTTGCAGCAGGGGCACGGCAAAGGCGCAGGCGAACACCAGCCCGCACCAACTGCTGGCCGCCAGCGCTTTCCAGCCACGCAGGTGGTACAGCGCATGGCCGCGCGGACGCTCATTGGCCGGGCGGCTGGCGCCACGGGCACGGCGTTCGCCGTAGAGCACCAGCATCACCGCGAGCAATAGCAGACTGGCCAGTTGAGTGGCGCTGGACAAGCTGTAGAAGCCATACCAAGTCTTGTAGATGGCCGTGGTAAAGGTGTCGAAGTTAAACACCGACACCGCACCAAAATCCGCCAGGGTTTCCATGAGTGCCAGGGCCACACCGGCACCGATGGCAGGTCGCGCCATGGGCATGGCCACGCGCCAAAACGCCTGCCACGGTGACTGCCCGAGAATCCGCGCCGCCTCCATCAAGCCCTTGCCTTGAGCCAGAAACGCGCTGCGCGCGAGCAGGTACACGTAGGGGTAAAACACCAGCACCAGCACCACAATCACGCCGCCGGTGGAACGCACGCGGGGTAAACGCAGGCCCGTGCCAAACCATTCGCGCAGCAGGCTTTGCAGGGGGCCGGAAAAATCCAGCAGGCCGACAAAGACAAAGGCCAGCACATAAGCGGGAATGGCAAAGGGCAGCATCAGCGCCCAATCCAGCCAGCGCCGACCGGGGAACTCACAAAGGCTGGTGAGCCAGGCCAGGCTGACGCCCAAGAGCGTAACGCCGATGCCCACGCCCATTACCAGAATTAACGTATTGCCAAGCAGGCGCGGCATCTGCGTGTCCCACAGATGCGCCCAAATGTCGTGGTCGATGGTCTGCCAAGAAAGCAGCAGCACAGAAAGCGGAAGCAGCACCAACGCCGAAATGACAAAGGAGATGGCGTACCAGCGACGTTGATGGACCAAAAGCACAGACCGTAGGTTGGGTTGAGCAAAGCGAAGCCCAACAATTCGTTCATAACGCGGTGCAGCCTAGGTTGGGCTTCGCTTGCAGACCGACCCGACCTACTTAATACCAGCCAGCGCGGTCCATCAGTTTGATGGCTTCGGCTTGGCGCTTGCCAGCCACTTCTACTGGAATGGTATCGGCTTTAAACGTGCCCCAGCTCGCCACTTCTTCCGACGGTTTTACCTTCGGGTTGGCCGGGTATTCCTGGTTTACCCCGGAGAAAATCGCCTGGGCCTCGGGCCCGGTCATCCATTCCACTAGCGCTTTAGCAGCTGCCGGGTGCGGCGCATGTTGGGTCAGGCCGATGCCCGACAAGTTCACATGCACACCACGGTCACCCTGGTTCGGCCAGAACAGTTTTACCGCCAGGCTCGGGTCTTGTTTGTGCAAGCGCCCGTAGTAGTAGGTGTTAACGATGCCCACGTCGCACTGCCCAGCGTTGATGGCCTGCAGCACGGCGATGTCATCGGAGAACACATCGGTGGACAGGTTGTTAACCCAGCCTTTGAGAATTTCTTCCGTCTTCGCCGCCCCGTGGGTTTCGATCAGGGTGGCAGTCAGCGACTGGTTGTAGACCTTTTTCGCCGTGCGCAGGCACAAGCGCCCTTCCCACTCCTTACCGGCCAAGGCCTCATAGGAGGACAACTCTTCGGGTTTTACCCGGTCGCTGGCATAGGCGATGGTGCGCGCGCGCAGCGACAGGCCCGTCCAGCTATCGGTGGAGGAACGGTATTGCGCAGGGATATTGGCGTCGATCACCGGCGAATCGAAGGGCTGCAAAATGCCCATCGTCTCGGCTTGCCAGAGGTTGCCGGCATCGACAGTGAGCAGCAGATCGGCGGTAGCGTTCGCCCCTTCGGCTTTGATGCGCTGCATCAGCGGCGCTTCTTTGTCGGTGATGAACTTGACCGTTACGCCGGTCTTGGCGGTGTAGGCATCAAATACCGGCTTGATCAGCTCGTCGATGCGCGAGGAATACACCACCACTTCATCAGCGGCCTGCGCAGTGGTTGCGCCCATCAGCACAAATAGAGAAAGAACTGAGCGGCGAATAGACACGGATAAATCCTCGCAAAAGCTAGAAGGCCGCAAATGATAGTGAACCTCAGTTGGCGACCGGTGATCGAGGTGTGTCGGGATGTTGCACAAGCGCTGCTTGTTAAACGCCTTTTGCGATTCGTCGCACCTGGGTCTCCGCTTTCGCGGGGACGACGGGATTCGTAGAGATACTCCGTCGCCCCCGCGCAGGCGGGGGCCCACAATTGCCGCCCAAACCGTCATTCAACCCGCGACGTGCTCATCAGGCTTTAGCGAGCGCTGGCAGATCGCCGGAAAGGCCCAGCGCCTGGCGTACAAACAACGCCTTGCCCTCTGCCAAACCATCCACCAAGTTCAAGCCGCTATTGCGCAACCAACGCACCGGCAGCGGATCGGCCTGAAACAGGCGCTGGAAGCCTTCCATCGCCGCCATCATCCCCAGGTTATGCGGCATACGGCGGCGTTCGAAACGGCTCAGTACGCGCTCATCGGCAATGTTTTCGCCACGGGAGGCGGCATGCAGCAACACTTCGGCAAGCACCGCGGCATCGAGAAAACCCAGGTTTACGCCCTGCCCGGCCAGCGGGTGAATGGTGTGCGCGGCGTCGCCGATCAGGGCCAGGCCGGGTTCGATATAACGCTTGGCATGGCGCTGACGCAGGGGAATGCACAGGCGCGGATCGGCTTCCACTACTTCGCCCAAGCGCCATTCAAAGGCCTTGCCCAGCTCACGGCAAAACTCGCTGTCATCCAGGGCCATCAGGCGCTCGGCTTGTCCTGGAGTGGTGGACCAAACAATCGAACACCAATCCTGGCTATCGCCAGCTCGAGCGAGCGGCAAAAACGCCAGCGGGCCGTCGTCGGTAAAGCGCTGCCAGGCGGTACGTTGGTGTGGCTTGCTGCAGCGCACGCTGGTCACAATGGCGTGGTGCAGGTAGTCCCACTCGCGCGTGGCGCAACCGGCCAGGCGACGCACCGCAGAGTTGGCGCCGTCGGCGGCAATCACCAGCGGCGTGCGCACGTCGCGACCATCGGCCAGGGTCAGCAGCCAGTCGTCACCGGAGTGGCGCAGTTGCTCCAGGCGGGCATTGGCAAGCAGGCCAAGATCGGTGCTATGCAGTTGCTCAATCAGGGCGTCCTGCACCACGCGGTTCTCGACGATATGGCCGAGCACCTCGGCATGTACGCTGGCGGCGGAGAAATGGATCTGCCCGGTGCCGGAGCCATCCCACACCTGCATCTCGCCATACGGACTGGTGCGCCGCGCTTCGATACCCGACCAGGCGCCGACGCGCTCAAGAATGCGCTGACTGGCCATGGATAAGGCGCTAACCCGCGGCTCAAAAGCCGCCGCCGCATCGAATGGCTTAACACTCAGCGGGCTGCCATCAATCAACAGTATTTCCAGGCCGCTGTCTTTCAGGGCCAAGGCCAAGGCACTGCCCACCATGCCAGCGCCAACAATCACCAGATCCGCGCGCATTCTGTCTTCCTTATGCTGCCTGCCGCACTTGCGGCTTGAGGCGGACGTAGAGGGTTTTGCGCACCTTGGCCACCAGGGTGCCCTCGGCGTCATAGATAGCCACGTTTAGCTCGGGCAGGTACTTGTCGCCGTTGGCGGTATGCGCGCGGATATCCGCCAGCAGCGCATCGTCCACCTGGAACTCGGCGTATACCGTGCCTTTGCCGGGGCTGATGAAGTCGATGTGGGCGGCCTTGTCCCAGACGATGTAGTCACGGCCGAGCAGGTTCATCAGCATCAACATATAAAACGGGTCGGTCATGCTGTAGAGCGAGCCGCCGAACTGGGTGCGCACATAGTTACGGTTAAACCAGTGCAGGCCCATTTTTACCCGCACATGGCGAAAGTCGTCGGCGATCTGTTTAACCCGAATACCGGCGCCCACATAAGGCGGATAGAGGTTCATGGCCAGGCGCAAAAAACGCGCGCGGCGGGCCAGCTTGGCATCACTCACTTGAGCACTCTCATTGTTCGCGGGTACCGATGCCCATGGCCTGACGAGCAAACCAGCGCTTGGCCGGCGGCAGCATATCCAGACCCAGCAGGCCCAGATTGCGCCCGGTGGCCAGCAGCGGCTCGGCGTTGCTGAACAGGCGCGTAACGCGGTCAGAGAAACCGACGGTCAAGCTCTGGTCCAGCTGTTGACGGGCGTAATACTGCTGCAGGGTGGCAAAGTCGCCAGGTACGTCTGGCCCGGCCAGCAGCGTTTGCGCCAAGGCCTGCACATCACGCAGGGCCAGGTTGTAACCCTGCCCGGCGATCGGGTGCAGGCTGTGGGCGGCATTGCCGAGTACCACCAGATGCGGGCGTACTTGCTCTTGCGCTTCAACCAGCGACAAGGGGTAAACATGCCGCGCGCCGACCTGACGCAACGCACCCAGGCGGTAGCCGAAGACCTGTTGCAGCTCGGCGAGAAAGGCGCGGTCGTCCAGCGCCAGCAAACGCTGGGCGTCGTCACCGGGGCGCGTCCAGACCAGCGCGCTGCGGTTATCCGAAAGCGGCAACAGGGCCATCGGGCCTTCGTCGGTAAAGCGTTCGAAAGCCAGGCCGCCATGGGGTTGGCTGATGCTGATATTGGCGATCAACGCGCTTTGTTGGTACGCCGTGGTTTTCACCGCGATGCCCAACTGTTCACGCAAACCGGAACGGCCGCCATCGGCCAGCACGGCCAGGTCGCAATCGAGCAGACTTTCATCGTTAAGGGTCAGGCGATAACCGCCACGGCCGGGAGCCAAATCGATGGCCTGCAGCTTTACCACCTCAGCCGGGCAACGCCAGGTCACCACCTCAGGGTCCAGCGCTTGCCACAGGCAATGGCCCAGCCAGGCGTTCTCGGCAACGTAGCCCAGAGCCGGCACGCCCTCTTCTTCTGCGCTCAGGCGCGCGGCGGCGAAACGGCCACGGTCGGAGACATGAATATGCGAAATGGCCTCGGCACGCTCAGCCACCTTTGGCCAGACGCCCAGGCGTTGGTAGATCTGCTGAGTGCCGTACGACAACGCGGTGGAGCGGGCGTCATAGCTGGGCTGATAGCTGTCGCCAGGGGCGAATGGCTCAACCAGCACAATCGACCAGCCGCGCGCCTTGGCCCCGGCTTGCAGAGCCAAGGCCAGGCTGGCGCCGACCAGGCCGCCGCCGATGATGGCGAGTTTGGCTTGGCTCACGTTCAGGCAGCCTGCACGCGGGCAGCCGCCATCAGCGCTTCAATTTCCGCCACGGTTTTCGGTGCATCTTTGGTGATGATTTCGCAGCCGGTTTTGGTTACTACCACGTCGTCTTCAATGCGCACGCCAATGCCGCGCCATTTCTTCGCGACGTTCTGGTTATCCACCGCGATATAGATGCCGGGCTCAACGGTCAGCGCCATGCCGACTTCCAGCACCCGCCATTCGCCGCCGACTTTGTAGTCGCCAACATCATGCACATCCATGCCCAGCCAGTGGCCGGCGCGGTGCATATAAAACGGCTTGTACGCTTCACTGGCGATCAGCTCGTTAACGTCACCTTCGAGCAAACCGAGCTCAACCAAGCCGGCAGTGATCACCTGCACCGTGGCTTCGTGGGCTTCGTTCCAGTGTTTGTCCGGGCCGATGGCGGCAAAAGCGGCTTCCTGCGATTTAAGCACCAGCTCGTAGATAGCCTTCTGCTCAGGGGAGAATTTGCCGCTGACTGGAAAGGTGCGAGTGATATCGCTGGCGTAGCAGTCGATTTCGCAACCGGCGTCGATCAACACCAGGTCGCCGTCTTTCAGCGGTGCATCGTTTTCCCGGTAATGCAGAATGCAGGCGTTGCGGCCGGCGGCAACGATGGAGCCATAGGCCGCCATCTTTGCCCCGCCTTTGCGGAATTCGTAATCCAGCTCGGCTTCCAAGTGGTATTCGCTAAGGCCCGCGCGGCTGGCTTGCATGGCACGGATATGGGCGCGGGAGGAAATCTGCGCCGCTTCGCGCATCACCTTCACTTCGTTGGCCGACTTGTACAGACGCATGTCGTGCAGCAGATGGGTAAGGGCGACAAACTCGTTTGGCGGCTGCGCGCCTTGACGTGCTTTGGAGCGGATCACGTTGATCCACTCCATCAAGTGACGGTCGAATTCCTGGTTGGTGCCCATGGCGTAGTACACGCGGTCACGGCCTTCGATCAGGCCCGGCAGGATTTCGTCGATATCGCCAATGGGGAATGCATCGTCAGCACCGAAGTCTTTGATGGCGCCATCTTGCCCGGCACGCAGGCCGTCCCAGAGTTCGCGCTCCGGGTCACGCTCGCGGCAGAACAATACGTACTCGCCATGCTCACGCCCAGGGATCAGCGCGATCACCGCCTCGGGCTCGGGAAAGCCGCTAAGGTATTGAAAATCGCTGTCCTGACGGTAGATATGCTCAACGTCGCGGTTGCGGATGTACACCGGCGCCGCCGGCAGAATGGCGATGCTGTTGGGCTCCATCTGCGCCATCAGCGCCTTGCGCCGACGAGCGTATTCCGACTTGGGGATGCTGATCATGGGCGGACTCGTTTGTTCAAAAAGGGTGGGCCGGGTATCAGTGCAGCGAAGGCTTGGGTGCGGCCGGAGCGGCTGGCTTCACGCACTCGGTGAATAGCAGCAGCGGCGCTACGCGCAGGTACTCCATCACTTCCATATAGTCGTTTTCGCCGTCTTCGGATTCTTCCAAGGCTTCTTGCACCTGGGCAATCGCGGCGAGGTCTTGCAGCACTTCCATGGCTTCGGCGCTTAGCGCGGCGTCGCGGGCGGTCAGGCCGAATCCGGCGAGAAAGCCTTGGCACCATTGGCCCATGGCGGCGGCCCGTTCGGCCAGTGGTGCGTCGTCGTGGGGCAGGAGCAGAACCACGGCGATGTCATCGCCAGTGAGTTCGGCCTTGACCATCTCTTGCAAACCGATCAGGGCGGCGCGGATGTTGTCTTGTGGCTCAGCCGTGAACAGGTCGGCGGCGTCGATCAGCCAGGCGTCTGGCTCGAACCCTGCGCCAGCGCAACTGCGCCCCAGCAACAGGCCGTGCAACTCGGCAGGCGAAACAGGTTGACCGCTGCTGGCGAGCAGGGTGGCGAAAGCGCTATACGGGGAATTTTGTGTGGGCATTGGCAACTAGGCGCCAGAAGGCGCAATGACTAGAATGGAGGCCTTGTATCCTAGCACCGGCAAGCGCGCCAAGACCATTGGCGGACGTCAACGGGTTTACACCCTCGCCTGTGCCTTCCTATATAGTTTCGCCACTTTAATTCTCTAGCGAGAGCCCATGGAAGACGCCGATCTGCACGCGCTCACCGTCAAGCTGGAACTACTTATTCAACGCGTTGAGCAGTTGAAAGCGGACAACCGCGCCTTACGTGCAAGCGAGCAGTCTTGGCGTGAAGAGCGCGCTCATCTGATCGAAAAGAACGAAATGGCCCGGCATAAGGTCGAATCGATGATTTCGCGCCTCAAAGCCCTGGAGCAGGACTAATGACCTCGAACACCGTTACCGTTCATATCCTTGATAAAGACTATTGCATCGCCTGCCCGGCAGACGAACGCGCCAACCTGGAAAGCGCCGCGCGCTACCTCGACGGCAAAATGCGTGAGATCAGAAGCGGCGGCAAAGTGATCGGCGCTGACCGCGTGGCCGTAATGGCCGCACTCAACATCACCCACGACTTATTGCACAAGCAGCAGCGCCTTGATCAGGACGTCAGCTCCACCCGCGCCCACGTGCGTGACTTGCTTGATCGTGTCGATACGGCCCTGGCCACCGATCAGGACAGCAGCCATAGCTGATTGCAGAGCGGTTTATTCGGGTATACTGGCCGCCGCTCCCTGGTGTGTGCGCCAGTTGGTGATGTCCCTGAGCCGATACGCACAAACCCGGGGGTTGCAAGTTGGAGCCGGTGTGCATGTCCGCCTGACGGAAAGCCTTAACGCTCCCTGCAACCTCCACCTTGAACTTTCGGGTTCAAGGGCTAAGCCGACAGCGGCACCCCGGGGGGTCTTAATTGCTTACTCATTGCCCACGCCAGTGGGCAATGTTGTTTTCGCGGCTAGCACAGCATGCTGAACGCTGCCGATCTCTCCCGCCCACAACTGCGGCGTCTGCTGCGCAAAGCCCGTCGCGCGTTAAGCGCCAGCCAAAGACGCCAAGCCAGCCTCAACCTCTATAAGCAGCTCGCCCAACATCCGGCGTTTCGCCGTGCGCGGCATATTTCCTTGTACCTGCCGGTTGATGGTGAGATCGACCCAGGCGTGTTGCTGCGTGCTGCACAACGGCGCGGCAAGGCCACTTACTTGCCCGTTATTAGTGCCTGGCCACGGACCAAAATGGTCTTTCAGCGGGTACGCCCTGGCGAGCGGATGAAGCCCAATCGCTTCCGTATTGCCGAGCCTACGGCCAATAGCAAACGCCAACGCAACGTCTGGGCGTTGGATCTGGTGCTATTGCCATTGGTAGGTTTCGACGAGGGCGGTGGACGCCTGGGCATGGGCGGCGGTTTCTATGACCGCAGTCTGGCGTACTTGAAACGGCGCCAAAATTGGCACAAACCGACGCTATTGGGCCTGGCCCATGAATGTCAAAAAGTGGACAAGTTGCCCTTGGCGAGCTGGGATGTGCGGCTTCACGCGACGGTGACGGACAAGCACTGGTATTTGGGCGATAGCGAAGAGAGTTAACTGTGGCACCGCGTTCCCTGCGGTATCCACTGGTAGAGCGGTCAGCCTTAAGGCTGTTGCGACACGGTGACGGGAGCCTCGCCTTGACGGTCCCACAGGCTCTGGGTGTAACCGGTCGTGACAACACCGAGCCCGAACAAAATAACTAAAATCCACAACAAATCTGGCTTACGTTTCTTCATTGTTTGCCTCCCCCTTCCAGGCAAATTTTGCAAAACCACCTGCGACGATTTTTTGTTTTTGGACTATTCGGCGGCGTAAATTCAACACTGCGGCATTCTCTAGCAAGGTTTCTGCTAGTGCAATTCTGAGGCCCACCGACTGTCGTCTAAATGGGAAAAACCCCCAGCAAGCCACAACCCCACGAGCGAAGAGCAAAGTTCATGCCTCACTGGCTAATGAAGTCCGAACCCGAAGAATTATCCATCCACGACCTAAAGCGCCTCGGTAAGGCGCGCTGGGATGGCGTGCGCAATTATCAGGCGCGCAATTTTGTCCGCAATATGGCGGTCGGCGATCTGTTCTTTTTTTATCACTCCAGTTGCCCGGAGCCCGGCATTGCCGGAATAGGCCGAATTATTGCTTCGGCCTATCCAGACCCAACGGCCCTTGATCCACACAGCCATTACTTCGATGCCAAAGCCAGTGCCGAGAAAAACCCGTGGAGCGCGCTGGATGTTGAGTTTGTCGAGGCGTTTGCCAAGGTCATTGCCCTTGTCCAGCTACGTGATGTGCCGGGCTTGAACGAACTACCCTTGGTAAAAAAAGGCAGCCGGCTTTCGGTGATGCCCGTCAGTGCTAGCGAATGGGCGGTAATCAACGCTCTGCATTAAGCAACACGGACACCGTGCATGAGAGCAGACAGCTTGCCCGACACCACGCCGTTACCCATCGCCCGCCCAGCCTGGCGCGCCCGTCTGGCCGTGGTGCTGCTGGCGCTGGCGCTGCTCGCCGCCAGCCTGGTGCTGTGGCAAAAGCTGGTGACCATTGAGCGCGCCCACGCCAACGAACGAGTAGCCGCACAGGCACGTTTGCTCACCCGCCAGCTTGAGGGCAGCCTTAACGCGCAAGCGCAAGACCTCTATCGCCTGGCCGAACTATGGAACCACCACGGGCGTCTGAGCCGCGAAGAATGGGCGCTTGAGGCGCAGTTTTCGCTACAACATTTTCGCGGCTACCAAGCCATTCAATGGGCCGACTCGGACCTGCGCTTGCGCTGGATTCTGCCGATTACCGGCAACGAGGCCGCGGTAAATTTCCAACTCACCGCCGCCCACCCCAATTACTTGTTAGCCCTACAGGCCAAAACCCAGGGAAAAGCGGTGTTCTCCAACAGCTTCGAGCTGGTGCAAGGTGGCCGCGGCTTTGCCCTGTACACGCCGTTGTACGTGTTGGATGAGCACGGCCAACGTACTTTCGACGGCTTTATTCAAGGCATCTTCCGCGTCGAACCGTTAATGGACGAACTGCTCGACACCGTCGACAGCACGGACTTCAACGTGCGCCTGTTGGAGTTCGGCAAACCACTGTACAGCCGCGAACAGGCCGACTTTAGTGCCGGCCTGCAACAAGAACTGCCGCTGCATCTGCTCAACAACCGCAATTTCACCTTGCAGCTCAACCCCACACGCAAGCTCGCGCAGCAGCTCTCCAGCCCGCTGCCGACGGTGGTGCTGGGGGCCGCACTGACCACTACCCTACTGTTGTTTGCGGCGTTATGGCTGGCACTGGAAAACGCGCGCCGAGCCGACGCGCAGCGCACGGCGAACCTGCGGTTGAGCGAAGAAGTGAATAACCGCGAGCTGATCGAACAGGTGTTGCGCGACAGCCGCGAGCGCTTGCAGCTGGTGGTCGATCTTACCGACTCCAGCCGCGACGGCCTGTTTATCATCGACCCCAAGACCCGCAATATCCTGCATATGAACAAGGCCACCTATAGCAGCCTGGGCTACAGCGCCGACGAGTTTCGCCAGCAGTTGCAGGAGCAACCCGAAAGCCTGCTGCTGGGCTTCCATGCCTGGGTGGAGTTAGTGCGCCAAGCGCAAACCGACAACCAGGGGAAAATCTTTCAGCGCGAAATGCGCCGACGCAACGGCAGCATTCAGCCGGCCGAAATCAGCGCGCAACTGGTGCAGGTCAATGGCCACGAATATTTGATCGGCGTGTCGCGCGACAACAACGAACGCCTGCAACTCGAAGCACAGCTACAGCACCTGTCGCAGCGCGACGGCCTTACCGGCTTGTACAACCGACGTTTCTTCGATCACCAATTGCACAGCGAGTGGCGGCGCCTGCAACGCATTGGCGCGCCAATGAGCTTGCTGATGCTTGATGTCGACCACTTCAAGGCCTACAACGACCAGCTCGGCCACTTGGCGGGCGATGATGCTCTACGCAAGGTGGCCGCCGCGTTGCAGAGCTGCTTGCTGCGTGATGGCGATGCGGTGTGCCGCTATGGCGGCGAGGAGTTCGCGGTCATCTTGGCCAACACCGACCTAGAAGGCGCCGAGGTCATCGCCGTACGCATTCACCAAGCGTTGGCCGAGCTGCATTTGCCGCACCCGGGCAGTCCGCTCTCGCGCTTGAGTGCGAGCATTGGTTTAAGCACGGCAACACCTAATCGCGACAGCCACCCCGATAGCCTGGTGGCCCACAGCGATCAGGCGCTGTACCAAGCCAAGCATCAGGGGCGTAACTGCACCTGCGTGTGGCGCGCAGGCTAAGCGAGTGGAATTACTGAACGATCAGATTGTTGAACAGCAGGTTTTCAACCAGCGGCTTACCTTCTTCCTGGTTGAGCACGTCCTGCACCTGCTTTAACGCTTCCTGGCGCAGCTTTTCCTTGGACTCAACGTTACCCATCGACTCGTCAGTTTGCTGCGAGAACAGCATCACCAACTGATTGCGGATCAGCGGCTCGTGGTGCTCGACCTTGGCTTCGGCCTCACTGCCAGTCACCTGCAAGGCGATATCCGCCTTAAACACTTTCAGGCGCGGACCCGTGCCGTAATTACCTACGATGGCAGGCACCAGGCTGATATAGGCCACTGTAGGCGTCTTCTCTTCCTTGCCACCTTCCTCCTCCTTCTCTTGAGCCAGTGCGGCGACCGGTAGAGAAAGGGCCATCAACAGAACAAACCAAGCTTTCACAGTGCGCATCCTCGACTGGGTGTGTGCCCTAGCATAGCGATAGCCTGGCGCTTATACACCTTTATCAGGCCAAGCCATGCTCGTTGACCCTCGCGGCCACACACCTACACTGCCAAGCCATAACTCTGCGAGGAACACTCCAATGAAAGCCGTGTTGTGCAAAGCCTTCGGCCCTGCCGAAACCCTGGTGCTGGAAGAAGTCGCCAGCCCAGAACCGAAAAAGAACGAAGTGCTGCTCGACGTCCACGCTGCCGGCGTGAACTTCCCGGACACGCTGATCATTGAAGGCAAATACCAGTTCAAGCCGCCGTTCCCATTTTCCCCGGGCGGCGAAGCAGCAGGCGTAGTTGCCGCTGTTGGCGAGAAAGTCACCCATGTAAAACCGGGGGACCGCGTTATGGCACTGACCGGCTGGGGCAGCTTTGCCGAACAAGTGGCCGTTGCCGGTTACAGCGTAATGCCGATTCCAGCCGGCATGGACTTCGCCAGCGCTGCCGCCTTCGGCATGACCTACGGCACCTCAATCCACGCCCTGAAACAACGTGCCAACCTGCAACCAGGCGAGACCCTGTTGGTACTCGGCGCCTCCGGTGGCGTCGGCCTGGCCGCCGTGGAAATCGGTAAAGCCATGGGCGCCCGCGTGATCGCCGCCGCCAGCAGCGCCGAAAAACTCGAAGTGGCCAAAGCTGCTGGTGCCGATGAGTTGATCAACTACAGCGAAGGCGGTCTGAAAGACAAACTCAAAGAACTCACCGGCGGCCAAGGCGTAGATGTGATCTACGATCCGGTTGGCGGCGACCTGTTTGAAGAAGCCTTCCGCTCCATCGCCTGGAACGGTCGTTTCCTGGTGGTGGGTTTCGCCAGCGGCACCATCCCCTCGCTGCCAGCCAACTTGACGTTGTTAAAGGGCGCATCGTTGGTTGGCGTGTTCTGGGGCGCTTTTGCCCAGCGCCAACCGCAAGACAACACCGCCAACTTTGAACAGCTGTTTACGTGGTTCGCTGAAGGCAAGGTCAAGCCACTGGTATCGCAGACCTTCCCGCTGACCGATGCAGCCGGCGCGATCAACGCCCTGGGGCAGCGTAAGGCGGTGGGTAAAGTGGTGGTGCAGGTGCGTTAAGTGCTCGCCACGGAACAACAAAAAACCGCCCGAGGGCGGTTTTTTTACGAGCGCGGCGCGTAGGCGAACACATCGGCGCGCATTTGATGGGCATCCATGCCGGCGTCTACCAAGGCATCGAGAGTGGCATAGACCATCACCGGCGAGCCGCTGGCGTAGACGTGCAGCGACTTCAGATCAGGGAAATCTTCGCGCACCGCCTCATGCAACAAGCCGCAGCGGCCCTGCCAGCCACACACATCGCTGACCACTTGGTGCAACGTCAGGTTTTTCATCTGCTGCCAGTCAGCCCAATGGGGCAGCTCGTAGAAATCTTCGGGCCGCCGTGCGCCCCAATAGAGGTGCACCGGGTACTCGAAACCCGTCGCGCGGCAATGCTCAATCAAGCTGTGCATCTGCGCCATACCCGTACCGGCAGCAATCAGAATCAACGGCCCATCGGGCAGCTCAGCCAGGTGCGCATCGCCAAAGGGCAGCTGCACTTCCACCAACGGTTCGCGACGCAGCTGAGCAAGCAGGTTTAGCGCGCTGTCTTCACGACCGAGAATATGCAGCTCCAAGTCGCGCCCCTGTGAAGGCGCCGAGGCCAGCGAAAAGGCGGACTTTTCGCCGTCGTTGCGCGAAACCATTACGTACTGCCCGGCGTGATAACGCGGCGTTTTACCGGCCGGCGCACGCAGGCTGACCCGCCAAACATCACCGCCAACCGCTGTCACCGCGACCACCTGGCAACGCAACGTACGCTGCGGCAGCTCACCCGGCGCCAGCACGCCATCCCAATGCAGCACACAGTCTTCCAGCGGCTCGGCCAGGCAGGTGAATAGCTCGCCGTGGTCACGCACCTCGCCGCTCTGTTGCACCGAGCCTTCCACCAGCAAGGCCGCGCAGATATGGCAGTTGCCATTGCGGCAGGCTTGCGGGCAGTCGTAACCCAGCCGGCGCGCGGCATCAAGAATGCGCTCGCCAGGGTTTACTTCAAGCACCGCGCCGGATGGCTGCAGGGTTACGTTCATCACTCTATTCCCAGGTCCTTCCACATCGCGTCAACGCGCTGGGTAACGGCGTCGTCTTTGACAATCACGCGGCCCCATTCGCGGGTAGTTTCACCTGGCCATTTGTGCGTGGCGTCCAGGCCCATTTTCGAGCCCAGGCCCGATACCGGCGAAGCGAAGTCCAGATAGTCGATCGGCGTGTTGTCGATCAATACCGTATCGCGCTTGGGGTCCATGCGCGTGGTGATGGCCCAGATCACATCGTTCCAGTCCCGCGCATTGATGTCGTCGTCGGTGACGATAACGAATTTGGTGTACATAAACTGGCGTAAAAACGACCACACACCGAGCATTACGCGCTTGGCATGGCCCGGATACTGTTTCTTCATGGTCACAACGGCCATGCGGTACGAGCAACCTTCGGGTGGCAGATAGAAGTCGGTGATCTCCGGAAACTGCTTTTGCAGAATCGGCACAAACACTTCGTTCAGCGCCACGCCAAGAATGGCCGGCTCATCGGGCGGCCGACCGGTGTAGGTGCTGTGGTAGATCGGTTTTTGCCGGCGGGTAATGCGTTCGACGGTAAACACCGGAAAAGAGTCCACCTCGTTGTAGTAACCGGTGTGGTCACCATAGGGGCCTTCGTCAGCCATCTCGCCCGGATGAATCACGCCTTCCAGCACGATTTCCGCACTCGCTGGCACCTGCAACTCGCTGCCACGGCACTTGACCAGCTCGGTACGGTTGCCACGCAGCAAGCCGGCAAAGGCGTACTCGGAGAGGCTATCGGGCACGGGCGTGACGGCGCCGAGGATGGTCGCGGGGTCTGCGCCCAAGGCCACGGCCACCGGGAAGGGTTGGCCGGGGTGTTTGTCGCGCCATTCTTTAAAATCCAGCGCGCCACCACGGTGGCTCAGCCAGCGCATGATCACCTTGTTGCGGCCGATCACTTGCTGGCGATAAATGCCGAGGTTCTGGCGGTCTTTGTTTGGCCCTTTGGTAACCGTCAGGCCCCAGGTAATCAGCGGCGCGACATCGCCCGGCCAGCAGGTTTGCACCGGCAGTTTGCTGAGGTCGACGTCATCACCCTCTTCGATCACTTCCTGGCACGGCGCGTCTTTGACCACTTTGGGCGCCATGGAAATGATCTTTTTGAAAATCGGCAGTTTCGACCAAGCGTCTTTCAAGCCCTTGGGTGGCTCGGGCTCTTTAAGGAACGCCAGCAGCTTGCCGATTTCGCGCAGCTCGCTGACCGCTTCTGCGCCCATCCCCAAGGCCACACGCTCGGGCGTACCGAACAGGTTGCCAAGCACGGGCATATCAAAGCCGGTGGGGTTTTCGAACAGCAGGGCCGGGCCTTTACGGCGCAGGGTGCGGTCGCAGATTTCGGTCATTTCCAGCACGGGCGACACGGGATGGCTGATACGTTTCAGCTCGCCGCGTTGCTCCAGGCCACGAATAAAGTCGCGCAGATCGCGATACTGCATGCTTGAGCCTCGTGTGGGCGCACAGGGAAGGCACGCAGTTTAGCGTGCCAGCCCGCGAAGTGGTGCATCGGCGCGCTGGCCAATGTACAGGTAGCAAAAAGCCGGGTTGCCCCGGCTTTTGTGCATCTCAGTGATGTTACTTGCGCTTCATCGACTGGAAGAACTCGTCGTTGGTCTTGGTCGCTTTCAAGCGATCGAGCAAGAACTCGATAGCGGCGATCTCGTCCATCGGGTGGAGCAATTTCCGCAGAATCCACATGCGTTGCAGCTCGTCTTCGGCCGTCAGCAACTCTTCGCGGCGGGTGCCGGAGCGGTTGATGTTGATGGCTGGGAACACACGCTTCTCGGCGATGCGACGGTCCAGGGGCAATTCCATGTTGCCGGTACCCTTGAACTCTTCGTAGATCACTTCATCCATCTTCGAACCGGTTTCAACCAGTGCGGTGGCGATGATGGTCAGCGAGCCGCCTTCTTCGATATTGCGCGCGGCACCAAAGAAGCGTTTTGGCTTCTCCAAGGCATGGGCGTCAACACCACCGGTGAGCACCTTGCCGGAGCTTGGAATCACGGTGTTGTAGGCACGGGCCAGACGGGTGATGGAGTCGAGCAGAATGACCACATCCTTCTTGTGCTCAACCAGGCGCTTGGCCTTCTCGATCACCATTTCGGCTACCTGCACGTGGCGGGTTGGCGGCTCGTCGAAGGTGGAAGCAACCACTTCACCGCGCACGGTGCGCTGCATTTCGGTTACTTCTTCCGGGCGCTCGTCGATCAGCAGAACGATCAGGTGGCACTCGGGGTTGTTGCGGGTGATGTTGGCCGCGATGTTCTGCAGCATGATCGTTTTACCGGCCTTTGGCGGCGCGACGATCAGACCACGTTGACCCTTGCCGATTGGCGCGCAGAGGTCGATAACACGGCCGGTCAAATCTTCGGTGGAACCGTTACCGGCTTCCATCACCAGACGTTTGGTGGGAAACAGCGGCGTCAGGTTTTCAAACAAGATTTTGTTCTTGGCGTTCTCTGGACGGTCGAAGTTAATCGTGTCGACCTTGAGCAGAGCGAAGTAGCGCTCGCCTTCTTTAGGCGGGCGAATCTTGCCAACAATGGTGTCGCCAGTGCGCAAGTTGAAGCGGCGGATCTGGCTTGGGGAAACGTAGATGTCGTCCGGGCCGGCCAGGTACGAGGCATCGGCGGAACGAAGGAAGCCGAAGCCGTCCTGGAGGATCTCCAGCACGCCATCACCGGAGATTTCCTCGCCGCTTTTCGCGTGCTTTTTC
>CAZIWV010000050.1:0-27557 GCA_964543145.1 uncultured Pseudomonas sp.
TTCAAACTGTCGGCGCGCACACAGGCCACCAGGAACTGCCCTTCACAGAGCAGCGTTTTATCCGTAGCCCGCCTGACCTGTTGACGAAAGCGCAGGCTGGCACGGTTTAATTCGATTACTTCGGCACTGACTAATAGCTCATCGTCCAAACGCGCCGGCACGTGGTAACGCGCTTCGCTGGAATGCACGACAAACAGCATCTCGCCCGCCAGCGTCGACTGGGAAAAGCCCAAGTCGCGTAGCCGCTCGGTACGAGCCCGCTCCATAAATTTAAGGTAATTGACGTAGTACACGATGCCGCCGGCATCGGTGTCTTCGTAGTAAACCCGACAGCGATGGGTGAACGGCTCAAGCCCATTTTGCGCGCGCATACTCTAGTGCTTACTCCCTAGGTTGCCAATCGGGCAAACCAACTGTTTTTTGTCCATCTGCAACATTAAAAATCAATCCCTTCAACTAGTTGTTCATCAAATGAACAGTGGCAGCCAAAAGCTACTCGTCCAGCGCAAACATATCGACCTGGGGCATATCACCCATGCGTTTGGGCACGTTGAGGCCGAAGTGTAGATAAGCATGGCGAGTGACCACCCGGCCACGCGGGGTGCGCATGATGTAGCCCTGCTGAATCAGGTAGGGCTCCAGCACATCTTCAATGGTGTGGCGCTCCTCGCTAATGGCCGCCGCCAGGCTGTCGACGCCTACCGGGCCACCGTCAAACTTCTCAATCATGGTCAGCAGCAAACGCCGGTCCTGATGATCAAAGCCGTGCTCATCAACATCCAACAGGTTCAATGCCAGGTCAGCGATAGGCCGAGTGATATGACCCTGCGCACGCACTTCGGCGAAGTCACGCACACGACGCAGCAAGCGGTTGGCGATCCGCGGCGTTCCCCGGGCGCGCCGGGCGATTTCAAACGCACCTTCCGGATCCAGCGGCAAACCAAGAATGCCAGCGGAACGCTGAACGATAGTGGCCAGATCTTCGGTGCTGTAGAACTCCAAGCGCTGAACAATGCCGAAGCGGTCGCGCAGCGGGTTGGTCAGCATGCCGGCACGGGTGGTGGCGCCCACTAACGTGAACGGCGGCAGATCGAGCTTGATCGAGCGCGCGGCCGGGCCTTCGCCAATCATGATGTCGAGCTGAAAATCTTCCATCGCCGGGTACAGCACTTCTTCAACGATTGGCGAGAGACGGTGGATTTCGTCGATAAACAGCACATCGCCGGGCTCGAGATTGGTCAACATTGCGGCCAAATCGCCTGGGCGCTCCAACACCGGGCCGGAGGTGCTTTTAATCGAGACACCCATTTCCTGGGCAATGATATTGGCCAGGGTGGTTTTCCCCAGACCGGGCGGACCGAAGATCAGCGTGTGATCGAGCGACTCAGAGCGCCCACGCGCCGCCTGAATAAACAGCTCCATCTGCTCACGCACTTTTGGCTGGCCAATGTACTCAGCCAGGCGCAGCGGCCGGATGGCGCGGTCCAGTTGTTCATCGCGGTCACGGCCAGAAGCGGTGATCAGGCGATCGGCGTCTATCACTTAAACCATTCCTTTCAATGAACGACGGATCATTTCTTCGCTGCTCAAACCATCTTCCTTTACCGCCGAAACCGCGCGGCTTGCCTCTTGCGGCTTAAAGCCCAGAGAGATCAAGGCGCTGACGGCATCATTCTCCGCACTTGAGACTGTGCCACCGACACGAGGTTCAGTGACAAAAGTGGCAATGCCCGGCACGGTTTCCCACGCTTTGAAACGATCTTTAAGCTCAACCAGCAGGCGTTCAGCGGTCTTTTTGCCGACACCCGGAACACGGGTCAACGCCGAGGTATCTTGCGCCTGCACGCAGCGCACCAGCTCATCGACTTCCAGCCCGGACATCAACGCCAGTGCCAGCTTGGGACCTACGCCGTTAAGGCGAATCAGCTCACGAAACAGCTCGCGCTCGCGCTTTTCGGCGAAACCGAACAGCAACTGAGCGTCCTCACGCACAACTAAATGCGTGTGCAAAGTGACCGGTTCGCCCACCGATGGCAGGCGATAGAGCGTGGTCATGGGTACTTCCACCTCATAACCCAGGCCATTTACATCGACGATAAGGTGCGGTGGCTGCTTTTCCAGCAGGGTTCCGCGCAAGCGTCCAATCACAGCTTCAATTCCTTAAAAGTTCGAAACAGCACGTAGGGTGTTCTGTGTGCAGCAAAACCAACGGAGCAGCCCAGCATCACAACCGCAGGCGGCCACCGCGACTGCGGGCGCCAACCAAGCCATGGGGAATCAAACTGGAGCGAGTGTGGGCATGACACAAGGCAATAGCCAGTGCGTCGGAGGCATCAATTTGCGGTTTCTGCGTTAGCTTGAGCAAATGCATCACCATCATCTGCACTTGCTGTTTGTCCGCACCGCCAGTACCGGCAATCGCTTGTTTAACCTGAGTGGCGGTGTATTCAGCGATCTCCAGGCCATGCTCAGCCGCTGCCACGATGGCCGCGCCGCGCGCCTGACCGAGCTTAAGCGCCGAGTCGGCGTTCTTGGCCATAAACACCTTTTCGATGCCCATGGTCACCGGCCCGTAGGTTTCGATCACTTCTCGCACGCCGCGAAAGACAATCTGCAAGCGCTCCGATAGCTCGCCTGCGCCGGTACGAATACAGCCCGAGGCCACGTATTCACAGCCACGACCGATATCGCGCACCACGCCGTAACCAGTGATCCGCGAACCGGGGTCAATGCCGAGAATAAGGGTCATAACACCTGCAAAATTGGGGGAAAACAAAGAGGCCAGCTTATACGCGTAGGAGCGAGCTTGCTCGCGAACAATGGCTACTGGGGCTAACAAGAGGCCAGCGTTTCCGGGGTTCGCGAGCCAGCTCGCTCCTACAAAAACAGGTGCGGATTAGCCGACCTGCTCCATGATTTCTTCCGGGATCTCACCGTTGAAATACACGTTTTGCACGTCATCCAGGTCTTCAAGCATGTCGATCAGCTTGAGCACCTTTTGCGCCACTTCCAGCTCAGTCAGCTCCACAGTGATCGACGGAATCATGCTGATCTCCGCTTCATCACCTTTAAAACCGGCCGCCTGCAACGCTTCGTTTACCGAAATAAAGTCGACAAAGCTGGTGAATACATCGATAGAGCCGTCTTCGTGGGTGACCACATCGTCGGCACCGGCCTCCAGAGCCGCCTCCATCAAAGCATCTTCGTTTACGCCCGGGGCAAAGCTGATCTGGCCTTTGCGGTCGAACATATACGCCACCGAACCGTCGGTACCCAGGTTGCCACCGCACTTGGTAAAGGCGTGGCGCACGGCTGCGGCGGTACGGTTGCGGTTATCGGTCATGGTTTCGACGATAACTGCCACGCCATTGGGCGCGTAACCTTCGTAGCTCAGCTCTTCAACCTTGGTGCCGTCATCGGCGCCAACCCCGCGAGCAATGGCGCGGTCGATGGTGTCGCGGGTCATATTGGCGCCCAGCGCCTTATCCACCGCCAAGCGCAAGCGCGGGTTATCGGCGGGAATGCCGCCGCCCTGCCCCGCCGCCACGGTCAGCTCGCGAATCAGCTTGGTAAAAATCTTGCCCTTTTTGGCGTCCTGACGCCCTTTACGATGCTTGATGTTGGCCCATTTGGAATGACCCGCCATAACCGCGCTCCGCATTTTCCATACTATGAAAAACGCCCCTCCCCGGCTTGCGGAAAAGGGGCGTCGATAAAGAGCACCAGGCTCTCATTTCTACAACGGGTTAGTCCGCTTTAACCTGTTCGCGCAAACGAATGTGCAGGTCACGCAGTTGCCGGCTGTCCACAACGCCTGGGGCCTGAGTCATAACGCAGGCAGCGCTCTGGGTTTTCGGGAAGGCGATCACTTCGCGGATCGACTGCGCACCGGTCATCAACATCACCAGGCGGTCCAGACCAAAGGCCAGACCACCATGGGGCGGCGCGCCGTATTTCAGCGCATCGAGGAGGAAGCCGAACTTCTCTTCCTGCTCTTCTTCGCTAATACCCAAGACGCGGAACACGGTCTGCTGCATAGCCTTGTCGTGGATACGGATGGAACCGCCACCCAACTCAGTGCCGTTGAGCACCATGTCGTAAGCGCGGGACAGAGCAGCAGCCGGGTTGGCTTCCAGCTCTTCTGGCGTGCACTTCGGCGAGGTGAACGGGTGGTGCAGCGAGTTCAGGCTGCCATCTTCGGCTTCTTCGAACATCGGGAAGTCGACAACCCACATCGGCGCCCACTCACAGGTGAGCAGGTTGAGGTCGTGGCCGACCTTGATACGCAGCGCGCCCAGGGCGTCGCAAACGATCTTGGTTTTGTCCGCACCGAAAAACACGATATCGCCATCCACAGCACCGACGCGGTCAAGAATGACGTTGAGGTTGGCTTCCGGGATGTTTTTCACGATCGGCGACTGTAGGCCTTCAACGCCGTTAGCGCGCTCGTTGACCTTGATGTAAGCCAGACCTTTGGCGCCGTAGTTGCCAACGAACTTGGTGTAATCGTCGATCTGCTTACGCGGCATGCTCGCGCCGCCAGGCACGCGCAGGGCAGCGATACGGCATTTCGGGTCGTTGGCCGGGCCGCTGAACACTTTGAAGTCAACTTCTTTGAGCTGGTCTGCCACGTCTACCAGCTCCAGCGGAATACGCAGGTCTGGCTTGTCGGAACCGTAACGGCTCATGGCTTCGGAGAACGGCATGTGCGGAAATTCGCCGAATTCGAGGTTCAGCACTTCCTTGAACAGCTGGCGAATCATCTTCTCGGTGATAGCGATGATGTCGTCTTCGTCGAGAAAGCTGGTCTCGATGTCGATCTGGGTGAATTCCGGTTGGCGGTCTGCACGCAGGTCTTCGTCGCGGAAGCACTTGGCGATTTGGTAGTAACGGTCGAAGCCAGCCACCATCAGCAACTGCTTGAACAGCTGCGGCGATTGCGGCAAGGCGAAGAAACTACCGGGGTGGGTACGGCTCGGTACCAAATAGTCGCGGGCACCTTCCGGTGTTGCGCGGGTAAGAATCGGCGTTTCAACGTCGAGAAAGCCGTTTTCGTCGAGGTAGCGGCGAATGCTGGTGGTAACCCGCGAACGCAGCTTCAACTTCTCGGCCATTTCCGGACGGCGCAGGTCGATAAAGCGATAACGCAGACGGGTTTCTTCGCCCACGTCGGTGTATTCGTTGAGCGAGAACGGCGGGGTTTCCGCTTCGTTCAGCACTTCCAACTCGTAGCCCAGCACCTCAATGGCGCCGGATGCCATGTTGGCGTTTTGTGCGCCTGCAGGACGCAGCCGCACTTTACCGGTGATTTTCACCACATATTCGCTGCGCACACGGTCAGCTTTGGCGAAGGTTTCCGCGCGATCCGGGTCGAACACCACCTGGGCCAGACCTTCACGGTCGCGGATGTCGAGGAAGATCACGCCGCCGTGATCTCGACGACGGTGAACCCAACCGCACAGGGTGATTTCCTGACCTTCCAGGCTCTCGTTCAATTGGCCGCAATAATGGCTGCGCATCATGATGGTGGTTTCGCTTCTCGTAATTCGACTATTCGGTGTGCTTAATCGGCTTTATCGCCGCCAGCCAGGTTCTTTTTCGCGCCGGTCTTGAAGTCGGTCTCGTACCAGCCGCTGCCCTTCAGGCGAAAGCCAGGCATGGACAACAACTTTTTCAACTCGGGAGCCTTGCAGGTCGGGCAATCGACCAGAGGCGAATCGCTGAATTTCTGAATGGCTTCCATCTGATGGCCGCAGGAAGCGCATTGGTAATCGTAAATTGGCATTGGCTCATCTCGGCATGCATAACGACGTGCCGCGAAAACCGCGCCTTGCGGCCCTCGCGTCAAGGGGCGGGAGTATATGACGGATCACGCCTGGCAATAAACCCACAAACCGTCGTCAAACAGCGCAACCGTGCAAGCGCGCCATGCATTTGGCCAATAGCATTTATTGACCGGCGCCCCGCGACAACCACCCCAGGGCCCATGCTAGGCTCTGCCCATCGCTTTAGTCCGCTTTTATTAGCCTGAACAAGGAGAAACGCCATGGAAATCAACATCGGAATTGCCGAACAGGACCGCGCCGCCATCGCCGAAGGCCTGTCTCGCTTGCTCGCCGACACCTACACCCTGTACCTGAAAACCCACAACTTCCATTGGAACGTCACCGGCCCGATGTTCAACACCCTGCACCTGATGTTTGAAGGTCAGTACACCGAACTGGCCCTGGCCGTGGACTCCATTGCCGAGCGTATTCGCGCCCTGGGCTTCAACGCACCCGGCACCTACGCCGCTTACTCCCGCCTCTCCTCTATTAAGGAAGAAGAAGGCGTTCCGAGCGCTGAAGACATGATCAAACAACTGGTTCAAGGCCAAGAGGCTGTCGTGCGTACGGCACGCGGCATCTTCCCGCTGCTGGATAAAGTCAGCGACGAACCGACCGCCGACTTGCTCACCCAGCGCATGCAAGTGCACGAAAAAACCGCGTGGATGTTGCGCAGCCTGCTGGCGGTGTAAACCCACCCGCAAAAACGCACAGGGCCCGGCGCAAAACCGGGCCTTTTGCTAGGCGCAAGCCGCACTGCTGCTCTATGCTCTGGCAATCAATAGTTTGAACCTGCACGCCAGATGAGCCAGCCGCCGAAATCGCCCACCCTTTTGAGTCTCTACCCGGAGGAGACCCGCGAGGCAGCGGACCTACTCAAACAAGCCGTGCCGCTGATGATGCGCCATGACATTCCGCCCAATCCGATCCACTACGCCCTGTGGTACACCTACAGCAAGGGCCAGGAACCGGAACTCAATCGGCGCCTCGACAAAACAGTTAAAGACTTCGATAGCTTTCCACCGGAGACCGCAGCCAAGTTGTTTCGCGACTACATTATTCGCGGCGAACTGGAAGATGCCCGCGCGGGCCAACAACAAGTTATCGAGCTGGTCGACGATATAGAGGGCGGCATTTCCCACAGTGTCGACACCAGCAAAGCCTACCAAGACAGCCTCAACCACGGCCTTAGCGCCCTGCAGGAGCCGCTGATTGACGATCTACCTAGCGTGCTCAACGACCTGCAGCAAAGCACGCAACTGATGCAGGACCAGCAGGAAAAATTCCTTTACCGCTTGCGCAGCGCCCAAGAGGAAATTTCTCACCTGCGCAGCCAGCTCGAACGCGCCCATATGGCCGCGACGCTCGACAGCCTGACCAACGTCTTCAACCGTCACGCTTTCACGCGTTTGCTGGAACAAACCCTGGCCAACGGTCATCAGGGCGTAGCGCTGGTGATGCTCGATATCGACCACTTCAAGCATTTCAACGACCAGTACGGCCACCCGCTTGGCGACCGCGTACTGCAACACGTCGGCCAATTGCTGCGCGAACTGTTGCCACCCCGTGGCATGGCGGCACGCTATGGCGGCGAAGAGTTTTGCGTCATCCTGCGCGAGTGCCAAGACCTGGAAACTGCCCATAGCTTTGCCGAACATTTACGCCTGAAAATTCAGGCATTGCGGGTAAAGGTAAGGCGCACTGACGAAATCCTCGACTCCATTACTGCCTCATTCGGTTTCGCCCTGGCCGAGGCCGGCGACACCCTTGAAACACTACTTACCCGCGCCGACGATGCCCTTTACCAAGCCAAACGCGCAGGTCGTAACCAAGTTCACCCTCACCTGCCAGAGCCTGCGCTAAGCGCTTGATTTGAGTAGCCCTTCGCTTTGCTGTTAAATACCCCTCGTGCCGCCGCCCCGCGCGGCGCATAGGCTGGTGCCAACGCGTGTCGATAGCCGATCTTTATTTACGGCAACCCGCGCCAAGCCAGCTCTTTCGCTGAACCATCCTTATAAGTGAGCTCATTGCACATGCTGAAAATCGTCCACCTGCTTGTAGGAGCTGCTGCACTGCTCCTGTCCTCTATTCCCAGTCTTCACGCCGAAAGCCTTCCTTACCTACAACAACCTGACGCCATCTACCTCGCTCTATTTGGCTTGATCAATCTACTACTCGCTCCTCTTTTCCCAATCTGGCACATGGGTGCTCGCCAACAGGTGCAAGGCTTGGTCAGCGCACTGCTGGTGTTGGCCGTGGTTCTGCAAGTGTTGATTCTGCTCGCCCCACTCCCGGTGATTGCTGGCCAACCGGCCGTACTGCTGAGCTTGCTGACGGTACTGCTGGCTGTTCTGCTGCACCTGGGTGCCAACCTGCGGATGAAAACCCGCAGCAGCGTTACCCCTCAAGACCTGGGCGATCGTGAAACCGGCACGGTTAAGTGGTTCAATACCTCCAAGGGTTTTGGCTTTATTTCCCGCGATTCAGGCGACGATATTTTTGTGCACTTTCGCGCCATTCGTGGTGAAGGCCACCGCGTCTTGGTCGAAGGCCAGCGCGTTGAGTTTTCCGTTATGCAGCGCGACAAAGGCCTGCAAGCTGAAGATGTAATTGCCGCTCTGCCGCAACGTCGTTAAGCGAATGCAGCAATAAAAAACCCGCCATTGGCGGGTTTTTTATTGGTCGAGGCACGCCTCTACCGGGCGCCGCCTATTAATAGTGCGGAGGCGGCGCCTCTTCCTCGGACATTCCGAAGCCGCTTTGCATATCCTCCTGGCGCTTAGCCAGCGCGGATATCTGCAGCTGCAGCCGCTCAATAATGCGCTGCTGCTCGACCAGCTCATCGTTCAGGGTCTGAATGGTGTCGTCCTGAAACGCCAAGCGGGTTTCCAACTCCATCACGCGTAAGTCCAGGCTCATGACCTACTCCTCAGCAAAAACAAAATCGCTACCCAACGCTGCGCGCAACTTAGCCCGGATCGCGGCTACCTGCTCGCCCGCATAGGGCTGCGCGGCGAACTTACCCCAAACCGGCGCGGGCCACGCTGCATCACTGCGGCGACGAACAATAACGTGCATATGCAGCTGACCGACCACATTGCCCAGCGTGGCAACGTTCATTTTGTCCGCGGCAAAGGTGTCTTTTAACAACTCGGTAAGGGTGACCGTCTCATGCCAAAGTTGCTGCTGCTCACTGGCACTTAATTGAAACAGCTCGCTGACCTCATTCCGGCGCGGAACCAAGATAAACCACGGATAGTGGTCGTCATTCATCAACAGCAAACGGCACAGGGGAAAATCACCGATCAGCAAGGTGTCGTTCTGCAAACGTGAATCCAGGGCGAACATAAACAAACTCCCACCTATATATAGGTACAACTGAGCCGGGCGTTCACAGCAGAACGGGCGGCGTCTTCGGCGCACAGGATACCCCCATCAGAGGAAAATCTCGCCAGACCCGCTGAGCGCAAATGGCGCACGTCACCCCTGTCGCTCATCTGGATGAAGCAGCCCTTTCGAGCCACCTCATACCACGCACCAAAAGAGCGCCGTCGACGGACGTCACTCATTTTTTCATGCACCCAAGCTGTGCACGCATTGTTACCCAAGTGCCTTAAGCCCCACTTTCAAGCCCTCAGTGCCACCAGCAGTAACGATTGCTGGCATGCCCGACGCCCGCTACGGGGCGCGCAGATACGCCCCACCTGTAGCTATTTACACAACGTAACGCTCAAAAAATCACACAAAACAATTTTTTCACAGAGACAAGGGCATTTGTGCACGCTAATTGCTTTATGCCTAGCAAGATCAATGAGCACAGACGCCGAACAGTGTTTGTGTACCTTGCTTAGTACAACAGTTAACTCCAGGGACAAGAATTAACTGCTGGGCTTTACAGGGGATTAATGCGACCGGTTTTTATCGGCACTTTAATCATCAGAAATCACGGAAAAAGTTAATCGCTGGGATGCAAGCGTAAAACTACGAATTTGCGACATGTCACATAAGCTTTTGCGACATAGCCGTTAAGAATTTGTAAGGACCATGCACTATCTGTCGCCAACATTGTCGCCGTGATATAACTTAGCGCCGACACAAAAAGAAAGAGCCGCCCATACACAAAGAAGATGGGCAGCGCAACTCTTCTAAAACCAAAGGAGCAATCACGATGCAAGTGATGAAGTGGAGCTTAATCGCCCTAGCAGTAGCGGGCAGCACCCAACTGGCAGTAGCCAGCGAACAGTCCGACTCCAAGGGCTTCGTAGAAGACAGCAGCCTCAGCGTTTTGGCTCGCAACCTCTACTTCTCCCGTGACAACCGCAGCGACGACAACACTGGTAAGAGCTACACCCGTGAATGGGGTCAAGGCTTCCATGCTCTGTTCGAATCCGGTTTCACCCAAGGCACTGTAGGTTTCGGTGTTGATGCAATCGGCCTTGCCGGCATCAAGCTGGACAGCGGCAAAGGTCGCAGCGGCACTGGCTTGTTCCCAACTGGTTCGGATGGTCGCTCGCAGGACTCCTACGGCGAGTCGGGCGGCGCCGTCAAAGCACGCCTTTCGAACACCACTCTGAAATACGGCACCCAGTATGCTGCTCTGCCAGTTTTCGCAACTGACGACAGCCGCCTACTGCCAGAAACAACCGAAGGCTTCTCGCTGACCAGCAAAGAAATCGACGGTCTGGAACTAAACGCAGCTCACTTCACCGCTCTCAACGCCCAAGCCCAGACCTACCAGGACAGCGGCGACGGTAATTTGAAGAAAGCAGACGTGATCGGCGGTACTTATGCCTTCTCCGACGCTCTGAGCGCTTCCCTGTACTACTCCAAAGTTGAAGACTACTGGCGCAAGTACTACGCCAACGTTAACTATGCTCTTCCGCTGAGCGATGATCAGGCTCTGACCTTCGACTTCAATATCTACGACACCAAAGGCACCGGTAGCAACGAATACACTGCTACGTCTGACGGCGACAAGTTGGATAACACCGCCTACAGCCTGAGCGGCGCATATACCCTTGGCGCTCACACCTTCCAGTTGCAGTACCAGCAAATTTCTGGTGACGGTGAATACGCCTATGGCGTAGATGGCGGCGGCACTATCTTCCTGGCTAACTCTATTGCCCGTTCCGACTTTAACGCTGAAGACGAGCGCTCCTACGGTGCAATGTACAAGCTGGACCTGACCACCTACGGTGTTCCTGGTCTGACTTTCATGACCCGCTATGTCAAAGGTGTTGATGCCAACACTGGCGCTACAAACAGCGGTAAAGAATGGGAACGTGACGTGGACATCAAATACGTGCTGCAAGATGGCCCTGCCAAGGACCTGAGCCTGCGCGTACGTCAAGCGACCTATCGTTCGGGCGATGCCGTTTACTCGCAATCGCTGGACGAACTGCGCCTGATCGTCGAATACCCACTGAGCATTCTGTAATCCAGAACTCAGCAGGTAATTCGATATAAAAGAAGCCCGGCATTTGCCGGGCTTCTTTTTGTCTGCAATTTGGTACTAATTAACCAGCTTAAAGCGGCAATGCATAAGTGCCCGTTACATGGGCCACTAGATTGTCATCATCCCCCGCCGAATATAACGATACTTCGCACACCGCCTGCCGCCGACTTAGTTTGAGTATTTGCGCATGGGCGATCAGGTCTACCGCTTTGGGCTTGGCCAGAAAGTTGATATTCAGGTTGGCGGTTACCGCCATTTCCACTTTGCCCAGGCGACCCAACACCACGGCGTACATCGCCGCATCCGCCAGCGCCATGATGGTCGGCCCTGAAACGGTGCCACCGGGGCGCACCAATTTGGCCTGGAACGGCACACGGGCGTAGGCGTTGTTGGCATCCAGACGGTCGATACACAGGTCGATATCCTCGGCCATGGGCACGCCAAAGCGGATCAATGCTTGTACTTGCTCGGCAGTCAAAGCGCTCACTGGAAACCCCTTACATTGCAATGGTCTGAATCCTGTACGCGACAGAACTGGCCCCGTACAATGCCGAGCTATTCCTTGCCCTCGCAACTGATATAACGGCCAAACATGCGTACCAGTCAGTATTTGCTCTCGACCTTAAAAGAAAACCCAACCGACGCCGTCGTGGTCAGCCACCAGTTAATGCTGCGTGCCGGCATGATCCGCAAACTGGCGTCCGGCCTATACACCTGGCTGCCGATGGGCCTGCGTGTTTTGCGCAAAGTAGAAACCGTGGTGCGCGAAGAGATGAACGCGGCCGGTGCGCTGGAAGTGCTGATGCCCGCCATTCAACCGGCTGAGCTATGGCAAGAGTCCGGGCGCTGGGAGCAATACGGCCCTGAGCTGCTGCGTTTGAAAGACCGTCACGGCCGTGAATTCTGCGTGGGGCCAACCCACGAAGAAGTAATCACCGACCTGATGCGCAACGAACTGAGCAGTTATAAACAGCTGCCCATCAATCTGTACCAAATTCAGACAAAGTTCCGCGATGAAATCCGCCCACGCTTCGGTGTTATGCGTGGCCGCGAATTCACTATGAAAGACGCCTACTCCTTTCATAGCGACCAGGCGTCTCTGCAAGAAACCTACGACCGTATGCACCAAGCGTACTGCAATGTGTTCAGCCGCCTGGGCCTGAACTTCCGCCCTGTGCAAGCCGATACCGGCTCCATTGGTGGCACTGGCTCGCACGAATTCCATGTGCTGGCCGAGTCCGGTGAAGACGATATCGCCTTCAGCAACGTCTCCGACTACGCCGCCAACGTCGAAAAAGCCGAAGCTATTCCGCGCGAAACTGCTCGTGCTGCGGCAACGGAAGAAATGCGCCTGGTCGATACGCCAAACGCCAAGACCATTGCCGAGTTGGTGGAAGGCTTTAACCTGCCGATCGAGAAAACCATCAAGACCTTGGTGGTGCATGCGGCCGAAGAAGGCAAGCTGATAGCCCTAATCGTTCGTGGCGACCACGAGCTGAACGAGATCAAAGCCGCCAATCTGGAGCTGGTCGCCAGCCCGTTGGTATTTGCCAGCGAAGCTGAACTGCGCAACGCCATTGGCGCCGGCGCCGGCTCCCTTGGCCCGTTGAACTTGCCGCTGCCCGTGATCGTCGACCGCTCGGTAGCCCTGATGAGCGACTTCGCCATCGGCGCCAACATCGACGACAAGCACTACTTCGGCGTGAACTGGGAGCGCGACTTGCCGCTGCCAGACGTGGCCGACCTGCGCAACGTGGTTGCCGGTGACCCAAGCCCGGATGGCCAGGGCACCCTGGAAATCAAACGCGGTATTGAAGTTGGGCATATCTTCCAGCTCGGCAGCAAATACAGCGAAGCCATGAACTGCACCGTAATGGGCGAGAACGGCAAGCCTGCCATCCTCTCCATGGGTTGCTACGGCATCGGCGTGTCCCGCGTGGTGGCTGCGGCCATTGAGCAGAACAACGACGAGCGCGGCATTCTCTGGAGCGACGCCCTGGCGCCGTTCCAAGTCGCGCTGGTACCGCTGCGCTACGAGAACGAAGACGTGCGCGCCGCTACCGACAAGCTGTACGCCGACCTCACGGCCGCCGGCTTTGAAGTGCTGCTGGATGACCGCGATAAGAAAACCAGCCCCGGCATCAAGTTTGCCGATATGGAACTGATCGGCATCCCGCACCGCATCGTGGTCAGCGACCGCGGTTTGGCTGACGGCAATCTGGAGTACAAGAACCGTCGTGAAACCGAGGCTCAGGCCATTCCGGTGGCTGACGTGTTGTCCTTTATCCAGGCCCGTACCGGTCGCTGATTGTTAGCCAGAGCACCCATGTTCAAGCCACGTCACATCAGCCTCATCGGCGCCGCCTTGGGCGGCGCCTTGCTGCTTAGCGGCTGCGCCAACCATATGTCGCAGCGCGCCGAGCATGAGGAGCGCGTCGAGCGCAAATTGCTCAACCACAGCCTGCAGATCGACGTCGGCCAGCCAGCCGTGCTCGAACTGCCGCAACGGCGCGTACGCATCCAGGACCAGAAAACCTTTGAGGTGACTGAGTTCGAAGTGACCCGCCATTACGACCGCTATACGCCTTACCAAGGCTGGCGCGAACTGTATGAAGTGCCGTTAGGTGTGGTGGCAATCGTCGCGGGTATTGGCGCGAACGTGGTGAATGTGGTGGCGCTGGGCAACGTGCCGGACACGGCGACCAAAGGCTGGATCGACTACGGTTTCGCTGGCGTTAACCCGTTTATGAACACCCAGTCCAACGGCCGCTCGCAACAAAACCTGGCCCGTATCGACGAAAACCAGACCGACAAACGCACCGAGTACTCCAGCCTGCCGTGGGCTGAGCGCACGGTACTGGTGACCGCTGGCCCGCAAACCCACGAGCTGAGCACCGACCGCAATGGCGTACTGCGCCTGAACCTGCTCGACGGCCCGTTTGCCGAACAGGACGTCAGTCGCGTCGGCAAGCTGTTGCTGAGTGTGGAAGACGAGCAAGACAACACCCGCGCCGAAGCCAGCCTGCAAGTTAGCCGCACCCTGCGCGGCAAATTGCTGGAAGCCCATGCGCTGATTTACGACGACCTCGAAGACGACGAGGTCTCGCAGTGGGTGCACCGGGTTAAACGGCTCTCTGACCTCGGCTTGGAAGAAGAAGCCAACGAGCTGGAACAAAGCCTGATCGAACTGACCCGCAACGACCCCGAGCTACAGCAGGAATTCCTTACCTCGCTGCGCAAGAACGCCGGCCGTTTGGTAGCCGATCCAGGCGCCAGTAACTGAGCCCAGCATGACTGCGTGTTTACGCTTCCTGCTGGCCAGCCTGCTGCTGGTGTCCCTGCCCCTGAGCGCCAACATGCGCCAGGCCCCGGAGCCGGAGTTGCGCGAGCTGCTGCAACGCACCGTTTCCGAAGCCGATAGCTTTGTTGATCGCTACGACGCAGAGGTCTGGCTACTCGACATGTCCACCCGCCTCGCCCGCTACATGCCAGACGCTGAAGAACGCCTGACGCTACTCAAACAGGTGCACCACGAAGCGCGTAAAGCCGGTTTGAAACCGGAACTGGTCTTGGCATTGATTCACACCGAAAGCCGCTTTAACCGCTTCGCCATCTCCTCGGTCGGCGCCCAAGGCATGATGCAAGTGATGACCTTCTGGAAAGGCGAGCTAGGCCGCGAACAAGACAACCTCACCGACAACGCCACCAACCTGCGCTACGGCTGCACGATTCTTAGCTACTACCTGAAAAAGGAAAATGGCGACTTGAATCGAGCGTTGGCCCGTTATAACGGCAGCTTGGGCAAGACCACCTACTCGGGGAAAGTGGTCGGGTTTTGGCAGGATTATTGGTACGTAAAACCGTAACCCGATATCGAGCGTAAAACCGTAGGGTGTGCTGTGCGCACCATGACGCCGACGCCGAACCGCTTGGTGCGCACAGCACACCCTACTAGATCAAACACAGCACAGTGGCGCTAGGCACGAACAATAAACCCGGCAATCCCCTGCACCGGATGCTCATCCAACTCCACCGCCGTCACCTTGGCCTTTTTCGGCCCAGTCTCCAGCCACGCGGCCAACTCGCGCACGGCCTCTTCCTCGCCTTCGACTAACACCTCAACGCGGCCGTCGGCCAAATTACGCACCCAGCCGTCGAGGTCCAGACGCGTGGCTTCGGTTTCGGTGCTTTGGCGAAAAAACACGCCCTGGACCTTGCCGCTGACATAACCGTGCAAACAGATACGCGCCATGACTTCACTCCTTAGCTTGCAGATCAGCCAGGCGCTTGCTCAGGCCGGCTGCGGTTTGTTCGCCCATCAGGCGTTCGCGCACTTGGCCTTTGGGGTCGACCAGGTAGGTCACCGGCAATGCTTCGCTGCGCGGTAGCTGGAAGCGCTCGCCGGGGTCTTGGGCCAGCACAGTAAAACGAATACCCATGGTGTCGGCAGCTTTACTCAGGGCTTCGCTTTGCAGGGCATCAAAGTTCACCCCGATTACCTGCGCCTGCTTACCCTTGAGTTGCTCAGCCAAGGCGTTCAATTCGGGGATCTCGGTGCGGCACGGGCCACACCATTCGGCCCAGTAATTAATCACTAACCACTGGCCTTCCAACTGCTCAGCCGTTACCTTTCGTCCATGTTGATCGACACCGTAGTCTTCAGCACAGCCGACCAGTAGCAGCCCGGCGCACAACCCCAAGGCAATTTGCCCCATGAGCATTTTTTTAATGACCCTACGCAGCAGCGCTGCCATGCATTTGATCCTCGTACCTGCAGGGTTGATATGACTCTGGACGCCCTACGCCTTGAAGTGCCAGACATCAGCGACGAGGTAGCGGCACCACTGGCCGACCTCAATGAGCGGCTGGTCGAGGCCCGTCAGCAGTCCCACGAAAGCGCGCTGCACCTGGTGTTGGGTTTGCTGTTTCGCCTCAATCGCAGCGCCATGACCTTACTCGAAAGGCAACGCGCGCTGCAAAGCTTGAGCGATGAGTATCGGCACTACGCCGAGCATTACCGCCAAGGTGCGGTACCGCCGATATTGTTTGTGCGCTTGTGCGGCGAAATGGCCGTGGGCTACAAGCGCCTGCTGCTGCAAATTCTGCAAGGCCGGCAACCGTCACGCCCGCATCTGGCGTGGTGCCTGTATATGGCCCAGCATTTTCTTGCGCAAAGCCTGTTACGCCACTACCAGTTGTATCAGGAGCCCCCTGCCAGTCTGTGGCGTGACAGCCACTTGCTGTATTGGATTGGCGAGCATCAAGACTGTCTCGACGAACCAGTGGCCGCCGCCTTCCACCCACTGCCAGCGAATACCTTGCGCGGCCTCTACCAACAGATGCTGTTGCTGGCGTTGAGCAACCCGTTTCACCTGGCCGAAGGTGAAAGCCCGCAGCTATTCAATGCCCTCGCACCTTTGGCGAAGTTAGCTCGCCTACTGCCATGGGATGAAGAGGACGACACCGAAGGGCCGATTGTTGACCTGACCGAGTCGCAGCCGAGCTTGGCGTTTGAACAGCCAATTGGCGGCGACCCCACCTACCTGCGTCGCTTCGAGTTAGGCGCGTTATTGGTCGCCCTGCACGAGCCAGCGCCACTGCAAACCGAGCAAGAAGGCGAACTGCTGCAGCGCGTGCGCCATCACTGGTTAGGACGCCAGCAGCGGCGGCATGAACGCTCCGATCAGGCCGGCGATTGCAGCTTGGTGGTCGGCCTGCCGGCCATTCATGCGCAACTGCTCGAACACCGCCCCGGCCACTGCGCCGCGCAAATGCTCGACACTAGTCCTGGCGGCGCCCGCTTGCTGTGCCATGTCGACCAAGGTCGTCACCTGCCGGTGGGGCAGATCGTTCTGTTGCTGAGCAACAGCGGCACACCAACCCTGGCCCTGCTGCGCTGGCGTCATCAAAACGCCGACGGCTTGTACTTGGGCCTGCGTTATCTCAAGGGCCTGCCAAGGCCGGTTTGGCTGCGCCGCAGCCCCAGCACCCAGACCCACCCAGGGGTACTGCAAAGCACGCCGGTGGTGGGTGGCGGCTGGAATCATGGTTTGTGGTTACCCAACGGCCAATTCAGCGCAGGCGAAAATCTCTGGCTGCAATTGGTCAGCGTAAACAACCAAGCTGCCCTGCCCTTACCCCCCGCCAATCTGGAAACCCCGTCGGTTACCCGTCACCCCCTGAAGCTGGCCTAATGGTCAAAACTGCGAGACCTGTCACGCCCAGCGGCGGCCAAGCGCACAGTTTGCGTGCACCGGCGTGCCTATAATTTCGGCCGTCCGACGTCTATTCATAGGCTTAATTCTAAAATCAGCCCGGAAGCCACCATGTCCCAAGCCCACGACAAGCTGATCGGCCCTGTGCCATCGCGCATCACCGAGACCGCCCGCCTGGCCGTTACCGAGTACGACGGTCGCGTTGCCGACTTTAACGTCGCCGCCTGGCTGCAATTGCCTGGCCTGGCCAATCTGCCCGTAACGCTGGTGATCAGCTACCGCGATGGCGGTGCACGCCGTGAGGTGTTGGTGGACCACGGCAAGGTCAATGGGCAGGGCAAAATTCTGCTGTCCGGCATTGGCCGCTTGCCAGTGAAACAGAAGATTGAAGATATGCAGGTATGTCTGCGCTCGGCCATTCCCGCCAGCAGCCTGGTGGTCGAGGAGTTGTTTGTGCAGGCGGTGGAAGTGGCGGTGCCGCACAGTCAACAAGCGTTGGCTTAAGCCGCAGCAGCAAAGAAAAACCCCGCGCCAGTCGCGGGGTTTTGCATTTCTAGTTGCAGATCACCCGTTCCGGGGCGAACTGGGCGTCGTTATCTTCGTAAGGAATAGCCTGAGCATGGGGCACCAGCGACTCGGGCCAGCGGGCGAAATTCAGCCCGGTAATGCGGTTCAGCCCTTCCAGTGCGTGCTCGGGATGGGTGTGTTGCAGAGCAATCACATTGCTGTGCTTTTTCGCGGTTTGATTCTTGGGCTTACTCATAGCACCCGTATTCCTTGGCTAGTCCGTGCCAGGCTGGCAGTTTGATAGCTATCTACTCCGTAGAGAGCCAAAAGCGTGCCAACTGTTTTTTCATCCATTTATGGGCTTTCAGCGGCACTGTAGCCGCGGCAAACCGCAGGCCTACGCGCAAACTGACGTTTTTTGTCAGCTGGCGCCGCCCTCCGCCTCCGGTGCCGCCTGTAGCCATTGCAGCAGGCTAGCACCGAACAACTCCGCTGCCTCGTCATGCAAGGCCTTGAGCGCGGCATGCAAGCCCGGATACCACGCCTCATCCATCTGCGCCGGCAACTGCTCCAGGCGCGGCATCGGCCAAGGACTGTGCAGCAACAGTTGGTGCAGGCTGTATTGCCCCAGGTCGCGGCACAACACCCAGCCGCCACCACTGGCGCGACAGATCAGCAACTCACCTTCAAGAAACTCGACGATCTCGTCCCACTCGTCCTCAGGCAATTTCCAGCCAAGGGCGTGCACGTCGTCCAAGCGCAGCACCTCACCGCGCACCTGCGCATCATGAAACATGCGCAGCATGCCCAGCATCACCAACAACCTTGGCAACGCGCGACGTCGCCAATGCCGCGACGAACCGAGGTTGCACGCCAGCTCAGCGCCAAACAACACGATCAGCCAGGACAAATACAGCCACAGCAGAAACAGCGGCACCGTGGCAAAAGCGCCATAAATCAGCTCAAAACCTGGGAACAGTCGCACGTACAAACCAAACAGCGCCTTGGCCACCTCAAACAGCACAGCAGCAAATACGCCACCCAACAGCGCATGTTTAATCGGCACGCGGGTGTTGGGCACCGAGGCGTAAATAAGGGTAAAGGCGGCCACGCTCGACAGCAGCGGCGTCAGGCGCAACACCACCTTGGCGCTGATCACCGCTTCTGGCCCGGAAATCAGCGACAGCGAGGTGATGTAGGTACTGACCACAAAGCCCACGCCGAGCAATAGCGGGCCGAGGCTGAGAATCGCCCAATACAGCAGAAAGCTGGAAATACCTCGACGTGGCTGACGCACGCGCCAAATGTTGTTCAACGCCTTTTCCACCGTCACCAACATGGCAAAGGCGGTGACGGCGAGAAACACCACGCCAATCCAAGTCAGCTGCCGCGCTTGCGTGGTGAAGTTGGCCAGGTACTCCTGCACCATTTCCCCGGACGCGGGCAAAAAGTTATGGAAGATAAAGTGCTGAATCTGCTCGCCAACGCCGGAAAAAGCCGGCACGGCCGACAGCATGGAAAAGGTCACGGTCATCATCGGCACCACGGCGAACAGCGTGGTGTAGGTCAGCGCCGCGGCGCTATTGGGGCCGTGATCGGCGAGAAAGCGCCGCAACAAAAACCGCCAGAATTCCACAAAATCATCGAAACCTTGGCGCATGCCCTTTCCTTGTCTGGAGTAAATCGCCGCGTAAAAAACCACGCCTTGTTCAGGCCAGGCGGCCGACGCGGGTAGAATAGCCGCCACCTTAGGCAAGATGCGACAAGCACATGACCGACCTGACGCTTTATCACAACCCGCGCTGCTCGAAATCGCGCAGCGCGCTAGAGCTTCTTGAAGCCCGCGGCCTGCACCCAACTGTGGTGCGTTATCTGGAAACCCCGCCAAGCGCCGCCGACATCACTGCCCTGCTGAGCAAGCTGCAGCTGTCTGCCCGCGAGCTGCTGCGCACCGGCGAGGACGACTACAAAGACCTCAATCTGGCCGACGCCAGCCTTAGCGACGAGCACATCATCGCCGCCATGGCCGCCCACCCCAAATTGATCGAGCGGCCGATTCTAATCGTCGGCAACAAGGCGGTGATCGGCCGCCCGCCCGAGCGTGTGCTGGAGCTGCTGCCATGAGCCAACCGTACATTCTGGTCTTGTACTACAGCCGCCATGGCGCCACTGCGGAGATGGCCAAGCAGATCGCCCGCGGCGTGGAACTGGCTGGCCTCGACGCGCGCTTGCGCACCGTGCCCGCTATCTCCAGCGAATGCGAAGCCGTGGCGCCGAGCATTCCTGCCGAAGGCGCACTGTATGCCAGCCTCGACGACCTGAAAAACTGCGCCGGTTTAGTGCTCGGCAGCCCGACCCGCTTTGGCAATATGGCCGCGCCGCTGAAGTACTTTCTCGACGGCACCAGCAGCTTGTGGCTAACCGGCGAACTGGTCGGCAAACCGGCTGGCGTATTTACCTCCACCGCCAGCCTGCATGGCGGCCAGGAAAGCACCTTGCTGTCGATGATGCTGCCCTTACTGCACCACGGCATGTTGATCGCCGGCCTGCCCTACAGCGAAGCTGCCCTGTTGGAAACCCGTGGCGGCGGCACACCGTATGGCGCCAGCCACCACGCTGGCGCTGATGGCAAACGCGCCCTCGACGAACATGAAATCAGCCTGTGCCGCGCCCTTGGTCAACGCCTGGCGCAAACCGCTTTACGCCTGAATGCCCCGCTGGAGAACAAACGTGGCTAAAACCCCCAAGCCATTGCCGGAGCTCAGCTGGCTGGCCCCGCGCCTGACCGCGAGCCGCGCCCTCACCCTGATCAGTTTCTTCGCCCTGGCGGCGCTGCTGCTGGTATGGAACCTGGTCTACGCCGACCTGCACGGC
This sequence comes from uncultured Pseudomonas sp., assembly GCA_964543145.1. Taxonomy (GTDB): domain Bacteria; phylum Pseudomonadota; class Gammaproteobacteria; order Pseudomonadales; family Pseudomonadaceae; genus Aquipseudomonas. Next base: position 20,877 of record CAZIWV010000050.1, read on the forward strand.
GCACGCACCTGGGTGATCCTCTGCATCGAACTCGGGCCATTGGCCCTGCTCGCCCCCGGCCTGCTCATGGGCAACGCCCGTGCCCACGCCTGGACCTGCTTTGTGGTCAACCTGTACTTCATCAAAGGCGTTCTCGCCGCGTTCGACCCACACCGCAGCTGGCTCGGCTGGACGGAAAGCGTGCTCAGCCTGGCGCTATTCACCAGCGCGCTGCTCTACACACGGTGGCGCTTTCAGCACGACCGCAAGTTGGCCGGCGAGGTATAAACCGCTGCCCATGTAGGGTGTGCTGTGCGCACCAGGCGATTTCCGAGTGAACGCGTTGGTGCGCACAGCACACCCTACGGGCTGGGCGCTGGTTACCAGCCCAGGGTTTCTTTTAAGAAGGGAATCGTCAGCTTGCGCTGCGCCTGCAACGAGGCTTGGTCAAGCTGCTCCAGCAACTCAAACAGCGCACTCATGCTGCGCGTGCCTCGGGTGAGGATAAAACGCCCTACCTCATCGGTCAGGTGCAGACCACGGCGCGAGGCACGCAGTTGCAGGGCACGCAGCTTGTCTTCATCCGACAGGGTTTGCAGCTGAAACACCAGCGCCAAGGTCAAGCGCGACTTCAAGTCCGGCAACTGCACCAGCAATTCACGAGGTGAGCTACCGGCCGCCAACAACAGGCGCCGACCGCTATCACGCAGGCGATTGAACAGGTGAAACAGCGCCTCTTCCCACACCGCATTACCAGCAATCGCATCCAGATCATCCAGACACACCAGCTCGCACTGCTCCAAGTTATCCAACAACTCAGGACCGTGCTGCACCACTTCCGCCAACGGCAAATACACCGCCTGCTCGCCACGCTGCTCAAAACGCAAACAGGCCGCCTGCAACAAATGGGTACGGCCGACGCCGTCGCTGCCCCACAGGTACATTAGGCTTTCCGTCCAGCCAGCGTCGGCCTCGCACAAGCGCTCGACATAGCCAAGCGCCGCCGCGTTAGCGCCGGGGTAATAGTTTGCAAACGTGGCGTCATCACGCAGACGCACACCAAGGGGGAGCTGTATCGGTTTCATGCAGAATCGGACGGTTCCGGAGAGCGCCAGGAAGGCGCTCGACAAAGGGGGCGAAGTTTATCGGCTTCTGCGTGCTAAGTCATTGGTGGCAAAGGGCTGATGTCCACTTTAAGCTCCGCTTTTTCTACTCGCTTAAGTACCGCTGGCACGCTGCACGTAAGCACTTCGCCACAAGGCCAGCTCGTCAGCCGCGCGATCACCCGAGGTATCTATGAGTTCGCCGATTACCACTTACCTCAGCGCCGAAGCACTGGACGTTGATGCATGCGTTCACCCAGAAATCACCGACGTTGCCTACAACCTGGCGTCGCTGCGCATCACCGTCAAAGACCTGCAGAGCGGCGCTGAACGCCTGGTGGAGTTCGTTGAGGTTGAAGGGTTCCGAGTGCTGGATGAGGGTGACCTGCTGGAGTTCTGGCCCATCTGCTCCGAGCTCTGGCTGTACCAGATCAGCGAAGGCGGCTGGTTGGAACAGGAATGCCTGCGACCAGGCTTTACCGCACGGGATAGCAAAAACGTGCTGGAGTTTTTTGTTCGCGGGGAGAATGCCTGCGTGAGTGTTCTGGCTTGGTCGGCGCCGCTGGTGACGCTGAAGTGACAGACGCGGCTGCGTAGGTTGGGCTTCGCCTGCGCCTCACCGAACGCGGAGCGACCCAGCCGACCCGACAACGAGATATTCGCCCGCTCCTACTTCACCGGCTGCTCCGGCACCACGTCCACAACCTCGACCACCTCCACCACTTCCCCTTCCGGTGCGTCGGTGTAGATATCCGACTGTTTATAGAAGTCATGGGCATGGCGCAGTAGCACCATAATCACCGCCGCCACCGGCAGGGCCAGCAGGATGCCGGTGAAGCCGAACAATTGGCCGCCAGCCAGGATGGCGAAGATCACCGCAACCGGGTGCAAGCCAATACGGTCGCCCACCAGCAGCGGCGTAAGCAGCATGCCTTCGAGCAGTTGGCCGACGGTAAAAACGGCGGCGATGCCCAACAGTGGGTAAAACTCGGGGCCGAATTGGAACAGGCCGGCGGTGATGGCCGCGCCAAAGCCGATGACAAAGCCCATGTAGGGCACGATGCTGGCCAGACCGGCAATAACACCGATCAGCAGGCCCAGTTCCAGGCCAACCAGCATCAGACCAGCCGAGTAGATAACGCCCAGGCCGAGCATCACCAGCAGTTGCCCGCGCAGGAAGGCGCCTAGCACTTCGTGGCACTCGCCCATCAGTTGCACGATAAAACCTTCACGACTGCGCGGCAGCAGGCCACGCAGTTTGGCGACCATGATGTCCCAGTCGCGCAGCAGGTAAAAACTCACTACCGGAATCAGCACCACGTTGCCTAGCCAGCCAAGCAAGGCCAGGCTGGAAGCGGTGGCGGAGGCCAGTACGCTGCCAACGATGTCGGTGGTTTTGCCCAGGTGTTCGGTGACGGCAGCTTTTACTTGGTCGAACTTCCAGAACCCATCAGCCAGACCCAGCTTGGCTTGCACCCAAGGCAACGCGCTGTGTTGCGCCCAGTCGATCATCTGCGGTGCCAGTTCATATAGGCGCACCAGCTGTTTGCCCAACATGGGCACCAGTACCAGCAGCAGAATGACCAGGATCAGGGTGAACACGCTGAACACCACAATCACTGCCCAGGTGCGCGACAGTTTCCAGCTTTGCAGCTTGTCGGCGATGGGGTCGCCCATATAGGCCAGCAAGATGCCGATCAGAAACGGCGAAAGAATCGGGTGAATCGCCCACAACAGCCCACCGAGCAGCAACAGCGCGGCAATCCATAGCCAATGACGTGAATCGGTCATGCTCAAAACCTCAATGGGGAAGGATTTACCAGCCGTAGTGCAGAACGTTGGTTGCCGGCGCAGGAACCGGTGCGCTCAACGCGGGCGCTTGGCCAGCCGGCAATGCGCTGGCGTCAACCGGTGTAGCCGCTACTGGTTCGGGCGGCAATTCGCGCAGACGGGCCAGGGCCAGTTGCGCGCGCAGTTGCGCGACGCTGGCTTTGACTCGATACGTCAGGCGGTCGCCAGCGACGTTTTGCAGGCGGGCGTCCAACGGTTCGAGCAGGCGTTGCAGTTCAGCGTAGCGCGTGAGGTCGGCGCCTTGGATATCCAGGATCAAGTCTTGCGCAGCACCTTGAGCGGCGACGAAATGCGTGGCCAGGCGTTGGCTAACGGCCAATAGCACGGCATCAGCCACGGCGTCGGCGCTAGCGCCTTCGGCTTTGCCTTGTTCGCGGCTATCGCCCAGCCACAGCCGCCACTGCGCCTGCCATTGGCCGCCCTCTTCCTTGGCGTTGACCGCCAATAACGCATCAGCACCGTATCGGGAAGACGCTTCTTTCAACGCATCAGGATTGCTGGCGCTGAGGTTTTCGGCGGTGCCGGCAAGCTGTTCATTGAGGTCAGCGATAGGCAGACGCAACGGCAGGCCACGGTTTTGCGCGGCGCGTTGCAGCGGCGCGGCGGCCGGCTGGCTATCGCCAACCAGGCTGCTGCCATCGCTGCTGTTGTTTAGCCACCAAGTCAGCACGGCGGGGCGATTGGCGCTCCAGAGAGCAATCCCGGCTTGGCGCAGACTGCGCTCGGCGCTGATGGCGTCGAAGTCCACTACCAGCACTTGCGGTGGGCCATTTTCGTAGCCGTATTGGCTGACCAACTGCTGTGGGTCTTTGCGCAGTTCAGTGATGGCCGGATTGCTCAGCGCCTTGCTGTCGCCGGTCAGGCGCAACACCAAGGTATCCAGCGCACTACTAAGGGCGGCAGCGCGCTCATCCGGTTGCTGGCTGGCTACCGGCTGGCGCACTTGGTAGAGGTCTTCGACGGTGGCGGCCTGGCTGACCAGGCTGCACAACAGCAGGCTCAAGGCCAACAACGGGCTGAACAGTGAGGCGGACAAACGCATGGTGGGCTCTCGACTCGGGGAATGGCGGCAGGGCGCTTGTGGGCATAGACCCAGGGTATAGCTGCAAAGTGCCCTACCTTAAACAGCCGGCTTGGGCGCTGTCGAGAGCAGACCCGGCAGCATGTTGAAATTACGGCTTAACTAGGAAATCAGATGTGCCACTCAACAAGCGCAGCGGCCAGCCGATATGCATCGGGTAAGACGGACGATGCGTACGGCACACCCGACGGGCCGAACACCGGGTTAGGCGTACTGTGCGCACCGAGGCGCATTCGGCGAACACCATAAATGAGGGATCTGCGGTGTCGATAAAACTACGTTTGCTCTTGCTCACTGGTACCGGCCTGTTGGCTGCGCTAATCCTCAGCTTGGTCAGCTTTATCGGCAACCAGCAGGTAGCCGAGGCGGTGCGCGCCAACCAGGTCAGCCTCAACGCCCTGCGCAACCACATGGAAGCGGACATGATGCACGATGCCCTGCGCGCCGATGTATTAGCCGCCATGCTGGTCGGCCTGGGCAAAAGCTCGACCACCGCCGCCGAGGCGCGCAGCAGCCTGGAAGAACACGCTGGGCATTTTCGCGAAGTACTGGAGGAAAACTTCAAGCTGCCGGTGAATGATGCCATCAAGGCAGGCCTGAATAAGGTCAAGCCAAGCCTGGACTCCTACATCGCTGCAGCCGAAAGCATGGTCGCCCAAGCCCTGAGCAACCCGGACGCCGCTCAGCAGCAATTGCCCACCTTCAATAACGCCTTTACCCAATTAGAGGGGGAAATGGCCAGCCTGAGTGAGCTGATTGAAAGCAACACCGGGCAAACCAGCAAAGACACCGAAAGCGCCATCAGCACCGCCAATATCACCCTCGCCGTGGTGCTGGCCGCCAGCCTGTTGCTGCTGGTGGTGCAAGGGGTATGGATTATCCAGGGCATCATGCGTCCGCTGTTGGCGGCCAGCGAAATTGCCAGCAGCATTGCCGGCGGCGATCTGGGCCGCAACATCGAACAACCTGCCCAACAGGACGAAGCCAGCGCCCTGATCCGCAGCCTGGCGACCATGCAGCGCGATCTACGCGGCATGATCGGTGTGGTGCGTGGCAATGCCGACAGCGTTAATAGCCTCACCCAGAAACTCAGCGCCGGCTGCCATGAGGTGGCCAATAGCAGTTCGCAGCAAAGCGAAGCGGCCAATGCCATGGCGGCAGCGGCCGGTGAAATGACAGCCAGCATTGAAGAAATCACCCGCCACGCTGGGCAAGCGCTGGACATGGCCAACCAGGCCGAGCGCCTGGCCAACGATGGTGGCAAGGTCATTCACCAGGTCGTGCAAGACATGGACGGCATCGCCCGCTCGGTGCAGCAATCGGCGCAGGTGATTCGCACCCTTGACCAAGAATCCGAGCAGATTTTCAGCATCATTCAGGTGATCAAAGGCATCGCCGACCAGACCAACCTCTTGGCCCTCAATGCCGCTATCGAAGCCGCCCGCGCTGGCGAGCAAGGCCGCGGCTTCGCCGTGGTGGCCGATGAAGTGCGCAGCCTGGCCGGGCGCACCAGCGCCTCAACCCAGGAAATTGCCGCGATGGTGCAACGTATTCAAACCAGCACCCGCGATGCCGCGACCAGTATGGAGGCCGGCGTCGCCCAGGTGGACAAAGGCATGGCGGTAACAGCTGATGTGGAGCGGGCCATCCGCGAAATCCTCGAAGCCACATTGAGCACCACACGATTGGTGAACGACATCACCCGCACCATTGGCGAACAAAGCCTGGCCAGTAACGAGATCGCCCACCAAGTGGAAACCATCGCCAGCATGTCGGTGAGCAATAGCCAGGTAATCGGCAAAACCGCCGATACCACCGACGAGCTCTCCGGGCTGGCGGGCAAACTGTCGTTGTCGGTGGACCGTTTTCGCCTTTAGTGCGCCCATTTCAGCCGGTGCGGGCCAACGCCGAAATAAAGAAAGTGGCGTTTTTTCCCGCCCGTCCGGCTGCGCGGATGGCCGCGTGCGGGCAAGCCTGATAAAATCGCGCGCCTTCGCAGACCGGCCAGGCTCACCGCAGCCACACCACCCCGGTCGCTCCCCGAACATCCCTTTCATAAAGGCCTGGATCTATGAGCAAGCAACCCTCCATTAGCTACAAGGACGCCGGTGTCGATATCGATGCAGGTGAAGCCCTGGTCGAGCGCATTAAAAGCGTGGCCAAGCGCACCGCGCGTCCGGAAGTAATGGGCGGCCTGGGTGGCTTCGGCGCCCTCTGCGAGATCCCAGCCGGTTACAAACAGCCGGTACTGGTCAGCGGCACCGATGGCGTCGGCACCAAGCTGCGCCTGGCCCTGAACCTGAACAAACACGACAGCATCGGCCAAGACCTGGTCGCCATGTGCGTAAACGACCTGGTGGTGTGCGGCGCCGAGCCGTTGTTCTTTCTCGACTACTACGCCACCGGCAAGCTCAACGTAGACGTAGCCGCCACCGTGGTCACCGGCATTGGCGCCGGCTGCGAATTGGCAGGCTGCTCGCTGGTTGGCGGTGAAACGGCCGAGATGCCGGGCATGTACGAAGGCGAAGATTACGACCTGGCCGGTTTCTGCGTGGGTGTAGTGGAAAAGGCTGAAATCATTGACGGCTCCAAGGTGCAAACCGGCGACGCGCTGATCGCCCTGCCCTCCTCCGGCCCGCACTCCAACGGCTACTCGCTGATCCGCAA
>CAZIWV010000051.1:0-24884 GCA_964543145.1 uncultured Pseudomonas sp.
ACTCATGGCACACAAAAAAGCTGGCGGTAGTACCCGCAACGGTCGCGACTCAGAATCTAAACGCCTTGGCGTGAAGATGTATGGCGGCCAGGCTATCAAAGCAGGCAACATCATCGTGCGTCAGCGCGGTACCCAATTCCACGCTGGTTACGGCGTTGGCATGGGTAAAGATCACACTCTGTTCGCGAAAGTCGAAGGCGTGATCAAGTTCGAAGTTAAAGGCGCCCTCGGTCGTCGTTACGTGAGCGTCATCGCGGCTTAATCGCGACGTTGCTGGAAAAGCCCTGTCTCGCGACGGGGCTTTTTTGTTTCTGAATGCTTGAGGCTTTTGCAAAATCGTCCGGGAGCTGTTTCGCTGGATTTTGCAAAAGTCTTATTGTCCTTGTGTTATCTAGCCCGCTATTGCGGCGGGAGGCGTGCCGATGAAATTCGTCGATGAAGTATCGATTTTTGTAAAAGCGGGTGATGGTGGTAACGGTTGCATGAGCTTCCGTCGCGAGAAGTTCATCGAGAACGGTGGACCTAACGGCGGCGACGGTGGCGATGGTGGCTCGGTGTATATGGTCGCCGATGAAAACCTCAATACGCTTGTGGATTACCGCTACACCCGTCGTTTCGACGCGGAGCGTGGTTCCAATGGCGGCAGCGCTGATTGCACTGGGCGCAAAGGTGAAGACACCGTACTGCGTGTGCCGGTTGGCACCACGATCATTGATGCCGCGACCCAGGAAATCATCGGTGACCTGACCAAAGATGGTCAGCGCATTATGGTTGCCCACGGCGGCTGGCATGGTCTGGGCAACACCCGTTTTAAATCCAGTACCAACCGTGCGCCGCGTCAGACCACCCTGGGTAAGCCGGGTGATTCGCGCGACCTCAAGCTGGAATTGAAAGTGCTGGCGGACGTCGGTCTGCTGGGGCTGCCAAACGCCGGTAAAAGTACGTTTATCCGTTCGGTATCGGCAGCCAAGCCAAAGGTGGCGGATTATCCGTTCACGACCTTGGTGCCAAACCTCGGTGTGGTCAGCGTTGATCGCTACAAGAGCTTTGTAGTTGCAGATATCCCAGGTCTGATCGAAGGTGCTTCCGACGGCGCTGGCCTGGGTATTCGTTTTCTCAAGCACTTGGCGCGTACTCGCTTGTTGTTGCACCTCGTTGATATGGCGCCGTTGGATCTCTCTGATCCGGCCGAGGCTGCAGAAACTATCGTGAGTGAGTTGGCTAAGTTCAGTCCGTCGCTGGCGGAGCGTGATCGCTGGTTGGTGCTGAATAAGTCCGACCAGATCCTTGAGGAGGAGCAAGAGGCTCGCATCAAGGAGATCACTGATCGCTTGGAGTGGACTGGTCCGGTTTATGTGATCTCTGCCATCGGTAAAGAAGGCACAGAAAAGCTTTGCTTCGATATCATGCGTTACCTTGAAGAGCGTTCCCTGCGCATCGCCGAAGAGCCGCAATATGCGGCCGAGCTGGCGGCGTTGGATCAGCGCATCGAAGACGAGGCGCGTGCTCAGCTGCAGGCCTTGGACGATAAACGCGCCTTGCGTCGCGCTGGCGTCAAGGTAGCCGGCACCGAGGATAACGATGACGGCTTCTGGGATGAGGAAGACGACGATGATGGTCCAGAGATCATCTACGTTCGAGACTAAGTAAAACCACAACGCCGCTAATTAGCGGCGTTGTGCTGACTAATTCGCACGAGTGGCGCTGTGCCGCTCTTCTGGCCAAGGTTGGATGACGATGCGGGACAAGGTGACTGGCGCGCAGCGCTGGGTAGTGAAGATTGGTAGCGCGTTGCTGACCGCTGATGGACGTGGCCTGGACCGTGCCGCAATGGCGGTGTGGGTTGAGCAGATGGTGGCGCTGCGCGAGGCGGGCGTTGAGCTGGTGTTGGTGTCGTCCGGCGCCGTGGCGGCGGGCATGAGTCGCTTAGGTTGGACTTCGCGCCCCAGTGCCATCCATGAGCTTCAGGCGGCTGCTGCGGTGGGGCAGATGGGGCTGGTGCAGGCCTGGGAGTCGAGCTTTGCTCAACATGGCCGGCATACCGCGCAAATTCTGCTGACCCATGATGACTTATCTGACCGCAAGCGCTACCTGAACGCTCGCAGCACGCTGCGCACGTTGGTTGAGTTGGGCGCTATTCCGGTGATCAACGAAAATGACACCGTGGTTACCGATGAGATCCGCTTTGGCGACAACGACACCTTGGCGGCGCTGGTGGCCAATCTGGTGGAGGCGGACTTGCTGGTGATCCTTACCGATCGCGATGGCATGTTTGATGCCGACCCGCGGCATAACCCGGATGCGCAGCTTATCTACGAGGCGCGTGCTGATGATCCTGCTCTTGATGCGGTCGCTGGTGGCGTGGGTGGTGCGTTGGGGCGTGGCGGCATGCAAACCAAATTGCGCGCGGCACGACTGGCGGCGCGTTCCGGGGCGCATACCGTTATTGTTGGTGGCGCCATCGAGCAAGTGCTGGCGCGGCTAAAGGCTGGCGAGCGGCTGGGTACGTTGTTGGCGCCTGAGCGTGGTCTATTGGCAGCGCGTAAGCAGTGGCTGGCGGGTCATTTGCAAACCCGTGGCACTCTACAGTTGGATGCTGGTGCGGTGAAGGCGCTGCTGCAAAGCCATAAGAGCTTGCTACCGGTTGGAGTAAAAAGCGTGCAGGGCAATTTTCGTCGCGGTGAGATGGTGGTTTGCGTGGACCCGGATGGGCGTGAAATCGCCCGTGGTCTGGCTAACTACAGTGCTGCTGAGGCACAGAAAATTGTTGGTCAGCCCTCTGATGCCATCGAAAAATTGCTGGGTTATGTCGACGAGCCGGAGCTGGTGCATCGCGATAATCTGATTCTGGTTTAAGCGCGCCTTCGGGGCGCAATACCTGTAGGCGTCAAGGAGAGTGCAGTGCGATTGATCAATGGATGGTTAGGTGCGTTGTTTCTGCCGCTGGCATTTGCGGCAAGCGCAGAGGAGATCGGGCAGGTCTCCACGGTATTTAAGTGGGTGGGGCCGAACGACAAGATCGTCGTTGAGGCTTTCGATGACCCGAAAGTGGCGGGCGTGACCTGCTACCTGTCGCGGGCCAAAACCGGTGGTGTCAAAGGTGGCTTGGGTTTGGCTGAAGATCGCGCCGAGGCGTCGATTGCTTGTCGTCAGGTTGGCCCAATCCAGGTGCCTGATAACTTGAAAGATGGCGAGGAGGTGTTCAAGGAGCGCACTTCGCTGGTGTTCAAGACCATGCAGGTGGTGCGGTTCTTCGATAAGAAGCGCAATACCTTGGTCTATCTGGTGTATAGCGACCGTGTGATCGAGGGTAGCCCGCAGAATGCGGTGACGGCCATTCCAATCCTGCCGTGGGCGCAGCAGTAAGGCAAAAAAAAGGCGAATCTTGAGGTTCGCCTTTTTAATCACTTTTTTGCAGGCAATAAAAAACCGACCCTGAGGTCGGTCTTTTTGACGCATCACACTTAGGCAGCAGCAGCTTGGCTGAGATCCTTGATGTGACCGTTCAGGCGGCTCTTATGACGAGCTGCTTTGTTCTTGTGGATGATGCCTTTGTCGGCCATGCGGTCGATTACAGGCACAGCCAGAACGTACGCTTTCTGAGCAAGTTCGAGGTCTTTGGCGTCGAGAGCCTTGACCACGTTCTTGATATAAGTACGAACCATGGAGCGCAGGCTGGCGTTATGGCTACGACGCTTCTCAGCCTGTTTAGCGCGTTTTTTGGCAGAAGGTGTATTGGCCACCGTCGAGCTCCTTGAAACTTTGGGGAAATGACTAAACAAATAAGGCCGCGAATCATGCCGATGTGTCGATGGCTTGTCAAGCGCGGTTCAGCCTTGCTGTGTACAGGCCGACAGGCGTGCTCCACGTGCAGGGATGATTTATTTATGGTCCGGTTCTACACTCGCCGCCCTTGCCTTGCGGCCTACAGGGCAGCGCCGTGTTTTGCGGTGGCGTAGCTTACTTCATGCGGTAGAAACGAGCGTTATGAATTTACTTAAGTCGCTGGCTGCGGTCAGCTCGATGACCATGTTGTCCCGGGTGCTGGGTTTTGTTCGCGACACCATCGTGGCGCGTTTTTTCGGTGCGGGCATGGCCACCGACGCCTTCTTTGTTGCCTTCAAACTGCCCAATCTGCTGCGGCGAATCTTTGCTGAGGGCGCGTTCTCACAAGCGTTTGTGCCGATTCTGGCCGAATACAAAACCCAGCAAGGCGAGGAGGCGACGCGAACCTTTGTTGCCTACGTATCAGGTCTGCTGACTCTCGTGTTGGCGGTGGTGACGGCGCTGGGCATGATCGCTGCGCCCTGGGTGATCTGGGTAACGGCGCCCGGCTTTGTCGACTCGCCAGAAAAGTTCGAGCTGACCTCTTCGCTATTGCGCGTCACCTTTCCTTATATATTGCTGATCTCCCTGGCGTCGCTGGCTGGCGCGATTCTGAATACCTGGAACCGCTTTTCGGTGCCGGCCTTCGTGCCGACCCTGCTCAACCTGAGCATGATTTTTTTCGCCCTGTTTCTGACCCCCTATTTCGATCCGCCCGTCATGGCACTGGGCTGGGCCGTACTGGTCGGCGGTCTGCTGCAGCTGCTCTACCAACTGCCGCATTTGAAAAAGATTGGCATGCTCGTGCTGCCACGCTTAAACCTGCGCGATAAAGGCGTGTGGCGCGTGATGAAGCAAATGGGGCCGGCGATTCTCGGCGTCTCTGTCAGCCAGATTTCGCTGATCATCAACACCATCTTTGCCTCGTTTCTGGTGGCCGGCTCCGTGTCGTGGATGTACTACGCCGACCGCTTGATGGAGCTGCCATCGGGCGTGCTTGGCGTGGCACTGGGCACCATCCTGCTGCCAGCGCTGTCGCGTAGCTTCTCGAGTAAAAATACCGAGGAGTACTCGCGCCTACTGGATTGGGGACTGCGCTTATGTTTTCTGCTCGCTCTGCCATGTGCGCTGGCGCTGGCGATCATTTCCGAGCCGCTGACGGTGTCGCTGTTCCAGTACGGCAAATTCAGCGCCCATGATGCGCAGATGACCCAGTACGCTCTGATCGCCTACTCCGTGGGGCTGTTGGGCATCATCTTGGTCAAGGTGCTGGCACCCGGCTTCTATGCGCGGCAGAACATCAAAACGCCGGTGCGTATTGCCCTGGGCACGTTGGTGGCCACGCAACTGATGAACCTGGTGTTCTTCTTTACCTTGCCGTATCCCCACGCCGGGCTGTCGCTGTCTATCGGTTTGGCCGCCTGCTTGAACGCTGGCTTGTTGTTCTGGCAACTGCGTAAGCAACAGTTGTTTGTGCCACAGCCAGGCTGGGGTGTGTTTATGGCCAAGCTGGTGGCTGCCGTGTTGGTGATGGCTGCCGTGCTGATGGGCCTGATGTATGTAATGCCGGCTTGGGATCAGGGTGAAATGTTGATCCGTTTGTTACGCCTTGGGGCATTGGTGGCGGCTGGTATTGCCGCCTATTTTGGCGTGCTGCTGCTACTGGGCTTTCGTCTGCGCGATTTTGCCCGGCGTTCGCTGGCCTGATATATGGCGAGAACATTCATCTTCGCGTGTGCAATAACGCGACAGCTGTTGCCTGTTGTACCGCGCCGGGTGTGCGTATAATCGCCCACTTTGTGAGCAAGAAGCGTCCCTATGCAGCTGGTTCGAGGGCTTCAAAACTTGCGGCCCCAGCATCGGGGCTGTGTAGCCACCATCGGCAATTTTGATGGCGTGCACCGTGGTCACCAGGCCATCCTGGCGCGGTTGCGTGAGCGCGCCGATGACTTGGGTGTGCCTAGTTGTGTGGTGATTTTCGAGCCGCAACCCCGCGAATTTTTTGGCCCCGACACCGCGCCGGCACGCCTTACTCGTCTGCGCGACAAGCTGGCGTTGTTTGCTGCTGCCGGTGTCGATCGGGTGTTGTGCCTGTCCTTTAATCGCCGTTTACGTGAACTCAGCGCCGCTGAATTTGTTCACGCCATTCTGGTTGAAGGTCTTGGTGTGCAGCACTTGGAAGTGGGTGATGACTTTCGTTTCGGCTGCGATCGAGCGGGCGATTTTGCTTTTCTGCAGCAAGCTGCCGCCGTCGAAGGCTTTACCCTGGAGGCGGCCAGCACCGTTGAAATTGACGGTCTGCGCGTAAGCAGCACGCGCGTACGTGAGTCGCTCGCCGCCGCTGATTTTGTATTGGCTGAACGTTTGCTCGGTCGTCCGTTTCAAATTTCCGGGCGCGTGTTGCACGGGCAGAAACTGGCCCGCCAATTCGGCACGCCAACGGCCAACGTACAGCTCAAACGCCGTCGTGTGCCGCTCACCGGGGTGTACCTGGTTAGTGTTGAGCTAGACGGCAAACCCTGGCCTGGCGTCGCCAACATCGGCGTGCGACCTACGGTGCAGGGCGACGGTAACGCACATCTGGAAGTGCATCTTTTAGATTTTGTCGGTGATATCTATGGCCGACGTTTGACGGTGGCATTCCACCAAAAGCTGCGCGATGAGCAGCGTTTCGCCTCCCTGGAGGCGCTGAAGACGGCGATACACGCGGATGTCGCCGCCGCCCGTGCCCTATGGCAGGGTCAACCGCTTAAGTGAAGAGCCTGAGATGACCGACTACAAAGCCACGCTAAACCTTCCCGATACAGCCTTCCCAATGAAGGCCGGCCTGCCACAGCGCGAACCGCAGATTCTGCAGCGCTGGGACAGCATTGGCCTGTATCAGAAGTTGCGCGAGATTGGTAAAGATCGGCCCAAGTTCGTGCTGCACGACGGCCCGCCCTATGCCAACGGCACCATTCACATCGGTCACGCGGTAAACAAAATTCTCAAAGACATGATCGTGCGCTCGAAAACCCTGTCCGGGTTCGACGCGCCGTACGTGCCCGGTTGGGACTGCCATGGCCTGCCGATCGAACACAAGGTCGAAGTCACCCACGGCAAAAACCTGCCCGCCGATAAAACCCGCGAACTGTGCCGCACCTACGCCGCTGAGCAAGTCGAAGGGCAGAAGGCCGAGTTTATTCGCCTAGGTGTGCTTGGTGATTGGGCCAACCCCTATAAAACCATGGACTTTGCCAACGAGGCCGGGGAAATCCGTGCGCTGGCCGAAATGGTCAAAGGCGGTTTTGTCTTTAAAGGTCTGAAACCGGTTAACTGGTGCTTCGACTGCGGTTCGGCCCTGGCTGAAGCGGAAGTCGAATACCAGGACAAAAAGTCTTCGACCATCGACGTAGCCTTCCCGATTGCCGACGAGGCCAAACTGGCCGCTGCTTTCGGTCTGCCGTCGCTGAGCAAACCGGCGGCCATCGTGATCTGGACCACCACACCGTGGACCATTCCCGCCAACCAGGCGCTGAACGTGCACCCTGAGTTCACCTATGCCTTGGTGGATGTTGGCGACAAGCTGCTGATCCTTGCTGAAGAGCTGGTTGAGTCCTGCCTGACCCGTTACAACCTCGAGGGTTCGGTGATCGCCACGGCGGTGGGCGCTGCGCTGGACTTGATCAATTTCCGTCACCCGTTCTACGACCGCCTCTCGCCGGTGTACCTGGCCGAATACGTCGAGCTGGGCGCCGGTACAGGCGTGGTGCACTCCGCACCTGCCTATGGCGAAGACGACTTCGTGACCTGCAAGCGCTACGGCATGGTCAACGACGACATTCTCACCCCGGTACAAAGCAACGGCGTGTATGTCGAATCGCTGCCATTCTTCGGCGGCCAATTCATTTGGAAAGCCAACCCGGCCATCGTTGAGAAACTCAGCGAAGTCGGCGCGCTGCTGCACACCGAAACCATCAGCCACAGCTATATGCACTGCTGGCGTCATAAAACCCCGCTGATCTACCGCGCTACTGCGCAGTGGTTTGTCGGCATGGACAAGCAGCCAAGCGCCGGCAATACCCTGCGTCAGCGTGCGGTAAAAGCCATTGAAGACACCCAGTTCGTGCCGGCCTGGGGCCAGGCGCGTCTGCACTCGATGATCGCTAACCGCCCGGACTGGTGCATTTCCCGCCAGCGTAACTGGGGTGTGCCAATTCCGTTCTTCCTCGACAAAGCCAGCGGCGAACTGCACCCGCGCACCGTCGAGCTGATGGAAGAAGTGGCCAAGCGCGTTGAACAAGAGGGCATCGAAGCCTGGTTCAAACTCGACGCTGCCGAACTGCTCGGTGACGAGGCGGCTAACTACGACAAAATCAGCGACACCCTCGATGTGTGGTTTGACTCCGGCACCACCCACTGGCACGTGCTGCGCGGCTCGCACCCGATGGGTCACGAGAGTGGCCCGCGTGCCGACCTGTACTTGGAAGGTTCCGATCAACACCGCGGCTGGTTCCACTCTTCGCTGTTGACCGGTTGCATGCTCGACGACCACGCCCCGTACCGCGAATTGCTGACCCACGGTTTTACCGTGGACGAGGCGGGCCGCAAGATGTCCAAGTCGCTCGGCAACGTTATCGCCCCGCAAAAGGTCAACGACACCTTGGGCGCGGACATCATGCGTCTGTGGGTTTCGGCTACCGACTACTCCGGCGAAATGGCGGTTTCTGATCAGATCCTGCAGCGCAGCGCCGATGCGTACCGACGTATCCGCAACACCGCACGCTTCCTGCTCTCCAACCTCAGCGGCTTTAACCCAGCCACCGACCTGCTGCCGGCCGAAGACATGCTGGCGCTGGACCGTTGGGCCGTCGACCGCGCCTTGCTGCTGCAAAACGAGCTGCAAGAGCACTACGGCGAATACCGCTTCTGGAACGTTTACTCCAAGGTGCACAACTTCTGCGTGCAGGAGCTGGGCGGTTTCTATCTGGATATCATCAAGGACCGTCAATACACCACCGCCGCAGACAGCAAGGCGCGTCGCTCGTGCCAGACCGCGCTGTTCCATATCGCCGAAGCGCTGGTGCGCTGGATCGCGCCGATCCTTGCCTTTACCGCCGACGAGCTGTGGGAATACCTGCCAGGCGAGCGTAACGAATCGGTAATGCTCAACACCTGGTACGAAGGCCTGAGCGCCTTGCCAGAAGGCTTCGAGCTGGACCGCGCTTACTGGGAGCGCGTGATGGCGGTGAAAGTCGCAGTAAACAAAGAGATGGAAGTTCAGCGCGCGGCCAAGGCCGTAGGCGGCAACTTACAAGCCGAAGTTACCTTGTATGCAGAAGACGCCCTGGTCGCCGACCTTGGCAAGCTCAGCAACGAGCTGCGCTTTGTCTTGATCACCTCGACCGCTGCTGTAGCGCCGCTGGCCAGCGCGCCGGCCGATGCCGTAGTGACTGAAGTGGCCGGCCTGAAACTCAAAGTAGTGAAATCAGCCCACGCCAAGTGCGCGCGCTGCTGGCATTGCCGTGAGGACGTTGGGGTAAACCCGGAGCACCCGGAAATCTGCGGTCGTTGCGTCGACAACATCAGCGGTGCAGGCGAGGTTCGTCACTATGCCTAACTCTGAACGTTTCGGCCGGCTGAGCCTGTTATGGCTGAGCCTGGTGGTGCTGATCCTCGATCAGGCCAGCAAGCTGTACTTTGAAAGCAGCTTGAGCTTGTACCAGCAGATCGAGGTCATTCCCGGTTATTTCAGCTGGACCCTGGCCTACAACACCGGCGCTGCTTTTAGCTTCCTCGCTGACAGCTCTGGCTGGCAGCGCTGGTTGTTTGCCCTTATCGCCGTCGTGGTCAGCATCACCTTGGTGGTCTGGCTAAAACGCCTGAAGGCCGATGAGACTTGGTTGGCTATCGCCCTGGCGTTGGTGCTCGGCGGTGCGTTGGGCAATTTGTACGACCGTATTGTCCTTGGCCATGTGATCGACTTTATCCTCGTGCATTGGCAGAACCGTCATCATTTCCCGGCGTTTAATATCGCCGACAGCGCCATTACCGTCGGTGCGATTTTGTTGGCCCTGGATATGTTTAAAAGTAAGAAAGCCGAGGAGCCTGCCCATGACTGACGCCCCTGTAACGGAGCAACGTATTGGTCCGGACAAACAAGTGACCCTGCACTTCGCCCTGAACCTGGAAAACGGCGATGTGGTGGACAGCACTTTCGACAAAAAACCGGCCACCTTTAAAGTCGGCGACGGCAACCTGCTGCCCGGTTTTGAAGCGGCGCTATTCGGCCTTAAAGCTGGCGACAAACGTACCCTGCAAGTCGAGCCCGAGCATGGTTTCGGCCAGCCCAACCCGCAAAACGTGCAGGTGATGCCGCGCTCGCAATTCGCAGGCATGGAGTTGTCTGACGGGTTGCTGGTGATCTTTAACGACGCCGCCAATACCGAGCTGCCCGGTGTGGTCAAAGCCTTTGATGACAGCCAAGTCACCATCGACTTCAACCATCCGCTGGCCGGCAAGACCCTGAGCTTTCAGGTCGAAATTATCGAGGTAAAACCGGCCTAATCCGCCGGTTGCCTGCGCCGCTTTGGCGGATGAGGACGCACCCATGCAAATCAAACTCGCCAACCCCCGTGGCTTCTGTGCCGGCGTTGATCGCGCGATCGAAATCGTCAACCGCGCCCTGGAAGTGTTCGGCCCGCCGATCTACGTGCGCCATGAAGTGGTGCACAACAAATTTGTCGTCGAAGACCTGCGCGCCCGCGGCGCCATCTTTGTCGAAGAGCTCGATCAGGTGCCAGACAACGTCATCGTTATCTTCAGCGCCCACGGCGTTTCCCAAGCCGTGCGCAAAGAAGCCGAGGCCCGTGGCCTGAAAGTGTTCGACGCGACCTGCCCGCTGGTGACCAAGGTGCATATTGAAGTCGCCCGCTACAGCCGCGACGGCCGCGAATGCATTCTTATCGGTCACGCCGGCCACCCCGAAGTGGAAGGCACCATGGGTCAATACGACGCCAGCAACGGCGGCGCTATCTACTTGGTCGAAGATGAAGCCGACGTCGCCAACCTGCAGGTACGCAACCCCGAAGCCCTGGCGTTCGTCACCCAAACCACGCTGTCGATGGACGACACCAGTCGCGTTATCGACGCCTTGCGCAATCGCTTTCCGGCCATTGGTGGCCCGCGCAAAGACGACATTTGCTACGCCACACAAAACCGCCAAGACGCCGTTAAACAGCTCGCCAGCGAGTCCGATGTGGTGCTGGTGGTTGGCAGCCCTAATAGCTCCAACTCCAACCGCTTGCGCGAACTTTCCGAGCGCTTGGGCACACCGGCCTACTTGATTGATGGCGCTGAAGACCTGCAACAAGGCTGGTTTGACGGTGCGGCGCGCATTGGCATTACCGCGGGTGCCTCGGCGCCGGAGGTGCTGGTGCTAGGGGTGGTGCAACGCTTGCGCGAGTGGGGCGCCATTGGGGCCGAAGAGCTAGATGGACGGCCGGAAAACGTCACGTTTTCGATGCCGAAAGAGTTGCGTGTTCGCGCTGTAGAGTAAGTTTCTTCCCGCCTTTTCGCCGCCGGTTCAATCGCTAACCGGCGGTGCTGTCCATCCCCTTATTACCGCAACGACGGCCGGTCTGGCCGGCGTTTTGTGATGCTCTTCAAACTCGGCATTTGTAGGAATACGCCTGATATTGCTAGCAAAATTCCTGCAGGTGCCGACCATCGGCGATAACGTCCGGCCATCGTTGGTTGTGTGACTCTTCTTAAGATTCTTCCTACATTGCCTCCATGCAAAAAGGAAGGATCTATGAACCGTAATCGTGGTTTCACGCTGGTTGAGCTAATGGTGACGTTGGTCGTCGCAGCGATTCTGCTCGCGCTGGCTATCCCAAGCTTTTCCGCCATGCTCCGAAAAAACCGCGCGGCCACCGATATCAGTGCCCTGACCACCACCATTGCTTATGCGCGTTCGGAGGCTGTGGCTCGCAACACCGGAGTCTGCGTTTCTGTTCCCACAGATGGCACTTGGAAAGATGGCTGGGAGGTACGAGTTGCGGGTACCGGCTGTAACGGCACGGTGTTGAGAGTGTTTGCGCCAGCCTCTGCGACCTCCACGCTGACGGTTAAGCAAGGCAGCACCGGGATTACCAGTTTCGGCTTCACCTCCGGCGGTTTCCGTTCCGGTAGCGAGTCGGTGATTACGTATTACGCTGCTGACGCCTGCGACCCGGATACCGGGCGGGTTCTGACCATCAATGCAACCGGTCGCGTAACTATCGCAGCCTGTGTGGCGGGGACGTAACCATGAAGACAGTCAACTTGTCCTTGCTCCGCCCGAAAGGCCTGATTCGTCGCCAAGCCGGCATGACCCTGATTGAAGTGCTGATTTCCGTGTTGATCCTGGTTATTGGCTTGCTAGGTTTGGCCGCTATGCAGATGCAATCAGTCAAATTCAACGACAGTGCCAAGTGGCGCTCGCAGGCCACTTTTCTGGCGTACGACATTGTTGAGCGTATTCGCGCTAACAAAAATGAACTCTCCTCTTATGCGCACGTTGCAGACGCCGAAGCACCTGGCGGCTCCACAGTAGCCGCTAAAGACTTGCAAGAGTGGTTAGCGCAACTGGCGTTAATCAACGGCGCTGGCAGTTCTGTTGTTATTAACGACAAAAAAGTAACTGTCACGATCAAGATCAGCGATTTGGCTCGTACCGACGCAAACGCCGCTGATACCACCTTTGTTTACACGACCCTACTGGACTGACAATGGCCAAGACACTGACTGCGTTTAGGCGCGAGCGTGGCGTCACTCTGGTTGAGTTGATGATTGCCATGGGCCTTAGCCTATTGATTGGTTTGGCGGTGATTGAGGTGTTCCTCAGTCAGCGGCAGTTATTTGTGGCGCAAGACGAGCAATCGCGGATGCAAGAGAATGCGCGCTTTGTGTTCGAACAGGTTTCCCGCGACCTGCGCATGGTTGGTTATTGGGGCTGCTCGAATAAGGTCACCATTGCCAACACCACCGGAAATGACGCCTACTCCGATCTCTCTGACAAGGCGGTGAGACTTACTACCGGCGTGCTGACGGTGCGTTATTTAAACACCGGTACCCGTAAGCTTATCGGTTCAGACAATACTGTCGTTCTCGACGACCTCCAGCCTCCTTTACTAGCCGCCGGCTGCACATCTGCCACGTTGTTTGGCAACTCAACCAGCAAAGTCCTGCCCGCCGGTTACTATTCGGGCGGTGAGGTGTTTCAGTTAGACACTGTCACTTATCAACGAACTGACGCCGGACAAATTGAGCGCAATGGCGAAGTTCTGGTGGATAAAGGTGTTAATGCCTTCGACTTCGAGTTTGGTGTTGGCACCGGCGATTATGTAGACAGTTATAAAGCTGGCTCCGACGTCGCCGAAGCCGAATGGGCCAACGTTAAAAGCGTGAAAATGACGCTCACCCTCAGTAGCGAGCATGTCAAAGCCCGCGATTTTGTTTCGGTTATCGCCATTCGCAACAGGTTGCCTTGATCATGACTTCTTTTAATCGTTTTCAACGGCAAACAGGTTCAGCGCTGATTATTAGCCTGGTGTTTCTGCTGTTGCTGACCATTCTTGGTGTGTCGTCCATGCAGAGTTCCACCCTGCAAGAAAAAATGGCCGGTAACTCAGCAGAAAAAAACCGCGCCTTCCAATTGGCCGAAGCTGCTTTGCGCGCCGGTGAGGCAGAAGTGCATAGCAACTCTGCGCTTTATCTCAACGCTGCGGCGGTGGACTTCAGCAGTATGCCAACATCTCCCAGTTGCCAAACTGCAAGTAGTTGGTGCCAAGTCAGTGCTAACGACTTAGCCGCGGGGGCGCTGGCTTACTACTACATCGAGCCTATTAATAACTCCAGCAACACCTTCCGCATTACGGGTATCGGTTATGGTCGGGCGACCACCAACCGCGTCGTTCTTCAATCTACTTTCCGTCCTTGAGTGGAGTGTCTTTAGCATGAACATCAGCCGTTTGCTGGCCTCCACCCCGCTATTGCTTAGCCTGGGCGCCACCACTGTACACGCCGATATAGCCCAGGAGCCGCTGTATACCTCGCGGCAAGTTACTCCCCTGAATATGTTGGTGATGGGCCGCGACCACAAGTTATATAACGAAGCCTATAACGACGCCTCCGATCTGGACGGCGACAGCTTTCTGGAAGTGCGCTTCAAACCAAGCATTACCTATTTCGGCTATTTCGACTCGGCTAAGTGCTATGACTACGGCACGGTCGATAGTACGGCGACCTTTGTGCCTAAATCGGTGGGTTCCAAGGGCAACTGGACCGACCCTGTCGATGGCGTTTCCAAGCCGGTCATTGGGCTTTGCACTACGTCAGGGGCTGGGGAATGGAGCGGTAACTTTCTTAACTACCTGACCACATCTCGTATCGATGCCCTGAGAAAGGTGTTGTATGGCGGTAAACGTTGGATCGATACCGCCACCACCAGAACTGCTGCGGGTGTGACGCTGCTTGAGCGCAGCTCTATTCCGCAGGACGCCCACTCGTGGGGTAAGGAATACACCAGCCCTGCGGTAGATGGTTACAGCATCGCTGACTACACGCCCTTGGTTAATCCGGTATCGGGCCGTCGCCATTTGTTTGCTAACACCACACCTGGTGCAGCCACTGTTGATACCGCGAATAACCCGTTGCTGCGGGTTCTTACCGATGCCTCCTACCGCATTTGGGAGTGGGTGTCGATTGAGCAGCCGGTAGCTGGTGATAGATGTTTGAATGGCGGTAGCGGGCCTTCGTGTACTGCGGGCGGAACCGATACGACCCACCCGAACAATAGCACCGAGTTTGCCGCGTTGATTGAGCGGGTATCGAGCGTTCCCGCTAACCTGGTGACCGACGCTAATGGGGTGGGACGTAAATACATCTATAAAAATAGAAATGGTCGGCTTTACGTAGGTTCAACTGCGCTTAATGGCGACGGCACGCAAACTTCCAGGGACGACAATAACTACGTCAGCAAACTAACTGGCACGCTGAAGATTGCTACCACCGGCGATTACACCTTTTATGTAAACGGCGACGATGCGGTTGAATTGCTGATTGATGGTGTCAGTGTCGCAGGCTATTACGGTGGCCATGGGGTTAGTAGTACCGCCTGTGATGGGGCGCACGCTGGCACGGTCAATTTGACCGCAGGTGACCACTTTGTTGAGTTCCGTCATGAAGAGGTGAACGGCGACGATCAATACAGTCTTACTTGGAACGGCCCAGGAATCACAGGCTGTGCCGTAGTGCCGTATATCAGTCCAACTACAGGCTCCTACGGTCCCGATAGAAGCGCCACCACTACGCTTACACCTCGCTTTGAAAACTTGAAATTGTATGTTTACACCCGCGAGCTACCAACGCCAGTTCGTACCGACTATGTCGTACGCAACCAGGTATGCGTGGCGAACCTGCTGGAAGACAACTGCACCGCATACCGCAACGTGGTCAGTGAAACCAGTACTTTGCTTACCTATAAACCGGTTGGGCTGCTACAGGACTACGGTTTCTCTGCATCAAGCACGACAGAGCCGAAAATGCGCTTTGGCTTGTTGACGGGCAGCCACTCTAAAAACTTGAGCGGTGGCGTGCTGCGCCGTGCTATTGCCAATATCAGCGACGAAATCAACGCCTCAACCGGCGTATTTAGTAGCACGGTAGGCATCATTAAGACCATTGACCGCCTTAAGCTTATTGGTTTCGACGGCAGTAACTACACCTGCGGTCGGATCGTAACCCGGGGGCTGAGATCCGGTGAGTGCCGCATGTGGGGTAACCCCATTGCAGAGATGATGTATGAGGCGTCGCGCTATTTCGCCGGCAAAGGTTCGGCTACCAGCGCGTATACCTACACCGCGTCGGGCAGTGATGATGCGGCTCTAGGTCTGCCACTGGCGACCTGGGACGACCCCTACAGACAGACCGGCGTGCGCTCCTGCTCGACTCCGGTGCAGACCGTAATTAGTGACATCAACCCGTCTTACGACACTGACGAGCTGCCGGGCTCCAACTGGCCGGCGTCTGGCTTCAGTTCCGATATGACCGGCTTGAACGTCGTCACCCAGGCAAACAACATTTGGGCCGGTGAGTTTCCTCGCGACAGTAGCAAACTGGTGTTTATCGGCGAGGCCGCCGGAGTCAAAGACGGTGCGCCAAGCGCCAAAGAGGCTAACTCGTTTAGCACTACCCGTGGCTTGGCGCCGGAAGAACCGACCAAGTTCGGCGGCTACTACGCTGCCAGCGTCGCCTATTATGGACGTCAGGTCGCGCTTAACGCCTTGTCGACGCAGAAGATGACAACGTTTGCCGTTGCTTTGGCATCACCTCTGCCACAGCTGAAAATCCCAGTGGGCGGCAATACCGTAACGTTGGTGCCGTTTGCCAAGTCGGTGGGTGGCAACTCTATTAGTGCGAATAAAGCGGACTATCAACCAACTAACGCGATCGTTGACTTCTACGTTGAATCGATGTCCGCCGACCGTACCAGCGGTACTTTCCGGGTGAACTTCGAAGATACCGAGCAGGCGGCCGATTACGATATGGACGCCATCGCCAAGTACACCTATCAGGTCAACTCCAACGGTACGCTTACCATCAATATGAGTTCGGATTACGCCGCTGGCGGCATTATCCAGCACATGGGCTACGTGATTTCCGGCACTACCAACGATGGTGTATTCCTGGAAGTGCGTGACGCGGACACCGCGCAAAATGGCGACGTCAATTACTACCTCGACACCGGTACTCGGGTTAATAACAACACTGCTTTGCCCCTGCAGGCCTCGCGTACCTTTACGCCAGGCAACACCCAGGGCGCGGAGTTGTTGAAAGATCCGCTGTGGTACGCAGCCAAGTGGGGTGGTTTCAATGATCGCAACGGTAACAACAAGCCTGATATCCGTGCGGAGTGGACTAGCGCCGCAGATAGCGTTACTGACCCTGATCCGGATAATTACTTCCTGGTGACTAACGCCTTGGGCCTGCGCGCTCAATTGGACAAAGCGTTCAGTGACATTCTTAAGTCGCTGTCCTCGTCGGCCTCCGCTGCCGCCAGTACCGGGGTGTTTGTGGCTGGCTCCACGCAAGTGGTGCAAGCGCGTTTCCGTACCTCGGATTGGTCTGGTGAATTGATCGGCTACAAGTTGCTGAATTCGGGGGCAATCGGTACCGTGGCATGGAACGCGGCTAATCAGCTCCCGACTGCAACTGATCGGAATATCCTCACCCTGAAGGATGGCGCTACGGCCTCTCCAAAAGGTACGACCTTTGAGTGGTCCAGCTTGTCGACTGACCAGCGCGCCGCATTGGCCACCGGCAGTACTACCGCTACGGCAACAACAGTGGGGCAGCAGCGCCTCAATTACCTGCGCGGCGATACCAGTCGCGAGATCCGTAATGGCGGGTTGCTGCGTAACCGCGCCAACGGTGTACTCGGCGACATCATTAACTCCAACCCACAGTATGTAGAAAGCAACTTCTCGCAACTGCCGATTGTGCCGGAGACGCTATCTAACGCTTACACCAGCTTCCGAGCTGCACTGAAAAATCGCCCGGAAACCGTATATGCCGGCGGTAACGACGGCATGCTGCATGCGTTCTGCGCGGCGACTTGCGGCAGAAACGTGGCCCAAGGTCAGGAGCTGTTTGCTTATGTGCCTAACTTCATCATGGGTGGGTTGTACCAACTGACACAGTCCGATTACACCCACCGTTATTTCGTCGACGGCGTGGCTAAAGTCAGCGATGTTCGCATTAGTTCGACGTGGAAAACGGCGTTGGTGGGGTCTGCTGGAGCAGGGGGTAAGGGGCTATTTGCTCTGGATGTTACCGACCCCACTGCAGTTGACGGCAGCAAGGTGCTGTGGGAGTTCACCCCAGCGACTGAAGTGGCCGCAGGTTTAACCTCTGACCTTGGCTTATCTATTGGCAGCCCGGTTATTACACTGCTCAAAGGCAATAGCAACTCAGTGGCGATTTTCACCAGCGGATTTGCCGGCCCAACCGGTCGTAGCTCGCTGTATGTTGTGGATATCGGTACTGGCGCGCTGATTCGTCGTATTCAGTTGCCGGCAACAGCGGGTGCTGACTTGTCGGCGCCGTCGTCGCTGGATCTTGACCTTGATGGTTACACTGACTTTGTTTACGTCGGCGACTCGGCCGGGCAGATCTGGCGCTTCGATGTCGGTTCTTCTACCGCCGCTGACTGGGCTGTAGGTCTGGGGGGGAGCCCGCTGCTAATTGCGAAAAGCGCGACGAATGTGGCCCAACCAATCAGTGCTGCTCCGACAGTGACTGCTCCAGATACAGACGGCAACGTTATGGTGTATGTGGGCACTGGGCGTTATCTGGGGCTAACCGATAAATCGGATCTGAGCACGCAAGCGTTCTACGGTGTGAAAGACAAGTGGGTGAAAACCCTGGGTAGCTTCACTTCGATTACCCGCACCCGACTGGTGGAGCAAACCATCACTAGAGAGGGGGCCGCCAACACAACGGTCGATGGCACATCGACCGGAGCCGTGGTTAAGTTCCCGTTCCGTATCACCTCGAAAAATGAAGTTGATCTCGACCTCTATGACGGCTTCTACCTGACCCTGACTAGCCCTAATGCCAGTGCTCCGCGCGGCGAACGGGTTGTTGCTCCGGCTCAGGTAAGCGGTAAGAAAGTCATCTTCACCACGCTTATTCCGCCGGTAGATAGCTGTGAGTTTGGTGGTAGCAGCTGGCTGATGGAGGTGACGGCGCTGGGTCTGCGCTTTGATACCGCCATTCTTGATACCAATGGTGATGGCCGAGTTGACGCCAACGACGCGGTGGTAAACGGTCACGGCTTTGATGAATTGACCACTAACCCTGCACTGATTCCTGGGTTGCCAGGGGGCATGGGTAAAATCATTTCCGGCTCCAGCGGTAACCTGCAACAGGTACTGAACAACGACGATAGCATCATTCCGAGAGGCCGTATTTCGTGGCGGCAACTGGAGTAGTAGGGGATATGTTGATGAAGAAAATGACAGGCTTCACCTTGGTTGAACTGATGGTGGTAACTGCGATCGTGGCCATTCTGGCTGCCATCGCCGTGCCGATGTATCAGGACTCGGTGAAGAAAACCCGGCGTGCGGAAGCGGTTTCGGCCCTTATGACCGGAGCACAGCGGTTGGAAGCTTACTACACCGCTAATGGCAGCTACCTGAGCGCTCCTAATACGTTGGCACCGGTATTTACCACCGCCATACCTAGCAGCGGCACCGCTTATTACACCCTTGCAGCATCGGGGACGCCTACAGCGAACACCTACACACTAGTGGCTACCGCCGCTGGTGCGATGGACGGCGATGAGTGCGGTAACTTGTCAGTGACCCAGACCGGCGCCCGCTCCCGATCTGGCAGTGCCGATTTGTCGTTGTGCTGGCGTCGCTAACGCCTTAAGCAGTACTTGAAAGGGCGCCTGGCGCCCTTTTTCTTTGACTCTGTTTTTTCCAGGTGAATGCAGTGCGACAATGCCCGCCGGTTTGTCCGGGCGGACAGGTTTTTGCCAGCAATGAGGTGGGGTTGAATGTCTGATGTCCTAGTAGTCGGGGCCGGTGCTCTGGGGTTGCTGACTGGCTACAACCTGGCGCGTCAGGGGTTGAGCGTGGAAGTGGTGGACAGTGGTTGCGCAGGCGGTGAATCGTCCTGGGCTGGCGGCGGTATCGTTTCGCCGTTGTACCCGTGGCGTTACAGCGCTGCCGTTACTGCATTGGCGCACTGGTCGCAGGACTTCTACCCCGAACTCGGTGCTGAGCTGCTAGCGCAAACCGGTGTCGATCCTGAGGTGTATGTCACCGGTCTGTATTGGTTGGACCTGGATGACCAATCCGATGCGTTGGCCTGGGCCAACGCGCAGGGAAGGCCGTTGAGCTCGGTGGCAATGGGCAGCGTGTACGAAGCCGTGCCCGTACTCGGCGAAGGCTACCGGCAAGCCGTGCATATGAGTGGCGTGGCCAATGTACGTAACCCACGTTTGATCAAGTCCCTACGCGCAGCGCTGCTGGCAATGCCCGGCGTCACGCTGCGAGAGCATTGTGCGGTAAGCGGTTTTATCCAGGAACAGGGCCGGGTGGCGGGGGTTAATACCCAGCAAGGCGAACTACGCGCCGAGCGCGTAGTGCTCACTGCCGGCGCCTGGAGCGGCGAGTTGTTGGCAACTCTAGGGCTCGATTTGCCGGTTGAGCCGGTCAAGGGCCAGATGATTTTGTTTAAGTGCGCGGCAGACTTTTTACCGAGCATAGTGTTGGCTAAAGGCCGCTACGCCATTCCACGCAAGGACGGTCATATCTTGGTCGGCAGCACCTTGGAGCATTGTGGCTTCGATAAAACCCCGACAGTCGACGCACTCGCCAGCCTTAAAGCGTCGGCTATCGAGTTATTGCCGGCGTTGGCAGATGCCGAGGTCGTGGGGCATTGGGCGGGGTTGCGCCCTGGGTCGCCGGATGGCGTGCCCTTTATTGGCCAGATGCCCGGCTTTGCGGGGCTGTGGCTGAACTGCGGCCATTACCGCAATGGCTTGGTGTTGGCGCCGGCGTCCTGTCAGTTGTTGACCGATTTGATGTTGGGCAATACGCCGATCATCGACCCCGCGCCTTATGCGCCGCAGGGCCGTTTGGGTGTGCGCTGATCAGTCGATGCCGAGTTTTTTCAGGCGGTAGCGCAGGGAGCGGAAGGTCAGGCCCAGGCGTTGGGCGGCGGCGGTGCGGTTCCAACGGGTTTCTTCCAGCGCTTGCATGATCAGGTTGCGCTC
Source organism: uncultured Pseudomonas sp. (assembly GCA_964543145.1). Classification (GTDB taxonomy): domain Bacteria; phylum Pseudomonadota; class Gammaproteobacteria; order Pseudomonadales; family Pseudomonadaceae; genus Aquipseudomonas. The sequence continues at coordinate 20,633 of CAZIWV010000051.1, forward strand.
GATGTTTTCCAGGTAGTCCTCGAGGTTGTCGATCTGCGCCAGACTGGCTTCGCCGTTTTCGCCTGGCGTGCCGGCGTCGGCCAGGCGCAGGTCGCTGGCTTGAATACGGTCGTCTTCACACAGGGTGTAGGCGCGCTCGAGCATGTTCTCCAGCTCACGCACGTTGCCGGGGAAGCGGTAGTTCTTGAGCTTTTCCAGGGCGTCGGCGTCGAGTGTGGCGGCGGCCAGGCCGGTGCCTTCGGCCAGCCGCTTAAGCATTACGTCGCTGAGTTGGGCGATGTCTTCGCGGCGCTCGCGCAGGGCCGGAACCCGCAGTTCGATCACGTTCAGGCGGTAGTACAAGTCTTGGCGAAAGCGCCCAGCCGCCACTTCGGCGGCCAAGTCTTTGTGAGTGGCGCTGAGGATGCGTACATCCACCACCACTTCTTGCTGACCACCGACGGTGCGTACGGCTTTTTCCTGAATGGCGCGTAGCAGTTTTACCTGCATAGCCAGGGGCAGGTCAGCCACTTCGTCGAGAAACAGCGTGCCGCCATTGGCGGCCTGGAACAGGCCTTGTTTGTCTTCGATGGCGCCGGTAAAGCTGCCTTTTTTGTGGCCGAAGAATTCGCTTTCCATCAGCTCCGATGGAATCGCACCGCAGTTCACCGGCACAAACGGCAGCTCGGCGCGCGGGCCTTGTTCGTGGATCAGGCGGGCAACCAGCTCCTTGCCGCTACCTGATTCGCCGCTGATATAAACCGGCGCCTGGCTACGCGCCAGTTTGAATATTTGTTTGCGTAGCGCGCGCATGGGCGGCGAGTCGCCGAGTAGGCGGTTGTCGACGGTTTCTTCTTCGCTGTCGCTGCTGCGAATACGCAGAGCGGTGGCGACCAGTTCACGCAGGCGGCCGAGGTCGACCGGCTTGGTGAGAAAGTCAAAAGCCCCGGCTTTCAGGGCATTGATGGCGGTGTCGAGGCTGCCGTACGCGGTGATCATCGCCACCGGCACTTGCGGGTGGCGCTGGAGGATGTGCTGCACCAGTTCCAGGCCAGTGCCGTCGGGCAGGCGCATGTCGGTCAGGCACAGGTCGAAAGGCTCGCGGGCCAGCCATTCGCGGGCTTCTTTGACGTTGCGCGCGCTGCGGGTGTCCAGTTTCATGCGGCCGAGGGTGATTTCCAGTAGCTCGCGGATATCGGGCTCGTCGTCGACGATCAGGGCTTTTTGCCGGGCGGTCATGGTCAGCTCAGTTTGCGCGGGTGGGCGAAGGTAATGCGGAAGCAGCCACCGCCGACATCGCGGGTTTTGTAGTCCAGACGGGCCTGGTTGCTTTCGCAGAGTTCGCGGGAAATATACAGGCCGAGGCCCGTGCCTTTGTTTTCGGTAGTGTAGAAGGGCTCGAAAATATTCTGCAGATGCTCGGTCGGTACGCCGGCGCCGTTATCCAGCACCTCTAATACCGGCAGGTCGCTGTCGGCATCGCGGAATAGCTTGAGCCACACCTGACCTTGTTTGTGCTGCATGGCGCTATGGCGCAGGCCGTTTTCCACCAGATTAGTCAGCACCTGGGTCAACTGGTTGGGGTCCATGCGCGTTTGCAGCGTGCTGCCGGTGGTGTCCAGGTGTAGCAGCTGGTTTTCATTGGTGGTGGTGCGGAACTCGCTGGCAAAGCGGTGCAGCCAGTATTTGAGGTCCAGCAATTGCGGCTCGGCCTGGCGGCGGCGCGAGAGCTGCAAGACGTTTTCGATCACCAGGTTCATGCGCCGCGAGTGGTCTTGGATGATCTGCGCCAGACGCAGGTCCGGGCCTTCGAGGTCTTCTGACTCTTGCAGCAGCTGCGCCGCATGGCTGATGGCACCGAGCGGATTGCGAATTTCATGGGCGATGCCGGCGGTCAGGCGGCCCAGAGAGGCGAGCTTAAGCTGCTGCGCTTGTTGGGCGATTTGCGAGATATCGTCGAGAAATACCAAGGTGTCCTGTTGTTCACCGCGTTGCAGCGTGACAAAGCTTGGCTGCAGTACCGGGCCATCGGCCACGGCTTGCATGCTCAGGGGGCGCAGAGTTGGGTTGCGCTGCCAATGTTGCAAGCGCTTGACCAGTTCCGGGCTGTGCGGGTCAAGAATCTTCCCGGCGAGTTCTTCGCGGCCCAACAAGCTCAGTGCGCCCTGATTGGCCAAGAGCACGCGGTGTTGGCCGTCGAGCACCAGAATGCCGGTGCGCATACGCTGCAAGATCAGGGCGTTGAGGGCTTCGAGGTTGGCCACATCCGCAGCGCGCTTCTCGGCCAAGCTTTCACTGACTTGCAAGCGCCGCGTTACCCCTTGCACAAACAGTGCAGCGGCAAAACACAGGGCGCCGAGGGCGCCTGCTTGCACGTATTGAGCAGAGGCGGCGGGGTGGTCCAGACTTAAATAGAAGGTCAGGTAGATCAGGCCCATCGCCGCAACGGCGGCGATCAGCAGGCCAATCCGTCCACGCAGTAAAATATTGGCAATGGCTACGGCGACGATCAGTAAGTTGCCGATGCCACTGGGTGTCCCGCCGGCGGCGTAGAACAGCCCCGAGAGCAGGATCACATCGACCATGCTCAGGCTAAATACTTGCGCTAAGTGCCGCGGTTTGCGCACCACCAAGGTAATAAAGGCGTTGAGCACCAAGTACAGCCAACTGCCGTACTTGAACAGCTTGTCGTTGGCCAATTCCAGCAGTTGGCTGTCCAGGTCGCTGGAGATCAGCACCACCAGCATGACGCCAATGGCCAGGCGATAGAGGTGGTAGATCTTGAGAATCCGCTGCCCTTGCAGGCTGCTCAGGCTTAGCGTTTCAGCGGTCACTGCGCGTGGCACCCTGCTCAAGGTGGACCTGGCTGCAGAACCACTGCTGGTTCTGGCTCAGGGCATGGGCACGTGGCGTATGCACGCCGCAGTGGGCGCAGCGCACCATGGGTTGCGCTTCTTCAACACCTGGCGCGGCCGGGGCTGGGCGTGTGGCACGGCGCCAGAGCCAGTACACGGCACAGATCAGACCGATCCAAATCAACAGGCGTCCCATAGTTGGCTCTTCTTTTAGTGAGGCAGGCAGTTTAGCCAAGGTCGCGGCGCCAGCACAGCGGGGAAGTGGCAGGCTGTGCGTTGTTTCCGTTGCGATCGCTCATAGACCGCCGGGTGCGCACAGCACAGGCTACGAACAAAAAAGGCGTCCCGAGGGACGCCTTTTTAATGGCCTAGCGCGTAATCAGTCGAATACGCCAAAGGTCATGTAGCTGAACCACGAGCGATCACTGCTATTGCCTTCGGCTTCGTGTTCTTCTTCGCTGTCATCGCTTTGATCAGCCGGTTGCAACTCTTCCGGAATGTCTTGCTCAGCGTCTTGGTATTGCTTGATCACGTCTTGGCTGGCGCGGGTTTCACCCGGTGGCATCGGAGCGTCGCTCTCCAGCAGGCCCAGGGTGGCCTTGCTCAGCCAGGTGCGATTGTCGGCTTCGTCTTCTTGCGGCACAAACTTGCCATCGACCAGGCTTGGATGGTCGGGGTAGTTAAGCTTCAGGGTTTGTAGGCTGGTGTCTGCAAGGTCGTTCAGGGCCAAGCGCTGGTAGGCCTCGGTCATGATCGCCAGGCCATCGCCAACGGCCGGGGTTTCCTGGAAGTTCTCGACTACATAACGGCCGCGGTTGGCAGCCGCTACATAAGCCTGACGCTTGAGGTAATAGTGGCCGACGTGCACTTCATAGGCTGCCAGCAGGTTACGCAGGTAAATCATGCGCTGCTTGGCGTCGGGGGCATAACGGCTGTTGGGGAAGCGGCTGGTCAACTGCGCGAACTCGTTGAACGAGTCGCGAGCAGCGCCGGGGTCACGCTTGGTCATGTCCAGCGGCAGGAAGCGCGCCAGCAGGCCGACGTCCTGGTCGAACGAGGCCAGACCCTTGAGGTAGTAGGCGTAGTCAACGTTCGGGTGCTGGGGGTGCAGGCGGATAAAACGCTCGGCAGCAGACTTGGCAGCCTCAGGCTCGACGTTTTTGTAGTTGGCGTAAATCAGCTCCAACTGCGCTTGTTCAGCATAGCGGCCAAACGGATAGCGGGACTCCAGTGCCTTCAGCTTGGTGACGGCGCTGGTATAGCTTTTATTGTCCAGATCAGTCTGTGCCTGCTGGTACAGCTCGGACTCACTCAGGTTTTCGTCTACAACTTCATTAGAAGAACATGCAACGTTGAGAGCGAGGATGGCGATCAGCAGCAGGTGTTTCACTTGCATGGCGGCTTGCGTCCCTGTGACG
>CAZIWV010000052.1:0-24788 GCA_964543145.1 uncultured Pseudomonas sp.
CCAGCATCATGGCGATATTGCTGGCGAAGTCGCCGTGGGTCTTGTCCTTGGTGTTCTCCACCTGAATGGCCGGGCTCAGGCCTTCCGGCAGCACGCCGTCGGCAGTGAGGCGGGTCAGGGCTTGCTGGATCAGGTGGCGAATGCTGTCTTTCATGGTCTGCTCGGTCGGCCGTGGGGGCGGCGGCGCACAAAGGCGCTGGTTGAAAACTGCGCATTATCGACGCCCTTCGCCCGCAGCTTCAAGCAGCGTGTGGTTTCGACCGGTTAAAGGCCGGCGCGCGGTTGTGTAGCCCGGATGAAATCTGCGGCACGTCGGCCCCGGTAAAGCCGTTCCCGGATTGCATTCGGGCTACGGGCTAGCGCTGCTTAAGCGGAGCGCTGTGCGGTGCCGCGCACTGCGGCGTTGCCGGCTACGAAATACGGCGCAGTGCTGCGTGGCAGCGGGGCGCGACCACGGATTTTGTCGGCGATCTTCTCGGCCATCATGATGGTTGGCGCGTTCAGGTTGCCGGTGACGATCAGCGGCATGATCGACGCATCCACCACGCGCAGTCCCTGCACGCCATGCACGCGGCCCTGGCCGTCGACCACCGCCATATCGTCTTCGCCCATCTTGCAGGAACACGACGGATGGTAGGCGGTTTCTGCATGTTCGCGGATAAAGGCGTCCAGTTCGGCATCGGTCTGTAGTTCGGCGCCGGGACTGAGTTCACGACCGCGATAGGGGTCCAGCGCGGCCTGCGCCATGATTTCGCGGGTGATGCGGATGCCGTCGCGGAACTCGCGCCAGTCCTGCTCGTGCGCCATGTAGTTGAACAGGATGCTCGGGTGCTGGCGCGGGTCCTTGGACTTGATCTGAATGCGCCCACGACTCGGCGAGCGCATGGAGCCCATATGCGCCTGGAAGCCGTGCTCCTTCACCGCATTGCTGCCGTTGTAGTTAATCGCCACCGGCAGGAAGTGGTATTGGATGTTCGGCCACTCGAACTCGCTGCTTGAGCGGATAAAACCGCCGGCCTCGAACTGGTTGCTGGCGCCGATGCCCTTGCCGAGGAACAGCCAATTGGCGCCGATCATCGGCTGGTTCCACCATTGCAGCGCCGGGTACAGCGACACCGGCTGCTTGCAGGCGTATTGCAGGTACACCTCCAGATGGTCCTGCAGGTTCTGGCCAACGCCGGGCAGGTCGTGCACCAGGGGGATGTCCAGCTCACGCAGCAGCGCCGCTGGGCCGATGCCGGAGCGTTGCAGCACTTGCGGCGAGGCAATCGCGCCGCCACACAGCAGCACTTCGCGGCGCGCGTTGACGGTGATCGGGGTGTCGCTGTCGCCCTGCAGATAAGCCACGCCGCTGGCGCGTTTGCCGCTGAACAGGATGCGGTCGGTCAGGGCGTGAGTAACGATGGTCAGGTTTGGCCGTTCGCGCGCTTGGTCGAGATAACCGCGCGCGGTGCTGGAGCGGCGGCCCTTGGGCGTGACGGTACGGTCCATTGGGCCGAAGCCTTCCTGCTGGTAGCCGTTGAGATCGTCGGTGCGCGGGTAACCGGCCTGCACGCCGGCTTCGATCATGGCGTGGAACAGCGGGTTATTACCATTTTTCGGTGTAGTCACGCTCACCGGGCCATCGCCGCCGTGGTAGGCATTGGCGCCGATATCACGGGTTTCCGCCTTGCGGAAATACGGCAGGCAATCCAGATAGCTCCAGTCTTCCAGGCCTTTTTCCGCGGCCCAGCCGTCGTAATCCATGGCGTTGCCACGGATGTAGCACATGCCGTTGATCAGTGAAGAGCCGCCCAGGCCCTTGCCGCGCCCGCACTCCATACGGCGGTTGTTCATATGCGGCTCGGGGTCGGTCAGGTAGGCCCAGTTGTAGCGCCGGCCTTGCAGCGGGAAGGCCAGGGCGGCGGGCATCTGGGTGCGGAAATCCAGGCGGTAATCCGGGCCACCGGCTTCCAGCAACAGCACGCTGACGTCAGCATCTTCAGTCAGGCGGGTGGCCAGCACGTTACCGGCCGAGCCGGCGCCGATGATGATGTAGTCGAATTCCTGGGGCATAAAAGCTCCTGTAGCCCGGATGCACTCCGGGGAAAACGCGGTGACTGTTCCCGGATTGCATCCGGGCTACGGGTTGCTCTATGTAGGGTGGGTGACGTTTTTTTCATCCACCGTTGCAATTGGTGGATGGGTGAAGCGTCATCCACCCTACGAAGTCGAGCGCCTTGAGAATGAACGTAGGATCTTCGGGGTAGTGATCTGTAGGAGCGGGCGATGCCCGCGAAGCGCTATCGCGGGCATGGCCCGCTCCTACAAGTAAATGCTTAGAACGCCGAGCTGTAGCCGCCCAGCTCAACCTGTACCGATTTGATCCGCGTGTAGTGCGCGAGGGTGGTCAGGCCGTTTTCGCGGCCGACGCCGGATTGCTTGTAACCGCCCACCGGCATTTCCGCCGGCGACTCGCCCCAGGTGTTGATCCAGCAGATACCGGCTTCCAGCTTGTGGATCACCCGATGCGCGCGGTTCAGGTCGCGGGTGACCACGCCGGCGGCCAGGCCGTACTCGGTGGCGTTGGCGCGGCGGATCACTTCGTCTTCCGTGTCGTAAACCAGAATGCTCATCACCGGGCCGAAGATTTCCTCACGGACGATGGTCATGCCGTCGTTGCAGTCAGTGAACACCGTCGGCGCGACATAGGCGCCTTTGGCGTACTCGCCCTCGGTCACGCGGTTGCCGCCAATCAGCAGGCGCGCGCCTTCGCTGCGGCCTTTTTCGATATAGCCGAGCACGCTGTCCATATGGGCTGCGCTGACCAGCGGGCCGAAGTTGGTGGCCTCGGCAAGCGGATCGCCGAGGCGGATGCGTTTGACCCGCTCAACTACCTTGGCCTCGAAGCGCGCCTGCAGCATGCGCGGCACAAACACGCGGGTGCCGTTGGTGCAGACCTGGCCGGAGCTGTAGAAGTTGGCCATCACCGCGATATCGGCGGCGCGGTCGAGGTCGGCGTCTTCGAAGATGATCAGCGGCGACTTGCCGCCCAGCTCCATGGTCACTTCCTTGAGCGACGAGCTGGAGGCGCTGGCCATGACCTTCTTGCCGGTCACTGTGCCGCCGGTAAAGGAAATCTTCTCGATGCCGGGGTGTTCGGTCAGCCACTGGCCAACTTCGCGGCCGCTGCCGGTCAGCACGTTGAATACGCCATCCGGCACGCCAGCGGCGCTGTAGATTTCCGCCAGTTTCAGTGCGCTCAGCGAGGTCACTTCGCTCGGCTTGAAGATCATCGCATTGCCGGCGGCCAGGGCCGGGGCGGATTTCCACAGAGCAATCTGGATCGGGTAGTTCCACGCGCCAATACCGGCGACCACGCCCAGCGGCTCGCGGCGGGTGTAGACGAAACTGGTGTCGCGCAGCGGGATCTGCTCGCCCTCGATGGCTGGAATCAGCCCGGCGTAGTACTCCAGCACGTCGGCGCCGGTGACGATATCGACGTAGCGGGTTTCGCTCAAAGGCTTGCCGGTGTCGAGGGTTTCCAGCTCGGCCAGCTCATCATTGCGCTCGCGCAGGATATCGACTGCCTTGCGCAGGATGCGCGAACGCTGCATGGCGGTCATCGCCGCCCACACCTTCTGCCCAGCAGTGGCGCTGGCCACGGCCAGTTCCACGTCCGCCTTGCTGGCGCGCTGCACGCGAGCCAGTACTTCACCGGTGGCGGGGTTGATGCTGTCGAAGGTCTCGCCGCTGTTGGCCGTTACATAACGGCCGCCAATAAAGAGCTGCTGTTCGTCGAAGCGGGGCATGGCGCGTTCCTCGTGTGCGGTGGTCGACGCGAGCCGCCTGGCGCAGGTCGTCGGTGTAGGCAATATAGACGCAAGGCTAAATTATCTTAATTGAACGATCAATCAATAAAAACGACAGAGCACAGCCAAACGCGACACGCAGGGCGTGTAGGCAGTGATATTGGGTTTGTTTGAGGCTATGCGCACCGTCAGGTGTTGCATGCCGAAAGAGTGAGTGACTTACACCATGTGTAGGTTGGTGTTGAGCGCAGCGAAGCCCAACAGTGGCTGGCATGCCTCGTTGGGCTTCGTCGCTTTGCTCCTCAACCCAACCTACGTCTATCGCCTCACTCATGTGATTGGCGCTAGAGCGATGTGGCGGTTAATGCGCCTTGGCCAACTGCAGATCAAGGTATTCGTAAGCGATTTCAATCGCCTGGCGGGTGTCGAAGCCTTCGCCGGACAGCGCGCCGCGCAGCCATAAGCCATCGATCAATGCCGCCAGACCACGGGCAGCGGTGCGCGCCTGCTCCTGCGGCAATACCCGGCTGAATTGCCCGCACAGGTTGGAATACAGGCGGTGGTCGTTGACCCGCTGCAAACGCCGCAGCGCCGGCTGGTGCATGCTGGTGGCCCAGAACGCCAGCCAGGTTTTCATCGCCGGGCCGTTGACCTGGCTGTCGTCGAAGTTGCCTTCAATCATCGCCCGCAGGTGCTCGCGCGGCTGGTCCTGCGGCAGGCTGGCGCGGCGTTCGCGCACGGCATCGCTGAGCGCCTGCATCAGGTGGCGCATGGTGGCGTCGAGCAGGCCGTTCTTGTCGCGGAAATAGTGGCTGATGATGCCGTTGGAGACCCCGGCGATCCGCGCGATATAGGCGATGCTGGCATCGCTCATGCCGACCTGATCAACCGCTTCGAGGGTGGCCGCGATCAATTGCGAGCGGCGGATCGGTTGCATTCCGACCTTGGGCATCTGCTTCTCCATCGATGGGGGCGTCCCCGGAATGCGCGCAGTCTAGGCCGGTTATTGTTGAACGATCAATCAAACATGACGTTCCAGGGATGACCTGTCGGTCAGGGGCATGCCGCTGCGCGAGGGCCAACGGCGCTAGTTTCCAGGCTGATCGGTGGCGGTTTTATCGACGCCCGCGCCTTCGCGGGCAATCAGCTGAACCGGTGGCACGCTAAAGCGGAAATCGCAGTAGGCCGCGCCGCCGGCGAGGGTTTGCGTGCGTTGCAGCGTCACGCCCCAATCGCTGGCCATGCGGTAATCCAGGCTGCACGCGGCAAAGTGGGTCAGCTCCGGCGCACCCTGCTCGCGCAGGTAACTGGCCAGCGGGCACACCTGCACATCAAAGGCCACGCCAGCGGCGGTGGGCAGATTTGTGCGGCGAAAAGGGCGGGTAAACACCAGGCGGAATAGCGCATCGAGCAGCCACTGGATGCGCGTCTGCAAGCGGCTGCTGCGCAGGCGCGACAGCTTGAACGCCAGGGCGCTGGCAGGGGCGAAGATCTGCCAGTTGATCTGCTCGATCCACTCGCCGGCCTGCTGCTGGCCTATGCCGTGCTCCTGCAAGGCGCGGTACAGCGCGCAATCCCACTGCATATAACGCAGCAGCAGATTTACCCCAGGCGAATGGTTTACCCGCGTGCGTTGCAATTCACTTTGTATTTCCAGGGTTCTGGCCCACACCACCGCTGATGTAGCCGCTGGCAAACACCCGCCCAGCTGCGCCTGCGCCGCTCGGCGAAAGGCGATGCGCGGGAGATAAACCAGCAGCAGGGCCAGCGGCTTCATTGGCTGTCTTTGGCTCTGGCGATGGCAGCATTTAGCGCGGCCTTGGCCTGTGGGCTGTTCTTCCAGCAGGTGCTGCCGAGCATGGCGGCAACCATCTCGGCGATATCCTCGGCACGGTAAGTGGCCAGCTGCGCCAGGGAGTCGATGCCAAGCTCCTCGAAGCGCTTGATCACCGTGGGGCCAACGCCCTTGATGGCGAGCAGGCTAAGGCGTTCTGTTTGGTTAAAAGCCATGGGTGACGTCCTGTCCGCTGGTTGTGCGCGTTAGCGTGGGTCAACATCGGCGATTAGCACGAGCAAGTCAGTCACGCCGATATCCTGGCTTGATTTACTGTCGCGGCTTGAATGATTTTTCAAGCGTAACCCGACTGGTTTTCGATATTTCTGGTATGGCCTGCTCTGCGGGAATTTGCGTGATTTCCCAATGCAGACTGATGGCAACACCGGCTTTAACCTCGCTAGGTAGCTTTGTACTGGATGTGCCCAGTCTCACGTATGTTGCCGTGTTGGCTTTTGTTGTTATTTCAGTGGTGATTGGTCGCTGTAGTTCGTCTTTGTCCCCGAGCCACGAGTCCCAATACTGCGTCACTAAATATTTGCCAGGAGGTAAAGGTATGGCGATATATCCGTTGTTTTTAAGGCCTGCGGCACGTTGTGAATTTATTTCAATAGCAGCTGTGCGTGCTGCCAAAGTGAAACCCTTTGGGCGATATATATAAAGAACAGAAGTGTCCTGGGAAACGAGGCTAGGCGTGAACTGTGGGCCACTTGCTGAGCATGCACAAAGCGTAAGAGCTAATGCGGCGAGTAGTACTATTTTCCGAAACATGGGGTTGTGTTCTCTGCGTTTGCGTTGGGCTGATTATCGTAAGTTTTAATGAGCCGTAGATTCTGTGCTGTCAGGCATCAAATACCGGGCGGAAGAAGGTGCGCTCGTAGCTGATTACGCACTGGGTCTCTTCCGCATATTTAAAGGCCGCCAGGCACTCGGCATCGGCAAAGGATTTCAGCCGATACTGCTCATACTCCGCCAGGCTGGGGAAGCTGAACATCGCCAGGCCGATATTGTTGGCGCCTTCCGAGGGCAGAAAGTAACCGTGATGCGTGCCGCCAAACTTCGCCACCAGGGCAATCCACAGCTTGCCGTAATGCTCGAATTCCTTGAGTTTGCGCGGGTCGAGCACATAGCGGATATGGCAGGTGATCATGCTGGTCCCTCAATGATTGGAATGGCTACTTTAAACGGCTTGGTTGCTGTGTGGCGGTTCATTGGGGTCGATGCTTAGCCATGGCCAGCGCTGCTGATAGGACGCAGCTTTCTCGGCAAAAAGGCTTTTGTGCGGTTTCAGCGGGTTTGGCGTCAGGATTCCCTTATACAAAAGCTCAAGGCCGTTCGGTGCATAGACCTCTGTGGGGTTAACGCCAACGCATGTTCCCGGTATCAGAAAATGGTCGATGCCCTCCCTGGCACTGCTCAGCGCTGCATAGGGATAGCCAAAATACTGTTCATACCAAAGATGAACCCGCGCCTGGTTGGCGACTTCCACGGTTATGCTCAGGTCTGCCAACACGCTTTCTACATGGCGCTGCACGGCGCTTTCAGCCGCTTCGCTCAGGTCAGTAGGGTCGAAGTAGAAGAGGTCGTAATCCTTGATCTTGCTTTCCGGCGGCTGCCCAGAAAGTACATTCCACACTGTCTGAAACAGGCAGCCGGCGACTAGCCAGCCATCAGGGAGATTCAACGCACCCCAGCGTTCAATGATCTGAGCGTTATTGCGGTTCTGCAGTACATCGGTGCGAAACGTTGCTTGCATGGTGATCTACACAAAAGGCGGCAGGTTTATCCAAGAGGGGGTTAAGGGCAGTTGTTTGATTCTGTTTGGGTATTGGCCTGGCATGTGGGGTGTCTTCCTTGTCTTCCAGCACGGCTTATTGAATTTATGCTTGTGGAGCGTCTTTGGTTTCGGCGATTAAATCCGATTCCGTTGGCTCGGGAGTAACGATTGAGTCTTGACTGGCTTCAGTGGCCAGCTTTAAACGGTCGGCTTTGCTGATATAGGTGGACTTTTTCTTGGGTGCCAATTTGGCGTTGGCTTTTTTGGCGTGTGCTTCGAGCAGCTGTTTGATTTTTTTGCGGCGGTTCATTTGTCTACTCGGTTTAGGTGTTAAGGATGGGCTATTGGCTTGTTTGAGTGATCATTCGGGGCTTTAATCATGGCCTGCCCCCCTGGCGCTCAACTATTTGTTAGGCGCTTGTATTGTTCTGAGAGGTTTCAGAATTAACTATCTTGTTTATTTTTGCTGTAACTATTTTATCTTGTGCTTCCCATATTTTAGGGGCTGCATACCCTAGGAGTATGGATAGCGCCATAATCTTGGCAATAGTTGATGACGTTTCTTGAATTGAACCAATAAAGTAAAGGCCAATTATTAATCCAAGTATTGCTCCAAGCATTAGGCGTAGGCCGAGCCAAATCCCCCGTAGTTCTTGCAGTTCTTTTGAGGCAATCCGCATGTCTGATTCTTTTGTGGGAGGACCTTTTAAATCTATGGTTTCGACAATCGCGTGAGCAAAGCTGCCGATCATTGCACCGAGTGGGCATAAGATTATTAGTGCTACGTCGTACCCGCTTAGCCCGATATTTAGTATTTCCATATAGCTTCCAGTATAAAGTGCCTAGCATTTTGTTAAGGGGCGGGCTTTAGCCTGTCCCAGTAAGCGGCTTGAACCAGTTTTTATTCCAGTCTGCAAGTTCATGCTCTAATTTTTCAAGATCTTGTTTGGAGCGACTAGGTAGTTTTTGATGGATTCTGATAAGTTCTGCACGGCTGGATTTCCAATGGTTCAGTTTTTTTGGTGTGGGTAATGATTCAAAAAAACTTCGGCCGTTGTCATCTGTGAAGTAGTACCTAAGCTTTGGCGCTCTGATACTTGAGAAGTTTATAGAAACTATAACATCCTTTGATTTTGATGATTTTTTTATTGGGTCTAGATATTGGGTTGGGATTTTCCCCCAGTACAGCCTTTGAAATAAGCCGTTGCTTGATATTATTTTTTGTGCGACTGATGATGTCGAGTTGTGCGCGAGAAATGTTGAGCAAATTTTCTCGAATTCATCTAGATAATCAAAGCTAGATATTTTTTTGTTAAGTTCACTGGCTGAAATTAATTTATGGTTGTGTTGAATTTTTTCTGTTTTTGCGTTTTTTGCAAGTTCAATAAAATTTATTTGCGGAAGCTCGTAATGTAGCACGTTGAACTCTTCTCTCTTTCTGAAGAATTCTAGCGTTGCTTCGTTGTTGCTAACTATGGTGCATGATATTTTTTTGGTTGGGAAAAGGATTTCTAATATTGCTGATTTGCGAAGCGCTTCAGATTTTAGTGATCTTAGATTTTCTGGCTTTTGAGTCAGCGTGCATTCGTAGAATCGAATTGTATCCTTATCTATTTTCAGGCAGTCAAATTCAGCAAGAGATATAGAATTACTGTTGAATATTAAACTGTCGCTCTGGTCGTTAAAGAATCCTGTTTTTGTAGGTTTTCGATCCTGGGAGTAGGGCCCTTTTGCAATTATGCTAATTTCTTCTTCGCAACTGATCTCTGCGTTTCGGATTTCTGCTTCATAGAAAGATGCTTCATAAACCTCACCTTTAAAATTCATCATTTTATGATGATTAAGATGGTCTTTTATGAATGGCTTTATATGCTTATATTTGTATTTATGCAAATTTGTCATCAGGTCTATATTCGGCATAACGTTTGGTTAAGGGGCGGGCTTGAGCCGCTAGTTAGGGGCCTTGCTCCGCTGACTAATAAAAAGGCAGCTTTGAATAAGCTCTTTCACTTGTAGGGAGATGTCATCGAGAGCGGGCCATGTGATTTCTCCGGTTTTCGATGCATCTGCTTGTGCCCGCTCATATTGTTGTTTCAGATTTCTGGTGTTGCTCAAGAAAGAGCTCCACTCAAGAACAAAGTCACTTGATATCTCCGCTGCTACAGGCATTAAGCTCAGGAAAGTGTCGTAGTTCTGGTCAGCTGTTTCCAGTAATATTTTTATTTGCAGTGTATTTATCTTGCAATTTTTCTGATCAATTGATGCATGTGTATCCCTTGCGAATACCTCTAAAGCATCCATCGGGGCGCTAAATTTAGCGTGCTTATCCCAAGCAAATGGATTACCTGACTTGAATACATCTAGTAATAAGCATGAGTGCATTTCTAGTGCTTTTCTTAGCTCTTCTTTTCTTTGCAAGGCCGCCTCTTTTTCACTTTTTATAATTTCAGAGCTGCGTGCATGCGACAGCGCATTAAGAAATAGGCCAAGAAGTATGACGCCGAAAAAAGGCTCTGATGAGACCACAAGCTTTCCAAGCTCTGTGGATGGGGTGATGTCACCAAAACCAAGAGTTGTGATGGTTACAACGCTTAGGTAGATACTATTCTGCCAGCCCTCCGGCAGACCTAATGCAGTGTTTGCAAGGTAAAATAGTGCTGCATATATAGTGGTAAGGATAATATATGCATATGCATAGTATTTCGGCTCAAGCTTTAATAGCGTATTCATTTTTGGCAACTGTAATGGTCCCTAACGTTTGGTTAAGGGGTGGGTTTTAGCCCGTCCCAGCGAGCGGCTTGAACCATTAGTTATACGCAAATTACTCCTCAGTAAATGAGAAGAAGTCTTTTGCTTTCGTTCCGACGTACCACGTTAGCCCTTTGTTAGCTGAGAAACCAATGACAACGCCGACACCAAATGGGATAGATTTTTCAAGTGCTTTTCTTGAGAATGTTATTCCGACCTTCTTAAATATTTCTTTAACTGCGGTTAGAGTTGCTCCTTTAAGGTATTGCTGTGTCATCTTAACGAAAGCTCGTTTACTGATGTCTTTGCCACCCTCTTTTGCTGCTTCGTTTATTGTTCCTAGCCCAGCTACAATAAGGCAAATTCGTTGAGCTTCTGTGTCGGTAATATCGTGACCATAGATTGTTGCAAGCGCCATTGTCATTTCAATTTGATATTTCATTGAAAGTGCTGCGTCGGCTGTTGCCCCACCAAATGTAGCAATGGCAGTGCCAAGGCCGGGGATTACACCAGTAAGAGCTGTAGCACCCCCGACGAACGCGGTATAGTACGAATAGTTTGATATTATCTTTTCTGCTGCGTAATCTTCTATTTCATCTGAAGATCTATCGTTTTTATATCTTTCGTAGTATTTTGTTTTCAGTGCCAGTGCTTCTTCGCGAATTTTCTTCGGGTCAGCTAGGACTAATTCGATTGCTTTTAGTAGTACTGGCTTATCATTTTCTTGCTCAGACATAAATTTCCCTTTTGGGTATGACTATTAATTATGCGACATGCAATGTCGCCTTGATCAGTCGTTTAACGCCGCTTTACCTGCTGCAGCCCGCTTATATCCCGCATCGTATGTCGCAAGTCAGCAGGATTAGGCTGGCCCCAAGCGACCACCTGGCCACTACTCAGCCACCATGCCCCAACCCTATCCACCCCCATCTCCCCCTGTCTAGAACATTCTCCCGCCGTCATTTCGCAGGCGTAAAAAAGCGGGCCGTAGCCCGCTTCTCTATAGAGGTGCAGCCTTGGCTTATTTAAGCCACTCGGCGACGCGCTCTGGGTTTTTGCTGATCCAGTCTTTGGCGGCGTCTTCCGGTTTGGCGCCTTCGCGGATGGCGAGCATGACGGCGCCGACTTCTTCACCGCTCCAGGAGAATTTCTTCAGGAAGGCTGCGGCTTCTGGGGCTTTGCCGGCGAGGCTGGGGTTGGCCACGGTGTCGACGTGTTCGTCATCGCCGAAGACTTTTTTCGGGTCTTCGAGGAAGCGCAGGTTCCATTTGGCGAACATCCAGTGCGGAATCCAGCCGGTGACGACGATGGCTTGTTTGTTTTTCTCGGCGCGGGTCAAGGCGGTGGCCATGGCTGGGCCGGAGCTTGGCATCAGTTTGATGTCAGCCAGGGCGTATTCCTTGATCGCTTCTTCGGCGCGGCGCATTACGCCGGCGCCAGCGTCGATGCCGGTGATTTTGCCGTCGAAGTCTTTGGCGTAGGTTTGCAGGTCGGCGATGGTTTTGGCTTGGACGTAGTCGGGCACGATCAGGCCGATTTTGGCGCCGGCGTAGTTGGTGCCGAGCACTTCAACCTTGTCTTTGAGTTTTTCAAAGTATTCGCCGTGGGTGGCGGGCAGCCAGGCGGAGAGGGTGGCGTCGAGGTCGCCTCGCGCTACGCCCTGCCACATGATGGCGGGCTCTACGGGTTTGAGTGCCACGGTATAGCCGAGTTTGCTCTGCAGGATTTCCCCGGCGACAAAGGTGGCGGCGACGCTGTCGTCCCAACCGTTGACGTAGCCGATGTTCAGGGTGGGTTTGTCCGCCGCCATGGCGCTGCTCATGCCGAGGGCCAGGGCGGCGACGCTGAGGCTTTGCAGGCAGAGGTTTTTCAGGTTTCGCATAGGGTGTGCTCCGTCAGTGAGAGTGGCAGTTCAGTGAGTTACTGGCGCGTTCTTCTTGCGGGCCTAGCTGGGTAAACATGTTGCTGTTGCGCTTGTGTAGCCCGGATGGAATCCGGGGTTTTGCAGTGCCGGCGAGTCCGTTCCCGGATTGCATCCGGGCTACGTAATGGCCCGGTTGTGTGTAGGCGCCAGCTTTTTGCGGTCCGGCGATCCCGGCAGATCAAAAGCATCGCCGGCAAGCCGGCTCCTACAGGTGTCATGCGTTAAATCGCGGCTGCAACAACCCATGCGATGGCCGTATGGCCTCGCGGGTGTGGTGCTTATTCAGGTGCTTTCGCTAATCGCGCCGCCCGCAGATCCTGGGGCGGCGCGGTGTTTGGCTTACAGGCCGAGGTGTTTCTTCACCGCTGCAACGCCGTCCTGGCCGTCGTAGGTGGTAACGCCGGCCAGCCACTGGTCGAGGATCGCCGGGTTGGCTTTGATCCAGTCGGCGGCGACTTTGGTTGGGTTCTGTTTATCCAGAACCTTTTCCATCAGCTGGCTTTCGATTTCCACGGTGAACTGCAGGTTGTTCAGCAGTTTGCCGACGTTGGCGCAGCGCGCTTCGTAATCTGGCGGCACTACGGTGTAGACCTTGGCGGCGCCGAAGTCCGGGCCGAACACGTCATCGCCGCCTTCCAGGTAGGTGATGTCGAATTGGGTGTTCATCGGGTGCGGTGCCCAGCCGAGGAACACGGCAGGTTCGTTCTTCTTCACCGCACGTTGCAGCTGTACCAGCATGCCGGCTTCGCTGGACTCGACCATTTTGAAGTCGCCGAGGCCGAACTGGTTGCTCTTGATCATGCCGTCGATCAGCAGGTTGCCGTCGTTGCCGGGCTCGATGCCGAAGATCTTGCCGCCCAGCTGGTCTTTGAACTTGGCGATGTCGGCAAAGCTTTTCAGCCCGGCTTCAGCGGCGTAGGTCGGGACGGCGAGGGTGTACTTGGCACCTTCAAGGTTGGCTTTGGGCAGTACTTTGACGCCGCCATCCTTGGTGAAGGGTTCGATCACGGCGTCCATCGAGGGCGCCCAGTAGCCGAGGAAGACGTCGATCTGGCCTTTCTGCACGCCGGTAAAGGCGATGGGCACGGAGGCCATGATTTTGCGCGTCTGGTAGCCGAGGCCTTCGCTGAGGGTCATGGCCACGCCAGTGGTGGCGGCGATGTCGGCCCAGCCAATTTCGGCGAAGCGCACCATTTTGCAACTCTCCGGCTCTTGCGCCCAGGCACTTTGCAGCATGGCCACGGAGAGCAGGCCGACACCTGCGAGCTGTTTAATCGTCTTCATCTGCGATTCCCTGTGATGGTTAAATTTAGATTACTGGCGTTGAAGCTTGCCGCTGAACCAACTGAACAGACTGCTGCGCTTGGCGGTTTGTGGGGTGCCGAAGCTTTCGGTGATGCGGTCGAGAATGATCGCCAGCAGCACCACGGCCATGCCGCTTTCGAAACCGAGGCCGATGTCCAGGCGCTGAATACTCGCCAGTACGTCGTTACCCAGGCCGCCGGCGCCGACCATCGAGGCAATGATCACCATCGACAGGGCCATCATGATGGTCTGGTTGACCCCGGCCATGATCGACGGCATGGCGTTCGGCAGCTGCACTTTGAACAGTAGCTGACGCGGCGTGCAGCCGAAGGATTGGCCGGCTTCGATGATCTCTTTATTCACCTGGCGGATGCCGAGGTTGGTCAGGCGCACCGCCGGGGGCATGGCGAAGATCACCGTGGCGATGATCCCCGGCACACGGCCGAGGCCGAACAGCATGGCGGCGGGAATCAGGTAAACGAACGCCGGCATGGTCTGCATAAAGTCGAGAATCGGCCGGATGATGGTTGCCACCCGCTCGCTGCGCGCGGCCCAGATGCCGAGGGGAATGCCGAGTAGCAGGCTGATCAGCGTGGCCGAGAAGGTCAGGCCGAGGGTTACCACGGTCTGTTCCCAGAAGCCGGTGAGTACGATCAGCACGAAGGAGATGGCGGTGAAGATGGCGAACTTGTAGCCGATGCGCCACAGGCCGAGGCCGATAAAGATGGCAATCAGCAGCCAGGCCGGTGGCAGCATCAGCAGCCATTCGATGCCTTCGGAGAAGCCATTGACCACGGCGCCGATGCTGTCGAAACCATCGCTGTAGTTGTCCAGCAGGTGCTGCACCACGTCGTTGACCCAGCTGCCCAGGTCGAGCTGTTTCTCACTCATGGGACTCTCCCTGCAGGCGGGTCAACAGGCGACCTTTACTGATGGCGCCGCTGTAGTGGCCGTGCGCATCAATCACCGGGATAGGCCCTTCGTTGTCCACCAGGCGTTCAATCACCTGATCCAGCGGGGTGCCTTCGGAAACGGGGTTGATATGCTTGAGTACGTTCGCGTCAAGGCTGCAGGTCGCGCCGCCTTCGACGAGTAGGGCGATTTTTTCCAGGCTGATAGAGCCCTGGAAGTTGTTCTGCTCGTCGACGACAAAGGCGTAGTGCTTGTCCAGCGCCTGCAGCTCCTGGCAGACCTTCTGCGCATCCGGCGCTTTGCCGTTGTGCACGTAGATCGGCACGCTGTTGGCCATCAGCTGGCCGGCAGTGAGGTAGCGGTTGGTGTCGACGGTATTGAAGAAGTTGCGCACGTAATCGTTGGCGGGGTTGTCGATCAGCTCCTGCGGGGTGCCGACCTGAACCAGTTTGCCGCCTTCCATGATGCCGATTCGGGTGCCGATGCGCATGGCTTCTTCGATGTCGTGGGATACGAAGATGATGGTGCGGCGGTCGGTCTTTTGCAGCTCCAGCAGCACGTCTTGCATCTCACGGCGCTTGAGCGGGTCGAGGGCAGAAAATGCCTCGTCCATGATGATCATTGACGGGTCAACCGCCAAGGCGCGGGCCAGGCCGACGCGCTGTTGCATGCCGCCGGACAGCTCATGCGGCATCTTGTGCGCAAAGGTGTCCAGGCCAACCTGCTTGAGTACTTGCATGGCGCGCTCTTCGCGCACCTTTTTGCTCTTGCCGGCCACTTCCAGGCCGAACGCGGCGTTGTCCAGCACGCTGCGTGAAGGCATCAGGGCGAAGGACTGAAAGACCATGCTCATGTCGCGGCGGCGCAGATCGATCAGCTCCGCCTTGGGCATCTTGGCGACGTTCTGACCGTCGATGTAGACGTTGCCGCCGCTGGGTTCAACCAGGCGGTTGATCAGGCGAATCAGGGTGGATTTGCCGGAGCCGGAGAGGCCCATCAGCACGAAAATTTCACCTTCCTCGACGCTGAAGGACACGTCGCTGACGCCGATTACCGCGCCTTTCTCCGCAAGAATTCGTTCCTTGCTCCAGCCCTGTTTGAGCAGGTCGATGGCTTCTTGTGGCTCTGCGCCGAACACCTTGTAGAGGTTTTCGACGACGATTTTTCCAGACTGCATGGGATGATTCCCCTTCAGTAGACATCCAGATCAGTGCTGCGGAACCGCGCCTACGCCAGCTGGCGTACGTACGGTGATGCCGACTGTTCTTGCCTGTGTGGGTTTACTGGGTTCCGGGGTCGGGGCCGTGCCTTGCCGCGCAACACATTCAGGGTGCTCAGGCACAACCGCTGCAACGCTCCGGTTGCCTTGTGGGCAATGGACGTTATGGGGGCGTACTGTTGAGTCAACCTTGCTGTGCCGTGCTGCAAACCGCGTTCCAAACCCTCTGGCAGTGTTACGAAGTCCCATCCTTGGGTTTTACACACCTCGACCCGAGGCGCGCGTACATCCGAAATTTCTTGTTGGGCTGGCACCCATCACGTGGTGAGCCAGCACTTATATATTCTTCGGTCCGGGGCTGTGGGCGCCCGGTCTGTCGACCCTGCTAAGGCGACAGCGACGAAATCGGCTGACTCAACGATATAGTCTTCGGCCTGTCGCAATTGTCGGTTTGCGACTCTGACGTGTTGCGCGGCGACAGACGCTTTAAAAACCATAACAGACTTTTTTGCCCCTTGGCCAAGGCTGCAAGCCACGCCGGCCGTGGTTTGCAGCCCGTGACTCGGCCGCAGTCGCGATGACCAGCGGGCTGTGGCGATATCGAAAAAAACTCGAAATTAGTCATTGACCGCCAGGCTCGCGGCCGCTTTTGGCGGCAGCCCGTCGCGTCGGGTTACCCCGTGCAGCCAGCTGGCCAGTGCCTGCGGATTGGCCTTTAACCAGGCCTTGGCTTCGCGTCGTGGGTTGGTGTTTTTATTGAGGATCGCGCCCATCAGGTAGCTTTCCATCTCCAGGCTGAAACGCAGGTTTTTCAGCAGCTGGGTCACGTTCGGGCACTGCTCGGCCAGGCCGGCGCGCACGTTGGTGTACACCGTGGCGCCGCCGTAGTCGGGGCCGAAGAATTCATCACCGCCATCCAGGTAATGCATCTGCAATTGGTTGTTCATCGGGTGCGGCGCCCAGCCGAGAAACACCACCCATTGTTTGAGGTGTTCGGCACGTTTGACCTGCGCCAGCATGCCGTTCTCGCTGGACTCCACCAGGCTGAAACCGGCCAGGCCGAAGGCGTTTTTGTCGATCATCTGCTGGATCAGCTTGTTGCCGTCGTTGCCTGGCTCTATTCCATAGAGTTTGCCGCCCAGTTCTTTACTAAAGCGCGCAAGGTCGGCGAAGTTCTTTACGCCACCGTCATGCGCGGCCTGGTTCACTGCCAGGGTGTATTTGGCCCCGGTAAGGTTGGCACCGAGGGTTTTTACCGAGCCATTGGCGGCGTAGGGCTTGATGTCGTTTTCCATGCTCGGCATCCAGTTGCCGAGGAATACATCGATCTTGCCGTCCTGCATGGCCTGGTAGGTATCCGGCACGGACAGGCGTTTGACCTGGGTGCGGTAGCCCAGCTCGCTGAGCACCTGGCGGGTGACGGCGGTGGTCACGGTGATATCGGTCCAGCCGACATCGGCGAAGCGAATCAACTCGCACTGCACCGGCTCTACGGCCTGGGCCAGCAAAGGCGAACTCAAAGCAGCCGCCAGCAGGCAACCGCGCATATTCAGTGTCATCAAGCCTCTCCCTATTACGGTGACAGGGCGCGCCTGTGCCGGCACGCAGTCGGCCACGGGAGGGCAGGCGAACGCGGCTGGCCGCTCCATGGGCGCGGCGATCATGCCGACAGATTTCCTCCGCTGCCTATGCGTGAAGTCGCAACTGGAATGCTGCTGTCGTGATTGGCTGCGGCGACGGTTGAAAGTGTGAACCCGTAGCCCGGATGAAATCCGTGGGCGGATGTGCAGGGGATTGGGTTCTGCACCAATGACGTGTTGCCATCAGCTTTTGTAGGGTGGGTTAGCGGCGCTGGGGTGGTTATGGCCGCGCTACACAACCTGGGCGCCGCGTAACCCACCATCGGCGCAACGCGTTCTATCGTCTGGTGGTTACGCGCCGCGCCACTATCGCATCTGGATTACCGAACAGTACTCGGCGTCGCTAACCCACCCTACAAAAGCTGCGTACAACAGAGTCTCGGAAACCCCCGCATCGGCGATCCGCCGTATGGTTGGCCAGCTGACGGATTTAGGCATGGGCGGGTCGGTGTGGGGCGACGGTGGTGTGGGGAAATCCTGATCATGGCCTGCACGTAGCATCAGTGCAGGAGAGAGTCGTGGCTATCAGCGTGTTTGACCTGTTCAAGATCGGCATCGGGCCGTCCAGTTCGCATACCGTCGGGCCCATGCGCGCGGCGGCGCTGTTTAGCGGCGCATTGGCCGAGCGGCGCTTGTTGGAACGTACGGCGCGGCTGCAGGTGCGCCTGTACGGTTCGCTGTCGGCCACCGGTGTCGGCCACGGCAGCGACCGCGCAGTGATCATGGGACTGATGGGCGAGTGGCCGGATCAGGTCGACCCGAGCAGCATCGAGCCGCGCATCGCCGCGCTATTGGCCAGCGGCCAGTTGCAGCTTGGCGGGCGTGTCAGCATCGCCTTCGACTGGCAGCGCGACATGCTCCTGCTGGAAGAAAATCTGCCCTATCACCCCAACGCCATGACCCTTAGCGCCTTTGCCGTTGATGGCAGCCTGCTGCACGAAAACACCTATTACTCGGTGGGCGGCGGTTTTGTCGTGGATGCCGAGCAGGCCGCCAGTGGCCAGCTGGATCAGGACCACACCGTATTGCCCTACGACTTCAACAGCGCCGAAGAGCTGTTGCGCCTGTGCAAGGAGCACGGCCTGCGCGTCTCCGAATTGATGATGGCCAACGAGAAGGCCTGGCGCAGCGAGGCGGAAATCTGCAGCGGCTTGATGCGCCTGTGGCAGGCCATGCGTGAGTGCGTTGAGCAGGGTTTGCAGCACGAGGGCATTTTGCCCGGCGGGCTGAATGTGAAACGCCGCGCCGCCAAGCTGCACCGCAGCCTGCAGGAAATGAGCAAACCCAATGTGATTGGCTCGACCCTCAGCGGCATGGAGTGGGTCAACCTGTTCGCCCTGGCGGTGAATGAGGAAAACGCCGCCGGCGGGCGCATGGTTACCGCGCCGACCAATGGCGCGGCGGGGATCATCCCGGCGGTGCTGCATTACTTTGTGCGTTTCAGCCCGGCGGTCAGCGAAGCCAATGTGGTCGACTACCTGTTGGCGGCGGCGGCCATCGGCATTCTGTGCAAGAAGAACGCGTCGATCTCCGGTGCCGAAGTCGGTTGTCAGGGCGAGGTCGGTTCGGCTTGTGCCATGGCGGCGGCGGGGCTGGCGGAGATTCTCGGGGCTAGCCCCGAACAGGTGGAAAACGCCGCAGAAATCGGCCTGGAGCACAACCTCGGCCTGACCTGCGACCCGGTCGGCGGCCTGGTGCAGGTGCCGTGCATCGAGCGCAACGCGATTGCTGCAGTGAAGGCGATCAACGCCGCGCAGATGGCCTTGCGCGGCGACGGCCAGCACTTTATCTCGCTGGACCGGGTGATCCGCACCATGCGCGACACCGGCGCCGATATGCACGACAAGTACAAGGAAACCTCGCGCGGCGGGTTGGCAGTTAGCGCTGTTGAATGTTGAGCGCCTGTTTACGATTAGCTGCGCGTCGGCCCTGCTGCGTTAAAAACAAGCTCGGAATGCTTATGTGCAAAAGCACACTCCGCTTCCTCGCCTGTTTTTGCCTTGCAGGACTCTAGCTCGCAAGATCGTAAATCAGGCGCTGGGCGTTCAATCGGGTGCGTGCTGCGCATTGCGCACATTTGTGGTGCATGGCTGTGCGGTGTAGCGGAAAAGCGCAGCGCAAGGCTGCTGAATACGGCCTGACCGTTGGTCCGTTACCGCGCCGTTTTTACCCTGCGTAGCGGGGTGACAAAGCTGCCGCCAGGCAGTGCTACCGAAATGCTCAAGCGCCCGCCGACCGGGCGTTTGCGGTCGTAATCAGGATGCTTCTGTCGCTCCTGCCAACGCCTAGTGGCACTAGCGTTGGGCTAGGCCAGCTATTTTTAATTGAACGCCCAATCAATTTAGGCACGGCCTTTGCGTTGTGCTGGCTGTCGATCTGGCGTTGTGCAGTCCCAGAACCATAAGAAGAGCCACCCTATAGAGGGGCTCACTACCGTGCTTTGCTTCGCGTGAGGGTTTACCTGATGTCACAGTCCACTCAAGGGGCACAACCCCAGAGCCGTGCGCCGCAGTCCATCGGCTTTCTCCTGCTCGACAACTTCACCCTGATTTCCCTGGCGTCGGCCGTCGAGCCGCTGCGCATGGCCAATCAGCTGTCCGGCAAGGAGTTGTACCGTTGGCACACCCTCAGCCAGAGCGGCCTGCCGCTTTGCGCCAGCGATGGCTTGCAGATCACCCCGGACGCCAGCATGGCCAGCGCGCCGCGCCTGGATGCGGTAATCGTTTGCGGCGGCGTGGACATTCAGCACAGCGTTACCCGCGAGCACGTGCAGTGGCTGCAAAGCCAGGCGCGCCACGGTGCGCAGCTGGGTGCGGTGTGCACCGGCAGCTGGGCGCTGGCCAAGGCCGGGCTGCTCGATGGCTTTGATTGCAGCGTGCACTGGGAATGCCTGGCCTCGATGCAGGAAGCCTTCCCGCGCGCGGGCGTCAGCACTCGCCTGTTCTCGATCGACCGTAACCGCCACACCAGCTCCGGCGGCACCGCACCGATGGACATGATGCTGCACGTCATTGGCCGCGAGCATGGCCGCGAACTGGCGGCGGCGATTTCCGAGATGTTTATCTACGAACGTATTCGCAACGAACAGGATCACCAGCGTGTGCCGCTCAAGCATATGCTTGGCACCAACCAGCCGAAGCTGCAGGAAATCGTCGCGCTGATGGAAGCCAACCTGGAGGAGCCGATCGACCTCGATGAACTGGCCGTCTACGTCGCCGTCTCGCGGCGCCAGCTGGAGCGCCTGTTCCAGAAATACCTGCACTGCTCGCCGTCGCGCTACTACCTCAAGCTACGGTTGATCCGTGCACGGCAGCTGCTCAAGCAGACCAGCATGTCGATCATCGAAGTGGCCTCTGTGTGTGGCTTTGTCTCCACGCCGCATTTTTCCAAGTGCTACCGCGAATACTTCGGCATCCCGCCACGCGATGAGCGCGCCGGCCAGCAAGGCGGCAATGTGGTGGCGCTGCTGCCAATGCCGGAAGACCTGATGCGGCCATCGCCATCCTCGGCCATGGCCGCGCTGACGCGGGCGCAGGGGGAATCGACCTTCGCCAGCGTTAGGCTCTAAGCCACGCTGAATAACCTGTAGGAGCGGGCTTGCCCGCGATTAGTCTTATCGCGGCCAAGGCCGCTCCTACAACGGCCGATTGTAGTAGGTGCCGAACACAGCAAAACGCCGCACTGGCCTTGAAGGCGAGTGCGGCGTTTTGCTGTGTTCGCTTTGGTCGATACGCTGTGCTTAGTATTCGATGGCCACATCCCCCTGCGGCACGCTGCAGCAGGAGAGGATGTAGCCCTCGGCGACATCTTCGTCGGTGATCCCGCCGTTGTGCTCCATGCTCACCTCGCCTGAGGTTTTCATTACCTTGCAGGTGCCGCAAATGCCCATGCCGCAGGCTTTGGGGATATGCAGGCCAAGCTTGGCGGCGGCCGCATGCACGGTTTCGCCCGGATCGACGCGAATGCTCTTGCCAGTGCTGGTAAAGGCCACCTGATGCTGGTCGGCGGCTGGCACCGGGTCGGCATCGGCGGCTTCGGCGGCCAGTTCCTTGACCTCTTCGCTTACATCCGCCGGCGTCGCGCCGAAGGATTCCTCGTGGTAGCGCCGCATATCAAAGCCATTGCTTTCCAGCAGGCGTTTGACCGCATTCATATAGGGCGTCGGGCCGCAGCAGAAGATTTCCCGTTCCAGGTAATCCGGGGCAATCAGCTCCAGCATCTTCTGGTTGAGGTAGCCGCGATAACCGGCCCAAGCCTCGCCCAGGCCGTGCTTTTCACAGATCACATGCAGGCTGAAGTTGTTGATCCGCGCGGCCATATGTTCCAGCTCGCGGTGGTAGATGATGTCCTTCGGCGAGCGCGCGCTGTGCACGAAGACCATATCGACATTGCCGTTGGTGTCGTAGAACCAGCGCGCCATCGACATCACCGGGGTGATGCCGACGCCGCCGCTGAGGTAGAGCACCTTGTCGGCGGGAAAGTCGATGGCATTGAACAGCCCGACCGGGCCGTGCACCGGCAGCTCGTCGCCTTCATTGAGGTTGTCGTGCAGCCAGTTGGACACCTTGCCGCCCGGCACCCGCTTGATGGTGATGGAAAAGCTGTAAGGCACCGAGGGCGAGCTGGAAATGGTGTAGGAGCGCATCACCGGCTGGCCGTCGATCTCCAGCTCCAGGGTAACGAACTGCCCCGGTTTGAAGAAGTACAGCACCGGTTGATCGGCCATAAAGCAGAACGTGCGCACGTCCCAGGTTTCCTGGATGACTTTGACGCAGCGCACCATATGCCGACCGTTGCTCCAGGTCTGCGTGGTAACCGGGTTGAGGAAGTCGTTCGTCGTCATGGACGTCTCTCCGCGCGGCCGGACATCGGCCTTGTATGGGGCGGATTGTGCGTACTGGCCGGGGCGCTCATTTATCTGCCAGCGACATTTACATGCTTATCGCGACCTGCCGCGCAGGCCTTGGTTTGCCGCGTCGGAAACGGATGTGACCATGTCGCCCATAGATAAGGTTTCACCCCCACTCAGCGCCACACTCGCAGCCAGTCGAAGCAAAAGGTCACGAGCGAATTCCTCTTTCATCCAGTCGCCATCGGCAGGCGCAGAACGGGGCAATGACGCCACCTTGTGTGTTACCGATTAGCCACTTTATTGCGGCAACTCGCCAAGCGAGTCGCCATTGAGGAGTTACCGATGGACGTCACTTCCACCCTGAGCCTGGGCGATCCGCTGGAGCCCGCCCGCAAGGCCACCGCCGAGATGCTGCAAACCCGCGAGCGCACCTTTTCGCTGCCGCAGCCGTTCTACAACGATGAGCGGCTGTTCAAGATCGACATGCAGGAGATCTTCCACAAGGAATGGCTGATCGCCGGCATGACCTGCGAGATCCCGGCCAAGGGCAACTACCTCACTCTGCAGATTGGCGACAACCCGATCATGGTGATTCGCGGTGCCGATGGCGTGGTGCATGCTTTCCATAACGTCTGCCGGCATCGCGGCTCGCGTCTGTGCACCAGCGACAAGGGCAAGGTGGCCAAGCTGGTATGCCCGTACCACCAGTGGACCTACGAGCTGGACGGTCGCCTGCTGTTCGCCGGCAGCGAAATGGGCGCGGATTTCGACCTCAAGGACTACAGCCTCAAGCCGGTCAACTGCAAGGTCGCGGGCGGCTATATCTTTATCTCTCTGGCGGAAAACCCGCCGGCCATCGACGACTTCCTCAGCACCCTGGCTCATTACATGGAGCCCTATGACATGGAAAACACCAAGGTGGCGGTGCAGACCACCTTGATGGAGAAAGCCAACTGGAAGCTGGTGTTGGAGAACAACCGCGAGTGCTACCACTGCAACGGATCGCACCCGGAACTGCTGAATACCCTGCTGGAGTGGGATGACGTCACCGACCCGCGCGCCACCCAGGCGTTCAAGGATCAGGTCAGCGAGTGCACCACCCGCTGGGACAAGGACAACATCCCCTATGCCCACGCCAGCTTTGGCCTGCGTAACCGCATCGTGCGCATGCCGCTGCTCAAGGGCACCGTATCGATGACCATGGACGGCAAGCCAGGCTGCAAGAAGCTGATGGGCCGCATCACCGACCCGGACCTGGGCTCGATGCGCATCCTGCATCTGCCGCATTCGTGGAACCACTGCATGGGCGATCACCTGATCGTCTTCACCGTGTGGCCGATCAGCGCCCAGGAAACCATGGTCACCACCAAATGGCTGGTGCACAAGGATGCCGTGGAAGGCGTCGATTACGACGTCGCCCGCCTGCGTCAGGTATGGGACGCCACCAACGATCAGGACCGCCGTCTGGCCGAAGAGAACCAGCGCGGTATCAACTCCACCGCCTACCAGCCCGGCCCGTACTCAAAGACCTACGAGTTCGGCGTGGTCAACTTTATCGACTGGTACAGCGAGCGCGTGCTGCACAACCTCGGCGCGGCGCCAGCGCCGTACCTGCGTCAGGTCGGCGCGGAGTAAGGCTTATGTCTCTTGGCCTGGTGCTGCTACTCGGCCTGACCGCTTACGGTCTGCTAGCCGCCCGCCGCAGTCCAACCATCGCTGCAACACACTGAGACCCTCCTCAGGGTCACCTTGGCCCCTGCCGGATACCCCCGGGCAGGGGCTTTTTTTATTGGGATATCTGCCGGTTTGTGGGCTGCCACAGGCTTTGTTTGAGACATATCCGCCTGCGACCCGGCTTTGACGCTTTCGGCAATACCCCGGTCGTTTTTGCACCGGGTCGCCCGGGCCCCCAGGGATATGCTCAGTCCAAAGCGCCAACAACGGGTTTGGCGACACAGCTAAAAAGGGGACTGCCTGATGAGCCCAGCCGAATTGCACGCCGACAGCATCGTTATTGACGGGCTGATCATCGCCAAGTGGAACCGCGAACTGTTCGAAGACATGCGCAAAGGCGGCCTGACCGCCGCCAACTGCACCGTGTCGGTGTGGGAAGGCTTTCAGGCCACGGTGAACAATATCGCCGCCAGCCAGAAGCTGATCCGCGAGAACAGCGACCTGGTCATGCCGGTGCGCACCACCGCCGACATCCGCAAGGCTAAAGAGCAGGGCAAGACCGGCATCCTCTTCGGCTTCCAGAATGCCCATGCATTTGAAGACCAGATCGGCTACGTCGAGGTGTTCAAGCAGCTCGGCGTGGGCATTGTGCAGATGTGCTACAACACCCAGAACCTGGTCGGCACCGGCTGCTACGAGCGTGACGGCGGGCTGTCCGGCTTCGGTCGCGAGATAGTCGCCGAGATGAATCGCGTCGGCATTATGTGCGACCTGTCCCATGTCGGTTCGAAGACTTCTGAGGAAGTGATCCTCGAATCGAAAAAGCCGGTCTGCTACTCCCACTGCCTGCCGTCCGGTCTGAAAGAACACCCGCGCAACAAGTCCGATGAAGAGCTGAAATTTATCGCTGACCACGGCGGTTTTGTCGGCGTGACCATGTTTGCGCCGTTCCTGGCCAAGGGCATCGATTCGACCATCGACGATTACGCCGAGGCCATCGAGTACGTGATGAATATCGTTGGCGAAGACGCCATCGGCATCGGCACTGACTTCACCCAGGGCCACGGCCAGGACTTCTTCGAGTACCTGACCCACGACAAGGGCTACGCCCG
>CAZIWV010000053.1:0-22886 GCA_964543145.1 uncultured Pseudomonas sp.
GGGCGGCACCAGTCCCAGTAAACCTGGGGCACATAGAGCAGCGGCGAGCCTTCGAAGTTGCGCCGCAGTTGGCTCGCGTTGGCCGCCTCGCGCAGCAAATCGAGTTCGTCGTAGATGGTTTTTTCGTAGTCACTGACCACTTCCACCGGGTGCAAACGGCGCGCTTCGGCTGACACCCGTTCGGCCAGTTTGGCCAGCAAAAACAGCCAGGCGATATCGGCGCGAATCACCGGCTTCAAGCCTGGGCGAATCACTTTCACCACCACTTCTTCACCACTGCGCAGTTGCGCGGCGTGCACCTGGG
This sequence comes from uncultured Pseudomonas sp., assembly GCA_964543145.1. Lineage (GTDB taxonomy): Bacteria > Pseudomonadota > Gammaproteobacteria > Pseudomonadales > Pseudomonadaceae > Aquipseudomonas. The sequence continues at coordinate 305 of CAZIWV010000053.1, forward strand.
CCACCGAGGCTGAGGCCAGTGGCTGGCTATCGAAACGGGAAAACACGTCGCCGACCTTGGCGCCCAATTGCGCTTCGATCAGCGCCAGGGAATGGGCGGAGTCAAAGGGCGGCACCTGGTCCTGCAGAAAGGCTAATTCATCGGCCATATCCACTGGCAACAGGTCGCGGCGGGTGGAAAGCAGTTGGCCGAACTTGATAAAGATTGGCCCCAAATCCTGCAACGCCAGGCGCACGCGTTCGCCGCGGGTCAGCGCCAGCTTGCGCCGTGGCAACAGGCGCCAGGGCAGGAAATAACCGACCGCACGCAGCCACCAGGGCAGCGGCAGTTCGAGGATCAGGTCATCGAGACGGTAGCGAATAACCACGCGCTGAATGCGCAACAAACGGCGGACGGCAAGCAGGCTCATGCGGGTTCGCTAGGTTTTGGGGTGAGTGTCAGGGCCAGGCGTTCAACGCGCGCATCAAGGCGGTCGAGGGCCAGCTTAAGGTCGTCCAGTTCGGCGAAACGGGCCTGGGCTTCGTTTTCGCCGACCAGGGTGCGCGATTCTTCAGCCAGGTAGTCGGCCAGGTTTTGGCGCAGGCTGTCGAGGTTCTGGTTGGTCCAACGGGCGCGGCTCTTTAGGTGGCCGCTGAGCAATTGGCTACCAACCGGGCCAAGCCAGCGGGCCAGCTCGTACTCCCAGTCCAGCTCCAGGTCTTGCAGCACGCCAGCGAGGTCGAGCAGCACGGCGCTGTCGCCATCCAGTTCAACTTCAGGGCTATGCAATACCGCAGTTTTGTCTTTGCTGGTGGCCAGGCGCAGCAAGCTGCTGGCCGGGGCGCGCAGGCGGCAGGCGATGTCGCCATCCCAGTGCGCGGCCAGGCGCAGGCCGGCGCCATCGGCGAGGATAAACACCTGCAAGGCCGGGGCGCTGCAATCGATCGCAATCACTTTGCCGGCCAGATGCGCCAGGCGCGGCATGGCCGTCGCATCCAGACGCAACACGCGGTTGATGCCGCTCTCGGCAGTTGCCAGCAGCGCCTGAGTCAGCATCAGGGTTTGATACCGCGGTGCAGGGCGACAATGCCGCCCGTCATGTTGTGGTACGTGGTGCGTTCAAAGCCGGCCTCAACCATCATCGCTTTGAGGGTTTCCTGATCCGGGTGCATACGGATCGACTCCGCCAGGTAGCGGTAGCTTTCCGAGTCATTGGTGATCAGTTTGCCCATCAACGGCAGCAGGCTGAACGAATACGCGTCGTAGGCTTTGGACAGCAGATTACTGGTGGGCTTGGAGAATTCCAGAATCAGCAAACGGCCACCGGGCTTGAGCACGCGCAGCATGGAGCGGATGGCGGCGTCTTTATGGGTGACGTTGCGCAGACCAAAAGCGATGGTCACGCAGTCAAAATGGTTGTCCGGGAATGGCAGCTTTTCCGCGTCGGCCTGGACGAACTGAATATTGCCAGCCACACCGCTGTCGAGCAGTTTGTCGCGGCCCACTTTCAGCATCGAGGCATTGATGTCGGCCAGCACCACTTCGCCAGTGGGGCCAACCAAACGGGAAAACTGCTTGGTCAAATCGCCCGTGCCGCCGGCGATATCCAGCACGCGGTTGCCGGTGCGTACGCCGGACAACTCGATGGTGAAGCGCTTCCACAGGCGGTGCACGCCAGCGGACATCAGGTCATTCATCAGGTCATATTTGGCAGCTACGGAATGGAAAACCTCGGCGACTTTGTCGGCCTTCTGGCTTTCCGGCACGCTCTGGTAGCCGAAGTGGGTAGTCGGTTCGGCATCACTGCCTTTGCGCGGATCGTTCATATGCGGTCACCGGAAGAAAGTGCCGGCCATTCTAATCGCCGTCGTGGGCTTTGTCTTGGCAAGGCGTGCGCGTCTGGTGCCTGTGTTGCTGCCCATCGCCTTAGGCACGCGTTATAGTCGCGCGACTTATGGTCGCAGGAGTTGCCAACTATGGCCCGCATTACCGTCGAACGTTCCCACAACCTTGGTCGTGAAGGCGCCCGCGCCAAAGCCGAGGAACTGGCCGAACGCCTAGCCCAGGAATACGCCGTGCGTTATCAGTGGAACGGGGATGTCCTGGAATTCAAACGCAGTGGTGCCGACGGCAGCATCGAAGTGGGCGATGACAGCGTGCGCGTTGAGCTGAAGTTGGGGCTGATGCTGTCGGCGTTGAGCGGCACCATTAAACGCGAGATTGAGAAAGGCCTCGATGAGTCCCTGAGCTAACTCGTTTAGTAGGGTGCGCACAGCACACCCTACATAAGTGCTGCGGCATACCTAGTATGTGAATTCTAATTTTCCCCGTTAGCTTTGGTGCAAGCCTGCAATCAGCAGGCGTTTCTCTCTTCCTTTCTCGTGAGGTGCACCATGGCCAAAGTTGCAGCTAAAAAAGCAGTCGCTAAAAAAGTTGAAAGCAGCGCTTCCGTACTCACCGACGTTAAACACTACAGCCGGCAAATCTGGTTGGCCGGTTTGGGTGCTTACGCCAAGGCCGGTAAAGAAGGTGCGGGCTATATCAAAGGCTTGGTAACCGCCGGCGAAGGTATCGAACGACAAGGTAAAAAGCTGGTCACAGTGCAAGTCGAAGCGGCGAACAGCCAGATCGACTCGGTTAAAAATTCTGTCAGCAGCAATGTCTCCAGCGTCAAAAGCAAAGTTGAAGTGCAGTTCGACAAAATCGAGAAAATTTTCGATCGTCGGGTAGCCAAAGCACTAAATCGTTTTGGTATCCCTTCGCGCCAGGATGTTGATGCGCTCTCTGCTAAGCTGGACGTGCTGAATGCGTTGGTTGCACGTGTCGCTAAGACTCAATAAGGAGAGCGGGATGGTTGCTAAAAAGAAAGTCGAAAAACAAAGCAGCTCGTGGATTGGCGAAGTAGAGAAATACTCGCGCCAAATCTGGCTGGCTGGGCTGGGCGCTTATTCGAAAATCAGTAAGGACGGCACCAAGCTGTTCGATACCCTGGTAACCGATGGTGAGAAAGCCGAGAAGCTGGCCAAGAGCGAAGTCGAGAAGCAAGTAGGCGCCGTTAAGTCGTCGGCTAAGTCTTCTGCCAAGTCGGCCAAGTCCAAGGTCGATGAAGTTAAAGATCTGGCGATCGGCAAGTGGGGTGAGCTTGAAGAAGCCTTTGATAAACGTCTGAACAGCGCCATTTCGCGCCTCGGTGTACCGAGCCGCAATGAAGTGAAAGCACTGAACAGCAAGGTCGATACCTTGACCAAACAGCTGGAGAAATTGACCGGCGTCTCGGCCAAAACCGTAGCCGCTAAACCAGCTCCCAAAGCTGCTGCTAAACCTGCGGCGAAAGCTGCAGCCAAGCCGGCGGCTAAACCAGCCGTTAAAGCTGCTGCAAAACCTGCAGTAAAAGCGGCAGCCAAACCTGTTGCTAAAGCCGCAGCTGCGGCTAAGCCTGCAGTAAAAGCGGCTGCTAAGCCTGCGGCAAAAGCTCTGGTGAAAGCCGCGGCTAAACCGGCGGTAAAAGCAGCGGCCAAGCCTGCAGCCAAGCCTGCAGCCAAGCCTGCGGCAAAACCAGCGGTAAAAGCTGCCGCTAAACCAGCAGCCAAACCTGCTACTAAGCCGGCCGCCAAGCCAGCAGCGAAACCCGCTGCGGCCAAGCCTGCTGCCGCTAAACCGGCGGTAAAGCCAGCCGCTAAACCGGCGGTAAAGCCAGCCGCTAAACCAGCAGCTAAACCTGCGGCTGTTGCCAAACCTGCTGCTCCCGCCCCAACACCGGCGCCAACGCCGGCTGCTGCGAGCACTCCGGCAGCAACGCCGGTTCCGCCAGTGACGCCAAGCACGTCGTCCTGAGTGGTAGGGCAACAAAGCTCGCCACGCTCAGGCGCTATAACTATCTAGCTGGCTGAGTAGGCGTTAAAAAAAATGCCCCGTTTCGAAAGAGACGGGGCATTTTTTATTGCAACGCTAGCGCTTAGGTTAGGAGGCGTTTTTATGCACTGCCGCTTCCGTCGCATCGTAAATCACCACGCAAATATGCTCGACCTGGCCACTGCTGGCAGCCAGTGGAAGCAGGGTGACGTTCTGGTACATAAAGTCGACGCGGCCGGTGATGGGTTGGTAATTTTTGAAATGCACCAGGTACGGCCGCTGTTCCCACAAGCTAAAGGCGCGGGTGCCCAGGGTGACCACGGTGTCGACCTTGCGCCGAAACCAGTCCTCGTCAATTTCCTTGAACAGCTCAAACAACGACTTGCCTTGCACCTCATCCGGGCCCAGGCCTGAGTGGTTTTCCATAAAGCTGTTAAACACTTCCACCCGGTATTGGCGGTCGAGCACGATCACGCCCACATCGATGCATTGCACGATATCCAGCAGCCAGTGAACCTCTTTGATGTCGATCTGCGCAGGCATAGGGCTGGGTCTCAGTTCATCAGGTAATTGATTTTGTACGTCAGACGCTGGATCGAGTCTTCGGTAAACAGCAGCAACAGGTCAAAGTGCACATCGTGGCCTTCCAGGCTGTAGCTGATTTCCACTGCCAAGGTTTTACGCCAGCGTTTTTGGTTAACGGTGATCAAGTTTTCGATTGAGCTGTGCAAGCCGAGCAATTGCGGGTGGCCTTGGGAAAAGCGCACATCAATCTGCTCGGAAATACCGCTCAGGCAGGCGCCGATCAGAATGCTGGCCAGGTCCAGCAGCATCTCCGAGACCTCGCGCTCATCCTTGGGCTGCCACTTGAACAGCTTGCCGATATCGCTGATTTCCGAATCGTGAAACAGCAGCAGCGCCTCACCGGCAATGCCGTCGCCGATAAAACCCTGGCACAGGGCACTAAAGCGTTCGCCGCGCTGGGCGTCGGCCAAGGTCATATGCAGCTCGCTGACCTCAAAGATATTCACGCTCGGCACCGGCAGCTCAACAAATACCCCCAACACCTTGGCCAGCAGTGCGGCGGCGCGGCCCATGGCGACGTTGCTGATCTCGCGCAGCGCATCGCGGAAATTAACCTTAAGCTCGAATTCCGGCCGCAGCGGCATATCCGCAGGCTTGGCTGGCGCGCCCAGCAGATTCAAGCGTTCAAGGGTTTGCCGCAGGATTTCCGGCTCCGCCGGTTTTTTGATAAAGGCCAGGGCGCCCAATTCCATTACCCGGCGCATGGCTTCTTCCTGCACGTCGCCGGAAACCACCACCACTTTGGCCGCCAGGCCTTCGGCGCGCAGGGCGGCGAGCACTTCATAGCCGTCCATTACCGGCATGGTCAGGTCGAGTAGCACCACCTGGCCAAGGCCTTTGCGGATCGCCTCCATGCCCTCCTGGCCCTGGGTGGCTTGGGTGATAGAAACCGGCCAATCCGCGGGTAAGGAGCGGATCAACTGCTTGCGCGCCATCATCGAGTCGTCGCAGACCAACAGAGGAATCACTATCTAGTTACCACCTTGATCAAGGATTTTGGCGTGGCCCCGTAGGCTATGCCGGTCGGCTCACGGTGTGCGAACCAAGCGAGTTAAGCGGTGCGTACTGCACACCTTACGGGCTTCGAATTTCAGCAAGCATAGCTGGCAGGTCAGTTTGATGCTCTTAGCGGGTAATACGTTACCTCCCGTGACGTTTACTGGTGCCCGACGGGCCAGCCTGGTGCGCCAATTTGCTAATAATCCGGAGCGCGCCGCGCTGCCAGGTGCCTGGCGGGCTGTGGCGCAAATCCTGCATTCTCGTTCGCTATTCTGAACGCCTGGCTGAGCATCTATAGTCTGGGTTCCACTCACCTTTCTACCTATAGACGCCAGCCATGCGCCACAAGGATCTGAAACACTGGACCAGCGGATTCGCCCATTTGCTCAGCTTAGCCAACGGCCGTCCGCGGTTGTTGGGCTTGAGCCAGTGGTTGAAACAGATCTGCGCGGTCGATCATTTCGTCCTCTTTGTCTACGAAGGTAACCACCGGCCGCTGGCGCTATTCGACACCTTTGCTGCTGACAAACGCAAAATTTACGTCGATGACTATCAGGTTGGGCCTTACCTGCTCGACCCGTTTTACCTTGCCTGCACCCGCAACCAGGCGCCTGGGCTGTGGCGTTTGCGCCAGTTTGCGCCGGATCATTTCTATTTGGGGGAGTATTACCTCAACTACTACCAGCTCACCGGCTTGGCTGAAGAGGTGGCATTTTTTGTCGATTTGCCCGATGGCGCCAAAGCGGTGTTGTCGCTGATGCGCAGCACCACCAGCCCGGCGTTTAGTCGCGATGAACTGCACATGCTCGAATGCGCCGAGGCCGTGGTCATGCAGGTGGTGCGCGAAGCGTGGCAGCAATGCCGCGTGCAGCCACGTTCTGCGCAGGACCTGGACCATAAAATCCGCGCAGCGTTTGACGGCTTTGGCGCCCATAGCCTTACCGCGCGCGAGCAGGAAATTGTGCAACTGCTGCTGCGTGGGCACTCCAGTGCCTCGGTGGCCGGGCATCTGGAAATCAGCCCCGGCACGGTGAAAATCCACCGCAAAAATATCTACGCCAAGCTTGGCATTGGCAGTCAGGCCGAGCTGCTGGGGCTGTTTATTCGCGAGCTTTCCGGCTCTGAAATCAATGAGGAACGGTTGTTGCGCACCGCGTCCTAAGTCCGTGCGCCGCGCGTTCTGCACCCCTGTATTTTGGCCGATACGCCCCTTCATCCAAACGCTGAACCGTGATTCACTGGCAAAAAAAATGAATCAGGATTCAGACCATGGCTTACCGCCACAGCGCCGCTCGTATTGATCGCGACCAAGAGCAACGCGAGCGCATTCTTGATTGTGCGTTGCTGCTGGTGGCGCAAGGCGGCTTTGCTGCGCTGACCATGCAAAGCCTGGCTGAGCAGGTGGGTATCGCCACCGGCAGCTTGTACCGACACTTTCGCGGTAAAGGTGAATTGGCCGCTGAGGTGTTTGCCCGGGCTAGCCAGCGCGAAGTGGATGCCATGGCCGCCACCTTGGCCTTGCCCGGCAGCGCGCCTGAACGCCTGGCCGATGCTCTGCAACAATTTGCCGCTCGCGCCTGGCAGAGCCGTCGCTTGGCCTTTGCCTTGATTGCCGAGCCGGTGGACCCGGAAGTTGACGAACGCCGCCTGGAATTTCGCGAGGCCTATGCCGCGCAGTTGGGGCAGGTAATCGAGCAAGGCGTGAAGTCTGGCGCTTTTAGCACGACCTCCATTTCGGTGAGCGCTGCCTGCCTAGTGGGCGCCATCAGTGAAGCCTTGGTGGGCCCACTTTCCCCACAAGCCCGGGCTGCCCGCGAAGCGGGTGAGCCGGCGCCGCAATTGGCGGACGTCAGCGCCGCCCTTATCTCGTTCTGTTTACGCGCGCTCTCTGCCAACACAGAGCGTGCAGAGGAGTTACAGCCATGAACAGCTACGCCGCGTTTGCCGAAACCCACGAAGTCAGCAACCAACCCCCCGCGCTGGACGGCATCAACCTCTACCGTGCCGACCTGCCCTTGCAGGAATGGACGCGCCACTTCGGTGCCGCCTGGGCCCATGAGCGTATCGACGTTTACGGCGCCCTGGCCGGCGGCCCATTGATGGCCGCCGGCTTTCTCGCCAACGAAAACAAACCGGTGTTCAAAAGCCATGACCGCTATGGCCATCGCCTCGACGTAGTGGAATTCCATCCGGCTTATCACCAGCTAATGCAGGCCGCCATCGAACATGGCTTGACCTCGATGCCCTGGAGCGACCCGCGCGCCGGCGCCCACGTCGCCCGCGCCGCCATGACCTATATGCACAGCCAGGCCGAAGCCGGCAGTGGCTGCCCGCTGACCATGACCTTTGCCAGCGTGCCGGCCCTGCGTATGCAGCCGGACATCGCCGAAGTTTGGCTGCCGAAAATCCTCGCCACCGAATATGACCCGCGCAACCTGCCCATCGGCGAGAAAGCCGGCGCCACCATCGGCATGGCCATGACCGAGAAACAAGGCGGCACCGATGTGCGCGCCAATACCACGCGTGCCTATCCGGTGGGCATTCCCGGCCCTGGTCAGGCCTACGAATTGGTTGGCCATAAGTGGTTTTGCTCGGCGCCGATGTGCGATGCCTTTTTAACCCTGGCGCAAACCGACAAAGGCTTGAGCTGCTTTTTGCTGCCGCGCCACCGCCCGGACGGCACGCGCAACGAGTTCTATATCCAGCGCTTGAAAAACAAACTGGGCAACTGCTCGAACGCCTCCAGCGAAGTGGAATACCGTGGCGCCCTGGCCTGGATGTTGGGCGAAGAAGGGCGCGGCGTGCCGACCATTATCGAAATGGTGGCGATGACCCGCTTTGACTGCATGGTTGGCTCCAGCGCGCTGATGCGCCAGGCCCTGAGCCAGGCCGCACACCACTGCGCGCACCGCAAGGTGGGCGGGCGCGTATTGAGCGAACAGCCGTTGATGCAAAACGTGCTGGCCGACTTGGCCCTGGAAAGCGAAGCCGCCTTGGCCTTGAGCCTGCGCATGGGCAAGGCGCTGGATAACGCCCACGTTGAGTCGCAAGACAAATTCGCCCGCCTGGTAACCGCCGTGGGCAAGTATTGGATCTGCAAACGTGCTCCAGCAATGATCAACGAGGCTGCCGAATGCATGGGCGGTGCTGGCTACGTGGAAGACAGCATCTTGCCGCGCCTGTACCGCGAAGCGCCTGTGAACTCCATCTGGGAAGGCTCTGGCAATGTGCAGTGCCTCGACGTATTGCGCGCGTTGTCGAAAGAGCCGGGCGTGCTTGATGTGCTGTTCGCTGAGCTGGGCGATGGCCATGGTGATGCGCGCCTTAAAGCCCATATCGAAGGGCTCAAGGCCGGTTTCCGCGACACCGCCGATATCCAATACCGCGCCCGCCAGCTTACCGAAGATGTGGCTGTGGGCTTGCAGGCCAAGCTGCTGTTGGAAGGCGGCAATGCGCTGGTGGCTGACGCGTTTATCGCCAGCCGCTTGGGCCAGGGTGGTCGGGTGTACGGGACCTTGCCGCGTGGGGTTGATGTTGAAGCCCTCGTTGCGCGCAGTACCCCGCACCTGATGGGCTAACGACGCATCGGCGCACCTGGGTCCCCGCCTGCGCGGGGACGACGGAGGTTTTACCTAACTCCCCGTCGCCCCCGCGCAGGCGGGGGCCCAGAATCGTGATCCGAGCGGTGATCTATTTGCTGTGCATGGCACACGTTACGCCCATGCCTTTTCCTGACAATGCAGGCAAGATAGAGCCATGCACGTCCAGACAGGAAGGCCGATCGTGACCAGCACCCGTGAGAATTTTGTTGTTGCCTATACCCCGGAAGAGGCCGTGGAGCGTCTTGCTGCGCTGCACCAACAAGCCGTCGATGGCCTAAGCCAAGCGCTTAAGGCCTACCTCAAAGATCGGATCAAACCCGACCCCAAGCAGCGTGACTGCTTCTGCTACCCCGAATTGCGCCTGACTTACGACACCCAGGGCGAAGTGCCGACCACCGTGCGCGCCTACGCCAAGGTGCAGGTGCCCGGCACTTATAGCGTCACCGTCACCCACCCGGCAGCCTTTCGTAAATACCTGCTTGAGCAACTGCGCCCGCTGATGAACGACTTCACCGTAAAGGTGGAAGTGGGCATGAGCCAGCAGAACATTCCCTACCCCTACGTGGTGGAGGGCGGTGATGAGTTGGCCGGTTCCGGCGTGACGGCCGCCGAGTTGTCGAGGGTGTTCCCCAGCACCGATTTGTCGGCGGCCACCGATGGCATCGCCGATGGTTTGTATGACTGGCAGAACATTGACCCATTGCCGCTGGCGCTGTTTGACGCCGCGCGCGTCGACTTCTCCCTGCGCCGCCTGGTGCATTACACCGGCAGCGACTGGCGCCATGTGCAGCCATGGATTCTGCTGACCAACTACCACCGTTACGTTGACCAATTTATTCGCCATGGCCTGGCGCAACTGCGCGACGACCCACGCTATGTGCGCATGGTGTTGCCGGGCAACGTCATCATTGAACGCGGCACCTCCGAGGAAGACGCCCAAGCAGTGGCCGATGCCGTGGTATGGCACCGTTACCAGATGCCGGCCTATCACCTGATCGCCGCCGATGGCCATGGCGTGACCCTGGTGAATATCGGCGTCGGGCCGTCCAACGCCAAGAACATCACCGACCACCTGGCCGTACTGCGTCCGCATTGCTGGTTGATGATTGGCCACTGCGGCGGGCTGCGCCAATCGCAGACCATTGGCGACTACGTGCTGGCCCACGCCTATATGCGCCGCGACGGCATTCTTGACCGTGTGGTGCCGCCGAATATCCCGATTCCAGCCCTGGCTGAGGTGCAACTGGCGCTGCAAGAGGCGGCGGCCACCGTCACCGGTGAGCGCGGTGAAGCGCTGAAACGGCGGCTGCGTACCGGCACCGTACTGACCTACGACGACCGCAACTGGGAGCTGCGTTGGGCGCAGGAGCGGCCGTTGATCAACCTGTCACGCGCCGTGGCGGTGGATATGGAAAGCGGCACCATCGCCGCCCAGGGTTATCGCTTGCGGGTGCCTTACGGCACGTTGCTGTGTGTATCGGATAAACCCCTGCACAGCGAAATCAAACTGCCGGGCGCGGCGGGTGTGTTTTATGAGCGCGCCGTTAGTCAGCATCTGATGATCGGCATTGCCGCCCTTGATCTGATGCGCACGCAGCTCGACTCCCTGCACTCACGCAAACTGCGCAGCTTTGACGAGCCGCCGTTCCGGTAAACAGCTCAGTTAGAACGCGGCCGTCTTTACCTCGAGCGGTAGAGACGGCCGGCATTTTTCGCTGCATTACCTCGCCCCAATCCCCCTTCTGCCAAGCGCGCCAACCTGTCGCGCGACAATCGACCACAGTAATCGGTCTACGCTTAAGCGTTAGGCTTTGACCCACGTCAGTACCCTCTTGCGTGCTGCGTGCGGGCCGCCGCTGCCCATCTTTTTGTAGGCCGTCATAACAATAATTTCCTGAACCGATTACCGATTTCCGGGGCTAAGCAAAGGCCTGGAGAATGCTCGATGACCGTTTTTGCTGATGAGGAATATCCATGTTTGGCTTAGAGGCGCTGGATCTGGCGCGAATGCAGTTCGCGTTCACCATTTCCTTTCACATCATTTTCCCCGCGATCACCATCGGTCTGGCCAGTTACCTGGCGGTGCTCGAAGGCTTGTGGTTGAAGACCAATGACGAAACCTACCGCGACCTCTACCACTTCTGGTCGAAGATCTTTGCGGTCAACTTCGGTATGGGCGTGGTCTCTGGCCTGGTCATGGCCTATCAGTTCGGCACCAACTGGAGCGCGTTCTCCGACTTTGCCGGGGCAATCACCGGGCCGCTGCTGACGTATGAGGTGTTGACGGCGTTCTTCCTGGAGGCCGGTTTCCTCGGTGTGATGCTGTTTGGTTGGAACCGCGTCGGCCCGGGCCTGCACTTTTTCTCCACGGTAATGGTGGCCATCGGCACGCTGATTTCCACGTTCTGGATTCTGGCCTCCAACAGCTGGATGCAAACGCCGCAGGGGCACGCCATCGTTGATGGTCGGGTGATCCCGGTCGATTGGTTTGCGGTGATTTTTAACCCCTCATTCCCCTATCGCTTGCTGCATATGTCCACTGCCGCGTTTCTGGCCACGGCGTTTTTCGTCGGTGCATCGGCGGCTTGGCATTTGCTGCGCAAAAAAGACAACCCGGCCATTCGCCGGATGCTGTCGATGGCCATGTGGATGGCGCTGATCGTTGCGCCGATTCAAGCGGTGATTGGCGACTTCCACGGCCTCAACACCCTTAAGCATCAGCCGGCAAAAATTGCCGCCATCGAAGGCCACTGGGAAAACGTCGGCAACGAGCCGACGCCACTGATTCTCTTCGGCTGGCCGGATATGAAGGCTGAGAAGACCCGTTTTGCCGTGGAGATTCCCTACCTCGGTAGCCTGATCCTGACCCACAGCCTGGACAAACAAGTACCGGCGCTCAAAGAGTTCAAGGCAGAAGACCGGCCCAACTCCACCATCGTGTTCTGGTCGTTCCGCATCATGGTCGGCCTGGGCTTGTTGATGATTTTCGCGGGCGTGTGGAGCCTGTGGCTGCGTTTTCGTGGAAAGTTATACGAGTCCAGACCCTTCTTGTACCTGACGTTATGGATGGGGCCTTCCGGGTTGATCGCCATTCTCGCCGGCTGGTTTACCACCGAAGTGGGCCGCCAGCCCTGGGTGGTGTACGGCTTGATGCGTACCGCCGATGCCTCGTCCAACCACAGCTTTGCGCAGATGAGCCTGACTCTGATCCTGTTTGTGGTGGTGTACTTCGCCCTGTTCGGCGTGGGCCTCGGTTATATGGTGCGCCTGGTGCGTAAAGGCCCGGTTACCAACGAAGGCAAGGAACAAGGCATTGGCGGCCCTGGCCAGCACCGTACCCCGGCGCGGCCTCTGTCGGCACCGGGTGAAGGCCTGGAAGCCGATCAAAACCACGACGCCAACGACGGGAGCACTACTAATGGGCATTGATCTTTCGTTTATCTGGGCGGTGATCATCGTCTTCGGCATCATGATGTACGTGGTCATGGATGGCTTCGACCTGGGCATCGGCATCCTCTTTCCGTTCGTCAAAGACGCCGGCGAGCGCGACATCATGATGAACACCGTGGCGCCCGTGTGGGACGGCAACGAAACCTGGCTGGTGCTCGGTGGCGCAGCGTTGTTTGGCGCCTTTCCGCTGGCCTATTCGGTGGTGCTGAGCGCGCTGTATCTGCCACTGATTTTTATGCTGCTGGGGCTGATCTTCCGCGGCGTGGCCTTTGAGTTTCGCTTCAAAGCCAAAGAGCGCAAACGGCATATCTGGGACAAGGCCTTTATCGGCGGCTCGCTGACGGCGACCTTCTTTCAGGGCGTGGCGCTGGGGGCGTATATCGACGGTTTACCGGTGGTTAACCGCACCTTTGCCGGCGGCTCGCTGGACTGGCTGGCGCCGTTCCCGTTGTTCTGCGGTGTAGCCTTGATTGCCGCCTATGCGCTGCTGGGTTGCACCTGGCTGATTATGAAAACCGAAGGCCGGTTGCAGAAGCAGATGCACGACCTGGCGCGGCCATTGGCCTTTGTGCTGTTGGGCGTTACCGGTGTAGTCAGTTTGTGGACCCCGCTGGCCCACGCAGAAATCGCCGAGCGCTGGTTTAGCCTGCCCAACTTGTTTTATTTCCTGCCGGTGCCATTGCTGGTGCTGGTGACCTTCTACGGCTTGCTGCGCGCGGTGCATAACAACCGTAACTACCAGCCGTTTCTGCTGACCTTGGTGCTGATTTTCCTCGGCTATAGCGGCCTGGGTATCAGCCTGTGGCCGAATATTATTCCGCCGTCGGTCAGCATCTGGCAGGCCGCTGCGCCGCCGCAGAGTCAGGGTTTTATCTTGGTGGGCGCGCTATTTATCATCCCGTTTATCCTGATGTACACGGCCTGGAGCTACTACGTATTCCGCGGCAAGGTGACGCCGGATCAGGGGTATCACTAGGGTGGGGCAGCTAATGGACAACACCGAGAAGAAGCCTCTGTGGAAACGCCTGGGCTGGCTGGTCGGGATTTGGGGCGCCAGTGTGCTGGCTCTGGGCGCGGTGTCGTACTTGCTGCGCATGTTTATGCATGCCGCCGGTATGACCACGCCCTGACGCCCTACGGCTTATTTGATGGCTTTCAAAATCACGAACTTGGGATTCGCCGCCACCTGCTCAACCCCACGAAACAGGCGCTTTAGCTTGGCGTGGTAGCCGAGGTGGCGGTTGCCGACAATCCACAGCTCGCCACCGGTGACCAAGGCCGCGCGAGCCTGCTGGAACATACGCCAGGCGAGGAAATCGCCCACCACCTGCTGCTGGTGAAACGGCGGGTTGCACAGCACGATCTCCAGCGAATCTTCCGGCTGCTCAGCCAGGCCATCACCCGCACGGATATCCACGGCGCGTTCGCCCAACGCTGCCTGCCAGTTTTCGCTGGCCGATTGCACCGCCATATACGACTCATCCACCAGCGTCAGTTGCGCCTCGGGGTTGGCCAGGGCACAGGCGATGCCGAGCACGCCATTGCCGCAGCCAAGGTCGGCCACGCGTGCGCTGCCGAGGTTTTTCGGCAGGTGCGGGAGAAAGGCACGGGTGCCGATATCCAGGCCTTCGCGGCAAAACACATTGGCGTGGTTAAGCAGTTCAATGGCCGGGCTGTCGAGGCGGTAGCGGCTGGGGTAGGGCGAGGTCGGCTGGGGCTTTTCGCTGGGCGTGGCGAACAGTAGGCGGGCTTTTTTCACCGCCAACGAGGCCTGCACCGGGCCGATAAATTGCTCAAGCAAATCACCCGCGCTGCGGGGCAAATGCTTGACCATGCCGGCCGCCACCACCTGCGCACCGGGAGCGAGGTGGCCGTGCAGGCGGATCAACTGTTCTTCCAATAGCGCCAGGGTTTTCGGGATGCGGATCAGCACCCAATCGAACGGGCCGCTAATGGTTTGGCTGGACGCTACAAACTGCACGCTATCGGCTGGCAACTTATTGCACGCCAGGTTATGGCTCAGGGCCAAGGCGCCCAGGTGCGAGTCGCCACTGCTGAGCACCTGCGCCTTGCCCGCCAGGCTGGCGGCGAGGGCGCCGAAGCTGTCGTTTAACACCAACACCCGGGCGTCACTGGCTAAGCCTTGCTCGGCCAGGTGGTTAAGCAGGTACTCGTCTGCCGCATCAAAGGCCTGCAACGGATCGTCGCGCTGTGGCGGTTGGCGGAACAGGTCGAGGCTGGCGAACGGGGTGGTGAAAACAGGCATGGCGCAAACCGCAGGAAGAGCAGGGGCGGCAATGATGGACGATGGTTGGCACGACTGCCAGTAGGGTGTGCTGTGCGCACCACGGCGTTTACCGGTATATCGCCTGGTGCGCACAGCACACCCTACGGGTTTGGCGTTATGCTCGCGGCTTACCTTTTATTGGGGCTGTGCATGGTTACCCCGCTGCAACCCCTGGCCGCGTACCAGTACGCCATCGAGCACAACGGCTTTTTCCCCGACGCCGCGCAACAGCACGCTGCCGAGGCGTTACAGCAGTGCCACGACACGCTGGCCAAGGGCGTCTACCTCTGGGGCCCGGTCGGCCGGGGCAAAACCTGGTTAATGGACTGCTTCTACCAAAGCCTGCACGTGCCCGCGCGGCGCCAGCATTTCCATCACTTTATGCAGTGGGTGCACAAGCGCCTGTTCCAGCTCACCGGCACGCCCGACCCGTTGCGCGCCCTGGCGGTGGAGTTGGGGCAGGAGCTGCGGGTGCTGTGTTTCGATGAGCTGTTTGTGAATGACATTGGCGACGCGATCATCCTCGGCAACCTGTTCACCCTGATGTTTGAACAGGGCGTGGTGCTGGTCGCCACCTCCAACCAGCCGCCGCAACAGTTGTATGCCGACGGCTTTAATCGCGAGCGCTTTTTGCCAGCGATTGCCGCCATCGAAGCGCATATGCAGGTGGTCGCCATAGATGGCGGTGAAGACCATCGCTTGCACCCAGGCGAGGCCACGCAGCGCTATTGGGCCAGCGCCGAGGGTGCGCCGTTAGCGCCAGTGTTTGCCGAATTAAGTGCGGGGCAGGCGGTGCAGCACGGTGAATTGGCCGTCGGTAATCGTCGCCTGGAAACTGAGGCCTATGCCGATTCCGTGCTGTGGTGCCGCTTTAGTGAACTGTGCGAAAAGCCGTTCGCCGCGCCGGACTTTATCGCCCTGTGCGACCGCTTTAGCGCCATTTTGCTGGGTGACGTGCCGAACCTGAGCGGCCAACAACGCGCCGCAAAAATCGCCCGGGGCACTGAAGACGGTGCGCAGTTGGTGGTCGCTGGAGACCGGCAGTTGCCGGCGCTGTCGGCCAGCGACGACAGCGTGCGGCGCTTTATCGCCCTGGTGGATGAATGCTACGACCGCCGCGTGCCGCTCTATCTGCAAGCCGAGGTGGCTCTGGAGGCGCTGTATACCGAGGGCTATCTGGCCTTTGCCTTTCGCCGCACGTTGAGCCGGTTGCAGGAGATGCAGTTGCAGCGGTTTGGGCAATGATTGTGTGTGCTCCGCGATTTTGGGCCCCCGCCTGCGCGCGGGCGACGCTGTTGACCGGGGCATTCACCGTCATTGCCGCGCAGGCGGGAATCCAGATTTTTGCGGCGAATTAGCTGCTACGGATATTGCTTGGGTCCAGCGAGCCACCGCTTTCACGCTGCGCAGCCAAGCGTGCACCTTCCTGAGCGGTCAGGGTGTAAAGCTGCGCTGGGTTGGCCACACGCAGTTTCAACGCCATGGCTTCAATGCCTTCGGCAACCGGAATCTCCCGCTGGCGCTCGGCCAGGCCGGCGAGAATCTGCGCGGCGGCCACCGTCACGTCCATACCGTTTTCAATATTCGGGTCGGATTGCCCACGGGCGCTGCCATCGCTGGACAGCGCGTTGATGGCGATAGAGGTATGCACCGAACCCGGCAAAATCACGCTGACGGCAATGCCATAAGCCTGTTCGACCTCAGCGCGAAGGGCGTCGAAATAACCGATCAGCGCATGCTTGGCGCCGCAGTAACCACTGCGCAATGGCGTGCCGACTTTGCCCGCCACCGAGCTGACCACCGCCAAGTGCCCGCTTTTGCGCGCGACCATTTTCGGCAGCAGTAACTGGGTCAGGGCCAGGGGCGCCATATAGTCCACTTCGATCAGTTGCCGGTACACCTCAAGATGGGTGTCCAACGCCAGGCTGCGTTGGCTGATGCCGGCGTTATTGATCAGTAAATCCACCTGGCCGCTCCAGGCCCAGGCGCGCTCGACCACATCCGGCAGGGCGGTGTAATCGGTACTTTCAAATGGCAGCACCAGGCATTGCTCAGGGGCTTGGGCGGCGACGCGGTTGAGTTCTGCAACCCGGCGGCCGGACAAAATGACCTTGGCGCCTTGCTGCAAAAAGGCGGTAGCCAAGGCTTCGCCAATGCCTGATGAGGCGCCGGTAATCCAGATGGTTTGGCGTGCGAATGACATGGGTGTCTTCCTTGTTTTTATTCTGTGAGCTAGGCGGCCAACACTCCGCCGATTGGCGAGGTGCGTCCATGGCTTACGCGGCCAATGTCTTGGCCGCACCGGCTAAGCCCCTATTGTTTGCGGGTATTGCCCGCCGCCACTTTGCGCGACACTGCGCCTTCGGCTCGATCAGGAACCTGTGCGTATGACCGCTAGCGAAGATAAGTTCACCCGCGAAACCCTGCTGCAGGTGCGGCCGTGGTCGCCCACCCTGTTTAGCCTGCGCACCACCCGTGACGCCGGCTTTCGCTTTCGCGCCGGGCAGTTCGCTCGCCTGGGGGTGCAGAAGGCCGATGGCAGCGTGGTGTGGCGTGCCTACTCGATGCTGTCGGCGCCCCATGACGAGCACTTGGAATTCTTTTCCATCGTGGTGCCCGGTGGTGAGTTCACCAGCGAGCTGAGTCGCTTGCAGGTGGGTGACGAGTTGCTGGTGGAGCGGCAGGCGATTGGCTATCTGACCCTGGATCGCTTTGTCGACGGCCGCGATTTGTGGTTGGTCGGCACCGGCACCGGCTTGGCACCGTTTCTCTCCATCCTGCAGGACTTTGAGGTCTGGCAGCGCTTTGAGCGGGTGGTGTTGGTGTACAGCGCGCGCACGGCTACCGAACTGGCGTATCAAGACCTGATCGCCGAGCTGATGCAGCGCGAATACCTGGCCGAATACGCCGACAAATTTATCTACGTGCCCATCGTCACCCGTGAGCAGGTGCCCGGTGCATTGCATGGGCGGGTGACGGGTTTGATTGAGTCGGGCGAACTGGAGCGGGCGACCGGGCTGCCGCTGTCACCCGAGTTTTCCCGGGTGATGCTCTGTGGCAATCCGCAGATGATTGAAGACTGCCGCGCGGTGTTGAAAGCGCGCGATATGCAGCTGAGTTTGACCCGTAGGCCGGGCGCTGTAGCGGTCGAGAACTACTGGTAAAACACGCGGGCCTCGTAGGGTGTGCTGTGCGCACCAAGGCGTTTACGCTGAAAGCGCCTGGTGCGCGCAGCACGCCCTACGAGCAAACGCTTAACCCGCGTATTTGCCGGAAAACTCGCCAATCACTTCGTCAAAAATTGCCAATGCGTGGGCGACTTGCTCGGGGTTAACGATGCACGGCGGCACCACGTGAATACGGTTTTCCACCACGAAGGTGAGCAAGCCACGGGCCTGGAAAGCCGCCTTCATCTGGCCCATGACGGGCGCCGCCAATGGGGTTTTCTTCACCCGGTCGCTAACCATTTCCAAGGCCCAGAACAACCCGATCCCGCGCGCTTCACCAATCAACGCATGTTTCGCCGCCAGCGCTTTCAGGCCTGGGCCGAGGTATTCCTGGCCGATCATGCGGGCGTTGTCGACGATGCCTTCTTCGGCCATAACATCCAGCGTGGCAACAATCGCCGCCATGGCCAGCGGGTGACCGGAGTAGGTAAGGCCGCCAGGGAAGAAGCGGTTCTCGTAGAACTCGGCAATCGGCTGGGAAATCAGCACGCCGCCGGCCGGCACGTAGCCGGAGTTCACCCCTTTGGCAAAGCAGATCAGGTCGGGCACCACGTCGAAGTTATCGAACGCCAGCCAGGCACCGGTGCGGCCAAAGCCGGCCATGACTTCGTCGAGAATCAGCACAATGCCGAACTCGTCCGCCAGCGCGCGCACGCCCTTTAGGTAGCCTTTTGGCGGTACCAGAATGCCAGCGGTGCCGGGCACGCTTTCCAGCAGAATGGCCGCAATCGAGTTGGCGCCTTCGCACTCGATAACGCGGCGCAGGTGCTGCAACGCGCGCTCGCATTCCTCCTCCTCGTTACCGGCGTAGAACTCGGTGCGGTACAGGTAGGGGTTAAAGAAGTGCACGTGGCCACGGGCGAACTCATTGGGAACGCGGCGCAGGTCGCCAGTGGCGGCAATCGCTGAGCCGGTACTGCCGTGGTAAGAGCGGTAGGCCGATAGCACCTTGTCGCGGCCGGTGAACTGACGGGCCATACGCATGGCGTTTTCGTTGGCGTCGGCGCCGGCGTTGGTAAAAAACACCTTGCTGAAATTGCTTGGCGCGTGGGACAGGATGCGTTTGGCCGCTTCACCGCGCATCAGGTTAGCGGTGGCCGGCGCCACGGTGACCAAGGTGCCGGCTTGTTCTTGAATGGCGGCAATCACTTTGGGGTGCTGGTGGCCGATATTGGTGTTGACCAGTTGGCTGCTGAAATCCAGATACTGCTTGCCCTCGTAGTCCCACAGCGTGCAGCCCTGACCACCGGCGATGACCAACGGATTGAGGGCGCTCTGGATCGACCAGGAATGAAATACGAATTGGCGGTCGAGGGCGTGAACGTATTCGTTGGAGATCGGGTTGCTCATGGCGGGCCTCATAGCGTGGGCAGTGGAATGGGCTCACCTTAGGAATAAATAGCGGCGGGTCGTAGGGCCAGATGGGGGGAATGGGTGGGTCAGGGATCGCCTTTTGCAGGTTGCCCTCTCCCCTAGCCCCTCTCCCCTGGCCGGGCGCCCACAAACAGGCGAGGGGAACGCGGCTTTACTCCCCTCGCCCGCTTGCGGGAGAGGGGGCGGGGGAGAGGGCTGAACCCACCACCAATCTATCTGGCCCATTGCTCTCCCATATCTGCCCCTACTCATTCCTCCCATCCCCGCTAGTCTTGCCCCATCGCCCTTCACCCAGGAGCCCCCCATGGCCCACGCCTTCGAACTCAACCGCGCCCCCGCCGCCGACGTACTGGCCGCCGACCTCAACACCCACGCCATCCGCGCCGCGCGTATCGACCTGGCCGCCTGCTTTCGCATGGCGGCGCGCTTGGGGATGGGGGAGGGCATCTGCAATCACTTTTCCGTGGTGCTGCCCGGCCACCCCGAACTGTTTTTGGTCAATCCTTACGGGCTGGCATTCGCCGAAGTCACCGCCTCGTCGCTATTGATCTGCGACTTCCACGGCCGCGTGATGATGGGCGAGGGCAAGCCCGAGGCCACGGCGTTTTTTATCCACGCCCAACTGCACCGTTTAAACCCACGGGCGACGGCGGCCTTTCATACCCATATGCCCAATGCCACCGCGCTGTGCATGCTCGAAGGCGAGCCCTTTGTCTGGGCCGGGCAGACGGCGTTGAAGTTTTACGGACGTTTGGCGGTGGATGAGCATTACAACGGCCTGGCCCTGGACAATGCCGAAGGCGAACGCATCGCCCGTGCGGCCGGCGATGCCGATGTGGTGATGCTGAAAAACCATGGCCCGCTGGTGCTCGGACCAAGCATTGCAGAGGCCTGGGATGACCTCTACTACCTGGAGCGCGCCGCCGAGGTGCAGCTTAAAGCGATGAGCAGTGGTCGGGCGCTAAAGGCGGTTTCTCACGAGATCGCCAGTGCTGCGAGTAAACAAATGCTGCTCGGCAGTGCCGAGAGCGCGCGGCTGCATTTGGACAGCGTGAAACGCCTGCTCGCCAAAACCGAGCAGGAGTTCGCCTCGTAGGGTGTGCTATGCGCACCGTTGCGTTCGCCGCTGGATCGCTTGGAGCGCGGAGCACACCCTACGTTTAGATGGCGACCAAGCCGCGAACGCCGTCGGCCTCCATGGTCTCGCCGCGGCCCTGCTGCACAATCTCACCCCGCGACATGACCAAATACTGGTCGGCCAACTCCGCGGCAAAATCGTAAAACTGCTCAACCAACAGAATCGCCATATCGCCTCGTGCGGCGAGCTTTTTGATCACCACGCCAATCTCTTTAATCACCGAGGGCTGAATACCCTCGGTGGGTTCGTCGAGAATCAGCAGGCGCGGGTTACTGGCCAAGGCGCGGCCGATGGCCAGTTGTTGTTGCTGACCACCGGAGAGGTCGCCGCCACGGCGTTGTTTCATTTCCTTGAGCACCGGGAACAGCTCGTAGATAAACTCGGGCACCACCTTGGCTTGCGAGCCAGAGAAACGCGACAGGCCCATCAGCAGGTTTTCCTCCACCGTCAGACGGCCGAAGATTTCTCGCCCTTGCGGCACATAGGCGATGCCGGCGTGCACGCGCTGGTGCGGTTTAAAGCCTGTGATGGCGTGGCCTTCCCACTGCACCGCGCCTTCTTTTGAAGGGATCAGGCCCATCAGGCATTTCAGCAGCGTGGTTTTGCCCACGCCGTTACGGCCCAGCAGGCAGGTGACTTCGCCGACTTTGGCTTCAAAGGACAAGCCACGGAGAATGTGGCTGCCGCCGTAGAATTGGTGGAGTTTTTCGACTTGTAGCATGGGTGGTGTCCTTTGTTCTTTGGGTGCTGTGCGAAGAGCTAAAACCCTCTCCCCCAGCCCCTCTCCCGCAAGCGGGCAGAGGGGAGCAAAGCAGTACGCGGTCAGTTCCCTCTGCCCGCTTGCGGGAGAGGGTTAGGGAGAGGGTTTTGCCCTTACCTCCCCAGATAAACCTCAATCACCCTTTCATCCGCCTGCACATCCGCCAACGACCCTTCGGCCAGCACGCTGCCTTGGTGCAGCACGGTGACGTGGTCAGCGATGGAGCCGACAAAGCCCATGTCGTGCTCCACCACCATCAGCGAGTGTTTACGCGCCAGGGATTTGAACAGCTCGGCGGTGAATTCGGTTTCGGCGTCGGTCATGCCCGCTACCGGTTCGTCGAGCAGCAGCAGTTGCGGGTCTTGCATCAGCAGCATGCCGATTTCCAGGAACTGTTTTTGCCCGTGGGAGAGCAGCCCGGCGGCGCGGTGGCGCGAGCTTTCCAGTTTGATGGTGGTCAGCACATCATCAATGCGCTCGCGTTGCTCGCCGCTTAGTTTGGCGCGCAGGCTGGCCCACACCGATTTGTCGGTTTTCAGTGCCAGCTCGAGGTTTTCAAACACGCTCAACGCTTCGAATACCGTCGGTTTCTGAAACTTGCGGCCAATGCCGGATTGGGCGATTTGCACTTCGCTCATGCGCGTGAGGTCGAGGGTTTCGCCAAAGTAGGCTTTGCCATTGTCGGGGCGGGTTTTGCCGGTGATGACGTCCATCATCGTGGTTTTGCCGGCGCCGTTAGGGCCGATGATGCAGCGCAGTTCACCGACGCCGATGTACAGGCTGAGGTTGGTAAGTGCCTTGAAGCCATCAAAGCTGACGTTGATATCTTCCAGGGTCAGGATGGTGCCGTGGCGTACATCCAAACCCTGGCCAGCGGCACGGCCCAGGCCCAGCGCGTCGCGGCTGGTGCCGGCGTCAGTGTTCGGGTTGTAGGCGGGTTCGAGCATAAATTCAGGTACCGGAGTGGCGCGCATCATTGCTCTCCTTTTTTACGCAGCAGGCCGATCACACCCTTGGGCAGATACAGCGTCACCAAGATAAACAAGGCCCCCAAGGCAAACAGCCAATACTCGGGGAAGGCCACGGTAAACCAGCTCTTCATACCGTTAACGATGCCGGCGCCAATCACCGGGCCGATCAAGCTGCCACGCCCACCTAGAGCAACCCATACGGCGGCCTCAATGGAGTTGGTCGGCGACATTTCGCTGGGGTTGATAATGCCCACCAGCGGCACATACAAGGCCCCGGCCAGGCCACAGAGCACCGCACTTAAGACCCAGATAAACAGCTTGTAGCCGCGTGGGTCGTAGCCGCAGAACATCAGGCGGT
>CAZIWV010000054.1:0-22604 GCA_964543145.1 uncultured Pseudomonas sp.
GTCGCCGCTAAAAGCAAAAGCCCCTCTCCCGCCCTTCGGGCACCCTCTCCCGCAAGCGGGAGAGGGAATTGGGCGACTATCGCTGCTGGCCTCCCCTCGCCCGCTTGCGGGAGAGGGGCCGGGGGAGAGGGCCTGCGCTGACGCCTATCTGCGCCAAAGAGCCCCTCTCCCTAGCCCTCTCCCGCAAGCGGGAGAGGGAACCAATCGCGAGCGTTACCGCAGAGGTTGTAGCACCCCTCAGCCGCGTTCCAGCTCCACCCTTAGCACCCGCAAATGCTCATCCAGCACTTCGCACAACGTCTCCAACTGAATCTCGCCACGCTGCGCCGCCAGGCTCTGACTGGCCAGGCTATGCAAACCAAAGTTCGCCGCACTGCCTTGCAACCGATGCAACAACGCCGCCCGCCGGCTATTGCCCGGGTCACCGTGCGGTGCCAGTAACAACGCCTGAACGCCCTCACGCACCTCTTCCAGAGAGGCCAGAAACGAGGGCAGCAAGCGGTCAAACAAATCTGCCCCTAGCCACTGCCGCAGCTGTTCAAAACGCGGCGCCGCCAACGCTCGCTCATCGCCTGCGGCCAATTCGGCAGAGGACGGTGCAAACATATCTTCACCACTTAACAGCGCCTGTAATTGCCGGCGCTGCAACGGTTTGGCCAACACGCCGTCGAGCCCGGCCTGCAAGCAGGCTTGGCGATCAAGGTCGGTGGCATTGGCGGTAAGCGCCACCATCAGCGGCCCCACATCACCTTGCTGGGCACGGATAATCCGACTGGCTTCCAGGCCGTCCATATCGGGCAGGCGCATGTCCATCAACACCAGGTCGTAGTCGTGCTCCTGGCAACTGGCGATGGCCCCTTCGCCGTCTATGGCGGTGTCCACCAAGCAGCCCCAGTTGAGCAAGAGTTCGCGGGTTACTTCACGGCTGACGGGCACGTCCTCCACCAGCAGCACGTAAAGGCCGTCCAGCGGCACATCCAAATTTAGCTCGGGCTGGTGGCGCAGCAGCGGTGGCCAGGGCAAGGCCAGGCGGAAACACGAGCCAACGCCCAGGCTGCTTTGCAGGCTGATTTCACCGCCGAGCAGCTGCACCAACCGACGGACGATATACAGACCCAAGCCCACGCCCGGTTGATGACTGTGCTGATCCAAGCGAGTAAAAGCGGCGAACACTTGCGATTGCAGGTCATCGGGAATGCCCAGGCCGGTATCGGTGACCACCAGAATAAAACCCTCGCCCTGAGCATCGGCCTGCACGCGCACATTGATGCCGCCCTGCTGGGTGAACTTAATCGCGTTGCCCAGCAGGTTGTACAGCACCTGGCGCACGCCCACTGGGCTGCCCTCCACCCAGCAGCGCTCGCCCAGGTCCATATGCAGGCTCAGTTCCAAGTGCTTGGCATCGGCCTGGATGCGCATCACCTCGACGCACTCGCGCACCAGTTCGGCCAGATCGAACGGCACCCGCAAGGGCAGCTTGGCGGTTTCGCTACGTGCCAGGGCCAGCAGGCCATCCAATACATCGGTCAGGCTGCGCGATGCGCTTTGCACGGTGTCCAGACGGCGGCGCATGGGCATTTGCAGCTCATGCTGGTCGAGCAACAAAGCGATATGGCCCTGAATCGCCACTAACGGCGTGCGCAGTTCATGGCTAAGGGTGGCAAGCAGTTCTTCGTTCTGCCGGGCATCGCGTACCGCTTGGTCGCGGGCTTGCTCCAGCGCCAGCTGCGCGCAAACTTCGCGGTCGATATCTTCAATAACACCCAACCAATACAACGGCCGCTGCTCGCGATCGAGAATGCAGCGCCCGCGTAGCGACACCCATAGCCAGTCGCCACTGCCATGCAGTAACCGCAGGGTGCATTGCAGCTCACCGCTGCCGCGCCGCGCCCGCAGAACCTGGGTGAACAATTTACGCGCTTCTTGCGGGTGACTCAGGCTGAGCAGGCTGGGCGTGCCGATCTCTTCACTGTGATAGCCGAGCATGCTCCAGCAGCGCTCAGACCCCTCGAGCTGACGCATACGCACGTCGAATTTCCAATGGCCGATATCGCCCCCCTGTACGCCCAGCTCGGCCAGACGCTGGCTGGTGACATCGTCAAACGTCGACACCCAACCGCCATCTGCCAGCGAGCGCCGGCGCACGTCGATAATCAGCCGATTGGCTAACGACAGGTCTTCATGGGCACGCAAGGGCTGCCCCACTGCCGGCAACAGCAACGCACACTCGCTGGGGTCCAGTGCCAGCTCGGCGTGCGTTAAACGGTGCAGCAATTGCCCCCGCGTACTGGCCTCACCGGACACCCCAAACAAGCGGCGAAAACGCTGGTTGATGGCCAAAATATTGCCCTGGCCGTCCACCGACAGCAGCGCAGCGTCCATATGCTCCAGGGTGCGGTCGAGCAGGTCGCGGTTCTGCCGCAGCACAGCCGTGCGCTGCTCGACCCGTTGCTCCAGCGAAGTATTGAGGCGCTGCAAATGGTCCGACAGCTCGACGTTATGCCGCAGCGCCGCGAGCATGCGCTGGCCCAGCACCACGCCGTGGGACAGCAACAACGCCAGCACCCCAAGGGGAAACACACTGACCGTCACCAAGCCCTCGGTGTACAGCAGCACGTCATTGCACACCGCCGCCGTGACCAACAACATGCCGAGCAAAATGCTCTGCGCGCCGTCGCGATGGCGCAGCACGGCATGGATGATATTGCTGAGAAAGTAAATGCACGAACCGACCACCAAAATCGCCGCCGGCTCGCGGGTAGCGGTAAACAGCGCTGGCGGGGTGAACACTATCAACAGCGCCACAGCCACCCCGATCACCAACAAAGCGCGAGCGACAAACACGCTCGACTCCTGCGGAAATAAACGGCGCAGCAGCAAGGCATAAATCGCCGGGTAAAGAATTTGGCAGGTGTACTTGATGTGATAAATCAAGCTGGTGGGCAGTTCCAAGCTATCCAGCATGCCGCCATTCGCCGCCGCACTTGCGGCCGCCAGCGCCAGCATCAAACTGAACGGCCCGCTGAGCATCTGCTGGCTATTCCAACTGCCCAGCAACAGCAGATAAAACGCCATCAAAATGCAGCCACCCAGAGTAAATAGCTGTACGCCCTGGGAGACGGCAGCGCGGTGCTCCAGGTAAGCACGCGTCCCGATCAGAATCGGCATATCCACCCCACCCTCACGGTGGAAATGGTTCGACACCTCAATGCGCACCAACACACTGTCGGCGCCCACCGGCAAGGGAATCAGCAACGGCTTGATGCGCGGCTGCTCATCCGCCGCCCCCCCTACCCGCCCCGACACCGCCACCAACTGCCCATCGACCCACACCCGCCCGGCCGACTTCAACGCATCGATATACAACGCCAGCGGCTCATTACTCACCGGCAACAACACCTGGGTCGTCAACTCAATGCGCCCAAACCCCACCTGCCCCCACCACGTCGGCGTGCCCGCATGCCAGGTAAACGGCAACGTCACCCGCTGCGGCGCGCGCACATCATCGCGCCAGGTCAACAACCACTGGCCCTGCATAATCCGCATCGGCTCAGCATCCGGCGCCCAGCCACGCAAATCGACCGTGCCCGGGTAAGCCGCAAAGGAATGGCTGGAACACAGGAGCAGAAGCGACAACAGCAGCAAGCGCAACACAGCCACAGGACGCCTCGTAGTGGGCAGGGAGAAGGGACGCACGCTACGCAAAAGCGGGGAGGGATTCAAATTCGCTGAAGCGCCATAGGTTCGCCCCACAGAAGACGGCGCTTGTTATGGGCCGCCACGTTAAGCGAGAGACACAAGCACCGTATCGCTAACAGCTAACCGTGGTCGTTCCAGCGGTAGCCGCCTACAAATACGAAAGGAAAAAACCTCCACAGATCCTAAAAACTCCAGCAGTTGCTTCACTAAATCTACATGGCCGACGGCCAACCAGGCTGGCTGCTGTTGGGGCCCGTAGATGCGCAACAAGCCGCCAACCATGGCGTGGCCGTCGCCGAAAAATGGCTGAGGAAAGCCAACCCCAAACCACTCTGGACCTGCTGGCACAAAGGACGAGCGCTGCATAACCAAGCGTTCCAATTACAAGCCTACGACCTGGGATTTATGACGCGTTTGCAGCAGCGCCTGCGTAGCCAGAGGGACAACTAGCGACCCGCTCATGGGCAGCTGTTCATGCCAATAGAGAAACCGCAACGCAGCTGAAGGCCCAGCACAGGAGACGGAAACTCTCCGGTGCCGGGCCGATAGATGCTCAACTGAGTCGCGACGGGCGCACGGCGCTCAGGCTCATGCACTTCATCTCACTCGTTCAACCTTAGCCGCCTCAAGCGAGCTCCTTGTCGGCTCGGCGTCTTGAGCACAGGCGCGTATATCCCACCAAACCAGGGTTAGACCACCAAAGCATGCCTCGATAGTGGGCAGGGAAAGATGGCACGCACACTACGCAAAAGTGCGGGGAGGTTCGCGCCGGCGATCTTAACGGTAATTTTTTGCCGCGTTTATTTAATAGAGCCTGAACTAAAATTAAATTCATGAAAGAAAGCTGCTGATTACAGCGAAGATCAATCTTACAAAAATTGATTAGCCCGCCCCACCAAAAAATCTCAAATTAATGATATCTCCATGGGAAATTTCCCAAGTCGCAAAACATGGATTGACTAGATAATTGTGCAGGCGGACGCTCAACACGCCGGACATAAAAATATCGCCCTTAACAGACCAACTATCACCGACCACACAGAACCAACCAGGCGAATCCAACGTGAAAAACCCCGCACATTTATGCCTACTCAATATAGCTCTACTGCTAATAACCCTACCCCAGACCAGTAACGCAGAAGAGCGCTTAGATTACCCGCTACTGAGCGTTGAGAAGTCACAGTTCCCCATTAGAATTAAAGACTTCGAAGATTCAGCAAAGCTAAACGGCGTCACCATCAACATTCAGCACTGCGAAGACATTTACTATATGACAGCCGGTGAAAATTTTAGTTATGTAGCTAGCTGCTCTCTTATTCCAAAGCGTTCTCCTGTGATGCTTTGCAACGACCGCATGTCCGGCCATTTTGCGTTGACCGTTACGTTTGAAAATAGCCCAAAAGAAATGGGAGCATTTTTAAATCGTCACTGTACTGGCGGATAACTACGCACAAACCACTTCTTTCTTATATAACTCTTGCAATCTTACGCACAACAAGCTGTAGATTTTTTCGAATTGAGCCGTGCTAATGACCAATTATAGTGCTTACCTAACCTCGCTTCTTTGCTTTTTACTCTTCTCTGAATTGTCCGTAGCGGAAACTCGCGTAGAAAAATACACGAGGCTTTACGGATACGCCTCATCGACGGATATCTCTATTCCATGCCAGCTGGATAATCGCCACACCATGGAAAGTTATTTAAACGATTCAATTGGGAAAAAAATCCACGAAAACCCATACCTTTTTGATGATAAACAACGCATAAACCTTCAAAAGATACCGCGCGATATGGTCTTAATCGACGAACAAGGAATTTATATCAACAACAAACCAACCGATGAATATTTTTTACCTGAAAAGAGTGAGGACTACCGCTCATTAGGGATCATCTGCCCTTACGGCAACTGTAAGTGGCTTATCAAAACGCTATGCACGGTAAAAAAACCTGCCGGAATAGAAATGCTGGTGTACCGCAGCCGCAGCGGAGAACTCACCTACGTACCAAAAGAAGACTTTGACCTCTTAGAAAAAGTTAAATAAGGGAGTTACCCATGAACGACATCGATCTTAAATCGTTTATAAAAAATGCTGTAAGCAGCTCCGAAATTGGTGCAACGAGTCCGTACGAATTAGCTAAAGCCGGAGGCAATAGCGGGTACTCATTCGGCGCACTTCAAAATGATATTAAAACCAACCCGGCCGCCGCACAAACATTCAAAAGCATTTTGGACGCTCAAGTTTCAAGTGGCGCCCTTGATCAGCAGCATGCCAACGTCCTTTACAACGTGGTCTGGAACAACCAAAACTTAAATGCACTTCAAAGGGAATTAATAAATTCAGCTTTATCCGCGCAGCGAAACCTAGTCGACCAAGCAGACGCCGCCCAAGTCGAAATCGTCTTTAAACACGTCAACCAGGCGCTCGCTGCTGCACGGCAGAACCCAAACGGACCGGGGGAGCTAAACGAATCCTCACCGAACCTCGCATTTATTGCGGAACTAGCAATGTGGGCCAATCGAACCGGAAACTTGGTTGGCACCAGCGTTCATCTTAGGTCCGCCAGCATTATCTCTTTAAGCGACTTTGACACAACGTATCTGAGCACGAAAAAACAGTTTACTGAGTCAGGTGAAGACTTCACGCGCTGGCAAGAGCGCGTTCAGGAAGCGACTTTGTCTGGACAAATCCGAATGACGCTGGAAAAAGCATCAAACAATAGTTCGGGCACACCTGGCTTTGATCCCTCCTTACTCAATTACGAGACTGAGGCACGCAGGCTTTATGACCAGCGTTTAATCAGTCAGGGTTATTACAATTCGTTTACCGATTGGTACTCAAAAACCCTGCTGAATAATTTATCTAACCCTCGCGGCACAGGCGCCAACGGCGGTAATGAATTTAATTTTGGCCTGGATACCAGCGGCATCCGCTACAACCCCATCGGCGCTTTTTATGATTCGCGCGCGCTGACTGTTGATAACGCGGCATCCATTGCCGAGAGAACCTTCACCCTGCTCGACAGCAACCAACACGGTCTATCTGGCGAACAGCTGCACGCGCTGGACGGTAATGCCGATGGCCAACTTTCCGGGGATGAGCTGGCGCCCCTCTGCGCTTGGAGCGATGCCAATGAAAACGGCAAGGTGGAAGCTGGCGAGGTGAAGTCGCTGTTGCAACGCGGCATTGAGCGCATCCGGTCTATTGATTTCACATTTTTCACTCAGGGCGGGGGCCTGTTTGCGCGGTTAGCGACGGCTACCGCTACGGCGCCAGAAGCCGCGGCTGTTCTATCGGCCAGCGGCACTGAAACGTCCAAGTCACATATTCCTGCGGCAACTGGCCGCTATGTCAGTGGCGACGCCGCCGACAACGATCTGTGGGGCAATTCCAGCGTCAACTATATGTGGGGCCTTGCCGGTAATGATGACCTGCATGGGGAAGCAGGTAACGACCGCCTTTACGGCGAAGACGGCGCAGACCGTTTGTTCGGTGGCGAGGGCGCAGACCAGTTGTGGGGAGGTAACGGTACAGACATCTTGTTGGGCGAAGCCGGGGACGATGTGCTGTATGGCGAAAAGGGCCGCGACATCTTGTTTGGCGGTGACGGCGCCGATCAGCTCTTGGGTGGCAACGATGACGATCAGTTGCTTGGCGAAGCCGGCAATGACCGGCTGTTCGGCGAAGCGGGCAATGACATTCTGTGGGGCGGCGCCGGCGACGATACGCTGATTGGCTTTAATCCCAGCAATGACAGCAAACAAATCTTGCTACCTGGCGAAACGGACGACGATACGTTGTATGGCGGCGCCGGTCGGGATGTTCTCGCCGGCGGGTTGGGTAACGATCTGTTGTTTGGTGAGGACGATAATGATCGCCTGTTTGGCCAGGTGGGCGATGACGTGCTGTATGGCGGCGATGGCGACGACACGCTGTTTGGTTTTATGGCCACCAACGACGCCAAGAAAACGCTGGAAGCTGGCGAAACCGATAACGACTGGCTGTATGGCGGCGCTGGTAATGACACGCTGCTGGGCGGTGTCGGTAACGACTATTTGGACGGCGGTGCGGGCGCCGACTCCATGGAGGGCGGCCAGGGGGATGACACCTATGTGGTCAACAGCGTTAACGACGTCATTCTCGAACACCAGGGCGAGGGCTATGACCGGGTGATTAGCAGCACCAGCTACCTGCTCAATGCTCAGGTGGAGGAGTTGCAGTTGCTTGAGGGTTTGGATATCCATGGCACCGGCAATGCGTTGGATAACCTGCTAATCGGCAATAGCCGCAACAATATCCTTGATGGCGTCACCGGCGCGGACCGCATGCTGGGTGGCGCCGGAGACGACACCTACTACGTCGACAATGTTGGCGACCAGACCATCGAGCACGCTGGCGAAGGGGTCGATACGGTGCAGTCCAGCATCAGCCATACGTTGGCCGCCAACGTGGAAAACCTGACCCTTTTGGATTTCGCCATGGGCGAAAAAGGTGTGGTCGATGGGCAGGCCAGCCGGATCTATGGCTACCCCAAGGCCAATGAGCTGGATTACATGCAAGGCGATGCCGATCCGATTTACCTGGGTACGTGCGGGCTGACCTCGATTGCCAATCTGCTCACCCAAGCCAACCGCCCCGCCAGTGAGGGTGAGCTGTTGCAGCTGGCGCTCGATAATGACTGGGTCGACCGCGCGTATTACCCAAGCCAGGCTGGGGGTTCCGACGTGGTCGATCAGCAACGGCTGCTTGAGCGCTATGGCATCCGCAACGACGTGATTGAGGGTTACAACGAAATAGGCAGCGCCAATCTGCTGCGCAGTGGCCGTGGCGTGGTGCTGGCGGTAAACGCTGGGGCACTGTGGGATGACAGCCGCTACACAGGCACAGGCGCGGTCAACCATATGGTCACCCTCACCGGCGTGGCTTACAGCGAAAGCAGCGGCGAGTTGCTGGGCTTTTATATCGCCGACTCGGGCCGGCAGAAGGTCAGCGATATGAGCCGTTTTGTCGGCATTGAACGGTTCCGTAAGGCCGCCGATGTGCGCCACGCCTACGCCATCTACACCCTGGAACCGCTAAAGCTGTGGAACGAAGACATCAACGCTACGGGTAATGAGCTGGATAACGTGTTGATCGGCAACCGTGGCGATAACGTCTTAACTGGCGGGGCCGGTAATGATGTGCTCGAAGGCCAAGGCGGCCATGATGTGCTGGATGGCGGCACGGGCGACGACATTCTTAACGGCGGCGAAGGCAACAACACCTACGTGTTTGGTCGCGGTTACGGGCACGACACCATCACCCCCATAGTCAGTAAAGAGCAGGCGTGGCTTGACCGTAACTACGTGATTTTCCGTGAAACGATTGATGCCAAAGACCTCTGGTTTAGCCGCTCGGCCAATAACCTTGATGTGAGCATTAGCGGCACCCGCGACAAGCTCACTGTGAACGATTGGTTTAGCGACCCGAGCAAACAGAACCTCACCTTTGAAACCTACGCCGGAGAAGCGATTGACGCCGCGCGGCTCAATCGTTTGATCGAGGCCATGGCCGCCTTTGCCCCGCAGAGTTCGGCCAGCAGCAGCCCGCCACTTAACTACCGGGCGGCGTTGGAGTCTGTGATAGCCGCCAGTTGGGGCTGACCGATTCCACGTGTGCGCAGTGCGATTGAAGCAAAGAGCGCGGGTGCTGCACACCATGGAACAGGCAAACAACGGATGGGCGAAACGCAGCTTACAAAAGCGGCGCGGCTGGAGCCCTACCACAGGCGGGATGCACGCGTATGTGGGGAGCTTTAGCCGCGAGTTGTCAGTTTAGTAACAGGTGCCGGCGTAGGCATTCGCAATCGTGCTCGGTGGTGACGAGCACTCAGCCTAATAAGGCGCCGTTACAAAGCTCACGTCATTGGGGGGTATGGGGCGCCCATCGACAAAGGCGAAGGCACGAACGCTGTAGAACTCATCAGGATTAAGCGGTGTAGCAGGTGCGCAGTTCCAGTAGCCGCTGCTGTTAATGGTCGCCGTGCACAAGGTCTGTCCGGTCGCGCTGCCCTTGCTCGCTGATACCACCACCATTACCGCCGTACCTGGCGCCCCGCTGCCATAAAACATTGGCAGTTGCCGCACGGTGTCACCACTTAACGTCGGATAAATAAAGCTGACGTTGTTTCCCGGGTGCGGCAGCAACAGGCTTGCCGGCGCGCTAACCGGCTGCGCCCGTGTCGCGCTATACAGCCTGGGCAGTGGCGCCCCTGTGCCTAACTGGCCACTGCTGTTGCTACCCCAGACCAGCACCGAGCCATCGCGGGCCAATGCCACACCGTGGCTGTAGCCGCCATCCACATCGCTAACGCCATTCTGGAATACCGCGCCCTGCACAAGCGTCGGTACGCTCACCGCCTGGCCGGTTGGCGCAGCCGGCAACGGCAGTTGATTGCTGTCGTTCCAGCCCCATGCATAGAGCAGCCCATACTCGGTGATGGCGTAGGAGGCATTACGGTCGGCACTGAGCTTGACCACCTTGCCGAGAAAACGCCCAGTATTAAGCGACACGGGTAGTTGGCGGCTGGCCTCGCCGCCCGTACTGCCTGTGCCTAGCTGCCCCCAGTAATTATTGCCCCAGGCAAACACTTCGCCCTGCGCGCTGGCGGCAAGAACATGCTCACCTCCCGCAGCAAGCTGGGTAATTACTTTGTCACTCAAGGCGGCGACCCGCACCGGCTGCGTGCGCTCTTCAAATGGCCCCAGTTCACCGTTAGGGCCAACACCGGTGCCCCACACCCAGAGCGCTCCGCTGTCGTCGATAGCGCCGGCTATATCCGTTCCGCCAACTACTTGCAGCACACGGCGCCCCGGTAAAAGGGCAATGGGTTGCGCCAGACTGACGCCGTTGGCATCAACGCTATCGCGCAACCACTCGAACAGCTCACCGTCTTCGGTAACGGCGTAATTGGCATAGTCTCGGGCGCCGATAGTCACCACTTTGCGGTCACGCAAGGCCCCTTCCACTCGCGTGGGCGTCTGAGGAATGTCGGGGGCGTAACCAAACACCGGCGCAAGCGTAGTGCTACCCCACGCATACACCTCGCCATCTTCGGTCAATGCCAGCGAATGCGAACCCGCCGCTACCAACCTGCGCACTTTTTTACCGGCCAGAGCGCCCAGCACACGCATAGGCTGGTCCGCACGGCGTAGGCCGGGAATACCCAGCTGCATTTTCCGGTTATTGCCCCATGCCCAGACCGTACCGACGTTGGATAGCCCCAGCGTGTGGGTGGCGCCTGCCGAGAGCTGGCTGAACTGCACCGGCGCAAGGTCGCTGGCATGCGTGTCGGGCATGTCCCAGGCATGTGCTGCGCAGGCGATGGCAGTAAGCAGGGTAACTAGCGCGAGCCGCAGTGAGTGGGCGCGCGTAGGCGTGACGATTGTCATGACCTTCTCCTTTAGGGCGATTACGTTGTTCCACTCTGGAACAAACGCCACGCCAAGGAACGCTTACCTAGCTGGTATTCGACGCAGAAGATTCTTGTGCGCAGGTGGCCGCCTGCGGCGCTATCGAATAAACCACCGCGTAATCAATCACTCATCACGCCCCAGGGAAAAGCGCGAAGCGCAGGTGTGCGGCGTGCTTAAGTAGTGCGCTGCTCCAACCAACGCAAAAAGTTCGTTTCGCTCAACGGCTGGCTGAAGTAGAAGCCCTGACCCAAGGCACAGTCCAGGCCGCGCAGGCTGTCGTACTGCGCGGCCGACTCAATGCCCTCGGCGACACATTCCAGGCCCAGGTTACGGGCAATCATCAGGATGGTTTCCACCAACATTAGGCCACTGGCATCGTCGGGAAGGTCGTGAACAAAGCTGCGGTCGACCTTCAGCCGGTCCAACGGCAAGCGTTTGAGGTAGGTGAGCGAGGAGTAGCCGGTGCCAAAGTCGTCGATGGCAAAGCGCACGCCAAGCGCCTTGAGCGCCTGCATGGCGGCGATGCATTGGTCGACGTCTTCAAGCAGTACGCCTTCGGTGATTTCCAACTCCAGCACGCTGGCCGGCAGGTCATAGCGTTTAAGGCAGTCGGCCACGCGCTGCACCACGTCGAATTGGCGCAATTCGTGGGGGCTGAGATTGACCGCTAGCACCAGCTCGGGCCAGCTCGCGTGCCAACGGGCCAGGGCGGCACAGGCTTGGTCGAGCACCCAGGCACCGATATCAAGGATCAGCCCGGTTTCTTCAGCCAGCGGAATAAATTGCGTGGGCGGTATTTCACCGCGCTCGGGGTGGGTCCAGCGCAAGAGCACTTCGGCGCCCACGACCTGGCCGGTTAGCAGGTCCAGCTGCGGTTGAAAGGCCAGGTGCAACTGGTTGCGGGCAATGGCTTGGCGCAGTTCACCTTGCAGTTGCAAGCGTTGGTCGATAGCCGCCTGCATGGCCGGGGCGAAGAAGTGCAGCGCATTGCGGCCGCCCCGTTTGGCCCGGTACATGGCGGTGTCGGCCTGTTTGAGCACATCGGCAGCGCCCTGCTCGCCCACAGGGTGCAGGGCGATGCCGATGCTGGCGCTAATGGACAGTTCATGGCCGTCGATGTGGTAGCTACCGAGCAGGCTTTGCAGCAGCTTTTCGCCAACATCAGCGGCATGTTCGCCGGCCAGTTCAGGGTTATCGCCGATACTTTCCAGCAGCACCACAAACTCGTCACCGCCCAACCGCGCCAGGGTGTCTTCGGCGCGCAGGCAACCGGCCAGCCGCGTGGTGACCTCGCGCAGCAAGGCGTCACCAACCGGGTGACCGAGGCTGTCGTTAACGGTTTTAAAGTGGTCGAGGTCGATAAACAGCAAGGCGCCAAAAGAGCTGTCACGCAGTTCGCGGGTCATGGCATGTTGCAGGCGGTCTAGCAGCAGACGGCGGTTGGGCAGACCGGTAAGTTCATCGCTATAGGCCAGGCGTTCGATTTCGCGCTGATAGCGCTGGCGTTCGGAAATATCGGTGACGCTGGCGCGAATCAGTTTTTGCTCGCCAGGCATGCGCACCAGGCGTACTTCGCAGGGTAGCTGACGGCCGGCGCTGTCGCGGTGCAGCCATTCAAATACTGGCGCGGCGCCTTCCAGGGCGGCGGTGGTGTAGCCCATACCGGCTTGCGCAGAAAGCCGTCCATCGGCCTGGCGCGCGGGGCTCAGCTCTACCGGGCGACGGCCAAGCAGCTCGTCGCGGCGCATTTTAAATAGACGCTCGGCGTTTTCATTGACATCGACCAAGCCACCCTCTTCGGTGAACAGCATGATGGCTTCCGGCGCATGTTCAACCAAGGTGCGGTAGCGCGCCTCGGCTTCGTAACGGGCGGTGATGTCTTCAATCAGCGCCAGGCAGGCTTCCAGCCGGCCTTGGGGATCGCGCACCGCACGCAAGCTCAGGCGGGTGTAAATAACGCTGCCGTCGGCGCGCAGAAAGCGTTTGTCCAGCTCGTAATCATCCCGCTCACCGAGCGCCACGCTTTCAAATAGCGGCTGTTCGGTCAGCAGGTCGTCGGCATGGGTGATTTGCGCCCAGCCGCTGCTGCGCAGGTAATCGCGGCCGCGCCCGAGTATCTGGCAGAGCTTGCTGTTGACCTCCAGCCACATGCCCTGCGGGCTGATCATGGCCATGCCGATCAAGGGTGCCTCAAAAAACAGGCGTAGCCATTCATCACGCTCGCGGAGTTGTTGTTCGGTGTGTTTGCGCGCGGAGATGTCCTGAATGGCGCCGTAGATGCGGATAACGTTGCCGTCGTCCATCTCGGCGAGGCCCATAACTCGGATAAAACGCGAATTGCCCCGGGCGGTGAGCAAGCGCACTTCCACATCAAAGGAGCGACCGTCGCTCAGCGTGTCGGTCACCGTACGGTGGGCCGTGGCCTGACCTTCTTTGTCCAGATAACTGATGGCTTGGTTGAAGTCGGGCGTAGCCCCGCTGGGATCCAGCTCATAGAGGCGAAAGCAGCCTTCGCTCCAGTACATATCCAGGCCGGGCACTTCCAACACCCAGCCGCCGATATCGGCAATGGCCTCGGTTTGCGTGAGCAGGTGGGTTTGCCGCAGCAGCTCTTCGCGGCGCGAGGCCACTTCGCCAGCCATGCGCTCGCGAGAAGTGACGTCGTTTTGCAGAGCGATGTAATGGCTGATGCCGCGATCATCGCGCAGCGGCGACAAAGTGATTTCGTTCCAGAACGGCGTGCCGTTTTTGCGGTAATTGCGCACCACCACCTGAGCATCGTCGCCGCGCTGCATGGCCGCGCGTAGCAGATGCAGCTCACTCTGGTTACGGTCATCACCTTGCAGAAAACGGCAGTTTTGCCCCAGCACTTCAGCACGGCTGTAGCCGGTAATACGTTCAAACATCGGGTTGCAGTAAATCAGCGGGAGGTCCGGCTGACGCGCATCGGCGATGGAAATACCCAGCGGGCTGGCCTCCAAGGCCAGGTTGGCCAACGCCAGTTGCTGCTGCATCTGCGCGCTGCGGCTAAGGGCAAGGCGCAAATCACTCAGGCTGCGGCCAATCAGCAAGGTGGCGACCATCAGCAGTAACACGCTCAGATGCAATTCATTAAGCGGCGAACCCAGAGGCACCACGGCACTCTGGCTGACCAAGGGCATGGCCAGCACCACCAAACTGCTCAGCACCGCACCACAGAGGGCGCCGGGGTAGCCCCAGAGCATCGCCAGGCTGAGCATGACCACGCCGAGAATAGGCAAGGTCATTTGTACCGGCAGCATGTTGAGCAGCAGTGGCAGGCCGACCAGCAACCCCACCAACAACCACCACGGCGGTAAACGCCGCAGCGGTTCGGCTAACTCCTCAACGCGACTATCTGGCTGGCCTGCAGCTGGCGCCAACCAACCGCGGCGACGCAGGTAGATGGTCAGGTAACTGAGCATCGGTGTGGCAATCACCAGGGTGCTGAAGCTGTCGGCCAGCCACATGCTCAGGCTATCCAGAGCCCACTCAGACTTGGGCGGATGCCCGGTTAAAAACAATGCGCCCTGTACCAGCAGTGCCAATACGGTGACCGGCACCAGCAAGCCGAGTAGCAGGTAGCGAATCAGATGGCTGAGGTCGGGCAGGGCGATATCGAACTGACGGCCACGCAATAACCACCAGCCGGTAGCGGCGCCCAGGGTTTCTGGCAAACCAAACAACGGCCCCCACTGCCAATCCAGCCCCCACAACGGCGCGCTGACGGTGGCGTTGATATAGATGGCCAGCAGCACCCGTGGCCCCCACCAATAGGTAAACACCAGGCCCAAGGCAAACGGCAGATACCACAGTGCCATGCCCACGGTGAATTGCGTGGACAGCGAACACCAGGTCGCTAAATGCAAAAGGGGTAGCGGTAGCCACCACGTCCACTTAGGGGAATGTTGAAAAACAGCGGGCATGCGGACCTCGGAACAAGACGCCGGCATAGCATAGAACAGCGTCGGGTCTTCTGTGCCGGTGTTTTGCCACTATTCGAAGTCCCTGGATCACCGCCTTCGCGGGGATGACGAACGTGTCTTTAATTACACCGTCGTCCCTGCGAAGGCGGGGATCCCGATTATCGCGGCAGTCACCTACCTGACCTACACCGCATCCCTCGGCAGCAGCAGCCCCAACGGCAAACACACCCGCGCTTCCAACCCACCGCCAGAGCGGTTGCGCAGCTCTACGCTGCCGCCATGCTGGGCGGCAATGCGCTTGACGATGGCCAACCCCAGGCCGGTGCCCTTGCCGCCACGGGCGCGGTCGCCACGGATAAAAGGGTTGAAGATATCGTCCAACTCGGCCGGGTTAATGCCGTGGCCACGGTCGAGCACGCTGAGCACCACATAGGGCGCATTGCTGTCGCCAGAAACATACGCCGCCACCTCTACAGAACTGCCGCCATGGTGCAGGGCGTTTTCGATCAGGTTGTTAAGCAGGCGTTTCATCGACACCCGACGCAGCGGAAACCGCGGCACCGGTTCCAGGCACATGCGTACGTTTTCCCGGTCGTGGTTAAACGGCGCCACCGCGTCGGCTACTAGGTCTGCGAGGTCGACCTCTTCCAAACGCTCATCACGACCATCGCGGATAAAGGCGAGGAACTGGTCAAGAATGGCGTCCATGTCTTCGATATCGCGGACCATATCGTCGACCAGCTCGGTATCGCTATTGAGCAGTTCAAGCCCCAAACGCAGGCGGGTCAGCGGTGTGCGCAGGTCATGAGAAACGCCCGCCAACATCAGTTCGCGCTCGCGAGCGGCCTGTTCCAAACCGTCCGCCATCTGGTTAAAAGCGCTGTACACCTCGGTCATTTCGCTCGGTGTATCGCTGATCGGCAGCCGCACACTGCGGCCCTGCCCCAGTTGCCGGGTGGCCGAGACCAAACGCTTCAACGGTTGATTAAGCTGACGCACAAAGATCCACGCGGCGGCGGTGGAGAGCACGCCGATGGCCAGGAACCAGCCAAGCACGCCCCAGATTTTCTGCCCACGCAGCGGGTGCGGGTACAGCGGCACCTCGACCCAGCCATCACCCAACGCTGGCGCACGCACCCATAACGCTGACGGTTGGTGAATGCGTAAACGCACTTCGGTGTCCGGCCCCAACTCCATGCGCATTTGCCGCTGGAAGATGCCGGTGTACGGCCAATGCTGTTCGCCTGGCGGTTCTTCGGCGTCGGAGGTCCAGCGCAGGCCAGCGGCCTTTTCGATCACCGCGCGCTTGTCTTCGTCTGTTGCCCAATAGGCGCGCAAGGTCAACGCCGCACCGTGGCTGTACTGGCGGTCGACCAAAACGTCCTCGTTCATCATCAGATAAACCAGGGTCAGGGCTTTGGAAAACAGCACCACCACCAGCACCAGCCAGAGCGTGCGAGCGAAGAAACTTTGCGGGAACCAGACGGGGGTTTTCATGAGGGACTGCGGGTTCCGGATGGGACGGAGACTGAAGGTCTTACACCGTCATTCCCGCGAAGGCGGAAATGGCGGTGCGGTGATAGCCGAGCAAACGATGTCACCTGCGCGACTCTTGATACCCGCCTGCGCGGGGATGACGGAGTGGCTGGTTAAATCGTCGTCACCTTGAAACGGACGGGCTACTTATTGCCATCCGGCACAAATACGTAACCCACGCCCCATACGGTCTGGATATACCGCGGTTTGGACGGGTCCGGTTCGATCAAGCGGCGCAGACGGGAAATCTGCACGTCAATGGAACGCTCCAGCGCATCCCACTCACGGCCACGGGCCAGGTTCATCAGCTTGTCGCGGGTCAGCGGTTCGCGGGCGTGTTGCACCAGGGCTTTGAGCACGGCGAACTCGCCGGTGGTGAGCATATGCACTTCTTCGCCGCGCTTGAGTTCGCGGGTCGCCAAGAACAGCTCGTAGTCGCCGAAGGTCACGGTTTCGTCTTCGCTGCCTGGCGCGCCAGGAACGGCAACCACTTGGCGGCGCAGTACAGCTTTGATCCGCGCCAGCAGTTCACGTGGGTTGAAGGGCTTGGCCAGATAGTCGTCAGCGCCCTGCTCCAGGCCCTGAATGCGGCTGCTCTCGTCGCCTTTGGCGGTGAGCATAATGATCGGCATCTGGTTGTTGGCTTCGCGTAGACGTTTACACGCCGACAGGCCGTCTTCGCCCGGCAGCATCAAGTCCAGTACCAACAGTTGGAAGAGTTCACGCGACAGCAGACGGTCCATCTGCTCAACGTTTTCCACCGCCCGAACGCGGTAGCCTTGCTCTTCGAGAAAACGTTCCAGCAGGCGTCGTAGACCGGGATCGTCATCGACGATAAGAATTTTTTCGCCTTCAAGCGGTGCCGTGGTGCTCATAGATGCTCCTTTAAATCGTCGCGCATTATGGCGCAGGCCTCGTGTCGGGCGTGCGCGGCATTCGTTAGCAGATTTTTCCCGGCCCCTCAGAAACCACCCTGCGTATAATGCCGGCCTTGCAGTTTTTGTGTCAGCACGTCTTAGTTAAGTGGATCTTTTATTTATGAGTAGCAACGTCGCCAGCATCAACAACCGTATTGCCGAAGAACTGGGTGTGCGCCCGCAGCAAGTCGCCGCTGCCGTCGCCCTGCTGGATGAAGGCTCCACCGTGCCTTTCATCGCGCGCTACCGTAAAGAAGTCACCGGCAGCCTGGATGACACCCAACTGCGCAACCTCGAAGAGCGTCTGCGCTACCTGCGCGAGCTGGACGAGCGCCGTGCCAGCATCCTCGCCAGCATCGAAGAACAAGGCAAGCTCACCCCCGACCTGACCCGCGAAATCAACCTCGCCGACACCAAAACCCGTCTTGAAGACCTTTATCTGCCCTATAAGCAGAAACGCCGCACCAAGGGCCAGATCGCCCTGGAGGCCGGTATTGGCGAACTGGCCGACGGCCTGTTTAACGATCCAAATCTGATCCCGGAAACCGAAGCCACGCGTTTTATCGACGCGGAAAAAGGCTTTGCCGACGTCAAGGCCGTGCTCGAAGGCGCCAAGTACATCCTTATGGAGCGCTTTGCCGAAGACGCCAAGCTGCTGGATAAACTGCGCAGTTTCCTCAAGCACGAAGCCATTCTTAGCGCCCGCGTGATCGCCGGCAAAGAAGAAGAAGGGGCGAAATTCCGCGACTATTTCGAACACGATGAGCCGCTGAAAAGCATGCCGTCGCACCGCGCCTTGGCAATTTTCCGTGGCCGCAACGAAGGCATTCTCAGCTCATCACTAAAGGTGGGTGATGAAGCCCCCGGCAGCCTGCACCCGTGCGAAGGCATGATCGGCGAGCACTTCGGGGTGAAAAACGAAAACCGTCCGGCCGATAAATGGCTCGGCGAAGTGGTGCGCTGGACCTGGAAG
Source organism: uncultured Pseudomonas sp. (assembly GCA_964543145.1). GTDB lineage: Bacteria > Pseudomonadota > Gammaproteobacteria > Pseudomonadales > Pseudomonadaceae > Aquipseudomonas. Next base: position 18,523 of record CAZIWV010000054.1, read on the forward strand.
GTCAAGCTCTACACTCACTTGGAAACCGACCTGCTTGGCGAGCTGCGCGACGGCGCCGAGACTGAGGCGATCAACGTTTTCGCCCATAACCTGCACGACCTCTTGCTGGCCGCTCCGGCCGGCCCGCGCGCCACCCTGGGCCTGGACCCGGGCCTGCGCACCGGTTGCAAAATTGCCGTGGTCGATGCCACCGGCAAGCTCTTGGAATACGCCACCGTATACCCGCACGTACCGCAAAAGCAGTGGGACCAGACATTGGCGATTCTTGGCGCGTTGTGCATCAAACACCGCGTTGACTTGATCTCCATCGGCAACGGCACCGCCAGCCGCGAGAGCGACAAGCTGGCCGCCGAGCTGATCAAAAAACTGCCGGAATTGAAGATGACCAAAATCATGGTCAGCGAAGCCGGTGCCTCGGTGTATTCCGCCTCGGAACTGGCGGCGAAAGAATTCCCTGACCTGGATGTGTCGATTCGTGGCGCCGTTTCCATTGCCCGTCGCCTGCAAGACCCGCTGGCCGAGCTGGTGAAAATCGATCCGAAATCCATCGGTGTGGGCCAGTACCAGCACGACGTGTCGCAGCTGAAACTGGCGCGCAGCCTGGATGCGGTGGTGGAAGACTGCGTAAACGCCGTGGGCGTGGACGTAAACACCGCCTCGGTGCCGTTGCTGGCGCGCATTTCCGGACTGAACACTACGCTGGCGCAAAATATCGTTAACCACCGCGATGCCCATGGCGCGTTTAAAACCCGCGATGCGCTGAAAAAAGTGCCACGCCTGGGCGAGAAAACCTTCGAACAAGCTGCTGGCTTCCTGCGCGTAATGAATGGCGATAACCCGCTGGACGCCTCTGCCGTGCACCCGGAAACCTACCCGCTGGTGGAACGCATTGCCGCCGACACCGGCCGCGACCTGCGCTCGCTGATTGGCGATGCCGGTTTCCTCAAGCGCCTGGACCCGAAAAAATTCACCGATGAAACCTTCGGCCTGGTCACCGTCAGCGACATTCTCGCCGAGCTGGAAAAACCTGGCCGCGACCCACGCCCAGAGTTCAAGACCGCTGAATTCCAGGACGGTGTGGAAACCCTGCAAGACCTGCAACTGGGCATGGTGCTCGAAGGCGTAGTCACCAACGTCACCAACTTCGGCGCCTTCGTCGATATCGGCGTACACCAGGACGGCTTGGTGCATATCTCGGCGCTGTCGGAGAAATTCGTCAAAGACCCGCGTGAAGCGGTGAAGGCCGGCGATGTGGTCAAGGTTAAGGTCATGGAAGTCGACATTCCGCGTAACCGTATCGCCCTGTCCATGCGTATGGGTGATACCCCAGGCGAGAAAATCGACGGCCCACGCGGTGGCGGCAATAAAGGTGGCGGCAAGCCGCGCCCGCAAGCGCAGCCGGTGCAAGAGAAAGCGCCAAGTAATAACGCCATGGCGGCGCTGTTTGCCAACGCCAAAACCTTACGGAAATAAGCCATGAGCAGCCCAGCAGACAGGCCTGAAATCGGCAGCAAAAGCGCATTCGCCAACCTGCTGGGCCTGCATATTCTCAAAGCCGACGGTGGCGAGGCGGTGATTCGCCTGAGCATGCACGACGGCCTGCGCAACTTGCACGGCAAGCTGCATGGCGGCGCGTTGTTTTCCTTGATCGACACCGCCATGGGCCAAGCCAGCCACAGCGTGGTGGGCGGCCCAGGCACGGTGACCCTGGAGAGCAAGATCAACTACATCCGCCCCGTGGATGACGGCGATATTCTTTGCCGCGCCTGGGTGGTGCACGCCGGTCGCCGCACCCAGGTGATCGAAGCCGAAGTGCACCAGGACGACAAACTGGTGGCCAAGGCGCAGGCGACCTTTGCCTGCCTGTAACCGTCCCGCCCTATAAAGCCTGATATCTGTAGCGTGAGTTCCGCTTGCGCTGCAGGTAATCTGTTGCACACCAGTAAAACAAGGCGACCACGCCAGTTTCCTTTGTCACCCCTTGTAGACCGTTTGAGCCACCCCCATATAGGGGCGACTGACGCGAAGGAACACAAAATTGAGCGACCTCCTCTCCCGCCGTTTGGCACTGCTCAGCCAGCCTGCACACCTGAATTTGCTTACCCAGTGCCTGCACGGGATCGAGCGCGAATGTTTGCGCGTTGACAGCACGGGCCAGCTCGCCCTGACGCCGCACCCCATTGCCTTGGGCTCGGCGCTGACCCACCCGCAAATCACCACCGACTATTCTGAATCGCTGCTGGAGTTCATCACCCCAGCCGAAGCCGACCCCGCTGAAACCCTGGCCGACCTCGAAGCTATTCACCGTTTTGCCTACAGCAAACTCGGTAACGAGTACCTGTGGAGCCCGTCGATGCCTTGCCCGTTGCCGGAAGAAGAGGTTATTCCTATCGCCCGCTACGGCAACTCGAACATCGGCCGCCTCAAGTACGTGTACCGCAAGGGCCTGGCCCTGCGGTACGGCAAAACCATGCAGTGCATCGCCGGTATTCACTACAACTTTTCGCTGCCGGAAACCCTGTGGCCGGTGTTGCAGGTGGCCGAAGACGACACCCAGAGCCTGCGTGACTACCAGTCCGAGCGCTACATCGCCCTGATCCGTAACTTCCGCCGCTACAGCTGGCTGCTGATGTACCTGTTTGGCGCCTCGCCTGCGTTGGATGCCGGTTTCCTCCGAGGTCGCCCGCACAAACTGCAACAGCTCGACGCGCAGAGCCTGTACCTGCCCTACGCCACCAGCCTGCGCATGAGCGACCTGGGTTACCAGAGCAACGCCCAGGCCGGCATCACGCCTTGCTACAACGACCTGGCCAGCTACACCGATAGCCTGCGTCAAGCGGTGTCGACGCCCTACCCGGCCTATGCCGAAGCGGGCATCAAGAAAGACGGTGAGTGGCAGCAGCTCAACACCAACATCCTGCAGATCGAAAACGAGTACTACTCGAACATCCGCCCCAAACGCGTGACCTACAGCGGCGAGCGGCCGATTCAGGCGTTGATGTCCCGTGGCGTGCAGTATGTGGAAGTGCGCTGTCTGGATATCAACCCGTTCTTGCCGATGGGCATCGACCTCACCAGCGCGCGTTTTATCGACGCCTTTGTGCTGTTCTGCGCCTTGCAAGAAAGCCCGGAATTGAGCGGCGGCGAATGCGGCGGCGCGACCGAGAACTTCCTCAGTGTGGTTAAAGAAGGCCGTAAACCGGGCCTGCAACTTCGCCGCAATGGCGTGGGTATTGGCTTGCAGGAATGGGCCAATGAATTGCTTGAGCAGATCGGCAAGCTCTCCGAGCTGCTCGACAGGAGCCATGGCGGCAGCGAACACGCCGACGCCCTGGCCGCCCAGCGCGCCAAAGTCGCCGACCCGGCGTTGACGCCATCGGCACAGGTACTGGCCGCACTTAAAGCCAATCACGAAACCTTTGCCGAGTTTTCCTTCCGTCAAAGCCAGGCCCACGCTGAATACTTCCGCAGCAAGCCGTTGAGTACCGAAGAAACCGCCATTTTCGAGGAATCGGTCAAGCAATCGCTGGACGATCTGGCTGCCACTGAAGCCGAGCAAAGCGGCGACTTTGACACCTTTGTGGCTGCTTACCAGGCCAGTATTTTGGCCCTGGCGGTATAGTCGATAGCGTCACAAAAAAAGCCAGCGGGGTAAAAGCCGGGACCGACGGTCAGTCGTTTCCGGCTAGGCGGAGCTAGCATTAGCCGCAGTTACTAACCGCGAGTTTGCCCATGGCGCCCCCAGAGGCCATCCCCAAGGACGACGACCAGCAATGGAGCCTGGAAAGCCTGAACAAGGCTTACCAACAAGGCTACATGGCAGGTTTAACCGGCAACCCCATCAGCAACCAACCCCACGCCCCCGATGTACTGGCGGCCGCCTGGGAAGCCGGTTGGGATGATGGTGAAGAGCAGTATCAACTGTTGGCGCAGAAGACGGCCTAACAAACTCAACGGCTGTGCTCCCCTCGCCCCAAACAAACTCAATGGCTGTTCACCCCTCGCCTGTTTGCGGGCGCCCGGCTAGGGGAGAGGGGCCGGGGGAGAGGGCCAGCCCCAACGAAGATCCTGCCTTACAGCTT
>CAZIWV010000055.1:0-22124 GCA_964543145.1 uncultured Pseudomonas sp.
TGATCGCCCTGCCCTCCTCCGGCCCGCACTCCAACGGCTACTCGCTGATCCGCAAAATCATCGAAGTATCCGGCGCCGATATCACCAGCGTGCAGCTTGAAGGCAAAGCCCTGACTGAACTGCTGATGGCGCCAACCCGTATTTACGTAAAACCGCTGCTCAAGCTGATCAAAGACACCGGCGCCGTGAAAGCCATGGCCCATATCACCGGTGGCGGTCTGCTCGACAATATTCCGCGCGTTCTGCCAGACGGCGCGCAAGCGGTGGTCGACGTGGCCAGCTGGAAACGCCCAGCGGTGTTCGATTGGCTGCAAGAGCAAGGCAACGTCAATGAAACCGAAATGCACCGCGTGCTGAACTGCGGCGTGGGCATGGTCATCTGCGTGGCGCAAGAGCACGTGGAAAGCGCCCTGGCCAACCTGCGTGCCAGCGGCGAACAGCCATGGGTGATCGGCCAGATCAACGCCGGCGCCGCTGACGCCGAACGCGTTGTGTTGAATAACCTGAAAACCCACTGATGCCTGACGCCTCGCCCTGCAACGTGGTGGTATTGCTGTCCGGTTCGGGCAGCAACCTGCAGGCCTTGATCGACGATACTCAACGCGGTGAGAGCCCGGCGCGCATTTGCGCCGTGATCTCTAACCGCAGCGATGCCTTTGGCCTGGAACGGGCCAAAGCCGCAGGCATCGCCACCCATGTGCTCGATCACACACTCTACCCAGACCGTGAAAGCTTCGACGCCGCGCTAGTGGCGCTAATCGACAGCTGCCAACCGCAGCTGGTCCTGCTGGCCGGTTTTATGCGCATTCTCAGCGGCGCCTTTGTGCGTCACTACGAGGGTCGCCTGCTCAATATTCATCCGTCGTTGCTGCCCAAGTACAAAGGCCTGCATACCCATCAACGGGCGTTGGACGCTGGCGATGCGGAACACGGCTGCAGCGTGCACTTTGTAACGGAGGAACTCGATGGAGGGCCTCTGGTCGTACAAGCTGTTGTGCCTGTGCGCCGTGATGATTCGGCGCAAAGCCTGGCCAACCGTGTGCATGCCCAAGAACACCAGATTTACCCCCTTGCTGTACGTTGGTTCGCCGCTGGCGACTTGCGTCTCGGCAACAGGGGGGCAATGCTGAAAGAGCAGTTGTTACCGGCCACTGGCCACCTGATCCGAACCTAGGAGACTTTATGCGTCGCGCCTTGCTGTTCGTCCTCGCCGTGTTAACCCTGCCGGCGCAGGCCCTGGAACTGAAACCCTTCGCTGCCAGCTACACGGCAGACTGGAAACAGCTCCCCGTAAGCGGTACTGCCGAGCGCAGTCTGCAAAAGCAAGCTGACGGCCGTTGGCTGCTTAACTTCAAAGCCTCGATGTTAGTGGCCGGCCTCACCGAAGAAAGCACGTTCCGTGTCGATGGCAGCACCTTTTTGCCGCAAACCTACCGCTACGAACGCAGTGGCTTGGGCAAGGGCAAATCGGTTGAATTGGACTTCGACTGGGACGCCAAGAAAGTCATCGGCAGCGACCGTGGCGATCAGGTGACCCTACCGCTCAATCGCGGTATTCAAGACAAGTCCACCTACCAAGTGGTGCTGCAAAGCGACGTAGCCGCCGGCAAAAAAACCATGAGCTACCAAGTAGTGGATGGCGGCGATATCGAAACCTATGACTTCCGCGTACTGGGCGAAGAAAAGGTCGAAACCATGGCTGGTAGCGTGGATGCCATCAAAGTAGAACGGGTGCGCGACCCCACGCAAAGCAGCCGCAAAACCGTGCTGTGGTTTGCCAAAGACTGGAACTACCTGCTGGTTCGCCTGTTTCAGGTAGAAAAAGACGGCAAGGAATACCAGATCATGCTTAAAGACGGCAGCGTTGACGGCAAAGCTGTCAAAGGCAGCTAACCCGGATCGTTGTATGAGAGCCCCGCCCAGTGCGGGGCTTTTTTATGGGCTTTACGTAGGCTGTTCCGCTCCGCGTCCAGCGTAGTGAAGCCCAACGCTGCGACCGATACGCGCCGGCCTGTTGGGCTTCGCTGCGCTCAACCCAACCTACGAAGCCCAGCGGGCAGGCCCAAAGGCCCTGCACAACGGTGACAAACCCATTAGATAACCACAGGCACCCTTCCTACAGTGTTCAGAAAATAGTCTTTTCAGGAACAGTCCTACAAAAGAAAAATCTCCATCTGGCAGCCAAAACTCCACAGGTCTTAACTTGCCCCTGTGCACCTAAACAACCGCATGGAGTGGCCGTGATGAAAACCCCAATAACCGCAAGCCTATCGCTGCTGGCCCTGTTCGCGGCCGTTACTGCCTCTGCCGATGGCGGCAGCATCAGTTTCCAAGGCCAGATTACGGAATCGGCCTGTACCGTAAACGCCGTTCCCAGTGCCATGGCCGATGCCCATGAACAAACAATCGCTCCGGGCATTAGCCTGCGCGTTGCTGCCGAAAACGACGCTTGCTCGCGCGGCAACCCGGCGTTTACCGCGCAATATATGCCGCTGCAAGCCAGCCAAACCGAGGTGCAAGACAAGGTCATCACCGTCACCTACAACTGAGCCCAAACGGCTCGCGTCACGCCACCGATCTATTTACGATTGCCAGCGCTCTCGGGCGCTGGTATCTGTACATGCACACAGTGGTTTTGGCGCACCGATGCACTCCCTCGAAGACCCCCGCTTCTATTACCTGGCCAACTTTCACAAGGCACTGGCCTGGCTTGCTGCGCGTTATAGCGACCTATTCAGCCGTGAAGAGGCTGATTTTCTGCGCCTGTTTGCCGAGCTACCGTTGCCCTCACAAGCCCTGCTAACACGCATGCTGATGCGCAAAGGCCCGCACTTTCGCACCAGCAAGCTGCGCTATGAAGAAATCGGCTGTTCGCGCCAGGCGTCCGAGACTTTGCTGGCCCACGGCTGGGTTACCACCGACACCGAACTGAGCCTGCCCGAGTTGTTTACCCACCTGCGCAAAGATGAAGTGCTGCAACACTTCGGCCACCTGCTAAGCAGTCGCAGCGCCAACAAGCCGCAGTTGCTGGAACAACTGGAAAGCCAACTGCCAGACGCGCAGTGCTTCCAGCAGTGGTGCCCGCAGTTGGATGACCCGCTGCTGACCTTGACGATTGGCGAACTGATCGACCGTCTGCGCCTGATGTTTTTCGGCAATCTGCATCAAGACTGGGTCGAGTTTGTACTCTCGGACCTGGGCATTTTCCGTTACGAACACGTGGCGCTCAGTGCCGACAGCCGCGGCTTTACCAGCCGCGCCGATATCGACACCTACTTCCACCTCTGGCAATGCCGGCAACGTTTCGAGGCCGGCGAGCCGCTGGCCGACGTCATCGAACAGATTGCCGAGGTGCGCAGCGACAACCCGATCTTGCTGGAGCGGCGCGGCAAGCTGCTGTTCCGCATTGGTCAATACCTAGAACGCCTGGGCGAGCTGGAGCACGCCCTGGGCATCTATACCGCCAGTGCTTACGTAGAAGCGCGGCAACGGCAGATTCGGGTGCTGGAGCGCCTGGCCCGATATGAAGATGCCCACGCCCTGGCTCAGCAAGCGACCGCTGCGCCGGTAAACGATGCCGAAGCGCAACTGGTGGCCCGCGCCCTAACACGCCTGAATCGCCAACTGGGGCTAGCCAAGGCGAGTAAAGTGCCAAAGGTGAATGCCGGCTTGATCGAGCTAAGCCTGCCTTTTCTGCCCGATTGCAGCGTCGAGCGCCGGGTGCAATTGCACCTGAGCGACGAGCAGGCGCCGGTGCATTACGTGGAGAACACCCTGATCTGCAGCTTGTTTGGCCTACTGTGCTGGCCGGCGATTTACGCGCCGTTGCCCGGGGCGTTTTTCCATCCTTTTCACACTGGCCCGGTCGATCTGCTGCGCGCCGACTTTCGCCACCGCCGCGCCACACAATTTGCCGAGTGCCTGGCGCTGCTGGAGTCCGACGCTTACAAAGCGCGCATTCGCGCTACCTACCAGGAAAAGTTCGGCATTCAGTCGCCCTTTGTATTTTGGGGTTTGCTCACTGAAGAGTTGCTTGAACAGGCTCTCACCTGCCTGCCCGCTGCGCACTTACAGGCGTGGTTCCAGCGTTTACTGGGCGATATCAAAGCCAACCGCGCCGGCATGCCCGACCTTATCCAATTTTGGCCTGCCGAGCAGCGCTACCGCATGATCGAAGTAAAAGGCCCGGGCGATCGCCTGCAAGACAACCAGAAACGCTGGCTGGCCTTTTGTGCCGAACACGGCATGCCAGTAGACGTGTGTTATGTGCAATGGGCTGTTGCGCAGGAAGGGCCGGGGGCGTGAGCTACACAGTCGCCGTGCGTGCCCTGTGTGAGTTCACCGCCAAACAAGGTGACCTCGACCTGCGCTTTACTCCTTCACCCACGGCCCAGGAGGGTATTGCCGGGCATATGAGTGTGGTTGCTCGGCGCGGCTCAAGGTATATCGCCGAGCTGCCGTTAAGTGGTGAGTACAAGGGGCTTCAGGTACGCGGCCGCGCCGATGGCTACAACCCCGACGACAATCTGCTGGAAGAAATCAAAACCCACCGTGGCGATATCTCGCGCATTCCAGAAAACCATCGTCTGCTGCATTGGGCGCAGGTAAAGGTCTATGGCGCGCTGTTGTGCGCCGAATACGAGCTGGAAGAAGTCGACCTGGCAGTGGTGTATTTCAACGTGCTCACCCACAAGGAAACCAGCTTTCGCGAAACCTTCAGCGCCAGCGCCTTGCAGGCGTTTTTTCAGCTGCACTGTGGGCGCTTTATTGCCTGGGCCGAGCAGGAACAGGCGCACCGCCTGGAGCGCGATAACAGTCTTGGCCAGCTGAAATTTCCCCACGCCAGTTTTCGCAGCGGCCAACGCCAGCTAGCCGAGGCGGTGTACCGCGCCGCGCGCGATGGCCACAGCTTGATGGCCCAGGCCACTACCGGCATTGGCAAAACCATCGGCACGCTTTTTCCCCAGCTCAAAGCCTTTGCGGAACAAAAGCTCGACCGCCTGTTTTTCCTCACGGCAAAAACGCCGGGCCGGCGCCTGGCGCTCGATGCCCTGGAAACCCTGCGCGCCCAGGAGCCGAAAATCGCCCTGCGGGTGCTGGAACACGTCGCCCGCGATAAGGCTTGTGAGCACCCGGACAAAGCCTGCCACGGCGATTCCTGCCCCCTAGCCAAAGGCTTCTACGACCGCCTGCCCGCCGCCCGTAAAGCCGCGCTGGACAGCCAATGGCTAAACCAGGCCGCCGTGCGCGACGCGGCCCTGGCCCATGGCATCTGCCCCTACTACCTGAGCCAGGAGCTGTGCCGCTGGAGCGATGTGGTGGTGTGTGACTACAACTACTACTTCGACATGACCGCCCTGCTCTACGGCCTTACCCAGCTCAACGAATGGAAAGTCACCCTGCTGGTGGACGAAGCGCACAACCTGGTGGAGCGCGGGCGCGGCATGTACAGCGCCGAACTGCAGCAAGCGCGCTTTAAAATTATGCGTGGCCTGGCGCCCAAAGGCTTGAAGAGCGTGCTCGACCGCGTCAACCGGCACTGGAACCAACTGCACCAGGATCAGCAAGCGCTGTACCAGGTGTACCCGGCCGCGCCGGACCTGTTCATCATGGCCCTGCAAAAAGCCGTCAGCGCCATCACCGACCACCTCACTGATCAGCCCACCGGCAACGAAGCCGAGCTGCTGCATTTCTACCTCGACGCCATGCTGTTTTGCCGCCTGGCCGAGGTATTTGGCCCGCACTCGCTGTTTGATATCAGCCGCCATCTCGGCACGGGGAGCACTTCGCAATCAACCCTGTGCATCCGTAACGTAGTACCAGCGCCCTTCCTCGCCCCGCGCCTGGCGGCGGCCCATAGCTGCACACTGTTCTCCGCCACCTTGAGCCCGGCCAACTACTACGCCGACCTGCTCGGGCTGGCGAAAAACACGCCATGGATTGACGTGGAATCGCCGTTTCTGGCCGAGCAGTTACAGGTGCAGGCCGTGAGTAACCTCTCCACCCGCTACGTTGACCGCGAGCGTTCGCTGGCACCGATTTCCGCGCTTATGGCGCGTCAGTTCGGCGAACGGCCGGGTAACTATCTGGCGTTTTTCAGCAGCTACGCCTACCTGGAACAGGTGCGTGACGAATTTGTCGCCGCCCACCCGCTGGTGCCGATCTGGGTGCAGTCACGGCAAATGGATGAAGCCGAACGCCAACACTTTCTCCAGCGTTTTGAGGAAAGCGGCCAGGGTATCGGTTTTGCTGTGTTGGGCGGGGCCTTTGGTGAAGGCATCGACTTACCCGGCAAGCGTTTGATCGGCGCCTTTATCGCCACCTTGGGGCTGCCGCAAATCAACCCGGTAAACGAGCAAATCAAACAGCGCATGCAAAGCATGTTTGGCAGCGGCTACGACTACACCTACCTCTACCCCGGCCTGCAAAAAGTCGTGCAGGCAGCCGGGCGGGTGATTCGTACCCAGCAGGACTCAGGCGTGGTGTATTTGATGGATGACCGCTTTAGTCAGGCGCAGGTCAGGCGGTTATTGCCGACATGGTGGGAAGTGGGAAGGTGTCGGTTGCCGGATGAGCGGCCGGTTCAACCATGAAATCTCCGCGCCTGGGTCCCCGCCTACGCGGGGACGACGGTGAGGGCCGCTACCTCCGTCGTCCCCGAGCAGGCGGGGACCCAGGTACGCATTAATCAACGTTAACGCCGACGTTTCTTGATGGTCAGCCGAGCAACTCAGCAAACGCTTTGTCGGCCTCCAACACCGCTGGCAACGCGGCAAACACCGCATCCAGATCCAATTCCTCCACCAACGCCCCGCTTAGCGACGCTTTGGCTTCATCCGTCGCGCCGCCATGTGCTTGCAGCGCTTCGGCAATCAGTACGGCCTGGGCCAGGGTTTTCGGCAGGGTGCTATCGGCCGGCGCCTGCAGTGGCTTGGCTTGCAAGGCAATGGCGTTCTGAATCAGTTTCGGCAGCTGCCAGCGGCGCGCCAATTCGGCGCCCACTTCCGGGTAACCAAAGCCCAGTTGCAGGGTTTCGTTAGCCACCCGGCCTGCTGCGCTACCGTGCTTGCTGTCGTTGAGTTGCGGGGCGTATTGCGGGGCGCCGGTCTGGATCAGCAGCTCGCCAATGTTATGCATCATGCCGCAGGTAAAGGCGGTGTCGGCGTCCTGGCCAGCCTGTTTGGCCAGCAAGCGACTGATACTGGCCACTTGGAAGCTGTGGATCCAGAAGCCTTTTAAATCGAAGGTGGCGTCGGCCTTGAAGGCGCCGGTCACCGCCGAAGCCAGCACCAAGGTGCGCAAGGTGTTAAAGCCCAAGCGCGAGGCGGCGTCTTCAATGCTGGTCGACTCACGGGCGCCGCGATAGCGCGAAGAGTTGGCTAGACGCAGCACTTTGGCGGCAATAACCGGGTCGAGGGAAATATTGCGTGCCACGGCGTCGAGGCTGGAAGAGGGGTTATCGAATTGCTGAATCAGTTCCAAGGCTACCTTGGGGATACTTGGCAAAGCGTGCAGGTCGGCAAATAGCGTTTCTATATCCATGGGCTCACCCTCAGTTAAACGTCTTGTTTTGAAATCATAGGCAACTTTTGCCAGCGCACTTGAAGACCGAGTGTGTGGACCGATGTGTTGAAGCTAGCAAGCCGCCGCGACCATAGCTAGCGCTGAATGCGAAAGCCCTTGGGCGACAGACCTGTGCCGCGTTTAAAGAAGCGCGAAAAATACGCCGGATCGGCAAAACCCAAGCTGTCGGAGATCTGATTAACGGTCATAGCGCTGTACACCAAGCAGCGTTTGGCTTCTAAAAGTAGCCGCTGGTTGATCATCTGCAATGCCGATTGCCCAGCCAGACGCCGACACAGGGCATTCAGGTGCGCGGCGCTAATAGCCAACGCATTGGCGTAATGCTCAATGGGCAAATGCTCGCGGTAATGCGCTTCCAGCAGGCGTGTGAACGCATCCACATGTTCACGCCCCCGGTCCGGCCCTGCGCTGGCGGACTGTGCCTGGGCACGGCGACTCAGCGATACCAGCAGCACGCTGATCAGCGATTGCAGCATCACATCGCGGCCGCTTTGCTGTTGGTCGTACTCGGCGGTAATCGACTCAAACAGCGCATCCAGATAGCGCCGTTCACTGCCCACGGCAAAACAGGCCGGCTGGCGCAGCACCTGGCTGTCGAGCGCCACAGCCAGCTGTTCCGCCAGCGGCTGCGCCAGGCTCAGCACATAACCCTGCACATCATCGGAAAAGCGAAAGCCGTGCACGCACAACGCCGGCACCACTTGCAGAGAACTGCTGCCGACCTCGGTTAACGAGCCCTCGACCTGCAACTGCGCCTGACCGGACTGCACGTAGAGCAACTGCACCAGGTCGCTATGGCGATGGGGCTTTATCTCCCAGTGGTGCAAGCGGCTGCGCTCGGGAATGGACTCGCAATGAATCAGGTCCGGGGTTGGCCACGCCGTGGTTTCGCCATACAGCTTAAACACCGGAACCGGGTTTTCTGTAGATTTCAGCATCATCACAACCCATGAAAAGTACCTGAAAGCTGTTCGATATTGCCTTCTAAGCTGGGCATTAACCACAAAAAATACAGGAGTCATAAAAACAACTAAGTCCCACGCAACGGGACAGGACAACACAGTATGAAAACCCAGATCGCCATTATCGGTGCCGGCCCGTCCGGCTTATTACTCGGCCAATTACTGCACAAGGCCGGCATCGCCAACGTTATCGTCGAACGGCAAACACCGGACTACATCCTTGGTCGCATCCGCGCCGGCGTGTTGGAACAGGGTATGGTCGACCTGCTGCGCGAGGCCGGCGTCAGCCAGCGCATGGACGCCGAGGGCCTGGTACATGACGGTTTCGAACTGGCCTTTGACGGGCGCAGCGAACATATCGACCTTAAAGGCCTGACCGGCGGCAAAACCGTAATGGTCTACGGCCAGACCGAAGTCACCCGCGACCTGATGCAGGCCCGCGACGCCGCTGGCGCCCTGACCTTCTACAGCGCCAGCAACGTGCAGCCGTTTGAGCTTAAAGGCGAGCAGCCCTACATCACCTTTGAACACAACGGCGAAAGCCATCGCCTGGACTGCGACTACATCGCTGGTTGCGACGGTTTTCACGGCGTGTCGCGCCAATCCATTCCCGAAGGCGTTCTGAAAGAATTCGAACGGATCTACCCCTTTGGCTGGCTGGGCATCCTCGCCAATACCCCGCCAGTTAACGAAGAACTGATCTACGCCAACCACGAACGCGGCTTTGCCCTGTGCAGCATGCGTTCGCCCACCCGTACGCGGTATTACGTGCAGGTGGGGGCCGAGGAGAAAGTCGAAGATTGGTCGGACGAGCGCTTCTGGGACGAACTCAAACGCCGCCTCCCGGCGCCGGTAGCCGCCAGGTTGATCACCGGCCCCTCGATTGAAAAAAGCATCGCGCCGCTGCGCAGCTTTGTTGTCGAGCCCATGCAATACGGTCGGTTGTTTCTGCTCGGCGATGCCGCCCATATCGTTCCGCCCACCGGCGCCAAAGGCCTGAACCTGGCGGCCAGCGACGTCAGCACGCTGTACCGCATTTTGCTTAAGGTCTACCGCGAAGGGCGCACTGAGCTGCTGGAGAAATACTCGGAAATTTGCCTGCGCCGGGTGTGGAAAGCCGAGCGTTTTTCCTGGTGGATGACCTCCATGCTGCACCGCTTTCCCGATACCGATGCGTTTAGCCAGCGTATGCAGCAGACCGAGCTGGACTACTTCGTCAGCTCGGAGGCCGGGCGTAAAACCATTGCCGAGAACTACGTGGGCTTGCCCTACGAAGCCATCGAGTAGCCAACCGACGTAGGGTGTGCTGCGCGCACCTTTGCGATCACGGGGTATACCGCTTGGTGCGCACAGCACACCCTACGAACCGAACGCGGCCGTAAAAAACAATCCAGACGATCTGGGAGCCCCGTTTCTAACGGCGCCCTCCCGTAGGGTGTGCTATGCGCACCTTTGCGATCACGGGGTAAACCACGTGGTGCGCACAGCACACTCTACGGACCGAACGCGCCTACCAATCAACGCAGCCGCTACCTCAACAGCTGACTCAACACCGCCCGTAACTTGCCAGGTTTAACCGGCTTGTTAAGCAGCGGCGCCCCCAACGTTTGCAATTCCTGCCGGCAATGGTTGCTGCGGTCAGCGGTGATCATGACGGCGGGTATGGTCTGGCCAAAATGTTCACGCAGGTGTTGCACCACTTGGCAGCCCGTCACGCCATGGTCGAGGTGGAAGTCGGCGAGGATCAGTTCCGGCGCCCGGCCTTGCAGTACCTGCAACGCCGCATCCTGGTCGGTGGCGGTCAGCACCTCGCAGCCCCACTGGCCCAGCAGTGCGGCCATGCTCTCGAGGATGCTGACTTCGTTATCCAGCACCAGCAAACGCCGGCCCGGCAGTGGATTGCCAACCACCGCTAGCGTTGGCACTGCCACCGCTGGCAGCGGGATTTGCCGCGATAGCGGCACTTCGATGCTAAACACCGAACCGCGCCCCGGCCGCGAACGCACCTGCACGGTATAACCGAGCATGGTGGCGATGCGCTCGACGATGGCCAGACCCAGCCCCACGCCTTTGCGGTCAGCCGCACGGCCGACATCCAGTTGGTTAAATTCGAGAAAAATCGACGACAGCTGATCCTGCGCAATCCCCCGCCCGGTGTCCCACACCTCTAAAAACAGCCGCTCGCCGCGCCGCCGTGCGCCGAGCAATACGCCGCCGTGGCGGGTGTAGCGGCAAGCGTTGCTGAGGAAGTTACGCAAAATGCGTGTAAGCAAGCGCAGGTCGGTATGAATGGCGTAGTTGGGGATGCGCGCACGCAAGGTCAGACCAGCCGCTTCTGCCACCGATTGGAATTCCGAGGCCAGCGGCGCGAGCAGTTCGTCCAGGCGGTAGATATCGATATCCGGCTTGATCGCCGCTTGGTCGAGCTTGGAAATATCCAGCAGGTCGGTGAGCAAATCTTCCGCGCCTTCCAGCGCCTGATGCGTGCGTTCCACCAGCAGGCTTTCCGCTGCCGGCAAGTGCCGCTCACGCAAGGTGGAGACCAACAAGCGTGCGGCATTCAGCGGTTGCAGCAGGTCGTGGCTGGCGGCCGCCAGGTATTTGTCTTTGCTCAGGTTGGCGGCCTGGGCCACGTCGCGCGCTTCGCGCAGTTGCTCATTGAGGGTTTGCAGTTGCTCGGTGCGACTGGCAACTCGCTGTTCCAATTCGTCGTTGAGCGCCTGCAAGCGCTGCTGAGCCTGGATGCGTTCGGTGATATCGGCGACAAACCCCTCCACCAGCCCTTCTTCATCGGGCTTGAGCAGCAGGTTCATCATCACGTCAACGTGGCTGCCGTCTTTGCGCCGTAAGCGGGTGATATAGCCATACAGGCCGCCGTCTTCGCGCAGCCGCTCGCGAATGTGCAACAGCTCGGCCTCGCCGCCCATAAACAGGTGGCTGGCCATATCGGTCAGCGACCACAGCACATGGGGCGGGTCGTCATAACCGAGCATGCGCGCCAAGGCTGGGTTAGCCGCGCGCAGGCCTTCGTGCAGGCTGGCCTGAAAGATGCCGTGCACGGCGTGTTCGAACAGCCATTTATAACGATTGCGTTCGGTTTCCAGCTCTTCCAGGCGCGCTAACAGTTCCGGGTAATGGCTTTTGCGCGCCGACTGGCTGCCCAGGCCGAGCAGGCCGGCCAGGGCTTTTTGCTGCTCCTCAGAGGGCCTCGCCATAGACGACCTCGACATCGCGCTGGCTCGACTCACGCGGGTTGGTCAGGATGCATGGGTCACCCATGGCGTGCTGCGAGAGAAACGGAATATCGGCCATCACCACACCATGCAGGCCCAAGGTTTCGCGAAAGCCCACCGCGTGTTTCAGCGCAATCAAATGCTCGACCAAACGCTGGCGGATCTGGTTGTGGTTGAGGCCGCGGCAGTCGATGCCAAAGGTCTCGGCAATCACCTTGAAACGCTCCGGCGCCGAGTTGTAGTTAAACGCCACCACATGCTCGACCAGCACCGCATTGCACAAGCCGTGGGGCAAATCGAGAAAGCCGCCCAAGCTATGGGACATGGCATGCACGGCGCCCAAAATCGCATTTGAAAACGCCAGGCCGGCCTGCATGCTGCCGAGCATGATTTTCTCGCGCAGGGCAATGTCTTGCGGGTTGGCGATCATCTGCACCAAGTTGCCATTGATCAGGCGCATCGCCTCCAGGGCGTGGGGGTCAGTAAGCGGACCATGGCCGGTGGAAACAAAGGCCTCGATGGCATGCACCAAGGCGTCGATGCCGGTACAGGCGGACAAAAACGGGTCCATGCTTGCCGTGGTTTCCGGGTCGATCAGCGACACATCGGGCACCACTGCCTTGCTGACGATGGAAAATTTCATCCGCTCTTGCTGGTTGGAGATGATCACAAATTGCGAAACGTCGGCCGAGGTGCCAGCGGTGGTGGGAATCAGGATCAGCGGCGGGCTGGGCACACGGATGGTGTCCACCCCTTCAAACTCCAAAATGCTGCGCCCGTGGGCGACAACAATGCCGATGCCCTTGGCGCAATCCATCGGGCTGCCGCCACCGACGGCGACGATCACGTTGCAATTGTTCTCGCGGTACACCTCGGCGCCGCGCATCACCTCTTCCACACGCGGGTTGGGCGAGACGTCGGTGTACAGGCAGTAGGCGATGTTCTGCGCTTGCAGGCTGGCCTCCACGTCGGCGACCCAGCCGGCGGTAACGACACCGGGGTCGGACACCACCAGCACCTTGCGCGCGCCAAAGTTGGCGGCGAAGTTGCCAACATGGTGGCGGCAACCGGCACCGAAAACGATTTCCGGGGAAACGAATTTACGCAAAAGACTGAGGTTCTGGCTCATCGAGGGGCCTAGTGTTTTTTTGTTTTGAGTGGGGTGGAGGCTACTGGATTGGGCTTGGATTGCAATGCGACCTTGGCCTGAGCCACACCATCATTGGCGCCCGCAGCATCAAGAGCCACGATGCGTAGGGTGAACGCTGTGCGCGGTCGCGCGTTGTTTCAGAGGCCGTGAAGGCCCGTAGGGTGTGCTGTGCGCACCATTGCGATTACAGGTGAGACCGCTTGGTGTGCATAGCACACTCTACGGTCGAGGACTTATAGGAGCTTACGGTAAAACCCCAATTCCAACTCCAACACCTGCTGCAAGTGCGCGGCCTGGCGAAAGCCGTGGCCTTCGTCGGGGTAGTAGTGTTGCTCTACTGGCACGCCTTGGGCTTGTAGGGCGGCAACCATGCTGGCGGTCTGTTCGGGCAGTACCACGGCATCACGCCCACCTTGGAAAAAGATCACCGGCGCCCTGATTTTTTCGGCGTGCAACAGCGGTGTGCGGGCCCTGTAGCGGTCGGCATCGAGGTCAGGGTCGCCGATTAGCCAGTCGAGGTAGTCGCCTTCAAATTTATGCGTGACGCGGCGCAGGGCCAGTGGGTCGCTAACGCCGTACAAGCTGGCGCCACCGCGGAACACCGCGTGAAAGGCCAAGGCACATAGCGCGGTGTAACCGCCAGCACTGCCACCGCGAATAAACGCGCGCTGCCGGTCGATGCGGCCAGTCTCGGCCAGATGCGCCACCACAGCCACGGCATCTTCTACGTCGATCACGCCCCACTGCCCTTCCAGGCGCTGGCGATAGGCGCGACCAAAGTTGCTGCTGCCGCGGTAGTTAAGGTCGGCGACGGCAAAGCCACGCGCGGTCCAGAACTGGATGCGCGGGTCGAATACCGGATAACAGGCCGACGTTGGCCCGCCATGCACAAACACCACCAGCGGCGGCTGTTCGCTGACCGTGGATGGCTGCGTGGGGGCGTAGAAAAAACCATAGGCGCGCTCGCCCGCACTTCGGAAGTCGAGGGCTTGCGGGAGGGCCAACTGCTCGGCAGGCAAGGGTTGTTCACCGCCGGCCAACACCCGCACCTGGCCGTCGCCTCGGCTGATGGCGATCACCGCCGACAGGCAGTTGGGCGCGGCAGCTATGCAGTAGAAATGCTCAGCATCAGCGGCCAAAGCGCGAAAGCGGCTGAAGTCTGCTGCCAGGCGACGTTCTTCGCCGCCAGCAGATTGGCTCAGCAACTGGCCCCAACCTTGGTCAAAGCGCGTCAGTAGCAACTCGCCCTGCTCCAGCGGCAGGTAGCTGCAACTGCCCAGTTGCCAAGGTGCGCTGCCATGGTCGGCGTCAGCAGCATAGGCCAAACGTTGCCATTGCCCGTCCACTTCGCCCCACGGTTGCCACCAACCGTCGCGATCACTCAGGCACAGCAGGCGACCGTCGCCAGCAAAGCGCGGCTGCTGCAGCGACTCGTCGCTGATACCGCCGGCCAGTACCTGTAAGCGTGGCCACATTCCACGGGCATCGCGGCGTGCGCTGCACAGGCGGGTTTGCGTCCAGGGTTGGGCCGGGCGGTCCCATTCGATCCAGGCCAGACGTTGGCCGTCGGCACTCAGGCTGGGCGATGCGTAAAAGTCGCTGCCTTCGGCGAGCACGCTGCGTTCGCCATCGGCCAGGGCGATGCTGACCAGACGATTACGCACGCGCCCTTGGCCATGGCATTCCTCGACCGCCAGCAGCGCTTGGCCGACGCGGTCGAATTGCAGGTCGCCGTAACGGCACAACGGCGCCGCGCCGAGTTGCTGCACGCTGCCGTCTTTAAGGTGTTGTAGGTACAGCTGCTGGTCGCTGTCGTTAACAAAGGCCGCGCCGCTGTCGGTCAGGCAAAACACGCCGCCGCCGTATTCATGCACGCGGCTGCGCAGGGAGAAGTGTGCCGGGGTCAGGCACTGGGCGCTTTCGCCGTGCCAGCGCCAGAGGGTATTGCGACCGTCTTGGGGATTAAATTCAATCCAAAACAAGCCCTGCTCGCTGACCTGCAGTTCAGCGAAATCACGGCTGGCGGCCGCTGCCTGCGCGGCGGACCAGTTGCCGGGAAAGAAACCATAACGCTCGCCGCTGTCGTGCATGGGAGAAGGCTCGCCTAATACGCATCAGAGCACCCGCTAGAAAAGCAGGGGCCAAACAGAGCGGCGATAAGCCGCCCCACGACCAGCGCAAAAGAGTACGCCTGTGTCAGTCACTATCAAACCTTCACAATCAACCGTGAGGCCTTTTCATTGCGCATGGTCAGCGCCTGCATGCCCAAATCGGCCGTCTCGGCCTCGGCCCGCGCCGCGAGAATAATGCCGTGGTGTGCCGACTTACTGCACACCGGGTCGGCATTGCTGGCATCGCCAGTGAGCATAAAGGCCTGGCAACGGCAGCCGCCGAAGTCGTTGTGTTTTTCATCGCAGGAGCGGCAGGGTTCGGGCATCCAATCGTCGCCACGGAAGCGGTTAAAGCCAAATGACTCGGCCCAGATATGGGCAATGCTGTGCTCCAGCACATTGGGGAATTCCACCGGCAACTGCCGCGCGCTGTGGCACGGCAGCGCGGTACCGTCTGGGGTGATGTCGAGGAACAGATTGGCCCAGCCATTCATGCAGGCTTTGGGGCGTTCTTCGTAGTAATCGGGGGTAACGAAGATCAGCTTGCACGGGTGGTTTTGCGCCTCCAAGCGGGCGCGGTAGTCGTTGGTGATGCGCTCGGCGTTGGCCAGTTGCGCTTTGGTCGGTAACAAGCCGGCGCGGTTGAGTTCGGCCCAGCCGTAGAACTGGCAGGTGGCGAGTTCGACAAAGTCGGCTTCCAGCTCAAGGCACAGGTCGATGATACGTTCGATGCTGTCGATATTGTGCCGGTGAGTGACGAAGTTCAGCACCATCGGGTAACCGTGGGCCTTCACCGCGCGGGCCATGGCCAGCTTCTGGGCGAAGGCCTTTTTCGAGCCGGCGAGCATATTGTTCACCTCCTCGTCGGCGGCCTGAAAGCTGATCTGGATATGGTCCAGGCCCGCTTCACTGAACTCGGCGATACGCTTTTCCGTGAGACCAATGCCGGAGGTGATCAGGTTGGTGTAGTAGCCCATATCGCGGGCGGCTTTGATCAGCTCGGCGAGGTCCTGGCGCACCAGCGGTTCACCGCCGGAAAAGCCCAACTGCGCGGCGCCCATTTCCCGCGCTTGGCGAAACACCTCAATCCACTGCGCGGTGGTCAGTTCCTGGCCATGCTTGGCGAAGTCCAAGGGGTTGGAGCAATACGGGCATTGCAGCGGGCAGCGGTAGGTCAGCTCCGCCAGTAGCCACAGCGGTGGGCCGGGGGGTGGCAGGCCAGGCTTAGCGCTCTCGACCTTAGAGAAAGTCGATCCAGAACTGAGCACTGGCCACCTCCATAAACGCGAAGATGTCTTCGTCGATGCCTGGCACATCCGGGAAGCGCGCAGTCAGATTGGCGATGATGGCGGCGACGTCGTGCTTGCCATCGACCAGCTTGAAAATTTCACTGGCGCTGTCGTTGAGCTTGATCATGCCCTCGGGGTAGAGCAGCACATGGCAGGCCTGCGCCGGTTCGTATTGAAAGCGGTAGCCACGGCGCAGCACCGGGATTTTATCCACAGGCGTCATAGCGCAATCCCCCGGTGCCATACGTTTTTATCGGTGACGCTGTGATACGGCGGGCGCTTGAGTTCGTAGGCCATGCTCATGGCATCGAGCATGGTCCAGAGAATGTCGAGTTTGAACTGGAGGATTTCCAGCATGCGTTGCTGGCTCTCGTAGGTGGTGTAGTGCGCCAGGGTAATGCGCAGGCCATGTTCCACATCACGGCGCGCTTGTTTCAGGCGGGTGCGGAAGTAGTCGTAGCCGGCGGGGTCGATCCAGCTGTAATGCTGCGGCCAGCTGTCCAGGCGCGATTGGTGAATCTGTGGGGCGAACAGTTCGGTCAGCGAGCTGCTGGCCGCCTCCTGCCAGTTGGCGCGGCGGGCGAAGTTCACGTAGGCGTCAACGGCAAAACGCACGCCGGGCAACACCAACTCTTGCGACAGTACTTGCTCGCGGTCCAGCCCAACCGCTTCGGCCAAGCGTAGCCAGGCTTCAATACCGCCCTCCTCACCAGGCGCACCATCGTGATCGAGGATGCGTTGCACCCACTCGCGGCGGGTGTCGCGGTCCGGACAGTTGGCCATGATCGCCGCGTCTTTTAGCGGGATATTGACCTGATAGTAAAAGCGGTTGGCCACCCAGCCCTGAATCTGCTCACGGCTGGCGCGGCCTTCATACATCGCCACATGGAACGGGTGATGGATATGGTAATAGGCGCCCTTGGCGAGCAGTGCTTGCTCGAATTCGGCGGGGGTTAGGGCAGTCGGCATGGGGTGATCCTAGTTATTGTTATGGGTGCCCGTAGGGTGTGCTGTGCGCACCATGGCGATGTCACGTCAGTCGCTTGGTGCGCACAGCACACCCTACCGTTGTTACAGCTCGATACTCATGCCATCCCAGGCCACTTCAATTCCGTGCGCTTCCAACACCGCCCGCTCGGGCGAGTCCACATCCAGAATCGGGTTGGTGTTGTTGATGTGGATAAGCACCTTGCGTGGTCCGGGCAAGCCATCCAGCACGTCGATCATGCCGCCCGGCCCACTCTGGGCCAGATGGCCCATTTCGCTGCCGAGCTTGTCGCCCACTTCACACACGCGCATTTCGTCGTCGCGCCACAGGGTGCCGTCAACCAATAGGCAATCGGCGCGCCTCATCCAACTAAGCAGGGCATCATCGACCTGGCCTAAACCAGGGGCGTAGAACAGCGAGCGAGCGCTGCGGCTGTCCTCGATATACAGGCCAATATTGTCGCCAGGGTGCGGGTTGCCCCGGTGCGGCGAATACGGCGGCGCGCTACTGCGCAGGGCAATGGCGGTAATGCGCAGGTGTGGGCAGGCGGCGATGCTGAAGGGCTCGCCGTCGAGTTTGATCAGGTTGTGCTGCAGGCCGCCGTTCCAGTGGCTGAGCATGGGAAATAGCGGGAACCCGCTGCTGAGGTCTTGATAAACCATCTCGGTACACCAGACCTGATGCGGGCACCCTTCACGCAGACTCAGCAGGCCGGTGGTGTGGTCGATCTGGCTGTCGAGCAGAATGATCGCGCCAATTGCGGTATCGCGCAGCTGGCGTGCCGGTTGCAGGGCCGGGAAAGATTCCAGCTGCACGCGGATATCCGGCGAGGCGTTGCATAGAATCCACTGCTCGCCGTCATCGCTCAGGGCGATGGATGACTGCGTACGCGGTTGCGCGCGCAAGGTGCCGGCGCGCACGCCACGGCAGTTGCGGCAGTTGCAGTTCCACTGGGGGAAACCACCGCCGGCAGCAGAACCAAGAATTCGGATAAACATAGGGCGTTCCCGATCAGACAGGCGCTTTGGCAGACAGGCTCGTTGGCCAATGCCCCGGCGAACCGGGGCACGTTTACGCGACCAAGGCTCAACGATTGGCGAAGTACATCGTTACTTCAAAACCAATGCGCAGGTCGGTGTAGGCGGGTTTAGTCCACATGGGTCGATCCTCTTTTTATTAAGTGGGTACTGCGTTTTACGTCGAATGCATTCGCCGGCTTTCACCGACAGCCTGAGTTAACCACCAGCACCACCCCCGCCGAATGCTACTTTCGAACGAGTTTTGGCCCTGATTTAGTAGCGCCGTTGCTACAACTGAATAGCGGCCGTGCGACACCTGTGTCATCCGTGGCACACCGGCTGTTGCAGCCCTTCCCTGCCCTGCACACCTTGCAGCGCGCTGGCTCGGGCCTTTCCGGCCGGCATAAAACATTCGGCATGTCGCTTGCTGCATCGGCAGCTATGCGACGGATGGATGACTGCAAGAGGCAGACCAGAGGTCTATGGTTGCAGCATCCGTTTCGTTAGCAGCCTTACAAAAACAACAGCCGAGCCGCTTTACCTAAGTCGCGACATCGGCCCCCAGGAGTTCCTATGCCTGTTCAAATGCCCTTGCATGCCGTGGAAACCAACGCCAGTGAACTGGCCGCCTTTGTTAAAGACCACTTCCCCGAACGCGGCATCCGCCCTGACCGGGTAATTGCCGAGTCGCTGTACCGCAGCGTCAACCTGTACCAGCTCAACCCGCGCGCGGTGAACGTCAAACATATCCTCAGCGCCGATGAGATTCGTCAGCACCAGGAGCAGCATCAGGAATACCTGGCCATCGCCAGCCAAGGCGTCACCGGGCTGTCCAAGCGCGTGGTGCAGGCCGGCTTTGCCGTGCTGCTAAGTGATGAGCAGGGCATTACCCTTGACTCGCGCCTGCCCAGTCAGCGCGACCCGTACACCCAGTCGGGGCTGATTGTTGGCGCGCGCTGGGATGAAGCAGTGGCCGGCACCAACGGCATCGGCACCGCCCTGGCCGCCGCGCAGGCGATGACCATTCACCGCGAAGAACACTTCCTCACCTCCAACTTTCGCCTCAGCTGTTCCGTGGCGCCGATCTTTGATGCCCAGGGTTTGCTGCGCGGTTGCCTGAACGCCACCAGCCTTAATAGCGATGGGCCGAAAGAGGCGCAGTACCTGACCCTGCAACTGGTGATCATGTATGCGCGCATGATCGAAAACTCGCACTTCCGCCAGCGTTACCGCGACTGCCTGACCCTGGCGATCAAACCGCGCGACGACATCACCGACCTGGCCAACGAACAGTTGCTGGCCATCGACGAAAGCGGCCGCATCATCGGCGCCAATCGCGCGGCCTTTGTTGCTTACGACCAGGTGCAACAGCAGGCCTTGCTGGGCCGGCATATCGACAGCCTGTTGCCGGCCAGCGTCGAGGAACTGCTGAGCATGACCAGCGGCGGCGCCCGTGGCGTGCAGATGCGTGCGCTGATTGACGAAGCCTTGGTGGATGTTGGCCTGCGCATACCTGCGGGCCGCGTGCGCCCGGCACAGGTCGCCAGCCTGCCGGCTCGCCCCGGCGCGCAACAGCACCCGCAACTGGAGCAACTGGGTGGCAACGACCCACTGCTGCAACAAGGTGTGCGGCGCATTCGCAAGGTGCTCGACAAGGGCATCCCGATTCTGCTCACCGGCGAAACCGGCACCGGCAAAGAAGCCTTTGCCCGCGCCATCCACCACGCCAGCGCGCGGCGCAGCGGGCCCTTTGTGGCACTGAACTGCGCGGCGATTCCGGAAAGCCTGATCGAGAGCGAACTGTTTGGTTATCGCAGCGGCAGCTTTACCGGTGCCAACAAAAAAGGCCAGAAAGGCAAGTTGGAACTGGCCAATGGCGGCACGCTGTTTCTGGATGAAATCGGTGATATGCCGGCGCACTTGCAGACGCGCTTATTGCGCGTGCTGGCCGAGCGGGAAATCTCGCCACTGGGCGCGCAGACGCCGGTTGCGTTGGATGTGCAGGTGGTCTCGGCCACCCACCAGAACTTGGCCGGGATGATAGGTGCCAAGCAGTTTCGCGAAGACCTGTTCTACCGGCTGAGCGGCATGACCCTGCACTTGCCGGCGCTGCGTGAGCGCAGTGATCGGGCGGAGTTGGTTGAGCAGTTGCTGGCTGCGCAGGCTGCGGCGGCGGGGTTGCGTTTGGACGCTGAGGCGCGCGGGCGGTTGTTGGCCTATGGCTGGCCGGGGAATATTCGCCAGCTGTTGAACTGCCTACGTTATGCCGTGGCGCTGGCCGAAGATGGGGTGATTGATAGTGACTGCCTGCCGGCGGAGTTGCAGGGGGTGGTGGCGTTGCCGGTGGCTGCAGAGCCGCTGGCGGCGAGCAATTTGGCGGAGCAGTTGGGTGGCGATGAGGTGCGGCATTTGTATGCGACGTTGCGGCAGCATCAGTGGAATATCTCGGCGGCGGCTTTGAGCTTTGGTATTTCGCGGTCGACGCTTTATCGGAAGATGAAGCGGTATGGGATTGTGCAGCCGAATGCGGTGTTTTGAGCGGGCTGCTCGGGCTGGTGTGCTCCTTCATTAACGCGTGCGCTGAACGTTTGGTTTCGCGCCTTACGCGCGAGTCACTTTTTCCAGTCGCCGGGATGCCGGACCAGAAAAAAGTAACCAAAAACGCTTGCCCCTACCTTGGCCCTCCGCTGCGCTGCGGGTTCCCTCGCTGCGCCGTTGCTCCGGGGGTCGGCGTGCAGGGCCATCCATGGCCCCACGCCTTTCGCGGCTCCTGCCGCTCAACCTAGCCGGCGCCCCCCTACACAACGACTCCACTCGGCCTTGCGGTGAATGGGGCGGGGCAGATCAAGATCAAAAGCTAGATCAAGGGCCACTCTCCCCTAGCCGGGCGCCCACAAGCTAGTGAGGGATGACTACCAGCCCACGCGGTCTGCTCCCCTCGCCCGCTTGCGGGAGAGGGGCTGGGGGAGAGGGGCTTTTGATTTAGCTGTTAAATCTCGAAGAAAAAAAGCGGGCCCATACCGTGTAAATGGCGCCCGCTAAAAAGCACTGCTGACCTAGTCATTCCCAGGCGTTTATTCCTGGATGTACACCACATGGGTATGGGTGAATTCGTACAGCCCGTGCTTGCCATCGGCGCCACCAATGCCGGATTTACGCGTGCCGGCGTGGAAGCCTTGCATGGCTTCGAAGTTTTCGCGGTTGATGTAGGTTTCGCCAAAGTCGATTTCGCGGCTGGCTTTCATTGCGGCGCTCAGGTTGCGGGTGTAGAGCGAGGAAGTCAGGCCGTATTCGCTGTCGTTGGCCAGGGCGATGGCTTCGTCGAGGTCGTCGACGATCTGCACGGGCAACACCGGGCCGAAGATTTCTTTGCGCATGATCTCCATGTCTGCGGTGCAGCCAGCAAGTACGGTGGGTTGGTAGTGGAAGCCTTTGTCCAGGTCCGCTACCGCCCCGCCGGTGATAATTTGCGCGCCCTGGCCACTGGCGGTTTTGACCATTTGCGCGACTTTGTCGAGACCGATCTGGTTAACCAATGGCCCCATGTCCAGGTCGGTATCTACCGATGGATCGCCGTATTTGGTCGCGGCCATGGCCTTGGCCAGTTGTTCGATAAATTGGTCGGCCACTTTGCGTTCCACGTACACCCGCTCGGCGCAGTTGCACACTTGCCCGGTGTTGATCACCCGCGAGGCAGTAATAGCTTTAACCGCAAGCTCCAGGTCGGCATCGGCCAGCACAATGGCCGGCGCTTTGCCGCCCAGTTCCAGGTTGAGTTTGGTGATGTT
>CAZIWV010000056.1:0-21578 GCA_964543145.1 uncultured Pseudomonas sp.
AGCTGGACTTCAAAGTCGTCTACGCCTCGGCCCTGAACGGCATTGCCGGTCTGGACCACACCGACATGGCTGAAGACATGACCCCGCTGTACCAGTCGATCGTCGACAACGTACCTGCGCCGAAAGTCGACCGTGACGGTCCGTTTCAGATGCAAATCTCCGCTCTGGACTACAACAGCTTCCTCGGCATTATCGGTGTTGGCCGTATCGCCCGTGGTCGCGTTAAGCCGAACACCCCAGTGGTAGCGATCGACGCCGACGGCAAACGCCGCAACGGCCGTATCCTCAAGCTGATGGGTCACCACGGCCTGCACCGCGTTGACGTAGAAGAAGCCGCCGCCGGCGACATCGTCTGCATCAGCGGTATGGATCAGCTGTTTATCTCCGACACCCTGTGCGACGTGAACAACGTCGAGGCGATGAAGCCGCTGACTGTCGACGAGCCGACCGTATCCATGACCTTCCAGGTCAACGATTCGCCGTTCTGCGGTAAAGAAGGCAAGTTCGTTACCAGCCGCAACATCAAAGAGCGTCTGGACAAAGAGCTGCTGTACAACGTGGCACTGCGCGTTGAAGAAGGCGACTCGGCTGACAAGTTCAAGGTTTCCGGCCGTGGTGAGCTGCACCTCTCGGTACTGATCGAAACCATGCGTCGCGAAGGCTTCGAAATGGGTGTAGGCCGTCCGGAAGTAATCATCCGTATGGTTGATGGCGTGAAGAACGAGCCGTTCGAAAACGTCACCATCGACATCCCTGAAGAAGCGCAGGGCAAGGTCATGGAAGAAATGGGTCTGCGTAAAGGCGACCTGACCAACATGTCCCCGGATGGCAAGGGCCGTGTACGTCTGGAATACAACATTCCAGCCCGTGGTCTGATCGGTTTCCGTAACCAGTTCCTGACCCTCACCAACGGTGCAGGCATCCTGACCTCGATCTTTGATCGTTACGATGTGATGAAGTCGGGCCATATGTCTGGCCGTCAGAACGGCGTACTGGTTTCGGTTGAAACCGGTAAGGCACTGACCTACTCGCTGGAAACCCTGCAAGCACGCGGCAAGCTGTTTGTTGAGCACGGTCAGGACATCTACAACGGTCAGATCGTTGGTCTGAACAGCCGTGACAACGACCTGGGTGTAAACCCAACCAAAGGCAAGAAGCTCGATAACATGCGTGCTTCGGGCAAGGACGAAACGATCGCCCTGGTTCCGCCGGTTCGTTTCACCCTGGAGCAGGCTCTGGAATTTATCCAGGACGACGAGCTGTGCGAAGTAACGCCGAAATCCATCCGTCTTCGTAAGAAGATCCTGGACGAAGGCGAGCGCACCCGCGCTGCCAAGAAAGCCGCTAAGTAAGACTTAGCCTCGGCTAAATAAAAACGCCCCCGGTCGAAAGGCCGGGGGCGTTTTTATTTGTGTGGGGTTTGTGGCATGGACATCAACGGCCCCTCACCCCAACCCTCTCCCGCAAGCGGGAGAGGGAGCTCGGCCGAGTAGTGGCGTCGAGCGCCGATCTGTTCCGCTCTTCCGCTTGCGGGAGAGGGGCTAGGGGTGAGGGCCGGCCGTTATGCGATCAAACCTTGGCCGCAGGCTTTGGCTTATACGCGCAATACCCAGGCCGCGGCCCAATCTTGGGGTGGTTGCGGCAGGTGTCGGGGCGTTGTTCGTAAATGGTGCACAAGCGGCTTTTACGGTCGAGGTACAGGCAATCGTTGTTGCCCATGCGCGTCAGCGTGTAGATGCCGTATTTCTGGTTGAAACGCTCAACCACGCCTTCTTTCATCAGGCGCTTGGCGATCTGTTTGGGCGGTTCGCTGCGTTCGAATTCTTGTACCAAGCCAATGCGCAACAGATCGGCGAATTTCACTTCCACCGGCATGGTGCAGCAGCTGGAAACACAGCTGCTGCACATGGTGCGTTCGTATTTGATCCAGGTGTCGGTGCGATCGAGTTCGGCACCCACTACCAATAGCTTTGTCATGACTTGCACACCTGTTGTAAACGCTGACCGGCCACAGTTGGGCCTGGCTTTGGATAAGCGCTACGCCGTGTGGGGGCGGCATGATAGCGGGATTGGTGAAATTGTGAACAACCATCCGCCGAATCGTGCCAAAGCGTGCGCCTGTGTGGCGATATAGTGGCCGCAGGCGGATATACTCGGCGGCGCTGCAGGCCACGGCTTGCGCATGGTTCGACAGGGAAGCTGTGAGGCAAGGCGTGACTTTGCCGAGAGTGCTGTAGTCATTGGGCTACCCCTGAGTGCCGTTCACATCACTAGGAAGTGCTGCATGCAATGGATTTTCATGCTGGTCGGTTTGCTTATCGGCGTTTCGCTCGATGAGTCCATCACGGACGGTTTTCTCGGCGCATTGCTCGGTTTTTCCGCTGGCCAATGGTGGCAGCTGCGCGAACTAAAGCTCAGTAACGAACACCTGCGCGGCAAGCTGACGGCCTTTGCCGAGCGCTTTGAGCGCGGCACCGATGCCATTAACGCGCGGCTGCAAACGCTTGAGCAGGGCGCCGTGAAGGCTCCGGTGGCCGCTGTTAAGCCCGCGCCAGTGCATTTCGAAATGCCGGCCACTACCCCTGAAGAGCTGAACTTCACCCTCGAGCCGCAACCCGAGCCGGTTATTGCCGAGACCGAAGAGCCCGCGCTGATTTTTGAACTGCCGCCTGAGCTGCAATCCCTCCCGCCCAAGCCTGTCGCCGCCGCCCCTGTCGACGCGACGGGTGAGTGGGCTCGTGAGCCCATCGCGCGGCCGCAACCACCCCGCCAGCCGCCAGCGCCGCCAACACCACGCGAGCCGTCGATTTTCGAACGCGGTTTTAGTGCGGCGAAGAATTGGTTGTTTGGTGGCAATACCGTGCTGCGTATTGGCGTGGTGCTGCTGTTTCTTGGCCTGGCCTTTCTGCTGCGCTATGCCACCGAAGGCATGGTGGTGCCGGTGGAGGTGCGTTACGCCGGCGTCGCCGCTGCGGCGATCGCGCTACTGGGCTTGGGCTGGTGGCTGCGCCTGCGTAACCCCAGCTACGCCTTGATGTTGCAGGGCACCGGTATTGCCGTGCTGTACCTGACGGTGTTTGCCGCCTTCCGCCTGCACCCGTTGCTCGATCCGAAAATGGCCCTCAGCCTGCTGGTGGTCGTCACCATTTGCTCGGCCATTCTCGCCGTCACGCAGAACGCCATGGCCTTGGCTGCCGTCGCCGCCCTTGGCGGTTTCGCCGCGCCGATTTTGACTTCTACCGGCAGCGGCAACCATGTCGCGCTGTTCTCCTATTTCATTCTGCTTAACAGCGGCATTCTCGCCATCGCCTGGTTCAAAGCGTGGCGTCCGCTGAACTTGATTGGTTTTGTCGGCACTTTTGGGATCGGCTTTGCCTGGGGCGCGCGCTCCTACACGCCGGAATTGCTCTGGAGCACCGAACCCTTCCTGGTGCTGTTCTTCCTGATGTACGTCGCCATTGGGTTGCTGTTCGCCCGGCGCAAGTTGCGCGAGCTCAGTGACGGCCCGGCGGACGATAGCCGTGAGGCGGTACTGAGCTGGTCGCGGCGTAAGGGCGACTACGTCGACGGCACCATGCTGTTCGGTCCGCCCTTGGTCGGTTTCGGCCTGCAGTTTGCGCTGGTGCAGCACCTCGAATTTGCCGCTGCGTTCAGCGCCTTGGCCATGGGCCTGCTGTATATGTTTATCGCCCGTATTCTGGTCGGCCGTGCGCCGGGGCGCGCCTTATTGCTGGTGGAAACCTGCATGGCGCTGGGGGTGATCTTTGGTTCGCTGGCCATCCCTCTGGGGTTGGATGCGCAATGGACGTCCGCCGCCTGGGCCGTCGAAGGTGCTGGTATCTTCTGGCTTGGCCTGCGTCAGCAACGGCCATTGGCCCGCGCGTTTGCCATGCTGCTGCAACTGGGCGCGGCGTTGGCCTTCCTGGTTGGCCTGCACGATGGCGTCACGTCCATGCTGTATGGCTCGTGGCTCGGGGCATTGCTGTTGGGCCTGTCGCTGCTGTTCAGCCATCAGCAACTGCGTAAGGCTTCGCCTGAGCAGGCCAGCGATTGGGAGCGTCGCGGTGTTCCTATATTGGCCGTGCTGGGCCTGACGTTCCTCTACCTGCTGGCACCGCTCAACCTGCGTGCCGAAGCCACGGCTATCGCCTGGGCCATCGCCGGGCTGGCGACCTTGTTTGTTGGTTTGCGCATTCAATCGCGTAGCTTCTTGTTCACTGCCTTTGCTGTGCAATTGCTTGGTGGCGCGATCTTCTTGCTGCAACTGCGCGGTGCCACGGGTGATGACACCGGGGTATTCACCGCAGGCTGGCGTGGTCTGGTGGTGGCCTCGCTGATTGGCTTGGCGCTTATCGGCGGCATGCTGGTGGCGGCGCGCGACAAGCAGGTGCGCGAAGACGCCGGCTTGATGCGTGGCCTGTCGCTGGTGTTGCTGGTGGGCCTGGTGTTTATCAACCTGGCGGTGCTGTTTGTGCTGCCGTGGGAAACCGCCAGCGCCGTGTGGGCGGGCAGTGGTTTGCTGATTGTCTGGCTTAGCCTGCACTTGCAACAGCGCGCCAGTTTTGTCTTTGGTTTGCTCTTGCAAGCGCTGGGCGGTATCGCCTTTCTTGCCGCCAGCCCGCTGTTGCTTGGGCCGCTGAGCAGCGAAGGGTTGCGGCCGTTGGCCCACGCCGGCTTCTGGACGCCGGCCACCCTAGCGCTGGCCGCCATGGTCGGGGCCTGGCGCCTAATGCGTGCCGCGCGCAACGATGCCGATGCCATGGGCGCCCTGAGCCTGGAGCGTCTGTCGCAGTTGTTGGTGGTGTGGGGCGCTGGTTGGTGGACGCTGGTGGCAGTCAGCGAAGTGCTGCGCTTTGCTGAGCCTGCTTTGCAGGTGCCGTTCCTGCTGATCATCGCGGCCGCCAGTGTGGCGCTGTGGGCCTGGCTCGCCGCCCGTGAGAACTGGCAAGCGCTGGCTTTGCTCTGTCCGTTATTGGTGCCGGCGGCGGGTGTGGCGCTGCTGTATGCCTGGAATGGGCAGTATCACCCGGCCGCGCAGTTTGGCTGGTTGGGTTGGGGCCTGTTGTTTGCTGTGCACCTGTGGTCGCTGCGGCGCTTGGCGGCCTTGCTGCCTGCGGGTGCGCTAAGCGCGGCGCATGTGCTGGGCTGCTGGCTGATCCTCGGCGTGCTGGCGCTGGAACTGCGCTACCTGCTGTATGTGCTGTCGGACCATTACAACGCCTGGCGTTGGCTGGGTTGGGCGGTACTGCCAAGTGCCTACCTGTTGGCCATGGCCTCGCCACGCAACTGGCCGTGGCCGGTGCGCGCTTATTCCCGCGAGTACCGCTACTACGCCGCCTTACCGTTGGCTGTACTGATGCTCGGCTGGTTCTGGCTGGCCAACATTGCCAGTGACGGCAACGCCGAGCCGCTGCCGTATGTACCGCTGATCAACCCATTGGAATTGGGCATGCTGTTCGCCCTGTTTGGTGTGTGCCGTTGGTTGCATAGCGCCTTGCCGCAGTTGCCCGACGGCGGGCGCCTGGGCTGGTTGCCGCAAGGGGTGGCCGGAGCATCGCTGTTTGCCTTGTTTACCGCCTTGGTGTTCCGTGCCGCGCACCACTGGGGTGGCGTGCCGTATCAGCTCGACCTGTTGCTGGAATCGATGCTGGTGCAGGCCGGCTTGTCGATTATCTGGACCCTGATCGCCCTGGCCCTGATGATTTTTGGCCACCTGCGCACCCGCCGCGAAATCTGGCTGGTGGGCGCCGCGCTGATTGGTGTGGTGGTGGCCAAGCTGTTCTTTGTCGAGCTGGGCAATCGCGGTGGCCTGGAACGCATCGTGTCGTTTATTGGCGTCGGCGTGCTGCTATTGATCGTCGGTTATTTTGCCCCGCTGCCGCCTCGGCACGCGGTTACTGAAACTGAAGAAGAGCAGGCCCAGTCATGAGTACGCTGTTTTCTCCGGCGGCCCTGCGCCGTGTGGTGCTCGGCGCTGTTGTCACCCTGACGGCGGCCGGCGTTATTGCCGAACAACGCTCGGACTACAGCACCCAGGTGCCGCTCACCGTCAGCGGCGAAGGCCCCTGGTACCGCCTGGAAGTACCCATGGCCCTGCGCCTGGCGGCACGTTTTGGCGATATGCGCGATCTGCGGGTGTTCAACGCCGAAGGCGAAGCCCAGGCCTATGCCCTGACCGTGGGTAGCGCCGAGCAAAGCGAAACCAATACCGCCACAGCGGTGAAGTGGTTCCCGCTATACAGCGCCGTTGATGCCCCCGCTGGTGCGCCCAGCGTGCGCGTACAGCGCACCACCACCGGCACCATCGTTGAAGTCGGGCCAGAAGCCGTCACCACCACCGACAAACAACAAGTGCTGCGCGGCTGGTTGCTGGACGCCAGCGCCATCGACGCGCCGCTGAACAAACTAAGCCTGGACTGGACCTCCGAACAGGACGGTTTCCAGCGCTTCACCATCGAAGCCAGTGACGACCTGCAAACCTGGTCGCGCTGGGACGATGGCCAGATTGCTCGCCTGGCCTTTGCCGATGAACGCATCGAACAGCGCGACACCACCTTGCCCGGCCAACGCGCCCGTTACCTTCGCCTGCTGTGGCTAGCGCCGCAAAAAGCGCCGGTGCTGATCAGCGCCGAGTTGTCCAGCACCACCCGCAGCAGCGTGCCGGCGCCGATGTCGTGGTCGGACAGCCTGGCGACCACCGTGGTGAAGGAAGGTGAATACACCCTTGATCTGCCGGTGCCACTGCCGCTGGAACTGCTGCGGGTCGAACTGGTGCAAGCCAACACCTTGGCGCCGGTAAACGTCAGCACGCGGCGCGACAGCAAAGACAGTTGGCAGCCGCTGGCGCGTGGTCTGTTGTATCGCTTGCCGGAGAACGGTAAAGACGTGATTCACGATGAGCTGCAGTTGCCCGGGCAATGGGTACAGCACCTGCGCCTGCAGGTTGACCCGCGCGGCGGTGGCCTTGGCAAGGGCGCACCGACCGTGCGCGTTGGGTTGCGAGCTACGCAGTTAGTGTTTCTTGCCCGTGGGACGCCGCCTTATGTGCTGGCGCTGGGTAATGCCAATGGCAAGGCCAATAGCCTGCCGCTGGCGACGTTGATTCCGGGCTATGACGAGACGCGCTTGGCCAAGCTTGGCGTGGCTAAGGCAGGCACTCCGGAGCAGGTGGCTGCACCTGCCGCGCAGGCGGCGCAACAGGCGAGCATTGATTGGCAGCGTTATGGGCTGTGGGCTGTGCTGCTAGTAGGGGTGGCGTTGCTGGTGGGCATGGCGTTGAGCTTGTTGCGGGCGCAGAAGGTTTAATTTCCGGTACATGCGTCTCTCAAGAGCGGATTACGGACCCGCTTTGATCTGCTTTTGATCTGCTTTTGACCTGCCCGCCCCGTTCATCGCAGGCCGAGCGGAGTCGTTGCGTAAGGGGTTGAGCCGCAGGGACGCGGCGAGAGGCACATCGGGCCATGGAAGGCCCGTTGTGCCGTGCCCCTGGAGTAACGGCGGAGGGAGGGAACCTGGAGCGCAGCGGAAGGCCAAGGTAGGGGCAAGCGTTTTTTGCTTACTTTTTGCCGCGACTGGCAAAAAGTGAGTCGCGCGTAAGGCGCGAAACAAATCGCTCAGCGGATGCGGTTGCATAGAACGACAGATAGGCAGATGCGCACGGCAAGTGCGGGTCAGCTCCGCAGCGAGCAGGGTGATCCGTTGCCGTCTTGTTACGCGGAAGATCTTTAGTTTTCGCTACTAGATGACGTATCGTTGCGCACGCGCGTCAATGCTGGCATCCGGGCCTTTCTGGCTTTGCTGGCACAGCACTTTTCCTTGAGGTTTACCACAGGTGGCTCCGCCCTTTTCGGGTGACGGGCTATTTGGCTGTAGGTGTAAGGTCATGAACCTTTGCAGTAATTCAGGTTGGGCGTTGAGCATGCCGGTGGTGTTTACCCTGCTGGTGTGCGTCGGCGTGCTTATGCTTGCCCATTGGGTTACCCGCCAGCGCGGTTTTCCGGGCCGTGACAGTTTCTTTCTTTTGCATTTGGCCAGCTTTTGGTGGCTGTTGGCGGCCAGTCTGGAAATGGCAGCGCAAAGCAGCGATTGCAAAATGTTCTGGGCCAGCATGGCCTGGCCCGGCATTGTTGGGTTGCCGACGTTTTGGGCGGTGTTTCTCTGGCAGTACGTCAATAGCGAGCGCAAGCCGCTGCCGTTGAGCCAGGTGGCGGTATTTGCGGTGGTGCCGGTTGTGGTCTGGTTGCTGGCGCTGAGTAACCCGTGGCACGGCCTGTTCTATACCCCGGAAACCGCGCCGCTGAATGCCGAACCCGGCGCGCCGTTGCTCTATCGCCACGGCCCGTTGTTTTACGCCACCGCGATCTACGAGTACGCGTTTGTACTGTTCTGCCTGGCGGTGGTGATCAAGGCTGCGGTGCTTAGTCGTGGGGTGCATCGCCGGCATTATCTGGCGTTTGTGCTGGTCACTCTGCTGCCGTGGGGCGCCAACCTGTCGTATGTGTTCTGGGATGTGCAGCTGTTTGGCTTCGACCCTACGCCATTCTGTTTTGCCTTTACCTTGCTAGCCTTCTCCTGGCTGATTGTCGGCGTGCGGTTGTTTGATCTGCTGCCCGTGGCGCGGCATCTGTTGCTGCAGGAGTTGCTCGACCCGGTGCTGGTGGTCGACACCCAGCACCGCCTGTTGGAAGCCAACCCTGCCGCCTGCCGTTTGGCCAATCAACGCGAGTTCCAGCAGGGCGTGGCTCTGGGGGAGTGGCCGGTTTATGGCGCGGCGCTGGAGGCCCTGTTGCAGCAGCCCGCCACCCTAGGTAGCGACCGCCTGCTAACTCTGGAAGATCCGCCACGCTATTTCGAAGTCAGTTGCCGCGCTATTGAGCGCGCCACCCGCAACGGTTCGTCATTGCTTGGGCAGATGCTGTACTTGCGTGACGTCACTCAGCGACACCTCAGCGAGCGCCATCTGGCCGATGCGCTGGCGCTGAGCGAAGACCGTTTGCGCACTATTTCCAGCCTGCATGAGCGCTTGCAGGAGCAAGCACTGCGCGATCCGCTCACCGGCTTGTACAACCGCCGTTACCTCGACGAATTCTTTGATCGTGAGCTAGCCCGGGCTCAGCGCGAGAAAAAGCCGTTGGCTCTGGCGCTGATCGATCTTGATCACTTTAAAGCGCTCAACGACGCCCATGGCCACCTGGTCGGTGATGATGTGCTGGTGCTGGTGGCGCAGTTGCTTACCGATGCGCTGCGCAGCACCGATGCGGTGTTCCGAATTGGCGGCGAAGAGTTTCTGCTGATTCTGCCCGGTGTCGGCCCCGAAGAAGCGCGGCAGCGGTTGGAGCGTATCTGTCTGGAATTGGCGATTACGCCGGTGGGTACGCGTAATGGTCCGCAGTCGGTTACGTTATCCGCTGGCTTGGCGTGTTGGCCGGCCCAGGGCGAGTTTCTTGAAGACCTGTTGCAGATTGCCGACGCGGCGCTTTACGAGGCTAAACGCAGCGGTCGAAACCGGGTTTGTGGCATGCATACTGCCTCACTGTAAGCCTCGTCCTAGACGCACAGTGAACTCTCCTGACAGCACTCCGGTCTGACAGGAGGAATTGCAGGCAGACTCGCGCTAAACTGCGCGGGATTTCAAACCCTCTGGAGCCGTCCATGTCCCGCGTTACCCTCAGCCGCTACTTGATCGAGCAGACCCGAAGCAACAACACTCCCGCCGATCTGCGCTTCCTGATCGAAGTGGTCGCGCGTGCATGCAAAGAGATCAGCCATGCGGTATCCAAGGGCGCCCTGGGTGGCGTGCTGGGCAGTATGGGCACCGAAAACGTGCAGGGCGAAGTGCAGAAAAAGCTCGACGTGATCTCCAACGAGATCTTGCTTGAAGCCAACGAATGGGGCGGCCACTTGGCCGGTATGGCGTCCGAAGAAATGGACAACGCCTACCAGATCCCTGGCAAATACCCGAAAGGCGCCTACCTGCTGGTATTCGACCCGCTGGATGGCTCCTCCAACATCGACGTCAACGTTTCGGTTGGCACCATCTTCTCGGTGCTGCGTTGCCCGGACCAATACCTGAGCCAGAACGACAGCCTCGACGAGCAGGCCTTCCTGCAGCCAGGCACCAAACAAGTGTGTGCCGGCTACGCCATCTACGGCCCGCAAACCATGCTGGTTTTGACCCTGGGCAACGGCGTTAAAGGCTTCACCCTTGATCGTGAGCTGGGCAGCTTTGTACTGACCCACGACGATATCCGTATTCCGGAGACCACCGCCGAATTCGCCATCAATATGTCCAACTCGCGCCACTGGGAAGCGCCAGTCAGCCGCTACGTAGACGAACTGTTGGCCGGTGAAGAAGGCCCGCTGGGCAAGAACTACAACATGCGTTGGGTCGCGGCCATGGTCGCCGACGTACACCGTATCCTCACCCGCGGCGGCCTCTTCATGTACCCGCGCGACTCCCGTGAGCCGAGCAAGCCGGGCAAGCTGCGCCTGATGTACGAAGCCAACCCGATGTCCTTTATTGTCGAGCAAGCCGGTGGTGTTTCCACCAACGGTATCGAGCGCATTCTCGATATTCAGCCGACCTCTTTGCACCAGCGCGTAGCGGTGTACCTGGGCTCGAAAGAAGAAGTCGACCGCGTCACTTCCTATCACAAGGCTTAAGCCATGAGCGCCCCTTGGCAGCCGTTGCTCGACTGGTGGTTTGGTTCGGGCGAGACGGCGGCCGAGGTGGCCAGCAGTCAGCAAAGCCTGTGGTTCGGCAAACAAGATAGCCAGGACGACTACGCCCGCGAGCACTTCGCGCCGTTGGTACGCCAAGCGCTGGCGGGCGAGCTGGAAGACTGGACGGAAACCGCGGAGGGTTGGCTGGCGCTGATCCTGTTGCTCGACCAACTACCGCGCATGATTTATCGCGACAGCCCCTTTGCCTACTCGGGCGATCTGCGCGCGCGACAGTTAGTCGCCCGTGGCCTGGCCGCTGGCTGGGAGCAGGCGCTGGCGCCGCTGGAACAAACCTTCGTTTACCTGGTGCTGGAACATACCGAGAGCCTCGACAGCCAAGCCTTGGCCGTCGAACTGTTCGCCGGTTTGCTGGAGCAGGTTAGCGACGAGGAGCGGCCGTACTTCGCCGACACCCTCGACTACGCCAAGCGCCATCAGCACGTGATCGTCCGCTTTGGACGTTTTCCCCATCGCAATCAAGCACTTGGCCGTGAAAGTACGGCTGACGAAATTTCCTACCTCAAGGAACCCGGTTCCGGCTTCTGACGTCAAAACAGGCAGTCGCCGGCCGCCTGTGCCACGCTGAGTTCTCGCCTTCTCTTCCTGCCTTGGAGCTAACCCATGACCCTGCGTCGCCTTCTTCTGCTGTCCTTCTGCGTGCTGGTTACCGCATGCAGCAAGATCAATCAGGACAACTACTCGAAAATCCAGGTCGGTATGAACAAAGCCGAAGTCGAAAGCCTGCTGGGCAGCCCTACCGATTGCTCGGGCGCCATTGGCCTGTCGAGCTGCACCTGGGGCGATAAAGAGACCTACATCAGCATTCAATACGCCGGCGACAAAGTCGTGGTGTTTGCTGGCCACGGCCTGAAATAAGGAGGGCGTGTTATGCGTTTACTGCTATCGCTATGCGCCGCCGCCTTGCTGGTCGGCTGCACCAACTCCGGTACCGGTCCGGTGCCACCGAAAACTGTGGATAAAGTCGACCTCGAACGCTACCAGGGCACCTGGTATGAGGCGGCGCGTCTGCCAATGTTCTTCCAACGCAACTGCGCGCAGTCAGAAGCCCATTACACCTTGCAGGCCGATGGCAAAGTCGGGGTGCTTAACCGCTGCCGCACCGCCGAAGGCAAATGGGAAGAGGCTAAAGGCGAGGCCGTGCCGCAAGAAGAGGGCAAGACCGACAAGCTGTGGGTGACCTTTGATAACTGGGTGAGCGACATCTTGCCCGGCGTCACCAAGGGCGATTACTGGGTGCTGTACTTGGGCGAAGACTACGAAACCGCCCTTGTCGGCAACCCCAACCACGAATACCTGTGGTTGCTCTCGCGCACACCGGAGTTGAAGCCGGGTATGCGGGAAAAGCTATTGGAGGTGGCCAAAGGGCAGGGCTATGACACCAGCAAGCTGATTTGGCGTACGCCGGATTCGCAGATCAAAAACTAGAGCGCGCTCTTCGTTGGGTGTGCGCGCCACGGAATGTCCGTGTGTTGACCGTGGTGCGCACAGCACACCCTACGAGATTGGCGTCAGCCTTTGGCTTTCGGCGACTGCAGATGGATCTGCACGTCGGTGTCGCCCTGGCCATGTTCGAATAAACACTTCAACGGCGGAGGCTTGCCCGTTAGCAACGGCGGATTAGCCGAAAACCCTACCGGCTCCAACGGAACTCCCCGCGGGCTTAAGTCCAACTGGCCATTGCCGTTGCTGTCTTGGTACAGCTGCAGCGCATAGCGGCCGGGCGGCAAGTTGCGTAAACGCAGGGTTGTCTCTGTGCTGTTTAGCGAGCGCAGCGGCGTTGTAGGCCACTCTTTTTGATCGGCAAATACCAGCGCCAAGGCAAAACTGCCCTCGGCCTGAACGCCGTCGATCCTGACCACAATGTCACCGGCCATGGCCTGTGCGCCGACGAGTAACAGGAACAAGCCGGCAGAACGGGCGAGCTGGGTTACGGAAGGATGATTTCTGTGTGGCATAATTCCGACAGTTTTTTGCAAGGATTGCGCGCGCGATGCGTCAGGTGTTGGTGGTTCACTATTCACAAACGGGACAGCTAAGCCGACTGGTGCAGTCGGTCTGCGGCCCGCTGCTGCAGCGTAGCGATATTCAGGTGGATTTTCTCGCTATCGAACCGGCGCAACCTTACCCGTTTCCCTGGCCGTTTCTCAGTTTTTTCCGCATCTTTCCTGAAACCGTGCTGATGCGTCCCCAGCCACTCAAGCCGCTGGCCGTCGACCCTGGCAAGCGTTACGACCTGGTTGTTCTGGCCTACCAAGTCTGGTTTCTGACCCCCTCCCTACCTGTCACCAGTTTTCTCGCTTCCCCTGAAGCCGCCCAGCTCTTGCGCGACACGCCGGTGGTGACGGTCATCGGCTGCCGCAATATGTGGCTGATGGCCCAGGAAAAACTCAAAACCCGCTTAAACGAGCTGGGCGCGCGCCTGCTGGATAACGTCGCTCTGACTGACGCCTGTGGCACCGCCGCAAGCTTTTTGTCAACGCCGTTATGGATGTTTACCGGCCGGCAGAAACCCTACAGCTGGGTACCGCGTGCCGGTATCGACGACCAAGAAATCGCCGCTGCAAGCCGTTTCGGCGAAGCCATTGGCCAGCGCCTGAGCGCCGATAACACCCCGCTTACCGAGCCCATGCTGCAAGGCCTCGGCGCTGTGCGGGTGGATGAAAAACTGATCGGCAGCGAAACCGTCGGCAACCGCAGTTTCCAATTGTGGAGCCGCCTGCTGTCGGCCATCGGCCCGCAGCAGAGCCTGCGTCGGGGCGTTGGCCTGGTGGTGTATGTGGTGTTTTTGCTGTGCCTGATTATTACCGTGGTGCCGCTTGGCGCTGTTCTGAAAAAGCTGCTGGCGCCGGTATTCAAAGCCCGTACCCAGCGGCAGAAAGCCTACTTTGCCGGTCCGTCTGGTGAGTGATGGGTGCCCGCGCGGCGCATTTGACGCCGCCTTGCGCGCCCTGAAGTGACTCGAGGAAGTCCCGTGGTACAGCCCGTATATATCAACCGCATCAGCGCCTTTTTGCCCCATGACGCGGTTAGCAACGACGACATGGAAGGGCGCCTGGGCATCGTCGGCGACCGACCTTCGCGCGCGCGCAAGCTGGTGCTGCGCAGCAATGGCATTCAACAGCGTCACTACGTGATTGACCCCGCCACCGGCGAGCCGAGCATGAATAATGCTCAGGTCAGCGCCGCTGCCATTCGGGGGCTGGCTGGTAATGGCTTTGAACTTGACCAGCTCGACTGTCTGGTGGCCAGCACGTCCTCGCCCGACCAAGTCATGCCCAACCATGCTGTGATGGTGCATGGCGAACTGAGCAACCCGCCGTGCGAAGTGGTGTCCACCGCCGGCATCTGCCTGTGTGGCATGAGCGCGCTGAAATACGCCTGGCTGAGCGTCGCCAGTGGCGAAAGCCAAAACGCGGTGGCCTGTGGTTCGGAAGTGGCCTCGGTGTTGATGCAGGCAAAAAACTTCAACGCCGAATACGAAAGCCGCGTTGAAGAGCTGGAAACCCACCCGGAAATCGCTTTTGAAAAAGACTTTTTGCGCTGGATGCTTTCCGATGGCGCCGGCGCCGTGCTGGTACAAAACCGCGCCAATAGCCGCGGCTTGAGCCTACGTATCGACTGGCTGGATATTTACTCCTTCGCCGACCAGATGCCCGCCTGCATGTACGCCGGCGCCGATATGGTTGACGGCCAGCTCACCGGCTGGAGTCGCTACGATAGCGACGAACGCGGCCGCCGTTCGATTATGGCGATCAAGCAAAACGTCAAACTGCTCAACGACAATATTGTTAAGTACACGGTGGAGGAGGCGCTGCAGCGGATCATGTCCAAGCGCGCCTTGCATGCCGACGACATTGACCTGTTCTTGCCGCATTACTCCTCGGCATTCTTCCGCGACCGCTTGGCCGTCGGCCTGCGCAATGCCGATCTGCCGATTCCGCAAGAGCGCTGGTTTACCAACCTCACCAGCAAGGGCAACACCGGTGCGGCGTCGATTTTTATCATGCTTGAAGAGCTGTTTAACGGTGGCGCGCTGAAGAGCGGCCAGCGCCTGCTTTGCTATGTGCCCGAAAGTGGGCGCTTCTCCAGTGCCTTTATGCATCTGACGGTGGTTGGCGATGAAGCTTGATGAGGTGCCGCAAGACCACAGCTCCACCTACGGTGGCCACAGTAAGTTGGTTTACGCGGTAGACGCCGACGGCCATTACCAAGGCTCGCAAAGCGATGGCTGGGAGCCGGAAGCCTATGCCACGCAGCTCGCTGTGGCTGAGCTGGAGGCGCAGGAGGCTGAGGCTAAAACCGCGTGGCAACGGGGCGAGCTATCGCCGCTGAAATGCCTGATGTACCGCTACCGCATGGATGAACCGGCGTTGGCGCAGATCACCGGGTTGTTTCAATGGCGCATTCGCCGGCACTTTCGCCCGGCCATTTATCGACGCCTATCACCGCGCATTCTGGCCCGTTACGCCGAGGCCTTTGGCCTGCCGCTGGCGACCCTGACTGACTACCAAAAAACGCTCAATCAAAAGGATGTGGCATGAGCAGTTTCCAACACCGGCAAAGCGCCCACTGCGAAAGCGGGGTGATGGCCAGCCTGCTGACCCACGCCGGTTTACCCATGAGCGAACCCATGGCGTTTGGCTTGGCCTCGGGCCTGGCGTTTGCCTATCTACCGATTGTTAAGCTCAGTGGCATGCCGCTGATTGCCTACCGCATGCCGCCCAAGTACCTGATCAAAACCCTGAGCAAACGCCTGGGCGCCAAGCTGCATACGCAAACCTTTGGTAATCCGGAGCACGGTCGCCTGGCGTTGGATGCGGCATTGGACGGCGGCCGCTTGGCCGGCCTGCAAAGCTCGGTGTTCTGGTTGCCGTACTTTCCGCCCGAGATGCGCTTTCACTTTAATGCCCACAACCTGTTGGCCTATGGCCGTGACGGCAACGACTACCTGATCAGCGACCCGGTGTTTGAAGAACCGGTTCGCTGCGCCAGCGAAGACCTGCAAAAAGCCCGCTTCGCCAAAGGCGCGTTGGCCGCCAAGGGCCTGATGTATTGGTTGGACGATGTGCCGCTGGAGCAGGACTGGAACAAACTGATTCGCCAGAGCGTGCTCTCCACCACGCGCATTCTCGACGGTATGCCATTGCCGTGGATTGGCGTTCGCGGCATTCAGCACCTAGCCAACAAAGTCGAACAGCTCGACCCGGCGCAGCAGAAATACAATCGCCTGTACCTGACCCATATCGTGCGTATGCAGGAAGAAATCGGGACTGGCGGGGCGGGCTTTCGCTTTATGTATGCGAGCTTTTTGCAGGAGGCGGGCGAGAAGTTGGGCGACGCTAATTTGCAGGAAGCCTCGGTGCAGCTCACCTCGATTGGCGACAACTGGCGGCAGTTTGCCTCGGCCTGTGTACGCGCCAGCCGGAGCAAAACCGAAGCGCCGAATTTTGCCCCGATTGCTGAATCGTTAAGGGCGATTGCGTTGCAGGAAAGGGCGTTGATGAAAGAGTTGGGGGCGTGGGCTAAGCGGTAAGGGCTGAAGTAGGGCTAGTTTGGCGCGGGATAGGCGCTGCTGCCGGCCCTCTCCCCTAGCCCCTCTCCCGCAAGCGGGAGAGGGGTATTCATCACCTATCTCGCGGCGAACGCAGTTAGGCTCCTTCGCCCGCTGTGGTCGCTTGGATAGGGGAGAGGGCGGGGAAAGGGCAGCGGTTTACGCCGAGGCGCCGAGTTCCAAACGCTGCACCTCAACCCCCTTCACCAATTCGGCAAAGCTATCAGCAACTGGCGAGCCGCTACCTTCCAGCACTACCCCCTGCACCAAAAAGTCCCCTTGCTCATCCACCACCAGCAATAACGCCTGGCTGACCACGCCATCGTGCAAATCCACCTGCGCCAAGCCGAGCAATTGCGACCACGCCCGCGGCCCGCCGCCGATAAACAGGTTCGGCCCTTCCAGCCCTAGCTGCTGCGCGACATGAAAGCCGGCGGCATTGCTTACGCTGTTCACAAACTCAAATGGCTTGGGTTGTTTGTGTTGCACGCATACCGCTTCGAGCAGGGCGATCATGGTCGGCCGTGCCGGGTGACGCGAGGCCAGGTATAGGCCGCAGTCGCTACGGATGTGTTCCTTGATGGCCGCAGCGCCGAGCAGCGCTTGGAAGATCAGGCGGTCGATACGCCGGGGCGGGGTGCTGAGCCATTGGCCCAGAGCGACTTTCAGATCTTTGTCAGTGGTGCTG
Organism: uncultured Pseudomonas sp.; assembly: GCA_964543145.1. Lineage (GTDB taxonomy): Bacteria > Pseudomonadota > Gammaproteobacteria > Pseudomonadales > Pseudomonadaceae > Aquipseudomonas. Next base: position 16,983 of record CAZIWV010000056.1, read on the forward strand.
GCCAGACCGTGAATTTCACTGGCGGCAATAACCTTCATTGCTCACCTCCTACGGCGCAGCATTGCAACACCAGGCTGGCATTGTTGCCGCCAAAGCCGAAGAAGTTGGCCAGCAATACGGCGCCGTCATCCAGCGAAATAGGCTCGGTGCTTAAGGGCAAGCTGGCCTCGCTGGCGTAATCCAACCCTGGCAGTTGCCCTTGTTGCAGGGCCTGCATCAGCAGCAGGGTTTCGCTTAAACCACAGGCGCCCAGGGTGTGGCCGAGCCAGGGTTTGAGTACGCACAGCGCCGGCATCTGCTCGCCGTAAAGGCTTAGCATGCCGTTGCGTTCGGCTACATCGTTGGCTTGGGTGGCGGTGCCGTGCAGTTTTACCAGCGCGACGTCGGCGGCCTGCTGTCCGGCGCTGCGCAGGGCGCGTTGCATCACCAGGTCGATATGGCTGCCATCTTCACGGGTGGTGGTCAGGCTGCTGGTATCGCACGCGCTGTAGCCGCCAAGCAAACGAGCCAAGGGCGCAGTGCCTGGCTGCAAGGCGAGCAGGGCGGCCGCGTAGGTTTCGCCCAGCACCAGGCCATCGCGTTGCGGATGAAACGGCCGGTAGTGGCCGCTGGGGCTCAGCAGACCCAGTGCGCCAAAGCCTTGCATGGCCAACGCACTCGGGGTTTCAAAGGCCAGCACCACGGCGCGGGCAAACTGGCCGCTGGCGAGCATGCGCGCACCATAGAGCAGGCCGTTGGCGGCGCTGGTGCAGGCAGTGTTTAGGGTGAACGCTTCGGCAAAGCCCCAGCGCTGGCGCAGCTCTTCGGCGATGCGATCAAGCGAGGTGGAGTTGTCCGGCTGAAAGAGGCCTTGCTCAGCCGCGATGGTTTCCAGCTCGACAATATCCAGGCTGGTGCTTGCCACGATCAGCAGGCAGTCGTCCAGCGCACCCGGTGCGGTGCCAAGGGTTTCGCTGAGTAGGCGGTCGAGGCGCTGGTCGAACGCTTGCGCCGCGCCGGGCACGTACAGAAAGGGGCGCGGTTCCTGTAGTTCATGCAGCAAAAACGGCAGGCCATGGGCGTGCCGACCTTCAGCCATAGCCAGGCTGGCGCCAGCCAAGTCGTCACCAAGCGCGCAATGCAAGGCGCCGCGTTGCAGATATACCGGAGTCACTGTGCCTGCCTGATATGCGCTGCGATGGTGGCAATGGTGTTGAGGATGCGGCGGCCGTCTTTGGCCCCTTCGATGCGCACGTTGTAGTGCTGCTGCAACGCCAGGGACACCTGCAAAGCATCGAGGCTGTCCATTTGAATGCGGCTTTTGGAGCCGAACAGCGGCTCGTCGTCGCTGATGCTTTGCCAGTCGATATCGTCTTCTTTATCGCATTCGCGGATCAGCAATTGCTTGAGCTGTTGTTCTAGTAGTGTGTGGTCCATTGCGTGTGCTGCACTCGTTGCTTAAACAGAAACAGCCCCAGCGAACCCAGCACTGCGGCAAGCAGCAGCAGGCGAATGCAGTAAGGGGCGATATCCGCCAGTGAGCCATGGCCCACCAGCAGGGTGAGAAAGGCGTCCAGCGCCCAACTCATAGGAGACACTTCGGCCAGCTGGGCCATGGCCGCTGGCATAACGCTTTTGGGCACCATGATGCCGCCGATGGCCGCCAGCAAAATATTGGTGCCGCCGCCGAGTAATAGTGCCTGCTCCGTGCTGCGTGCCACCGCGGCCAAGAGCAGGCCCAGGCAACTGGTGGTCAGGGCAATGCAGAGGGCCAGCGCGGCATAAGCCAGCGGGTTGCCCGGCAAACTCAACGGCGCCAAACCCAGGGCCGGCAAACCATAAACGCCCAACGCCAGCAGCACGGCGAACTGCACCAGGTTCAAGGCCATATACGGCAGCACCTTGCTCAGCACCAGCGTGCGCAGGCTTAAGCCCATGCAGCGCAAGCGCAATAACGTGCCGCTTTGCTGTTCGCGCTGAAAGCCACCGGCCATGGGCAGCACCACAAAGAACATGCCGAAAATCAGCCAGGCCGGCACGCTCATTTGCGTGGCGTTGGCTTGGCTGCTGAGGTCGCCGTTGGCCAGTTGTTGCTGTTCATCAATCTGGCTTTGCGTGCGCTGCTGAATCAGTTCCAGGCGCTCGTTGGCACTCAGTTGGGCATCCAGCGCGCCGCTGTCTTGCAGGTAGGCGAGCAGGCGCGTTTGCGCCAGAGCAATGCCGACTGCGCTATGCAAGCGTTGGCGCGAAAGGCGGTCGAACTGCGCAGGGAAGCTCAGGCTCGGGCCGATATGCGGCGTGGTCAGCAAGGTCTCAGAAAAGTCAGCATGTAGGCGCACATTGGCCGTGCCTGTGGCGGCCGTAGCGCTGATCGAACTGTCTGGGAGCTGTGCCTGCAGGGCGCTAAGGAAGAACGCGCTGGCCTCGCTGGCTGTTTGGATTTCCAGGCTCAACTGCAACGGCGGCAAGCGGTCCTGCATATAGCTGGACATGGCCCCGGCCATCAGCAGCAAAAACAGCGCTGGCATAATAAACAGCACCGCCAAGGCGTGCGGGTCGCGGCCCAGCAGCAGCACTTCTTTACGCACTAGCGCGAGCAATCTCATAGCTGACCGCCATTCAGGCGCAGGTACAACTGCTCAAGGGATGGTCGACCAAAACGCATCAGCGTGGGCAGTGGCGACTGGCTGGCAATGAACTCGCTGATCACCGCCAATTGCGTGCCATCCAGCGCGGCGATACGCAGGCCTTTGGGCAGCATCTCGGCGCTTAGCTCCAGGCGCGTCAGCACGGCATCTAGCCCTGCCGGCGGTTGCTCGGGCCATTCCAGTAGCAGGCCATGTTCGGCGCCGAGCAGTTGGCTGGTGTCCAGATCCAGGCGCACTTGGCCTTCGTGCAGCAACAAAATGCGCTGGGCCACGCGCTCGACTTCTTCCAGGTAATGGCTGGTGTAGATCACCGCTTTACCCGACGCGGTCAGTTGTTCGACAGCGGCCAGCAGCAGTTGCCGGCTTTGCGCATCGACGCCCACAGTGGCTTCGTCGAACAGGTAAAGCTGGGCAGGTTGCAGCAGGCCGATGGCAAAATTCAGCCGACGCTGTTCACCACCGGAAAGGCTGTCGGCGCGGCGGCTGAGTTTGTCTTCCAGCGCTGTGCATTCGATGCACAGCTGCAGGCGCGCGCTGCGCTCAGCACCGCGCAGGCGGTAGAGGTCGGCGAATAGCTCGAGGTTTTCTTTCACCTTCAGCCCGGCATAAAACGCCAGTTGCTGTGGCACCAGGGCCAGGCTGCGTGGGCCTTGCCAAAGCAACTCGCCTTGCTGCGGCTGTAGCACGTTACTTAGCAGAGAGAGGAGGGTGGTTTTGCCCGCGCCATTGCTGCCCAGAAGGCCCAAGCATTGGCCGGCGCGCAGGTGCAGGTTGATCGCCTGCAAGGCCGCCCGTTCGCTGTTGGGGTAGCGATAACTGAGGTTACGCAGCTCAAGCACGGACCAGCACCAGCAGCAGTTTGCCGTCCAGTAACAGCTGGTCTTTATGGTGAATGCTAAAGGCGTATAACGCGCCGCCAGGGCTTAGCGCTTCCTGGGTGGCGGCGACCACTAATTCGCCGTCACGCACTGCTGGTTCATGGTGCAACTGCAGCTGCGAGAGCTTGCCAACCAGGGCCATTTCAATGGCACTGTCATCGCCGTATAAGGCACCATGCGCGGCACAAAGCTGGGCGGCGGCTTCGAACAACAAACACGGCGAGGCGTCGCGGCCCAAGGTGGCCAGGTGCTGCCAGGCGCTAAGACCGGAAATGCTCAGGGCGTCGTGGCCGATCAAACGGTCCAGCCAAAGGGCGCTGCCTTGGTGGGGCAGCAGCCTGTGCAGTTGTGTGCGATCCATTGCGTGCCGGGTCAAATTCGCTGGGCCGGCAGTGTAGCAGAGGGCTTGCAAGCGGCGCAGCGCCTGCGGTGTGCGTGTGTCGCAAGGTCCGATAAAAGGAGAAAGGTATGTGGCAACAATGGCTGGCGTTCGCCGTGGGAAGTGGCGTGCTAGTGGGGATTTCCTGGCGGGCCATGGGCCATCCGCAGTCCCATGGGTTTTATCGGTTTTGGGCCTGGGAACTGATGCTGGCGCTGCTGGTGCTGAATGCGCCGGTGTGGTTTGTCGACCGCTTTGCCCTGCACCAGGAGGTGTCATGGGTGCTGTTGTTTTTATCGCTGGTGGTCTTGGGGCTTGGCACCTATCAGCTGCGTCGCGATGGCCGGCCGAGTGCGGAGCAGCGTACCGATGAAGAGTTGTATGCCTTTGAGCGCACCTCGCAACTGGTCAGCGGCGGCATCTATGCGCTGATTCGCCACCCGCTGTATTGCTCGTTGCTGCTGCTCACTTGGGGCATCTGCTGCAAGCAATTGAACCTGCTGACGGTGGTGTTGGCATTGCTGGCCAGTGGGCTTCTGTATCTAGCCGCCAAGCGCGATGAAGCCGAATGCATCGAGTTTTTTGGCCAGGCGTATCGCGACTATATGCAACGCACCAAGATGTTTGTGCCGTACGTGTTTTGAAGGCCGTTGGCTCGTAGATACCGTCTTGCCCATCAGTGGGCAAGTGCCTTCTGCGCATCGAAAGGCTG
>CAZIWV010000057.1:0-20085 GCA_964543145.1 uncultured Pseudomonas sp.
AGCCTTCCGCGCCGGAAGTGGTGCGCATTATAAGCACCCACGAAAAGCCGTCAAGCGATTATTTGACCTTTTATTCAGCTTTCAACGTAACCCGCGCAAATGCCTTCTTGCCGGCCTGGCAAACATGGGTAGCGCCGAGCGCATATATAAAGGTGCGATCAACAACCTCACCATCTATACGCACACTGCCTGCGCTCAGCAGATCACGAGCACCCGCCGCATTTTTCACCAAACCAGCCTTATTAAGCAGGGAAGCAATCGGCAGATCCTCAGCCGAGACCACAACGACTTCCGGCAAATCATCAGGTAGCTCACCCTCCTTCATACGGTTACCCGCAGAACGGTGAGCATTGGCAGCAGCTTCTTCACCATGGAAACGCGCAACGATCTCTTCAGCCAGCTTGATTTTGATGTCCCGCGGATTCGCACCATTAGCAACATCCGCCTTGAACACACCTATCTCGTCCATCGAACGGAAGCTCAGCAGCTCGAAGTAGCGCCACATCAACGAATCAGGAATCGAGACCAGCTTGTTGTACATAACGCCAGGCGCTTCCTGGATGCCGACGTAGTTGCCCAGCGACTTGGACATCTTCTTCACGCCATCCAAACCTTCCAGCAGTGGCATGGTGAGAATAGTCTGCGCCTCTTGCCCGTAAGCGCGCTGCAACTCGCGCCCCATCAGCAGGTTGAATTTCTGATCGGTACCGCCCAGCTCAACGTCCGCGCGCAAGGCTACCGAGTCATACCCCTGCACCAGCGGATAGAGGAATTCGTGAATGGCAATGGGCTGGTTGCCGGCGTAACGCTTGCTGAAGTCATCACGCTCCAACATTCGTGCGACGGTGTATTGCGAGGCCAGACGAATGAAGTCCGCTGGCGTTAGTTGATCCATCCAGGAGGAGTTAAATGCCACCTCGGTTTTCGCCGGATCAAGAATTTTGAAGACCTGAGCCTTGTATGTCTCGGCGTTGTCGAGAACCTGCTCACGGGTCAGGGGCGGCCGCGTTGCGCTCTTACCGCTCGGATCACCGATCATGCCGGTGAAGTCGCCGATCAAAAACACTACCTGGTGACCCAGCTCTTGGAACTGGCGCAGCTTATTAATAAGCACGGTATGACCAAGATGTAGATCAGGCGCGGTCGGATCGAAACCGGCCTTAATACGTAGCGGCTGACCACGCTTCAACTTCTCGATCAGCTCAGCCTCGACCAACACCTCTTCTGCACCGCGCTTGATCAGCGCCAGCTGCTCTTCAACCGACTTCATACCCGCCCCGCACCACCTGATTTTCGAAGGGAACCAACCATACAAGATCAGCAACTAATTACAAGTTTGCGCCCACCACTTGGCCCTCTGTAATAAAGGAGAAACTCGCAGGCTTGCCTCGAGGTGCTTTTGGTTATATTTTATACAGTTACTTTATATTCATCATTTTCTTCATATCTTTCTTTTCACCTTTTCAAAGTCAAATTACCTTATGACCTCAATTTCTAAAGCGCCGCCTCCATACCCCAAAAGCCATCTCCTAGCGGCCAGCGGGATCGCCGCCCTCCTCAGCCTGGCCCTTTTGGTTTTCCCATCACGCGAAGTAGAAGCAAAAAAAACCACCCTTAACCTTGATCTAAACGGCGCTGAGCAGCTCGAACCCTCCCCAAACGAGGCACGGCAGCCCCGCCTCCCTGGCGAATCCAGCGCATCACCGTTCGCACAAATCGATCCCCAGAATCCGAGCAACGAGCAGGCAGAAAAGCCTACCGATAAGCCTGCTGAAAAAGTGGCAGAAGCGCCTCCAGCCGATCCTTACACCAAGCTGATTACCGTCGCTAACGGCGACACGCTATCGACCGTATTCCAGAAGGCTGGCCTTACACCTACACACCTGCATGAAGCGCTGAACAGCAGCAACGACGCCAAGCGCTTCGGCCAGTTGAAAGTCGGCCAAGTACTGGAGGTGAAGCTGACCCAAGACGGCGGCCTGCAGCATCTGCAAAGCAAACTCAGCGATCTTGAAACCATCACCTTGGCCAAGACCGATAAAGGTTTCGACTTCAAACGTGACATTACTCAGCCAACGATTCGCACGGCCTACGCCCATGGCGTGATCGACAGCTCGCTGTTTCTTTCAGCCAAGCGCGCAGGGCTGTCGCATAACATGACCATGGACCTGGCCAACGTCTTTGGTTACGACATCGACTTCGCGCAAGACATCCGTGAAGGCGACGAATTTGAAGTGATATACGAGCAAAAGGTGGTCAACGACAAGCCCGTTGGCTCCGGCAATATTCTCGCCGCGCGCTTTGTAAACCGCGGCAAGCCGTTTACCGCCGTGCGATACACCAATAAGCAAGGCTCCACCAGTTACTACACCGCTGATGGCAACAGCATGCGCAAAGCGTTTATCCGCACCCCGGTAGACTTTGCTCGCATCAGCTCGCGCTTTTCGATAGGACGTTTCCACCCGATTTTGAACAAAATCCGCGCCCATAAAGGCGTGGATTATGCCGCACCGCGCGGTACGCCGATCAAAGCCGCTGGCGATGGCCGCGTGCAGTTGGCCGGTCGCCGTGGTGGTTACGGCAACACCATCATCATCCAGCACAATAAAACCTACACCACGCTATACGGCCATATGCAGGGTTTCGCCAAAGGCATTAAAACCGGCAGCATGGTCAAGCAGGGTCAGGTCATTGGTTATATCGGCACTACCGGCCTGTCCACAGGTCCGCACTTGCACTACGAGTTCCAAGTCAATGGTGTGCACGTTGATCCGCTGAGCCAAAAGCTGGCGATGGCCGACCCGATCTCCGGGCCGGACAAAACCCGTTTTATGCAGATGAGCAAGCCGCTCATGGCACAGATGGATCAAGAAAAGGCCACCATGCTGGCCTTGAACAAGCGCTAAGCGATGCCGCGCTATATAGGGGTGATGTCCGGCACCAGCCTTGATGGGCTCGACATCGCTCTTATCGAGCAAGAGCAACATACCACTCTGCTCGCCACCCACTATCTACCCATGCCTGACAACCTGCGTGCAGACCTACTGGCCCTGTGTAGCCCTGGTCCGGACGAACTGGCCCGTAGCGCGATTGCCGAGCAACACTGGGCTCGCCTTGCCGCCCAAGGCGTGCACGCCCTGCTCAACGACCAAAACCTCAACCCCGCAGACATCAGCGCCATCGGCAGCCACGGCCAGACCGTGCGCCATGAGCCGGCTCGAGGCTTCACCGTACAGATCGGCAACCCCGCTCTGCTCACCGAGCTAACCGGTATCACCGTGGTTGCCGACTTCCGCCGCCGCGACGTAGCCGCTGGCGGCCAAGGTGCACCGCTGGTGCCTGCCTTCCACGACGCGCTGTTTAGCGATGGCAGGAGCCGACGTGCAGTATTGAATGTGGGGGGATTTAGCAACCTCAGCCTGCTCGATCCGTATGAGCCGGTGCATGGCTTTGATTCTGGCCCTGGCAATGTCCTGCTGGATGCCTGGATCAATCGCCATAAAGGCTTGGCTTACGACCGCAATGGCGAGTGGGCGGCCAGCGGCCAGGTGTCAGCTGATTTGCTAAGCGCCCTGCTTAGCGATCCGTTCTTCACCACCCAAGGTCCGAAAAGCACTGGCCGCGAGCTGTTTAACTTGCCGTGGCTCGATCAACACCTGAGCCAGTTACCTGCCATCGCACCCGCAGACGTGCAAGCCACACTGCTGGAGATGACCGCGCAGAGCATCATCGCTTCGCTGAAAAACGCGCAACAAGGCACCGAGCAGTTACTGGTCTGCGGCGGTGGCGCCCATAACCTCACCTTAATGAAGCGCCTCGCCGAGCTGATGCCCGGTTGCACGGTAGCCAGCACCGGCGACTATGGCGTGCCCGCCGATTGGGTCGAAGCCATGGCCTTTGCCTGGCTGGCCCATTGCTGCCTCGAAGGCATTCCCAGCAATCGTCCCAGCGTTACTGGCGCCAAGGGGCTGCGCATACTAGGCGCCATCTACCCCGCCTGACTCCCAGAAACATCAACGCCGCGCAGAGGCGCGGCGTTGATACAGGCAACAGCCATCAGATCGAGAACGAAGAACCGCAGCCGCAGGTGGTGGTGGCGTTCGGGTTTTTGATCACGAATCGCGAACCCTCCAGGCCTTCCTGATAATCCACTTCGGCACCGGCCAGGTACTGGAAACTCATCGGATCGACCACCAGGCTCACACCTTCGCGCTCAACGATGGTGTCATCGTCGGCCACTTCCTCATCAAAGGTGAAGCCGTACTGGAAGCCCGAACAACCGCCGCCCGTAACGAACACACGCAGTTTCAGACGTGGATTGCCTTCCTCATCAACAAGGTTTTTCACCTTGCTCGCCGCACCCTGCGTGAATTGCAACGGCGTGGGGGTGAAGGATTCGACGACGCTCATGCTGTCTTTCTCCCGGCGATTAGCCGACGTATTACAAAGGGGACGCGGGCATTATCCGCTTCACCTACCAAAACGGTCAACTATTGATCAGCGCCGCCAACCACAGCGCTGACCAACAGAACATACTTAAGGCAGCAAGGCGGCGTGGGACAGGCCCAGACGCTCATCCAAGCCAAACAAGATATTCATGTTCTGCACAGCCTGACCGGAGGCGCCCTTAACCAAGTTGTCGATCACCGACAACACCACGACCAAGTCGCCGCCTTGCGGGCGGTGCACGGCAATACGGCACACGTTGGCGCCACGCACACTGCGGGTCTCCGGGTGGCTGCCAGCTGGCATTACATCCACAAACGGCTCATTGGCGTAGCGCTTTTCAAACAGTTCCTGCAGGTTTAGCGACTTATCCGCCACGGTCGCGTACAGCGTCGAGTGGATGCCGCGAATCATCGGCGTCAGATGAGGAACAAAGGTCAGACCGACATCGCCCCCGGCGGCGCGACGCAGGCCTTGGCTGATTTCCGGCAAGTGACGGTGACCTTTCACCGAGTACGCCATCATGCTCTCGCCGGCTTCACAGAACAGCGAGCCAACTTTGGCGCCACGACCAGCGCCACTCACGCCAGACTTACAGTCAGCGATCAAACGGCTGGTATCGGCAACGCCGGCTTCGAGCAGCGGCAAAAAGCCCAGTTGCGTTGCAGTCGGGTAGCAGCCAGGCACGGCAATCAGGCGCGCAGTCTTGATTTGCTCACGATTGACTTCCGGCAAGCCATATACCGCTTCACCCAGCAGTTCCGGCGCGCCATGGGGCTGGCCGTACCACTTGGCCCACTCATCGGCATCTTGCAGACGGAAGTCGGCGGAAAGGTCGATGACCTTGGTGCCCGCGGCCAGCAGTTCGCCGGCCAGGGCATGGGCAACACCGTGGGGCGTGGCGAAGAACACCACGTCGCAGGCGGCCAGGGTTTGGGTGTCGGGCACGGTAAAAGACAGGTTGTCGTAGTGGCCGCGCAGGTTCGGGTACATTTCATCGACGCGTGTGCCAGTTTCCGAACGCGAGGTAATCACAACTACCTCAGCTTGCGGATGCTGAGCCAACAGACGCAGCAACTCGACCCCGGTGTAGCCTGTGCCGCCGACGATACCGACCTTGACCATCACTATTCCTCTACTGAGACCACTGAACCCAACTGCGGGAGAGCTGCCGATGATACGGGCGCATCGGCCATGGGCCAACCGCCTTAGTGACGTAAGGCTGACGAAACCTGTTTAATACGGCCAATTCAGGGCACCCGCTGCTCGCGTAACCACCTTATTTAATTGGGAAACGCCAATGCTCTACCTCTGGGTCAAAGCCTTCCACATCATCGCCATGGTTTGCTGGTTTGCCGGGCTGTTCTACTTGCCCCGTCTGTTCGTCTACCACGCCATGAGCGAAGACAGCACCAGCAGAGAACGCTTCTGCGTGATGGAGCGCAAGCTCTACCGCGGCATCATGACCCCCTCGATGCTCGCCACCGTTGCCCTGGGTATTTGGCTACTGATCCTTAACCCCGGCCTGCTCAGCCAAGGCTGGATGCACGCCAAGCTAACCTTGGTGGTGGCGCTGGTTGGCTACCACCATATGTGCGGCGCCATGCGTAAACGCTTTGCCACGGGCGAGCAGCGCCACAGCCATGTGTTCTACCGTTGGTTTAACGAAGCCCCCGTGCTGGCGTTGCTGGCCATCGTAATTCTGGTGGTGGTGCGTCCGTTCTAATCATCACAACTGCCGCGCAACGCCGGCGTCGTCTACTCGATTGGAGGTTACTGATGTCTTTGCCTGCCCTGCTCGAACAACGTCTGCGCTTACCGGTGGTGGCTGCACCGATGTTTCTGGTTTCCAACCCGCAGTTGGTGCTGGCCTGCTGCAACAGCGGCATCGTCGGCAGTTTCCCTGCGCTAAACCAACGCGAAAGCAGCGGCTTTAAAGCCTGGCTGGATGAGATCAACGCCGGTTTACTACCTGACGCCGCGCCCTACGCCGTTAACCTCATCGTGCACAACACCAACCCGCGCCTGCAGGCCGACCTGGCTATCTGTGTGGAACAGCGCGTGCCCATTGTCATCACCAGCCTGGGCGCGGTGAAGGAGGTGGTCGATGCCGTGCACAGTTATGGCGGCCTGGTATTTCACGACGTCACCACACGCCGGCATGCCGAGAAAGCCGCTGAAGCGGGCGTCGATGGCTTGATTGCGGTAGCGGCCGGCGCCGGTGGCCACGCCGGAACCTGGAGCCCCTTCGCACTGGTCGCGGAAATCCGCCAGTTCTTCGACAAAACCCTGCTGCTGGCCGGCTGCCTTAACCACGGGCACGAAATTCTCGCCGCGCAGTTGCTCGGCGCCGATCTGGCTTACCTCGGCACGCGCATGATCGCCGTGCAAGAGAACGACGCCCCGGACGCTTACAAGGACATGATCCTCAGCGCCAAAGCCGCCGATATCGTCCACACACCCGCCGTCTCCGGCGTACCCGCCAGCTTTATGCGCCAAAGCCTGGAAGCCGGTGGTTTCGACCTGGCCAAGCTGCAAGACAAAGGCGCGGTGAACTACGGCGAAAAACTCAAACCCATCAACGACGAAGCCAAAGCCTGGAAAACCGTGTGGTCCGCCGGCCAGGGCGTGGGCGATATCAGCGACCTGCCAAGCGTGGCCGAGCTGGTCAAACGCCTGGACAACGAATACCGCGCTGCCCTGCAACGCAGCGTGCAACTGGGCCAGCGCTGGCCGCGATGAACCGTCGCCACCTGCTTGGCCTTAGCGCGCTGGGCTTGTTGGGTATATGGGCGGCACGCCCCAGCGACAACGGTCGGCCGTATGACGATTATTTCGCCAGCCTTAATGCCCTGCTCAAGCAGCAGGGCGCCGGGGTGCCGTTGTTGGTTGTCGATATGCAGCGCCTGGATGCCAACGCTGATGTGTTAGCCCAGCGCCTGGGCAGCAGACTGCCGCTGCGGCTGGTGGCCAAGTCACTGGCCAGCGATGGTTTGCTCGACTACCTGGCCAAGAAGCTCGCAACGCGGCGCTTTATGGCCTTTCACCAACCGCAGCTCAATCAACTGGCGCGACTGTTCAGCGACGCCGACCTGCTGCTGGGCAAACCGCTGCCGGTTAGCGCCGCCCTGGCGTTCTACCAGCAGTTAGGCAACACAGGCTTTGATCCAGCGCGCCAAGTCACTTGGCTGATCGACAGCCCACTACGCCTGCAGCAATACGCCGAACTGGCCAGCGCGCTGAAACAGCCGCTGCAAATTGCCTTGGAAATCGATCTGGGCTTAGCCCGCGGCGGCTTTGGCGATCCGCAAGCCCTTGGCCAAGCGCTGAGCACATTGCGCACGCGCACAGCCCAGTTGCAGGTGCGCGGGCTGATGGGCTACGACGCCCATATCGCCCACTCGCCACCCTGGCTCGGCCGCGACCGAGCCTTCGCCGATAGCAACGCGCGCTACCGCGCCTTTATCGAAACCGCGCAGACGTTCACTGACCTATGGCCAGCGCAGCCACTGTTAAATGGCGCCGGCAGCCTGACCTATGCCTTGCATGCGCGAGGAGACACGCCGCTAAATGAAGTTTCAGTTGGCTCAGCGCTGCTTAAGCCCAGCGAATTCGACAGCGACTTATTAAGCAGTCACACCCCGGCGTTGTGGATCGCCACTCCGGTGCTTAAGGCGCAGAGGGGCGAGTTGCCGTATCTGGCCAATTTGCAATCAGCGCTAGATAGCTGGGACCGAAATCGCCAGCGCGCCTATTACCTGTACGGCGGTCTCTGGCCAGCCGACCCGGTGGCTCCGGCCGGTCTCAGTTATGACTGGATCTACGGACGTAGCGCCAACCAGGAACGGCTAAATGGCTCAGCGGCCACGACACTTAAGGTCGATGACTGGGTATTTCTTCGCCCGCAGCTATCGGAAGGCGTGCTGGGCGACTTTGGCGAACTCCGCTTATTGCGCAATAACCGTCTGGTGGGCAGCTGGAAGCCAGAAAACATAGGCTGAAGCGTGATCGCCGTCACGTCTGCGCTTGTCGGCAAGCCACCGCGGCCAGTACGCTGTGCGCCACTTCACCTCTATCGCTGACAGGGACGTGCGCATGACTGACACACGCTACAAAATCGTATTCGCAGGCGAGCTAATGCCGGCAGCGGCATTGGACGCCGTAAAAGACAACCTGGCTCGCCTGTTCAAGAGCGACCTGGCCAAAATCGACGCCTTGTTTACCGGCAGCCCGGTAGCGCTCAAGCGCGACCTTAGTGATGCGGAGGCCGATAAATATATCGGTGCCCTGCAAAACGCCGGAGCGAAGGTCTACAAGGAACCAGACATGGCCTCCAGCCTCAGTTTGGTTGATACCGACGATCACCGCCCCACACCAGCCATACCCGCTGTATCCACTGTATCCGCCATATCCGCCGAGCCCGTGACAGATAGCACGCGCATGACTTGCCCCAAATGCGGCCATGAGCAAGGCAAAGCCATCGAGTGCAGCGCCTGCGGCATCATTATCGACAAGTACATTGCCCGCCAGGCTCAGTTGGCTGAAGCCGCAGCCGCCGCACCGGCGCCTGCAGCAGCGGCTGCTGTGGCCAATACAGGTGCAGCCATAACCGTGTCGCCATACGCCACACCCCAAGCCCAAGTGGGTGACCCAGGCGCGCAATATGGCGAGCTCAACTACTTCGGCGTTGAAGGCCGAATCGGTCGCGTGCGCTATTTGGGCTGGAGCATGGCCATGACCCTGCTGGCCGTTCCGGTGTTCGGCCTGCTATTTGTCGGCGCCATGGCGATTTCACAGATACTTGCCATTTTGCTGATGGCCATCGCCGCCATTGGCTTGGTGATCGTCAGCGTGGGCATTGGTGCCAAGCGTCTGCATGACCTGGGTTGGTCAGCCTGGCTGCTCCTGCTTAACTTTGTACCCATTGTCGGTAGCGTGTTTTCGTTACTGATGCTGGTATTGCCCGGCACTGCCGGCGCCAACCGCTACGGCCCTCCACCACCCCCGAACAGCAAAGGTGTGGTCGCGCTGGCATGGACCATGTTGTTGGTGCCCATCATCGGTATTTTGGCCGCCATCGCGATTCCCGCTTATCAGGGCTACCTGGACCGCGCCGCAGAAGCTGGTTACTCGCAGGAGCAATCTGCCGAGCCGTCCACTGACTATGCCGAACCTGCCGAAGCCGTAGAGCCGGCCGACGCTGGCGAACCCGCTGACGATACCGAGGCGGACGAAGAGTAAGCGTCCCACTGCTGTATTTCCCACTAGCCGCGCGGAGAACCCTATGCCCCGTTATGCATTAGTAACCGGGGCCTCCAGCGGCATCGGTCTGGCCTTGGCCGAAGCCCTGGCCAGGCGCGGGCGCAATCTGATTCTGGTGGCCCGCCAGCGCGACGTACTAGAAAGCGTCGCCTGCGAGTTCACCCAACGCTTTGGCGTGGAGGTGCTGTTTCGCACCTGCAACCTCGCCCACCCCACTCAACTCACCGGCCTGATCCATGAACTGGAACAGGGCGAGCTGCATATCGACTTGTTGGTAAATAACGCCGGCCTGGGCACCTCGGGCTCGTTTCTCGACAGTGACTGGGGCCGCGAACAGCAGCAACTGGAAGTTAATCTGCTGGCGTTGACGCGCCTGTGCCATGCCATCGGCAATAGCATGGCGCTGCAAGGCGGCGGACAGATTCTTAACGTGGCATCGGTGGCGGCATTTCAGCCGGGCCCGTGGATGAGCAGTTATTACGCAGGCAAAGCCTATGTGCTGAATTTTTCCGAAGGCTTGCGTGAAGAATTCAAAGAGCGTGGCATCAAGGTCTCGGTACTTTGTCCAGGCCCCACACGCACGGCGTTTTTTCGCGGCGCGCAGATGGAGATGGGCAAGCTGGACAACAGCAAGCTGATGATGAACGCCGAAGAACTCGCCCTCTACACCGTGCGAGCGCTGGAGAAAAACCGCGCCATCATCATTCCCGGCTGGCGCAATCGCCTGGCCGCTTGCAGCTCACGCTTTGCCCCGCGCTGGCTGGTGCGCAAGCTGGCGGGGCGAATCAACAAACGCTTTACCCACTAACTCGCAGCGGCCCTACCCCGCCGCCACCGTTCGCCCGGCGGCCCAGGTGCGCAGCGCGGCCAAGTCCTCCGCCATCACCACCGACAACGGCGACGTACTGCTGATGGTGCGCAGCAGCAACGCCTGATCCACCGGCTGTTGTCGCGCCTGACCGGCATACAGGGCACTGACCACCACTTGCTCGATCTCGGCGCCGGTAAAGCCATCGCTGACAGTCGCCAGTTGCACCAAGTCAAAGCCGGCCGGCTCCAGCTCGCGGCGTTGCAGGTGAATACGGAAGATATCCGCACGGATTTGCGCATCTGGCAGATCGACAAAAAACAGCTCATCAAAACGCCCTTTACGCACCAGCTCCGGCGGCAAGCGGTCGATGCTGTTGGCGGTGGCGACCATAAACACCGGCGCTTTGCGCTCAGCCATCCAGGTCAGTAACGTGCCCAATACGCGCTGGCTAACGCCGCCGTCCTGATCACCGCTGGCCAGGCCTTTTTCCACCTCGTCCATCCACAGCACACAGGGCGCCATTTGTTCGGCCAGGCGCAAGGCTTCACGCAGGTTACGTTCGGTCTCACCAAAGAACTTGTTGTACAGGCAGGCGAAATCCAGGCGCAGCAGCGGCAAGCCCCACAGGCCCGCCACCGCTTTGGCGGCCAAACTCTTACCGCCGCCCTGCACGCCTACCAGCAGCATGCCCTTGGGCAAATCGGCCGCTTTGGCTTCGAGGAAAATATCCTGCCGTTCGGCCAGCCAGCGTTTGAGGTTAAGCAGCCCGCCTACTTCGGCAAAACGTGCGGTGTCGTGCTCAAAGCTGAGCACACCTTCAAGGTCGAGCAGCTTGAATTTGGTTTTGTTTAGCTCGGGCAAATCTTCTTGGGTGATAGCCCCGTCGTTGCAAATCACCCCACGCGCCAGCACCCGCGCCTCGGCGTGGCTCATACCGCGCAGGTTTTTTACCACCTGCTGCAGGGTGCGATTGTCGGTACGCACGCGCGCGCCACGATTGCGCTCGCTCCAGCGCCCGGCTTCTTCGCGCACGATGGCCAGCAGCTCGTCTTCAGAAGGCAGCGACAACGTGAAGCGCGCCGCGTAGCGCTGAACCTCTGGCGGTAACTTCAAGGCATGGGAAACCAGCACCACCGTCGGTTTATGCGGCGCTTCGGCCATGGCGATTTCTTTGAGCAGGCGCACCAGCTTGGGGTTGTCCTCCATAAACGGGTGCAAGTCGCAGAGCACATAGAGATTGGGCAGCGGGTCATGTTTGATCAGGCGCAGCGCCGCCTCGGCTTCAAAGCTGGGCATATCGCCCTGCGGCTCACCGCCAAAGCCGAGCTTTTGCATGCCCTCGGTCACCGCCCAGGTGTACAGCCCCAGCCCGCGTTTCACCGCCAGGGTGGTGAGGGTTTCCATTACCCGCTGCTCATCCCAGGACTCGATCACCACCAGCTTTACCTTGGAATCGAGCACCAGCCCCAAGTCATGGATATCGTTCTTCACACCTGCTCCCTATTGATCACGCCACACCGGCATCCACTCGCCGTCGCTGGCGGGCCTGTTAAACTCCGGCTGTCTATCACCAGCTGGAGACCTGTCCGTGGACTGTCTGTTCTGCAAGATCGTCGCCGGGGACATTCCCGCGCGCAAGCTTTATGAAGACGACCAAGTTGTCGCGTTTCACGATATTGGCCCACAGGCGCCGGTGCACTTTCTAGTCATCCCGAAAAAACACATCGCCACCCTGCACGACCTCAGCGAAGACGACAAAGCTCTGGCCGGCCATATGCTCTTTACCGCCCAGCGCCTGGCCAAAGAACAAGGCTGCGAACAAGGCTTTCGCGCGGTGATGAACTGCAACGAGGATGGTGGGCAAACCGTTTACCACATCCATATGCACGTGCTCGGCAAGCGCCAATTGGCCTGGCCGCCGGGCTGATGCGGGGGTTTATTGTCTTGGCCCTGGCTGGCCTGCTTAGCACCCACGCGGTCGCCGCTGAGGTTTTTCACGATGCCCTGAGCAGCAACGAGCCTGGCCCTGAGTTGGTGAAAGTACCCGCCGGCGATTTTCTGTTCGGCGACAGCACCGGGCGTGGCAACTACAACGAACAGCCGGCCCGGCTCGTGAGTATCGGCAAGCCATTTGCCATTGGCCGCTTCGAGATCACCTTTGCCGACTGGCAGCGCTACGCCCGGGCTACCGGCAAAGCGCTACCCGACAACGAAGGCTGGGGCTTGTCGGAACAGCGTCCGGTGATTCATGTGTCCTGGTTTGCGGTGCAGAGCTACCTGCAATGGCTGTCCAAAGACACAGGGCAACGTTATCGCCTGCCCACCGAGGCCGAGTGGGAATATGCCGCACGTGGCGGTAGCAGCAGCTTTTATTGGTGGGGCGAGCAGCTCGATAGTCCCGAAGATCACCCACGAGCCCATTGCCGGGGCTGCGGTTCGCCGCGCTCAGACCAGTACAAGACCAGCCTAGTTGGGCAATTCGCGCCTAACGCATTTGGCCTGTATGACACGGCAGGCAATGTCTGGGAATGGACCGCTTCGCGCTTTGTCACACCGTTCGACGGCAGCGAGCAACAGGCTGCGGGTTTACTCGACCAAAGCCCGCGCGTTGTCCGGGGTGGCGCCTGGAATAGCGGCCCAACCTACCTGCGCAGCAGCTTCCGTGACCTGAAGCAGCCCGGCAAGGATGACTATGCGTTAGGTTTCCGCGTGCTTCGCGAGCTGCCCTGAGCGGCGCACTTCTCGCGAATGTTGGAGTAAACTGCCCGCAGACTTTTCCGGAGGTAATCCTATGACCACCGAACGCCACTACTCCCCCGTCGACCGTTTGCTGCTGCAGGCCGATGCAGCTCTACGCACCTTGCTGCCCTTTAGCGGCCAACCCTACCGCCCCTCTCCCGGGCTGACCCAACCCGATGTGGAATTAAACGCCGACGACACCCGCCATGTGGCCGGGCTGATGCGCGTCAACCACACCGGCGAGGTCTGCGCCCAGGCGCTGTACCAAGGCCAGGCACTCACCGCCAAGCTGCCCCATGTGCGTAAAGCGATGGAGCATGCGGCCGAGGAAGAGATCGACCACCTGGCCTGGTGTGAGCAACGTATTCGTGAACTGGGCAGCCACCCGAGCATTCTCAATCCGGTGTTTTACGGCTTGTCGTTTGGGGTAGGCGCGGTTGCCGGTTTGATCAGTGATCGCGTGAGCTTAGGCTTTGTTGCCGCCACCGAAGATCAGGTGTGCAAGCACCTGGATGAGCACCTGACGCAGATTCCGGCTGAGGATGAAAAGTCTCGGGCGATTTTGGAGCAGATGCTTACCGACGAAGCTCAGCACTCGGCCAGTGCATTGGACGCCGGCGGGTTCCGCTTTCCGGCGCCGGTTAAGTTTGGGATGAGCTTGTTGTCCAAGGTGATGACTAAAAGCACCTACCGCATCTGATCGACGCTCACGAAAAAGCCCGCATACGCGGGCTTTTTGGCTTTATAGGGTGTGCTCCGCGCACCGGGCGATCTGGCGGGGAACGCTTTGGTGCGCACAGCACACCCTACGGTAGAGCGATTACATCGGCACGTTACGCGCGTAGAAAATCTCCAACATCTCGTGCTTCACCCGCTTGGTCACGGTATCGCGTTGTTCGGCGGACAGGTTCTGCGTGGCATCGCCAAACAGGTAGTTATCCAACTCGAACTCTTTGAGCAGCATCTTGGTGTGGAACAGGTTCTCTTGGTACACGTTAACGTCGGTCATTTGATAGGCCGCTTGGGTGTCGTCGGAGAGGTAGTTCTGGATCGAGTTGATCTCGTGATCGATAAAGTGCTTTTTGCCTTCCACGTCACGGGTGAATCCGCGCACCCGGTAGTCGACGGTAACGATGTCCGAGTCAAACTGGTGAATCAGGTAGTTGAGTGCCTTAAGCGGTGAAATAACCCCGCAAGTGGACACGTCGATATCCACGCGAAACGTGGCAATGCCGTCTACCGGGTGAATTTCCGGGTAGGTGTGCACGGTGATATGACTTTTATCCAAGTGCGCAAGGATGGTATCGGGGAGCGGGCCTGGGGATTCCTCGATCTGGCTTTCGGTCGGTGTGACCGGTTGCTCGGAGATCAGAATGGTCACGCTGGCGCCTTGGGGATCGTAATCCTGGCGAGCGATATTGAGGATATTGGCACCGATAATGTCGACGACATCCGTGAGAATCTGCGTCAGCCGCGCTGCGTCGTACTCGGTATTGATGTACTGAACGTAGGCCTGCTGGTCTTCCGGCGTTTCCGCGTAGCAGATGTCATAGATGTTGAAGCTCAAGGTCTTCGTCAGGTTATTGAACCCGTGGAGCTTGAGTTTGCTTTTCACCGTAAGGAACTCTCTTTTAACGATGCGGCCAGGCCGCGTGATCGAGCATGCCCGTCAGTTGTGAACAACACAGCTGCGTAGGACGGTTAACACCTCTTCGCTTTGGCGATTTTGGGTATGGGTTCGCGGCGTCGTGTTCTCTGCACGACGCCCCGGAAAAAGGGGCGCCATTATGCAGAGGTCGGTTACCCGCTGCCAGCGCATGTTGCGGGTCGAGTGTGCGCCGCTTTTATGATGGCAGCGTGTCAGCGCGCCACTGGCGGCTTAGCCCAACTCAATGATTTCGTAGTCGTGGGTAATTTCCACGCCGCCACGGCCGAGCATGATCGAGGCCGAGCAATATTTCTCCGCAGACAATTCCACCGCTCGCTTGACCTGGGCTTCTTTCAAGCCACGGCCCTTGACCACAAAATGCACGTGGATCTTGGTGAACACTTTTGGCTCTTCGCTGGCGCGTTCAGCCTCAAGAAAGGCCTCGCAGCTTTCGATTGGCTGCCGGGATTTTTTCAGAATGCTGACAACATCGTAATTAGTGCAGCCACCTAGGCCGATCAAGACCATCTCCATCGGACGCACGCCAAGGTTGCGTCCACCGCTCTCCGGCGGGCCATCCATGACGACTACATGGCCACTTCCTGACTCACCGAGGAAAAGAGCTTCGCCAGCCCACTGAATCCGCGCTTTCATTGCCACGCCTCCGCTGTTAAAAAGGGGTTCGCAGCTTAACACAGCGTTATAGACCAACTTAGTCACAGCAGACAGGTCGATAGAGTGCCGCCAATGATAGCCACGTCGCAAAACCGATCAACGGGCATGAGTGTCTGTTAAGCTGACGACGGTTTACTGGCACACTTGCTCGAATAACTATTAAAAAGATTGCTGCTAGGCAACGGATTGGACTTATTTTTTTCTTCGGGGCTAGGGCATGGTAGCTATAACTCTCACACCAAAAATAAAGAACATCGACAAACTGCTCGCGCATTGTCACCGCCGTCGTTACACCGCCAAAAGCACCATCATCTACGCCGGTGATCGCGGCGAGACGTTGTTCTTTATCGTCAAAGGGTCGGTCACCATCCTGATTGAGGATGACGATGGCCGCGAAATGATCATCGCCTATCTCAACTCGGGCGATTTCTTCGGTGAAATGGGCCTGTTTGAAAAGGACGGCATCGAGAAAGAACGCAGCGCCTGGGTGCGTGCAAAAACCGAATGCGAAGTGGCTGAGCTGAGCTACGCCAAATTCCGCGAACTGACCCAGCAAGATCCCGACATCCTCTACGCCCTGGGCAGCCAGATGGCCGAGCGCCTGCGCAACACCACGCGCAAAGTCGGCGACCTGGCCTTCCTTGACGTGACTGGCCGCGTAGCGCGCACCTTGTTGGACCTGTGCAAACAGCCCGACGCCATGACCCACCCCGACGGTATGCAAATCAAGATTACCCGTCAGGAAATCGGCCGCATTGTTGGCTGCTCGCGGGAGATGGTTGGGCGTGTGCTCAAGGCGCTGGAAGAACAGGGTCTGGTCAACGTGAAAGGTAAGACCATGGTGGTGTTCGGCACTCGCTAGGCTCACAAGGCTTGGATAAAACACCCGAACAATAAAAAGGCCAGCTCTAGAGCTGGCCTTTTTATTTGTGGCCCACGCGTTCTACTCGTAGGGTGTGCTGTGCGCACCATGACACCGTTGGTGCGCGCAGCCACCCTACTGTAATCAGTCGATGCTTACAGGCCCTTTACGCTCTGGGAAGAACAGCTTCTGCAATTCCAACCCTGGATTGGCCGCGCGCATAAACGCCTCGCCAACCAGGAAGCCATACACGTTGCTGATTTCCATCAGCTCAACGTCGGCGCGATTCATGATGCCACTCTCGGTCACCACCATACGGTCGCGAGGGATGCGCGGCAGCAGGTCGAGGGTAGTTTCCAGGCTGACTTCAAAGGTATGCAGGTTGCGGTTGTTCACGCCCACCAGCGGCGTGTCCAGCACCTTCAACGCGCGGTCCAGCTCGGCGCCGTCGTGCACTTCCACCAGCACATCCAGATTCACCGACTTAGCCACCGCTGCCAGCTCAGCCATCTGCACGTCATCGAGCGCCGAGACGATTAGCAAGATGCAGTCGGCGCCCAAGGCGCGCGACTCGATGATCTGGTACGGGTCGATCATAAAATCTTTACGAATCACCGGCAGCGCACAAGCGGCGCGAGCCAGTTGCAGGTAATGATCGGCGCCTTGGAAAAAGTCGATATCGGTCAGTACCGACAGGCAGGTCGCGCCGCCCACTTCATAGCTCTGGGCAATCTCTGCCGGCACAAAGTCTTCGCGCAACACGCCTTTGCTTGGCGAGGCTTTTTTGATTTCGGCGATTACACCCGGCTCTTTACGCTTGGCCGCAGCCAGCAACGCAGCGGCGAAACCACGTGGCGCATCGGCGGCGCGGGCTTGCTGTTCCACCTCGGCAAGGCTGACCAGCGCACGGCGGGCAGCCACTTCTTCAACCTTGCGGGCGAGGATTTTCTCCAGGACGGTAGGCACACTCACGCTTGATTCTCCTGGCGGAACACCGCCGTAAAGGACGCCAACTCTTCCATCTTCTCCCGAGCCAACCCGGTGTGCAGCGCGTCATGGGCCAACTGCACGCCTTCATGCAGGCTAGTCGCTAAATCGGCGGCATACAGGGCAGCGCCCGCATTCAGGACAATCAAGTCACCGGCTTTTTTGCCGGCCTCGGTTTTACGCCGCCCCAGGGCATCGCGA
The DNA here is from genome assembly GCA_964543145.1 of uncultured Pseudomonas sp. Classification (GTDB taxonomy): domain Bacteria; phylum Pseudomonadota; class Gammaproteobacteria; order Pseudomonadales; family Pseudomonadaceae; genus Aquipseudomonas. The sequence goes on from CAZIWV010000057.1 coordinate 17,632, forward strand.
ATTAGCGCCAACGATTCCGCCGGGCTGGTCACTTCCAGGCCCATCAGGGTCTGGCTGGTGATGCCAAAATCTTCCGGACGCACATCGTATTCAGTGATCTGCCCGTCTTTTAGCTCGGCCACGTGGGTCGCCGCCGCCAGGCTGAATTCGTCCAGGCCATCACGCGAATGCACCACCAGAATATGTTCGCTGCCCAGGCGCTTAAGCACTTCGGCCAGCGGACGGCACAGCTCCTGGCTGAATACACCGACCACCTGGTGCTTAACGCCAGCCGGATTAGTCAGCGGGCCAAGCATATTGAACAGGGTGCGTAGGCCCATTTCCCGCCGCGGGCCAGCCGCGTATTTCATGGCCTTGTGGTGCACCTGAGCAAACATAAAACCAACGCCAACGCTATCAACGCAACGCGCCACCTGCTCGGGCGTCAGCTCCAGATAAATACCGGCGGCTTCGAGCAAATCGGCGCTGCCGCTTTTGCCAGATACAGCGCGGTTACCATGCTTGGCCACCTTGCCGCCACCAGCGGCGACAACAAATGCTGCGGCGGTGGAAACGTTAAAAATATTCGCGCCATCGCCGCCGGTGCCGACCACGTCGACCACATGCTTGAGCGTTGGCAGCTGCACATGCGCCGCCAGCTCGCGCATCACCGAAACGGCACCGACGATCTCGTCGATGGTTTCGCTTTTCATGCGCATGCCCATCAGGAAGGCACCGATCTGGGCGTCGGTGCACTGCCCGGTCATGATCTCGCGCATGACGTCCTGCATTTCCTCGGTGCTCAGGTCAAGCTGAGCCACTACGCGGTTGAGCGCTTCTTTGATATTCATGCGCGCACACCGCCGCTTTGCTTGAGGAAGTTGGCGAACAGCTCGTGGCCCTGTTCGGAAAGAATCGATTCGGGGTGGAACTGCACGCCTTCGATATTCAGGGTCTTGTGGCGCAGGCCCATGATCTCATCCACCGAGCCATCGTCATGTTGGGTCCAGGCGGTGACTTCCAAACAGTCCGGCAGGGTTTCCAGCTTGACGATCAGCGAGTGGTAACGGGTGACGGTCAGCGGGTTATTCAGGCCTTCAAATACGCCGGTGTTGTTGTGGTACACCGCGCTGGTTTTGCCGTGCATCACCTGACGGGCACGTACCACGTCGCCGCCAAACGCCTGGCCAATGCTCTGGTGACCCAGGCACACGCCGAGAATCGGCAGCTTGCCGCCAAAGTCTTCGATGGCTTCGATGGAAATACCCGCTTCGCTGGGCGTGCACGGGCCTGGCGAAACGACGATGCGCTCCGGCTGCAAGCTTTCGATTTCAGCAACGCTCAGTTCGTCGTTGCGCACCACTTTTACGTCGGCACCCAGCTCACCCAGGTACTGCACGACGTTGTAGGTAAAGGAGTCGTAGTTGTCGATCATTAACAGCATGGCAATGGCTCCTTAAGCGTCCGGGGTGGTGGTCTGTTCGGCGAGGGCAACCGCGCGAAACATCGCCCGGCGTTTGTTCAGCGTCTCTTCCCATTCCAGCGCTGGCACTGAGTCGGCGACGATACCGCCACCGGCCTGCACATGCAGTTCGCCATTTTTGATCACGGCGGTGCGAATCGCGATGGCCGTGTCCATATTGCCGTTCCAAGCCAGGTAACCCACGGCGCCGCCGTAGACACCACGTTTGACCGGCTCCAGCTCGTCGATAATTTCCATGGCGCGAATCTTCGGCGCGCCCGAAAGGGTGCCCGCCGGCAAAATCGCCCGCAGCGCGTCCATCGCCGTCAGCCCGCGTTTCAGCTGGCCGGTGACGTTGGAGACAATGTGCATCACGTTGGAATAACGCTCGATAACCATTTTTTCGGTGAGCTTGACCGTGCCGATTTCCGACACGCGACCGGTGTCGTTGCGCCCCAGGTCAATCAGCATCAAGTGCTCGGCGATTTCTTTGGCGTCGGCCAGTAGGTCTTTTTCCAGGGCCACGTCGGCTTCTTCCGTCGCACCGCGCGGGCGCGTGCCGGCAATCGGCCGTACGGTGATCAGGTTGTCTTCCACCCGCACCAGCACTTCCGGCGAACTGCCCACTACGTGGAAGTCGCCGAAGTTAAAGAAGTACATATACGGCGTTGGGTTAAAGCAGCGCAGCGCGCGGTACAGATCGATGGGCGCGGCTTTGAAGTCGATGGACATACGCTGCGACGGCACCACCTGCATGCAGTCGCCCGCGAGGATGTATTCCTTGATGGTGTCGACCGAACGCTCGTAGTCCTCACGGGTAAAGCTGGAGCGGAAGTTGGGCTCAATGCCGGACTCTTTGGTGAAGTCCAAACCGCGCCGTGGGGTGATCGGCTGACGCAGCTTCTCCAGCAGCTCTTCCAAGCGCGCCAGGCCATTTTCGTAGGCGTCTGGCTGGCTAGGGTCGGCGAGCACAATCGCGTGCATCTTGCCGGCCAGGTTGTCGAACACCACCA
>CAZIWV010000058.1:0-15673 GCA_964543145.1 uncultured Pseudomonas sp.
GGGCGGGCTTTAGCCCGTCCCAGTGAGCGAAGCGAACGGTTTGAACCAATTGTTAAACGGCAATTACAGCATTTCAATAATGCCTTTTGGATAAACCGGTATCTCGCTCTCTTTGATAATTCTCAAGTCATACCAGCGTGCTTCAAATGTATGGCCACTAGTCTCAATACCTTGAAGTACATTTTTTTGATAAATGTTGTGGTCTTTGAATTCTGCCTCGTAGATGAAGACGATATCGTGACCTTCTTGGTTGTTGAAATTAAATAAGTTTTCAATGACTCCAAGGAGTTTCAAGTTATTTGCATTTGCGCCTAATTCTTCTTTTACTTCTCTAATGGCCGCATCTGCGGATCTCTCACCGAAGTCAATGCCTCCCCCGACAGGCGATAGATATTTTTCGTTCTTGGCGGGGTCAAAGCTTTCAGCAAGAAGCACTTTCCCATCGTTGCGAAATATACATACAGACTTGGCTCTTATATTTTTCATTTGTGAGGATAGACACTTTTTAGATTTTGACGTTTAACGTTTGGTTAAGGGGCGGGCTTTAGCCCGTCCCAGTGAGCGAAGCGAGCGATTTGAACCAATTGTTATGCAGGAATTTAATTTCTTTCGCTAATCTGTAGTTCACCTTCGACTATAGCTAGCCTTAGCTTCAGTGGTGGCTCCTTACTATAGTTGATGAGCGATTGACTTAGTTCTTTCCTTTCTTTTTCGGAAACTTCAAACTCTTCAAGGTAATACATGTAGCCTACCAAGTCTTCGCTTGTGAGCTGCTTGGTATTGATGAGGGTTATTTTTTCGTAATTTAAAAGGCCTTTTGAATCTATTGGTGCGTGTCCAATGTATGGTGACAGTGACAATATTTCCTTTTCAGAAGGGATGTGCTGAAAATCTTCTTTGTATATAGCTATATGGTAAGCATTTTGGTTGAAGTCAAGCAAACGAAAAACAGATATTTCACCGTTGTCTTTTGAAATGCCGGCGTAGAAACCTCCCCATGCAAGGTCTATATCTAATACTTCATTCATGGTTCTCTCTGCTCCGTGAGCAAGTGACAGTTGCATTACAAGGTATATAGCCAAAATTTTTCTTAGCATGGTCGTCTGTACCGCTTATGCATAACGTTTGGTTAAGGGCGGGCTTTAGCCCGTCCCAGTGAGCGAAGCGAACGGTTTGAACCAGTTGTTAGCCGCTTGGAGAGCTGCATAGGTTTAACCATTGGGCTCTGCATCAAGGCGACCATGACTGTGATAATTAAGAAAGACTCGCATTGCAGGGGTAATGTTCTCTTGAGAGGCAATTCGCCAAAATTTCCTTTCGCCGAGTATTGGGACAAAGCGCTTAATTAATTCTTGGGCTGTGTTGTGATGACCTTCGCGCAGCCAGTGCCGGAATATTTTATCTAGCTCCTTTCTAGGTAGCTGTGATGCCTGTACGAGAACCAAAGCGAATCGAAAATTTATAGGCCATAGTTGCTTAATGAATTCGATGCGCTCCTCTACATCAAGAGATAGAAGCCATTTTTTCAAATCCGACTCAACCTGCGCCATTCCCGGCCGGGTAGCAAATTGTTCAGGTTTGAATGCTGGTATGTTCATGTGGCTAACGTTTGGTTAAGGGGCCGGCTTTAGCCGGTCCCGAGTGAGCGAAGCGAACGGCTTGAACCATTTGTTATGCGTCTGGCGCAACAGGGAAGCCTGGTGGTTGGTTCGGAAAATTTTTAATGGGTAGCTCTTGGTTCTTTCCTGCCCAGTAAAGCAAACCGTCACTTTCATATTGAAGTGGAATGTCGCAACTTTTCATAAAAAAGCCCCGGCAATATATATTTGATGCCTGTGCTGGGTATGGCTCAAATGCAAAGCTATAAATGCTTTCTTTGCTTTCTTTGCTTTCTTTGCTTTCTTTGCTTTCTTTGCTTGATGTGGTGATGCTGTAGTTCCAGGCATTAGTTTTTCTGTCGGCAACCAGCAATATCTTGTTGGATGATTGTGGTTCAATGGTTTGGCAGTTTTGATTTGTATGATTTAAATTGCAAACCTTGATACTTGAATTGCTGTTGTTGAACAAAATCATCTCAACTAAGAATGAGCATCCGGGTAAGGTTGTGGAGATTATAAGGACTGTGAGGAGTTTGATCATGTGATTACGCATAACGTATGGCTAAGGGGCGGGCTTTAGCCCGTCCCAGTGAGCGAAGCGAACGATTTGAGCCAGTTGTTAGCTGGCGGTTTTACTATGGTGGTAGTAAAGATAAGCGAGGCCAATAGGTGCAATGAATATTGCAAAACTCCAGCAAAGCATCATTGTGAATATTTTCATAACGATCATGAATATAGCGTTTACAAAAAAAACGTTATCTCCCATGATAAAACCGACAACGCTTTCGTAGACAAATCGTGAGTATGGATAAAGGAATGTGTTGATTGCAAGGAGCGCAATCATGCTGAGTTGAATGGGTTTTCCTCCGTTTAGAACTACATAAATTATAAGGGCGGCAAAAAGAGATCCGAAAAATAGCTGGCGGATATAGTATTGAGCAGAAAGACCGCCAAATGTCTTTTTGATTATTTCTTGCATCATCTTCTCCTTGATTGGAATTTTCAGCACTTTCCGAGGCTGAGGTTTCGTACAGCTAACGTTTGGTTAAGGGGCGGGCTTTAGCCCGTCCCAGAGAGCGAAGCGAACGGTTTGAACCAGTTGTTAGGTGCATTGCTGCTCAAAACCACTGCACCAAAACAACATTGTTTGAATGCTTTTTATAGTTTCTTTATCTTCTATGTCCGGCAGTAGATCGTTTAGAAAATTAACTACAACGTTTGTGCCAAACGCTTTGCACCAATACCATGGTAGTTCTTCAATGCTGTAATCCCAAATTTTTGCTGCTGCATAAATTGAGCCCTCCAGCTCAAGGGCTGATGCGGGCGCCAGTTCAAATAGCAATGTTCCGGCAACTTGTTGTCGTTGAAATTTGTTTTCCTGCAGGGATGGGTCGTAAAAGAAAGAAAATAGTGCGAAAAACACATTGCGCTCAGGCGCTTTTTGGCAATAGGAAATAAGCTTTTTAATTTCTTGCGGGTTGGACGGGCCAAATCTATCAGCAGTATCTCTGACCATATCCACAATTTTTTGGCGATCCCGCATTTTGAATATGCACCTAACGTTTGGTTAAGGGGCGGGCTTTAGCCCGTCCCAGTGAGCGAAGCGAGCGATTTGAACCAATTGTTATGCGCATGCTACAACCCATTTTCGATGGCTTTTTGAATTATAGGTGCTACGGACTCTTTGTTGATTCCGCGATCAATGCAGTACTTTGACTCAAGCCAGCTTGATAATTGCTTTTGCCCTTTGCTTGCATTGCATGAGCAGCAGCAAAGCGAGATATTTTCTCGGGTAATTATCTTTGCGTCATTGATTATGTGTTCCCAGCTGGCGCACGTTTTCTTTGAGACTTTGGCGGTTGTGAACTCTACGCCGCAATAAACGCACTTTTTGTCTCTTTCGCGGACTTCCTTTTCAAGCCAGCTTGGGATGTTCCAACTATTTGCCATTTAGTTGCCTTAAGCGCTTGTGCATAACGTTTGGTTAAGGGGCGGGCTTTAGCCCGTCCCAGTGAGCGCAGCGAGCGTTTTGAACCACTTGTTAGGCGCGGACTGGAGCCGAACGCTGCAAGTTGTTGCACCACGATAGCCAACAGTGCTTTTGCTTTAAATGGCTTTTTCATGCTGTTGTGCTGTTTCATGCGCTTTTTCTGCTCGGCAATTTTGGAGCGCCTCAGCGCCAGTTCGATGTCATGACTGGCGTGCAAGGCAATTGCGGAACCAAGATTTTTTGCGCCGCCCGCGATTTCAAATACGCCAAATTCCTTTCATAAGAAGCACGCGGTTTTGAACTATTGATTCCGCGATTTTCCATGCGCCCGCATTCCTTTGCTTTGTGTGCCTAACTATAATTAGACGACATTTCCAAATCTGCACAAATTGCCACTGCTGGCAATAAGTATCCACATCTGGCTATCCCGTATCCATATGTGACCATCAGTTATTGATGATCCGTTCTTGCAATCCCAGTTGCACTGCCGCTTTGTAACTCAACAGCCATGCTTTCTCTTCAGGCTGCCATTTGCCGCCAGCCTGCTTTACCGCCAATTGCATGTCTTTCTCGTGAAAACTGATACGCACGAATACCAGCGCCGTTGGTTGTTTGGGCGTATGGGCGCGGGTTTTCGCTGGTTTGTGTTTGCGTTCGACGATCAGTTCGACGGTGGTGTAGCTGATTTGCTTTTCCGCGTCGTGGCGGTAGCGCACGGCGATCAGGTCGTCGCCGTAGCGTTCGACAAAGCGTTTGGTGCCGTTTTTGCCTGGCTTGAGGCTTTTTACAACGTCCATATCGTGCCCCGTTAGGTCGCGGTCTCCTGCTGGCAGTCTGCCTGCATCCGTTGGACGGCTCAAGCCGGGCATAAGGTGGATAAACTTCGAGTTGTCCACCTTACAAATGACGGCCGCGCGCCGGGGGGAAGTTACGAAGCGTTTTCCAGCATTTGCGGCTTTGTGCTGGCCACAGCGCGGGCGAGGGGCGTTGCGCCCCTCGCGTGCTCTCGGCCTAGTCTGTCGGGTTATTCAGGCTCTGCAGCAGTCGGTAATAAAACCCACTGGCATTGGCCAGCGTATCGATCCCCACGCGCTCGTTGGTGCCGTGCATGCGCGGCAGGTCGTCGCGTTCCATCAGCAGCGGGCTGAAGCGGAAGATGTTGTCGGTCAGCGGCTCGTAGTAGCGCGAGTCGGTGCCGCCAACGGTGAGGTTGGGGCTGACCAGGGTGTTGCTAAAGCTCTGCCGGATCACTTCGGCGAAGGCTTTGTAGGCTTCGCCGTTGACGTCGGAAACCGCCGAGGGCTCGCGGCCGGCGGGCATGATTTTGACTTGAATCTGTTCATCCGCCACGGCGCTGCGTACATGTTCGGCCACGCTGGCAATGCTGTCGCGTGGGTGGATGCGCAGGTTGAGGGTGGCGCGGGCGCTGGGCGGCAGGACGTTTTCCTTGATGCCGGCGCGCAGCAGGGTCGGCGACAGCGAGGTTTGTAGCTGCGCGGCGCCGGCTGGCGAGGCGGCCAGTTGCTGTTCCACCAATGGGCCGAACAGCCAGAGATTGGCGAAGATCAATCGATAACCGAAGGATTGCGCCGGGGTAAAGCTGGCCAGCAGGTCGCCGGTGGGGCCGTCGAAGCCGCGCTGGAAGGGCGCATCGCCGACCCGTTGCAGGGCCTGGCTGAGGCGGCCGATGGCGGTTTCATCAAAGGCGGGCGGCTGCGAGGAGTGGCCACCCTGGGCGTTGGCTTGCAGGGTCAGGCTGACGTAGCCCTTTTCCGCAATGCCGACCACTGCGACATCCTGGCTGACGCCGGGGATTTGCCCGCGCACCACAAAGCCGCCTTCATCGCTGACCCAGGCCAGGCGTTTGCCTTGCTCCTGCAACTGCGCGGCGATGCGGCGGTTGCCGTGGTGGCCGCCGATTTCTTCATCGTGACCGAAGGCCAGCAGCACATCGCGTTGCGGCTGGAAGCCTTGGGCGATCAGGGTTTCTACTGCTTCGAGAATCGCCACCATCGAGCCTTTGCTGTCGATGGCGCCGCGCCCCCAAACAAAGCCATCGGCAATCGCCCCGGAGAACGGCGGGTGGCTCCACAACTCTTCGGTGCCAGGCGCAACGGGCACTACGTCTTGGTGGGCCATCAACAGGGCTGCGGGCATTTGGCTGTCCTTGCCCGGCCAGCGCAACAGGATGCTCGGGCTGCCGGTAGGCAGTTGTTCGGTGGTAGCAGTCAGGCGTGGGTAGCGCTGCGTCAGCCACTCGCGTAGGCCGGCAAAGGCAGCATCGCTGGCAGCCTGTTGGCTGGCCGGAGTGCCGACCTGATGCGACAGGGTGGGCAGGCGAATGGCCGCCGCCAAACTCTCAGCTGCACGTTGTGCATCCAACCCCTCGGGCAGGCTGACCGGCGCGCTATTGAAGGCGGCGGCCGGCAGCAGCAATGTGCGGCCGACGACTACGCCAATCAGGCCGAGCAGGGCGATCAATACAACCAATAACAGGCGTTTCATGACAGGCTCCGGGCGCTTAGGGGCGAAGAATCAGCTGGCTGCGGCTATTGGCCTTGATCGCCTCGGCATCCAGGTGCATCGGCACGTACTCACCACGAATATAGGCGTCGGCCTGGTCCTTGTAGTGCTTATCGAACAGCACGCCGCTCTGGCCAACCGGGTTGATGCCCAGCGCGCTGCTGGCGTCGGCCATATCGATCAGCCGGCGGGTCGAGGGGCCGTAGACCACTGACCAGGGCGCGGGGCCGACCGGTTGCGACAGGTTGTTCGGCGTTTCATGGCCACCTGGTGCGGCAAAGGAGCCGACGTTGAACAGTTTATCCAGCGGCTTTTGCTGGCCCAGCGGGTGGCTGTGGGTGAGGGTGTGAGCGCTGCCCCAGGCCCATTTCGCACTGTCGTCACCGAGGGTGCTGCGCAGGTGGGCAAGGCTGGCCTGCCAGGCGGCCTTGACGGTATCGGCGCGGCTTTCCACGGCATCGCTGCCGCGCTTGTCCCACCAGGGCGAGCTGGCATCGGCGGCCAGACGCGGCAGAGCGCTGTCGAGCACGCGGGTTTGCAGCAGGTTGGCGAAGAAGACTTCGCTCAGCTCATCGGCCATGGCTTCGCGCGCCAACTGGTAAACCAGCTGGTTGAACAGCGTGGCGGCGGTGTTCTCGACCTGATGCTGGCCATCCCAGCTCAGCAGCTGCTCGACCAGCGTCTGCTCTTCGCTGCCAGTGGCGGCAGCCCGCAGATCAGCTGCCAGCGGGGCGAGCAGACGTTGCGGGTAGCCGGTGCCGGGCTCCAGTTGCAGCGCCTGGCTGTTGTACACGTCCCACTTCATGCTGTTGTCGCGCAGGCGTTCGTCCAGGCGCTGGCCACGGTCGGCGAGGTTGTAGTAGCCGGGTATTTCCATGCCGGTCGGCGACACGGGCTGGTAGTTGGCCGAGACGATATAGCCGCGCGCCGGGTTCTCCTCCTGCGGGTTGGCGCTGAACGGGAAGTAGCCGTCCTTCTCCGCTTCGCCGCTGGCACCGTCGAGGATAAAGCTCGGGTTGACCCCGGCCGGGCGGCGCGGCAGTTTCGCCGCCGCCCACCAGCCAATATCGCCGGTGGCATTGGCCCATACCACGTTCAGCCCCGGCGCCTCGATATGCTCGACGGCGGCGCGGGCCTGATCCAGGCTGGCGGCGCGGTTGAGTTGGTAGAAGCCATCGAGGATCGGGTTCTCGGTTTCCAGAAACGCCCACCACATGGCAATCGGCGTGCTGCCGACGGTTTCACCCAGGGCGCTGTTGATCAGCGGGCCGTGGGGCGAGCGGCGGATGGTCAGGCTGATCGGCGCGGCGTCCTTGACGGTAATCTGTTCTTCGCGGCTTTGCAGCTCGACCCACTGGCCGCGGTACCAGACCTGGTTGGGGTTGTCCGGGTTGGTTTTCTCGGCGATCAGGTCGAGGTCGTCGTTCTGGAACATGGTCAGGCTCCAGGCGAAGGCTTGGTTATGCCCAAGCGAAGCCACCGGATTGAGCGCCTGGTGATGGCCGTACAGGCTGAAACCGGGGTAGCTGAGGTTGGCCTCGTACCACACTGACGGCACGGCGAAGCGTATATGCGGGTCGCCGGCCAGCAGCGGTTTGCCGCTGGCGGTGCGGCTGCCGGACACCGCCCAGGCGTTGCTGCCCTCGAACTGCGGCAGGCCGGCGTTGAGCAGTGCGGCGTGGCTCAGCTCGGCGATGGCATTGAGGTCCTGCCAATCACCAGCGGCGAGGTTTTGCCCGACCATGCCCTGCGGGTGCCAGTCGAGGTCGAAGGCCTTGAGGTAGTCGGCGCCCAGCTGATCGCGGATATGCGTCAGCACCGGCTCGGTGCGGAACGCCGCGGCGAAGCTGTAGGCCATATAGCCGGCGACGCTGAGGGTATCGGCCTTGGTGAAGGGGCGTTTTTCGATGCCCAGCACATCGAACTCCACCGGTGCCGGACGGCTGGCCTGGTACTGGTTGATGCCGTCCAGGTAGGCCTGCAGCGCCTTGCTCGCCGGGGTGTTCATGTCCATCTTCGCCGCGTAGCGGTCGGCGTGCTCGCGAATGCCCAGGGTGCGGAACAGGCGATCGGTGTCGACCAGCTTGCTGCCGAGAATTTCTGCCAGCTCGCCACGGGCCAGGCGCCGCAGAATTTCCATCTGGAACAGGCGGTCCTGCGCGTGCACATAACCCAGCGCGCGGTACATATCGGCCTCATTCTGCGCCTGGATATGCGGCACGCCGCGCTCGTCGTAATCCACCGTGACCGGCGCTTGCAGTGAGCTCAGGCTTAGCTCGCCCGCGCGTTGCGGCTGCTTGCTGTCGATATACCAGTAAGCGCCGGCGGCAGTGGCGGCGACTATCACGGCAAGGGCAGTCAGGGTGCGTTTCATGGGTTTTCCTTGTTATAGGTTTACGCACATTGTGCGGGCTGGCCACGGCGCAGGCATTGACCAAATGCAGCTGGAGTGAAAGTCTTTGGTCAATTAAAGGAAGGTGTATGAATCAGGATCCGCATAACAGCATTGCCAGCGCGCTGACCCATTCCTCGACCTTGCGCCGCCTGCTGTACGAGGCGCTGGCTGAGCTGGGGCTCGATCCAACGGACACCTACCGCCAGGCCTACCAGGGCGTGGTGCTGGCGCCGCCGCTGCTCAATGCCCGTGAGGACCACGACAACGCACCGCGCTTCTGGCAGGCACTGGCGGGCATCAGTGGTGATGTGGATATCGGCCTGCACCTGGGCGAAACCATGCAGCCGCGGCCGCTGGATGTGGTGGGTTATCTGCTGCTGGCCAGCCGCGACCTGGGCCAGGCGCTGGAAGGGTTTGTGCGTTTTCAGCACATCCTGTCCGGCGGCTTTGCTGCGCGCCTGGAGTTGGACGGCGAGCAGGTGCGGCTGATCTTCGACCTCAACTACCGTGGTGTCGGCTCGCTGCGTCAGCAGATGGAGTGCCTGGCGCTGTTGCTGCAGAAGATGCTCGCCAGCATCAACAATGACGGCAGCTTTCGCCTGGCTGGGCTGGATTTTCGTCACCCGGCACCGCGCCGGCTGAGTGAGCATCGGCGTCTGTTCGGCCTGTTGCCGCGCTTTGCCCAGGCACACGACGCGCTGATCTTCCCGCGCGCCTGGCTCAGCCGGCCCTCGCGCAGCGCCAACCCACGGCTGTTCGCGGTGCTCTGGGCGCAGGCGGAAGTGGAGCTGGCGGAGCTGGAGGAAAACCAGCTGCTCAACCGCGTGCGCTACTGGCTGGAGGTCAACCTGGGCGTGCAGTTGTGTGACCTGCCGCGTTGCGCCAAGGCCCTGGGTTACAGCGTCGGCGGCTTGCAGCGGGCGCTGGCCGAACAGCAGCAGAGCTTTCGTCAGTTGCACGATGAGGTGCGCCGTCTGCGCGCCCAGGCCCTGCTCGACAGCGGCCTGGCCATCCGCGAAGTGGCCCGCGCCTGCGGCTTTGCCGAGCTGTCGCCGTTCTATCGTGCGTTCAAACGCTGGCAGGGCGAGACGCCACAGGGCTTTCGCCGACAGTCGGGTGCGGGAATAACAGCGTCAGACTGATCTAGCCTTTCTACACAGGCCTGAGGTAGTGGTTATGTGGCGAATGATGGCGAGTGGAGTGTTGGCGCTGCTGGCGATGCCCTGCCTGGCGGCGCCGCCAGTGCAAATCTGCCTGGGCGACAGCAACGAGTGGCCGCCCTACACCTATTGGCAGCGCAGCGATGGCGAGGTGGACCGCAGCCGTCTGACCGGGTCGGCCAGCACCCTGGTGCTGGAGATTCTGCAGCGTTTGCAGCTGAGCTATGAGGTGCACTACATGCCCTGGGCGCGGGTGCAGCAGGAGCTGGCGGATTTTGCTGAGAAGGGCCGCTGCGAGCTGACCTGGGATGCCAGCTACAACGCCGAGCGTGCGGCCTACGCGCATTACAGCGCGCGCCTCTACGCAACGCGGCTTGGGCTGTTCTATTCCGCTCAGCGTTTTGCCGAAGTGCCGTTACCCGCCTTGCTGCAGAACCTGCAGCCCTATCGGGTGTGCGGGGTGATTGGCTACAACTACCAGCCGTTTGGCCTGGGCGAGCCGATCAAGCGCTTCCCCGGCATTCAGCAGAACCTGGACATGCTGCAGCGTCAGCGCTGCGACTTCTTCCCCAGCGAGATTGAGCCGTTATATGGCGGCCTGGCGCTGGGTATCTATCAGGGCCATGAACAATTACGGCATGTGCCGCTGGTCGCCAGTAAGGAGTTCTTTCTACTGGTCAGCAAGGGTTCAGCGCGGGGTGAACGTCTGGTCAGCCAGTTTGATCAGCAGCTTAAACAGCTGCAGGCCAGCGGCGAAGCGCAGCAGATCTTTCAGCGCTTTACGCCGGACGGCCTGAAGTAGTCAGTTGCTCTGCCAGTCGCAGAAACAGCCCACTGCCAGGGTGTTGCTGGCGTTGACCGGGCGCTCTTCAATCAGCGCATCGAGAGTCGGTTCGATAAAGCTGTTGCTGGAGGTGCATACGGCGCCTTCGCTGTAGGGGCCGAAGTAGGCCAGTTGGCCGTTGCGGTCCCAGATCGCCACCGCCGGGCTGGCAGGGATCTGCGAGCTTCCCGCCAGTTCTGCTAGCGGTTGCAGGGCGCTCAGGGTGCTGGGCAGCTGGCCAGTGCTGCCGGGTTTTTGCACGGCATAGAAGCTCACGCCCTGGGGGCCGAAGCGTTCGATCAATTCGGCCAGGTGCTGCTGGTTGCCGACATTGCACGGGCAGGCCGGGTCCCAGAAGTGCACCAGACGGATCGGCCCTGTGCCGGTCAGCTCATCCGGCAGGCGCAGCTGCTCGCCGTAGAACAGCGCGGTCTGCTCGCTGAAACTGCGCAGGTAGCGCGCCTCGTACCACCAGTAGGCGGCGAGCATGGCGACGGCCCAGAGCAGAATCAGCAGGCTGGCGAGTAGGGTCTTGCGCGTGGGTCGAGTCATCGGCGGTCTTCGGCAAACAGGCGCGCAGCTTGCCATGACTGGCGCGACAGCTGAATATCCGCAACCTGATTGCACAGCCCTGGATGGCCTGTGACTAGCCCGTAAGTTTGATGGAAGCCTTATGCCAGAGCCGTTTCAGCCGGAAAACCTGCTTGCCAGTCTGCGACCCTTGGCCGCAGCCGTTGCCCTGTCACCGGCCGAACAGGCATACCGGCAGTTTTACGGCTTCAGCGATACCTCGGCTACGCACAGTTGTATGGGCACGCTGCAGGCGGGCGGCTACCAGATTGCGCTACAGGCCTGGTGGCCTGAGCAGCCGCGCGCCACGTTGGTGCTGCTGCATGGTTACTACGACCACGTTGGCCTGTACCGCCATGTGATTGAGTGGGCGCTGGGCATGGGCTTTGCGGTGCTGAGCTTTGATCTGCCAGGGCATGGCCTGTCCAGCGGCGCGCGCGCCAGCATCGGCGATTTTGCCGAGTACCAGACGGTGTTGCAGGCGGTGTTGGCTGAAGCCTCCGTGCTAGAGCTGCCGCAACCCTGGCATCTGTGCGGGCAAAGCACAGGCGGGGCGATTCTGATCGACTACCTGCTGACCGGCAGTCCAGGCGCGGCAATCGGCGAAACCATTCTCCTGGCGCCGCTGGTGCGACCGCGTGCCTGGGGCTGGTCGCAGTTCAGCTACCGCATCATGAAGCGCTTTGTCAGCGAGATTCCCCGGCGTTTCAGCGTCAATTCCAGCGATGCCGAGTTTATCGACTTCGTCCATCACCAAGACCCGCTGCAGCCGCGCAACCTGCCGACCGCCTGGGTTGGCGCGCTCAGCCAGTGGGTGCCGCATATCGAAGCCGCGCCACGCAGTACACGCAGCCCGTTGATCATTCAGGGGGAAGCCGACATGACGGTGGCCTGGCGCTACAACCTGCGGGTGCTGCAGGACAAGTTCGCCGCCCCACAGATACTGCGCCTGGCCGAGGCGCGACATCACCTGGCCAATGAAGCGCCGGCCTTGCGCCAGCGCTATTTCGAGTTTTTGACCGAGCGCCTGGCGTAGGTTGGTGTTGAGGAGCAACGCGACGAAGCCCAACGACTGCAACGGATCGTCGAGCGGAGTGCCCTGCACTCCATGTTGGGCTTCGCTGCGCTCAACACCAACCTACATGGATTCGGCTCAGATGCCTTGCGGTGCTGGGGCCAGTGCTGCGCTGCTCTGGCCAACCGCCAGGCCGCTGCGGATGGCGGCTAGCGCGGCCTGGTAGTAGCTCTTGCCGCTTTCGGATTGAGCAAAGCTGACAAACTCTTCCAGCTCCGGATCACTCAGCTCGCGGTAGACGTGCAGCAGGGTGTTATCCAGATCCGCGCCGATTTGCTCCATCAACCGCTGGCGCTGGCCATTGAGCATGGCTTGGGCGCTGTCGCCACCGAGCAAGCCGGGGAGCATCTGGCTGAGGCTGTCGGCGGCCACACCGGCCAGCGCCAGGCTGACTTCGGCGCCGGCTTCTTTGGCGGGCAGCGCCTGGGCCAGGTGACGGATCAGCAGGCGGCGGGTGGCACTGGCTTCACTGCGCGGCAGGCCATTGGCGTAGCGCGCCAGTTGATCGCTGCGGGTGGCGAGCAGCTCGGCGTCGACAATCTTGCGACCCAGTGGCGACTGGAAAAACTGCAAGGCGCTGCCCGGGTTGCCGAGGCTGTCACGCAGGCCCTGCTGGGCGCGTTGATCCACCGCGGCGGCGGCGAAGCGCTGGTTGCTGTTATTCACCAACGCCTGGTGCACTGCCGGCGGCAGGCTGCTGCGGTAGCGTTCCTGAGCGGCCTGCAGGGCATCGCTGAAATGCATGCGCTGCTGCGGCCAGCCGGCCGCCTGATACAGCTGCAGGTAATCGTCGGCCAGGGCGGGCAGGCTAAGCAGCAGGGACAAAACAACGGAAAGGGCGCGCATAGGGACTCCATAGGGGGCAGCTATTTTCTGCGGCATAGCGATGCTTGTCGAGGTTCGGCGAGGCTGTGAATCAAACGATGACAGGCTGGTAGAATCGCCAGCATGACGACCGATACCCATACCGCGCTCCTGACCCGCATCGTTGACGACCTGGCCGAACACGGCTGGTCGCTGCAGCCGCAGTTTATTGCCCAGTCTCTGACCCTCGAACTGGCCGAAGAGTGCCGTAAACGTGCAGCGCAAGGTGCATTGGCGCCCGCTGGCGTCGGCCGTGGCGCGCAGCAGCAGATCCGCGAAGGGGTGCGCGGTGACCATATTCAGTGGTTGGAAGCTGGTCAGGCCGAGGCTTGTGATCAGTACTTGCAGGCGTTTGACGAGCTGCGCGTGGCGCTGAACCAGGGCTTGTACCTGGGGCTGGAGGATTTCGAGGGGCACTTCGCCCTGTATCCGCCGGGGGCGTTCTACCAGAAGCATGTGGACCGCTTTCGCGATGATGATCGCCGCGCGGTGTCGGCGGTGTTCTATCTCAATGAGGATTGGCAGGCCGAGCACGGCGGCGCGCTGCGTTTGTATCTGCCGAATGGCGAGACCCGCGATGTATTGCCGCAAGCGGGCAGCCTGCTGCTGTTTCTCTCTGCCGATATGCCCCACGAAGTATTGCCGGCCAGCCGTGATCGACTGTCGCTGACCGGCTGGTTTCGCCGGCGGGGCAATGGGCCGTTCTAGTCAAGATTGGCTAGAACCTGTTCACGATCTCGCGAGCTAGAGCCATGCAAGGCAAAAACAGGCGAGATACGTAGCGTAGCGGAGTAACAGCCGTAGGCTGGCCCGCAGGGTGAGCGCAGCGAATCAAGCGGAGTTTACTGGTGTAAATGAGCATTCCGAGCCTGTTTTTAACGCTGCAGGGCCGACGCGCAGCAGATCGTGAGGAGGTTCTTAGTGGCCCCAGACTTTGAATGTCCCACGCAGATCGGTGATGTCGCGCATCTCGATACTGCCCAGACGGCTTTCGCCGACGTACATATCGGCGGCGACGCGCACGCGAATGCGCTGCGCCGGGATGCCGCTGGCCACCAACTGTTCGTTGATGGTGGTGAGGTCGGGCAGGGTCAGCTGCAGTTGCTGCTGGCCGCTGCCATTGGTCACCACATCGATTTTCAGCGTGGGCAGGTTGACGCCGAAAATCGGCAAGGTCAGACCCAGCTGCGCGGCGCCGAAGGCAAAGTTGCCACCGGAGCCGTTCGGGCAGCTGGTCGGGGTGGTGCAGCCGTTGTCGATCTTCACATTGCGCAGCGAGGCGTGGCCGCCGTCATCGTTCCAGCGCACCTGGCCGATGGTCGCCAGCACATCCGCGCGGATGCTGATGCCGGCCTGCCCGCTGATCTCGCTCAGGCTCTGGTTATCCATCGGCAGCAGGGCCGCCTGGCTCGGCAGGGCATAGGCCGCAAGGCTGGCAGTGAGTAGCAGGGCGAAGGTGCGAAGTGGGCGATGCATGGAGGCGTCCTCTCTTAGAGTGGCGTGAGTCTGTGCCTGGCCTGGCGTGCGCGCCATTGGCCCAGGGCGCTTCCCGCCGAAGGATAGGTCGGCGTTGTGCGCGGATGGGGTTGCCCGCGTGAAGCGCTTGGCAATCTGCTCGGCACCCCATCCCTTTGATCGGCGGCCAGTAAGCGCAGTAACCTGGCGGTGTTACGGCGGGTGACTGAATGAGCGTGAACGATGCAGAAAATTCTGGTGAGCCGTTGCCTGTTGGGCCAGCGCGTACGTTATGACGGCGGCGCCCATGGCCCGTTTACTGTGCTTGAGCGCTGGCAGCTGGAGGGGCGGATTGTGCCGCTGTGCCCGGAAGTTGCCGGCGGTCTGCCAACCCCGCGTGCGCCCGCGGAGATTGCCGGTGGCCAGGGGGCACAGGTACTCGACGGGCATCTGCCGGTGCTGACCGTGGAGGGCGAGGATGTTACTGCCGCCTTTGTCGAAGGTGCCGAGCAGGCGCTGGCGCTGGTGGCGAAATATGGCATCCGTATGGCGCTGCTTAAGGCGCATAGCCCCTCGTGCGGTAATCGGGAGAATTACGACGGCAGTTTTAGCGGCACCAAGGTCGCCGGTGAAGGCGTGACCGCTGCGGCCTTACGCCGTGCTGGGGTGCAGGTGTTTAGCGAAGAGGAGCTGCCGGCTGCCGAGGCAGCGCTACGCGAATTAGAAGTTTGAATCGCCTAGCAAGTAGGTTGGGTTGAGGAGCAACGCGACGAAGCCCAACTATGCAGGCAGAGTTCTGTTGGGCTTCGCTGCGCTCAACGCCAACCTACCGCACAGCGCCGCTCGGCTGAGTAGCCGTTGAAATTGCTATCAACAAAAAGGGAGGCCGAAGCCTCCCTTTTTCTTACCGCGGAAGTACTTAGAACAGTACGCGGCTACGGATCGTGCCTTTAACGTGCTGCAGCTTCTCCAGCGCCAGGTCGGAGTAGTCGGCGTCGACGTCGATGACTACGTAGCCAACCTTGTCGTTGGTCTGCAGGAACTGGCCGGAGATGTTGATGCCGTTTTCGGCAAACACGTTGTTGATCTCGCTCATCACACCCGGGATGTTGGCGTGGATGTGCAGCAGACGGTGCTTACCCGGGTGCGCCGGCAGGGCCACTTCGGGGAAGTTGACCGAAGACACCGAGGTGCCGTTGTCGCTGTACTTGACCAGCTTC
>CAZIWV010000058.1:15683-16162 GCA_964543145.1 uncultured Pseudomonas sp.
CCTGCGCTTCGGCGGTGGAACCACCGATGTGCGGGGTCAGGATCACGCGATCCAGGCCACGCAGCGGGCTTTCGAACTCTTCGTCGTTGGACTTCGGCTCGACCGGGAATACGTCGATGGCGGCGCCGATCAGGTGCTCGTCCTTGATCGCGGCGGCCAGATGCTCCAGCTCGACCACGGTGCCGCGTGCGGCGTTGATCAGGATGCCGCCCTTCTTCATCGCGCGGATTTCCTTCTCGCCGATCATCCACTGGGTGGATGGCAGCTCAGGCACGTGTAGCGACACGATGTCGCATAGGCCCAGCAGGTCATGCAGCTTGGCGATCTGGGTGGCGTTGCCCAGCGGCAGTTTGGTCACGGTGTCGTAGAAGAACACCTGCATGCCCATGGCTTCGGCGAGGACCGAGAGCTGGGTGCCGATGGAGCCGTAACCGACGATACCCAGCTTCTTGCCGCGGATTTCGAAGGAGTTGGCCGCG
>CAZIWV010000059.1:0-13974 GCA_964543145.1 uncultured Pseudomonas sp.
TGTGCCAGGTCAGCAATGGCGCGGAAACTTTCCAGGTCGTGTGCGGTGCGCCAAACGTGCGCCCGGGCCTGAAAATCCCGTTTGCGATGATCGGTGCCGAGCTGCCCGGTGACTTCAAGATCAAGAAAGCCAAGCTGCGTGGCGTCGAGTCCAACGGCATGCTGTGCTCCCAGGCGGAGTTGCAGGTTGGCGAAGGCAACGATGGCTTGATGGAGCTGCCGGCTGATGCGCCAGTGGGCCAGGACATCCGTGTCTATCTGGACCTGGAAGACGCCAGCATCGAAGTCGACCTGACTCCGAACCGCGGCGACTGCCTGTCCCTGGCGGGCCTGGCCCGTGAAGTTGGTGCGCTGTACGGCGTGCCTGTCGCGCGTCCGGTAGTGACAGCGGTCCCGGCAGTCCACGACGAAGTGCGTTCCATCGAAGTGCTGGCACCAAACGCGTGCCCGCGCTACCTGGGTCGTGTGATCCGCAATGTCGACCTGTCCCGGCCGACCCCGCTGTGGATGGTCGAGCGCCTGCGTCGTGCCGACGTGCGCAGCATCGATGCCGCTGTCGACATTACCAACTACGTGATGCTGGAGCTGGGTCAACCGCTGCACGCCTTCGATCTGGCCGAGATCAACGGTGGGATCCGCGTGCGTATGGCCGAGGAAGGCGAAAAGCTGGTCTTGCTCGATGGCCAGGAGGTCACCCTGCGCAGCGATACCCTGGTGATTGCTGATCATTCCCGCGCCCTGGCCATTGCCGGTGTGATGGGCGGTGAGCACAGTGGTGTGTCCGCGACGACCCGTGACGTGTTCCTTGAAAGCGCGTTCTTCGACCAGATCGCTGTGGCGGGCAAGGCTCGTTCTTACGGCTTGCACACTGATGCCTCGCACCGCTACGAGCGTGGCGTGGACTGGCAACTGGCCCGTGAAGCCATGGAGCGCGCCACCGGCCTGCTGCTGGAAATCACCGGCGGTGAAGCTGGCCCGATCATCGAGACGGTCAGCGAGCAGTATTTGCCGTCGATTGCACCGGTGACGTTGCGCGCTCAGCGCGTCGAGCAAATGCTCGGCCTGGTGATTGAAGAGGCGCAAATCGTGCGCCTGCTGACCGGTCTGGGCCTGGGCATCAGCGCTGATGGGGAAGGGCAATGGCGTGTAGAAGTGCCAAGCCATCGCTTCGATATCAGCCTTGAAGTCGACCTGATCGAAGAGCTGGCCCGTCTGTACGGCTACAATCGCCTTCCGGTTCGTTACCCGCAAGCACGCCTGGCCCCGCAACCCAAGACCGAAGCCCGTGCACACCTGCCTGAGCTGCGTCGCCTGCTGGTCGCCCGTGGTTATCAGGAAGCGGTGACCTACAGCTTCATTGATCCCAAGCAGTTCGAACTGTTCACCCCGGGTGTCGAGCCGCTGTTGCTGGCCAACCCGATTTCCAACGACATGGCAGCCATGCGCTCGTCCCTGTGGCCAGGCCTGGTGAAAGCACTTTCCCACAACCTGAACCGTCAGCAGGACCGCGTGCGCATGTTCGAAAGCGGCCTGCGCTTTGTCGGCCAACTGGACGGCCTGAAGCAAGAGCCGATGCTGGCTGGTGTGGTCTGCGGCAGCCGCTTGCCGGAAGGTTGGGCGCAGGGTCGCGACCCAGTGGACTTCTTTGACGTCAAGGCGGACGTGGAAGCGGTGCTGGGCTTTGCCGGCGCGCTGGATGCCTTCGCGTTTGTCCCTGGCAGCCACCCGGCCTTGCATCCTGGCCAGACTGCGCGCATCGAGCGCGAAGGTCGCCTGGTCGGTTTCGTCGGTGCGATCCACCCTGAACTGTCGAAAACCCTCGGTCTCGACCGTCCTGTGTTCGTCTTCGAGCTGGTGTTGGCTGAAGTCGCTGCGGGCAAGATGCCTAAATTCAGCGAGCTGTCGCGTTTCCCGGAAGTGCGTCGTGACCTGGCCCTGGTGGCGGATCGTGATGTCGCGGCCAGCGCCGTGCTGCAAGTAATCCGAGAAAATGCAGGCGAATGGCTGACGGACCTCAGGCTATTTGACGTCTATCAGGGTAAAGGCATTGATCCGCATAGAAAAAGCCTTGCAGTTGGCTTGACCTGGCAGCATCCATCGCGCACTCTTAATGACGATGAGGTGAATTCGACGACGCAAAATATCCTCACCTCGCTCGAACAAAGGTTGAACGCCACGTTAAGGAAGTGACGTATGGGGGCTTTGACGAAAGCTGAGATGGCGGAACGTCTGTATGAAGAGCTGGGCCTGAACAAGCGGGAAGCCAAGGAATTGGTAGAACTGTTTTTCGAGGAAATCAGGCACGCTCTTGAAGACAACGAGCAGGTCAAATTGTCCGGTTTCGGCAATTTCGACCTTCGGGACAAACGCCAGCGGCCTGGCCGCAACCCTAAAACGGGGGAAGAAATCCCGATCACGGCTCGCCGTGTGGTCACCTTTCGTCCAGGGCAGAAGTTGAAGGCCCGAGTTGAGGCTTATGCTGGAACCAAGTCATAACGACGAGCTACCCGTCATCCCAGGCAAACGCTACTTCACCATTGGTGAAGTCAGCGAGCTGTGTGCGGTAAAACCGCACGTGTTGCGCTATTGGGAGCAGGAGTTTCCTCAACTCAACCCCGTCAAACGCACCGGGAATCGTCGGTATTATCAGCGCCAGGATGTGCTGATGATCCGACAGATCCGCGCGTTGCTGTACGACCAGGGGTTCACCATCAGCGGCGCACGCCAGCGTATGTCTGGTGATGAAGCCAAAGACGACACCACCCAATACAAGCAACTGATCCGCCAGATGATCTCCGAATTGGAAGATGTACTGGTGGTTTTGAAAAAGTGAAACAAGCCTTTAAAATACTTCCACATTTCAAATGCTTGCGGTATATTCCTGATCGCTTCGTTATGAAGCGAACCCAGTTTCACGCCTAGTCGGGGCGTAGCGCAGTCCGGTAGCGCACTAGCATGGGGTGCTAGGGGTCGAGTGTTCGAATCACTCCGTCCCGACCATATAAATCAAGGGGTTGCGAGACTTTATCTCGCGACCCCTTTTTATTTTCGAGCGTTTTTACCCCTACAAAACGACTGGCTCTCGGTGGAATCTTTACCAACACCACCTGGGGTTACACCCTAAATTGTTGGCTTTCTCGGTGAGTTGGTTACCTTCACGGCACAGCTTTTAGCCTTAGGAGAGGTGCAATTGCAGAGTGTTGACGTGTGCATGGATATGCACATATAGTCGGTTGCATGACTAATCGAATCCTTAACCGAACCCGCGCAATTGACGCTGCAATCGAGTCTCTCGATGGCGCTTTCTTCAAGGCGCTTTGCGAGCCTTCGCGTGTAGCTGTGCTCAAGCGCGTGATGCAACTGGGGCGCGCCGACATCGGAGAGATTGCGGAAGCACTGCCCCAGGAACGCTCAGTTGTTTCCCGGCATCTGCAAGTACTGTTAGAGGCAGGTATCGTCCGCGGTACCAAGGTCAGCAGGCAGATGTTCTACGAGGTGGATGGTCCGGCAGTGGTGACACGCCTCGAAGCCATTCTTCAGCATATGAAAAGCCTCGCCCCATTCTGCTGCCCAGGTACGTCCGGATAGTTTTTTTTGCTCTGTAGTGTGCATGAGTGTGCATATATGAATGTAATAAATGAAATCTTGGATGTCATTGTGATCGGTGCAGGCCAGGCAGGATTAGCGTGCGGTTGGCACTTACAGCAGCAAAACCTTAGGTTCCTGATTTTGGATGCTGAGCGGTCACCGGGAGGGAATTGGCGCAATTACTACGACAGTCTGAAGCTTTTTTCTCCAGCTGCTTACTCGTCATTGCCAGGCATGCGCTTCCCGGCAGAACCTGATCATTACCCGCTTCGTGATGATGTCGTACGCTATCTGGAAGACTATGCAAAGGCATTCAGATTGCCAGTTCGTCAGTACACCCGCGTGCAGCATGTACGAAGAGCGCGCGGGCTGTTTCAGCTTCAAACGGACGATGGAGAAATTTTCTGCTCCAGGGCGCTGGTCGTGTGTACGGGGGGATTCAATCAGCCGTTCATTCCAGATATTCAAGGGCTTCAGGGCTTTCTCGGGCGCAGTTTGCACAGCGCGGAATATCGAAATGCCGAAGGCTTTGGTGATCAACGAGTGGTTGTGGTCGGTGCTGCGAACTCGGCTGTTCAAATTGCTTATGAACTGGCCCATGTGAGCAAAGTCGTGCTGGCAAGCAGGGAGCCAATTCGGTTTTTTCCACAAAAGATACTGGGTCTGGATTTTCATGCGTGGTTGAAATGGTCGGGGTTGGAAAAGACCCGTTGGTTGAATGACCAAAGTACGCCGGTGCTTGATGACGGGATCTATCGTCGAGCCCTTAAGAAAAAGTTGTTCGAGCGTAAGCCGATGTTCGAGGCGATAACACCAACCGGCGTGATCTGGGCTGATGGGCAGCACACTGAAGCCGATAGCCTGGTGTTTGCTACCGGATTTCGCCCGAACTTGGAATTTTTGAGCGGGTTGGAATGCCCAGGCGATGAATATTGGGCTCATCGTAACGGGCAGGCCGAGCACCTACCTGGGCTGTATTTTGTCGGTCTGCCGAAGCAACGGAACTTTGCTTCAGCGACCCTCAGAGGTGTCGGCCAGGATGCGTCTTACATCATGCCCAGCTTGATGCGATTTGTCCGCGGTATGCCTGTTTAGAAGACAACTTGGCAGTTGACGAATCTCAACCGCAGCAACGTTTAGTCAGTGCGTCGAGTCGTTGGAAGGCGCCAGCTGGCGATGAAGCACAGCAAAACCAAACCGCACATAACGACAAGCAGTGCCGAGGCTCCAAAGTTCTGCAAAACAAATGCGGCGGCTATCGGGCCGCCGGCCTGGGCCACGAGTACCGGCCTGGCGAGAAGCCCCATTCTCGCTCCGTAGCCTTGCGGGGCAAACAGCGCCAAGGGGAGGGTGCCGCGAGCGATCGTTAGGATGCCGTTGCCTGCGCCGTAGAGTGCGATCGCCACGAAGGCCATCCAGGGCATCCCTGAGATCAATAATCCCAACCCGACCAGGCATAGAAACACACCGACCCGCGCTGACCAGGTCGGGTGGAGATTTCTGCCTATGGAAAACTCTGCCACCCGTGCCAAGACTTGCGAGGGACCAATCACCATGCCGATGGCCAAGGCCACAGCGGTCGCGATTCCCAGCTGCTTGAGGACATTAAGCAGGTGTACTGAGATACCTGATACGACCAGCGCTAGAACCGTCAGCATGGCGCCAATCAATAAGAATAGATAATTGGTGGTCTTGGGGTGAAGCTCGGACGCGCTGGGTGATTCTGTTATGACGGGGTGGGGTGGTTGTTTTGTGCTTCCAGGAATCAACAGCGAGTGGATGGGTAGCCCAATCAAGAGATGAGCAGCCGCGAGAACAAAGCAGGCGTTTCTCCAGCCGATCCAACTTTCCAGTCCTGCGATCACCGGCCAACCTATGGTACTGGCGAACCCACCTAACAAGGTCAGCCCGGTAATTGACGTTCGAGCCCCTTCGCCGAACAGTCGTCCCAGGGTTGAGAAGGCTGCGTCGTATAAACCCGCCGCCATGGCAACACCGATCAACGTCCAGGCGACATAGTAAGTGGCAACGTTGCCCGCCAGTCCCATTAGTAGCATGCCGAGAGCCAGCAGCAGTGAACTGGCCGCTAGGACAGAGCGTCCGCCGTGGCGGTCAATCTGACGACCAACGGCCGGCGAGGAGGCTCCCGCTACCAAAAGTCCCCAGGACAGACCGCCCACCACATTGGTGATGGACCATCCCGTCTCTTTGGCTATCGGAGACGCAAGCACTGCGGGCAAGTAGTAGGTCGAACCCCAGGCGAGAATTTGAGTAAAACCCATCGCCCATACGAGTCTGGAGCGATTGATCGGGGGATGGATCTGTTCTGGAAGTGTCATGACCGACGTGCTCATTTTTTTGTTGTCAGTAACAACAAGCTATCGCCTTCCTTTGGTTATCGTCAACCGAGAGATCGGTGTTGACGCTTTCGGGATACCAGGATTATTGTTGCAGCTAACAACTAATTTGTGACGGTTATGACGAAGCGTAAAAACGATCAGTTGACTCAGGATTCCGAGGACCTATACGAAGCGTTGAATCAGTTGGTTCGCGTCCATCAGTTCCGTGATCGTGATCGGATTTGCTGTTACGACGTATCGGTCACCCAATGCTATGCCGTCGAGACGCTGGTCAAAAGGGGCGCACTGCGCCTTCAGGTTTTGGCCGAAGAAATGTTCTTGGACAAGAGCACGGCGAGTCGAGTGATCGATACCCTGGAACGCAAGGGGTATGTGTCACGTGTTGAGGATGATGAAGATCGGCGTGCAGTACGAATCCAGGCAACGGATGCTGGGCGTGAGCTATACGCGAAAATCAGAGCTGACCTGATTGCAGAGGAGCGAGCGATGATCGAGAACCTCTCAGCTGAGGCTAGGCAGGGAGCGCTGAGTTTACTCAGACAGATTACGCGGGCCACGGAGATTCGCTGCGGGCTCGTGAATGAGTGCTGCCCAGCCGTGAAGAGCAAGGAATGAAAGGGAAGAACTTCCCTTTTTTTGCCAATAATGTTGTTACTACCAACGTAATGGGGCTCCAACAATGCGAGTTCGTTTAGCTGAAACTAAAGACACTGTTTCAATAGCCGCCATCTACAACCAGGGGATCGAGGAGCGTAGCTCTACGTTTGAAACGACTCCTCGAAGCCCGGCAGACATGCTTGATCGCATCAAATCAATGGAGCGCTATCCAGTGTTGGTCATGGTCGATGAGACGGATCAGGTTGTTGGATGGGCAGGACTCAGTAGTTATCGCGCTCGTGCCTGTTACGACGGCATTGCGGATTTTTCCATTTACCTAGATCGCAGTGTTCGCGGCCAGGGGCTAGGCAAACAGTTACTTCAGGCACTGCTGAAAGAAGCCGAAGCTCGCGGATTCTGGAAAGTCCTTTCACGCATTGTTACCTTCAATCACTCCAGCCTCGCATTGTGCGAAGCCTGCGGTTTCCGCCAAGTGGGGGTATATGAAAAACACGCCTGCCTAGAAGGACGTTGGCTCGACTGCGCGATTGTCGAGCGCCTGTTCGCGAACAATCAGCCAACCTGAAGGAGTCGATCATGGATAACACTCACCTTCCCGTCGCCATAATCGGTGCAGGCCCAGTGGGCCTCGCCACAGCCGCTCACCTGCTGGCCAGAGGTATCACTCCGCTGATCCTGGAAGCTGGTCCGGAGGCTGGGGCCAGCATTGAAGAATGGGCGCATGTGAAGATGTTCTCTCCGTGGCAGTTCAATGTGGACAAGGAGGCGGCCAATCTTCTGCTGGCCGATGGTTGGACTCCACCACCGGAGAACGAGTATCCAACGGGTCGTGAACTGCTGGACCGGTTTGTTCGACCTTTCGCCGACCTCGAACAGATCAAGCGTCACTTGCAGTTCAATACCCGTGTTCTGGCAGCCACTCGCGTCGGTCAGGATGTGATGAAGACCCAGGGCAGATCGGCAGCTCCTTTTTTACTGCGTGTCGCAGGGCCGGCGGGTGAACAGGATGTGCTTGCCAGTGCTGTCATTGATGCCTCGGGCACCTACCTGACACCAAACTGGATGGGCGCCCATGGCATCCCTGCATTGGGCGAGATCGAGCATGCAGCGCACATTGCGTACGGCATTCCGGAGGTGCTGGGTCGTGCGCGGAATCGCTATGCCAACAAAAGAGTGCTGGTGGTGGGTGGTGGTCACTCCGCGTTTAACGCCCTACAGGATCTGGTGCGTCTGATTCAGGAGGCACCGCAAACCAAAGTGCTATGGGCGATCCGGGGTAATTCTCTTGAGCGCATTCTGGGTGGTGGTGCGAATGATCAATTGGAAGAGCGCGGAAAGCTCGGCCTGAAGATTCGCCAATTGCTGAATGACGGCGTGATCGAGCTGTTCAAAAACGTCGCTATTGATCAGGTTGTAGGCAATGGCCAAGGGTTGGTTGTGAAGGCGGGAGACCAGATACTTCCACCTGTGGACCAAATCATTGTGGCGACCGGATTCCGACCTGACATGAGCCTGCTCGCCGAGTTGCGTATCGCACTTGATCCCGCAACTCAAAGCGCAGTGTTGCTCGCTCCAATGATCGATCCCAACGAGCACAGCTGCGGTACGGTCAGACCTCATGACGCGATAGAACTTGCCCATCCTGAGGAAGGTTTGTTCATTGTTGGGATGAAGAGCTATGGTCGGGCGCCTACGTTCTTGTTGATGACTGGGTATGAGCAAGTTCGCTCTGTCGTCGCGGCGCTGGCGGGTGATTGGGATGCGGCCAAAAGGGTTGAGCTGATCCTCCCGGAAACGGGCATTTGCAACTCGGATTTCGATGAAGTCGATGATCGCTTGAAGGCTTCGGCAAGTCAGACGTCTTGTTGTGGCACCGGAGAGACAATCCTTGAGGCCGCGCCTCGTACCTCGCCGGGTTGTTGCAAAGCCTAGTGCGCAGTAACCGAACCCGCCCTCGATGACCGGGGCGGGTTAGGGGCGACCTTCTTATTTTCTTTTGCACGTCCAGGTAGTCCTTGAACCAAGGAGCGACCTATTTCTGGGTGAGTAACAGATTCATTACAGAAACCATATATGCACCGCCGCAGATATTTGAAGAGACACGGAAGGCTGGCTAGCGCCTTAATACACAGCTTTCATTGAAGGTGCTCGGCGGAGTCCAATCGTTTTGATGGATTAATGGGTCGTTGACTCTTTACCTTGCATGCGGAAAAACATATATTCGTTAAACCGCATATGAGCTGAGGCTTCACAATGACCAGCAAAGCCCGTGTCCTGTTCGTCTGTACTGCCAACGCTGCACGCTCCCAGTTGGCCCAAGCGTTGCTGAGGCATACCGATTCGGAGCATTTCGAGGCGTTCAGCGCCGGCACAACTCCAACTCAGGTAGATCCGCGCACCTTCGAGGCGCTTTCACACATCGGTGTGAGCACCGAAGGATTACGTAGCAAGTCGATAGACGAATTCCGTGGTGAGCGTTTCGATTACGTCATCACCTTGTGTGATAAAGCCGCAGCGGAATGCCTGTCTTTACCTGGAGCGGGTGAGGCATTGGCCTGGAGTTTTGAAGACCCGGTCACCAGCACCAAACCCGATGCCTTCCGTCACACCCTTCACGAAATTCATGAGCGCATCAAGATGTTCGTCTTGGTCAAAAACAAACACTGAGAAAACGATATGGCTGACCATCTGACACCGACCACTGTTTTCAAATGCCTTGCTGACGACACTCGGGTCCGCACGATGATGCTCATCACCCGTGAAGGAGAGCTTTGTGTTTGCGAGCTGACCTGCGCGTTGAACGAGAGTCAGCCGAAAATCTCCAGGCACCTAGCGCAACTGCGTACTTGCGGCCTGTTGTCGGACCGTCGGCAAGGCCAATGGGTGTATTACCGACTGCACCCGAATCTCCCTGATTGGGTTCATCAAGTGCTGACCACCGTGCTGGAAAGCAACAAGCACTGGTTGAGCCCTGATGCCAAACGCCTTGATGAAATGGGTGACCGTCCTGAACGGGCAGCCGTGTGCTGTGAAAGCAAAATCGCCTGATTCCGCCTTCGACTACGAGATCGCTCGATGAAAATCCTGTTCCTCTGCACTGCCAATAGCTGTCGCAGCATCCTTTGTGAGGCGGTTTTCAATCACTTGGCACCGGAAGGCATGAAAGCCTACAGCGCTGGCAGTCAGCCCAAAGGGGGAGTGCATCCGCTGAGTCTAAAAACGTTGGAGAAAGCAGTTATTTCGACAGACGGATTGTTCAGTAAGTCCAGCGATGTCCATGTGAACCTGGCTCCAGATTTTGTCATCACGGTGTGCGACAAGGCTGCCGGTGAGGCCTGCCCGGTATTTTTCGGACCGGCCACCAAGGCCCACTGGGGGCTGGCTGACCCTTCGGAATACCACGGAACTCAAGCAGAGATCGAGGCGGCTTTTGAAGCCACGTTGGAGCAGATCAGAACCCGTATTGAAGCCTTCCTGGCTTTACCGCATTCCCAACTGAATGCCGAACAGCTCAAGGCAGAGCTGGCCCTGATTAGCACGCTGTAACCACAGGAGCAATGATCATGAGTAAAAGCCGCCTTTCCTTCCTGGACCGATACCTGACCCTGTGGATTTTTCTCGCCATGGCCTTGGGCATCGGTTTGGGGAGCCTGTTCGAAGGCTGGCCGCAGTGGCTCAACAGTCTTTCCGTGGGCACAACCAACATACCCATCGCTATTGGCTTGATCGTGATGATGTATCCGCCTCTGGCCAAGGTTCGTTATGAGGAGCTGCCGGAAGTCTTCAAGGACAAGCGCATCCTCGTTTTGTCCTTGGTCCAGAACTGGGTCATCGGCCCGGTGTTGATGTTCGCGCTGGCGATCATCTTCTTGCGGGACCAGCCGGAATACATGACCGGCCTGATCCTGATCGGCTTGGCTCGTTGCATCGCGATGGTGCTGGTCTGGAATCAGATCGCAGGTGGCAACAATCAGTACGTCGCCGGATTGGTGGCGTTCAACAGCATCTTCCAGATCCTGTTTTTCAGCGTGTATGCCTGGATCTTTCTGGGGCTATTGCCGCCGCTGTTCGGGCTGGAAGGCAGTGTGATCGAGACCAGCTTTGTCACCATTGCCGAGTCGGTTCTGATCTATCTGGGTGTGCCGTTCCTGGCGGGATTTCTTACCCGCAAGATTCTCATCGCCCGTAAAGGCGAGGCTTGGTTCCAGGAACGCTTCATTCCCAAGATCAGCCCGCTGACGCTGGTGGCGCTGCTGTTGACCATCGTGGCCATGTTCAGCCTCAAGGGGGATGTGGTGCTGCAATTGCCGTTGGATGTATTGCGCATCGCGATCCCTCTGACGATCTACTTCGTGGTGATGTTTTTCATTAGCTTCTGGATGGGCAAGCTGCTCAAGGCTGACTACCCGCGCACCACCGCATTGGCTTTCACAGCCGCGAGCAACAACTTCGAACTGGCAATTGCCGTGGCCATTGCCACCTTCGGCCTGGCTTCTCCGGTCGCTTTTGCCACGGTGATTGGTCCGCTGGTGGAAGTACCGGTACTTATTTCTCTGGTCGGTGTGGCCCTTTGGTTGAAACGCCGCTGGTTCGATGAATCCAAGAGCGCCATTGCGCAGGACAAAGACTATGTTTGATGACCCTATCCCCCAACTCGATACCGAACTGGTTGATCTCCCATCGACAGACAAACTCGGTATCGAAAAGACCTCCATCCACAAGCCGCGCATTTTGCTGCTGTACGGATCGACCCGTGAGCGCTCCTTCAGTCGCCTTTTGGTAGAGGAAGCGGCTCGACTGCTGGAGCATTTCGGCGCCGAGGCGCGGATTTTCAATCCGTCAGGTTTGCCGCTGCCAGATGACGCACCCGACGATCATCTACGTGTGAAGGTGCTGCGCGAGCTGATGCTGTGGTCCGAGGGGCAGGTCTGGTGCTCTCCAGAGCGTCACGGTTCCATGAGCGCAGTGTTCAAAGCGCAGATTGATTGGGTGCCACTGGCGATGGGCGCGGTACGCCCGACCCAGGGAAAAACCCTCGCGGTCATGCAGGTATGCGGTGGCTCGCAGTCGTTCAACGTGGTCAATCAGCTGCGAGTGCTGGGACGTTGGATGCGCATGTTCACCATCCCCAACCAGTCCTCCGTGCCGAAGGCCTATATGGAGTTCGACGATAACGGCCGGATGAAACCTTCTCCGTTCTACGACCGTGTCGTTGATGTGATGGAAGAGTTGGTGAAATTCACGCTGCTGCTTCGCGACCGCCAGGACTATCTGGTGGATCGTTATTCCGAGCGCAAAGAGTCGGCGGAAGAACTTATGAAACGTGTCAATCAGCGCTCCATCTGAGGATTTTTAGCCGTGCAACAACACCCATATTCCGTACTGTCGCTGGCACAGTTCAATGGTCAATTGATCTTCACCCCGTGTCCAGGCACGAAGGGCACCAAGCCTTTCGAGGCGCTGCAAACCCTCAAGGAAGCGGGGGCCTCGGCCTTGCTGACGCTGATGCCGACCGAAGAGTTGCTTCAAAACGAGATCGACCTGCTGCCGGAAGAATGCCAAATGCTAGGCATCGAGTGGTTTCACCTGCCAGTAGAAGACGATCAAGCGCCTGGCGAAGCATTCAAAGCCGCATGGGAACAGCATCATCCGCGACTCCAGCAGTTGCTGACCGAAGGGAAAACCATTGCCATCCATTGCAAGGGCGGCTCGGGCCGTACCGGTTTGATCGCGGCTCAACTGTTGATCGAAAGCGGTGTGCCATTCAGCGATGCCATCCGCGATGTTCAGTCGTTGCGTCCGCGGGCCATCCAGCATCCAGCCCACATT
The DNA here is from genome assembly GCA_964543145.1 of uncultured Pseudomonas sp. Classification (GTDB taxonomy): domain Bacteria; phylum Pseudomonadota; class Gammaproteobacteria; order Pseudomonadales; family Pseudomonadaceae; genus Aquipseudomonas. The sequence goes on from CAZIWV010000059.1 coordinate 12,395, forward strand.
GAATACATCGGCCAGTTCGACACTCAGTCGAACTCTCACTGACAACAGATACAGAGCACAACAACATGACTATCAAAGTTGGCATCAATGGTTTTGGCCGGATCGGTCGCCTCGCTCTGCGAGCCGCCTGGAACTGGCCGGAGTTTGAGTTCGTGCAGATCAACGATCCGGCAGGCGATGCAGTAACCCATGCGCACCTGATCAATTTCGACTCGGTGCATGGTCGTTGGCACAACGAAGCCAGCGCTGAAGGCGATCAGGTGGTCATTGGCGGCAAGCGCATCAAGGTCACCGCGAACAAAGCGATTGCGGACACCGACTGGTCGGGCTGCGATCTGGTGATCGAGGCCAGCGGCAAGATGAAAACCGTGGCGGTGTTGCAGGCTTACCTCGACCAAGGCGTGAAGCGTGTGGTGGTCTGCGCTCCGGTGAAGGAAAAAGGGGCATTGAACGTCGTCATGGGCGTCAACCATCAGCTGTTCAAGCCGGCTGAACATCGAATCGTCACCGCTGCTTCTTGCACCACAAACTGTCTGGCGCCAGTGGTGAAAGTGATCCACGAAAAGCTGGGCATTCGCCACGGTTCGATCACCACCATCCACGACCTGACCAACACCCAAAGCATTCTCGATCAGCCGCACAAGGATCTGCGTCGTGCGCGTGCTTCGGGGATGAGTTTGATTCCGACCAGCACCGGCTCGGCCACCGCCATCGCCGAAATTTTCCCGGAGCTGCGTGGACGACTGAATGGTCACGCCGTACGCGTGCCGCTAGCCAACGCTTCGCTGACTGACTGTGTCTTCGAGGTCGAGCGCGCCACGACCGTCGAAGAAGTGAATCAACTCCTCAAGCACGCTGCCGAGAACGAGCTGAAAGACATCCTCGGTTTCGAGACGCGTCCGTTGGTGTCCATCGACTACCGTACTGACCCGCGCTCATCGATCATCGATGCGCTGTCGACCATGGTTATCAATGGCACCCAGGTCAAACTTTACGCCTGGTACGACAACGAGTGGGGCTATGCCAACCGTACCGTCGAACTGGCCAAAATGGTTGGTCTGGCAGTCTAAGGAGCGGTCATGAAAGCGTTGTCAGCCCTCGCTCCGGAAGTGCGGCAGTACCTGCTCGTGACGGGCAACTACTGGGCATTCACCCTCACCGACGGCGCCTTGCGCATGTTGGTGGTGCTGCATTTTCACGCGTTGGGCTACAGCCCACTACAAATCGCGGCGTTGTTTCTGTTCTACGAACTCTTTGGCGTGATCACCAACCTGGTGGGTGGCTACCTAGGCGCTCGGTTGGGGCTGAACCGAACCATGAACATCGGGCTGGGCATCCAGGTCGCGGCGCTGCTGATGCTGACGGCTCCGGTAGCCTGGCTGACCATCCCATGGGTGATGGGCGCTCAGGCGCTGTCGGGGATTGCCAAAGACCTTAACAAGATGAGTGCCAAAAGCTCCATCAAGCTTCTGGTCCCTGATGGGCAGCAGGGCAAGCTCTACCAGTGGGTGGCGATCCTCACCGGCTCGAAGAACGCACTCAAGGGTGTCGGCTTCTTTCTCGGCGGAGCCTTGCTGGCA
>CAZIWV010000060.1:0-13088 GCA_964543145.1 uncultured Pseudomonas sp.
GGGCGGGCTTTAGCCCGTCCCAGTGAGCGAAGCGAACGGTTTGAACCAATTGTTATGTTGCAATACCACAGGCTTTTCTTACGGCTGAGGTGGAGTTTTTTGACTTAACTATGTAATTGCGAATATCACCAGCCATTAGTTGGTCAGGGTCAAGCATGGATAAACCTGCAAGTACAATTAATTGCTCTGGAGCAGGTTCTTTGTGTAACCACCAATGAAAGGCCCCATTTCTGTAATGCTCGCCGCTTTGCTCGTGCCCAGGACGATAGCCAGAAACTTGGATTTCAAAAAGCTCATCAGGATACATACCCAAGGAGGTCCATTCTTTTGGGAATCCCATTATTTTTAAGAGCTTATTCTTGGTCATTTGTCTTTGCTACATAACGTTAGGTTAAGGGGCCGGCTTTAGCCGGTCCCGAGCGAGCGAAGCGAGTGACTTGAACCATTTGTTAGCTTTTTAATTTGCTGAGATTGGCTTCTGCGCTAAGCAATTGCAGCTCTGCATTTTCTTGATGATATGCGCGCCATTTATTGGCTAGCTCTGTGTTGGCAAGAATTCCGCGCTGGTCTAGGTCGGCTGCCTCAGGGTTGACTAACACAATTGAGTCGAATGAAAGACCTTCTTGACTCAAAAAGTTGCTCAGAAGAATTTCAAATTGCGGGGAGTTATAAGAGGCATGGCTGTTTTCGTAGTTTAGCGGTATGCCAAGAATAGGGCAGGTGGAAGTTTTGCTTATTTGCTCTTTCTTGAATGTTGTGATTATTTCCTTAACAGCCCTTCTAAATGCCATTGACACTACTGATTTATGTGAGGCAGGTTGAATGCAATGCACCCAGCTGCAATCAATTTTTGTGCCGTCAATGCGGTGAATGTACAGGCACCGATTTTTATGAAAGTCTCTTTCGACTTTTATGTGGTCTATACCTGCTCCTTTCTTTTCCTCATATTCTGAGTGAAGTGTAAATAAAGAGGCGAAGAAGTGTTCGTCGTCGAGATTTATTCTGGAGCCTGCCTCGTATTGATTTATCCTGCGTCGGGCTTCTTCTGTGGCAGAACTTTTGGTTTTAAATTGATAGCTTCCAAAGATTATCGGCTTCGCCACAGTACTCTCCTTAAAAAGCTAACGTTTGGTTAAGGGGCCGGCTTCAGCCGGTCCCGAGTGAGCGAAGCGAACGGCTTGAACCAGTTGTTATGCTCTCATTATTCGCTAGCATTCAACTCCAATAAGCCATTGAGTTTTATCGGCGTTTGATTTGTCAAGGTCAGGGCGGCGAACCAGTGGCTCAGTGCATCCTCTTGGTTGAATGTATTCTTCTGCGACTTCTGATGCTTCGGCCAAAGAAATTGGATTTTTGTCGTTGCGTTTGACGGTGATGTAGTACGGCTGCTGAAATGGAATTATGTAGCTATCAAGAATGTAGCTATTGCCGTCTCTGGCTATTTTTGCATGATTTTCTTTTACAAGAACCAAATGGCTCGTATCTATATTGTTGTTTGATGCGCAGCCAAGAATGCTACTGGCCGCTATTGCAGTTAGTACTACTTTTAAGTATTTCACTTTAGTTCCTTTTCAGTGAGTTGCGTGGTGGTGATATTTGAAGTGAGGGCATAACGATAAGCTAAGGGGCGGGCTTTAGCCCGTCCCAGCGAACGGAGTGAGCGATTTGAGCGACTTGTTATGCAAGGCACGCGAGTAACACACCAATTGCTGAAATCATAATACTTATGCCGCCTAAGGCTCTGCCTTTTCCGAGTTTGTTTAGGTAAGAAAGAAATTTGTAGAATGGTATAAGTAGCAAGAAATTTATAAATGTCACCAAGTAAAAGACGACAAAGGTTTTTATGTTTTCTATTGACGTGTATGTACTGGAGATGTGTTCTTCAACAGTCTTGAATTGCGGCCCTTTGGCGGCCTCTTTGAAGGTTGCATTTGCAATTTTTGAAAGCGCCTGAGCGCGATCTTTGTATGTTTCTTGGAATTCAATTGTTTCTGAAATAATGGACTTAATATAGTTTTCAAGTTGACTTGATATATTTCTGTGCCTGTTTTCAATTACGGATAAGACAAGGCCCGATAGCGCAACTATTACCCCGATTACGAATATCACCTGTATCTCCTGGCAGAAGTGCATAACGTATGGTTAAGGGGCGGGCTTTAGCCCGTCCCAGTGAGCGAAGCGAACGATTTGAACCGCTTGTTAGGCAAGCGGTTCGGAGGCCGGAAAAAGGGCGCGGATGCGACGCCGTACCTGCCTTTGATTTTTGATGTACTTGCATGCGTTCCTTCGCCTTTCCTCTTGGGGTTTGCTGGTGTGATGTTATGGCCAGCGTGATGACATTGCTCTCAGCGGATTACCTGCCGGCCAGCGAATTTATGGGCTGCGTGATGATATTGCTTCCACCGCATTTCGGGCCCGCCAGCGATTTCAAATACGCCGAATTCTTTTCTCGGGATGTGCACGGTGCTGGAGTGTTCATTCTGCAATTTCCGCTGTGTGCACGGCCCTGAGCTCTATATGCCTAACTATAATTAGGCGACATTGCTGTCGCATAACACACCTTGAAGTGTCTGATAACGTCCGTTGTCATGCTGTAATTCCTTGATTTGCAAAGATGCACGAATAAGAAACGCGACTCAGGTAGGCGAAAAAGCGACATGGAAAACCCATGGTCTAAATCAGCCAAGGTGCGGTGATGGCTAGACGCTACTGATCGGCCTCAAGGCTGTCTAGCTATCGTGTCGAAAAAGTGTCGAAATCACAGCGAAGAAAAGCGGATCAAAGCGGGTGTGAGTTAGCTAGAGTCCAGGAATAGCAAGGCTTTGCGGGATAACGCAGACTGAAACAGAGGGTTCGATTCCCATCGCCGCTCCAAATCGCAGAATCTAAAGCCTCGAAACCAAACGGTTTCGGGGCTTTTTGCTTTTTGGGTTAAAGCAGCACGCGTAGACCAAAGTAAAAGCAGCATTGGGCTGAACGAGACAACCCAGTGATAAACGAAGTAAGCGCTGAGTCGCTAGCAATGCCGCCAGGCATTTGATAACACCCCTGACACGCTGCAGTAGATGGCGTTCCCAACTGGATTCGAACCAGTATCTAGCCCTTAGGAGGGGCTTATTCTATCCATTGAACTATGGGAACCGAGGCTGGATAGACGGGCCACCAGCGGGCGGCATCTTAGCGAGACCGCAGGCGTTTGTCATGCCGCTGCCATTATCTCAGCGTCATACTGCCAACTGACTGCCAACCGGCTGTCATAAGGAGAGGAGATCGCCATGCGCCCCGCTGCTTCGCATCATCTGCCGGATTCGCCTTTTGCCGATTTTCACCTGCGTGCGGTCAGCGTTAACGATGCTGCTGCCCTGACTGCCCTGCTGCAACAGCTAGCGCCCGATGAGCCGCGTGCCGATGCCAAGCTACTGGCTTTGCGCCTGAGCGAGCTGCCAGTGAGCCGTGTGGTGCTGGTGGCCGAGCGGGACGGTAAGTTGCTCGGCACTTGTACGGTCAATCTGATTGAGCACCTGGCGCACAACTTTGCCCGCTCGGCGATTCTGGAAGATGTGGTGGTGGATACTGAGGCGCGCGGCCTGGGGATTGGCCAGGCGCTGATGGGCAAAGCCATCGAACGCGCCCGCGCCTGGGGCTGTTACAAGGTGGCGCTGTCCAGCAGCCAGAGCCGTGAGGCCGCCCATGCTTTTTACGCCAACCTGGGGTTTAAGCCGCATGGGATTAGCTTGGCGTTGATGTTGGATTAAAAACTGTCAAAGGCCTTTGCAGGAGCGGGGGGACGCCTAGTTGTTTACCCGCGATCAGCGTCGCGGGCAAGAACCGTAGGGTGGATGACGCTTCACCCATCCACCAACTGCGCCACGGTGGTGGATGAAAACAACGTCATCCACCCTACAACGACAACCCGTAGGAGGCTTGCCCGCAAACCGAGGTCGTCGGAAAAACATCGCGGGCATGGCCCGCTCCTACAGGTTTTGTAAACGTGCTGGTAGGGCTGGCAACAGTCAGGCGTTTTTAACGGCCGAAGCGCTCTTCGGCCAACTGATCGGCGATTTCTACCGTGGTTTTGCTCGCCGCGTCGGCGCGTTGGAATATCTGTTCCAGGGTCGCGCCGATGCCTTCGATATGCGCCTTGAGCTGTGCGGCGCTGCCGCCGGTGCGTTCGTAGCAGACATCGATAATGCCGCCGGCGTTGATCGCGTAATCCGGCGCGTACAGGCACTCGTTGCGGCGCAGGGTTTCCGCCAGGCTGGCATCGGCCAGTTGGTTGTTGGCGGCGCCGGCGATAATCGGCGCGCGCAGGGCTTCCAAGGTTTGCTGGTTGATAATGCCGCCCATAGCGCATGGCGCGAATACATCGACATCCAGGCCAAAAATCGCCTGCTGGCTGACGGCGGTTGCGCCCAGCTGCTCGACCGCGCGACGCACATTGGCTTCGACGATATCGGTTACCCACAGCTCGGCGCCGGCGGCTTTCAGCTGACGCGCCAGGTCGAAGCCCACCTGCCCTACCCCTTGAATTGCGACTTTCAAGCCGTGCAGGTCATCACGGCCCAGGCGGTGTTTTACTGCAGTCTGAATGCCGATAAACACGCCATAAGCCGTGGACGGTGACGGGTCGCCATTGCGCGTACCGCCAGCGAAGGCTTCACGCAGCTCGGCGCCGGATACGTGGCGCGTGCGCTCGGCCATGATCTGCATTTCCGCAACGCCGGTGCCGGAGTCGGCAGCAGTGATATAGCGCCCGCCGAGGCTGTCGACAAAATCACCCATGGCCTGGAACAGCGCCGCGCTCTTGCCGGTATGCGGGTCGCCGATGATCACCGCCTTGCCGCCACCCAGCGGCAGGTTGGCCAGGGCCGATTTGTAGGTCATGCCGCGCGACAGGCGCAGCACATCGCGCAGCGCTTCATCGTCATTGGCGTAGTTCCACATGCGGCAACCGCCAAGGGCCGGGCCAAGGTTGCTGTTGTGAATGGCGATAATCGCCCGCAGGCCGCTGGCCTTGTCGTGGCCGTAGACCACCTGTTCGTGGTGGTCGAAATCGATATGGGAAAACACGGACATAGGTGCCTCGTTTTTTTTGTTGTAAGAGGTCGCCCTCTCCCGGTTAAGGGAGAGGGAGAAGGTTATAAGCGTCAGGGGTTTGTTATGCGGCAGGCTCGAACAGCTGCACAGCGGCGATCTGGCTGACGACCATGCGCGCCTTGAGCTGGCTGCTCTGCTCGCGCACCTTGGCCAGGCTGCGTTCCTTGACGTGGCCATAGCCGCGGATCTGCTCCGGCAACTCGGCCAGAGCCAGCGCGGTACGGTAGCTGTCGGCGTTGAGTTCCTTGAGCAAGTAATCCAGGTCCTGCTCGTAATCGTCGATCAGCTGCAGTTCCAGCTTGCGTTCGGCGCTGTAGCCGAACAGGTCCAGCGGCGTGCCACGCAGAAACTTGAGCTTGGCCAGTACGCCGAACGCCTTGAGCATCCAGGCGCCGAACTGACGCTTGCGCGGCTCGCCAGTGCTGGCATCCGGCTTGCTCAGCCAGCTGGGTGCCAGGTGGAACTCCAGGCGGTAATCGCCGCTGAACTGCGCTTCCAGCTGACGGATAAAGCTGCCGTCGCTGTACAGCCGCGCCACTTCGTACTCGTCCTTGTAGGCCAGCAGTTTGAAGTAGTAACGCGCCACGGCCTTGCTCAGGGCTTGGTCAACGCTCTTGTCGGCCTGCTGCACCCGCGCCACCTGCTCGCGGTAGCGCTCGGCGTAGGCGGCGTTCTGGTAGGCGGTCAGGCGCACAACGCGGTCCGCGATGATGTCTTCCAGGGTCTGGCAATGCGGCGCTTCGATCACTTCCGGCTTGGCCAGACGCTCCACGGCAACCGCATCATGGGCAGCGCGACGGCCCCAAAGGAATGCCTGCTGATTAAGTTGTACGGCCACGCCGTTAAGCTCGATGGCCTTGTTGATGGCTTCGGCGGACACCGGCACCAGGCCTTTCTGGTAAGCGAAACCGAGCATAAACAGGTTGGTGGCGATGCTGTCGCCAAGCAGGCGCGTGGCCAGGCGGCTGGCATCGACAAAGTGGGTTTTGCTCGCGCCCACCGCCTCGATCAGCGCCTCGCGCATGGCCGCACCAGGCACCTGGGCATCGGGGTTGCGGGTGAACTCGGCGGTGGCCGCTTCATGGCTGTTGACCACCGCATGGGCGATCTTGTCATTCAGCTTGGCCAAGGCCTCTTCGCTGGCCGACACCACCAGATCGCAGCCCAACAACAGATCGGTTTCACCAGCGGCGATGCGCACGGCGAAGATATCGTCCTGCTTGGCGGCAACACGGATATGGGTGATCACCGGGCCGAACTTCTGCGCCAGGCCAGCCTGATCGAGCACGCTGCAGCCTTTGCCTTCGATATGCGCAGCCATGCCGAGCAAGGCGCCGACGGTGGTTACGCCGCTGCCGCCGACACCCGGCAGAAGGATATTCCACGGCCGCTCCAGAGTCGGCTGCTTGGGCTCCGGCAGGGCGATAAACAGTGCGCTCAAACCCACAGCTTCCGGCTTGCGCAGGCTGCCGCCGTGCACGGTGACAAAGCTTGGGCAGAAACCTTCGACGCAGCTGAAATCCTTGTTGCAGGAGTTCTGATCGATCTCGCGCTTGCGCCCCAGTTCGGTTTCCAGCGGCAGCACCGACAGGCAGTTGGATTTCACGCTGCAATCGCCACAACCCTCGCACACTGCCGAGTTGATAAAGGCGCGCTTCTGCGGATCGACCAGCTTGCCGCGCTTGCGCCGACGGCGCTTCTCGGTGGCGCAGGTCTGGTCATAGATGATCACCGAGCAGCCCTGGAACTCGCGCAGCTCGCGCTGCACCGCATCCAGATCGCGGCGATGGTGGAAGGTGACGATGGGCGCAAAGGTGTTGCGGGTCGGGTACTTGTCCGGCTCGTCGGTGACCAGGGCGATGCGTTTCACCCCTTCGGCGTACACCTGCTGGCTCAGTTGATCGACGCGCAGTTCACCGTCGATCGGCTGGCCGCCAGTCATGGCCACCGCGTCGTTGTAGAGAATCTTGTAGGTGATATTCACCCCGGCGGCCACGGCCGCACGCAGGGCCAGCTGGCCGGAGTGGAAGTAGGTGCCGTCACCGAGGTTCTGGAAGATATGCGGGGTGTCGGTAAACGGCGCCTGGCCAATCCAGGTCGCGCCCTCGCCGCCCATCTGGGTAAAGGTATCGGTGTTGCGGTCCATCCACTGGGTCATATAGTGGCAACCGATACCGCCCTGGGCGCGGCTGCCTTCCGGCAGTTTGGTCGAGGTGTTGTGCGGGCAACCGGAACAGAAATGCGGGGTGCGCACGGTGGTGTGTTTGGGCGCGGCCAGGGAGGCTTCCTTGGCCGCCAGGAAGGCCAGGCGCTCATCGATGCTGGCGCTGCTGTAGATCGGCGCGAGGCGCTTGGCGATGGCGCGGGCGATCATCGCCGGGGTCAGTTCGGAGAGGTTCGGCAGCAGCGAATGGCCGGCTTCATCGAACTCACCCACCACCACCGGGCGCTTGCCCACGGGCCAGTTGTACAGCTGACCGGTGAGCTGGTCTTCGATAATGCTGCGTTTTTCCTCGACCACCAGAATCTCGTCCAGGCCTTCGGCAAACTCATGCACCGACACTGGCTCCAGCGGCCAGCTCATGCCGACCTTGAGCACGCGCAGGCCAACCTGGGCGCACAGCGCTTCATCCAGACCGAGGTCGTCCAGGGCCTGACGCACGTCCAGATAGGACTTGCCGGTGGTGATAATGCCCAGGCGCGGGTTGGGCGAATCGAGCTTGATCTGGTTAAGGTTGTTGGCCAGCGCAAAGGCGCGGGCGGCGTAGATTTTGTAGGTGTTAAGGCGCGCTTCCTGGGCCAGGGGTGGGTCCGGCCAGCGGATATACACGCCGTCTTCCGGCAGCTGGAAGTCCTCGGGAATTTTCACCTGCATGCGCAGCGGGTCGACATCCACCACGGCGGAAGAATCGACGTTCTCGGCGATGGTTTTCAGCGCCACCCAGCAACCGCTGTAGCGCGACAGCTCCCAGCCGATGATGCCGTAGTCGAGGATTTCCTGAACGTTGGCCGGGTTGAGCACCGGGATCGAGGCGGCGATAAACGCATGCTCGCTCTGGTTGGCGATGCTTGAGGATTTGCAGCCATGGTCGTCACCGGCCAGCAGCAACACGCCGCCATGCTCGGAAACGCCGGCCGAGTTGCCGTGTTTAAACACATCACCGCAGCGGTCCACGCCTGGGCCCTTGCCGTACCACATGGCGAACACGCCGTCATAGCGCGCACCGGGGAACAGGCTGGTCTGCTGGCTGCCCCACACCGAGGTGGCGGCCAACTCTTCGTTGACGCCCGGCTGGAAGTGGATGTGATTTTCTTTGAGGTACTGCTTGGCGTCCCACAGGCTCTTGTCGAGGTTGCCCAGCGGCGAGCCCCGGTAGCCGGAAATAAAGCACGCGGTATTCAGGCCATGAGCTGCGTCGCGTTGCTTCTGCAGCATGGGCAGGCGGGTCAGCGCCTGGGTGCCGGTCAGGTAGAGGTGACCGGTAGCAAGGCGGTACTTGTCATCCAGGCGGATTTCGGCCAGAGACATGGTGGTGCTCCTGTTATTTTTATCGAGAGCTGGGTTGGCAACGGTTAATGCCACCCTTGTTAAGCCTAGTGCGGGATCACCACACAAGGCGCATGGCCAAGAATATGAACGGAGCGCACGGCTTTTTTATTTCTTTTTGCTAGCCGTTTTGCAGATACTGCGCATGATTAATCCAAGAAAAACAAAAAATTCGGAACAGTCATGCAAGAAAAACTCAGCCCCATCGACCGCAAGATTCTCCGCCTGCTGCAACACAACGCCGACCTCTCCGCCGCCGAGATCGCCGAAAAGGTGGAATTGTCACAATCGCCCTGCTGGCGGCGGATTCACCGCATGCAGGAAGAAGGCATTATCGAGCGCAAGGTTGCCCTGCTCAGCCACAAGCAGCTGGGCTTCAGCATCACCGTGTTTGTCGATATCAAACTGTCGGCGCACGGGCGCAGCAACCTGGAAGAATTCGAGCAGGCGGTAGTCGGTTACCCCGAGGTGCTGGAGTGTTTCACCATGGCCGGCGGCTCGGATTACCTGCTCAAGGTGGTGGCCAAGGACATCGCCAGCTACGAACGCTTTCTGCGCGACCACCTGCTGCAACGCCCCCACGTACACGAAGCGCACTCGCATATCGCGATGAGCGAGGTTAAGCGCACCACCGAGTTGCCGCTGGATTGAGACCGTCTGAATACCGTGGGAGGGGCCGATGCCTCGTAGGGTGGGTTAGCGACGCAGAACACCGCTCGATAATCCAACTGCGATAACAGCGCGGCGCGTAACCCACCAGACAATTGAACGCGTTGCGCCGATGGTGGGTTACGCCGCGCCCTAAGTCGCGCGACGCCTGACAAGCGCGGTGGCGGCTAACCCACCCTACGAACTGCGCACCGCGGCTAAAGCGGAGCGCCGCCCGGCCCCTCCCACAGGTTCGCGCGGGCATGTGGGAGGGGCTTTAGCCGCGACAATATTTAGCCTTATAAAGCCTGTGCACGCTGCCGCAGAGCACTTTCTGACTGCGCTTTACCCGCCCACCACAATGCCAGTGGGCCGAGCAGCAGTAGCAATCCCATCAGGGCAAAAGCGGCCCACCAGCCGAGCAGGCTCTTGTCGCCCAACAGATCCAGGCTAATGCCAAACAGCAGCGGACCGAGAAAGGCACCGCTAAAGCCGGTGCAGGAATACAGCGCCATAGCCGCGCCGCGATGGCTGGCCGGGGCGACAGCGATCAGGCCGGCGGTCAGGGATGACGAGTCGGCGGTGACAGTGATGCTGTAGAGCAGCACCAGTACAAGCATCAGCCAGAACGGCAAGGCCGCACTCAGGCCGATAAACAGCGCCAGAACCGTCGAGCAGAGCATCACCGCGATCAACCAGCGCTGCCGACCAAAACGCAGCGCCAACTCGTTGCCGAAGATGCTCGCCGGCATGCCGATCAGGGTTACCAACATCGCCACCCAGGTGCCGGACAGCCAGGGACCACTGCCCTGCAAGTGCCCGGAAAACACCACAAAGGCCACTACCCAGGCGCGCAGGGCAAACAGCTCAAGGTTATGCACCGCATAGGCCAGGCAGTAGGCGGCAACCGCGCGGTTTTTCAGCGGGGCCAGATCCAGCAGCTTGCGCGGCGCATGCTGCACCACCGCCTTGGGCTGCAAACCCCAATAGACCATGGCCCAGGCCAGCAAGGCACAAACACCGCTGAGCAGGGTCGGCAGCTGCCAACCGCCGAACTTGGCCAACTCGCCGGCGAGGATAAACGACAGCGCCGTGCCCAAACCGAAGCTCGCCGTATAGAAGGCCACCGCGCGCGACTGCGCCGGCCCTTCGATGCGCTCGGACAGCGCCTTGAGCCCCGGCATATAGGTGCCGGCCAGACCGACGCCGGCCAACACGCGCCAGGCCAGGGCCGACCAGAAGCCATCGGCGAAGACGAAACCAGCACTGGCCACGGCGGTTAACAGCATCGCCGCCAGGTAGATCAGCCGCGCATCGTATTTGTCGGTGAGCCCGGTCAGGATCGGCACGGCCACCATATAGCCAAGAAAGAAGCCGCCACCAATCCAGCCGGCCTCGGTATTACTCAACCCCCACAGCGCCTGGAAGTCCGGCAGCAAGGCGGCAAACAGCGCAAAGCCGGCCATGCCCAGGGTTTCTGCCCCGCATAGCAGCAGGGTTATGCGGCGGGCGTTATTCATAACACCACCAACACGTAGGGTGGGTTAGCGACGCTGAACACTGCTCGATCAGCCAACGGCGATAGCAGCGCGGCGCGTAACCCACCAGGCGATAGAACGCGTTGCGCCGATGGTGGGTTACGCCGCGCCCCATATCGCGTAACGCCTGGCAAGCGCAGCGGGCGGCTAACCCACCCTACGAACTGCATATCGCGGCTAAAGCGGGTCGCCGCCCGGCCCCTCCCACAAATATTTGCCGAACTCATAGCACCCGCCCATCAAAGGCCAGGCTTACGCCGGCCGGCAAGGCATCGGGATGCTCCAGCAACCAGGCGTCGAAGCTGTGGCCGATATGGGTCAGCACGGTTTCTCTGGGCTGCAATTGCTCGACCACTTCCAGCGCGCGGGTCAGGTCGTTGTGGTTGCGCGGGGCAATGGGTTGCGGCGCGGTGGAGCAGTCCAGCACCAGCAGATCCAGCGGCTGCTGACGCAATACCTCGGCGCTGGCCTCCGGCACGCCAAGGGTATCGGTAAGGTAGGCAATACGACGGCGCTCGCCAGTGTCCGCCTGCCCTTCCAGCAGATAGCCAAAGGTCGGTTTCGAGTGATTAAGAGGCAGCGCCGTGACGCTTAACTCACCCAGCTCCCGCCGCTCGAAGGCGGCAAACGGCTGGCTGAAATCGAGAATACCGGGGTGCTTGTACAGGTCGGCCAAGCCTTCTGGATCATCCGGGCCATGCACCGGAATAATCAGCCCCTGGCCCCAGCGCAGGTGCAGCAAGCCCTGGGCATGGTCGGCGTGGTAATGGGTTTGCAGAATGCCGCTCAGGCTATGGGGCGGGAAGCGCTCGCACAGATCGGTCAGGCCCGAGTCGATCAGCCAGCGCTGCGCGCCACATTCGATCAGCGCGCAACAGGGCCCGCGACGCCGCGCAGGATTGACCCGCGCGCTGGCGCAGGCTGTACAGCTGCAGTTATACACCGGCACCTGGCGCGCATCGCCAGTGCCGAGCAGGGTCAGGCGCATGCGCGCGCATCGCTAAGCAGTTGCAGTAACTGGGTGACGGTTTGGTCGAGCGGGCCGGAGTTGTTGAGGACGATGAGGTTCTCTGTTGATCCTTGCATGGAGGGGGCCGGGCGGCGCTCCGTCTCAGCCGCGACAGTCGCCGCTAAAGCGCCTCCCACAACAAAGTCGCGGCTGCGCGCCAGGCGCGCCTCGATCTGCTCGGCGCTTTCCCGGCCGCGCGCGTGCAAGCGCTGACGCAATGCCGCTTCATCCACCTGCAGGAGAATCGCCAGCAGCTCGGGATAACGCTGGCGCGCCTGGGCCAGATGCCCGCGCGAACCATTGACCAGCACATCCTGCCCCGCCGCCAACCAGTCATCGATCTGCCGTGGGATGCCATAGGCCAGGCCGTTGGCGCGCCAGCTCAGGGCAAAGGCGCCGGCGACTTCCTGCTGGTCGAACTCGGCAGGCGACACACCGATAGCGTCCTCACCCACCGCTTCCGCCGAGCGGGTGATGACCCGGCGGGCGATCACACAACCACGTTCGGCCAAACGCGCGCGCGCGGCATTTAGCAGGCTGTCCTTGCCCGAGCCCGAAGGCCCCATCAGATAGATCAACCGGCCACTCATCAGAACACCCTTTTCGCTTGTCGCCAGACTTGCTGGATAACCGCTTGGCCCGCATGCACCTGCGCCTGCACCAGATCAGCACGCAGGCCGACGCGGATTTCGCCGCGATCATGCAGCCCCGCCGCCTGCGCCGGCACGCGGCTGACGGTGGCAATCGCTCGCGGCAGATCATAGCCGTTATCCTGCCCGGCCAGCAGCAAAGCGGCTTGCAACAGGCTGGACGGGTAATAGTCGCTGGAGAGGATATCCAGCACACCGTGTTGAGCCAGTTCGGCGGCGGCGATATTGCCCGAGTGCGAACCGCCGCGCACGATATTCGGCGCGCCCATCAGCACCTTCAGGCCCAGTTCGTGGCTGGCCTTGGCCGCCTCCAGGGTGGTGGGAAACTCGGCGATGGACATGCCGAAACCCGCCGACTCCTGCACATGGGCCAGGGTGGCGTCATCGTGGCTGGCCACAGAAATACCACGGGCCTGGCAGTCGGCCACAATGCTGCGGCGCTGACGGTCGCTGTACTGCCGCGAGTTACCCACCTGCTCGACGATAAAGGCATTCATCTCCGCCTCACTGAGGTGGTACTTACCCATGTAGTACTCGCGGTATTTGTCTTCCTTGGCGAACTGGCGCTGGCCCGGCGCGTGGTCCATCACCGAGACCAG
>CAZIWV010000061.1:0-11462 GCA_964543145.1 uncultured Pseudomonas sp.
ACTGCCGAACGAAGGTCAATCGATTGTTATGCTTTTGTTTCAATAGCCACGAAATAAAGGGCTGCAGCCACCCCCACTACCGGCACGCCGCCTGCAGAAACGACAAAGCCGTTGAAGCTGACGCCTCAACGGCTTTGTCGAACCCTCCGCGCAGTAACTAGGCGCTTTTACCGCGACGCAGGCGCAGCAGGTACTGAATCGGCCCCGAAGCCGCGTAAGCCAGGAAGATGATCAGCAGAATTCGCGGCGGATCGCTGAACACTACCGCAAACACCAGCACCACCGCCAGGATCGCCACAAAAGGCACGCGCCCTTTCAGGTCCAGATCCTTGAAGCTGTTGTATTTGATATTGCTGACCATCAGCATGCCGGCAGCGGCCACCAGAATGGCAACCACAAAGGCCATGTTCGAGCCCTTGATACCGAAATCACTGAAAGCCCACACCGTACCCGCCACCACACCCGCAGCAGCCGGACTGGCCAGACCAATAAAGTAGCGCTTGTCGACACTGCCGATCTGCGTATTGAAACGCGCCAAACGCAGCGCGGCACCGGCTACATAGATGAAGGCCACCATCCAGCCGACCTTGCCCATGCTACCCAGCGCCCACTCAAACGCGAGTAAGGCAGGCGCGACACCAAAGGCGACCATATCGGACAGCGAGTCGTACTCGGCACCAAAGGCACTCTGAGTATTGGTCAGGCGGGCCACACGCCCATCGAGACCATCCAGCACCATGGCAACAAACACTGCAGCCGCCGCCACATAGAAGTTGCCGTTCATGGCATTGATGATGGCGTAGAACCCAGCAAACAGGTTGGCCGTAGTAAACAGGTTGGGCAGCAGATAAATACCGCGATGACGGACCTTGCGCCCTTCGGCGTCATGCCCCTCTTCTATATGCTCATCGATTGGCAGCAAACTTTCGGCGTCGGCGGGAGACTGCGGCTCATCTGGACGTTCATTCATGAACAACACCTTGCAACGGATTTGGAGAATTTCGACAGACGCTGACGATCAGGGTTCACGCCAGCACCCATGCAACACTCAGGCTTTATACCAGAAGCCTTGCCGCACCATGAAAAAACGCGGCCTTGGCCGCGTCTTTTCTTACGTCATAAACCTTAGTTCTTGGCTTTATCGACGATTTTGTTGGCACCGATCCACGGCATCATGGAACGCAGTTGCTCACCGATGATTTCGATACCGTGAGCAGCGTTGTTACGACGCTTGGCGGTCATCGAAGGGTAGCCGGTAGCACCTTCGCTGATGAACATTTTGGCGTATTCGCCGTCCTGAATACGTTTCAGGGCGTTGCGCATGGCCTGACGGGATTCGGCGTTGATGACTTCCGGGCCGGTCACGTACTCGCCGTACTCGGCGTTGTTGGAGATCGAGTAGTTCATGTTGGCGATACCGCCTTCGTACATGAGGTCAACGATCAGCTTCAGTTCGTGCAGGCACTCGAAGTAAGCCATTTCTGGCGCGTAGCCCGCTTCAACCAGGGTTTCGAAACCGGCTTTAACCAACTCAACAGTACCGCCACATAGAACGGCTTGCTCGCCGAACAGGTCGGTTTCGGTTTCGTCTTTAAAGGTGGTTTCGATGATGCCGGTACGGCCGCCGCCAACGCCCGACGCGTAGGACAGCGCAACGTTTTTGGCGTTGCCCGAAGCATCTTGGTAAACAGCGATCAGGTCAGGGATACCGCCGCCTTTGACGAACTCGGTACGCACGGTGTGGCCCGGAGCTTTCGGCGCGATCATGATCACGTCGAGGTCAGCGCGTGGCACAACTTGGTTGTAGTGAATCGCAAAGCCGTGGGAGAAGGCCAGGGTGGCGCCCTTCTTGATGTTCGGCTCAACTTCGTTTTTGTACAGCTGGGACTGGAACTCGTCCGGGGTCAGGATCATGACCAGATCGGCAGCAGCAACAGCAGCTGGCACGTCAGCTACTTTCAGGCCATGGGCTTCAGCCTTGGCGCGAGTAGCCGAACCTGGACGCAGGCCAACAGTAACGTCAACGCCGGAGTCTTTCAGGTTGCATGCCTGGGCGTGGCCCTGGGAGCCGTAACCGATGATGGCTACTTTTTTGCCCTGGATGATCGAAAGGTCGCAATCTTTGTCGTAAAAAACTTTCATGAATTTCCCCTGATATCTGAGGCCCGCCAGGGCCTCGCGCTAAATGAGTTAGATGCTAAGAACTTTGTCGCCACGGGCAATGCCGGTGACGCCACTGCGGACAGTTTCCAGAATGGAGCTAGTGCCCACGGCCTGGATAAAACTGTCCAGCTTGTCGCTGGTTCCCGCGAGCTGGATGGTGTAGACGCTGCTGGTCACATCCACGATCTGGCCACGGAAAATATCGGTAGTGCGTTTGATCTCTGCACGCTGAGCACCGGTCGCTTTGACTTTCACCAACATCAATTCGCGCTCGATGTGGGCGCTTTCCGACAGGTTCACCAGCTTGACCACTTCGATCAGCTTGTTGAGGTTTTTGGTGATCTGCTCGATCACCTCATCGTGGCCAACCGTGGTCAAGGTCAAACGCGACAGGGTCGGGTCTTCGGTTGGCGCCACAGTCAGACTTTCGATGTTGTAGTTACGCTGCGAGAACAGACCCACAACACGGGACAACGCGCCCGGCTCGTTTTCCAGCAACAGAGAGATAATGTGCCGCATGATTATGTCCTCTCCGTCTTGCTGAGCCACATGTCACGCATGGAGCCATCTTTGATCTGCATCGGGTACACGTGCTCGCTGGTATCAACCTGGATATCAAGGAACACCAAGCGATCTTTCATCGCGAACGCCTCAGCCATTTTTGGCTTAAGGTCTTTCAGATCGGTGATCTTGATACCCACGTGGCCATAGGCCTCGGCCAGTTTGACGAAGTCTGGCAACGACTCCATATAGGAGTGCGAGTGACGGCTGTTGTAGTTCATGTCCTGCCACTGGCGAACCATGCCCAGCGCGCCGTTGTTCAGGTTGACGATTTTTACCGGCAAACCGTACTGCAGGCAGGTCGACAGCTCCTGAATGTTCATCTGGATACTGCCTTCACCGGTCACGCACGCAACGTCGGAATCGGGGAAGCTGAGCTTGACGCCCATGGCCGCTGGGAAGCCGAAGCCCATGGTGCCAAGACCACCCGAGTTGATCCAACGATTCGGCTTGTTGAAGCGGTAGTACTGCGCAGCGAACATTTGATGTTGACCCACGTCGGAAGTCACAAAGGCATCGCCATTGGTGACTTCGCTGAGGGTTTCGATCACGGTCTGCGGCTTGATGATGCTGCCGTCGCCCTTCTCGTAAGGGAACAGCGCGCGCTCGCCGCGCCACTCATCCACCTGTTTCCACCAGCTGGCCACCGCATCTTTGTTCGGGGTTTCGCCAATTTCTTTAAGGATGGCGACCATTTCGGTCAACACGCTATCAACCGGCCCAACGATAGGCACGTCGGCCTTGATGGTCTTGGAGATAGACGCGGGGTCGATATCGATGTGGATGATTTTCGCGTTCGGGCAAAACTTCGAGGCGCCGTTGATAACCCGATCATCGAAACGCGCGCCAACGGCGAGAATCACGTCCGCGTGGTGCATCGCCAAGTTGGCGGTGTAGCTGCCGTGCATACCGAGCATGCCGATGAACTGGCGATCAGTGCCTGGGAAACCGCCCAAGCCCATCAGCGTATTGGTAACTGGCACATTGAGCATTTTCGCCAGCTCGGTGAGCGGTTCGGCGGCATTGCCCATAATCACGCCGCCGCCCGAATACAGAATCGGGCGCTTGGCGGCCAGAAGCATCTCGGCGGCTTTGCGAATCTGCCCGGAGTGACCACGCACCGCTGGACTATAGGAGCGCAGCTTGGCTTTTTTCGGGTAGACGTATTCGAACTTCTCAGCCGGATTGGTCATGTCTTTCGGGATATCGACGACTACCGGACCTGGACGGCCGGATTGGGCGATATAGAAAGCCTTTTTCATGACTTCCGGAATTTCCGAAGCGTGCTTGATCATAAAGCTGTGCTTCACGATCGGCCGGGAGATACCGATCATGTCGGTCTCTTGGAACGCATCAGTACCGACCATAGTGCTAGGCACTTGACCGGACAGGATGACCATCGGAATGGAGTCCATGTACGCCGTGGCAATACCGGTAATGGCGTTGGTCGCGCCCGGGCCAGAGGTCACCAATACCACACCGGCTTTACCGGTGGCACGGGCATAACCGTCAGCCATATGGGTAGCAGCTTGTTCGTGCCGAACCAGGATGTGAGTCACTTCCGGCTCTTTGAACAGGGCATCGTAAATATGCAGGAGGGCACCGCCTGGGTACCCATAGATATGCTTAACGCCTTCGTCACGCAAAAAGCGGACGACCATTTCAGCGCCAGATAAAAGCTCCACGTTGTTCACCTCTAAAACGCTTAGAGAACCGCTCACAACGAACGGGTCCGAATAGGTTTACCGCCAAGCAGAGCATGAGCGACGGTGGTCGCCGACTACGCCAGCTACTACTTGAGCAAGTATTGGGAACACCCCTAAGTGTTTCGGGGTTTTCCCACCCAGCGCGAGGTAACGCGTTGCGGGTGTAACAGGTCGGCACGGGTATGCGCCTCATGTCTGCTGAGCTAAAGCCTGCTTGCGGCCGACTCCACTACAGCGAACGTCGAATTGTTCGGATTCAGCGCAGCCAAGTCAAGTCATCCGTTGTGCTTTCTTCAATTTGTAGCTGTGACACGGTGCAGGGTGACGAGCGGCCGGATTTGGTTATAGTTAGCACCGAGTTCCGCAGCTAAACAGAAGGACACAGCATGCGACGCATGATTATCACCGGCAGCCTCCTGCTCGCCTTGAGTGCAACTGCTTCGGCAAGCCAGGTTTACAAGTGGGTCGATGCGCAAGGTAATACCCACTTCGGGGCCCAACCTCCACAAGGGCAAGACGCAACGCCGATCAATACCGTGGTTGCCCCGCCCAAGCCAGTCCAACCGCTGCCCACATTCCCAACGCCAGGTTCCGCGGACGATCCGGCGCAAAAAGCCATCGACGAGAAGATCAAAAAAGAAGTGGCCGAGCGCGACGAGAAGCTTAAGAAGTACTGCGAAATTACTCGGACCAATCTGGCCCAACTGCAGAATAATCCGCGCATCACTGCTGAAGTGAATGGCGAAGTACGTCGCCTCACAGAAGAAGAACGTCAGAGCAAAATTGCCGAGAATCAGAAAGGCATCACCGAAAACTGCCAGTAAGCACAGCGCGCAACCTTGCGTTGCGCGCCATTTTTGCAAGAGCGGTTACGACTTTGCGGCGCCGATCAATTGGTCAAACTCGCCCAGCAACAGCAATAGACCTTTGGCTTTACCAGGGTTAGCGCTGTAAACCATCTCTGCCATAGGCCGAATTCCCGAAACCGACGGGAGTGGCTGGCTACTTTCAATGATCACCTTCATTCGCGGCAGGAAGATCCACTGCAGCCATTCCTCGAAGGCCAGACTATCCACACAAAACGGTTCAACGCTGGCAAGTGCTTCAGCCGAAGGCGGCGATGTTGCCCACCAGCCCTGAGCGCGAAGCTCACGCTCAATCAGCAGTAAGTGATCCGCCAGCGACGGCAAACGCCGATCCATTAAAGATTTACCTGAGCCCGCTGACGAGCCTGAGCGGCACCGGATGCGTTGCCTTGTTTCTCGCGAGCCTGGGCGATCAAACCCCAGAGGCTCGCTTGCAACGTTGGACGACCATTGGAATAGGTCAGACCGCGTTGCGCCACCTGCTCAGCCTGGGCTGCATCGCCCTGAGCCAAACGCACTTGTGCCAAGCGATAGAGAACTTGCGGCTCGCTCGGAGCAATACGCTGCGCGCGCTCCAGGCTGGATGAAGCACCATTCAGATCGCCAGAGCTTTGCTGTTGCTGCGCGGTGGTCAGCAAGGCCAGCACCGGCCCGTCCAGTTGCTCATCAGCAGCCAAGCCGCCCGCCGAAGGGATGCCGCTCGGTGTCGAAGGGATTGGGGCGTTATAGGTGCTGCCCGAACTCGGGGTAATCGGCCCAGTAGTGATCGGGCCCGGCGTGATGCCGCCTGGGGTAATCGGCGAGCTGCTTACCGACGAACCGCCAGCGGGGTATGTCTGAATTGGCGTTGCCGCCCTTCCCTGCCCCGGCACCATCACCACCACCCCCGAATCCTGCGGTACGGCCTGAGTTTGCGACTGAGCTGGTGCCTGCGCATAACCGCCAGTTGTTGCGCGGCCATTGGCCGGCGGGCGGTCATTGGACAAAGGTGCGCCGGAGTCGACGACCGGAATCGAACCGCGTTGAACACTGGCGCAACCGGTCAACAGGCTGGTGGCCATTAATGCAGGAATCAACCACTTATTCACTGAGCACCTCTTCACTTAATTCATCCAACCGCGCACCCAGTCCATCACTTCCGCAGCAGGCGTTTGCCCGCCACAGGCGGCACCAGCTGCCGGCTCGCTGCCGCGAATATACGGCATCTGTACCGCATTCGGGCAGTTGGCGTCTGACCCTTGGCCATTGTTGGCGTCGACCCATACCTGCACCACGTTATCGGGCAATGGCATGTTCAATGGCAGCGGGTCGGCCTGTTTCATAAAGCCGGTCCACACCTGCAAAGCGCCAGTCGCGCCGGTGAACGGCGTAGCACCGTTGTCATCGCGGCCCATCCACACCACTGCCAGCAAGTCCTGGCTGAACCCGGCAAACCAACTGTCCCGCGAGTCGTTACTGGTACCGGTTTTCCCGGCCAGGTTAAGCGTGGACGGCAACTGGCTGTAAACCGAGCGACCGGTACCTTCGCGCATGACTCGCTGCATGGCGTTCTGCACCAGGTAAATGGCACCCGGATCGAAACGCTGCTGAATCTGGAACGGATAACGCTTAAGAGGTTCCCCTTCGGCGGTTAACACGCTGCGAATACCGCGTAACGGTGTGTTGAAGCCGCCGCTGGCAATGGTTTGGTACATGCCTGCCACTTCGATAGGACTGAGAGCGCCCGCCCCTAGCAACATCGACGGGAACGCTGGCCACTCGCGTGAAACGCCAAGCCGCTCAAGGGTTTTCAACACGTTGGGCACGCCCAATTCCAGACCTAGCTTGGCGGTAGACAAGTTGTAGGAGTTCGCCAGCCCTTGGTAGAGATAGATAGTGCCGTGGGCTTTATGGTCGAAGTTTGCGGGGGTCCAGACCTGGCCATCCTTGCCCTTAACCGAAAAGGTTTCGTCTTCCAGCCAACTGGTCAGGGTGTACTGGCTCGGGCGCTCCAACGCGGTGAGGTAAACCGCCGGTTTAACCAACGAACCAATCGGGCGCACCGCATCAAGTGCGCGGTTAAATCCGGCGAAGCGTGGTTGACGGCTGCCAAGCATGGCCTGCACCTCACCGCTTTCCGGGTTGGTCACCACCATGGCGGCCTCCACCTCGTCGACGCCTTTACGGCCCTTGAAGCCTTTCAGGGTGCTGGACAGCGCGTTCTCGGCTTTCTGCTGCAAAATCGGATCGAAGCTGGTGAAGATTCGCAGACCTTCTTCGGTCAAGTCTTCGTCACGGTAGTCCTGACGCAACTGGCGCTTAACCAGATCGAGAAATGCAGGGTAGGAACTGTCCGCCATACTGCCGCGCTTGGTTACCCCGAGCGGCATCTTTTTCGCTGCTTCGGCTTGCTCTGGCGTCACTACGTTCTGTGCGGCCAGCAGGTCGATTACCAAGTTACGACGTTCAAGCGCACGCTCTGGATTGCGCCGCGGATTGTAGTACGTAGGCCCTTTGACCATGCCCACCAACAACGCCACCTGGTGCAGCTTCAGCTCAGCCAGCGGCTGACTGAAGAAGTACTGGCTGGCCAGACCAAAACCGTGCACGGCACGCTGGCCATCCTGGCCGAGGAACACCTCGTTGAGGTACGCCTCAAGAATTTCCTGCTTGCTGTAGTGGAGCTCCAGCAGCACCGCCATCATCGCTTCAGTGGCTTTACGGGTCAGGCTGCGCTCGCTGGTGAGAAAGAAGTTTTTCACCAATTGCTGGGTCAGGGTGCTACCGCCCTGGCGCATCTGCCCGGCGCTGGCGTTAACCCAAAAGGCCCGGGCAATCGACTTTGGTGACACGCCAAAGTGATGGAAAAATTCGCGGTCTTCGGTGGCGACCAAGGTCTCCACCAGATACGGCGGCACCTGGTCGAGCTTGATCAGAATGCGGTCTTCGTTGTGCGCCGGGTACAGGCCGCCAATCAGCAAAGGCTCCAGCCGCGCTACGGCCAAATCCTGACCGCTGGCCTGGGTAAGGCCAGCAACGTAGTCGCCGGAGAATTTCACGCGAATGCGCTGGGCCTGCTCGGCGCCTTCATAGAACTGAAAGCCGCGGGTATTGAGGTCGATGTTGTTACCCACCACCACGGCAGCGCCAGGGCCAGTTACCGAAGTCTCGCGGCGATAGCCCAAGGCATCCAATTCAGTTAGGAAATCGTCCTTGGCCAGTTTCTGTCCAACAAATAATTCCAGCGGTCGGGCATAAACCTTGGCCGGAATCGTCCAGCGCTTGCCGGAGAATTTTTCCTGCACCACGGCGTCGAGGTAGACGGCAAAACCAGCCACGATGACCACGCCAACAAGGCCGAGTTTGAGCAGCCAACCCAACCAGGGGCGCATGCCACCGGAACGGGATTTAGGGCGCGAGCGAGAGGGGCGAGAAGATCGGGTACGTGTCATGGCCGCGCATTATACGCACTTTGCTGGGGCCAGACAGGCGCCTGCCAATGGTTTGCACACTCGCGCACAGCCGCCATAATGGCCGCCTGAATTCAGCCCGTTATCCAAGGAAAGACCGTGAGCCAAACCCTGATCGCTGCCCTGCAGAACCCGGCTCTCTACCCCCATCCGGTAGAGAGCTTCCAGGTCATTGAAACGCACATCTCCTGGGTGGTGTTGACCGGTCCCTTTGCTTACAAAATCAAAAAGCCTGTGAATTTCGGCTTTCTCGACTTCACCAACCTCAAAGACCGCGAGCACTTCTGCAATGAAGAGCTGCGCCTGAATCAGCGCCTGACCGAAGGCCTGTACCTGGACGTATTGCCAATTACCGGCAGCACTGAGGCGCCAGAATTGAATGGCAGCGGGCCGGTGCTTGAGTACGCGCTAAAGATGCGCCAGTTCCCGCAAAGCCAATTGCTGGCTGAAGTGCAAAGCCGCGGCGAACTGACCACAGACCATATTGATAGCCTGGCGACGTTGATTGCGCAGTTCCATATAAACGCACCACGGGTGGCGCAAGACCACGAACTGGGCAGCGCGGCGGCCATTATGGCGCCGGTCACGCAGAACTTCGAACAGATCCGCCCAATGCTTTCCGAGAAGGCCGACCTGATACAACTCGATGCCTTGCAAGCCTGGGCCGAAAGCAGCTTTGAGCGCCTGCAGCCACTCTTTGAACGCCGCAAAAGCGAAGGCTTTATCCGCGAATGCCATGGCGATATTCACCTGGGCAACGCCACCTTGCTGGACGGCAAGGTCGTGCTGTTCGACTGCATCGAATTCAATGAACCGTTCCGCCTGACCGATGTGGTCGCCGACATCGGTTTCCTCGCGATGGACCTTGAAGACCGCGGCCTCAAACCCCTGGCGCGGCGTTTTATCAGTGCCTGGCTGGAGCAAACTGGCGACTACGACGCCCTGGAAATTCTCAATTTCTACAAAGCCTATCGGGCCATGGTGCGTGCCAAGGTCGGCCTGTTCCGCCTTTTCCAAGAAGAAAATCCGGTGCAGCGCGCGGTGATTCTGCGCCAGTACCGCAGCTACGCTGCCCTGGCGGAAAGTTACAGCGCCATCCCTTCACGCCTTCTGGCCATTACCCACGGGGTTTCGGCTGTGGGCAAAAGCCACGTAGCAATGCGCTTGGTGGAAGCACTGGGCGCTATTCGCCTGCGCTCGGATGTGGAACGAAAACGCCTGTTCGGCGAGCAGAAAACGGCTGATCAAGGCCAACTAACGGCCGGAATTTACAGTCAGGACGCCAGCGTCGCGACTTATCAGCGCCTGCACCAGCTGGCCGAAGTCGCCTTGCGCGCGGGCTTCCCGGTGGTAATTGATGCCACCTACCTGAAGCATGGCCAACGCCAGAGCGCTTGGGATATAGCTCTGGAAACCGGCGCCCCCTTCCTGATTCTGGATTGCCAGGCACCGGAGACAGTCATTGCCAGCTGGCTCAAGCAGCGTCAGAACGCCGCGCAGGACCCATCAGACGCAACACTGGAGGTGATCCAAGCGCAGCAGGCCAGCCGTGAACCGCTGAATGCAGAAGAACTGGCGCACACCAAGCGCGTGGACACCCACGAAAGTGCCAGCCTCGACTCGCTAATTGAGCGCATTCGCCAGCGCTTGCCTGGACTCTAAGCGCCTACAAATCCGCGCTCGGCCAAGCAGAGCTGGGCGCGGGTTCTATACTTGCGATGACCCCTTCATCGGAAGCACATCATGAGCGCACCTCGCCAACTGGATTCCCCGCTGTACGTTCTCCTGCACAACGAAGATATCGAAGGCTTCAACGCCCAAAAAGCCCGAGGCGCCGACATCAACCTCACGGACGGCGACTTTCGAGGTCTGGACCTTCGGCGCCTGGATACCGAGGGCATCAACTTTACCAACTGCTATTTCCGTGGCGCTGATTTGCGCGGCCTGGACTTGCGCAACACACGCATGGACGGCGCTAGCATTGCCCATGCGCAAATTTCCGGGGTTTATTTTCCAGTTGAATTAAGTGCGGATGAAATTTTGATGTCGCTGAATTTCGGCACGCGCATGCGCTATCGCCACAGCGAGAAATGAGAAATTTTGGGCATAAAGCCTTAGCTCAGCGGCAAACCACCGGATGCAGGTGAAGGTTTACATCGAAAGCCGCCATCAAAATGGACGAGATATCAATCCGCCACGTTTTTTTCAGTGGCCGCTACACTTCCTCACAGGGTACCCGCTGCACCTAAAACGGCGGGCTGCGCACGGCTGCCAAGGAGGCACGATGAACGACGAACTGCAACACCTGAAAAACCTGGGGAAAACCTCAGCGCAATGGCTGCATGCCGTCGGCATCCATAGCGCAACTGATCTTCGCCGCCTGGGAGCGGTGGGTGCTTACCGCGCTGTGCAGGCTCGCGGCTTCAGAGCCTCAAAGGTCTTGCTGTATGCCATTGAGGGGGCATTACTGGATGTGCATTGGAATGAGTTGCCACCGGCCCACAAAGCAGAGTTGAATGGCCAACTTGACGCGATGCCGCCCAACAATAAGAGCTAGCTCACATCCCTTACGCTCGACGATTTACGCCAGGGCCGGGGCAAACTATTGTTTCAGGGACGTTCGTGCGTTCTCGTAAGCCCAGCCAGTTCAAGGAATTACTGTATGTACCTACTCGGGGAGCAACCGGCCTACGCCGACCAGCTGATCAACCGACTGC
>CAZIWV010000062.1:0-11116 GCA_964543145.1 uncultured Pseudomonas sp.
TGTTCAACGACCTGGGCAAGCGCTACGCCACCCGTCAGGGCGGTTACCTGCGTATCCTCAAGTGCGGTTTCCGCGCTGGCGACAATGCTCCAATGGCTTATGTTGAGCTGGTTGACCGTCCGGTCGGCGGCGCAGCTGTAGACGCTGAGTAAGTCGTAGGTTGTAAGAAAAAACCGGGCCTTGGCCCGGTTTTTTTGTATCTGAAATAAATGGCTCAATCGATAGAAGGAACCAGAAAGTTTTTAACTATCGATAGCCTTTGGTTAATGAATTAGCCCAAGTTAATAGCGCCTTTTAATCTCTCTTCCAACGCCGGGCCACACCGGTTGCATACGATTAGGAGAGTGAAATGAGTCAGTCCCCCATCCTCACCACCGCTAGCGGCGCGCCCGTTGCAGATAACCAGAATTCTCGCTCTGCTGGCCCCCGTGGGCCGCTGATGCTCGATGACTTTCATTTGATTGAAAAACTTGCCCACTTTAACCGTGAAGTTATTCCTGAGCGCCGCGTCCACGCCAAGGGCTCTGGCGCCTACGGCACCTTTACCGTGACCCAGGACATTACCGCACTCAGCCACGCCAAGTTGTTTGAGGCCGTTGGTAAGCAAACGCCGATCTTCCTACGCTTCTCTACCGTGGGTGGTGAGCGTGGTTCCGCTGACACTGAGCGCGACCCCCGCGGCTTCGCGTTAAAGTTCTATACCGAGGAAGGCAACTGGGATGTGGTGGGCAATAACACGCCTGTTTTTTTCATTCGAGACCCACTGAAATTCCCTGATTTCATTCACACGCAAAAGCGTCTGCCGCAAAGTAATTTGAAAAGTGCACAGATGATGTGGGACTTCTGGTCGCTGTCGCCAGAGTCGCTGCATCAGGTCACCATTCTGTTTTCTGATCGCGGCATCCCCGATGGCTACCGCTTTATGCATGGCTTTGGCAGCCACACCTTTAGCCTGATCAATGCGCAGGGGCAGCGTCACTGGGTCAAGTGGCACTACAAGACTCAGCAAGGCATTAAAAACCTCGCTCCGGCTGAGGCGGCGCGCTTGGCAGGTACCGACCCCGATTACGCGCAGCGTGATCTGTTTGGGGCGATCGAGCGCGGGGAGTTTCCGAAATGGCGCGTATGCGTTCAGGTGATGAGCGAGCAACAGGCCGCTGCCCATCCCGAGAATCCCTTTGACGTTACCAAAACCTGGTCGCAGAAGGACTATCCGCTAATCGAAGTGGGCGAGATCGAGCTCAACCGCAACCCACAAAACTATTTTGCCGAGGTGGAGCAGGCAGCGTTTGCGCCCAGTAACCAAGTACCAGGCGTGGGTCTTTCGCCAGATCGGATGCTGCAGGGGCGCGTATTTGCCTACGCGGATGCCCATCGCTATCGCGTCGGCACTAACCACCAGCAACTGCCGGTCAATGCGCCGAAATCGCCGGTACAAAACTACCAGCGCGATGGCGCCATGCGTTTCGACGGCAATGGTGGCGCAGCGCCTCACTATGAGCCCAACAGCTATGCGGAGGCGCCCAAGCAAGCGCCGCAGTACCGCGAGCCGGCTTTGGCGTTAGAAGGTGCAGCCGATCGCTACGATCACCGCACCGACAGCGACTACTACAGCCAAGCCGGCGCGCTGTTCCGCTTAATGAGTGACGAGCAGCGCGCGTTGCTCATCAGCAACATCGCCGGTGCTATGCAGGGTGTTACTCAGGACGTGCAACTTCGTCAACTGGAGCACTTCAGCAAGGCTGACGCTGCCTACGGTCGCGGCATCGCCAAGGCCTTGGGTTTTAATCTGGAGTAAGGCCTGCAGCAGAAAAAAGGCGCCCACACAGGTGCGCCTTTTTTATTGCCGCAATGAGAGGCGAGCCATTACTCCAAGCTGAACCCTAGCTGCCGCCAGCCTTCATAAACTGCCACTGCGACTGTGTTGGAGAGGTTCAAACTGCGGCAGCCCGGGCGCATAGGCAGGCGCAGCCGCTGTTCGGCAGGCAAGGCGTCGAGCACATCCGCAGGCAAGCCGCGGCTCTCCGGACCAAACAGTAGCGCATCGCCCTTGGCGAAAGTTGCTTCGTGGAACGGTCGTGAAGCCTTGGTGGTAAAGGCGAACAAGCGCGGTTGGCCAAGGCTTTCGAGGCAGCTGTCCAGGTCGCTGTGACGCGTGAGGGTGGCGTACTCGTGGTAATCCAGCCCCGCGCGGCGCAGGCGTTTGTCATCGAGCTCGAAGCCAATCGGTTCGATCAGGTGCAGACTGCAACCGCTATTGGCGCAGAGCCTGATAATGTTGCCGGTATTGGGGGGGATTTCCGGTTGAAACAAAATCACGTGAAACATGCACGACTCCGACTTGAGGGCGTCGAGGATTCTACCCTCGCAGAGCCCGATCCGCGGCCAAAATTGCTCCCGCGCTTTCTAGCCTCCATTGCGCTGTTCTTTTTTCTTGTCGGGATGATGATCGGCCGTCTTCAAGACCCGGCACCGGTCATGCTCGATGACATTAAAACTACTTCCGATGGCTTGCAGTTGCTGTTCGATGCCGAACCAAAAGTGACCGCTGAGCACGTGCATGGTGCGCTGGTCATGCGCATTGATGCGGAGGGAAGTTCGCGCCAGGGCCAGCTGCAATTGGACGGTAGAAACGTCAATTGGCGGGTTTTGCGCAGTAAGGGAGGGTTGCTGGTGAACTTTGTCGCGGCCCGTCCGCTGCGTGGCCAGTGGCACGGCGCAGCGGACGGTGGACGGTGGCGGCTGGTGATCAGCCTGAGTGCGGAAGATTAACCGCTGAATAAAAAAGGGGAATCCCCGGCCTGCCTGTACCAAGGTCCCCGAAAACTGGGGGTGTTGCCCGAAGCGTGTCGCGTGCTTCAACTTGCGTACTTAACACTATGCAGGGGGTGTGCCAGTTTTATTGCGGCGATAAAAAAAGCGAGCTATGGGCTCGCTTTTTTGTGGGCGCTGGGGGCTGAAGGCTTAGCTTTCGTCTTCCTCGTCGTCGCCGCCGTCGATCTTCATGCCCAGCTCTTTTATCTTACGAGTCAAGGTGTTACGGCCCCAGCCCAGCAGCACGGCGGCGTCGCGGCGGCGTCCTGCGGTGTGCTTGAGGGCGGTTTCGATCATGATTCGTTCGAAGGTCGGAACCGCGGTATCCAGCAGGCTGGACTGGCCGCGAGCAAGTGCCTGATCGGCCCATTGGCGCAAAGCCTGCTCCCAATTGGTCGCCGGAGCACTGTCTTGGGGCTGAGTGAGCAATTCTGGGGGCAGGTCGTCGATATGCACTTCGCGACCGGATGCCATCACCGTGATCCAGCGGCAGGTGTTTTCCAGCTGACGCACGTTGCCCGGCCACGGCAGGTTTTTTAGGTAGTCCTCTGTCTCAAGCTTTAGCAACTTCGGTTCCACTGCCAGCTCTTGAGCGGCACGGGCCAGGAAGTGGCGGGCGAGGGTGGGAATATCTTCGCGGCGATCCGACATACGCGGAATATGAATGCGGATGACGTTAAGGCGGTGGAACAAGTCCTCGCGGAATTTGCCGGCCTGCACCAGGTTTTCCAGGTTCTGGTGGGTGGCGGCGATGATGCGCACGTCGACCTTAACCGGGGTGTGGCCACCTACGCGGTAGAACTCGCCATCTGCCAAGACGCGCAGTAAGCGGGTCTGGGTGTCCGCCGGCATATCACCTATTTCGTCGAGAAACAGGGTGCCGCCATCGGCTTGTTCGAAACGGCCGCGACGCTGGTTGGCCGCGCCAGTGAAGGCGCCTTTTTCATGGCCGAACAGCTCGGACTCCATCAAGTCTTTCGGAATCGCTGCCATGTTCAGGGCAATAAACGGCGAAGCTGCGCGTGGGCTGTGCCGGTGCAGGGCATGGGCAACCAATTCTTTACCGGTACCGGACTCGCCATTAATAAGTACGGTGATGTTGGAGTGGCTCAAACGACCAATGGCGCGAAACACTTCCTGCATCGCCGGCGCTTCGCCGATGATTTCCGGGGTGCGGGTTTGCTCCACCGGAATATGCAGGCCTTGCTGTTCCTGAGCGTGTTGGAACGCGCGCTTAACCAGGGAGACGGCTTCGTCGACGTCAAACGGTTTGGGCAGGTATTCGAATGCACCGCCTTGGTAGGACGCCACCGCGCTTTCCAGGTCGGAATGGGCGGTCATGATGATCACCGGCAAGCGTGGGTACAGCTCGCGAATACGAGCCAGCAGGTCGAGGCCACTGGCACCCGGCATGCGGATATCCGAGATGATCACGTCCGGCTGCTGACGGCTAAGGCGGCTAAGCACGCCATCGGCACTGTCGAAGCTGGTGGTGGTCATGCCTTCTTGTTGCAGGGCTTTTTCCAGAACCCAACGGATGGAACGGTCGTCGTCGACAATCCAGACGGTTTCGCTGCGGCTCATGACGAAGTAGCTCCTTGTTCCAGCGGCAGAAAGATCGAAAACACGGTGTGGCCTGGATGGCTCTCGCATTCGATCAGTCCCTGATGCTGACTGATGATGTTCTGGGTAATAGCCAAGCCCAATCCGGTACCGTCCGGACGACCACTGACCATGGGATAGAAGATGGTTTCTTGAAGTTCAGCCGGAATGCCGGGGCCGTTGTCGATGATTTCGACTTTGGTCACCAGCCGATGGCGGGTGTGGGCAATGGTGAATTGGCGCAGGGTGCGGGTGCGCAACATGATGCGGCCTTGGCGGAACTCGTTCTGAGCGCTGATAGCTTGCATGGCGTTGCGCACAATATTGAGCACGGCCTGAATCATTTGCTCGCGGTCGATCAATACATCGGGAATGCTCGGGTCGTAATCGCGCACCAGGGTGATGCTGCCTTGGCTCTCGGCTTCGACCAGGCTGCTCACACGTTCCAGCACTTCGTGCACGTTGGTCATGGCCAGCGACGGTAGCTTGTTGGAGCCAAGCATGCGGTCGACCAGATTACGCAAGCGGTCGGCCTCTTCGATGATGACGTTGGTGTAATCCTTAAGGCTTTCTTCGGGCAGCTCCCGGGCCAGCAACTGGGCTGCCCCGCGAATGCCGCCCAGCGGGTTCTTTATTTCGTGGGCCAAGCCGCGCACCAGCATTTTGGTGGTTTCTTGCTTGGAAAGTTGCGCCTCTTCCTTGGTGATACGCAGCAGGCGATCACGGGGATGAACTTCAAGCAACAGCAAGGTGGTGCCGCGATTGAGAATCGGGGTGACGGCGTAGTCGACGGTTAACGTCTGGCCAGTCAAGGCAATCAACACCGCTTCACGCTTATTAAAGGGGTGGGCTTCTTCGACGGCTTGGCGCAGAGAGGCCAGCGCCTCGGGGGATTCGGTAAACAACTCACTGATGAACTGGCCATGGCTGCGTTGGCCGCTGACAGCCAAAAGCATTTCCGCCGCAGGGTTCATGTACTCAAGGCGCAGTTCAGCATTGAGCAGCAGAGTGGCGGTGGTCAGGTTGTCCAGCAGCAGGCGGTGCAGGGCGTCGTTTATGGTCATCTATGGGATCCCGAGAATGGGACTGAAAATGCAAAAACCAAACCAAAGCCCCGAAAAGACGCGCGATAAGCGCCTAAACGGTGAATTTGGCTCGTTTTACTGCACTGGTCGTCGTCCCGTGCGAACCAAAACAGGGAGAGCATAGAATTTGGTGCGCTGCAAAGCACCATATTGGTGCTTTGTGAGAGAGCTTAGATGAAGGGGACAAACGGAATGTCGCTTTCTTCTTCCGGCTTATCTTTGATGGGGCATTCCGGGCGTACGCCGTAATCGTCTTTTTGGCACGGGTTAACCCGACGTTTGCTATCCAAGGAGATACGCAGGATATGTACAGGCTGGCTGGGGGTGCGCTCAATGGTGCGCCCAGCGGCATCGATGATTTCCGCCGCCAGCTGATGGGTGCCGCGATCCAGGTTAGTAAGTGGGACCACCGGGCTGCGGCTTGGGGTGCCGACCACGTTGCCGTCCAGCAGCAGGCGGTAATTGTGGCCGGCCATAAGTGCCGGATCGCTGGTCAGGGTCACGATCAGATTTCCAGAAGAGCCTTCCTGAATCGCCGCATCTGGCTCGGGCACCAAGATGCGCAGCAACTGATAGGCCGGTCTCTCCTCCGGCGCGGGCGGAGTGCGCAGCTTTACCGTAGGCGGCGCCGTCTGGTCCATGCCGTTGGTGGGGGTAATCTCAACCTTTTTGGCGTTGCCTCGCGGCTGGTCGGTAAAGACGCGATTGCCGTCGCTATCAATGTACGTATACACATCGGCCACAGCGGGTAGGCCTAACAACATCAGAAAGAGCAGAGCAAATCGCATGGTTAGTTGGCTGGCTTAGGTTTCGGAGTCGGGGCCGGCTTGGGAATCGGCGGGCGTGCGGGGCTATTAGTGCTGATGCGCTGAATGGTGAAGGTTACCGTTGGGCTCTGTTGAATCAAGCGGTCGCCGCTAAATGCCTGTACAGACAAGCTGTGCTCGCCGCGCTCAATATTGCTCAGCGGGAATTCAATGCTATTGGTTCTCCCGCCGTACGGCTGACCATCGAGCAACAGCTGCAGGCTATCGCCGATACGTAATTGCGGGGCAATACGCACGCTGACGGTGAAGTTGCCGTTGTTGGCTCGCAGCGCTTCTTCCTCGGGTACGTCGCTGATCTCGAGCACGCTGTACACCTGCTCCGTAGACGACTTGCTCGAGGAGTTACCCGGCATGGTCGGCACGGGCGGCGGCGCAACGGTGTTTACCGGGGGTAAATTGACCTGTTCGGCGTTGGTGCCTTGAGGTGGCTGATTGGTGAAAACAGTGTTGCCGTTGGCGTCGGTGTACTTATAAATCTCGGCGCTGGCCGGCAAGGCCAGAACAGCTAGCAGGCAGGAAACGATCAGGCGCATGGCAGAGGTTCCGTGAAGTGTGTGCTAAGCCTTGCACTGCAGCGCCGCGCTGGCAAGTTTGTACCGTTATCGCTGTGCGCGGTAACAAAAAGTAGGCAATAAAAAGCGCCTCCGCAGAGGAAGGCGCCAAGGCAATGATGTTCTGCGATGTCGCCCTACTTGGCTTTTTCCGTCAGGGGCGCCATTGGCACGCCTGCGTAAAAGACGATCAGTTCCGCTGACTGCTCGCCGGTAATGCCGCGATGAATGATTCCGACCGTTTCCGCCAGCGTGTCGCCCTGCTTGATTACCCGTTTCTGCCCAGGCTTTCTGGTCTCGACCGTAAGCTCGCCGGCAAGCATATAGGCGGCATTTGGAATGGGGTGGGTGTGCCAGTTGAGTACGCTATGGGGAGGGATCTTGATTTTTACCACGGTGAGTTCAGGTTGGCCGCGGGGGTAGGTGGTGTAGGGCGTTCCATCCCAGGAGGCGGTGCTCTTCATTAAAACTTCGGATTGGATACCAGGCGTTGCAGTTGGGTGGGCGCAACCGCTTAACCAAAAGAGGGCAAGTGCGGCAGCTGCAATTTTCCAGGAAGACATGGCAAGACTCCGACTTAACAGGGGGGCCAGTCGGATACTCGCCAATTGAGAAGGTCGAAGCTGTCAGAGAGGGATGCGCTACGCCGGGTTGTAAAGCTTTGCTCTGTCTGAAAATTCCATAAAAAAGGCCTCCCGAGGGAGGCCTTCTTAGTCACGCCGCTACAAGAGCCGGCGCGCCTGGCTTAGACGCTGTCGTACTTAAACGCTGTAGTACAGGTCGTATTCCAGCGGGTGTACGAAGGTGCGTACTTTGATTTCTTCTTCGCTCTTCAGCTCGATGTAGGCATCGATGAAGTCGTCGCTGAACACGCCGCCTTTGGTCAAGAACGCACGGCCCTTGTCCAGTTCTTCCAGGGCTTCTTTCAGGCTGCCGCACACTTGCGGGATCAGCTTGCCTTCTTCTGGAGGCAGGTCGTACAGGTTTTTGTCTGCCGCGTCGCCAGGGTGGATCTTGTTCTGGATACCGTCCAGACCAGCCATCAGCAATGCTGCGAAGGCCAGGTACGGGTTGGCAGCCGGGTCCGGGAAGCGCGCTTCAATACGGCGAGCTTTCGGGCTGGAAACGTACGGAATACGGATGGAAGCGGAACGGTTACGCGCCGAGTAGGCCAGCATTACCGGTGCTTCGAAACCTGGGACCAGACGCTTGTAGGAGTTGGTCGACGGGTTGGTGAAACCGTTCAGTGCCTTACCGTGCTTGATGATGCCGCCGATGAAGAACAGAGCGGTATCAGACAGACCGGCATAGCCTTCGCCAGCAAAGGTGTTCTTGCCATCTTTGCTGATCGACAGGTGAACGTGCATACCCGAACCGTTATCGCCGTACAGCGGCTTAGGCATAAAGGTAGCGGTTTTGCCGTAGGCATCAGCCACGTTGTGCACGCAGTATTTCAGGGTCTGAACTTCGTCAGCCTTGGCTACCAGGGTGTTGAACTTAACGCCGATTTCGTTCTGACCAGCAGTTGCCACTTCGTGGTGGTGAACTTCGATGACCAGGCCCATTTCTTCCATGGCATTACACATGGCAGTACGGATTTCGTGGTCGTGGTCGCACGGCGGAACTGGGAAATAACCACCTTTAACGCCTGGACGGTGGCCTTTGTTGCCAGTTTCGATGTCAGCGTCGGACATCCAGGAACCTTGTTCGGAGTAGATCTTGAACATGGAGCCGGAGATGTCGGATTTGAATTTCACTTCGTCGAAGATGAAGAATTCTGGTTCCGGGCCTACGAATACGGTGTCACCGATGCCGGTGCTCTTCAGGTATTCCTCGGCGCGCGAAGCGATCGAGCGCGGGTCGCGGTCGTAGCCTTGCATGGTCGATGGTTCGATGATGTTGCAAACCAGGATCAGGGTAGGCTCTTCGGTGAACGGGTCGAGCACAGCGGTGCTGTCTACTGGCAGCAGGATCATGTCGGAGGCTTCGATGCCTTTCCAGCCATGGATCGACGAGCCGTCGAACATTTTGCCGACTTCGAAGAATTCGTCGTCAAGGGCGTCACGGGCCGGCATGGTCACGTGGTGCTGCTTGCCTTTGGTATCGGTGAAGCGCAGGTCAACCCACTTCACGTCGTGTTCTTTGATTAGTTGAAGCGCCTTCGACATGGTGTCCTCCAGATGGTGGGGCGTTGTGGTTTTTTAGCCCCAAATAAAACGGTGAAGCCGGGCGGCATAGTCCGCCAGGGCAACCTGCCTCACAAGGGAGCAAATTGCATGCCAGTGCCCCGAAGTGGGTTTGCTGCACGAAAGTCAGGCACTGCGGGGGCTGCGCAGAATAAATAGAATGTCTGGCGCACCAAAATGATTCGAGCTTAAAGCTTGGCGCTGCATATTGGTGCGTCGCGCATCTTTGTATGCATTGCCTGGTTAAAAGCTGAGCAATTTCCGCTATAATCCGCGCCCCTTAATTTAGGCCTGGCTCGCGCGCGCTGTTTTCATGAAACTTATCGTTAAAGTCTTCCCCGAGATCACCATTAAAAGCCGGCCGGTGCGTACGCGCTTTATCCGCCAGCTTGCGAAGAATATTCGCGCGGTGATGCGAGACCTGGATCCAAATCTCGTGGTGGACGGCGTGTGGGACAACATCGACGTCGAAACCAAACTCACCGAGCCCAAAGTGCTCGCGGAGATGGTCGAGCGCTTTACGCGCATCCCAGGCATTGGTCAGTTTCTGCAGGTAGACGAGTATCCGCTGGGCGATTTCGACGACATGGTCGAAAAGTGCAAAGCCCATTACGGCGATCTGCTCCCCGGCAAGATGTTCCTGGTGCGCTGCAAGCGCGCCGGCAAACACACTTTTAGTTCCATGGATGTTGAGCGTTACGTCGGCAGCCAATTGCGCCGCCAGTGTGGCGCCGCCGGTATCTCGCTGAAAGAGCCTGAGCTGGTGGTGCGCATGGAAATCCGCAACCAACTCTTATATGTCATCCATAGCCAGCATGAAGGCCTTGGCGGTTACCCGCTCGGCGCTATCGAGCACTCGCTGGTGCTGATGTCCGGTGGTTTCGACTCCACCGTTGCGGCCTACCAGATGATGCGCCGCGGCCTGGTCAGTCACTTCTGCTTTTTTAACCTGGGCGGGCGCGCCCATGAGTTGGGCGTGATGGAAGTGGCCCACTATTTATGGGCCAAATACGGCAGCTCGCACCGCGTGCTGTTTGTCAGCGTGCCGTTTGAAGAAGTGCTCGGCGAAATTCTTGGCAAGGTCGACAACGCCTATATGGGCGTGGTGCTTAAGCGCATGATGCTGCGCGCTGCCAGTGTGGTAGCCGACGGCTTGGATATTGACGCGCTGGTGACCGGCGAAGCGATTTCCCAGGTTTCCAGCCAAACCCTGCCAAACCTGGCGGTGATCGACCGCGCCACCGACAAGCTGGTGATGCGCCCGCTGATCGCCAGTCACAAGCAAGACATCATCGATATGGCTGAGCACCTCGGCACCGCCGACTTTGCCAAGCACATGCCCGAATACTGCGGTGTGATTTCGGTAAACCCGACCACCCGCGCCAAGCCTGACCGCGTCGTTTATGAAGAAGCCCAGATCGATATGACCGTGCTGGAACGGGCGCTGCAAAACGCCCGTTCCGTCCCAATCGACCGGGTGATCGACGAGTTGGGCCAAGACATCCAGGTTGAGGAATTGAGTGAAGCCTTGCCTGGGCAGATCGTGCTGGATATCCGTCACCCGGATGCCCAGGAAGACCTGCCGCTGGAGTTGGACGGCGTAGAGGTGCAACCTCTGCCGTTCTTCGCGCTCAACAGTCGCTTCAAGGAACTGGACTCTACCCGTCAGTACCTGCTGTATTGCGACAAAGGCGTGATGAGCCGCCTGCATACCCACCACTTGCTCAGCGAGGGGTATGCCAATGTGCGCGTTTATCGTCCGGCATAAAGTGCCGGGTCTGTTTGGCGGCAGTATCCGCCACCGCCCCCCCGACCGACGGGGCAGTTGAGCCACTCATTCTTAATACTGGCCGCCTAGACTTAGCGGCGAACCGAATCCTCTGATCGAGATGCAAAAGTGATCGAAAATCTACGCAACATCGCCATCATCGCCCACGTTGACCATGGTAAAACCACCCTGGTTGATAAACTCCTGCGTCAATCCGGCACCCTGGAACGCAACGAGCTCAACGACGAGCGCGTGATGGACTCCAACGACCAGGAAAAAGAGC
>CAZIWV010000063.1:0-10084 GCA_964543145.1 uncultured Pseudomonas sp.
GATCAGTCGGAGACTATCTCCTCTTTCGAGGAGGAGTCGAGATACAAGGGTGTGCCGTGCGCACCGAGCAATTAACGCGTGTAGGCCTTGGTGCGCACAGCGCACCCTACTGGGCAGGCCGTGTTTAGCCCTTGCCCTTGGTGCGCACCATATTCGGCCCGCCGTTCTTTTCCAGGTGCTGAATGATGATGCTGCCGACGTCTTTGCCGGTGGTCACTTCAATACCTTCCAGCCCCGGCGATGAGTTCACTTCCATCACCAACGGGCCGTGGTTGGAGCGCAGGATATCGACGCCAGCCACCGACAAGCCCATCACCTTGGCCGCGCGAATGGCAGTCATACGTTCTTCCGGGGTGATTTTGATCAGGCTGGCGGTGCCGCCGCGATGCAGGTTGGAGCGGAATTCGCCGGGCTTGGCCTGACGTTTCATCGAGGCAATCACCTTGTCGCCAACGACAAAACAACGAATGTCAGCGCCGCCGGCTTCCTTGATGTACTCCTGCACCATGATGTTTTGCTTGAGGCCCATAAAAGCTTCAATCACCGATTCGGCGGCCTTCTCGGTTTCGCACAACACCACGCCGATGCCTTGCGTGCCTTCCAATACTTTGATCACCAGCGGTGCGCCGTTGACCATCTGGATCAGGTCGGGAATGTCATCCGGCGAGTGGGCAAAGCCGGTCACCGGCAAACCAATGCCGCGGCGTGACAGCAGTTGCAGCGAACGCAGTTTGTCCCGCGAGCGGGCGATGGCTACCGATTCGTTCAGCGGAAACACGCCCATCATTTCGAACTGACGCAATACCGCGCAGCCGTAAAACGTGACTGACGCGCCGATGCGCGGAATAACGGCATCAAAACCTTCCAGCGGTTTGCCGCGGTAGTGAATCTGCGGCTTGTGGCTGGCGATGTTCATATAGGCGCGTAGGGTGTCGATCACCACCATTTCATGCCCGCGTTGCTCACCCGCTTCAACTAGGCGGCGGGTGGAATACAGACGCGGGTTACGCGACAGCACAGCAATCTTCATGCAGCACCTGTGGGAGTGGTGGAGGTGGGGAACACCGGTTTGTCTTGGACATAACGAAGCCCTGGGTTGACCACCAAGTGGCCTTCGACCAGGGCTTTGGAACCGAGCAGTAAGCGGTAACGCATGGCCTTGCGACAGGCCAGGGTGAATTCCACCTGCCAGACCCGGTCACCGAGCGCCAGGCTGGTACGGATTACGTAACGGACCTGGGTGTGACCGTTGGAGCTCTTAATGGTTTTAACTGCTACCAGCGGCGCTTCGCAGTGGCGGTGGCGCAATTGCACCAAGGTGCCGAGGTGGGCGGTGAAACGCACCCATGGCTGGCCGTCGCGCTGGAATTCAACGATGTCGGTGGCATGCAAGCTGGAGGTGCTGGCGCCGGTGTCGATTTTGGCCCGCAGGCCCGCCACGCCAAGGTCCGGCAGGGCGATCCATTCTTTCAGGCCGACGACGGTGAGATGATCGAACGTCTTCAAAAGGGGCAGTCCGCAAAAGGTGTCCGGATTCTAGCTGCGGGTTATGACAACCGCACCCGTGGATGATTGGATAGAGTAAGACTTCACGTAACGAGCAGGCGCTTAATGAAAGAACACGAAGACGACAACAAGGTACGCCTGGATAAATGGCTATGGGCCGCACGCTTCTTCAAAACCCGTGCCTTGGCCAAAGAGGCCATCGAGGGCGGCAAGGTGCATTGCCGCGGCGAGCGCTGCAAGCCTGGCAAAGAGCCGAAAGTGGGCGATGAATTGCACATTCGTATCGGCTTTGATGAGCGCACAGTGCTGGTGCAGGCATTGTCCGCCGTGCGCCGCGGCGCACCGGAAGCACAGCTGCTTTACAGCGAAACGGCCGACAGCATTACCCGGCGCGAGGAAGCCGCTGCTCAGCGCAAGGCCGGCAACCTTGGTGTGGAAACCGATGGCAAGCCGAGCAAGAAACAACGCCGGCAGATTTTTCAGTTCCGTGGCGACCGTGGCTTATAGACGCCACCCGCAGTGGCGATAGATAAGAGGCGCTTGGTCGCCTATCGGCTTTGCGCATAAAATCGCCGGCCCTGACTCAGGTTGCGAATCCGCTATGTCTGATTTTTCCCAACGCTTTATGTTCGACGACAGCGATGTGCGCGGCGAGCTGGTGTCCCTTGGTGAGAGCTACGCCCATGTGCTGGCCAAACACCCCTACCCGGAACCGGTCGCGCAATTGCTCGGCGAGTTGCTGGCTGCAGCGGCCTTGTTGGTCGGCACCATGAAGTTTGATGGCCTGCTGATTCTGCAAGCGCGCAGCTCCGGCGCCGTGCCATTGCTGATGGTGGAGTGTTCAAGTAACCGTGAGCTGCGCGGCATCGCCCGTTACCACGAAGAGCAAATCACTGCCGACGCCGGCCTGCGTGAATTAATGCCTGAGGGCGTGCTGACCTTGATCGTCGACCCCACCAAAGGGCAGCGTTATCAAGGCATTGTTGGCCTCGACGGAATCAATCTGTCGGAATGCCTGTCTGACTACTTCGCGACATCTGAGCAACTGCCGACACGCTTCTGGCTTAACGCTGATGGCCGCCGCGCCCGTGGCTTGCTCTTGCAGCAGCTGCCGGCCGAACGCATCACCGATAGTGAAGAGCGCGCCGCCAGTTGGCAGCACGTAACGGTGCTAGCTGACACGCTGAGTGCCGAAGAACAACTGGGTTTGGACAACCAGACCCTGCTGCACCGCCTGTACCACGAAGAAACCCTGCGTCTGTTCGACCCGCAACCGCTGCAATTCAAATGCAGCTGCTCCCGGGACCGCTCGGCCAATGCGTTGGTCAGCCTGGGTGAACCCGATGCCGAAGCGCTGTTGCAGGAAAGCGGTGGCGAAATTGTCATCGACTGTCAGTTCTGCAATGAGCGTTACGCATTCGACGCTGCGGATGTTGCGCAACTCTTTGCCGGTGGGGGGGTGAAATCCCCCTCCGATACTCGGCACTGATAATGCAGGGCGTTTAGCGCCCAGTGAAAATGATCAGAGGCTGCACCTGAATTGTGCTTTCTGGCATAATCCGGCCACTTTTTTATATGTAGTAGTTTTTTGATCGTTACTACAAAACGTTTGGAGGCTCGGCTGAGGCCGACGGGGACCCCATATGACGCAAGCCAATAACGCCATTTACACCGACATTAGCGCCGCACAATTGGTCGAAGAGGCCATTCGTCGTGGCGAAGGCGAACTTGCCGCCAACGGCTCGCTGGTTGTCCGTACTGGCCACCGCACTGGCCGTTCGCCTGTAGACCGTTTTATCGTTGATGAGCCAGGCACTTCTTCCGCCATCGCCTGGGGCCCAATCAACCGCAAATTCCCAGCTGACAAGTTCGACGCCCTGTGGGACCGCGTAGCGGCCTTTGCAGAAGCGACCGACCGTTTTGTCTCCCATGTGCATGTAGGCGCAGACCCTGCCCACTACCTGCCGGTAAAAATGACTACCACCACCGCTTGGCACAACCTGTTTGGCCGCTGCCTGTTTATTGAACCGGCCGCCTACAACCCGAGCAGCAAAACTGAGTGGCAAGTGCTCAACGTTCCAACTTTCGAATGCGTACCTGAGCGTGACGGCACCAACTCCGATGGTTGCGTGATCCTTAACTTCGCCGCCAAGAAAGTGCTGATCGCTGGCATGCGTTACGCCGGCGAAATGAAGAAAGCCATGTTCTCGGTTCAGAACTTCCTGCTGCCAGCGGTCGACGTGTTGCCTATGCACTGCGCCGCCAACATCGGTGAAGAAGGCGACGTGACCCTGTTCTTCGGTCTGTCGGGCACCGGTAAAACCACCCTGTCGGCCGACGAAAGCCGTTACCTGATCGGTGACGACGAACACGGCTGGGGCGAAGGCGTGGTGTTCAACATCGAAGGCGGTTGCTATGCCAAGTGCATCGACCTCTCCGAGAAGAACGAGCCGGTGATCTGGAAAGCCATCAAGCACGGCGCGGTGCTGGAAAACGTTGTCATTGACGACGCCAAGCACGCTGACTACGCCGATGTCAGCCTGACCCAGAACAGCCGCGCCGCGTATCCGCTGGAGCACGTTGCCAAGCGTTCCGAGAAGAACCTGGGCGGCGAGCCAAACGCTGTGATCTTCCTGACCTGCGACCTGACTGGCGTGCTGCCACCGGTGTCGATCCTCAACGAAGAGCAAGCGGCTTACCACTTCCTGTCCGGCTACACCGCGCTGGTCGGTTCTACCGAAATGGGTTCGGGCGGCGGCATCAAGTCGACCTTTTCCACCTGCTTTGGCGCACCGTTCTTCCCGCGTCCGGCTGGCGAATACGCTGAGCTGTTGATCAAGCGCATCCGTGGTTTCGGCTCCAAGGTTTACCTGGTTAACACCGGCTGGACTGGCGGCGGCTACGGCGTAGGCAAGCGCTTCAACATCCCCACCACCCGTGGCGTGATTGCAGCGATTCAGAGCGGCGCGTTGATCGGTACCGAAACCGAGCACCTGCCAATCATCAACCTCAGCGTGCCGAAATCGGTTCCTGGCGTTGACACCAACCTGCTTAACCCACGCAACACCTGGGCAGATGGCAATGCTTACGACGAGGCCGCGAAAGGCCTGGCGCAGCAGTTTGTTGAGAACTTCAAAAAGTTCGACGTCAGCGACGCCATCAAAAACGCCGGTCCTCAGTTGTAAGAGACCAGTGTTTTCAAGAAGCCGCCTTCGGGCGGCTTTTTTGTGTCCGTACACCTACAAAAACTCGCTATGAGGTCTTGCGAAACATCCGGCGAGATTTAGATCAATGCTTTCCGTGAACCTTGCCTGTATACCTCCTCTCCAAGACTTATCTACATCGCAATCGAGGTAACTCAATGCAAGTTCAAGTGAACAGCAACCATATCGAAGGTAGTGCCCGTCTCCAGGAGTGGGTTGGTTCGGCAGTCAGTGATCGACTGGAGCGATTTGACGATTTCCTCACCCGTATTGAAATTCACCTTAGCGATGAAAACGGCGCCAAAGCCGGGGCCGAAGATAAACGCTGCCAGATTGAAG
Organism: uncultured Pseudomonas sp.; assembly: GCA_964543145.1. Lineage (GTDB taxonomy): Bacteria > Pseudomonadota > Gammaproteobacteria > Pseudomonadales > Pseudomonadaceae > Aquipseudomonas. Next base: position 5,049 of record CAZIWV010000063.1, read on the forward strand.
CGCGGCCCAAAGGCCATCAGCCTGTTTCGGTTACCCATAAAGCTGAATCCCTCGACCTGGCTGTTGAAGGCGCTGCCGAAAAAATGCGCCACGCCTTGGAACACCTGATGGGCCGTCTGGATGCGAAAACCGTTTCCACCGGCCATCTGCCGACCATTGAAGATGACGAGCCTGGCGAAGACACCGACGCCCTGCTGCAAGAAGACTTCCTCGCCAAGCAGGAAGCGCTCGGCAAAGACTGATAGCGCTGCATAAAAAAACCGCCCTCATGGGGCGGTTTTTTATTGGCTCGGATTCAGCAACGCCAAATCAACGTTCCAGCATTTGCTTCACTTGGGTCTGCGGAATCTGTTGCGAGTTGCCGTCGGCATCCTCGTATTCCAGCAGGCCGGTTTCTTCATCCAGCTCAGGTTTGCCTTGGGTATTAATCATCTGGCCATCGTTGGTGGTGATGATGTAATCGCTGGAGCAACCGGCAAGGGTCATCACGCAGCAGGCAGCAAATATCCACTTTTTCATAATCGTTCTCCTATAGGGGGGTACCTAGAGAAACAGACCGACCCCCACAAAAAACGATCCATATTTTTTGCCAGACCACCTCGTAGGGTGTGCTGCGCCCACCATGCGGCATTCGCGTGTTCGCCATGGCGCGCACAGCACACCCTGCGGTTAAGCCACTAAGCCTCGATTAAGTAGATCCGGACCGGCTTGGGTTTGTTGATAAACCGAAATCGCCTGGGTCGCTACTCGGGTGGTGACTTGGTTCGGGTCCAGACCAAACGCCTGCGGATTGTTGTTTACCTCAAGCTGCTGACGCGCCAGGTTCTCCGCCGAGAGCGGGTTGTTGAGGTCGTCCTGCTGGGCATTAAACGCATCCAGACGTGCCTGCTCTAATTGGTCTTGCAAGTCTTCAATCTGCTGCTGACGTGCTTCACGCAGTTCCAGCTGACGTTGCTCACGCACGTCTTGCTGTTCCTGCGCACGCAGCGCTCGTTGCTCTTGCAGTTCCTGCTGACGGGCACGGGCCGCTTCGCTATTAGCTGCCAAGCGCTCCGCTAGGGAGGTGCTGGTGGTGGCCTGTGTCGCTTCGGCTCGCAGGTTATTTCGTGCCAGCGGTGTGCTGGTGATGTAGGCGTTGTTTACGCTGTCGATGGCAAGGGGCATAAGGTTCTCCCTGGATTTATGGCCCGGGATTGACAGTGTAAGTGCCCTGAAAGCCGCGTCTTAGGCGGATGTGGCATATGCCTTTAAAGCAGATGGTCTAGAACTTTTTCGCGGCATTGTTGACCGGCGCCCATTTCGATCGTCCGCCGCTACGCTTGATTGTCCATGCTTAAAGGCCTGCGACGAGTTGCTTGGCCAAGCGGGCTAAATGCCGGTTGCGCCTGATTTTTACCGTGCCGCGCTAAGCCGCAGAGGTGAAAACCCGACGAACGTAGCCCTTGGTTAATTATCTGGCCGGCCAATCAGCATGATTTGCTCCACCAACCATTGCAGCGCCGGGTCGCGCAGCCTCTGGCCGAGGTGGACGATTTCCAAGTGGAACGGCCCCAGGGCAAACGGCAGCTCGTATAAGCGCAGGGGCAACAGCTGGGCAAAATGCTGGGCGAGCTGGCTGGGCAATACCGCCGCCAATTCGCTGGTGGCGACGATATGCGCCGCTTGCAGGTAGTTGGGTGTGGTGTAGGTGATGGTGCGGCTAAGCCCTTGCTCGGTTAGCCATTGATCGACCATGCCGCGCGTTTGCCCGCCATGTACCCATAAATGACTCAGTGCCAGAAAACGCGGCAGATCCAACTCCCCAGGTAATAGCGCGTGACCTTCGCGTACCGCCAGCAATAGCGTTTCGCTCATCCAATGCCGTCGGGCAAAACGTGGCGGAATTTCCTCAAAACGCCCCAGTACTAGATCCAACTCGCCTTTATCCAACGCATCACCGGGCAAGCTCGGGCTCAAGTGATGAATGTCGATGCGAATGCCGGGCGCCAGCCGACTAAGCTGCTCGATCAGGCGCGGCATACAGATCAGCTCAACGTAGTCGGTCACCGCTATCTTGAATTGCTGTTTGCTATGGGCCGGGTCGAATACTTCGCCTGCGCTCAGGCTCTGCTCAATCTGTTGCAGTGCCGCCCTGATCGGCCCGGCCAGTGCCTGGGCGCGCGGGGTCGGTTGCATGGCGCGGCCGACCCTTACCAGCAGCGGGTCATCCAGTAGTACCCGCAGGCGATTAAGCGCATTACTGACTGCCGGCTGGCTTAGGGACAAGCGTTCTGCCGCGCGGGAAACATTGCATTCGCGTAGCAGGGCATCGAGTACGCGCAGCAGATTGAGGTCGAAGGTGGAGATATTCATTGGGTGAATGCCAAATATCACAAGACTAAATTTCAAAAATAGTAGCGCTTTACTTATGGTGTCTGGCGTTTTTTGCATTTGCCCGCTTGCTGGCCAGCCCACAAATAAGGAGTCCAAGATGACCCAAAGCAGCTTTGATATTCAGCGCGCCGCCGTAATCGGCGCCGGCACCATGGGCCGCGGCATCGTTATGAGCCTGGCCAATGCCGGCATTCAGGTGCTGTGGCTGGACAACAATGCGCAGATGCTCGAACAGGCCATGACCGTGGTGGCTGATACCAATGCCCATAACGTTAAGCTGGGCCGCATCAGCGTCGAAGACTCCGTCGCCCGCTTGGCGTGTGTCACGCCGGTCAGCGAATACGCGGCGCTTGCCGATGTCGATTTGGTGATCGAAGCGGTGTACGAAAACCTCGAACTCAAGCAGCAAATTTTCCGCACCCTGGACACCACGGTTAAACAGGGCGCCATTCTTGCCAGCAACACCTCAGCGCTGGATATCGACGCCATCGCCAACGTCACCCAGCGCCCTGAACACGTGCTCGGCCTGCACTTTTTCAGCCCGGCGCACATTATGAAATTGCTCGAAATCGTCCGTGGCGAAAACACCGCCAAGGCTGTGCTGGATGCGGCCGTGGCCTTGGGCAAACGCATCGGTAAAGTCAGCGTGGTGGCGGGCAATTGCGACGGCTTTATCGGCAACCGCATGCTGCACACCTATGTACAGGAAGCGCGCATGTTGCTGCTCGAAGGCGCCTTCCCCCATGACGTTGATACCGCGCTGCAAGGCTTTGGTTTTGCCATGGGCCCGTTCCGTATGTACGACGTAGTCGGCATCGACCTCGAATGGCGTGCCCGCGAACTGGCCGGCAAGGGCCAGAACGAGCCGGCGGTACAAGTCGATAATCGCCTGTGCGAGCTGGGCCGCTTTGGCCAGAAAGCACGGATGGGCTACTACCGCTACGCCGAAGGCAGCCGCCAAGCCGAGCACGACCCGGAAGTGGATGCGCTGGTGCTGCAGGTGTCCGAACAGCTTGGCTTTAACCGCCGCTCGATTGGCCAGGAAGAAATCCTCGAACGCTGCCTGCTGGCGCTGGTGAACGAGGGGGCAAAAATCCTTGAAGAAAACATCGCCGCCACTAGCCATGACATTGATCTGGTGTACCTCAACGGCTACGGCTTCCCGAAAGACAAAGACGGCCCCATGAGCTGGGCCGATAACCAGGGCGTAAACGACATTCTCGACCGCCTGCACCGCCTGAAAAACCAATTCGGCGTGCATTGGCAGCCAGCCGCTTTGATCGAACAACTTGCGGCCAGCGGCAAACGCTTTGCCGACGTTAAAGAGGGTCAGCTATGAGCTATAACGCACCCCTGCGCGATATGCGCTTTGTACTGCACGAAATGTTTGATGTCGGCGCCCACTGTCAGCTGCTCGACAATGGCCTGGACCGCGAGCTGGTCGACGGCGTGCTTGAAGAAGCCGCGCGTTATACCGCTGAAGTGGTGGCGCCGCTTAACCGTGGCAGCGATGAAGAGGGCGTCACCTTGGTCAATGGCCAAGTGACGACGCCCACGGGCTTTCGCGATGCCTATCAGCAGTACGTCGATAACGGCTGGGCCAGCATGACCGGCCCAACCCAATACGGTGGCCAGGGCTTCCCGCAAATGGTGGCCGCCAGCTTCCATGAAATGCTGATGGCCGCCAGTCTTTCGTTTCGGGTGTATTCCGGCCTTACAGAAGGAGCCGTGCTGGCGCTGTATAAACACGGCAGCGAAGAGCTGAAAAATGCCTACCTGGGCAAGATGGTCAGCGGTACCTGGACCGGCACCATGTGCCTCACCGAGCCGCAGGCCGGCACCGACCTGGCCCTGCTACGCAGCAAGGCCGAGCCGCAGGCCGATGGCAGTTACGCCGTCACCGGCAGCAAGATTTTTATCAGCGGCGGTGAGCATGATATGTCCGAGAACATCGTCCACCTGGTGCTGGCGCGCTTGCCCGATGCACCCGCCGGGGTAAAGGGCATCAGCCTGTTCCTGGTGCCGAAATACATCGCCAAGGCCAACGGTGCGCCGGGCGAGAAAAACACCCTGAGCTGTGGCGCCATCGAACACAAAATGGGCATCAAAGGCGCGGCCACCTGCGTGATGAACTTTGACGGCGCCAAAGGCTGGCTGATTGGTTCGGCCAACCAGGGCTTGGCCTGCATGTTCACCATGATGAACGACGCGCGCTTCCAGGTTGGCTTGCAAGGTTTGGGCATTGCCGAACGCGCCTACCAAGGCGCGCTGACGTATGCCCGCGAGCGTCTGCAATCGCGCGCGCTCACCGGCCCGGCAGCGCCGGAAAAAGCCGCTGACCCGATCATCGTCCACCCCGACGTGCGCCGTATGTTGCTGACGCAGAAAACCCTGGTGGAAGGCAGCCGCATGCTCTCGGCCTATACCGCGCGCCAGCTCGACCTGGAACACGGTCACCCGGACCCGGCCGAACGCAAAGTGGCCGGCAAACGTGTGGCGTTGCTGATCCCCATCGTGAAGTCCTTCTTTACCGATATGGGCCAGGAAGTGGCCAGCCTCGGCGTGCAGATTTACGGCGGCCACGGCTATATCCGTGAATGGGGCATGGAGCAGCTGATGCGCGACAGCCGCATCACGCAGATCTACGAAGGCACCAACGGCAT
>CAZIWV010000064.1:0-8292 GCA_964543145.1 uncultured Pseudomonas sp.
CCTGCACCGGGTGGTTGGCACCGTGGTGGCCGTGGCCCATTTTCAGGGTCTTGGCGCCGGAGGCCAGGGCCAGCAGCTGGTGACCGAGGCAGATGCCGAATACCGGGATATCAGTTTCCAGCACGTCCTTGATCGCCTGGATCGCGTAATCGCAAGGCTCAGGGTCGCCAGGGCCGTTGGACAGGAACACACCATCGGGATTCAGCGCCAGCACATCGCTAGCAGGCGTCTGCGCCGGCACGACAGTCACGCGGCAACCGCGCTCAACCAGCATACGCAGGATGTTCCACTTAACGCCGTAGTCGTAGGCCACCACGTGATGCGGCAGCTCGCTGGCCGGGATTTGCGGATGACTGTCATCCTTCAAGTTCCACACGCTGGAACGCCACTCGTAGCGCTCGGTGCAGCTGACAACCTTGGCCAGATCCATGCCTTTCAAGCCAGGGAAGCTACGGGCCAGCTCCAGGGCTTTTTCTTCGGTGGCGTCATCGCCGACCAGAATGCAGCCATTCTGCGAGCCTTTCTCACGCAGGATGCGGGTCAGGCGGCGGGTGTCGATACCGGCGATGGCGACGGTGCCGTTTTCCTTGAGGTATTCATCCAGTGGCTGCTTATTGCGCCAGTTGCTGGAGGTCAGCGGCAGGTCACGGATAATCAGGCCAGCTGCCCATACGCGGTTGGACTCGGCGTCTTCCGGCGTGGTGCCGGTGTTGCCGATGTGCGGATAGGTCAGGGTGACAATCTGCTGGGCATAGGAAGGATCGGTAAGGATTTCCTGATAGCCGGTCATGGCGGTGTTAAAAACCACCTCTCCAATAGTCTGGCCATCGGCACCGATGGCCTCGCCGCGAAAAATACTGCCATCAGCAAGAGCCAAAATGGCAGGTTTAAGGGCTGGCTTACTCAAGAAAACCTCCGAAAATTAAATCGTGAAGCAAACGCAGATTGTAAAAAAGCGGGATGACGTATCGACCGTCACCCCGCTTTTTTATCTGATTCATTCTGCGCAACTTTAGTGGACACACTAAAGCAGAAAGCTTACAGGAAACTGCCTTTTTGGTCCACCGCCAGTTGCGCTTAAGACCCAGGCAAAAAGCACTCCTGCGACAGAATGCCCCAGTTCAACATCAATTCAGCCCCAGAACGTCCTGCATGTCGTACAGACCAGGCTTGCGCTCCTGCAGCCACAACGCCGCGCGCACCGCGCCTCTGGCGAAGGTCATGCGGCTGGATGCCTTGTGGGTGATTTCCACGCGTTCGCCATCGGCGGCGAACAGCACAGTGTGATCGCCGACCACATCACCGGCGCGCACCGTGGCAAAACCGATGGTTTCGCGCTCACGTGCACCGGTCTGGCCTTCACGGCCATAGACGGCGACTTTCTGCAGATCACGCCCCAGGGCATTGGCCACAACTTCACCCATGCGCAAGGCGGTGCCGGACGGCGCATCGACCTTGTGACGGTGGTGAGCTTCGATGATTTCGATATCCACATCATCACCCAGCACCCGCGCCGCAGTGTCGAGCAACTTCAGGCACAGATTGACGCCAACACTGAAGTTGGCAGCAAACACGATGGAAATCTGCTTGCCCGCTTCAGCCAGCAGCTGCTTTTCTTCCGGGGAAAAACCGGTGGTGCCGATCACCATGGACTTACCGGCCTGACGGCAGATTTCCAGGTTTTCCAGGGTCACCGATGGATGTGTGAAGTCGATCAGCACATCGAACTGATCAAGCACCGCAGTTAGATCGCCGGAGAGATTGACGCCAATCTTGCCCTGCGCCACCAGCTCACCGACATCCGCGCCAACCAGGCTGCTGTCAGCACGATCAATCGCCGCGTTCAGGCTTGCGCCATCGACCAGCTGCACGGCCTCGATCAGGGTCTTGCCCATGCGCCCGGCGGCGCCCATCACAGCAATACGTTGCATAGCTATCAGCTCCAAGCTGTCGCCACAGACTGCAGCAGCCGCTTAGCGACCGCGCAGCCTGTCAGCGGGATTTACAGGTCGCCAAAGAAGCGCTTAACGCCTTCGAACCAGCCATTGGCTTTCGGCGAATGCGAGCTGTCGCCTTCCAGGGTCTTGCGGAACTCGTCGAGCAGTTCGCGCTGACGCTTATCCAGGTGCACCGGGGTTTCCACCGCCACCTTGCACATCAGATCGCCTGCACCACCGCCACGCACGGGCGCCACGCCCTTGCCACGCAGGCGGAACATCTTGCCGGTCTGCGTACCTTCCGGAATTTTCAGCTTGACCCGACCATCCAAGGTCGGCACTTCCAGTTCGCCGCCAAGGGCCGCATCAGCAAAGCTGATTGGCACTTCGCAGTACAGGTGCTTACCGTCGCGCTGGAAGATCGCGTGCTCGCGCACATTTACCACCACGTACAGGTCGCCCGCCGGGCCGCCCATAGCACCCGCCTCGCCTTCACCAGACAGACGAATGCGGTCGCCGGTATCGACGCCAGCCGGCACTTTTACCGACAGAGTCTTGTGCTCCTCTACCCGGCCATGGCCGTGGCAGGAGCCGCACGGGTCGGTGATCATCTTGCCGCTGCCGTGGCAGCGCGGGCAGGTCTGCTGCACCGAGAAGAAGCCCTGCTGCATACGCACCTGGCCAATACCGCCACAGGTGGTGCAGGTCACCGGCGTGGTGCCCTTCTTCGCGCCCGAGCCATCGCAGGGTTTGCAATTGACCAGCGTCGGCACACGAATCGTCACCGTAGTGCCACGCACCGCTTCTTCCAGATCCAGCTCCAAGGTGTAGCGCAGGTCACTACCGCGCTGCGCGCCGCCCCGTTGACCGCCACGACCACCGCCGCCGAAGAAATCACTGAATACATCGCCGAAGATATCGGAGAAGTTCGCCCCACCCGGGCCGCCACCGCCGCCACCCATTTGCGGGTCGACACCGGCATGCCCGTACTGATCGTAAGCCGAACGCTTGGCCGCATCGGAAAGCACTTCGTAAGCCTCGTTGGCTTCCTTGAACTTCTCTTCGGCGGCTTTATCGTCCGGGTTACGGTCGGGGTGATACTTCATGGCCAGACGGCGGTAGGCTTTTTTCAGCTCCGCTTCGCTGGCGCCGCGCTCGACACCGAGCACCTCATAAAAATCGCGTTTAGCCATAAGTCTTCAACACCTTTAAATCGTCTACTCCAGACACGCCAACGCGGGAGCAAGCTCCCGCGCGGCGGATCATGCCGAACGCGACTCGCGTCACGCCCGACCAGAGCGGCATAAGCTTGCGCCTATTTATTTGTTGTCTTTGACCTCTTCGAACTCAGCGTCGACCACGTCGTCGCCTGCGTCCTTGGCTTGCTCAGCACCCGGGGCTTGCGCACCTGGCTGCGGCTGCTCGGCGTACATCTTCTGCGCAAGCGGTGCAGTCACTTCGGACAGCGCGGTCATCTTGGCGTCGATTTCAGCTTTGTCGTCACCCTTGATCGCCACTTCCAGTGCGCTCAATGCGGTTTCAATTGCAGTCTTCTCGTCGGCAGTGGCCTTGTCGCCAGCCTCAGTGATCATCTTGCGGGTGGCGTGCACCAGCTGATCGCCTTGGTTACGCGCAGTCGCCAGCTCTTCGAACTTGCGATCTTCCTCGGCGTTGACTTCGGCATCACGAACCATCTGCTGAATTTCTTCTTCAGACAGACCGGAGTTGGCCTTGATCACGATCGACTGAGTCTTGCCGGTGGCCTTGTCTTTCGCGCCGACGTGCAGGATGCCGTTGGCATCAATATCGAAGGTTACCTCGATCTGCGGTACGCCACGTGGCGCCGGCGGAATCTCGGCCAGGTCGAATTTGCCCAGGGACTTGTTACCACTGGCTTGCTTGCGCTCGCCCTGCAGCACGTGAATGGTCACGGCGCCCTGGTTGTCGTCGGCAGTCGAGAACACTTGCGATTTCTTGGTAGGAATCGTGGTGTTTTTCTCGATCAGCGCGGTCATCACGCCACCCATGGTTTCGATACCCAGGGTCAGCGGGCTGACGTCGAGCAGCAGAACGTCTTTCACGTCACCGGCCAGAACGGCGCCCTGAATCGCAGCACCCATGGCCACAGCTTCGTCCGGGTTAACGTCTTTACGTGCTTCTTTACCGAAGAAATCAGTAACCAGCTTCTGTACCAGCGGCATACGGGTCTGACCGCCGACCAGGATCACGTCGTTGATCGCGCCAACGTCGATACCCGCGTCTTTCATGGCGATGCGGCAAGGCTCGATAGTGCGCTGAACCAGGTCTTCTACCAATGCTTCGAGCTTGGCACGCGAGATCTTCACGTTCAGGTGCTTAGGACCGGTGGCGTCTGCAGTGATGTACGGCAGGTTGACGTCGGTCGACTGAGCGGACGACAGCTCGATCTTGGCTTTCTCAGCGGCTTCTTTCAGCCGCTGCATGGCCAGCGGATCACCTTTGAGGTTCATGCCGCTTTCTTTCTTGAATTCGTCAACGAGGTAGTCGATCAGACGAATGTCAAAGTCTTCACCGCCAAGGAACGTGTCACCGTTGGTCGCCAACACTTCGAACTGGTGCTCGCCATCGACTTCAGCGATCTCGATCACGGAAACGTCGAAAGTACCGCCACCCAGGTCATAAACGATCACGGTGTGATCGCCCTTGGCCTTGTCCATACCGTAGGCCAGAGCCGCTGCGGTTGGTTCGTTGATGATACGTTTTACGTCCAGACCGGCGATGCGGCCGGCGTCTTTGGTCGCCTGACGCTGGCTGTCGTTGAAGTAGGCCGGCACGGTGATAACCGCTTCGGTCACTGGCTCGCCGAGGTAGTCTTCGGCGGTCTTCTTCATCTTCTTCAGAATTTCAGCCGAAATTTGCGGCGGCGCCATCTTCTGGCCGTTCACTTCAACCCAGGCGTCACCGTTGTCCGCCTTGGCGATCTTGTACGGCACCATTTGGATGTCTTTCTGCACGACGTCTTCTTCAAAACGACGACCGATCAGACGCTTTACCGCATACAGGGTGTTATGCGGATTGGTCACGGCCTGACGCTTGGCCGACTGGCCGACGAGGATTTCACCGTCGTTGGCATACGCGATGATCGACGGCGTAGTACGCGCGCCTTCAGCGTTTTCGATAACTTTAGCGACACCGTTTTCCAGAACCGAGACGCACGAGTTGGTGGTCCCCAGGTCGATACCAATAATTTTGCCCATATTCACTCTCCCGAAACTTTGATAATCCCGCTGCTGATCGTTGTCAGCGGCGGTAGCACTAAAACGCTTGACTGTTTAATGGGGGCAGCTCGGCGAATTTCAAGCCTGCTCATCGATCGATGGCGGCGCTTCTACCGGCGCCTTGCTGACCACCACCATGGCGGGGCGCAGCAGACGACCATTGAGCATGTAGCCCTTCTGGAACACTTTGAGCACGCTGTTAGGCTCGACGCTGGTGCTTTCCTGCATCGCCATCGCCTGATGGTGTTCGGCGTTGAACGGTGCACCATGCGGGTCAATGGCTTCCAACTGGTGACGCTTGAGGGTGTCGCCGAACAGCTTGAGTGTCAGCTCCATGCCCTCACGAACAGCCTTGATCGCCTCATCATCCGGATTCGACAGTTCAAGGCCGCGCTCCAGGCTATCCACCACCGGCAACAGATCGTTGGCGAATTTCTCCAGAGCGAATTTGTGCGCCTTTTCTACATCCTGCTCGGCGCGGCGACGCACGTTCTGCAGATCGGCAGCCATGCGCAGCGACTGATCCTGCGCAGTAGCCAGTTGCTCTTCCAGCGCTTGCACGCGGGCAACCAGGTCATCGCCCGCAGCCGCTTCGGCAGCTGTTTGTACATCGGGGTTCTGCGTATCCAGGGTCTGTTCGTCAGCCATGCGTCTCTCCTCTTATAAATCCGACGCGAGCCTCAACTCACGTACCTGACCGCTATATGGGGTCAAAAAATCTGGTTTCAAGGACAACAGACGGATTGTCAGCCCACAAAAAAACACTGTATAAATAACCAGACATGAACTTGGGAGGCCCTCGCCATGCTGGTGCACCTGTCCGTACACAACTACGCCATCGTTGAACACCTTGATCTAGAGCTGGACGCCGGCATGAGCGTGATCAGCGGGGAAACCGGTGCCGGCAAGTCGATCATGCTCGACGCCCTCGGCCTGACCCTGGGTGATCGCGCCGACAGCGGCGTGGTGCGCCCCGGCGCGGACAAGGCGGACATCCTCGCCAGCTTCGACCTGCACGACATCCCCGAAGCCCGCGCCTGGCTGGCCGAACGTGACCTGGACAATGACGGCCCGTGCATCCTGCGCCGGGTAATCACCGCCGAAGGCCGCTCGCGGGGCTATATCAATGGCTCACCCTGCCCGCAAGGTGATCTCAAGGCCCTCGGCGAGCTGTTGATCGACATCCACAGCCAGCATGAGCACCAATCTCTGCTCAAGCCCGATACCCACCGCCGCCTGCTCGACGAATACGCCGGCAGCCAGGAGCTGGCGCGCCAGGTGCAGCTCGCTGCGCAGCGCTGGAAGCAGACCAAGAATGAGCTGGAACGGGTTTCCAGCATTGGCGACGAACAGCGCGCGCGTCATCAGCTGCTCAGCTACCAGCTGGAAGAACTCGACAACCTGGCCCTCGGCGAAGATGAGCTGGACAACCTGGAACAGGAACACAAAAACCTGACCAACGCCGAAAGCCTGCTCAGCGCCTGCCGTCTGGTGATCGAGCAATGCAGCGAGAATGACGCGGGCAACGTACTCTCCGCCCTGACCAGCAGCCTCAATCGCCTCAGTGCCTTCCAGGGCCAGCCCGGCGCACTGAGCGAAGCCACCAACCTCCTGGCCAGCGCGCAGATCCAGGTAGAAGAAGCCGTCGGTGAGCTGAACCGCTTTCTCGACCACTTCGACGCCGACCCCGAGCGCCTGCGCCAGATGGAAGAGCGCCTGGACGCGATCTACACCCTGGCGCGCAAGCACCGCATCCAGCCAACCGAGCTGGGCGCCATGCAGCAACAGTTGTTTGAGGAACTGGAAAGCCTCAATGCCGACGACCAGGCCGCCGAACGCCTGAGCGACGAACTGGCCGCCTTCGAGCGGCATTACCAGGAAAAAGCGGCGGAACTCAGCACCCTGCGCAACAACGCCGCCAGTCAGCTGGCCAGCGCGGTCGAGCAGGAAATGCAGACACTAGGCATGCCCGGTGGGCGTTTCAATATCAAGCTGAGCGCCAACAGCAACAGCGAACCGCACCCCAACGGTCTGGAGCAGCTGGAGTTTCTGGTCAGTGCCAACCCTGGCCAGCCGTTGAAGGCTCTGGCCAAGGTCGCTTCGGGCGGCGAGCTGTCGCGCATCAGCCTGGCGATTCAGGTGATCACCGCGCAAACTTCGCGGGTGCCAACCCTGGTATTCGATGAAGTCGACGTCGGCATCGGCGGCCCCACCGCCGAAGTGGTCGGCCAGCTACTGCGCCGCCTCGGCGAACGCGGGCAGGTACTGACCGTCACTCACCTGCCGCAAGTCGCGGCACAAGGGCATCAACATCTGTTCGTGCACAAGGTGCGCGAAAGTGATGCCACCCGCACCGCAGTGAGCAAACTGAGCCCGGCGCAGCGGGTCGAGGAAATCGCGCGCATGCTCGGCGGAGTGGATCTCACCGAAGAATCCCTGGCCCACGCCCGGCAGATGGTCGGCAGCGCCCAGGCCTGATTGCCCAGGCCGTAGAAAGCACAAAGGCGACCCGAGGGTCGCCTTTGTTATGCCTGCTGCATCAATCAGGTTTTCTTGCGCACATACAGCACAAGATTGTGATCGACCAGTTCGAAACCGTGTTCTTTGACGATTTCCTTCTGGCGTTTTTCGATCTCGGCGTCGAAGAACTCGATCACCTCACCAGAGTCGACACAGACCATATGGTCGTGATGGCCGCTGTCCGCCAATTCGAAGACCGCATGACCGCCATCGAAGTTGTGGCGAACCACCAGGCCTGCTGCTTCGAACTGGGTCAGTACGCGGTACACCGTCGCCAGACCTACGTCGTCACCCGCCTCCATCAGTGCCTTGTAGACATCTTCAGCACTCATGTGACGCTGACCGGCAGAGTCGAGCATTTGCAGTATCTTGACCCGTGGCAGGGTCACTTTCAGGCCAGCCTTGCGTAGTTCGCTATTTTCAACCATGGTCTGCTTTCTCACGGAAGCGGCTTCGCAGCTTCCTTTATTGCGGGTATGATCCGGGGTTATATTGCCCAGCCAAGATAGTGGAAGTCGCCCACCGATGCAAAAAACCAAACTCCTGCTGACCAGCCTCACCCTTACGGGGCTACTCGC
>CAZIWV010000065.1:0-7706 GCA_964543145.1 uncultured Pseudomonas sp.
AACGATTTTCTTGACGCGTTCTTCGATGGTGCTCATACCTTGTTTTCACTCCTAATGAACAAATCCAGGCAGCTGGTCTGTGTCAGTGTATAGAAAGGGTTTTGCGCATTTCAAGTTGAAAGCCGAGGACCTTCTCGATCACTCCAACGAAATGTCTATAAACCGGTTGCAGCTTTATAACGGATTTTAGACAGCACGTATGACAGTTTTCTGAAGGTCTGCGTCACATTCAACTCATGTACATTCCGCCATTCACCGGAATAGTAGCCCCGGTAACGTAAGCTGCGCCATCGGAAGCCAGGAAAGACACCACATTGGCAATCTCTTCTGCTTGGCCCAGACGACCCAGCGGAATCTGTGCCTGAAGCGCTTCACGCTGCGCTTCGGGCAGCTCGCGGGTCATATCGGTATCGATAAACCCTGGCGCCACCGAGTTAACGGTGATCGCCCGCGAACCTACTTCACGCGCCAGAGCACGGCTGAAACCTTCCAGCCCAGCTTTGGCTGCCGCGTAGTTTACCTGCCCGGCGTTGCCCATGGCGCCCACCACCGAACCAATATTGATAATTCTGCCCCAACGGGCCTTGGTCATGCCGCGCAAAACCGCTTTGGTCACCCGATACAGGCTGCTCAAGTTGGTGTTGATGACGTCATGCCACTCTTCATCTTTCATGCGCAGCATCAGGTTATCGCGGGTGATGCCGGCATTATTCACCACGATCAGCGGCGCGCCGAATTGCTGCTGGATTGACTCCAACACACTGCTTACCGACTCATCGCTGCCAACATCCAAGACCAAGCCAACACCTTCAATGCCATTGGCCTTAAAGAAGTTGGAAATATTTTCCGCACCGGATGCAGAAGTGGCTGTACCGACGACAGTAGCGCCTTGACGGCCCAGCTCAAGCGCGATGGCCTGACCGATACCACGGCTGGCGCCAGTAACCAGCGCGACCTTTCCTTGCAGACTCATAAGAGCTTCTCCTAATCAGACCAGTGCCGCGCGGGTAGCGGCGTAGGCGTCCGGGGTGTCGAGATTGTAGGTGTTGATGCCTTTGACGCAGCGCTTGTTAAGACCGGACAACACACGGCCTGGGCCACATTCCACCAGACTTGTTACGCCAGACTCAGACAAACGCACGATGGACTCAACCCAACGCACAGGGTTGTAGAGCTGAGCGAGCAAGTCGCGCTTGAGCACGTCAAGGTCGTCGACCACGGCGGCGCTGACATTCTGTACCAAGGCGATTTGCGGAGCCTTCCAATCAATAGCGGTAACCGACTCAGCAAACTGCTCGGCGGCCGGACGCATCAAGGCACAATGCGATGGCACGCTAACCGGCAGCGGCATGGCGCGTTTGGCGCCACGCGTTTTACAAGCTTCGATGGCGCGCTCAACGGCAGCCGCAGAACCTGCGATTACCACCTGGCCAGGTGCGTTGAAGTTCACCGCGCTAACCACATCGCCCTGGGCTGCTTCGGCGCAGGCGGCGAGCACGTCAGCATCTTCCAGCCCCAGAATCGCGGCCATACCGCCCTGCCCGGCCGGCACAGCTTTTTGCATCAGTTGGCCACGACGCTCAACCAGCTTCACGGCATCAGCAAAAGCCAAACTGCCAGCGGCGACCAACGCCGAGTATTCGCCCAGACTGTGACCGGCAACGAACGCCGGGCGCGCGCCGGACTCCGCCAGCCACACACGCCACAAGGCAATGGAAGCAGCCAGAATGGCGGGCTGGGTTTTGTCAGTTTGATTGAGGGTTTCTTCTGGACCGGTCTGGGTCAGCGCCCAGAGGTCATAACCTAACGCTTCAGAAGCTTCGGCAAAGGTATCGAGCACCAGCTTTTGCTGTGCGCCGTGCTCGGCGAGCATTCCCAGAGACTGTGAGCCTTGGCCTGGGAAGACGAATGCGAGGGATGCAGACATGTGGACGGTCCCTAATGGTCTTATCGTCGGGAGGATCACGCGCGAGCGAGTCGAGCGCAACAAACTGACAAGTTGGATGACAGGCTACCGAGTGCGGTCACATCGGCAGCACACGCATTACAGCAACAGATGTTCGAGACGACCATGTAAGCGTTGCGGTAAATCTTCGCGCACTTCCATGACGGCTCGGCGAATCGCACTCTGAAAACCTTCCGGCCCAGCGGCGCCGTGACTTTTCACGACAATCGCCTGCAACCCTAAAAAGCTCGCGCCGTTGTGGCGCGCGGGCGCTAATTCACCTTGCAGACGCTTTAGTACTGGCAGCGCCAGAGAACCAATCAAGCGCGAACTGAGGTTTTGCTTGAACAACGCCTCCATACGCTTGGAAATCATCGACGCCAGCCCCTCGCTGGACTTGAGCAGGATATTGCCGACAAAGCCGTCGCACACCACCACATCAGCCTCGCCACGATAAAGACCATCGCCCTCAATAAAGCCGATGTAATTTAGCTCACTGACTGGCTGCAGCAGACTGGCTGCCAGCTTGACCTGCTGATTCCCCTTAACGTCCTCGGTGCCCACATTCAGCAGCGCGATGCGCGGACGCACCACGCCCAAGGCTTCAGCAGCAACAGAGCCCATCACGGCGAATTGGTAAAGATGCTCGGCGCTGCAATCGACATTGGCGCCCAGATCAAGCAACTGGCAATGGCCGCGCTCAGTGGGAATCGCCGTCATCATCGCCGGACGGTCTATGCCCGGCAGGGTTTTCAGCAGATAACGCGACAACGCCATCAGTGCCCCGGTATTACCGGCGCTGACACAAGCCTGCGCACGGCCATCGCGCACCAACTCCAGCGCCACGCGCATTGAAGAGTCGGGCTTGCTGCGCAAGGCCTGCGCCGGACGGTCATCCATAGCGATGACTTCGCTGGCCTGCTCAACGTGCAGACGAGCGCGATCGACACCCGGATGGCGGGCAATCAATTCATTTAATAAGGAGATTTGGCCGACGAGGACCAGGTGTAACGAGGGGAATTCAGCCAGGCACGCAATGCAGGCTGGAACAATGCTGTGGGGACCGAAGTCCCCACCCATTGCGTCAATCGCGATGATCGGAGCGGACAAGGATTACTCGTCAGCGCCCTTGTCGATCACTTTACGACCACGGTATACGCCTTCTGGCGATACGTGGTGACGCAGGTGAACTTCACCGGTGCTCTTCTCTACCGACAGAGTGCTTGCAGTCAGAGCGTCGTGCGAACGGCGCATGTCGCGAGCGGAGCGGGATTTTTTGTTCTGCTGAACAGCCATAATTAATTAACTCCTAAACGTTTGGGTCACGCTTTAACTGTGCCAATACACTGAACGGGTTGGACCGCGATACCTCGTCCTCGCTCGGTTCAGGCTCTTCAAGGCCTGCCGGTTGCTGGCAATCTTCTGGATCATGCAATGGCACGATGGGCAAGGCGAGCAACAGCTCCTCCTCGATCAACGCCGGTAGATCCAATGGATCCTCACCCAATTCCAGCACGTCGTAGCCTTGCGGCACAGACTGGGTATTCCCACCTTCTTTCACCACAGCGTAACTGCACTCGCTGTGAATAGGCAGGGCGACCAGCTCCAGACAACGCTGACAAACCATCTTGACCTCAACGTCGATCGTGCTGTGCATCACTGGCGATCTACGCTCGTCGCGCTCGAAAACAAACTTCGCACGGACGACACCGACATTATCGGCAAGTGGATCGCAGAGACGCTGCAAATCGGCTAGCGGCAACTCACCTTCAAGGGTGGCACCACGATCAGCCAGTTTGCGCGGATCAACGTGAGGAGGAATCGGGCCATTCAACATAGGCGCAGCATTCTAGGGATGCACCCTGCCTCTGTCAAAGGGAAATTCAGCCTGGGCGCCAATGCCCGCGCCCGCTAGAATCGCCTTCCTTATCAAGGAACTGCCATGCTCCCGCTACTGCTCGCCTCCAGCTCTCCATACCGCCGCGAACTGCTCGTACGCCTGCGCTTGCCATTTGTCTGCGCCAGCCCGGATATAGATGAAGCGCACCAGCCCAACGAAACGGCGACCGCCCTAGTGTTGCGTCTGGCCGAACAAAAAGCACGAGCGCTGGCAGAGCAGTACCCAGGCCATTTGATCATCGGCTCAGACCAGGTCGCCGTGCTGGGCGAGCAAATACTCGGAAAACCCCACGACTTCGAACGCGCCCACCGCCAGCTAAGCAACGCCAGCGGCAAGAGCGTGAGCTTTCTTACCGGGCTGGCGCTACTGAACACCGTTACCGGCGAATGCCAGGTCGATTGCGTGCCCTTTACCGTGCACTTTCGTGAACTCGACGCCGAGCGCATCACTCGCTACCTGCATGCCGAGCAACCGTACGACTGCGCCGGCAGCTTTAAAGCCGAAGGGCTGGGTGTCAGCCTGTTTCGCGCCACTGAAGGCAGTGATGCCTCCAGCCTGGTCGGCCTGCCACTGATACGCCTAGTGGATATGCTGCTGGCTGAAGGCGTGCAGATCCCCTAAGCCCCTCCTCTATATACAACCCACTAAACAAAAGCCCGGCATCAGCCGGGCCTTTGTTTAGCGCAACTCAGCTCAGCGCAGAGTCGGCCCCTGGAAGCCCATCCACATGGCCGCATGCTCAGCCACGCTGGCGCCAAGCTTCTTGGCGAAGCGGTCGAACGGCGTTTCTTTTACGGTGTAATCCACCAACTCTTTTTCGCCAATAACATCACGCGCCACCGAACTGGTGTTGCCCAGACCATCAACCAAGCCCAACTGCAGCGCTTGTTCACCGGTCCAGATCAAACCGGAAAACAACTCAGGATGTTCGGCATCCTTAAGGCGATCACCACGCCCCTGCTTAACCGCCGCAATAAATTGCTTGTGGGTGGTGTTCAATACGCTCTGCCAAAACGCTGTTTCATCCGCCTTTTGCGGCTGAAACGGGTCAAGGAATGCCTTGTGCTCGCCCGAGGTGTACACGCGACGATCAACGCCGAGCTTTTCCATGGTGCCGACAAACCCGAAGGTCGCTGCGGTTACCCCGATGGAGCCCACCAGGCTGGCCTTGTCGGCGTAGATGGAGTCGGCAGCGCTGGCGATGTAGTACGCACCAGAAGCGCCCAGATCAGAGATCACCGCATACACCTTGATATCGGGGTGCTCGCCACGCAGCCGACGGATTTCGTCGTACACATAGCCTGACTGCACTGGACTGCCGCCCGGACTGTTGATGCGCAGGATCACACCCTTGGTGTTCACGTCCTCAAACGCCTCACGCAGACTGCCGACAATATTGTCCGCACTGGCTGCTTCCTGGTCCGCGATCATGCCGCGAATTTCCACAACTGCCGTATGCGACTTGGTTTTCGACGCCCCTTTGGAGAAGTCCAGCCCTGGCGTAACCATGGCGATCACACCGAACAGGTAAATAAAGGTCAACGCCTTGAAGAAAATCCCCCAACGCCGCGCCCGACGCTGCTCTTGCACGCTGGCGAGCAAGGTCTTTTCCAGCAACTTCCAGCTTTTGTCGTCATTCAACTCGTTCGACATGCTCACTCATCCCTAGCACTGGTTTTGCTGCACGCGAATCCAGCCAAGCGTGCAGCTCAGAAAAATGTTCGATCATCAAACGTGGCCCGCAGCGACTGAGTGTCGCCAGTGACTGCGCGCCATAACCGACCGCCACCGAATGCATTCCGGCATTGCGGGCCATTTCCAGATCAAATAGCGAATCGCCCACCATCAGCGCGCGCTCTGCCGGCACACCGCACTCAGCAAGAATCTCTTCCAACATAAGCGGCGCAGGTTTACTCGCGGTTTCATCGGCGCAGCGGGTGGTATCGAAAAAGTCCATCCAACCCTGGTCTGCCAGCACGCGATTCAAACCATGCCGCCCCTTCCCGGTCGCCACCGCCAACTTGTAGCCAGCAGCACGGAATGCAGTCATCGCATCAGCGACGCCGGGAAACAGCTCGGATGGTTTCGACTCTAACTGCAGATAATTCGTACTGTAAGAATGGCGATAGCGTTCAGCTAATTCGGCGTCGTCCAGATCGGGATACAGCGCTACCACCACTTCTGGCAAGCCCAGGCCAATAATCGCCTTGAGCTCGTCATCGCTACGCGGCGGCAGATCACACTCACGCGCAGCCCTATGCAACGCGGCGACGATCCGGCCGATGGAGTTCACCAGCGTGCCGTCCCAGTCGAAGATCAACAGCTGGTAGTCAGACCGCACTCAAGCGCTCCACGGTTTTGCGCCACATATCATCCACTGGCGCTTCCAGCTTCAACACGCCGCCTTCAGGCAGCGGCACATTCAATTCGTAGGCATGCAGGAACAGGCGCTTGCCGCCAAGACCACGAATTTCATTGGTGAAGTCGTCATCGCCGTACTTAGGGTCACCAGCAATGCAATGGCCGGCGTGTTTGGCATGCACGCGAATCTGGTGCGTACGACCGGTCACCGGCTTGGCTTCCACCAAGGTGGCGAACTCACCAAAACGGCGCAGCACACGGAACAGGGTCAGCGCTTCTTTGCCTTCCTCGTTGATCTCGACCATGCGCTCACCAGAACGCAGATTGCTTTTCAGCAAGGGCGCATTGACCTGTTTTTTGGCCGTCGCCCAATGCCCACGAACCAGCGCCATATAGCGCTTATCGATGCCGTCTTTACGCAAAGCTTCGTGCAAGTGACGCAACATGCTGCGCTTCTTGGCGATCATCAGCAGCCCAGAGGTATCGCGATCCAAGCGGTGCACCAGCTCCAGATCTTTGCAATCCGGGCGCAATTGGCGGAACGCTTCAATCACACCGTAGTTCAGGCCGCTACCGCCATGCACGGCAATACCGGCAGGCTTGTTAATGACCAGCAGGGCTTTGTCTTCAAAAACGATGCAAGCTTCCAGACGCTCGAGCAGACCTTGCGCCAATGGCACTTCTTCGTCCTGCTCGGAAAGGCGCAGCGGCGGTACGCGCACGATGTCGCCTGCTTGCAGCTTGTACTCCGGCTTGATTCTTCCTTTATTCACACGAACTTCGCCTTTGCGCAAAATTCGGTAAATCAGGGTTTTAGGCACGCCCTTAAGGCGAGTGCGCAGGAAATTATCGATTCGTTGGCCGGCAAGTTCCGGTTCAACCTCGAGCAACTGGACGCCGGAGGTCGGAGGGGTGCGTTCTGTCATGGCCGCGATCATAACAATTTTTTATTGATTTGAAGCACTTAATCATTGCTGCTATAGTCCCGAACGCCGCCAAAAGTGGCCCGGTTGCGGGTGTTTGCCCACATTGCAAGCCCCTTCCGTGTGCAACGTAATTCAGGACGTAAGGCCGTCCGACGGGATTGTTCAACGATAGATAGCTGAAAAGGGCTACGAACATCCCGGAAATAAAGCCTTGAGCCATGACGCGTTGACTGCCCCCGAGGGGAGTCAGCGGTAAATGCCAACCCGCTGCAGATTCTGCGAGCGGCACCCGATTTTCAGCGATACGTGTAGGGTGGAGATGCACAACCTCGGACTGCGTAGCTTTAGAAGACGTGTTATTTCGTCCGCTACCGTGGGTTGATTCCTCCTCCTGACCAAGTGCTTGTTTCACAACAGCAAGCAGGAGACGTCCGTCGCCACCCCGGCCCCGTTGGCCGGCGTTGTTAGACATGGAACGACTTACAACCGTTTCTGACGAGCCCTGACACCGACCCTGAGAGTCGTGTGTGCCGAACGCCGTTTCCGGCAGCCCGGAAACCGACGGTACTACATG
>CAZIWV010000066.1:0-7535 GCA_964543145.1 uncultured Pseudomonas sp.
TTGTTAAAGGCCCTGATGGTCGGCCGGCCCCAGGAGTTGTGGTGTATTGGGACTTTTATGGCACGTACGTAGGAGATGTAAAACTGTCGTCAAACTCTGCGGTAACCGACAGCAATGGTGTCGCCACTGTTGTTGTAACCAACACCAAGTCCGGAACGCCGAACTCGGCATATATCGGTGCCGGATACGGCGCGCAAGGAAACTCACAAAAGTTGATTAGCGTGATGCTCGAATAATCAGTCCATTAAAAAGCTCCGAGCATTGCGGCTAAAGGGTTTGTCGGCAGCCTCAGGTTAACGCTGTTACATGTTCTCGTGCCTTGGATCAGGCAAAGGCGCAGCCCATGGATTACCCTCAAGTAACCGGCACCCGAACCTTTGGCGTATACCCAGGGTCAATGCTGTTGCCTATCACAGAGGGAGAAACACCATGCCTGCCCGCGAATTGCAGCACCAATTGGACTTACTGCGCGAGCAACTGGAAAGCCAGCCACCGGTTTCCGCTGAACAACGCGAGGAGCTTGCCGCGCTAGCCCAACAAATCGAACTACAACTGGAACGCGAAGCCAGCGCGCCCGACACCAACCTGGTGGATGGGGTAAACCTCGCCGTCGAACGTTTTGAAGTGGAACACCCAACCATTGCCGGCACCCTGCGCAATATTGTGCAGAGTTTGGTAAGCATGGGGATCTAAAACCCCAACCAATGAAAAGCCCCGCATCTGCGGGGCTTTTTTCGTAATGTCGCTATTGGCGTACTAACCGGCGATTGTCCGGGCTGATCGGCCCAGTACTGCGGTACGGGTTGATATCCAAGCCACCGCGGCGCACATAGCGCGCGTACACGGTCAGGCTCTCTGGCTGGAGCAAGCGTTGCAGGTCAAGAAAGATCCGCTCAACGCATTGCTCGTGAAAATCCGCGTGCTGGCGGAAGCTGACCAAATAAGCCAGCAGGCTGGCCGGATCCAATGCCGGGCCGCGGTACTGCACAACCACCGTGCCCCAGTCTGGCTGGCCGGTAACCGGGCAATTAGACTTCAGCAGATGGCTATGCAGGCTTTCTTCAACAACGCGGCTGGTATCGCAGCGCAGCAGCTCGGGCTGCGGCTTTTCGTAGTTGCTGATGGCGACATCCAGCTCATCCACGCACAGCCCCGGCAACGCACTCACGCCCTCTTCCTGCACCTCGGCCAAACTACGCACCCGAACACCCACGGGCTTGCCCGCCGCCGTACTAAGGTCATTGACCAGCACCGCCTGCAATTCGGCCGCCGTGGTAAAGACGCTTTGGTTTAGCGAGTTGAGGTACAGCTTGAAGGATTTGGACTCGATGATGTTCGGCGAATCGGCGGGAATGGCGAACTCACCAATGGCCACCACCGGCTTGCCCGATGGCAGCAGCCAGGACAGCTCAAAACAGTTCCAGAAGTCGACGCCCTGATACGGCAGGGTTTCAGCCGTCAGGCCCAACTCGGCCCACTTCGGCGCCCTGGGAATGGGGTACAGCAGCGATGGCGTGTAAGTAGCGATGTACTCGCTGGCTTTGCCCAGAGGGGAATGTTCGACGGCGGAGTGCATGGCGGCGACCTGACTGAAAAAACGCGGCAAGTGTATACAACTTGCCGGGCTTTTTCAGCCGAAGCTGGCGTTACTGGCGCATGCCGCGACCGCTCACCAGCAAGCGCACACAGGCGATATACAGCACGGTGGTGGCCACCAGCATAAAGCCGATGGCAATGCTGATGCGGATATCCGACACGCCGAGAATGCCGTAGCGGAAGGCGTTGACCATATGCAGCACCGGGTTGGCCAACGACACGGTTTGCCAGAACGGCGGCAGTAAGTTGATCGAATAGAACACCCCGCCCAGGTAGGTCAGCGGCGTTAGCACAAAGGTCGGGATGATGGAAATGTCGTCGAAATTGCGCGCGTACACGGCGTTGATAAAGCCGCACAGCGAAAAGATCGTCGCCGTCAACAGCACCACCAGAACGGTAATGCCCAGGTGATGCACTTGCAGATCGGTGAAGAACAACGACAGCAAGGTCACGATCACACCGACCGCCAACCCACGCAGCACGCCGCCAACCACATAGCCGATCAAAATGGTGTGCGGCGACACCGGGGCCACCATCAGTTCTTCCACCGAGCGCTGGAACTTGCTGCCAAAGAAGCTCGACACCACGTTGCCGTACGCGTTGGTGATTACCGACATCATGATCAGCCCGGGCACGATGTACTGCATATACGTGAAGCCACCCATATCGCCGATCTGCCGGCCAATCAGGTTGCCGAAGATGACAAAGTACAAAACCATGGTGATCGCTGGCGGCAGCAGGGTTTGCGGCCAAATCCGCATAAAGCGGCGCACTTCGCGGTAGACGATGGTGTTTAGCGCCACCCAGTTGGCTTGCAACTCACTATTTAGATACTCGGGCTTCATACCGCCACCTTCGCGAGGTTTTTTTCCACCAGGGAAACAAACAGCTCCTCCAGGCGATTGGTTTTGTTGCGCATGCTCAACACCTGAATATTCTGCGCCGCCAGCAGGCGGAACAGCTCGCTGATACCCAGGCTTTTTTCCACCTGCACCGACAAGGTGTGGTCATCCACCAATTGCGCCGGGTAGCCGGGCAGATTGGGCAGCAGGGTCAACGAGTCTTTCAGGTCGAGCAGAAAGGTTTCCACATGCAGCTTGCTCAGCAGCTTGCGCATACTGGTGTTTTCGACGATTTGGCCGTGGTCGATGATGCCGATGTTGCGGCACAGCTGTTCGGCTTCTTCCAGGTAGTGGGTGGTCAAAATAATGCTGATGCCCTGCTCATTGAGCTCGGTCAGAAACGTCCACATCGAGCGGCGCAGTTCGATATCCACGCCAGCGGTGGGCTCATCGAGAATCAGCAAGCGCGGCTGGTGAATCAGCGCACGGGCAATCATCAAACGGCGCTTCATGCCGCCCGAAAGTTCGCGCGAGGCCGAGTTGCGTTTGTCCCACAAGCCCAGCTGGGTGAGGTATTGCTCGGCGCGCTCTTTGGCGATGCGCAGCGGAATCCCGTAGTAACCGGCTTGGGTGGTGACAATATCGAAGACTTTTTCAAACTGGTTGAAGTTGAATTCCTGCGGCACCACGCCTAGGCAGCGTTTGAGCTGCGAGGGTTCGCGATCAAGGTCATGGCCAAACACACTGACCGTGCCGCTGGATTTAGTCACCAGCGTGGAAAGAATGCCAATGGTGGTGGATTTACCGGCACCGTTGGGGCCGAGCAAGGCGAAGAAATCGCCTTCGGCTACATCCAAATCAATACCGTGTAGGGCTTGAAAGCCGTTGCCGTACGTCTTGGTCAGGCCACGGATAGACAGGGCAGAACTCATAGAGAAATACACACTTAAAAGAAAAGAATTGGAGCGAAAACAGCAAGCCACTCGTTACAGGCGACGCAGTTTAGCGTCAGAACGGTAGGAGGCTAAACAGTTTCACATTTGATTATTCTGGCTCAGGTCAACGCCGTCATCACGGCGGTTTGAAACGCCGGCCGCTCTTTCAGGCGTGCATACCAGGCCAGCAGATTGGGTTGCTCAGGGCGCTCAATCGGCATTTCAAACCAAGCATAGATCGCACAGCCCAGCGGAATATCACCCATGCCGAAGGTGGCGCCGGAGAGGTACGGTTGCTCACTCAGCGCTTTCTCTGGCATGGCCAACAACTCGCTGCAACGCTGGATGCCCGCCGCAATCACTTGCTCATTGCGTTGCTCAGGCGGCGTGCGCAGGGTGCCCCAGAACACATCGCGAAACGGCGCGCCAAGGCTGGTCGTCCAGTCCATCCATTTATCCGCTTGCGCGCGCTCGCCGGGGTCTTTGGCATACAAGACTCCCTCTGCATATTTTGCCGCCAGGTAACGCACGATGGCGTTGGACTCCCAGAGCACCACGCCGTCGTCTTCAATCACCGGTACCAAACCATTGGGATTCATCGCGCGGTAGTGTGGTTCGTTGACCACGCCAAAAGCGCCGCCAGCGTCATGCCGGATGTATGGCACGCCTACTTCTTCGGCGGCCCACAGCGCTTTGCGCACGTTGGTGGAATTCTTCCGTCCCCAAATCGTCAGCATACGGTTGTTACCTTCTATGTCAGAAATTTCGGTGTAGGCATCGTACCTGCCTAAACCAAAGAAAACAGACGGGGAAATTGATGTTGGCTATCAAGGCGCTTCATATAAGGCCATTGTTAGCCTTTCTGGCAGGAGCGGGTTAGCGCCTCCTCCAACCCTAGCAAACACCATGGGGCACTGACTGCCCGGTCACGCCACTCGCGGCTTTGCCGGGGGTTAACTAGTCCGAACTCAACTGCCAGAGGACGGTCACTATCCCAACTATGCTCGAACAGGCCCGCAGTTAAGTGGGGCTGTCACAAGGAGGACGTTGCATGCTGGCTGTCTGGTTAATTGTTCTGGTGGTAGGCGTGGCATTTCTGGCCCACCGCCGTATTTCCCCCCTTCCCGCCATTGGCATCGTTGCCGTGTATTTGCTGGCCATGGGCATTTGGAGCCACGCGCCGGGCTGGTTGCTGGCCATTTTCTGGCTGATGTTGATCGCCATCACGGTGCCGTTGGTGCTACAGGAATTGCGCCGCAAGATTTTTACCGCGCCGCTGTTCTCTTGGTTCCAGAAAACGCTGCCGCCGATGTCGGAAACCGAGAAAGACGCCATCGAAGCCGGCACCGTCTGGTGGGACGGCGAGCTGTTTAGCGGCCGCCCGAACTGGGACACCTTGCTCGCCTACCCCAAGGCGCAGCTCACCGAAGAAGAGCAAGCCTTCCTCGACGGCCCGACTGAAGAGCTGTGCGCCATGGTCACCGACTGGGATATTGGCCAGCGCATGGACCTGCCCGAAGCGGCCTGGCAGCACATCAAAGAACACGGCTTCTTTGCCCTGATTATTCCCAAGGAATACGGCGGCAAAGGCTTCTCGGCTTACGCCCACTCGCAAGTAGCGATGAAGCTGGCCACCCGCAGTGGCGACCTCGCCTCCACCGTGATGGTGCCCAACTCCCTCGGCCCGGCCGAGCTGTTGCTGCACTACGGCACCGACGAACAGCGTCAGCACTATCTGCCGCGCTTGGCGCGTGGCGACGATATCCCTTGCTTTGCCTTGACCGGTCCGCTGGCCGGTTCTGACGCCGGTGCCATGCCCGACGTGGGCATCATCTGCAAAGGTCAGTGGGAGGGTAAAGAAGTCATCGGCCTGCGCCTGACTTGGGAAAAGCGCTATATCACCCTCGGCCCAGTCGCCACCCTGCTCGGCCTGGCCTTTAAAGCCTACGACCCGGATCATCTGCTGGGCGAGGAAGAAGACTTGGGCATCAGCCTGGCGCTGATCCCGACCGAAACCCCTGGGGTAGAAATCGGCCGCCGCCATCTGCCGTTGGGCGCCGCGTTTATGAACGGCCCCAACTCCGGCAAGGACGTGTTTGTGCCGCTGGACTTCCTTATCGGTGGTCAGCCCATGCTAGGCAAAGGCTGGATGATGCTGATGAACTGCCTGTCGGTCGGCCGTTCCATCTCCCTGCCTGCCGTCGGCACCGGCGCGGCAAAATACACCAGCTTGGTCACCGGCCAATACAGCCAAGTGCGTGAGCAATTCAATGTGCCGCTGGCGGCCTTTGAAGGCATTCAAGAAGCGTTGGCGCGTATCGGCGGTAACGCCTGGATGATGGACGCAGCGCGGATTCTCACCGCCAACGCCGTCGACCTCGGGGAAAAACCCTCGGTGCTCTCGGCCATCCTCAAATACCACCTCACCGAACGTGGTCGCGAGTGCATCAGCCACGCCATGGATGTGCACGGTGGCAAGGGCATCATCATGGGCCCGAACAACTACCTGGGCCGTTCGTGGCAAGGCGCACCGATTTTTATCACCGTGGAAGGCGCGAACATTCTGTCGCGTAACCTGATGATCTTTGGTCAGGGGGCCATTCGTTGCCACCCGTACGTGCTCAAGGAAATGGCCCTGGCCGGCCGCGAAGATCGCGACCGCGCCCTGGTGGAGTTTGACGAACTGCTGATGCAACACATCGGCTTTGCCATCAGCAACGCCGCCAGCAGCTTGATCCTTAGCCTGACCTTCGGCCGCCTGGGCAAAGTGCCGGGCGACAGCTTTAGCCAACCGTACTTCCGCTCGCTCAATCGCCTGGCCGCCAGCTTCGCCATGCTGGCCGACTTCAGCATGATGCTGTTGGGCGGTGAGCTGAAACGCCGTGAACGCTTGTCGGCGCGCCTGGGCGATGTACTCAGCAACCTGTATTTGGCTTCGGCGGCGCTTAAGCGCTACCACGACCTCGACTATCCCGAGTACCTGCGCCCGTCCGTAAGCTGGGCCCTGGAAGAAAGCCTGGGCAAAGCCGAACAAGCGCTGGCTGACTTGCTGGAAAACTTCCCCAACCGCTTCTTTGGTTGTGCCCTGAGCCTGCTGGTGTTCCCGTTTGGCCGCCGCCATAAAGGCCCATCCGATGCATTGGATGCAGAGATCGCCGGCATTATCGGCCGCCCTGCGGGTGACCCGGCGCTGGAAGCCGTACTTGCTGGTTGCTATCGCCCGCAAGCCACCGACGATGCCGTCGGTGCACTGCAACACGCAGTCAACCTGCTGGGTGCCAGCCATGAACTGCAGAAGAAACTGCATAAAGCGGCCAAGTCCGGCCAGTTGCAGCCTAAGCCGGGTGAAAACCTGATCGACGCCGCTATTGCCGCTGGCGTGCTGCAAGCCGCCGAGGGGCAAACCCTGCGGGACGCCGAGGCCGCGCGTCGTCGAGTCATCGACGTCGACGACTACGCCAAGGACGAGCTCACCCTGGAGGCTGGCAAAGTGCGCTAAGCCACCGGGCAGACCGCAACACGACAACGGGCGCGAGGGCCTTTATACTTCGCGCCCGTTTTTGTTTCGGAGCAATTGCCCATGTCCAGCGCCTACCTCGACCACCATCTAACGCTGCTTACGCACCTGCGCAGCATTCTGGTCGCCTTGGGCGAAGCCGAGCAGGTTCCGGAAGAAAGCCACGAGCTATTCCTTGAGCGCTTCGACGAACTGCTCACCCTCCTCCCGCAAGAGCCTGAACAAAGCCTGTACCTGGGCCAAGACCTGATGTGCCAAGTGATCCACCGCTACCCGCAAATCGCCCACCTGGTGCCGCGAGATTTGCTCTGGTTCTTTGGCGGTGACTGCCTGCACTTTATGCCAGACGAAGAAATCACCCTGTTCCAGGCCCTCGACGAACGCCGCTTTGAAGCCGAACAAAACGACGAACCGTTTGACTGGGAGCGCGAAAAGCAGTTTCTTGCCGTGCCACAGCAAGGCAGCACGCACTAAACCGCTCACGCACAAAAAAGCCCGCTCGGCAGCAATGCCAAGCGGGCTTTTTTATCGGCACCGGCTCACCCAAATCGCAGAAACAAAAACGCCGCTCATTGAGCGGCGTTTTTGTTTATTTGGAGCGGGAAACGAGACTCGAACTCGCGACCCCGACCTTGGCAAGGTCGT
>CAZIWV010000067.1:0-7063 GCA_964543145.1 uncultured Pseudomonas sp.
GGTAACGGCTCTTGTCGCCATCACGCAGTTCCAGCGCTTCGCGCGAACCGGTGGAGGCGCCCGACGGTGCGCATGCGCTGCCGACGATACCGTTGTCGAGAATAACGTCCGCTTCAACGGTCGGGTTGCCACGGGAGTCGAGAACTTCACGACCTTTGATGTCGACGATCTTTGCCATTGTTGATAACACTCCAAAATATGACGAAAACGGCGCTGCAGAGAGGTTGATGCAGGCTATCTGAGACCAGACATGCCGGCTCGACGACTCTCTGACTCACGGGTCAGAGCTCGCCCGAGCGGCACTTTACAGAAAGTTGCTGCGCTTAGGCAGTCTCAATCGGCGGGAAGCTCTTGATCAGGTCGTCCAGTGCTTTGAGCTGTGCCAGGAACGGCTCCAGCTTGTCCAGGCGCAGGGCGCACGGACCATCGCACTTGGCGTTGTCCGGGTCCGGGTGGGCTTCAAGGAACAAGCCCGCCAGGCCTTGGCTCATACCGGCCTTGGCCAGGTCGGTCACCTGGGCACGACGCCCGCCAGCGGAGTCGGAACGCCCGCCCGGCATTTGCAGGGCATGGGTCACGTCAAAGAATACCGGGTACTCAAACGACTTCATGATGCCAAAGCCGAGCATGTCGACCACGAGGTTGTTGTAGCCAAAGCTCGAACCGCGCTCGCAGAGGATCAACTGGTCATTCCCGGCTTCGACGCATTTGGCCAGGATATGTTTCATCTCTTGAGGGGCAAGAAACTGGGCTTTTTTGATGTTGATCACAGCGCCGGTCTTGGCCATGGCCACCACCAGGTCGGTCTGACGCGACAAAAACGCTGGCAGCTGGATGATGTCGCACACGGCGGCAACGGGTGCCGCTTGCTCAGGCTCGTGCACATCGGTGATCACCGGCACGCCAAAAGTCTTTTTGATCTCTTCGAAAATTTTCATGCCCTCTTCCAGGCCAGGGCCACGGAAGGAGGTCACGGAGGAGCGGTTGGCTTTGTCGAAGCTGGCCTTGAACACGTAAGGGATGCCGAGTTTCTCGGTAACCCGCACGTACTCTTCACAGGTTTTCAGCGCCAGGTCGCGGGACTCAAGAACGTTGATACCACCGAAGAGCACAAAAGGTTTGTCGTTGGCGATATCGATACCGCCAACCTTGATGACTTTCTGGGTCATGCCTTTCTCGCTTTCTGCGCCAGTGCGGCGTTAACAAAACCACTAAACAATGGGTGACCATCGCGCGGGGTGGAGGTGAACTCTGGGTGGAACTGGCAGGCGACAAACCACGGATGATCCGGCGCTTCGACCACTTCAACCAGCGCGCCATCGGCGGAACGACCGGTGATTTTCAGGCCAGCTTCCTGCAATTGCGGCAGCAGGTTGTTGTTCACTTCGTAACGGTGACGGTGACGCTCAACGATGGTTTCTTTGGCGTAGCAGTCGAATACTTTCGAGCCTTCGATCAGGTGGCAGTCTTGCGCGCCAAGGCGCATGGTGCCGCCCAGGTCCGAGGCTTCGGTGCGAATTTCTACGCCGCCTTCAGCGTCTTCCCACTCAGTGATCAGACCGACCACCGGGTGACCGCTGACTTTGTCGAACTCGGTGGAGTTGGCATCGGTCCAGCCCAGTACATTACGGGCGAACTCGATAACCGCGACCTGCATACCGAGGCAAATACCCAAGTACGGAATCTTGTTTTCGCGGGCGTATTGCACCGTGGTGATCTTGCCTTCAACGCCGCGCAGACCAAAGCCGCCGGGAACCAGAATGGCGTCAACGCCTTCCAGCAGGCCGGTGCCTTGCCCTTCGATATCTTCGGAATCGATGTAACGCAGATTGACCTTGGTACGGTTCTGGATACCGGCGTGGCTCATCGCTTCGATCAGCGATTTATAGGCGTCCAGCAGTTCCATGTACTTACCGACCATGGCGATGGTGACTTCTTTTTCCGGATTCAGCTTGGCGTCGACAACCCGCTCCCACTCGGACAGGTCAGCACCGCCGCACTCCAGACCAAAGCGCTCAACGACAAAATCGTCCAGGCCTTGGGCGTGCAACACGGAAGGAATCTTGTAGATGGTGTCGACGTCTTCCAGACCAATAACCGCGCGCTCTTCCACGTTGGTAAAGAGGGCGATTTTACGCCGCGAAGAGATATCGATCGGGTGGTCGGAACGGCAGATCAGCACGTCTGGCTGCAGGCCGATCGAACGCAGCTCTTTAACCGAGTGCTGGGTCGGCTTGGTCTTGGTTTCGCCTGCGGTGGCAATGTACGGCACCAGGGTCAGGTGCATGAGCATGGCGCGCTTGGCGCCCACTTCCACGCGCAGTTGGCGAATGGCTTCGAGGAACGGTTGCGACTCGATGTCGCCAACGGTACCGCCGATTTCCACCATCGCCACGTCGGCATCGCCTGCACCTTTGATGATGCGGCGTTTGATTTCGTCGGTGATGTGCGGAATAACCTGGATGGTCGCACCCAGGTAATCACCACGGCGCTCTTTGCGCAGCACGTCTTCGTAGACGCGGCCGGTGGTGAAGTTGTTGCCCTTGGTCATGGTGGTGCGGATAAACCGCTCGTAGTGGCCAAGGTCGAGATCGGTCTCGGCACCGTCGTGCGTGACGAACACTTCACCGTGCTGGAACGGGCTCATGGTGCCCGGATCGACGTTGATGTAAGGGTCCAGTTTCAGCATGGTGACCTTCAGGCCCCGCGCCTCCAGGATAGCCGCCAATGAAGCCGAGGCGATGCCTTTCCCCAATGAAGAAACAACACCGCCCGTGACGAATATGTAGCGCGTCATGAAAAACCCTAGAAATCTGCGTTTAGGCGATTTGCATCGCCGGGGGAAAGCTGAAGGCGGGCTGCTGCCCACCCATTACCAGCAAAGCCTGTTGGCCATGCCTTGAAAATTGATAGCCGTGCACAGAATCCAGTAGGACTGCGCATTAGCTGTATGAGACGGGAGCGTAGTCTACCGGAACTACCCTTTCAGCTCAAACGTCTGTCATTCGTCGGCGCCTGCCAATGCAATTGCCAGCGCACATCAATGCTGCCGTGGATTGCAGGCAGATTGGCGACAGCCAACAGCTCATCACCGCGATAAATCAATGGCAGCCGCCGACGAACAAACGCAGGAATGGCCTGTTCATTGAGCAATCGTTTGAGATCGCGATGGCCACGACCGGGCACATTTACCACCTCGCCGCCTTGGCGATAACAGACGGTTAACGGCCCCTCAGGCGCTTGACCTTCGATGTTCAGCACGCCGTTTTGCGGCAATACCAAGGCTTGCGTAGGGTCGTTCCACAGCAAAGTCTGCGGTGTAGCGGCAAGCCAATCGCCGCTTAACCACCACAGCCGGCCAGCGCTGCGCTGCAGTTCGCCCTGAGCCAACCGCCACACCGGCGTTGCATCCACCGCCGCGTCGCGCAGGTCATTCCAGCCAGCCCAGTGGTCGCTATCGGGCAGCAGCGTCAGCGGTGCAAGCCAGTGACGCAGGGCATTACGTTGGCGCTCAGGAGAGAGGCCAAGCAGCGGCTGTAACTCTAATGAGGGAAGGTTTAGCCAGGCATGGGCGCCTGGTGTATTGGCGGCGGCCAGGTCCATTTCCGCCAGCTCATCCAGCAAGCCTTGGGCTTCACGCAAATGTGCCGCGCTGCGGGAGAGGTTGTG
This sequence comes from uncultured Pseudomonas sp., assembly GCA_964543145.1. GTDB lineage: Bacteria > Pseudomonadota > Gammaproteobacteria > Pseudomonadales > Pseudomonadaceae > Aquipseudomonas. Next base: position 3,670 of record CAZIWV010000067.1, read on the forward strand.
CACCGCCTGCGGCCAATGCCCGTGGAATTGGGGAAAGACGTGCTGACGAAGGTGGTTGCGTGCATAGGCAGCATTGTCATTCGACGGATCTTCTACCCAGTGCAACTTATGCTCGTCGGCATAGGCGACTAGCTCAGCGCGAGTGCAATCGAGCAATGGCCGCACCAACACCCCACGCCCTAACGGCCGACTCACCGGCATACCACCAAGCCCACGCACGCCAGCGCCACGCAACAGGCGAAACAACAACGTCTCGGCCTGATCGTCGCGGTGCTGCGCCGTCATCAGTACCTCACCCGCGCCCAGCGCTTGAGCAAAGGCCAGATAACGCGCTTCACGCGCCGCGCGCTCGACACTGGCGCCCGCCGCCACTTGCACAGCCACTACCTGCAACGGCACACCCAGCCCGTCACACAACTGCTGGCAATGTTGCGGCCAGGCGTCGGCCGCAGCCTGAAGACCGTGATGGATGTGAATGGCACGGAGCGGTGGCAGGTGCTCGGTGTGCCCGAGGCTCGCCAACAGGTGCAGCAGAACGGTGGAGTCCAGGCCGCCGGACAGGGCGATATGCCAAGCCGGCGCGGCACGCCAGGGTGCCAGGCCAGCTAGCAACCTGGCGCTCAGGCTCACCTTAGACGCCGTAACTCATCAGGCGGTCGTAACGACGGGCCAGCAAGGCGTCGATATCGAACTTCTGCAGCGAAGCCAGTTGCTCGCTTAACGCCGCACGAATCGATTCGGCCGCTACGGCCGGAGCCGAGTGCGCGCCACCCAACGGCTCGTCGATAACCTTGTCGACAATGCCCAGGCCTTTCAGGCGCTCGGCGGTGATGCCCATGGCTTCCGCTGCTTCCGGGGCCTTCTCGGCGGTTTTCCACAGAATGGAAGCGCAGCCTTCTGGCGAGATCACCGCGTAGGTGGAGTACTGCAACATGTTCAGTTGGTCGCACACGCCAATGGCCAGCGCACCACCGGAACCCCCTTCACCAATTACGGTGGCGATGATCGGGGTTTTCAGCCGCGCCATTACCCGCAGGTTCCAGGCAATCGCTTCGCTCTGGCCGCGCTCTTCGGCGTCGATGCCTGGGTAGGCGCCGGGGGTATCGATAAAGGTGAGGATCGGCATTTTAAAGCGCTCGGCCATTTCCATCAGACGGCAGGCTTTGCGGTAGCCCTCAGGGCGAGGCATGCCGAAGTTGCGGCGAACTTTCTCGCGCACTTCGCGGCCCTTTTGATGGCCAATAATCATCACCGGCTGGTCGTTCAAACGCGCTACGCCGCCGACGATGGCTGGGTCATCGGAGAAGTGCCGGTCGCCATGCAGTTCGTCGAACTCGGTAAAGATGTGCTCGATGTAATCGAGGGTATAAGGCCGGCGCGGATGGCGGGCCAGCTTGGCGATCTGCCAGCTGGTTAGGCTGCCAAAGATGCTCGCGGTGAGTGTGTTGCTCTTGTCTTGCAGACGGGCAATTTCATCGCTGATGTTCAGCGAGTTGTCGTTACCGACCAGGCGCAGCTCTTCGATCTTGGCTTGCAGATCGGCAATCGGCTGTTCGAAATCGAGAAAGTTCGGGTTCATAGTCATCCGTCTTGCGCCAAGCCTTAGGGCCTGGCGGCTTAGTCCGTTGAGCGCCTTACCTTACGGGATCAGGCGCATTCAGGTCGAGAGTAAAAAAGAGACGCCCTACAGAAGCTGTAGACCGCCCTTCTTCTAGCGATAGTGCAAAAAGACGTTGTCGCGTCCGAACTGGTCACGCAATGTTTGAATCAATCCATCAGCCGGGTCGATCCGCCAGCCTTCACCGAACTGCAATAACGCCTTGGCTTCACTGCCGGTGTAGTCAAGGGTGATCGGGCAGCCGCCGCGATGTTTCTTACATAACTCAGCCAACCACCGCAGGCGATCACCTTTTAATGCATCGCTTTGCACCCGCACCCGCAGGCTTTCGGCCAGGCCGGTACGGGCGTCTTCCAGGCTCATTACGCGCTTGGCGCGCAGGCGCAGGCCACCCGAGAAATCGTCGTTGCTCACCTCGCCTTCAACCACCACCAAGGCGTCGGTTTGCAGCAAGGCTTGGGCTGAGTTGAATGCGTCGGCAAATAGCGAGGCTTCGATACGGCCCGAGCGATCGTCGAGGGTGATAAAGCCCATCTTGTCGCCCTTTTTGTTCTTCATCACCCGCAGGTTAACGATCAGGCCGGCAATGGTCTGACCTTCGCGCGACGGCTTGAGATCGATAATGCGCTGACGGGCAAAGCGGCGAATCTCGCCTTCATACTCATCAATCGGGTGGCCGGTGAGGTATAGGCCCAGGGTTTCTTTTTCGCCGCGCAGACGGTCCTTGAGCGACAGCTCTTTGGCCCGTTTGTGCTTGGCGTAGACATCCAGATCGGCTTCACCAAACACGCCGCCAAACAGGTCGGCGTGGCCGCTGTCGTGGCTGCGCGCGGTTTGCTCGGCCGCTTGAATGGCTTCTTCCATGGCCGCCAACAACACGGCGCGGTTGCGGTCGATATTGGCCTGGTAGGCTTTTATCTCGTCGTGGAAATACGGGCCCAGGCGATCCAGCGCGCCGCTACGGATCAGCGCGTCGGTGGTGCGCTTGTTGATGCGTTTAAGGTCTACACGGGCGCAGAAATCAAACAGGTCTTTAAACGGCCCGGCCTGACGCGATTCCACAATCGCCTCAACCGGCCCTTCGCCCACGCCCTTGATCGCGCCCAGCCCGTACACAATGCGGCCATCGTCGTTCACGGTGAACTTGAATTCCGAGGTGTTCACATCCGGCGCATCAACGCGCAGCTTCATGCTGCGGCACTCTTCGATCAGGGTGACGACCTTATCGGTGTTCTGCATATCCGCCGACAACACCGCCGCCATAAAGGGCGATGGGTAGTGGGTTTTCAGCCAAGCCGTTTGATAGGAGACCAAGCCATAGGCGGCGGAGTGGGATTTGTTAAAGCCATAACCGGCGAACTTTTCCACCAAGTCGAAAATGTTACCGGCCAGGTCCGCGTCGATATTGTTCTTCGCGCAACCATCGATAAAACCGCCGCGTTGCTTGGCCATTTCCTCGGGCTTTTTCTTACCCATAGCGCGGCGTAGCATGTCCGCTTCACCGAGGGTGTAGCCGGCCATGACCTGGGCGATCTGCATCACCTGTTCTTGGTACAGGATGATGCCGTAAGTCGGTGCCAGAACCGGACGCAGGCCATCGTACTGGTAGTCCGGGTGTGGATACGCCAGCTCGGCGCGGCCGTGCTTACGGTTGATAAAGTCGTCCACCATGCCCGATTGCAGCGGGCCTGGACGGAACAGAGCTACCAGAGCGATCAAGTCTTCCAGGCAGTCGGGCTTGAGCTTTTTGATCAGCTCTTTCATGCCGCGCGACTC
>CAZIWV010000068.1:0-6363 GCA_964543145.1 uncultured Pseudomonas sp.
CGAAGCGCCCTCGCTGTACGACGAAGCCCTGCGCCTGCTCGCGCGCCGTGGCTTCGCCGTTCCCGCAAGCCACACGCAGCGCGACTGGACGCAGCCCTACGAAGCCAGCGACGCGGTCGAGCAGGCCTGGCTGCAGGTTTACCGCAACCCCAAGGACCACTGGGACCTGTACCAGCTCGGCGAAGAACTCACCGACCTGGAAGACACCTTCCGCCTCTGGCGCTTCCGGCATGTGACCACGGTGGAACGCGTGATCGGTTTCAAACGCGGCACCGGAGGCACCGGCGGTGTGAGCTACCTGCGCAAGATGCTGGACGTGGTGCTGTTTCCGGAGATCTGGCGCTTGCGCACGGATCTTTGAGTTCAAGTGGTCGCGACGACTCCTTGGGAACACACTGCATTCGAAGACCACCATAGGTGGCTTGAAGATGCTATGAAACCAATATGCTCGCCATCCGGCCAACTGAACAAGAAGCCCGAACTTAGGCGGTCGATTAGGTTCCGCCTAGAGATTGTTATGTATCGCGGACTCTCTAAATCGGCCCGACCATGTACAAGCATCCACCCAACCCTGGAAGAACAACTATTTTTGCAACGACTTAAGCAGCTCATCTGCAAAACTCGAGAGCTGAGTCGTACCATTTAACTCTTTCGGAAAGTTAAGCATCTTATCTGGGTTAGCCACCGGCAATTGGGCAGTAATAATTCTGGTGATTTTTGAAAAAAGCTCAACAGAATTAAATAAATTTTGCGGACTATCATCCAACACTGCGGCAGCCCTCAACTTTGGCATCCGCACACCTCGCTTTACCGCCTGAACCAAAAATTCCTGCCTGTATACCAAAGGATCTTTCTTGGCTCTCAATATTGTAAGTATTAAACAATGAGGTCCAGATGAAGAAAGAATGGCACCCGGCTCATCTCCATGAAGTTGAATCATATCTGAAACTAAAAAGTCTTTCTCTCTCACCCCTTCAATCTTGCCAATCGCCAACCGAAATTCATTGTAGCTCTTAAAATCGAATCTATCCAAAAATATAACAGCGCGATCAAAAGTGGCCGCACGTCTAATTTTCACATCCTCCTCTGGAATTTCCGGGTTTGTCTGCCTGTAGGCGACACCCCAATGATCGCCAAAAGCATTCGCCACTGGCAATATTAAATATTCCCGAAAAGCGTTATTATCCACATCATAAATTTGATCAAGAACGTTAGAGAATCTCTGAGCTTCAGTACTCTCCATAATCGCTTCTAATGTTCTCTTTTGGTCAGCTTTGCCTTCTGTACAAATATATTGGGCCGCAAAGTACTCTGAGAGCGACTTGTGCGACCATCTGTATAAATCCCCATCACGAACAAAGAGTGGAACAGCACGAATTAGGTCCTCGAGAAAGAAACTCTCCGACAAACTTGTTGCATTGCAAACTTGTTTGGCCTTTCGTATCCAAGAGAGCACTGTGTCCGTGTCTCCTTCAACCTTACCTGTCATGACAGAGTAGAAGCCAACCACACGCAATATTCTATGAAAAGCATCAATATCTAAGCCGCTCTTTTTTTCACGGGTATTGTAGCCATCCTTAGTAGCATCATGCCAATCAAAAAGTGCATCATAAACTTGCCTGTAAAAAACATGCTTTTTTAGCGGGACGCTTTGCTTATACTCAAAGCTCCGATATAAAAGGCTAGTCAATAAAGGGTTTTTAAGGAATTCGCGAACAGCTCTAAACTCACCACTTTGAAGACTTCTTATTAGCTGCTCCGCCATTCCTCCTCCTTCATCATATTTCCGTATTAGTGTATATGACTCCTCCAACGTCAAGGGGCGAATACTGTACTGACTAAAAGAAGGAAATGCAAGCAAGCCCGACTCAGGGCGAGAGGTAATAACATATGTATTGTTTGGATACCCCTCAATTAACTCCTTTATATTTTTTGTAACATCTTCGCGTGCACTTGGCGCAATTTCATCGTAGCCATCCAGAAAGAATATCAGATTATTCTTTTTAAACATGCGCTGAATTTGGCGCTTATTAAATCGCAATTCATCATCATCCACTGCGGCCGAGTTAAGCTGTCTCACAATCACATCCAACACTGAGACCTTGCCAGACAAATGTCTTAACTCAATAAAAAAAGGAATTGCGTACCCCGACTTCAGACATTGAAGAAAGAGAAACTTCGAAAGCGTTGACTTCCCCATTCCCGCCGTGTCTGTAATCAATATCTTCGCCCCTTGAGGCAAAAAATCCGGCCTAATCCGATCTATCGTAATCCCCGCCGACTTCTGGCCATCTCTTACCCCTTTATTGGAGACCACTGTCAAAGGAATGTAGAGATCGTAGATTGACTTTTGGTGTTGAAAAACAATAGTGCTCAAACAACTGTGCTTTTCAAATTGCGCACTAGCGTATTCAGTAAGTCGATCAGCAAAGACACTAACTATGTCGTCACTGAGATTTTTCAGTCCATTAAAAGTCGCTACTGCAACTGGTTTCGCCAATGTAGCCACCATTGCTTTAATAGCACCAATCAAGGCCGCTTCTTCAAATCCAGTCGCCATAAACGCCTCCCAAAATTTAGTCAGCCACATTTGTAACATGTGAAAATCGTTATCGAACTAGGATGACCCCTCTGGCACCACCATATAAATTTGTTGTACCCGGTGGTCTTTTGCTTGAAATCACTCAACATGGATACGTACAAGGCAGTCAAGAGCTAGTCCGATCACTGCATGTGCTCGAACATCATCAGAAGCTTTTACAGCGATCACTGATTGAAGGTGCAAGCGGAACCTGCCGCAGATTCGAACTAAACAGATTTGCCGCTGGCGCAGACGCTTCAATGTTGTCGAGACGCGCACAAGAACTACGGTACGTCGGCCTACCCCATGGGCCAAATTGCTACCGCCTCCGATAAGCCCCGCAATGCTGCCCCGTCCACTTCTTGAACGCCCGCTGGAACGTCGGGCTGTCGCTGAACCCGAGTTCGCTCGCCAGCTGCACCAGCGACACGCGCGATGACGAGAGGCGCGAGATCGCGAGGTCGCGCCGCAGGTCGTCCTTCAGCCACTGCAGAGACGTGTGCTCCGCCGACAGATGCCGCTGCAAGGTGGAGGGCGTGGTGTGGAGCTGTGCGGCGACTTCCTCCAGCGAAGGCCACTGCGGGTAGCTGCGCATCAGGCGGTTGCGCACCTTCTGGGCCACGGCGCCGAAGGCCCGCGGCGGCGAGATGATCTGGGTGTAGGCATCGGTCAGGAACGCGCGCAGCGCGGGTTCGTCGCGGCTCACGGGGGTGTCCAGTTCCTGGGTCTTGAACCAGAAGCCGAAGGCCGCCTGGCCGTAGCGCCGGGGCGCGGGGAAGACGAGGTTGTAGCCGGCCTCCGGGCCCTCGGGCTGGGGGTAGGTGAAGTCGAAATGCCGGATGGGCAGGGGCGCGTTCAGCAGCCAGGCCGCCAGCCGCCACAGCACACGCACCATGGTCTCCTGCGCGAATACGGGCGTCGCGTTGGCGGGGTCCAGGGTCTGCATGTGCAGGCCGGCTTCGTCGCCGTTGACCTGCAGGGAAAAGAAGATGTCGTCCTGCAGCAGGTTCAGCGCCGCGCTCATGCGCTTGAGCGCACGCCGCAGGTCGGTGGCGGACAGGCCCTCGCGCGCCGTCAGCGCGAAGCTGCCGGGCTTGAACGGGCGCGAAAACAGACCCAGGCATTCGTCCTTCAGGTCGTTCAACAGCGCATAAAAAAGTGCCACGTACTGCATCGGTGTGACCCCCTGGTCACCGGGGGTGCGCAGGGCTTTGGGGTCCACGCCGACCTGACGTAGATAGCCATCCACGTTCATGCCCTTGCTTTCCAGCCCGGAGAGCATGCCGAACACGAAAACAGGGGCGATGAAGGCCCCCGTGTTTACCCGAGGTTTTCGGTGTTTGAGGTCTTTTGCCATGGGTTCAAGGTGTGCGGCTATCGCTGGGAACTGGGTGCGAGCCTAGCATCCGCCCCGTCTTCAGCACAAATTTTTTCGGGGCCGTTGGCCCGCTGCACAAAGGACCGTTCATGAAGCAAGACGTGTATGTCGTCGGGGTCGGCATGGTGCCGTTCACCAAACCCGGGGCCAGCGAGCCCTATCCGCAAATGGCCGCCAAGGCCGTCAACGCCGCGCTGCGCGACGCCGGCCTGGACTACGCCCAGGTGCAGCAGGCCTACGTGGGCTACGTGTACGGCGACTCCACCGCCGGCCAGCGCGCGCTGTACGAGGTGGGCATGACGGGCATTCCCGTCGTCAACGTGAACAACAACTGCTCCACCGGTTCTTCGGCGCTGTTCCTGGCGCGGCAGGCGGTGATGAGCGGCGCGGCGGAGTGCGTGCTCGCGCTCGGCTTCGAAGAGATGAAGCCCGGCGCGCTGGGCGCGGTGTTCGCCGACCGGGCGAGCCCGTTCCAGCGCTTCGACGAAGCCACGCAGGAGCTGGTGGGCCATGGCGAGATTCCGCTGGCGCTGCGCTACTTCGGCGGTGCCGGCCTGGCACACATGGAAGAGTTCGGCACGCCGATGAACACCTTCGCGAAGATCCGCGCCAAGGCCAGCCGCCACGCGGCCAACAACCCGCTGGCGCTGTTCCGCACCGTGGTGACGGAAGAAGAAGTGATGAACACGCCGGTGATGTGGCCCGGCGTGATGACGCGCCTGATGGCCTGCCCGCCCACCTGCGGCTCGGCCGCGGCCATCGTGTGTTCGGAAGCCTTCGCGAAGAAGCATGGCCTGAACACCGCCGTGCGCATCCGTGCCCAGGCCATGACGACCGACGGCCCGCAGACCTTCGGCGCCAAGGACATGCGCGAGGTGGTGGGCTACAGCATGGCCAAGGCCTGCGCCGAGCAGGTGTACGCCGAAGCCGGCCTGGGCCCGCGGGACGTGCAGGTGGTCGAGCTGCACGACTGCTTCGCGCACAACGAGCTGCTGAGCTACGAAGCGCTGGGCCTGTGCGAGCGCGGCGGCGCGCAGCAATTCGTGGAAGACGGCGACAACACCTACGGCGGCCGGGTGGTCACCAACCCCTCTGGCGGCCTGCTCTCCAAGGGTCACCCGCTCGGCGCCACCGGCCTGGCGCAGTGCACCGAGCTCGTGCAGCAGCTGCGCGGGCAGGCGGACAAGCGGCAGGTGCCAGGCGCGCGCATCGCGCTGCAGCACAACCTGGGACTGGGCGGCGCCTGTGTGGTGACGATGTACGAAAAGATGTCCGCATGATCGACAGGAAGTTCATCGGCCACCAGCTCCAGCCCTCCGTGCTCACGGTGGACCGCACGCGCCTGCGGTTTTTTGCCAAGGCCATCGGCGAGACGGACCCGGTCTACCTGGACCCGGCCGCCGCGAAAGCCGCCGGCTACGCGGATGTGCCGGCACCGCCCACCTTCCTGTTCGCGGCCGAGCTCGACAGCGGCGCCAACGACCAGTTGCTGGCCGAGCTGGGCATCCCCCTGTCCAAGCTGCTGCATGGCGAGCAGTCGTTCCGCTACCTCCAACCGGTGTGCGCGGGCGACACGGTCACCGTGCAATCGACCATCACCGACATCTACGACAAGAAAGGCGGCCAGCTGGAATTCGCCGTCAAGGACTCGCGCGTGACCAACCAGCGCAGCGAACTCGTCGCCGAGCTGCGCACCGTGCTCGTCGTTCGCCATTGAAGGACATCAACCCATGACCGCATCCATCCAAGTGGGCGACCGCCTGCCCACCCTGCAACTGCCTCCTGTGGACCGCACCACGCTGGCGCTGTTCGGCGGCGCCTCGGGCGACCACAACCCGATCCACATCGACACCGACTTCGCGCGCCGCTCGGGCATGCCCGACGTGTTCGCGCAGGGCATGCTGGGCATGGCCTGGCTGGGCCGCCTGCTCACGCAATGGGTGCCGCAGTCGCGCATCCGGAAGTACGACGCGCGCTTCGCCGGCATCACCCACCTGGGCAACGCCATCACCTGCAGCGGTGAGGTCGTCGAGCTGATGGCGCTCGATGGCGAGACCTGCGCCCGCGTGGCCCTGACCTCGGCCAACCAGTACGGCCAGACCAAGATCGTCGGCGAGGCCATCGTGGCCCTGGCCTGACTCTTCCCGCACACACAAACACAAGAAAGAGGACACCCAAGACATGAGCAAGAAACTCGACGGCAAGGTCGCCCTGATCACGGGCTCGGGTCGCGGCATCGGCCGCTCCATCGCCATGAAACTCGCCGCCGACGGCGCGCGCCTGGTGATCAACGACCTCGACGCCGACCCCGCGCAGGAAACCGTGGAGGCCATCAAGGCCATGGGCGGCGAGGCCGTGGCCTGCGTGGGCAGCGTGACCGCGCCCGATTTCTCCGAGCGCTTCA
>CAZIWV010000069.1:0-5861 GCA_964543145.1 uncultured Pseudomonas sp.
GCCGGGAGGACGAATTCCAGTTGCAGAATGTCAGGCTCGGGATAATGCCACGTCAAACCGCCAATGGGGAGGCGCAGGATTCGCCGTTCGTGAGCCATGCCCGCTGCGACTAGCCAGTCGCACAACGCCGGCTCCTTTTGCGCCACACCTTGTTCAATTTCATGAACCAGGCCGGCAGCCGGCGAGGGGCCTTCGCCCCACAGCGGGCCGGTGGGGTGCAAGTCGAGAATGCCCAGCCGCGGATCACTGCACTCCGCCTCACCCGCCGGGAAAAAACTGCGGCTGTCGGTAAAGGCCAGCAAGTCGCCAACCTGGGCGCGCTGCCAACTGCCATCGGCAACTCGCGCGGCGAGCACCTGATTGAATAAATAGCTGCGCGCCGCCGAAAGCAGCCGCGAGCGCACATTGCGCGCATCAGGTAGCTCTTTACGGCTGGCGAAATCCCGCGCCTGCACCACGTTGCCGCCTTGGTAGGCAAAACGTTGGGTGCCGAAATAATTGGGCACCCCAGAGGCTTTGAGCTGCTCCAGGCGAGCATCCAGCGCAGCACGGTCGGCCTGCAATTGGGTCAGGCGCAAGGTAAAACCGTTGGCCGAATGGGCGCCGCGTTGCAGCTTGCGCTTGTGTCGGGCAGTTTTGACGATGATCAGGCTGTCGCTTACGGCAGCGGAGAAATCCGGATCAGCCTTGCCGGGCAAATGCAGGCTAAACCATTGCCGAGTCAACGCCTGACGGTCCTTCAAACCGGCGTAGCTGATCATCTTTAACGGCACGCCCGCCGCCTTGGCCAAACGTCGCGCAGCGTCTTCGGTGTTCAAGCCTCGCTTTTCCACCCACAACCACAGGTGTTCACCTTCGCCGGCCAGGGGAATATCCAGCACTTCATCCACCTGGAAATCTTCGGCGGTGGCTTTTAACACCGCGCGACCGGCCACCTCACCGTAAGCCAGCGGGCCAAGCAATTCGAATTCGTTCATTGAGCAACCAACAGCGCGACGGCGTGCACGGCGATACCTTCTTCACGGCCGGTGAAACCGAGTTTTTCCTCGGTGGTGGCTTTGACGTTGACCTGATCCAACTGCACCTCGAGGTCGGCAGCAATGGCGGCGCGCATGCTTTCTATATGGGGGGCCATTTTCGGCGCCTGGGCGACGATGGTGGCGTCGACATTGCCGACCTGCCAGCCCTTGGCCTTGATCAGGCTGAACACATGGCGCAGCAGCACACGGCTGTCGGCGCCTTTGAAGGTGGGGTCGGTGTCGGGGAAGTGCTTGCCGATATCGCCCAGGGCTACTGCGCCGAGCAAGGCATCGCTCAAGGCATGCAGCAACACATCGCCATCGGAATGGGCGATCAGGCCGAATTTATGGGTAATTTGTACGCCGCCAAGGGTAATGAAATCGCCCTCGCCGAAACGGTGAACATCGTAGCCGTGGCCGATACGCATGGAGCTGCTCATGAAAAAATAAGGCCCTGAAAAGTCAGGGCCAGATTCTAACCGCTTTGACGCCAAGGCGCCCGGCTGCGCGCCTCAGCTATTTAACGCGGCAGCATGATGGCGAAGATGGTCCTCGATAAAGCTGGCGATAAAGTAGTAGCTGTGGTCATAGCCAGGTTGCAGACGCAACGTCAGTGGATGCCCCGCTGCCTTGGCCGCCGCCTCCAACACCTGCGGCTTCAACTGCCCTTCCAGGAAGTCGTCACGATCACCCTGGTCGATCAGCAGCGGCAGCTTTTCCGTCGCCTCGTTGAGCAACACGCTGGCATCCCATTCGCGCCAACGCGAGCGGTCTTCGCCCAAGTAGTTACCCAGGGCTTTCTCGCCCCACGGGCAGTTAAGCGGATTACTGATCGGCGCAAAGGCAGATACCGACTGGTAACGGCCAGGGTTTTTCAATGCGCAAATCAATGCCCCGTGACCACCCATGGAATGGCCGCTAATGCCGCGCTTGGCAGAGACCGGGAAGTTGGCTTCGATTAGCGCGGGCAATTCCTGCACCACGTAGTCGTACATCCGGTAGTGGCGGGCCCAGGGTTCTTGGGTGGCGTTGACGTAGAAGCCGGCACCAAGACCGAAGTCATAAGCGCCCGCCGCGTCGTCCGGCACGCCCTCGCCGCGGGGGCTGGTGTCCGGCGCGACGATGATCAAACCAAGTTCGGCAGCCAAACGCTGAGCGCCGGCTTTTTGCATAAAGTTTTCATCGGTGCACGTCAGGCCGCTGAGCCAATACAGCACTGGCAACTTGGCGCCCTGCTCGGCCTGCGGTGGCAGGTAGACGGCGAACACCATGTCGCAATTTAGGCTGGTGGAGCGGTGGCGGTAGCGCTTGTGCCAGCCGCCAAAGCTTTTATTGCTGGATACGATTTCTAAAGTCATCAGCTTCTCCGTTATTCCCATGGTGCGCACAGCACCCCCTACGCCGCGCGTTTGACTTGTAGGGTGTGCTGCGCGCACCAAGCGATTGGCGCGTTAGTAGTGGATAACGGTGCGGATGCTTTTGCCTTCATGCATCAGATCGAACGCTTCGTTGATCTGCTCCAGGCCCATGGTGTGGGTGATAAAGGTATCCAGCGGGATTTCGCCTTTCTGCGCCTTTTCCACATAGCTCGGCAGCTCGGTACGGCCTTTAACGCCGCCGAAGGCCGAACCGCGCCAAACACGGCCGGTCACCAACTGGAACGGACGAGTGCTGATTTCCTGACCTGCGCCGGCCACGCCAATAATCACCGACTCGCCCCAACCTTTATGGGCGCATTCCAATGCAGCGCGCATCAGCTGCACATTGCCCACGCATTCAAAGCTGTAGTCCACGCCGCCGTCGGTGAGCTCGATGATCACGTCTTGAATTGGCTTGTCGTAATCCTTCGGGTTAACAAAGTCGGTGGCACCCAGCTCACGGGCCACATCAAATTTCGCCGGGTTGATGTCGATAGCGATGATGCGCGAGGCCTTGGCCATTTTCGCGCCAATGATGGCGGCCAAGCCGATACCGCCCAAACCGAAAATGGCGACGGTGGCGCCCTCTTCCACTTTCGCGGTGTTGAGTACCGCGCCGATGCCGGTAGTGACGCCACAGCCGAGCAGGCAGACTTTTTCCAGCGGCGCTTCTTTCGGAATGACCGCCAGGGAAACTTCCGGCAGCACGGTGTATTCCGAGAACGTCGAGCAGCCCATGTAGTGGTAAATCGGCTGGCCCTGGTAGGAGAAACGGCTGGTGCCGTCCGGCATCAAGCCTTTGCCTTGGGTGGCGCGCACCGAGCTGCACAGGTTGGTCTTACCGGATTTGCAGAATTTGCACTCGCGGCATTCGGCGGTGTACAGCGGGATCACGTGGTCGCCGACCTTAACCGAGGTCACGCCCTCGCCGACGGCTTCAACAATACCGCCGCCTTCGTGGCCGAGGATCGACGGGAACACGCCTTCGGAGTCAGCACCGGACAAAGTGTAAGCGTCGGTATGGCAAACGCCGGTGGCGACGATACGCACCAATACTTCGCCGGCCTTCGGCGCTTCTACATCCACTTCAACGATTTTCAGCGGTTCGTTTGGGGCAAAGGCTACGGCAGCACGGGACTTGATCATGGTCGCTCTCCAGCGGGTAAACAGTGGCGCAGAGTGTAGTCCAAAGGCTTTTATGGAAATAATCCAGCAGATAGCAAAACATTATTGCTATTGAGGGATAATCGCCGCCCTGACACCGGCAAGCGGAGTGAGCATGAGCAGTTGGGATGGGCTGGATGAGTTTGTTGCGGTGGCCGAATGCGGGCAGTTCACTGCGGCAGCGGAGCGTTTGGGCTTGTCGTCGTCGCAAGTCAGCCGGCAAATCGCCCGGCTGGAGGAGAGCCTGCAAACCAGGCTGTTCTACCGCAGCACCCGCCGAGTGGCGCTGACCGAAGCCGGGCAAACCTTTTTGCAGCATTGCCAACGCCTGCAAGACGGCCGCGAAGAAGCCTTGCGCGCCATTGGCGACCTCAGCAGCGAGCCCAAGGGCTTGCTACGCATGACCTGCGCGGTGGCCTACGGCGAACGCTTTATCGTGCCGCTGGTGACCGAATTTATGAGCCGCTATCCGCAGCTGAAAGTGGATATTGAGCTGAGCAATCGGCAGCTGGATATCGTCCAGGAAGGGCTGGATTTAGCGATTCGTCTGGGCCGCTTGCAGGATTCGCGACTGGTGGCCACGCGCCTGGCGCCGCGGCGCATGTACGTCTGCGCCGCGCCGGTTTACTTGCAGCGCTATGGGCGGCCCCATAGCGTGTCGGAACTAAGCCAACACAATTGCCTAATCGGCAGCAGCGACAGCTGGAGTTTTCAACAAGAAGGACGCGAGCTGTCGCAGCGCGTGAACGGCAACTGGCGCTGCAACAGCGGCCAGGCGGTGCTGGACGCGGCCTTGCGGGGGTTGGGGTTGTGCCAACTGCCGGACTATTACGTGCAGGAACATATAAAGGATGGGGCGTTGGTGTCGCTGCTGGAACAACACCAGGCACCGAACACCGCCGTTTGGGCGTTGTATCCGCAGCAACGGCATTTGTCGCCGAAGGTGAGGCAGTTGGTGGATCACTTGAAGGCGGGGTTGGCGTATTTGGGATAGGAAAGGCCCCTCTCCCCCAGCCCCTCTCCCGCAAGCGGGCGAGGGGAGTTTAATCGCGATCTGACGTGAAACAGCGATCAGCCCCCTCTCCCGTTTACGGGAGAGGGCTGGGGAGAGGGGCCTTTTAGCTTTTATGTGCCCAACGCAGCCGCAACCATTCCAAGTCTTCCGGCCGGGTAACCTTCAAATTATCAGCCCGCCCTTCAATCAAGCGCGGCGACTCCCCTGACCATTCAATGGCCGAGGCTTCATCGGTAATGTGCACACCAGATACCAACGCATCCGCCAATACTCGATGCAATTGCCCCAGACGAAACATTTGCGGTGTATAGGCCTGCCAGATCACCGAGCGATCCACCGTTTCCTGCACCCGGCCATCCGCGCCAGCGCGTTTTAAGGTGTCGCGGGCTGGCACGGCAAGCAAACCACCGACCGGGTCGTCCGCCAATTCAGCCAGCAATAGATCCAGGTCATAACGCGAAAGATTGGGCCGAGCCGCGTCATGCACCAGCACCCAATCGTCTTCGCCAGCGCCCAGCTCAGCCAAGCGCAGTAGGCCATTGAGCACCGAATCAGCGCGTTCAGCACCGCCATCAGCGCGCTGAATACGCTCGTTGCTGGCGTAAGGCAGCGTCGGCCAATAGCCATCGTCCACCGACAAGCTGACCACCAAGCCGCGCAATTGCGGGTGGTCGAGAAAGCAGTCGAGGGTATGTTCAATAATGGTTTTGCCAGCCAGTTGCAGGTACTGCTTGGGCCGGTCGGCGAGCATTCGCGCGCCGACGCCTGCGGCTGGGATCAAGGCCCAGAAGCGCGGCAAAACGGGAGAGGTCATTCGTTTAACTGGTAGAGGGTTTCGCCCTCTTTAACCATGCCCAGTTCATGCCGGGCACGCTCTTCAACGGTTTCCATACCCTTTTTCAGCTCGGAAACCTCAGCTTCGAGGATACGGTTACGTTCCAGCAGGTTTTCGTTTTCACCCTTCTGTTCAGCAATTTGTCGCTGCAAGTCGGTGACCTGCGCAAAGCTGCCCTCGCCCACCCAAAGGCGGTACTGCAGGCCTGCCAGCACTAGGATCAGAACGACGAATAACCAGTAAGGGCTACGCATGTAAATTGAGGCTTCTCATATAAAAAGGGCAGCTTGCGCTGCCCTTTTACCATTCCCGGCTTAGCCGCGGAACTCGGCACGACCACGGTACGGTGCTTTCGCGCCCAATTGCTCTTCGATACGCAGCAGTTGGTTGTACTTGGAAACGCGGTCGGA
>CAZIWV010000070.1:0-4759 GCA_964543145.1 uncultured Pseudomonas sp.
TCGGCAGCAGGCGGATATAGGAGCGTTCCGAGCGCGGGTCGAAAAACAGCTCGGTCGGGCACATGGTGGTGCGCCCAGCGTGGGACGGCAGCATGCGCTGGCCGTACTCGGAGAAGAACAGGCTATTGATCAGCTCGGTTTTGCCGCGCGAGAACTCGCCAACAAAGGCCAAGGTGATGTGGTCGGTACGTAGGGTGCGTAGGGCGCGATCGAGCTTGGCTTCGACCGCGTCGTTGGTCAGGCGATTGGTGGCCAACCAGCTGCGATAGCGGGTGATTTCGCGCATCAAGCCGCGCTTCCAACCCACATATGCACTGACCTGTTGGCTGAGACGCTCCATGCTCATTCCTGCACTCCTGTCGGCAACGCATCCTGCGACTGATTTTGAAAGATCATCGGCTGGCCAATCAGCCGCTGCAAGCGCCAGCGCCGCACTCTGTGATGGGTGCACGCTAGGGATGGCAGCTTGCCATTGCGGGGCATTATGCGGGAAGTGTCCTACGCGTCAATCGGACTGCCGCCGCCGCCCGCCTTAAGGTCGGGCAGCGGCACCGAGCGGTAGGTGCCGGTTACAGCAGCATACGCAGCACGTCGGGCATGCCGCTCATCACCATCAGGTTTTGGATCACCAGCATGTCCAGCAGCTTGAGCGCCAAAAAGGCGAAGATCGGCGAAAGGTCCAGGCCGCCCATGCTCGGCAAGATGCGCCGAATCGGTGCCAGCACTGGCTCACAGATCTGGTTGATCAGTTCCACGCCTGGATTGTGGCTGCCCTGGGCGACCCAGGAGAGGATTACGCTGATGATCAAGGCAAAGAAGAACACCTTGAGGAACAGCGCGGTGACGCCGATAAGCGACCAGATCAGCATCTGCACCGGGTTGGCGAATATGCCGTAGGTGAGCAGGATGGTCAGGGCGATAAGGATGAACTGCAGCAGAATCGCCAGCACCAAGGAGGCGATATCCAGGCCGCCAAAGCCGGGAATGATCTTGCGCAGCGGTTTCAGCAGCGGCTGGGTGGCGCGCACGATGAACTGGCATAGCGGGTTGTAAAAGTTGGCCCGCACCAGTTGCAGGATAAAGCGCATCAGCACGATCAACAGATACATGCTGCCCAGGGTTTGCAGAACATAGACGGCAGCAGTGTTCAATCCAATCATCATCAGCTCCTTATTGGTCCAATTGCTCGGCCAGTTCCGCCGAGCGATGTGCTGCGGCGTTGAGTGCTTGCTCGACTAACGTTTCAAAGCCGCCAGCCTGGAAGGTTTTGATTGCCGCTTCCGTGGTGCCCGCCGGCGAGGTCACGCGGCGGCGCAATTCGGCAGCGTCCACATCGCTGGCCACGGCCATACGCGCGGCGCCAAGGGCGGTTTGCAAGGTTAGTTGTGCGGCGGTGGCGGCGGGTAGGCCGAGTTTTTCGCCGGCCGCGGTCATCGCTTCTATTAATAAGAAGAAGTAGGCCGGGCCGCTGCCGGACACGGCGGTTACCGCGTCGATCAGGTGTTCTTCATCCAGCCACAGAGCGACACCAACGGCGCTGAGCAGTTGCTCGGCTTGCTGGCGCTGTGCGCTAGAGACCCCGCCATTGGCAAACAAGCCGCTTACGCCCTGACGCAACAGCGCCGGGGTATTGGGCATGCAGCGGACGATGGCGCGGGTTGGCGCCTCGGGGGTGCTCAGCCAGGTTTGCAGGCTGGCGCAGGTGATGCCGGCGGCAATCGAGACGATCAGCTGGTTGCTCGTCAATTCGGGCGCCAGCGCCAGGCACACGGTTTTCATCGCCTGGGGTTTTACTGCCAGCACCACCACATCGGCACCGCGCACGGCATCGGCGTTATCGGCAAAGACGCTGATGCCATGTTCGGCCGCGACCTTGTTGCGGTTTTCAACGCCAGGATCGCCGGCGCTGATCAATTTGTTATCCATGCCTTGGGCGCGCAGGCCGCCGATCAGACTGGCAGCCATGTTGCCGGCACCAATAAAGGCAATACGGGGGTTGCTCATAAAACGCTTCCTTTAATCAGGCACGGGTTGCGGTGGTTCATGCAGTGGGTTGCCCGTAATCACGGGCGCCAAACAGCGCGGTGCCGATACGCACCCACGTTGCGCCTTCGGCGATGGCAGCTTCCAGGTCGTGGCTCATGCCCATCGACAGGCTGTCGAGTTCAGGCAGGCCGAGGCTGGCCTGCAATTGGCGCACGGCGGCAAAGGCCTCGTGCTGGGCGCTGGTGTCATCGGTAGGTTCGGGAATCGCCATCAGGCCGCGTAGTTTCAGGCGTGGCAGATGGGCCACGGCTGCCGCCAGCGCCGCCAAGTCTCCTGGCGTGCAGCCGGATTTGCTCGCCTCACCGCTAACGTTTACCTGCAAGCAGATATTCAGCGGCGGCAAGTGCGCGGGGCGTTGTTCAGACAGGCGTTGGGCGATTTTCAGGCGGTCCACCGAATGTACCCAGTCGAAGTGCTCGGCTATGGCTTTGGTCTTGTTCGACTGGATGGGGCCGATGAAGTGCCAAATCAAGGCTAAGTCGGTGAGTTCGGCTTGTTTGCCTAGCGCCTCTTGCAGGTAGTTTTCGCCGAAATCGCGCAGGCCTGCGGCAAAAGCTTCGCGAATAGCCTCGGCGGGTTTGGTTTTGCTCACGGCCAACAGGCCAACCTGATGAAAATCTCGCTGCGAGGCTTGCGCCGCCTCACGGATACGCTCACCGAGCTTTGCAATATTCTCTGCTATCGTGGACATTACCTACACCAGCCGCCTGTGGTTGAGCGGCATTCTACCTGCTCTCTTGTCATTTGATGCTCGTCATTAGACGCACTTAATTAGGGAATTCCATGGATATCACTGAGCTGCTCGCCTTCAGCGCGAAACAGGGCGCTTCGGACCTGCACCTCTCGGCGGGTTTGCCGCCGATGATCCGGGTCGACGGCGATGTCCGCCGCATTAACTTGCCGGCACTGGACCACAAGCAAGTGCACGCGCTGATCTACGACATCATGAACGACAAGCAGCGCAAGGATTTCGAAGAATTCCTCGAGACTGACTTCTCCTTTGAAGTGCCAGGCGTCGCGCGTTTCCGGGTTAACGCCTTTAACCAGAACCGTGGTGCTGGTGCGGTATTTCGGACCATTCCCTCCAAGGTTTTGTCCATGGAAGACCTGGGTATGGGCGAAATCTTCAAGAAGATTTCCGACGTGCCCCGTGGTCTGGTGTTGGTCACCGGGCCGACCGGTTCGGGCAAGTCGACAACCCTTGCGGCCATGCTCGACTACATCAATAGCAACAAATACCACCACATCCTCACCGTGGAAGACCCGATCGAATTCGTTCACGAATCGAAAAAGTGTCTGATCAACCAGCGTGAAGTGCACCGCGACACCCTCGGGTTTAGCGAAGCCCTGCGTTCGGCACTGCGGGAAGACCCGGACATCATCCTCGTGGGTGAGATGCGTGACCTGGAAACCATCCGCCTGGCGCTGACCGCCGCGGAAACCGGGCACTTGGTATTCGGCACCTTGCACACCACCTCGGCGGCAAAAACCATCGACCGCGTGGTTGACGTATTCCCGGCCGAAGAAAAGTCCATGGTGCGCTCCATGCTTTCCGAATCGTTGCAGTCGGTTATCTCCCAGACCCTGCTGAAAAAGATCGGCGGCGGCCGGGTGGCGGCCCACGAAATCATGATCGGCACCCCGGCCATCCGAAACCTGATTCGCGAAGACAAAGTGGCGCAGATGTATTCCGCCATCCAGACCGGCGGGTCGCTGGGCATGCAGACCCTCGACTCGTGCCTTAAAGGCCTGGTCGCCAAAGGCTTGGTTTCCCGCGACGCGGCGAAAGAAAAGGCGAAAACCCCGGAAAATTTCTGATGCATATCCCATCCTGCAGGTCTGCCCGCTTGGAAGTGCGCGGCAGACAGCAGAATATGCACCGCTCTGACAAAACGGTTGCGCTACACGCGCGCAACCGATTGCCCCAATGGGGTGGCGGCAGCCTTCGGTTGCCGTGGCAAGGTTGCGTGATAGGCGAGAACTTCGATGGAATTTGAAAAGCTGCTGCGTTTGATGGTCGAAAAGGGCGGTTCCGACTTGTTTATCACCGCAGGCGTGCCGCCTTCGATGAAGGTCAACGGCAAAATTATGCCGATTACCAAAACACCGATGTCGCCAGAACAGGCCCGTGAAACCGTGCATGCGGTGATGAACGAGCAACAGCGTCGCGACTTCGCCGAAAACCATGAATGCAACTTCGCCATCAGCGCCCGTGGCATTGGCCGTTTCCGCGTCAGCGCCTTCTACCAGCGCAACCTGGCCGGCATGGTACTGCGTCGGATCGAAACCAATATTCCGACTCTGGAAGACCTTAAGCTGCCGGAAGTGCTGAAGAAACTGGCACTGACCAAGCGCGGCCTGGTGTTGTTTGTGGGTGCGACCGGTACCGGTAAATCCACCTCACTGGCGGCAATGATTGGCTACCGCAACAAGAACAGCAGCGGCCACATCATTTCTATCGAAGACCCGATCGAATATATCCACCAGCACCAGAGCTGCATCGTCACTCAGCGTGAAGTGGGCATCGACACCGAGTCGTTTGAAGTGGCGCTAAAGAACACCCTGCGCCAGGCGCCGGACGTGATTCTGATTGGTGAGGTACGAACCCGCGAAACCATGGACCACGCTGTGGCCTTTGCCGAAACCGGGCACTTGTGCTTGGCCACGCTGCACGCCAACAACGCCAACCAGGCGCTGGACCGCATCATCAACT
>CAZIWV010000071.1:0-4512 GCA_964543145.1 uncultured Pseudomonas sp.
TCGGGCTGAGTTGCGTTAATCAGCATTCTTTTCATGTAGTACCGTCGGTTTCCGGTGCTGGCGGAAGCGGCGTTCGGCACACACGACTTCAGGGGTCGGTGTCAGGTGCGTCAGGAACGGTCGTAAAGCGTTCCAGTGTCTAGCGGCGGTCAGCCAGTTGTGCTGGGCCGCGACGGACGTCTCCTGCTCGCTGTGATAACAGAAAGCACTAAGTCAGGAGGAGGAATCAGCTGTTGGTAGCGGACGAGATGAGGCGTCTTGGTAAAGCGAGCTGCTACGCGGACCAACAGTTGTACATCTCCACCCTACACGTATCGCTGAAACTCGGGTGCCGCTCGCGAAAATCCGCAGCGGGTTAACTATTACCGCAACCGTCCAAAGGGGCAGGTTGCGCATCATGGCTTAAAGGCTTTATTTCCGAGTTATTCACAGCCTTGGAGGCTTTTCTTTCGTTGAATAACCCGTCGGACGGCCTCACGTCCCAAATGGGTTGCGTTGGTTGGGGATGGCAGTTTTGGCGATCATCCGCAAACCAGGCCGCTTTTGGCGGCGTTCCCGACTATAGCAGCAATGATTAAGTGCTTCAATTCCATAAAAAATTGTTATGATTGCGCGATGACAAATCCTTCCCCTCCAACCTCCGGCGTCCAGCTGCTCGAGGTTGCGCCGGAACTTGCCGGCCAACGCATCGATAACTTTCTCCGCACCCAGCTTAAAGGCGTGCCCAAGACTTTGATTTACCGGATTTTGCGTAAAGGCGAAGTGCGTGTGAATAAAGGTCGGATCAAGCCCGAATATAAGCTGCAGGCCGGCGACATCATTCGTGTGCCGCCTTTGCGTTTGGCTGAGCGCGACGAACCGGAGCCGCTGGCGCAGGGGCTTTTGCAGCGCCTCGAAGCGGCGATTGTCTATGAAGACAAGGCGTTGATCGTGCTGAATAAGCCGGCTGGTATCGCCGTGCATGGTGGTAGTGGCCTGAATTACGGGGTTATCGAAGCCTTCCGTCAGCTGCGCCCGGATGCCAAGGATCTGGAGCTGGTGCACCGCCTGGATCGTGATACTTCCGGCCTGCTGATGATTGCCAAGAAGCGCAGCATGCTGCGTCACCTGCATGAAGCCTTGCGTGGCGATGGCGTGGATAAGCGCTATATGGCGCTGGTGCGCGGCCACTGGGCGACGGCGAAAAAACAGGTCAATGCGCCGCTGCTTAAGAGCAATCTGCGTTCCGGTGAGCGTATGGTCGAGGTCAATCCTGAAGGTAAGGAGGCCTTGACTATTTTCCGTGTGCTGCGCCGCTTCGGCGAGTTCGCCACCCTGGTCGAGGCCAAGCCGGTGACCGGGCGTACCCACCAGATTCGTGTGCATGCGCAGCATGCCGGGCACTGCATTGCCGGTGACAGCAAATACGGCGATGACGACTTCACCAAAGAAATTCGCGATCTGGGCGGCAAACGCCTGTTTCTGCATGCCTATGAGTTGGTTGTGCCGCTGCCTGAGGGTGGTCAGCTCAAGCTTGCCGCGCCGGTCGATGAAATGTGGGCGCGAACCCTGGAGCGTCTCGGTGCCTGATTCTCAGATGCGTGATTATCAGGAACGTCGTTACCAGCTACTGATCTTCGATTGGGACGGCACCTTGGTCGATTCCATCGGTAGGATCGTTGCCGCGATGCACCTGGCTGCCGATGCCTGTGAGTTGCCGCGCTGCACCGATGATCAGGTGCGCGGCATTATCGGCTTGGGTTTGCCTGAGGCGATTCGTTGCCTGTATCCGGATCTGCACGATGCGCCTCGCGCGCAACGTTTGCGGCAAAGCTACAGCGAAAACTACCTGGCTCTGGAGTCCGAGCCGTCGGCGTTGTTCCATGGTGTGGCTGAGGGCTTGGAGGCGTTTCGTGCCGAAGGCTATCGTCTGGCGGTGGCGACAGGTAAAGGTCGGCATGGTTTGCAGCGGGTGTTGGCAGATCGCGGCTGGCTGGATTATTTCGACTACAGCCGCTGCGCCGATGAGACGGCAAGCAAGCCGGACCCGCTGATGCTGCATGAGATTCTTGCGCAAAGCGGTGTTGCAGCCAGTCAGGCGCTGATGGTCGGTGACTCGTCCTTCGATCTGTTGATGGCACAACGCGCTGGCATGGATTGTGTGGCGGTCGGTTATGGCGCGCAGCCGCTGCAGGCGCTGCGTGCGTGTCAGCCAACACTGGCAATAGAATGTTTTACCGAGTTGCGCGCCTGGCTGGGTCGGCGTGCGTCTAATCAGTCAGTTTGAGGTGGTTTTGCATGGCAGATGAATGGAAAGCGTCGGCAGCGGCTGATGGTGACGGAAAAAGCTGGCAGCTGCTGGAGAAAACCCTGCTGGCCGGTGTGCAGGAGCAGCGGCGTGCGCGGCGTTGGGGGATTTTCTTCAAGCTGCTGACCTTCATTTATATCTTCGGCGCGCTGGCGTTGTTCTCGCCCATGTTGGCGATGAAAAAGGGCGCGACCACCGGTAGTCATACTGCAGTGATCGAAGTGCGCGGGATGATTGCCGATCAGGAGTCGGCCAGTGCCGACAATATCGTAAGCAGTCTGCGTGCGGCGTTTGAGGATACCAATACCAAGGGTGTGATTCTGCGCATCAATAGCCCGGGCGGCAGTCCGGTGCAGTCGGGCTACATCTATGACGAAATTCGGCGTCTGCGCACCGAATATCCAGCGATCAAGCTGTATGCGGTGATCACTGATCTGGGGGCTTCGGGTGCTTATTACATCGCCAGTGCGGCTGATGAGATCTATGCCGACAAGGCCAGCCTGGTTGGTTCCATCGGTGTAACGGCGGCCACCTTCGGCTTTGTTGGGGTGATGGAGAAGCTGGGTGTGGATCGCCGTGTGTATACCTCTGGTGAGCACAAGGCATTTCTCGACCCGTTCCAGCCACAAAAGGCTGAAGAAACCAAGTTCTGGCAGGGTGTGCTGGAAACCACTCATCGCCAGTTTATTGCCAGCGTCAAGCAGGGGCGCGGCGAGCGCTTGAAGGATGCCGAGCACCCAGAGCTGTTCTCGGGCTTGGTCTGGTCGGGCGAGCAGGCCTTGCAGTTGGGTTTGATCGATGCGCTGGGCAATACCAGCTATGTGGCGCGGGAAGTGGTTGGTGAGAAAAACATTGTTGACTTCACCGTGAAGGAGTCGCCATTTGATCGTTTCGCGAAAACCCTGGGCGCCAGCATGGCTGAGCGTATTGCCCTGTGGATGGGTTTTCAGGGGCCGGCGCTGCGCTAGCGCTTGAGTTTGCTGAAGGCGAGCCCGGTCATTGATCGGGCTTGTTGCTTTAGGGGATATCGATACCGCTGGCCAGTAGCATGTCTACTAGGCGAATCAGTGGTAGGCCGATCAGGCTGTTGCTGTCACTGCCTTTGGTGCTGCGAAACAGGCTGATGCCCAGGCCTTCGGCCTTGAAGCTGCCGGCGCAGTCGAGGGGTTGTTCGGCGGTCAGGTAGCGCATGATTTGCGCTTCGCTGAGTGGGCGGAAATGCACGGTGAAGGGTATGCAGTCGGTTTGCTGCTGGCCGGTGGCGCTGTTGAGTAGGGTGAGGCCGGTTAGAAAGGTCACGCTATTGCCGCTGGCGGCCAGTAATTGCTCGCGGGCGCGCTCCAGGGTGTGTGGTTTGCCGAGGATCTGCGTGCCGAGTACCGCGACCTGGTCCGAGCCGATGATCAGGTGCTGGGAGTGGGTTGTGCTGAGTGCCTGGGCTTTTTCCAATGACAGGCGGCGTACCAGGGTGTCAGCGTCCTCATCGGGATGCCGTGTTTCATCGATGTGCGGTGCGCTCCAGGTAAAGGGTAGGCGCAGGCGGGTGAGCAGTTCGCGGCGGTAGGGTGAGCTGGAGGCGAGCACCAGAGGCAGCACGGCGATTTCCTTCTATATAGGAGTTTGCAGAGGGTGGGCGATTCTAGCTGTCGCCCCATATGCTGGACAGGCCGAATTTCCTTTGACAGCGGCGGGTTGCATCCCTAAAATGCGCCGCCTATGTCAAATGGCCCGATTCCACCTCACGTTGATCCGCGCAAATTAGCCGATCGCAGTGCCACCCTCGAAGGTGAGCTGCAACTGTCCGATTTGCAGCGACTCTGCGGCCCGCTTGCCGATAACCAAGGCATGGTGCGTACGAAGTTCTTCTTCGAGCGCGACGAGCGCAATGCTGTAGTTTTTCACAGCGAGCTTGAGGTTGAAGTCAAGATGGTTTGCCAGCGTTGTCTGGAGCTGGTCACTTTGCCGATCCATAGCGCGTGTGATTACGCTGTGGTGAAAGAGGGTGCGAATACCCAGTCAGTGCCGCAAGGCTATGACGTGATTGAGTTGGGTGAAGACCCATTGGATCTGCTGGCGCTGGTTGAGGAGGAGCTTTTGCTTGCCTTGCCCATTGTCCCGGCTCATGACCCTAAAGATTGCCAGCAGCCGACCGGCCTCGAAGAGCCCGAGTCGAGCGAGGACGAGGTAACGCGGTCCAACCCGTTCAGTGTATTGGCGCAGTTAAA
>CAZIWV010000072.1:0-3853 GCA_964543145.1 uncultured Pseudomonas sp.
CCAATCGACGTCACCACCCACCACACCCTGCCGGATTTCATCCGCACCCGTGGCGGCGTGTCCCTGCGTCCTGGCGACGGCATCATCCACAGCTGGCTGAACCGTATGCTGCTGCCGGATACCGTCGGCACCGGTGGTGACTCGCACACCCGCTTCCCGATCGGCATCTCCTTCCCGGCCGGTTCCGGTCTGGTTGCCTTCGCCGCTGCCACTGGCGTAATGCCGCTGGACATGCCGGAGTCGGTACTGGTGCGCTTCAAGGGCAAACTGCAACCAGGCATCACCCTGCGTGACCTAGTACACGCCATTCCTTACTACGGCATCAAAAACGGTCTGCTGACCGTTGAGAAGAAGGGCAAGATCAACGCCTTCTCCGGCCGCATTCTGGAAATTGAAGGCCTGGATGAGCTGACCGTTGAGCAGGCTTTCGAGCTGTCCGACGCCTCCGCCGAGCGTTCCGCTGCAGGCTGCACCATCAAGCTGCCGGAAAAAGCCATTGCCGAGTACCTGAAGTCGAACATCACCCTGCTGCGCTGGATGATTAGCGAAGGCTACGGCGATGCCCGCACCATGGAACGCCGCGCTCAAGCGATGGAAGCCTGGATCGCTAACCCGGTTCTGCTCTCTGCTGACGCTGATGCCGAATACGCTGAAATCGTTGAAATCGACCTGGCCGACATCAAAGAGCCTGTGCTCTGCGCGCCAAACGACCCAGACGACGCCCGTCTACTCTCGACCGTTCAGGGCGAGAAGATCGACGAAGTGTTCATCGGTTCGTGCATGACCAACATCGGTCACTTCCGCGCTGCCGGTAAGCTGCTGGATCAGGTCAAGGGTCAGCTGCCAACCCGTCTGTGGCTGTCGCCGCCGACCAAGATGGACGCTCACCAGCTGACCGAAGAAGGCTACTACGGCATCTACGGCAAAGCTGGCGCGCGCATGGAAATGCCGGGCTGCTCGCTGTGCATGGGTAACCAGGCACGCGTTGCAGCGAACTCGACCGTAGTGTCGACTTCGACCCGTAACTTCCCGAACCGTCTGGGCGATGGCGCCAACGTGTACCTGGCTTCTGCTGAACTGGCCGCTGTTGCGTCCATTCTCGGCAAGCTGCCTACCGTTGCCGAGTACATGGAGTACGCAGCAAGCATCGACAGCATGGCTGCCGACGTTTACCGCTACCTGAGCTTCGACCAGATCGCCGAGTTCCGTGACGCTGCTGCGAACGCCCAGATTCCGGTCGTTCAAGCCTAACGAAGCAATGCGATAGAAAGAGCCCCGCCAAGTGCGGGGCTTTTTTATGGGCGCGCTGGCGAGCCGCCGTTGCGCTGCTAGGGTAAAGGCGTGGCATGACGCCGCCTTTTTACTCATCAGGAGCTCAATCATGAAGCACTGGATTTTGGCTGTAGTTTGTCTGCTCAGCCTGGCCGGCTGTTCCAGCGAATACATCATTACCACCACTGACGGCCGGATGCTGACCAGCGACGGCAAGCCGGACTTGGATGAAGACACTGGCATGCTGGAATTCGAAGACAGCGAAGGCCGCAAGCAGCAAATCCCTCAGTCGTCGGTTAAACAAATGCTCGAGCGCTAAACCCATAAGATCTGAAAATCTCGCTGCTGCGGGATTTTTTGCGCCAGTACAGACAGTTGCAAATTGCGCAATCCTACTCGACAAGCGCAACGGCGGCCCTTATCTTCGCCACTGGCCAGTGCTCTGGCCAACGTCGCTCGGACGGTTCCGGGCGCTTACGTCTTCGAGGAACACATGGCTGAACAAGCTCCGCGCCGTTTCGCGCGCATCGATCGTCTCCCCCCTTATGTTTTCAACATCACAGCTGAGCTGAAGATGGCGGCCCGTCGCCGCGGCGAAGACATTATCGACCTGAGCATGGGCAACCCGGATGGCGCCACCCCGCCCCATATCGTGGAAAAACTCGTACAGGTCGCCCAACGCGAGGACACCCACGGTTATTCCACTTCACGCGGTATTCCGCGCCTGCGCCGGGCTATTTCGCGCTGGTATAAGGATCGTTACCAAGTCGAGATAGATCCGGAAAACGAAGCCATCGTTACCATTGGCTCGAAGGAAGGCCTAGCGCATTTGATGCTGGCCACGCTGGATCAGGGCGACACTGTGTTAGTGCCGAACCCCAGCTATCCGATTCATATCTATGGCGCAGTGATTGCCGGCGCCCAGGTGCGTTCGGTGCCGCTGATACCGGGGGTGGACTTCTTCGCCGAAGTAGAACGTGCGATTCGCGAAAGTATTCCAAAGCCGAAGATGCTGATTATTGGCTTCCCCTCCAACCCTACCGCGCAATGCGTAGAGCTGGATTTTTTTGAGCGCATCATTGCTCTAGCCAAGCAGTACAACGTGCTGGTGGTGCATGACTTAGCGTATGCCGACATTGTGTATGACGGCTGGAAAGCGCCGTCGATCATGCAGGTACCTGGCGCTAAGGATATTGCGGTCGAGTTCTTCACCCTGTCCAAGAGCTATAACATGGCCGGCTGGCGCATCGGCTTTATGGTCGGCAATCCCGAGCTGGTGAATGCACTGGCGCGGATCAAGAGCTATCACGACTACGGCACCTTCACGCCACTGCAGGTTGCAGCCATTGCGGCGCTAGAGGGCGACCAGACCTGCGTGCATGAGATAACCGCCAACTATCAGCAACGTCGCGATGTGCTGGTGCGTGGCCTGCATGAGGCCGGCTGGATGGTGGAGAACCCGAAGGCGTCCATGTATGTGTGGGCGAAGATTCCAGACGCGTACGCCGAGCTGGGTTCGCTGGAGTTCGCCAAGAAGTTGCTGGCTGAGGCGAAGGTCTGCGTTTCGCCAGGCCTTGGCTTCGGCGATTACGGCGATGATCACGTTCGTTTTGCCCTGATCGAAAACCAGGATCGTATACGTCAGGCGGTTCGCGGCATAAAAACGATGTTCCGCGCGGATGGCTTGCTGCCTAAAGCTAAAGGCGAGAACGTTTAAAATCGCACTTATGAACGCCACCGCTGAATCAACGGTGGCTGTTCATTTCTACTGACTTGTCTTTCTT
The DNA here is from genome assembly GCA_964543145.1 of uncultured Pseudomonas sp. Lineage (GTDB taxonomy): Bacteria > Pseudomonadota > Gammaproteobacteria > Pseudomonadales > Pseudomonadaceae > Aquipseudomonas. The sequence continues at coordinate 3,057 of CAZIWV010000072.1, forward strand.
ATAGCCCCATGTGCAAGGCACTCTGAAGTTTGATCTCAGCAGTCAAACTCTCGCACACCAATTATCACCTGCCCCTTCACGCACCTGCGATCGACGTAGACTGCCCATCTCCTACGATAAATTCACCAATCTCGCAGGCTTACGAAGCATGCCTTTTTAGCGGCGCAGAGACGTAAAATGTGCAGACTTCCGACTTTGCTATAGAGATTGAAATGGCACGCCTGCAACTCGCATTTCCCGAAGACCAATTCTGCTACAGCACTCATCTAACCGTGCGGGTAACCGATATTAACGCCGGTAATCACCTGGGCAATGACTCGATGATCTCGATGATTTCCGAAGCGCGAGCACGCTTTCTCTTCGACTTTGGCATCCAGGAAACCAACGCCACGGGGCTGGGTATTATCGTCACCGATTTAGCCACGACCTATAAAGCCGAAGCCCATGCGCGAGATCAGTTGTTATTTGAAGTTGGAGTAATGGACTTCAATAAATACGGCGGCGACATTACCTTCCGCATTAGTCGCCCTGCCGACAGCAGTTTGGTTGCAATGGCGAAGTCAGGCTTTGTCTTCTTCGACTACAGCATTTCCAAAGTTGTACCGATGCCTGAAGAGTTCTTTGCTAAGTTCAGCAAGGTCAACTGGCTGGCTTAAGCCCGGGCCGTCAATGTCGGGCGCATTGCGCGCTCGGCATTACAAACAATCTTCAGGGTGAGTGGGCGTCTAACTTTTCTATCGCGCAAAAACAAACCCCCTACCCGTTTTCACGAGTAGGGGGTTTGGAATTTAAGCTTG
>CAZIWV010000073.1:0-3527 GCA_964543145.1 uncultured Pseudomonas sp.
GGCCCTGCTGGCGGGTGGCGTAGATTACCATGGTGCCGTTGGGCGCAACAGTAGGAGACTCATCCAGATTGGTATCTGAAAGAATCCGCAAACGCGACGTTTGCAAATCCTGCGCCGCAACTTTGAAATTGGTGAAACCGTCCTGACGGTGAATCATCACCAACGTCTTCTCGTCAGCAGACAGTTTAGGGTTGGCGTTGTAGTTACCTACAAAGGTCACCCGGTCAACTGCACCGCCGGCAATGTTCGTCTTATAAACCTGCGGTTTCCCGGCACGGTCAGAAGTGAAGTATATAGTCTGACCGTCCTTGCCCCAGAAGGGTTCGGTATCAATTGCGAAGTGATTGGTCACGCGGGTCATCTGCCGACTGCCCAGATCCATCACATAGATCTCGGGATTGCCATCACGCGACAACACGAACGCCAATTTGCTGCCGTCTGGCGAGAATGCCGGCGCGCCATTGAGGCCTTCGAAGTTGGTGATTTGCTCACGGCGACCGGTGTCGATGTGCTGGATAAAGATACGCGGACGCTTCTGCTCAAACGATACATAGGCGATGCGTTTGCCGTCGCTGGCAAAACGCGGCGACAGAATTGGCTCACGCGACTGCAGCAAGGTCACGGCGCGAGCACCGTCATAGTCCGAACGCTGCAAGGTGTAGCGGGTGTTGGTGCCGGAGAAACGCTCAGCCGTCACATAGAGCATTTGCGTTGAAAACGCGCCCTTGATGCCGGTGAGTTTTTCAAACGACTGGTCAGCAATGTAGTGGGACATATCGCGCAGTTGATCAGTGGTACCACCTACGCTACCGGTAAACACTTGCTGTTCAGTGGCGACGTTGAACAGGGCGAACTGCACCTGCAGACGGCCGCCGTTAGGCACGATGCTGCCGGTCAGCACATATTGAGCACCAAGTGCTTTCCAGTCGCGGAAGATCACTTCGCTCGCCTGAGTTGGCAGACTGATCATGTTCTGACGTGGAATTGGCTCAAAAATACCGGAGTTGCGCAGGTCTTTGCCGATGATGTCGGACATGTCTTCCGGCAGCACAGTGCCGCCCTGCCAACCAAACGGTACAACCGCGATAGGAATAGCGCGGTCGGAACCGCTGCTAACCAGAATGTTCTTTTCCTCTGCCGCCACCATGCCAGCGGCGCAGCAAAGAACCACAAGCAGTCCTCGAAGAATGTTGATCACAAATCTAAATCCTCAGGTGTGAAGGTCATCTTGAATGAACGATAGGGGTTGAAGTCCGTCGGACTCAAACCCTGCATTTCTACTAAACGCCCGATATTTTTCACTGCGGCTACAGCCGAGCTATCGAAGGGGCCATTGCCGCTGGATTTCGCCACGCTTACGCCGGTGATCGTGCCATCGGGCAACATATTGATCTGCAGCACCACGGTCATGCCTTTGCTCGCGCCCGGCGGACGGGTCCAGCCTTCAGCAGCGCGCATACGAATCAGGTCATCGAAATTACCCGAAACCGTATCACCCACCTCATCAGCGGTGGTCGCCTGACGTTCGGTATCGTTGGACAGCAGCTCGGCCAAGGCCTGAGCCTTCTTATCTTCGGTCGCCTTACGTGCAGCCTCGGCAGCCTTTTTCTTCACCGCTTCAGCTTCAGCCTTTTTCTTCGCATCGGCGGCTTTCTTGGCATCCGCTGCTTTTTTCTTGGCGTCATCGGCTGCTTTTTTCTTCTCGGCCTCGGCGTCGGCCTTTTTCTTGGCTTCTTCCGCGGCTTTCTTCTGTTCTTCTTCGGTTTTCTTCTTGGCGATATCGGCGAGTTTCTTTTCCTCGGCCTTTTTCGCTTCGTCAGCCTTCTTCGCGTCAGCGGCCTTGGCAGCCTCAGCTTCGGCCTGTTCAGCGGCTTCGGCTTTTTGAGCTTCTTCGGCTTTCTTTTGTTCCGCCGCTTTTACCTTCTCTTGCTCAACCTTCTTCGCTTCGAGCTGCTCGACCTCGTATTGCTTGGCAGCGGTTTTCTTCGCTTCGCCAGCAATTTTTTGATTGGTCTGCACAGTCGCCGGGCTCTTGGACTTCAGCTCATAAAGCGTGGCCTGAACAATGGGTTTAGACGGTGGTAGCTCCGGCGTAAAAGCAAAGCTGACAAACAGCGTGCCGAACAATAGAACATGCAGCCCTATTGCCCAGATGCTTGGCCAGAAAAAGCTTTCCGATGAGGAGCGCTCGCGTTCCTGCATTAGGGCGCCTCGGTAATCAGGCCGACATTACCTACGCCTGCCTGCTGCAGCCCGCCCATGGCGGCCATTACGGCACCGTAGTCGACCACTTTATCGGCGCGGATAAACACTTGCGTCTGCTTACCCTGGGCGCGACTCTGGTTCATGATCGCCGTTACGGCGGTGGTCATTTCCGGCAGGGTCAGGGCCTTGGCCTGCACCTTATCGGTGTCCACTTCGCTGCCAAGGTTCCAGTAGTAGGTCTTGTCGGCTTTGATCGAGATGGTCAGCACCTGGGTGTTGTTGTCTTGCGGCAAGGCATCGCTGGACACCTTGGGCAGGTCAACCTTCACGCCCTGGTTGAGCATCGGGGCAGTCACCATGAAAATCACCAGCAGCACCAACATCACATCGATGTAGGGCACCACGTTCATTTCGGCGACTGGTTTACGTCTCTTACGAATACGTGCCATGAGTTAAAACCTTTCCTAAAGCCTTCAGTAAAACCAGCGTCTTACTCGTCGCTGGTGTGCACTTTACGGTGCAGGATGGCTTGGAATTCATCGGCGAAGGTGTAGTAGCGGCCGACCAGGGTTTCGCCGCGAGCGGCAAAGCGGTTGTAAGCAATTACCGCAGGAATCGCAGCGAACAGGCCAATAGCGGTGGCAATGAGTGCCTCGGCAATACCCGGCGCCACAGTGGCCAAGGTCGCTTGCTGAGCAGAAGCCAGACCGCGGAAGGAGTTCATGATGCCCCATACGGTACCGAACAGACCGATATACGGGCTGGTGGAACCGACGGTAGCCAGGAACGACAGGCTCTGTTCAAGCTTTTCTTCTTCGCGGGAAATGGCTACGCGCATGGCACGGTTGACGCCGTCCATCACCGCGTCAGGGTCAACGCCCGCTTGTTGGCGCAGACGCGAGAACTCTTTGAAGCCGCCACGGAAAATTTGCTCAACGCCCGAATCCGGGTCTGGATTGGCGCCGGCCTGGCGATAGAGCTTGGACAGATCGATGCCCGACCAGAAGCGTTCCTCGAAGGTTTCCAGGGAACGTTTTGCGGCACGGATCATGGTGCTTTTCTGAAAGATCATGATCCATGAAGTGACCGATGCACCTACAAGCACCAGCATAACCAGCTGCACCACGATGCTGGCGTTGCTGATCAGACTCCACATAGAGGTATGGTCGACGACGGTGGCTTCCACGCTTAATCTCCTGCTTTAGATGTACCCGCGTCGCTCTGGCCAGCAAAGGCCATACGCAACGCTTCGGGAATAGCCCGGGGTTTCAAACTGTCGGCGCGCACACAGGCCACCAGGAACTGCCCTTCACAGAGCAGCG
>CAZIWV010000074.1:0-3420 GCA_964543145.1 uncultured Pseudomonas sp.
GGCCACCCATGGGGATATAACCGGAGGTCAGGCCCTTGGCGATGGTCATCAGGTCTGGAGTGTTGCCGTAGTAGTCGCTACCGAACCACTCGCCGGTGCGGCCAAAGCCACAAATCACCTCATCGGCGGCGAACAGGATGTCGTATTTGGCGAGGATTTCGCGCACCTTCGGCCAGTAGGTTTCGGGTGGAATAATCACACCACCGGCGCCTTGGATGGGCTCGGCAATAAAGGCGGCAACGTTGTCTTCGCCGACTTCGAGAATTTTCTTTTCCAGCTGCTCAGCAGCCCAGATCCCGAACTCGTCCGGGCTCATATCGCCGCCTTCACCAAACCAGTAGGGCTGCGGAATATGCACGATATCCGGGAGCATGCCGCCCTGTTCGTGCATGCCCTGCATACCGCCCAGCGCGGCGCCGGCCACGGTGGAGCCGTGGTAGCCATTGAGGCGACCGATGATGACTTTCTTCTGCGGCTTGCCCTTCACTTGCCAGTAATGACGGACCATTCGCAGCATGGTGTCGTTACCTTCCGAACCCGAGCCGGTAAAGAACACATGGTTCATATGGGCAGGCGCCAAGTCGGCGATGGTTTTTGCCAACTCCAGCACCGGCGGGTGCGCGGTCATAAAAAAGGTGTTGTAGAACGGCAGCTCTTTCATTTGCTTGGCGGCGGCATCGGCCAGCTCATCACGGCCGTAGCCGATGGCCACGCACCAGAGGCCGGCCATGGCGTCGAGAATCTTGTTGCCTTCGCTGTCCCACAGGTACACGCCATCGGCTTTGGTGATGATGCGCGGACCAACTTCCTTCAGCTGTTTGTAGTCGCTGAAAGGCGCCAGATGGTGGTTGGCGCTGAGCGCCTGCCACTCACGGGTTTGTGGGTTCTTCACTGGGCTAGTCATTGCAAACCTCAATTCAAACAAGCCCGGCATGTGCCGGGCTTGTGAGTCGTCTATTTATACCGAGAGCAGCAGGAACTCGCGTTCCCAGGAGCTGATTACGCGCTTGAAGTTTTCGTGCTCGGCACGCTTAACGGCGATGTAACCGCTAACAAACTTGCTACCCAGGTACTTCTCGACGGTCTTGGAGTTTTCCATACGCTCGAGGGCATCTTCGATGGTCAGCGGCAAGCGCAGGTTACGGCGCTCGTAGCCACGACCTTTAACCTGAGCACTCGGGTTCAGCTCCTCGACCATACCGATATAGCCGCACAGCAAGCTGGCGGCGATGGCGATATAGGGGTTGGCGTCGGCGCCCGGCAGGCGGTTTTCCACCCGACGGTTCTGCGGCGAGGCGTCCGGAACGCGCAGGCCCACGGTGCGGTTTTCTTCGCCCCACTCCACGTTTACCGGCGCGGAGGTATCGGGCAGGAAGCGGCGGAACGAGTTGACGTTCGGCGCGAACAGCGGCAATAGCTCAGGAATGTATTTCTGCAGACCACCGATGTGGTGCAGGAACAGCTGGCTCATGGTGCCGTCTTCGTTGGAGAAGATGCTCTTGCCGGTTTTGATGTCGATGATGCTCTGGTGCAAGTGCATCGCGCTGCCCGGCTCGCCGGTCATGGGCTTGGCCATAAAGGTGGCGGCCACATTATGTTTGAGCGCCGCCTCACGCATGGTGCGCTTGAAGATAATGATTTGGTCGGCCAGGTGCAGTGCGTCGCCGTGACGGAAGTTGATTTCCATCTGCGCGGTGCCGTCTTCGTGGATCAGCGTGTCCAGATCCAGCTCTTGCAGCTCGCACCAGTCATACACGTCTTCGAACAGCGGATCGAACTCGTTGGCCGCGTCGATGGAGAACGACTGGCGGCCAGTCTCGGCACGGCCGGAGCGGCCAATCGGCGCTTGCAACGGATAGTCCGGGTCATCGCTGCGCTTGGTCAGGTAGAACTCCATCTCCGGCGCCACAATCGGCTGCCAGCCTTTTTCGGCGTAGAGCTTGAGTACTTTCTTTAGGATGTTGCGCGGCGACAACTCGATCGGGTTGCCTTGCTTGTCGTAGGTGTCGTGAATCACCTGCGCGGTAGGCTCAATCGCCCAGGGTACGAGGAACACGGCATTTTCGTCCGGGCGGCAGATCATATCGATATCAGCCGGGTCGAGCAGGTCGTAATAAATGTCGTCTTCCACGTAGTCACCGGTGACGGTCTGCAGCAGCACGCTCTCAGGGAGGCGCATGCCCTTCTCATCGATGAACTTGTTGGTTGGAGCAATTTTGCCGCGGGAAATACCGCTTAGATCACTAATAAAGCACTCAACTTCGGTGATCTTGCGCTCTTTCAGCCAACTGGTGAGTTGGTCGAGTTTGGGACTCATAAAGACCTCAGGGGGGATTGAAAACCTAGCTATATAGCTAAGCTCAGCGTTGACTCGCCCGCTTGCGGCAGGCATCTCCAAATGCCTGGAAGATGGCGAGGTATTCGGGGTTGGAGCGTACTTGCCATTCGGGGTGCCACTGCACGCCGAGGGCAAAGCTCTGAGCTCCTTCGACCGAGATCGCTTCGATCAGTCCGTCAGGTGCCAGAGCCTCTACACGCAGGCCCGGCGCCAGACGATCAACGCCCTGGCCATGAATGGAATTGACGCGAATCTCATCCGGCAAGCCGAGGCCGGCGAGAACGCCACCCGGCTGCACATGCAGCGGGTGACTAGGTGCATATTGGACTTCCACGGGCTCATTTTCCGGCTCGCGGTGATCCATGAAAGTGCCGGTCTCGTGAACCTTTTGGTGCAGGCTGCCGCCAAACGCCACGTTCAACTCCTGAAAGCCGCGGCAGATGCCAAATACGGGCACGCCCGCCGCCACTGCCGCACGGATCAGGGGCAAGGTGGTGGCATCGCGAGCAGGGTCGTGGAGCGTGCCTGGCGCACTCGCTGGGCCGCTATAAAGGTGGGGTTCAACGTTGGATGGCGAGCCGGTTAACAGCAGGCCGTCTAGACTGCTCAGCAAGGCGTCGAAATCGAGCAAATCGCCAAGCGAGGGAATGATCAATGGCAGGCCACCAGCGCCGACGGCAACTGCCCGAACGTACTTATCCCCAGCTATATGATAAGGATGGAGGCCGACCTGTTTGGTACAGGCGGTAACGCCGATTAACGGCAGGCGCGACATGGGACACCCGTTTTATTGCTGTTATGGGTTTGAACCGGAGCTTAGCCTTGTTCATTTTTTTACACAATAGTGATGTAAAAAATCTAACACGGCTCACTGAGCGCCGCGCCAGACAAGGGCGCCAAGGGGGTTGAGATGCCCTGAAACGCCCTAAAAATGGCCACTGCGCCCCGTTTCAGGGCAAAATATGGCACTATTGACAGTGTGAGGCGATTAAGATTGACTCACACCCCATCAGTCTAATGATTGATATTTTTAACAATAAAGGTGTTGCATCATGTCGGTACCCCCGCGTGCCGTTCAGCTT
>CAZIWV010000075.1:0-3172 GCA_964543145.1 uncultured Pseudomonas sp.
CCTACTGTTGCGCCCAACGGCACCATGGTAATCTACGCCACCCGCCAGCAGGGCCGGGGAGTCTTGATGCTCGTGTCCATTAACGGACGCGTTAGGCTCCCGCTTCCTACCGCTCAAGGCGAAGTCAGAGAACCGTCCTGGTCCCCTTACCTGAAGTGAGCGGGCGCTACACGTTTTACTTAACACACTGGGGTTCATTAGGAGTTTCACGATGGAAATGCTGAAGTTTGGTAAATTTGCTGCGCTGGCTCTGGCCATGGCTGTAGCTGTAGGTTGCTCGTCCAAAGGCGGCGACAACGCCGGTGAAGGCGCTGTTGATCCAAACGCTGGTTACGGCGCAAACACTGGTGCCGTTGACGGTTCCCTGAGCGAAGAAGCTGCTCTGCGCGCAATCACCACCTTCTACTTCGAATACGACAGCTCGGACCTGAAGCCAGAAGCCATGCGCGCTCTGGACGTTCACGCCAAAGACCTGAAAGCAAACGGCGCTCGCGTTGTTCTGGAAGGCAACACCGACGAACGTGGTACTCGTGAGTACAACATGGCACTGGGCGAGCGTCGTGCGAAAGCCGTTCAGCGCTACCTGGTACTGCAAGGTGTTTCCCCAGCTCAGCTGGAACTGGTTTCCTACGGCGAAGAGCGTCCAGTTGCTACCGGCAACGACGAGCAGTCCTGGGCTCAAAACCGTCGCGTCGAACTGCGTAAGTAATTCGATATGCGAACGTGCCGTCGTGCTGTAACTGTTCTGGCTCTCAGCCTCGCGCCGCTTGCGGCGTGGGCTGCGGTTCCTGTGGTCGATGACAACTCCGGTTATAACAATAGCGGGAGCAGTTATCCGCCTGCAGGTTACGGTACGAACGGCGCCTATGCCGGGGGAGCGGCTTCGGCCCCTGCCTCGGCACAAGGCATGCTGTTCAACCAACTGCAACAAATGCAGGATCAGATATCGCGCCAGCAAGGTGTGATTGAAGAACTGCAGAATCAGGTTGCGCGCATGAAGCAGGAATCCCTGGAGCGATACCAGGATCTTGATCGGCGCATAGGATCCGGCGTTGCACCTGCCGCGACTCCTGAGAATTCTTCTGCCGGTGGCGATGCAAGTGCTGCTGCCGGTGCTGCCGCTGGCGCCGGGGCTGCTGCCCAGGCACCTGCTGCAAGCAGTGAACCGGGTGATCCGGCCAAGGAAAAGCTGTATTACGATGCCGCTTTCGACCTGATCAAAGCCAAGGATTTCGATAAGGCCAGCCAGGCTTTTGCCGCTTTCCTGCGCAAATACCCGAACAGCCAATACGCGGGCAACGCCCAGTACTGGCTGGGCGAAGTCAATCTGGCCAAGGGCGATCTGCAAGGCGCAGGTCAGGCTTTCGCCAAGGTTTCGCAGCTGTATCCCAAGCATGCCAAAGTGCCTGACTCGCTGTACAAGCTGGCTGATGTAGAGCGCCGCCTCGGTCATACCGACAAGGTCAAAGGCATTCTGCAACAGGTGGTAGCCCAATACCCGGGTACCTCCGCCGCTCAGTTGGCTCAACGCGATCTGCAACGCATGTAAGCAAGCTTGACCCGTTTGGAAGAAACCCGCGCTTGTCGCGGGTTTTTTCGTTAGAATTCACGCCCTTTTTCTGAAACACGCTTCTTGCGGTCTACGCGTTGGCGGGATTGCCTGAAGTGCCTGACGGAGGCGGACAGCCTGTTTAGCTGTTACGCCCGTGGCGACTATGCAAGACACATTGAGAATCACCGAAGTTTTCTACTCGTTGCAGGGGGAAACGCGGACTGCCGGGCTGCCCACGGTTTTTGTGCGCCTGACCGGTTGCCCTTTGCGTTGCCAATACTGCGACAGCGCCTATGCCTTCAGTGGCGGTACCGTGCGCACCCTCGACGACATCCTCGAGCAAGTGGCCGGATTTCGTCCGCGCTACGTCTGTGTCACCGGCGGTGAGCCGCTGGCACAACCCAATGCCATTCCATTGCTCAAACAGTTGTGTGATGCCGGTTACGAGGTCTCGCTGGAAACCAGCGGTGCCCTCGACATTTCGGCCGTCGATCCGCGCGTCAGTCGCGTTGTCGATCTGAAAACGCCGGACTCGAAAGAAGCGCATCGCAACCGTTACGAGAACATCGAACTGCTGACGCCCAACGATCAGGTGAAGTTTGTCATCTGCTCGCGCGACGACTATGACTGGGCCGTCTCCAAACTGATTCAGTACGGTCTTGATCGACGTGCCGGTGAAGTGCTGTTTTCCCCAAGCCACCATGACCTCAATGCTCGAGAACTGGCGGACTGGGTGGTAGCGGACAACCTGCCAGTACGGTTGCAATTGCAGTTGCATAAATATCTATGGAATGACGAGCCGGGGCGCTGATATGACAGAACAACTGAATTCCACTGAAAAACGTGCCGTCATCTTGTTGTCCGGCGGTCTCGATTCGGCCACCGTCGTGGCCATGGCTCGCGCCGAAGGCTACCGCTGCTACACCATGAGCTTTGACTACGGCCAGCGTTCCCATGCCGAGTTGCACGCCGCTGCCCGCGTCGCCCGCGACCTGGGTGTGATCGAACACAAAGTGATTGGCCTCAACCTTAATGGCATGGGCGGCTCGGCACTGACCGACAGCAGCATTGACATCCCGGAAGAGTTGGGCGAAGGCATTCCGGTGACGTATGTGCCGGCGCGTAACACGGTGTTCCTGTCTCTGGCGTTGGGCTGGGCAGAAGTGCTTGGCGCACGTGACATCTTTATTGGTGTCAACGCCGTGGACTATTCCGGTTACCCGGATTGCCGTCCGGAGTTCATCGAGTCGTTCGAGCGCATGGCCAATCTGGCCACCAAAGCCGGCGTTGAAGGCAATGGCTTCCGGATTCAGGCGCCACTGCAGAACCTGAGCAAGGCGCAAATCGTTCAGGCGGGTGTGAAGCTCGGCGTAGATTATGGCCTCACCGTCTCCTGCTATCAGGCCGACGATGAGGGCCGCGCGTGCGGCAAATGCGATAGCTGCCGCCTGCGTGCAGAAGGCTTCGCGGCAGCGGGTGTGGACGACCCAACACCTTATTTTTGATTATTTTCAAAAAGGTGTTGAATAGTCCTTAAAAATCAGTATTATACGCGCCACCACACAGCGGGTCGTTAGCTCAGTTGGTAGAGCAGTTGGCTTTTAACCAATTGGTCGTAGG
>CAZIWV010000076.1:0-2360 GCA_964543145.1 uncultured Pseudomonas sp.
CGGGCAAAGCCCATTTCGTGGGTGACCAGCAGCATGGTGCGGCCTTCTTCGGCCAGCGCGCGGATCACATTAAGTACTTCCTGAACCATTTCCGGGTCAAGTGCCGAAGTGGGCTCATCGAACAGAATGACTTTAGGCTGCATCGCCAGGGTGCGGGCGATGGCGGCGCGTTGCTGCTGGCCGCCAGACAACTGCGCCGGGTAGGCGTGGCGCTTGTCGCCAATGCCGACCTTGGCCAGCAGCGCCTCGGCCACTTCGATGGCCTCGGCTTTGCTTTGGCCGAGCACGCGGCGTGGGGCCTCGATGATGTTGTCGAGGATGCTCATGTGCGGCCAGAGGTTGAAGTTCTGGAAGACAAAACCGATTTCGCTGCGCAGGCGATTGATCTGCTTGCCGTCGGCGGCCATCAGCTCGCCGTTTTTCGCGGCCTTGAGCTTGAGTTCTTCGCCGGCTACCAGGATCTGGCCCTGGTGCGGGTTTTCCAGCAGGTTGATGCAGCGCAGGAAGGTGGACTTGCCGGAACCGGACGAACCCAGGATCGAGATCACATCGCCGTCGCGAGCGGTCAGCGAGATGCCTTTAAGCACCTCCAGCTCACCATAGCGTTTATGCAAGTTGCGGATTTCAAGCGCGGGCGCGGCCAAAGCCATGTGCGGTCCTCATTGTGTTCATTGCGTTCCTGCTGTTGGGTCGCCTTCCTGGCGTGGCGCCAAGCTAGCATAGCGTCCGGATGACAGCCAACAGCGCCACGGGCGTTAAACAGACGGTGTGTGACAGGTTGTCGCATCGGCACAGTAGCGTGTCGCGCCATCAACAACCGAACAGCCGTTTTAACCGATAAACCCGTGGCAGTCGCGTAAAAAAGGGCGCGATGGTGCCAGCTTTGGCCGGGTGTTGGAAGGGTTAAACGGGTAAACGGTGCCTATCGGCCCTTTAATTGGGCGTCACTTACTTTTTGTGTGTGTTTTTGGTGCGCTCATTCGTTCTTGAAGTGAGTCGAGCGGTAACGCTGTGGCGGATTGCCAGTAATCTCAATGGCTTGCGAGCGCTGAGGGATTGTCCTACAGGCCGCGTCAACCTTGGCTTTGTAACATTTTGGCGCAAATCTTGCGTAAAAAATAAAGAACGCCCCGTTTGTTTCTTTTCACGAAGAGGCGGCAGGCCGGGTGGACCGTATACGCAATTCCTCGCAAAGGTGTGTCAATGAGTAGTACGCAAAGCTCCAATGACCTCGAACAGGGGCTCAAACCGCGGCATGTCACCATGTTGTCGATTGCCGGTGTGATCGGCGCTGGTTTGTTTGTCGGCTCCGGCCACGCGATTGCGGCAGCCGGGCCCGCCGTACTGTTGGCTTATGCCGCAGCCGGTACGTTGGTGGTGCTGGTGATGCGCATGCTGGCCGAGATGGCCGTTGCCTCGCCAGACACTGGCTCATTTTCCACTTACGCCGACCGGGCTATCGGCCATTGGGCCGGCTTTACCATCGGCTGGCTGTATTGGTGGTTCTGGGTGCTGGTGATTCCCCTGGAAGCCAACGCCGCCGCAACTATCCTGCATGCCTGGTTCCCCGACGTGGCGATCTGGGCTTTCACCCTGGTCATCACCCTGCTGCTGACCGCGACCAACCTGTTCAGCGTGAAGAACTACGGCGAGTTCGAGTTCTGGTTTGCCCTGATCAAGGTGGTGGCGATCATCGGCTTTGTGATCCTCGGCGTGCTGGCGATTTTCGGCTTGCTGCCGGGCAGTCAGGTCAGCGGTGTTTCGCACCTGTTCGACACCCAAGGCTTTTTGCCCAACGGCATGGGCGCGGTGCTGGCGGCGATTTTGACCACCATGTTCTCGTTCATGGGCACCGAGATCGTGACCATCGCGGCCGCAGAATCGAAGAACCCTGGCCAGCAGATCACCAAGGCCACCAACTCGGTGATCTGGCGGATCGGCTTGTTCTACCTGGTGTCGATCTTCATCGTTGTGGCCCTGGTGCCGTGGAACGATCCGACCCTGGCTGCCGTCGGTTCCTACCAGACTGTGCTGGAACGCATGGGCATCCCGAATGCCAAGCTGATCGTCGACTTGGTGGTGTTGGTCGCCGTGACCAGTTGCTTGAACTCGGCGCTGTACACCGCGTCGCGCATGCTGTTTTCCCTGGGGCGTCGTGGTGATGCGCCGGCGGTGGCCAAGCGCACCAACAAGAGCGGCACGCCTTACTGGGCGGTGATGCTGTCTACCGGCGCGGCGTTCCTCGCGGTATTTGCCAACTACGTGGCGCCGGCGGCGGTGTTTGAATTCCTGCTGGCCAGCTCCGGCGCGATTGCGCTGCTGGTGTACCTGGTGATTGCCGTGTCGCAACTGCGCATGCG
>CAZIWV010000077.1:0-2013 GCA_964543145.1 uncultured Pseudomonas sp.
TGCATCACGCTTTCTTGCATGCTTGGTCACCCTCGGTAAGGGGACACCACCGGCGTGGACACCGCATGACACAACCCTGCCGAAACCTCGACCAGGTAACGCCACTTCGGATCCCGCAGATAGTCCGGGTACCAGCCCGGATGCCCCTGCTGGTCGTCAATTTTTCAGAATGAGAGCCGCCGCCTTTTGGGTAACGACTCGGTCTTAAACTACGGCGCCGACTAGTCGGCGCCGCAGGTACTGCTCGTAACACACGTGCTACGGGTAAACCGTTAAATCAGATACCGCTTTGCAACAGCATGCTGCGCACGTGGCCGATTGCCTTGGTTGGGTTCAGACCCTTAGGGCAAACGTTCACGCAGTTCATGATGCCGCGGCAGCGGAATACGCTGAATGGGTCATCAAGTGCAGCCAAGCGCTCTTCGGTATGGGTATCACGGCTGTCAGCCAGGAAACGATAGGCTTGCAGCAGCGCAGCTGGACCGAGGAACTTATCGGGGTTCCACCAGAACGACGGGCAGGAAGTCGAGCAGCAAGCGCACAGAATGCACTCGTACAGACCGTCGAGCTTTTCGCGCTCTTCCGGAGTCTGCAAACGCTCGATAGCCGGCGCAGGCGTATTGTTCTGTAGGAAAGGTTTCACCTTCTCGTACTGCTTGTAGAAGATGCTCATATCCACGACCAGGTCACGGATCACCGGCAGGCCAGGCAGTGGGCGAACCACCAACTTGTTGCCTTTAACCACCGCCGACAACGGGGTGATGCAGGCCAGGCCATTTTTGCCGTTGATGTTCATGCCGTCGGAGCCACAAACGCCCTCGCGGCAGGAACGACGGTAGGAAAAACCCTCGTCCTGTTCTTTGATCAGTGCCAGAACGTCCAGGATCATGATGTCTTTGCCATCAGTGTTGACCTGGAAGTCCTGCATGAACGGAGCAGCATCCTGATCCGGGTTGTAGCGGTATACGCTTACTTGCAGCAGTTTGGCTTGCGACATGTCGGCCACCCTTAGTAAGTACGAATCTTCGGTTCAAACGCGGGTACGGTTTTCGGCGCGAAGTTAACAGCACGTTTGGTAACGCGCTTTTCCCCTGGGAAATACAGGGAATGGCAGAGCCAGTTTTCGTCATCCCGATCTTCGTAGTCTTCACGAGCGTGAGCACCACGGGACTCTTTACGAACCTCGGCAGCAATCGCGGTCGCTTCGGCCACTTCAAGCAGGTTTTGCAATTCCAGCGCTTCAATACGAGCGGTATTGAATGCCTGGCTCTTGTCATTGATTTTCACGTTGCCGATGCGCACGCGCAGATCAGCCAACTGAGCAATACCCTTCTGCATGTATTCGCCTGTGCGGAATACACCAAAGTAGTTCTGCATGCAGCTTTGCAGCTCTTTACGCAGGCTGGCGACGTCTTCGCCTTCAGTGCGCGAATTCAGACCTTCCAGACGCGCTAGAGCAGCGTCGATATCGGACTGACGAGCACGTGCGTAGTCGACGCCCTCTTTCAGGGTCTGCTCCAGGAACAGGCCTGCAGCGCGACCAAACACCACCAGGTCGAGCAGCGAGTTACCGCCCAGACGGTTGGCACCGTGCACCGATACGCAAGCCACTTCACCTACGGCGAACAGACCAGGAATGATCTGATCATTGCCTTCGGCGTCCTGAGTGATCGCCTGGCCATGAATGTTGGTGGCAACGCCGCCCATCATATAGTGGCAGGTAGGCACAACCGGGATCGGCGCTACAGCTGGGTCAACGTGGGCGAAGGTTTTCGACAGTTCCATGATGCCTGGCAGACGGCTATGCAGAACTTCTTCACCGAGGTGATCGAGCTTCAGCATTACGTGGTCGCCATCGGGACCGCAGCCGTTACCGGCAATGATCTCTTTAACCATGGAACGGGCAACAACGTCACGACCAGCCAAGTCTTTGGCGTTCGGAGCGTAACGCTCCATAAAACGCTCGCCGTGCTTGTTGATCAGGTAACCGCCTTCACCGCGGCAACCTTCAGT
>CAZIWV010000078.1:0-1949 GCA_964543145.1 uncultured Pseudomonas sp.
TCTGGCGCGAACCGAGGTTCATCACGTAGATATCCGGGTTACCGTCCTTGGACAGTACGAATGCCAGGCGATTGCCATCCGGCGACCAGGCTGGGGCACCGTTCAGGCCTTCAAAGTTGGTGATCTGCTCACGGCGACCGGTGTCGATGTGCTGGACGAAGATGCGCGGACGCTTCTGCTCGAACGACACGTAGGCAATACGCTTGCCATCTGGCGCAAAACGCGGCGACAGGATCGGCTCGCGCGATTGCAACAGGGTCACTGCACGGGCACCGTCGTAGTCCGAACGTTGCAGGGTGTAGCGGGTGTTGTTCACCGAGAAACGCTCAGCCGTCACGTACAACATGCGGGTAGAGAACGCACCCTTGATACCCACCAGTTTCTCGAACGACTGGTCGGCAATGTAGTGCGCCATGTCCCGCAGTTGGTCAACGCTGCCCGACACGCTACCGGTCAGCACTTGCTGCTCGGTGGCCACGTTGAACAGAGCGTATTGCACCTGCAAGCGACCGCCTGCTGGAACGATGCTACCTACCATCAGGTACTGGGCGCCCAGGGCTTTCCAGTCACGGTAGATCACTTCGCTGCCTTGGGTCGGCTGGCTGATCATGTTCTGTTTCGGAATTGGCGCGTAGTAACCCGAGTTGCGCAGGTCATTACCAATGATTTCCGCCATATCGTCCGGCAGAACGCTGCCGCCCTGCCAGCCAAACGGTACAACCGCAATCGGGGTGGCCCGATCGCTACCGCTGGTTACCAGGATGTTCTTTTCATCCGCCGCCGCTATCCCTGCCATACAGCAAATAACGACAAGCATTCCTCGAAGAAGGTTTCTCACAAGGCTAGATCCTCAGGTGTGAATGTCATCTTGAATGAACGATACGGAGCAAAATCGCTCGGCTTCATTCCCTGCATTTCTGTCAAACGTCCAATATTCTTCACCGCTGCCACTGCCGACGCATCGAACGGACCATCACCACTGGACTTGGCCACGCTGACCGAAGTCACCGTACCGTCCGGCAACATGCCGATCTGCAGCACGACTGTCATGCCTTTGCGTGCCGAAGGTGGACGTGTCCAGCCTTCTGCTGCGCGAGCGCGAATCAGATCGTCGAAACTGCCCGCGACTTCGTCACCACGTTCATCGGCCAAGGCCTGCTGACGTTGCGGCGTGTCGGAAAGCAAATCTGCCAAGGCCTGGGCCTTTTTATCTTCGGCGGATTTACGTGCTGCTTCCTGGGCCTTTTTCTTGGAGGCGTCGGCGGCAGCTTTCTTCTTCGCATCATCGGCGATTTTCTTCTTCGCCTCGTCTGCTTCAGCTTTTTTCTTGGCGTCTTCGGCGGCTTTCTTCTTCGCGTCTTCGACTATCTTTTTCTTGGCTTCTTCAGCGGCCTTTTTCTTGGCCTCTTCTTCAGCCGCTTTCTTGGCTTCTTCTTCAGATTTCTTCTTGGCTATATCAGCCAGTTGTTTCTCTTCGGCTTTTTTGGCTTCGGCAGCTTTCTCGGCTTTCTTGGCTTCATCAGCCTTTTTCGCCTCGTCGGCCTTCTTCGCTTCGTCAGCCTTTTTCGATTCTTCGGCCTTTTGAGCCGCCTCGTCTTTCTTTTGTTCCGCAGCAGCCTTCACCGCTTCCTGCTCGACCTTCTTCTGTTCCATCTGTTCGACTTCAGTCTGGCGCGCAGCCGACTTCTGGGCCTCACCGGCAATCTTCTGATTGGTCTGGGTGGTGGCCTGACTTTTCGATTTCAGCTGATACAGGGTCGCCTGCACGATCGGCTTGGCTGGCGGCAGCTCCGGGGTCATGGCAAAGCTGACAAACAGCATGCCAAACACCAGAACGTGCAGGGCAATCGCCCAGACGCTAGGCCAGAAGAAGCTTTCCGAGGCGGACGGCTCTCGCTGTTGCTGCATCAGGGCGCCTCGGTAATCAAGCCAACATTACCGACCCCGGC